>NZ_SUKC01000002.1 GCF_005047635.1 Arthrobacter sp. CAU 1506 | reverse complement strand
GTGCACTGGTTCAACCATCAGCGTCTCCATTCATCCATCGGCTACCAGAGCCCGATAGAGTACGAACACCATTTCCACCTGAACCGCACCCGGGAACCCCTGAGTGCGTGAATCCCGAGCCTCTACGAAACCCAGCACAGTTCAGTTTCCGGGCGTGGGCCTGCATCAGGTTGTAGGCGAGCAGGGCTTTGTCCGCTGAGGTGCGGATGAACAGTTCGGCCATGCCGTCGTCCTGCGGCAGGTATTGGACGGTGCGCCGTTCCATCGCGGCCCGGTGCCGTGTCTCCAAGGGCACGGGGTGGAGCTGGTCGCGGGCGGTGCGGGCCCGGGCGTGGACGGATTCGAGGGTGATGGTCCCGGCGCCGGGCAGCACCGTGTTCTCGTACTCGGCCAGGGTCTCCGGGGGCAGGTCGGCGCCTTTGCGGGCGATCGCCGTGGCGCGGGGCAGGTCGATGGCACCCTGGTCGAGGGCGGCCAGGGTGGCGGGCAGGTGGGTGCCGAGCTGGTGCGCGTCGGCCAGGTCCGCGGCCGCCTGCCGCCGGGGCACGCCGAGGATCGGGGCGAGTTCCTGCGCGGCGTGCCGGGAAATCCCGTCCGGGGCGCCGGCGTCGGCGCCGGCGTCGGCGCCGGTGGCCGGCCGGAGCACGGCCATGCGGTGCAGGCCGCGGGTGCGGCGGGACTGGGTCCAGGCCTCGTGTTTGCCGACGGCTTTGAGGTATTCCAGCGTGGACCAGTCGTCCAGGGTCCCGGGGTCGGTGCCGGCGAGCAGCCCGGCCAGTTCCGCCGGTTCCAGCTCCCGCCAGTCCTCCTCCCACAACTCCCGCCCCGCCGGCGACCCCACCGCGGTATCGTCTTCGGGACCGGCGATGTCAGGATCTTCGGCGGCTTCAGGGGCAGGTTCAACGGCGGCAGAATCTGATAATGTGCGGTCCTCCGCCATGGCAGGACCGGCCGCAGACTGAGCCGAAGCGGTTGGGTCGGGTTTGGCTTCCGACACCTCGTCGGGCGTGGCTGCGGAGCCGGAGTGTTCCTCCGGCTCCTGTGCCTCGTCCAAAGGTTCCGCTGCCATACTTCAACGCTACGCAGCGCAAGCTCCGGGTAGAACGGACGTTCGACGTATGTGCACAAACACCCGCTGGCAGGTGCCTGTGGAGGGCAAGTCAACGCCAGAAGACTGGTCTGTGGAGTACATGACGGCTTGGGGACGAAGCAGGCCTGTGCAGGCCAACAGCCCCGGAGTGGCTCATGATCGTCGATGGTTCACGCAAGAGGCAATGAAAGGTCAGACGCCGCGGAAATGAAGCGCCGTGGGGCTGCTTGCGGGCAAGGCGCGCTTGCGCTCACGTGGCCAGCTAAGGGGCACGTGAGCCGAGTTTGCAGCCCGGGCACGCGGTCGGCTTGGAAACGGAGCCGCGCTTGAGAACGCGCGGTCGGCTTGGAAACGGAGCCGCGCTTGAGAACGCGCGGTCGGCTTGGGCTCGGAGCCGCGCTTGAGAACACGCGGTCGGCGTGGGCACAAGGTGAGGGGCTGAACATAACAGCGGGAGCCCGTCCCACAAAGGGACGGGCACCACAGGATTTAGTCCACCAGCGTGGCGGGCTGCCCTAAGAGGCAACGGCCCCCAAGACCCATCTGCCCCAAGGGGCCGGCCGTCATAAGGCACGGCCACCTCAAGGCCCTGGAGCCTCGAGGTGCTGGCTGTCCTAAAGGTTGCCGGTGGCGATGCGCAGCATGCGGCGCAGCGGCTCCGCGGCGCCCCACAGGAGCTGGTCGCCGACGGTGAAGGCGCTGATGTATTCGGGGCCCATTTCCAGCTTGCGGATGCGGCCAACCGGGATTTCCAGGGTGCCGCTGGCAGCCACAGGGGTGAGCTGCTCCATGGTGGCTTCCTTGGTGTTCGGCACAACGCGGGACCACTCGTTGTCGGCGTCGATGATCCGCTCGATTTCGGCCACCGGCAGGTCTTCGGTGAGTTTCAAGGTCAGGGCCTGCGAGTGGGATCGCATGGCGCCGATGCGTACACACAGACCGTCAAACGGGATGCGCTTGTCATTGCTAAGCCCCAGGATCTTATTCGTCTCCGCCGGGGCCTTCCACTCTTCCTTGGACTGCCCGTTGCCCAGGTCCTTGTCGATCCACGGGATCACGGACCCGGCCAGCGGCACGCCGAACTGGGAGGAATCCAGCTCCGGGTTGCGCTGCAGGGCCAGGACCTTGCGGTCGATTTCCAGGATCGCGGAGGCGGGGTCCGCCAGTTCCGCGGTCACGGCGGCGTTGAGCGAACCGAACTGGTTCAGCAGCTCGCGCATGTGCCGTGCACCGCCGCCGGAGGCTGCCTGGTAGGTCATGGAGGTTCCCCACTCCACCAAGCCGTTCTTGAACAGCCCGCCCAGGCCCATGAGCATGCAGGAAACGGTGCAGTTGCCACCGATGAATTCCTTGACGCCGCGGGCCAGCCCGGCGTCGATCACGTCACGGTTCACCGGATCCAACACGATGATGGAGCTGTCCTGCATCCGCAGCGTGGACGCGGCGTCAATCCACAGGCCGTCCCAGCCAGCATCGCGCAGCTTGGGGTAGACCTCGGAGGTGTAGTCCCCGCCCTGCGCAGTGACGATGATCGGCAGCTTGGCGAGCGTCTCGACGTCGTACGCGTCCTGCAGTTTGCCCGCGCCTGCAGCGAAGGCCGGGGCATCGCCGCCGGCGTTCGATGTGGAGAAGAAGACGGGGTTGATCAGGTCGAAGTCGCCTTCATCCTGCATGCGCTGCATGAGGACGGAACCGACCATGCCGCGCCAACCGATCAGGCCGACGGACTGTGTAGATGAAGTGGCTGCGGGGGAACTCATGCCATCTAGTTTACGGGCAGGGTCAATTTGGATGCCCGTGAGTTACGTGAAGCCAGGGCGCGAATCCGCGGCAAACGTACGCCTCCAAGGCACGCGTACGACGGCGGGGCGTCCCCTTCGTGCCGACGCGTCCCCTTTCGTGCCGACGGCGTGATGGTGCGGTCGGCGGCGCTGGGGGCCTAACCTGGGGGCCTAACACTCTGCGGTGTTCGGTGCGGCCCCCGGCACCGGGACCCCCACACTTCGCTGTGCGGCGAGACAGGGACTACTGCGCCCGGCCGTTGTTCCCGAGGACCCAAAGCGAGATGCGGTAGCGGGTGCCGTTGGCCCCGGTGCTCCAGCCCTCGGTGGGGGAGACGCCGTCGAACTTCCATTCCGGGCCTAGCTGCGGCGCGTAGGTGTCGCCGTCGGTCTCCATGTCAATAACGGTGACCGATGCAGCGTTGGCATGCTGTGTGGCGAGGTTGAAGATCTCGCCGCCGCCAAGGATCCAGATTTCGTCGCTGCCTGGACTGGCGGCGGCTGCGGCCATCGCGTCTTCCACGGATTCGACCACGACGGCGCCCTCGGCGGCCAGTTGGTCGCGCATTTCCGGCCGGCGGCTGATCACAATGTTGGTGCGCCCGGGCAGCGGCCGGTACTTGTCCGGGAAGGATTCCCACGTTTTGCGGCCCATGATCACGGGATGGTTGAGCGTGGTCCGTTTGAAGTGCGCCAGGTCTTCGGGCAGATGCCACGGCATGCCGCCGTCGCGGCCGATCACGCCGTTGGTGGTCTGGGCCCAGATCATGCCGACGACGGGCGCCGCCAGCGGCTGGGGCTGTCCGGCGTCGGTGGCTGATGCGGCGGTCACGGCCTCGGCGACGCTGTCCGGATAGGGGCGCGGGGCGCGGGCAGCATCAGCGGCGCCGGAGTTGTTGCCGGCGTTAGCACCACCTTCGGCGCTCATACGGCCACCGGTGCCTTGATGGCCGGGTGATGCTGGTAGTTCGCCACGTCGAAGTCCTCCAGCGAGTAGTCGAAAATGCTCTCCGGCTTCCGCAGGAAGTTGAGCGTGGGGTACGGATAGGGCTCGCGCGATAGCTGTTCGCGGACCTGGTCCACATGGTCGTCGTAGACGTGCACATCGCCGCCGGTCCAGATGAATTCGCCCGGCTCCAGGCCCACCTGCTGCGCCAGCATCAGGGTGAGCAACGCGTAGGATGCGATGTTGAACGGCACGCCCAGGAACATATCCGCGCTGCGCTGGTACAGCTGGCAGGAGAGCTTGCCGTCCGCCACGTAGAACTGGAAGAACGCGTGGCACGGCGGCAGCGCCATGTTCTTGATCTCCGCGACGTTCCACGCGGAGACGATGTGCCGGCGCGAATCCGGATTGTTCTTCAGGTCCTCCACCAGGTTGGCGATCTGGTCGATATGCCCGCCGTCGGGCGTGGGCCAAGAGCGCCACTGCACGCCGTAGACCGGACCGAGCTCGCCGTCGGCGTCGGCCCATTCATTCCAGATCTTGACGCCGCGTTCCTGCAGCCATTTCGCGTTCGAGTCGCCGCGCAGGAACCACAGCAGCTCCAGCGCCACGGACTTGAAATGCACGCGCTTGGTGGTGATCAGCGGGAAACCCTGGGCCAGGTCATAGCGGATCTGGCGGCCAAAGACACTGCGCGTGCCGGTGCCGGTGCGGTCCGATTTGGCCGTGCCGTTGGCCATCACGTCGCGCAGCAGGTCTTCATACGGGGTGGGAATCGCGTTCACAGCGTCCAGTGTAGTTGAGGGGTGCGCCGGCAGTTGTTCGCGGAGTGGGGCCCGCGGCGAGGGCGTCGAGGGTGAGGCGATGGACTGCGGCGTGGGCCCAAGCGAGGGCGTCGCGCGTCCCGCGGGTGAGGTTTACGGAGCGGCCGGTGCGCTTTCCGGGGCGAGGTCTACGGCGCGGTCGGTGGGGTTCCGTGTGGGTGCTGCAGTTGGCCGCGGACCAGGTTCAAGACCGTCTCATCGTCCAGTCCTGCAGTCCGGGCAGCATGCACCAAATGGACGACGGCGGCGCTCACCTCGGCAGAGCCGGCTGCGGTTTTGCGCATGGCGGCTGCCGTCTCGGCCACGGTAGTGCCATGGCGCCGGCGGCTGATGAGCAGGCCTGCTGCCTCAAGCTCCTTGTACGCGCGGGCCACGGTACCCGCGGCCACACCCAGATCCGCCGCCAGGCTGCGCACCGGGGGCAGCCGTTGTCCGGCGGCCAACATGCCAACCGCGATGAGCGAGGCGACCTGGCTGCGGATCTGCTCGTACGGCGGCGTCGGCGCCGCCAGGTCTACCCGGATCTGCGTGCTCATGGCGTGCGGTCCTGGCGGGCAGAGGGCTGCTCGTGGGTCCGGCCGGTGGCGGGCAGACGGTGGTCCTGGCCGGGGCCTGGCGGTCCGCTCTCGGCGTCGGCGGAATCGTGCGAGACGGGGTTGTCCGAATTGTGCGAGCCGAGGTCGCCGGAGTGGTGCGCTACGGGATGGCCGATATGGCCTGCCACCGACCGGCGGGGCCGCGATGCGGACGGGAGAAGTGCCAGCACAACGGCGGCAAGGTAGAGCACTGCCGTGGTGATGCGGAGCGCTGTGTGCAGGCCGGGGGACAGTTGATGGACGTACAGCGAGATGCGTCCGTCCAGGACCCAGCCCCAGGCGGCGGGGTGTACGAGGAGCAGTTGGGCGGTTAGGGCGAACAGCCCGGCTGCGGTTATTCGCGTCACACGGAAGGCGGAAGCCCGGCGGAGCATGTTGTCTGCCTCCGGCGTTGCCTCGAACAATCGGGGACGGCGGTGCACCAACAGGACGGCGGCCGCGCAGAACAGGAGCAGGCCAATACAGGCCACGGCGAAAGCCGCCAGCAGGTCGGGCTGTCCGCCAGGAGCGGCAGCATTGAAGCCGATGGCGACTGCCAGCAGCACCGCGCCACCGGCTGCGGCGGCAAGAAGCGGGCGTGGAACCAGACGGGCCGCAGACGCGGGGCGGTCGTATCCAGTCCAGCCGGAAGCGGGCTGGTGGGACGATCTGGTGTGGCCACGCCATAGCCGAACCTCTCCGGAGGCAATAACGGCCACAAACACGGTCACCGGAACGGCAAATGCCAGAGGCAGCAAGAGTAGGGGCGAAGCGGGGAAGACCGGGTTTCCGGTGTCAGCAACGGTTGCCGGGGGACCAACGAAACTAGCCCAGCCACCGACAGCCAATAACGCAACTACGGTGAAGACCACCGCGACCGTATGCATGGAATCGGTGATCTCCTGCCCCGCGGCGTAGCTGCCACGGTAGATGATCTGCCGGCGCGGAGCGCCATCGGGTGCCAGCAGGGGTGGGCGCCACAGGGCCATGGCGATCATCAGTGCGACCGTGAGCCAGCCTGCCAGTTGCTGGGCAGGTTCCCAGCCGGTCATCGGTGCGGGTCCGTCGAGGATCAGGGTCGGCGCCTGCTGATTGGCGAAACTGACCGCCATGCCGCCGAGCGAGGCGAAAAGCAGTGTGGCGGTACGGAAGAGGCGGTTGATCAGGACGATGCGCAGGATGCGGTTGTCTTCGCTGTTGAGCGATGCCAGCGGGCGTCGGCGCACGATGTCGGCGGTGGCTGTGGCGACGCCGGCCGCGAGCGTCAGGATGCCGATCAGCAGGATTGGTGCGAAGTAGCTGCCGGGCTGGCGACCGATGTGTTCGCCGGTGACCTCAACACCGTCAAAGGTTTGGGTGCCGCTGAAGCCCTCGATGCCCGGCAGGTCCCAGACCGCCACCGTCGTGGCAACGGCCAGCACGCACGCCGCGGTCATCACCACCAGCAGCGCCCGCGGGATGTAGTCGCGGAGGCGCCGGAGGGTGATGTCGGCACGGCGCACGTTGCCGCGGGGCCTTGGCCAGGTGTACTGGCCAATGATGTAGATTCCGGCCAGGCTGACAAGAGGCACCAGGACGGTCAGCAAGTCCGCCAGCCAAGATGGCGCTGCCGTGTTTCCGGCGTAGTAGGCGGCCGGAATGTCACCCACCTTGGAGGCCGCAGAGAGTCCGCTGGCAAAAAACGCGATAATGGCCGTCCAGAACGCATGCATCCGGGCCGCATCTCGCGCGGACTCGTCGGATAGCCCAGAGCCTGCGCCTGAGCCGGGTTGGACACCTGATCCCGAGCCGGAGTGCGGCCCTTCGCTGGCGGCAGCAGCAGGCTCGGCCCTGCCAGCGATGATCCGCAGCACGCCGTAGATGATGACGGCGCCTATCAGCAACCCGACGACAGTGCTGGTCAGTAAGTCCACAGTTCCCCTCAGGCTGTAGCAATGAATCAAGTATTTGATACAAAGTGCTAAGGCGTCAAGGGTGGCCGGGCTTCAGTCGTCGTAGGCGTCGAGGATTTCCATCGCCACAATTTTTCCATGCTGCTTTTTCGAGATGTGGCAGACCAGCACGGCGCCGGGCCGCAGATAGGGGTCCTCGGTGGGCAGCTTCTCGGCCAGCACCGGGTCCATCCGGTCGGCAAGGACCTTGAACAGGTTCGGCAGCACGGGCCGGTGGGTGCAGACGGCCGTCGGCTTGCCCTTCTCCAACATCTGGAACAGTGCGGCGCGGGCCTTTTTCGGGTTGCGCTCATTGTTGTGTTCGGTAATCGCGTCCACGGTCCGCAGCTTGGTCTGCGTGTGCAACACGTACGGCGTGACGGTCTGCACGCAGCGCAGCCAGGGGCTGGAAACGATGCGCTTGGGCTTCCAGGCGGACAGCATCCGGCAGACCGCCAGGGCCTGCCGCCGCCCCGTCGCCACCAGCGGGCGCTCGCCCTCGGCCTGTGACCAGGCGGACCGCGGTTTGGCCTTGGCGTGGCGGACGACGACGAACGGATAGGTATCCAGTTCGTTCAGCCGGTGTGCTTCCACCAGCGCGTCCAGCGGTTCGACGTCGGAAGGGTTGCTCAGCAGTTCGCGTGCCTTGGCCGGTGCGCACCAGAGCACGCGGTCCACTTCGTTGCCGTCGGGAACCGGGTCCTGCTTGTCCAGCTTGGCAGCCCAGTAAAGCACCTGCTTGAGCCCGGGGTTCACCCGGTAGTAGATGGTGGGCAACGGAATGCCCAGCCGGACCTGCACGCCGATTTCCTCGTCGACCTCGCGAACGGCGCACTCGGGTGTGGTTTCGCCGCTGTTCAGTTTGCCCTTGGGCCAGGACCAGTCGTCGTAACGCGGACGGTGGATCAGCAGCACCTCTAGCCGGCCCTGGCGGACGCGCCAACACAGGGCCCCCGCAGCGGTGACTTTGACGCCCGGGGGAGCGCCGGCGTCGTCGGTTTTGTTCTGCGTCATCAGCGGCGGGTGAGGGTGCGCTGGCGGGACCGGGAGGCGAGCAGCCAGGACTGGATGTCCGAGAGCGGGTTGCCGTCGTCGTCCTTGTGGTGCCGGGTCCACGCCCCGTCGCTGTCCAGATGCCAGCTGGCGGTGCCCGGGTCCATGTACCGGTCCAACAGGGCCAGCAGGTCGTTGATGTCCTCCCTCGAGTTCAGCTGCACCAGGGCCTCCACACGGCGGTCCAGGTTACGGTGCATCATGTCCGCGGAGCCGATGTAGACCACCGGGTCGCCGCCGTTGGCGAAGCCGAACACGCGGGAGTGCTCCAGGAAGCGGCCCAGGATGGAGCGGACGCGGATGTTCTCGCTGAGCCCCGGCACGCCCGGGCGCACCGCGCAGATGCCGCGCACAATCACGTCCACCTTCACACCGGCCTGCGAGGCACGGTAGAGCGAGTCGATGATGGCCTCGTCCACCATGGAATTCACCTTGATCACCACGCGCGCGGCCAGGCCGGCCTTGCTGTTGGCGATTTCCTTCTCGATCCGGTCAATCAGTCCCGACCGCACGGAACGCGGTGCCACCAGCAGGCGTTTGAAGGTGGACTTCGGCGCGTAGCCGGAGAGCTGGTTGAACAGCTTGGAGAGGTCTTCGCCCACCTGGTAATTGGCCGTTAACAGGCCAAGGTCCTCGTAATAGCGGGCGGTGCGCGGATGGTAGTTGCCGGTGCCGATGTGGCAGTAGCGCCGCAGCCCGTCGCCCTCCTGGCGCACCACCAGCGAGAGCTTGCAGTGCGTCTTCAGGCCCACGATGCCGTAAACCACGTGGACGCCGGCCTGCTCCAGCTTTCGGGCCCAGTCGATGTTGGCCTGCTCGTCGAACCGGGCCTTGATCTCCACCAAGGCCAGCACCTGCTTGCCGGCTTCGGCGGCGTCGATCAGCGCATCCACGATCGGTGAATCGCCCGACGTCCGGTACAGGGTCTGCTTGATCGCCTGGACCTTCGGATCGGCGGCGGCCTGTTCCAGGAAGGCCTGCACCGAAGTGGAGAACGAGTCGTAGGGATGGTGCAGCAGGATGTCGCGTCGGCGCATGGCGGCGAACACATTCGCGGCCTTGGAGGTTTCGCTCTCGTTCAGGAAGCGGCTGGTATGCGCCAACTGCTTGGGGTACTTCATGTCCGGCCGGTCGATCCGGTAGATGGCCTCCAACCCGCGGAGATCCAGCGGTGCGGGCAGCGCGTACACTTCGGATTCCTCCACGCCGAGCTCGCGCACCAGCAGTTCGCGCACGCTCGGGTTGATGTCCGTGGCCACTTCCAACCTGACCGGCGGTCCGAAGCGGCGGCGCAGCAGTTCCTTTTCCAGCGCCTGGAGCAGGTTCTCGGCGTCGTCCTCTTCGACTTCCAGATCCTCGTTGCGGGTGACCCGGAAGGTGTGGTGCTCCAGCACTTCCATGCCCTGGAAGAGCAGGTCCAGGTGCTGGGCAATGACGTCCTCCAGCGGGATGAACCGCGCGGTGCGGCCCGGGACCGAGCCGGCCCGGGGTCCGTCGACGGCGATCAGCCGGGGCAGCTGGTCCGGCACCTTCAGGCGGGCGAAGAGTTCCTTCTCGCTCACCGGGTTGCGGACAATCACGGCCAGGTTCAGCGAGAGCCCGGAGATGTAGGGGAACGGGTGGGCCGGGTCCACCGCCAGCGGCGTCAGGATCGGGAACACCCGCTCCCGGAACATCACCGACAGCTCGGTGCGGGCCGCCTCGTCCAGCTCATCCCAGCGGACAACGTGGATGTGCTCGTAGGCCAGCGCCGGGCGGATCTGCTCGGCGAAAATCCGGGCATGGCGGTGCTGCAGCTTGTGCGCGGCGACCTTGATCTGTTCCAGCTGCTCGCTCGGCGAGAGCCCGGCCGCGGAGGGGACCGCCAGCCCGGTGGCGATCCGGCGCTTCAGGCCGGCCACCCGGACCATGAAGAACTCGTCCAGGTTCGAGGCGAAGATGGACAGGAAGTTCAGCCGTTCCAGCAAGTAGAGGTCCTCGTCCTCGGCCAGCTCCAGGACCCGGGCGTTGAAGTCCAGCCAGCTGATTTCGCGGTCCAGGAACCGGTCCAGGGTGAAGTTGCCGTCCGGGGTCAGCGAGGGGGCGAACTCCGGAATGTCGATGCGGTCCTGGGTGGCGCGGGCAGGAACCATCTCGGAAGACCCTAAGCGGGGAATGGCTGCGGCTTCAGGTTCGGTGACCATGCTCTCTCCTGCTTACATCGGCGGGCCGGACTCTCCTCTCCTCGAGGCGCCGGGTACCTATAAGATTACCGACTATTGCCCGTCAGCCTGAGCCTGCGCCGCGTACATCACATCCACATCCCAGCGGGTGAAGCCGAGCTTGCGGTACAGCCCCACTGCCGGCTCGTTGTCCGCGTCCACGTAGAGCATGATCGCGTGCTCGCCGGCGTCCTGCAGGTGTTTGATACCGGCGATGGTCAGGGCCTTGCCCAGCCCGGTGCCCTGTGCCTGCGGCGTCACCCCGACCACGTAGACCTCGCCGATCGACGGATGGCTGCCGGTCCGCGGATGGATTTTGGTCCAGTGGAAACCGAGCAGTCCGCCGCCGTCCGGACGCTCCGCCAGCAGGAAGCCGGCCGGGTCGAACCAGTCTTCCGCCATGCGGGCCTGCAAATCGGACAGGGTCATGGCGCCCTGTTCGGGATGGTCGGCGAAGGCGGCGGCGTTCGCGGCCAACCAGGCTTCCTCGTCCTGACCGGGCACGAAGGCTCGGATGACGACGCCGGCCGGCAGCTCGGCGTCGGGCATTCCCGCAGGGTGGGTCAAGCGCATCCGCCACAGCTCGCGCACCGGGGTGAAACCGAAGCGGGCGGCCAGCCGCCCGGCTGCCTCGTGCCCGCCGTGCGACCAGGCCTTCAGATCGGGCAGTTCGGTGTGCTGCTGCACCGCTTCGGCCAGCCGCAGGCCCACACCTTCGCCGCGGTAGGAGGGGTGCACCACCAGTTCCAGGACGCTGTCGGCGCCGGCCGCGGTGGCGAGGCTGACGACGGCGACGCCGGCCAGTGCGCTCGCGGTGGCGGGATCCGAGCGCTCTTCGCCGGCGTAGGTTGCCAGCACCAGCAAGTCGCCGGATTCCGCGGCGCGCAGGTTTACCCAGGTTTGCTCGGAGAGCGGCGGGTTCCCGTCGGATTCTTCGGCCGCGGCGGCGAGCGCCTTGATGTCCGCGAGGGTCTCGGTGTCAGGGGCGCCCTTGATGGTCAGCACGGGCCACAGGTCGGAATCCGATGCAGTCATGAGCACAGACTATCCGAGCAGGCGGCGGCCGCGGGCTAGCGCGGGCCGCCGCGGGAGGTTGGCGCGCGCAATACGCTCGGCGGGTGCTTGCGCGGGCGTGCTGCCGGGTCCGCGGGGACCGGCTTAGCCCGCGACGTCGGCGGGCGCTTTCCTCGGGCAGGCAGCGGGTCGGCGGCTGGGGCCGTTTGGCGGCTTTAACCGGCGACGTCGGCGGGCGCTTTCCCCGGGCAGGCTGCGGCCCGGGCAGGCTGCGGGTCGGGCAGGCTGCGGGTTCGCCGGGGCCTGCTTTAGCCCGCGATGTCGGCGGGTGCCTCTTCCGAGGCGCGGACCAGCGTGAAGCGGTAGCCGACGTTCCGGACGGTGCCGATCAACTGCTCGTGGTCGGAGCCCATCTTGGCCCGCAGCCGCCGCACGTGCACATCCACTGTGCGGGTGCCGCCGTAGTAGTCGTAGCCCCAGACTTCGTGCAGCAGTTGGTCGCGGGTGAAGACCCGGCCGGGGTGCTGGGCCAGGTACTTGAGCAGCTCGAATTCCTTGTAGGTCAGGTTCAGCGGCTGCCCACCCACCCGCGCCGTGTAGCTGGCCTCGTCGATCACCACACCGGAGGCGTGGATCTCCGTGCTGGTTTCCTCGTCGCCGGCGTGGGCCCGGGCGATCACCAGCCGCAGCCGCGCCTCCACCTCGGCCGGCCCGGCCGTGTCCAGAACCACGTCGTCGGCCAGCCAGTTGGCGCTGACGGCGGCCATGCCGCCTTCCGTGAGGACCAGCATCAGCGGGGCGCCCAGCCCGGTGGCCTTCAGCAGTTGGGTGAGCGAGCGCGCACCGACCAGGTCTTTGCGGGCGTCGACCATCACCACGTCGGCCGGGTCGGTTTCCAGCAGTGCAGTGGGTTCTGCCGGCAGGATGTGGACCTTATGGTTCAGCAGTTCCAGGGCCGGCAGGACGCCAATCGATGAGCCGGGGCTGTTGGTCAACAGCAGAATGTGCGGCATGGTTCCTCCAAGGGGTTTGCGGCGCACATCATCGGGCTTGGCCCGGAAGGTCCTCTCAAAGCAGGCGAACACTGCCGGACGGTGGCACAAGTATAGCGCCCACGGCGTGGACCCCCGCGCGTTCTCGCACCGCCCCTGCGTCATAAGGCAGTATGACTAGCGTGAAAACGTGGATCGTCGCCGTAGCAGCGGCCGCCGTACTGTGCGCCGTCATCGGTGCCTCCTACCTGTCCCTTCCCGTGCTGACGGCCGTAGTGTGCGTTACCGCCGTGGTGATCGGGGTCGGCTGGCCGGTGTTGCTGGAGGTGCCCGCCAAAAAGACCTTGTCGGTGGTCATTTCCTTGGCAGGAATTGCGACGGCGGTGCTCGCCAGCGTGGCCCCCTCCGGCATGCCGCTGATGTGGATGGCCGTGGTGATTGCCCTCGGCGTGATGGCCGTTTTCCTGATCCAGTTGCTCCGCGGAACCGGGCAGCCACACCGGCTTGAATCCACTTTTGGCACCAGCACAGGCTTGGTGCTGACCTCGTTGGGGGCCGGGTGGGTGGCGGCCGAACGGCTCGCCGCCAATGCCGCCAACACGGGCATGATGCTGGTGACCGGCATCAGCATGCTGGTGGCCATCGGCGTCTGCCTGCTGCCCTGGCCGGACCGCATCGTGGCGCCGCTGGGCGTCGTGTTGGCTACGCTGGCGGGGACCCTGGCCGCCCCGCTGTTCTCCAACGTGCCGATGCTTGCCGCAGCAGTCGTAGGCGCCGTCGTCGGCGTCATCTTGGTCTGCTTCCGTCGGCTGATCCTGGCCGGCGGCGGCCCCACCCGGCTGTCGGCGATGCTCGCGGCGGGAGCGGCGCCGGTGATGTCTGCCGGTTCGCTGGTCTACTTCCTGGAGCGGATGCTGCTGCGCTGATCAAGCCGCGGCCGGGAAACGTGGTGTGTACGGCGCCGGCAGGTGCGCCCGAATGATCGAGGTCACAGCGGGTGGTTACGTCGCAAGCAGGCATCGTTCCGTCCGGCCCGTTACTATGGAGCCATGTCGTATCTCGGTCTTGAAATCGCCTTCCTTTCCCTGCTGGTCCTCGCCGGCCTGTCCATTGCAGCTGTCGCCTCGCTGGTGGTCGTCCGCCTGTTCAAGGGCCAGAAGTAAGCGGCCCGTCGCTTCATCATGCCGATTGAACTGCCCACGGAGCTGACCCCGGAACTGGTGCCGCTGTCATGGCTTCTCGGTACCTGGGAAGGTGCTGGCCGGCTGGGCGCGGGCGAGGAGGAGGACGAACACTTCGTCCAGAAGGCCACGTTCACGCAGAACGGCCTGCCCTACCTGCAGTACACCGCCGAAAGCTGGCTCACCGATGAGGACGGCAACCGGTTGCGGCCGTTGTCGGTGGAAACCGGCTTCTGGGCGCTCGACCGCAAACTCAATGACGCCGACGTCGGACCGGGCCTGGTCCCGGCGGACATTGTGCCGGCTTTGAAATCAGCGGACGAAGTCGAAGAGCTGCGTAACGCCGACGGCGGCTTCGACATCACCGCCACCATCGTGCACCCGGGCGGCATCTCCGAGCTTTACTATGGCCAGATCAAGGGCCCGCGCGTGCAGCTGAGCACGGACATGGTCATGCGCGGATCGCAGTCCAAGGACTACAGCGCGGCCACCCGGATCTTCGGCCTGGTCAACAATGACCTTTACTGGCGCTGGGACGTGGCCGCGGCCAAGGGCAAAGACCTGGCCCCGCACGCCTCGGCCATCCTCACCAAGCGCCCCTGATCTTCAAGCGCCCCTGAGCCGCTGGCGCCCTCAATCACGGGCGACCTCAACCACGAGCGACCTCGCCTGCCGGGACGGCACATCTGGCCCCTCCAGGTCGCCGGGCAGGCACCGCTCAGAAGCCGATATTGATCGAAACCGGCACCGCCAGAAACCGTCACCGCCAGGGGCCGATACCGTTGGAGGCCGGCCCCTCGGGAATTCGGCACCGCCGTCAGGAGTTGATGCCAATATGACTTACCGCAGCCCCTTGCTTCTGCAGACCGGCGCCGTCGAAGCCTCCGGAGCCGACGCCGGCGTAGCCGCCCATTATTCCGACCCGCTGCGCGAACAGCGGGCGCTGGCGCGCGGCGAAGCCGTGGTGGACCTGTCGCACCGCGGTGTGGTGACCGTGGCCGGCGAGGACCGGCTGAGCTGGCTGAACACCCTTTCTTCGCAGTTGCTGCTGAACCTGCAGCCGGGGCAGTCCAGCGAGGCTCTGCTGCTCACCGTGCAGGGCCGGATCGAATACGACGCCCGGATTGTGGACGACGGCGAACGCACCTGGCTGATTGTCGAGTCCTTCGAGGCCGCGCCGCTGGCCGCCTGGCTGGACTCGATGAAGTTCATGCTGCGGGTCGACGTCGCCGATGTCACCGCGGACTGGGCCGTGGTCGGTTCGGTCAAACCGGTGCCGGCGTTCGACGGCAGGACTGTGTGGCAGGACCCGTGGCCGCAGATCGGCGTTGGCGGCTATGCCTACACCGGGATCAACGAACCCCAGCACCCCGGCCTGGAGCGGACTTGGTACGAGTATCTGCTGCCGGCCGACGAACTTGAGGCTGCCGTTACCGGCCTGCAGCTGGCCGGCGTCTGGGCGGCAGAGGCACTGCGGATCGCGGCCTGGCGCCCGCGGTTCGGCGCCGAGACGGACGAGAAAACCATTCCGCATGAGCTCGATCTGCTCCGCACCGCCGTGCACTTGGCCAAGGGCTGCTACAAGGGCCAGGAGACCATTGCCCGCGTGCACAACCTTGGCCATCCGCCGCGCCGGCTGGTGTTCCTCCAGTTGGACGGCTCCCAGCACACGCTTCCTGCCCCGGGCAGCGACGTCCTGCTCGGCGACAAGCGGGTCGGTGCCATTACCTCCGCGGCACAGCATTACGAAATGGGGCCGATTGCCTTGGCAGTGGTCAAGCGCTCGGCCGATCCGCAGGCGCAGCTGACGGTGGTGGACGACGGCGAGAGCTATGACGCCGCCCAGGAAGTCATCGTCACCACCGACGCCGGCCAGGTGGTCGGCCGGCAGACCGGGTTCTTGCGCGCGCCGCGCTGAGTCTCAGTCCTTCGGCGTTTTAGCCCTTCGGCAGGATCACCGACGTCTGGGTGCCGGCGTCCCAGAAGCCCAGGCTGGCGGCCAGTGCGCGGGAGGCTTCATTCGCTTCATGCGAGCGCCACTGCGGGATCAGCCCGGAGGAGAGCGCCTCGTGGCCGGCGATTGCCGCGATCAGCGCCCCGGCGCCGCGGCGCCGGTAGGTAGGCGCAGTCAGCACACTCAGGTTGGCCAGGATCTGCTGCCATTCCTTGTAGCCGGCGCCGGCCATCGGCGTGCTGCCGTCCAGCAGCACAAAGGACTTGTCCATGCCGGCCAGCCCCACTTCGTGGTTGTCGTCCGGCGGGCACATGGCCTCCAGACGGGCGACGTCACTGCCCGCAGTGGACACCGTGGCCTCCCGTTCGGGTTGCACCACCGGCATATCGTCCGCGTAGGACAGCACCGCCTTGCCCAGCCCGTGGCCGCCGTGCTCCCGGCTCACCTGCATCAGCGTTTGGTACTCGGTGAGCTCGTCGTCCGAGTAGGGGGCGGCCGCTTCCACCGCCCATTCCGGGCCGACCAATGCGGATCTGTCGAACAGGCGCACAAAGGTGAGCGCACCGGCGTCGTTGTTGATCTTGGTCAGCCGGCCCCCGCCCGAGGCGAAGGCGTTGTCGGCAAACCCCAGCAAACGTGCCCACGCCAGCAGCACAATGTCGGCTGTTCCTGCGTCCAATCGCATACCGGCCAGATTACTGAAGGCTTAGCCGAAGAGAACCCTTGCCTCGTCGTAACGGTGCTGCGGGACCGTTTTTAAGTTGTTCAGTGCGGACTCGAAACCCACGTGCGCAATGTCCGTGCCGCGCAGCGCCACCATGGTGCCCCAGCGTTCGGCGGACACCGAATCCACCGCCGCCATGCCCAGACGGGTGGCCAGCACGCGGTCGTAGCCGGAGGGAACTCCGCCGCGCTGGATGTGGCCCAGGGTCGTGGCGCGGGTCTCGATGCCGGTGCGCGCTTCCAGCTCCGGGGCCAGCCGTTCGCCGATGCCGCCCAGCCGGGGCCGGCCGAACCTGTCCAGCCCGCGCTCGGCGTGCGGGCCCAGCTCGCCGTCCGGAACCCAGCCTTCCGCCACCACCACCAGTGGGGCGCGGCCGCGTTTCTGCGCGTGCAGCACCCACTCGGAGACCTGGTCGATGGTGACACGCTGCTCGGGAATCAGAATGGCATGCGCTCCGGAGGCCATGCCCGCGTGCAGCGCAATCCAGCCGACGTTACGGCCCATGACCTCTGCAATCATGCAGCGGTGGTGCGATTCGCCGGTGGTGCGCAGCCGGTCGATCGCCTCGGTGGCAATCTGCACGGCGGTGTCGAAACCGAAGGTGTAGTCGGTGGCTTCCAGATCGTTGTCGATGGTCTTGGGCACGCCCACGATCTTCAGCCCGGCCTCGGTGAGCCGGTGTGCGCCGGCCAAGGTGCCCTCGCCGCCGATCACGATGAGCGCGTCGACACCCAGCTTGTCCAGGGTCCGCTGGATGTTCTCCGGCCCGCCGTTGGGGCCGTCGTACGGGTTGGTGCGCGAGGTGCCCAGGATGGTGCCGCCCTGCTTGGAAATGCCACGCACCTGGTGCCGCGGCAGCTTCATGAAGTCGCCCTCGACCACGCCGCGCCAGCCGTCGCGGAAGCCTACGAACTCGTGCCCGTGTGCGGTGATGCCCTTGAGCACAATGCCGCGGATCACCGCGTTCAGGCCGGGACAATCCCCGCCGCTGGTCATGATGCCGATCCTCATGGGTACTCCTTCTCGGTGGCCGGCCGGTCAGTGCGAGCACCCCATTGAGCCCGCCTCGATTCTACGTAGGAACCTCACCGCAGTCACAAGGAGCCGCGCCTAACGTACCAAAGCCCACACTTCCCGCGGTGGCTTGCCGCTTAAAAGTGCCGGAGCCCCCGCATGCGCGGAGGCTCCGGTCTGGCTGTCGCCCAGGCGGGTCAGAACTTGCGGAGCAGGTTCTCCAGCGCAATGCTGCCGTCGTATTTCGGCAGCAAGAGCCAGAGCACCAAGTAGGTGCCGAGGCCGATGCCGGGGAACAGGAAGATCAGCAGGGTGGCGATGCGCACCCACGTCACGTCCCAGCCGAACTTTGCAGCGATGCCTCCGCAGATGCCGGCCACCCAGCGGTCGGGCCCGCGCCGGACCGGGCTGGAGCGGAGCATTCGGTAAAAAGTTTCCATGGGACCATGCTTTCGTGTTCGGGAGCTGTTGTCACTCGGGGAAGTAACTGCCCTTGCCGGGCGGGTGGCCAGGGGAAGGTGTCGGCAGTTGGGGGTTATCGTGTGCCGGCCAGGATTATCGGCCGCGGTTGCGGGTGGCGCTCAGCACGCCGGCCACCACCAGGGCGAGGCCGGAGCCGATCAGCAGGGCGATCATGACGTAGGCCCAGTTGAAGCTGATGTTCCACCAGGATCCGGCGAGCACCAGCAGGCCCACGGCCATGGCGATCAGTCCCCAGATGATGGTGCCCACGCGGGGCCGGCGATCGTCGTCGTGCTTGTATTCAGTGCTCATTGGTTCTGCTCCAGTTCGCTAACGGTCAGGATGTCGACGCTGCTGACCGCGCCCCTGACGGACAGGATGATCTCCGGCGCGCCGCCGTCGTCGTTGATGATGTAGGTTCCGGGCTGCCAGACGCCGGACTGGCGTCCGCTGTCCGAGGGGGTGGCGTACTCGACGTTGCCGAGCGCCATCTGTGTTTCAACCTTCACCGGTACGTCGTCAGGAATGATGACCGTGACGGACGCAGCAACCGCGTTGACCGGGACGACAGCGGGGCCTCCGAAGCGGGACCCGGACACGCCGCGCAGGTCCACGGTGCCGTTGCCGGCCACCACGCTGTAGCCGTCGCCCGCTGCCGGGGCGGCGGTCGAGGTCCAGGTGCGGCTGGAGGCGATGGCGAAGTTGGAGGCCGTCCACTGCATTCCGGCAGAGAAGACCAGCGACAGCACCAGCCCCACGGCGGCCAGGAACCCGAGGATCCCGGAGGTGCGGCCCAGGGAGCCGGTCACGACGACGCCGAGGCCGATCACGATGAGTGCGGAGGCGATCGCGACCGGGACAACGTTCAGGCCCAGTTCAACAAACTCCAGCGCATTCAGTCCCAGCACGGCGCCGGCTGCCAGCATCGCGGCGCCCAGGGTCAGCGCGATGGCTGCGCCCGAGGGTCCGCGGGGTGCGGGCTTCGGCGGTACCGGGGCTGGCTGCGGGTACGGGCGCGGCTGCGGGTAGGTCGGACGGGGCGGGCCCTGGTAGCCGCCGGAGGTTCCGTAACCGGTCCCGGCAGCCGGCGTCGACCCGAAGCTGGAGGCTGATCCCCAGCCGGAGGCCGAACCGAAGTTGGAGCCGGGGGAGTGGGACGGGCCGGAGTGGCTGCCCGCGGCCGGATCGGTGGAGGTGCTGGCAGGTTTGTCATACTCGCTGCCATATGTGGAGGTGCCTGGTCCGGACGCAGCAGGTGCCGGCGGGAAACCCGCGGTCCCATGCTGCGACGTACCGGCGGGAGCGCCGTCCTTGTTGCGCGTGGCCAGCCAGTAGACAAAGAACGCCACGGCGCCGACCCAGATGGCGGCCCAGACGAAGCCGCCGAAGCCCCAGCCCCAGTCGTTGGTGAACCAGCCGAAGGGCCGGCTGAACACGCCGAGGACGGTGAAGATCACCGCGCCGGTCATGCCGGCCGTCCAGCTGCTGCGTCCTGCTTCTTCGGCATGGATGCGGCCGTCCGGCTCGGGCAGCAGCGCCCACGCGATGCCATAGAGGAGCACGCCGACGCCGAAGACGGCCAGCAGGATGAACAGTCCGCGGACCAGAATCGGGTCCAGCCCGATCCGGTGTGCAACGCCCGAGGCGACGCCGCCGATCCAGCGGTCCTGCCCGCGGGGCATGCCGAGGTTACGAAACCAGTTAAAAAATGCGTTGCTCGGCGGCCCCACCGGTCCACCGGGCGGCGGGGGAGGGAATGCGCCGGCAGCGCCCGACGGCGGAGGCGGCGGAAAGCCCGCGTTGCCGCTGCCAAAGCCCGGTCCGCCGGTGTAGCCGGGGCCGGCAGGTCCACCGGTGTAGCCGGATCCCGCCGGGCCTCCGGTGAAGTCGGAACCGGCAGGTCCGCCGGTGAAGTCGGATCCCGCCGGGCCTCCGGTGAAGTCGGAACCGGCAGGTCCGCGGGTGTACCCGGAGCCGATCGGTGTGGTCGGGTAGGTTTCCGCGGCAAGCGGTTCGGTGGGGTTGGTCCCACGGTCATCGCGGAAAGCGTCGCCGCCGGCGTCGTCGGCAGGGGAGTCGGTGCCGTCGCGGAAAGCGTCGTCGGCATTGTCGTCGCGGGCAGCGTCGTCGGGCCGCGGTGCCTCGACGGGCTCGGCGTCATCGTAGCGGGCAGCGTCATCGGCGTGTGTAGCAGCGGCCGGAGCAGAGTCAGGCTCGGGCGCATCCGCTTCCGCAATCGCCGGCTGTGCGGCCTCTGCTTCGGCGATCTCCGGCTCGTCGGATGCGGGCGCCGGGGCTTGCCCGGGAGTTTGTTCGGAGGCGTCCGGCTGCTGGTCCGGATCGCCTGGGCGGTCAGTGCCGTCATTCGGGGTCGGTGCGTGTGAGGTCATAGTTAGATCATTCCAACTGGCGCCACCCTTCCTCTATGGGGTGCCACCCTGACCCTTCCCTGACCGCCCGGCCGGGGTTCCCCTGAATTCGGGCAGGATGGTAGGTCGGGGCTGCGGCGCATGCTTGGATTAACCCATGCGAGAACCACTCATCCGGTCGACCGAGGACCGCATCATTGCGGGCGTGTGCGCGGGACTGGCCCGACACCTGAACGTCTCGGTTGGAATCGTCCGGGTGGGAATGGTGGTCTTGGCGCTGGCCGGCGGTGCGGGGGCGCTGCTTTACATATGGCTCTGGCTGCTGGTACCCACCGCCGCCGATGAAGCCATGGCTGCCCAGCGCGCCTTCAACCCGCGGAACATTGCGGAGAACTTCGCCCGGGGATTCGGCGCTTCCGGCGCCGGCCGGGATGGCACAGGCCGAGACGTGACCGCCCGGGATGGCAGCGTCAGCCGGCCTGTTGGCCAGCCCCTCACACAGCCCGGCGCAGCTGCAGTGCAGGCCGAAGTGGCCGCGCCGCGGCTGCTGCAGCGCGGCGGCAAGGAAATCCTGATCGGCGCGGCCTTGGTGCTGGCGGGCGGCGCCGTCGTCGCACAGCTCGCCGGCATTAATCTGCCGTGGGGAACATGGCTGCCCGTCCTCGCCATTGCGGCCGGTGCGGTGATCGCCTGGATGCAGCTGGATGATTCCCGGCGCAGTGGACTGATGGACCGCGCCGGTGCCACCGGCGCGCAGGGTGCCGTGCGGTTGCTGGCCGGGCTGGTGCTGGTGGTGGCCGGCATCGTCACCATGGTGTCCGGGTCGATCACCTGGGAGGCCATGTGGCCGACGTTGTTTGCCTCGCTGGCCGTGCTGGCCGGCGTCCTGCTGGTCCTGGCGCCGTGGGTGCTGAAGTATTGGCGCGATTTGGAGACCGAGCGATCCGGCCGCATCCGGGAAACTGAACGGGCCGAAATTGCCGCGCACCTGCATGACTCCGTGTTGCAGACGCTCGCGCTGATCCAGAACCGTGCCGGGTCGGAGCAGGACGTGACCCGTTTGGCCCGCGCGCAGGAACGCGAACTGCGCGAATGGTTGTACCGGGACAAGCGGCAGGAGGAAGGCAACTTGGTCGATCGGGTCAAGGCAGTGGCAGCGGAGATCGAAGACGCCTACGGGCACCCGGTGGAAGTGGTGGCAGTGGGCGATGCGGCTATGACCGACCGGCATGAGGTCCTGGTGCATGCCACCCGTGAAGCTGTGCAAAACGCGGCCAAACATGCAGGCGGCGGCATCTCGGTCTATGTTGAGTGCACACCGGCGCGCAGCGAAGTCTTTGTCCGCGACCGGGGTCCCGGGTTCGAGCTGGCATCCGTGCCGCCGGACCGGATGGGCGTCCGTGAATCGCTGATCGGCCGGATGGAACGCCACGGCGGCGAGGCCCGGATCCGCAATACCGGCAGCGGCACCGAAGTCCATCTCAGCTTGGAACACCCTCAGGAAGGAACCGCATCGTGACCGAACCCATCCGCGTGGTCGTCGTTGACGACCACGCCATCTTCCGTTCGGGCTTGAAAGCCGATCTGGACGAGCGGATCGAGGTCGTTGCCGAGGCCGCGACGGTGGAGCAGGCAATTGCGGCCATCCATGAGCAGCGGCCCGACGTAGTGCTGCTGGACGTGCACCTGCCCGGCGGAAGGGGCGGCGGCGGGGCCGAGGTGGTTGCGGGTTGCGCGGCCCTGCTGGGGGAGACCAAGTTCCTGGCCCTGAGCGTTTCCGATTCAGCCGAAGACGTGGTCACCGTGATCCGGGCCGGCGCCCGCGGCTATGTCACCAAGACCGTATCCGGGGCGGAGATTTCCGACGCCGTCCAGCGTGTGGCGGGCGGGGACGCCGCCTTCTCGCCGCGTCTGGCCGGGTTCGTGCTGGACGCCTTCGGCACGGCAGCGGTAGCCAACGTGGACGACGAGCTGGACAAGCTCTCCGCGCGCGAACTGGAAGTCATGCGGCTGATCGCCCGCGGCTATCAGTACAAGGAAGTGGCCAAGGAACTGTTCATCTCCATCAAGACCGTCGAAACCCACGTCTCGTCCGTCCTGCGCAAACTGCAGCTGTCGTCCCGGCACGAGCTGACCCGCTGGGCCGTCGACCGCCGGATCCTGTAGGGCAGCCGGCCGGCGCCCTGCCCGACCGTCCGAAAGCCGCTCAATCTGCCGGAGCACTCGGGATGGTCTTGTGGGCGACGGGCTGGCTGCGCCGCGCCTCTGGCATGCTCGCTGTGATGCGCCAAGACATACTTACCGAGATTCCAAGCCTGCTCCTTCGTGCTGCCCTGTACAGGATGCGCCACATTGCCTGCCAAACCGGTTGGGAGTTTCCGCATCTGCTGGCTATATGGTCACTTCATCACGCAGATGCGACAAAGCGGGACCGTTGGCTGGGCCAATGTGGCGTATAGCGTACATACATCGCCTGGCGGGACGGCTAAGGACTCAGACGGCACCTTCCTCGGCACGTCGAGCTTTCCAAACGGGCCAGAAGGGGGTCCAGCAGTTATCCACACATTCCGGGGCATGCCGCCCGAACTACGCGCCACCTAGCAGGCTTGTGCCATGGATCCGGTGATGGCTCTGCGTCGACAAGGCGGAATTGCACGATGGCGTCGGCTACAGGACGCGGGTGTGACGGCGCGAAGATTGAAGGAAGCCGTTGAAGCGGGGTCCGTGCAGCGGATCCGCTTTGGTCTTTACGCGATCCTCGATGTGGTCGCTGAAATTGCACAAGCCAAGGCGATCGGTGCCTCCGTGGGGTGTTTCAGCGCTGCAGCGTTTCACGGCTTGTGGGTGCACAGGCCCTACCGCGGCCTCCATGTGAGTGCTCCGCGCTCTGTTGCCAAGCCGCGCTACGGCAAGGTGCATCGAACCCGGGAAGCACACGGCACGGTAGTTCCGATTGACGTTTGTCTCCGGCAAGTCCTGAGCTGCTTTCCACTCAGAGAAGCCCTTGTCATCATTGAATCTGCTGTCGTTCAGGGCCACATCACCGTGGAGGACGCGCGCCGGCTCAGCCGTGGGCGGGGGAGCAAGCGGGCAGACGAGGTCATCGAGGCCATCGACCCGGCGTCCATGTCAGTCCCGGAAACACTGGCCCGCCACGTACTGCGCTCGTCCGGCTACAACGTGGTTTGTCAGAGACGGATCGAAGGAGTCGGCAGGATCGACCTGGAAGTTGAAGGCCGCTTGCTGCTGGAAATCGACGGCAAAAACTACCACTCCGACGAGGCGTCCTTCACCGAGGACCGGCGCCGCTGGAACGAACTGACGCTCCTCGGCCGGGACCTGTTAGTGCTTCCTGCCGGAGACATTCTCGACGATCCGGAGTCCATCTTGCGGCCAGTCAGCCGGTACTTCGCCGGCCGTGGGGTAGCCGCACGGGCGGCATAGTGACGGTCGGAATAACGGGATTGAGGAGCATTGGAACGAGAGACCCGGTGCCGGAGCCGCCGCGCAGCGTACGGCCCGGCGTCCGGGGCCGTAAGCTGCGATTCGGTACGACGCCGAGGCAACTGCTGCTCACGGCCCTGGGGCTGCCGCGGCGTTCGGCTGGGTGTGAAGGCTGCCGGGCGGCGGTACCGCCCGAGAGGCGGGACCGCCGAGGCGGGCCGCGCCGAGGACCGGCACCACCGAGAGGCGTACCGGCCCCAGGGCGGCCGGGGTGAGTTACTTGGCCTTGGCCAGGAACTCCTGCAGCCGGCCGACGCCGGTGGCGAGATCGTCGTCGCCGAGGGCGTAGGACAGCCGCACAAAGCCGGAGGGGCCAAAGGCCTCGCCCGGGACGACGGCGACTTCGACCTCATCGAGGATCAGGGCGGCCAGTTCTGCGGAGGTCGCCGGGCGGATGGTGCCGTTCGCCGTCGAAAATTCCTTGCCCAGCAGCCCGCGGACGTCGGCATACGCGTAGAACGCGCCCTTCGGCGTCGGGCATTCCACGCCGTCGATGGCGTTTAAGCCGTCCACCATGGCCTTGCGGCGCCGGTCGAAGGCGACCTTCATTTCGTCCACGGCGGTCAGCGGTCCGGACACGGCCGCCAGCGCAGCCATCTGGGACACGTTCGCCACGTTGGAGGTGGCGTGCGACTGCATGTTGGTGGCGGCCTTGACCACGTCGTTCGGGCCGATCATCCAGCCCACCCGCCAGCCGGTCATCGCGTAGGTCTTGGCGACGCCGTTGAGGATGACCACCTTGTCGCCCAGTTCCGGCGCCGCGGTGGCGATGGAGGTGAACGGCATGCCGTCGTAGGTCAGGTGCTCGTAGATCTCGTCGGTGATCACCCACAAGCCCTTTGCGGCAGCCCAGCGCCCGATCTCGGCGACCTGTTCGGGCGAGTAGACGGCGCCGGTGGGGTTGGACGGGGAGACGAACAGCAGCACCTTGGTGTTGTCGGTCAGCGCGGCTTCAAGCTGGTCAACGGTCACCAGGTAGCCCTGCTCCGGGCCGGCGAAAACTTCCACCGGGACGCCGCCGGCCAGCCGGATGGCCTCCGGGTAGGTGGTCCAGAACGGTGTGGGGACCAGGACTTCGTCGCCCGGGTCCAGCAAGGTGGCGAAGGATTCGTAGACGGCCTGCTTGCCGCCGTTGGTCACCAGCACCTGGGACGGATCCACCTGGTAGCCGGAGTCACGCAGCGTCTTATCCGCAATAGCCTGCTTCAGCTCAGGCAACCCGCCGGCGGGGGAGTAGCGGTGGAAACGCGGCTGCCGGGCGGCTTCGATGGCGGCCTCAACGATGTACTCCGGTGTGGGGAAGTCCGGTTCGCCCGCCCCGAAGCCGATCACCGGACGCCCGGCAGCCTTCAGCGCCTTGGCCTTGGCATCGACGGCGAGGGTGGCGGATTCGGCGATGGACGCGATGCGCCGGGAGACGCGGGCGTTGGCAGGCATGGGATTCCCGTCTTCAGTAGCGTGTAGGACTGTTTCATAGTCTAGGTGCAGGCCGTCGGCCATGTCCCGCCTGCGCGGGCACCGCGGCCCGCGGTCCAACAATCCGCGGCCGGCTTGCGCGCCACCGCGGCCACTGGGTGGCGCGCGTAGCCGCTGCCTAGAAGTCCCTGGTGCTGTCCGGGAATGCCCAGGGAAGCCGGATACGCCCGGGGACCTGAGAACGCCCGGCGGCCACCCGGGAACCCCCGCGTGGTCAAGGGGCCGTCGGAAATGTTGCATAATGGATCAGTCGCCTTTCCGGGCGGCAAACGGGGTCCGGTTCGACGTCGGCGCATCGCTGGCGTAAACTAGATCTCCGGTGTTGAAAACGCCATGATGTTCCATGCCCGCCCGGCGGGACCATCAGGCGGTATTCGGCTCCATAGGGTAGTGGCGCAATTGGTAGCGCAGCGGTCTCCAAAACCGCAGGTTGCAGGTTCGAGTCCTGTCTGCCCTGCGCAGAACCGTCGCAGACATGACTGCAGCAGTTCAGCATCCCAGCACGAAGCAGTGGTTCAGGCCGGCCGAGGCCGACCCGGGCCGGACACCGGACAGAATGAGTGAGGCCAGGTTGACCGATACGGCTGCCAGTAGCCCCAAGGGGCGCCCCACCGGACGAAAGACCGACAAGCGCGGTTTCTTCGCCCGGATCGTTTTGTTTGTCCGCCAGACCATCGCAGAACTCAAAAAGGTCGTCACGCCGACCCGCAGGGAACTGGTGAACTACACGCTGGTAGTGATTGCATTCGTGGCCATCATGATGCTGCTCGTTACGCTGCTGGATCTGGTTTTCGGCCAGGCCGCGTTCTTCGTCTTCGGAGACGGCATACCCGAACAGTAACGCCCGTGTATGCGGCAGCCGTACGGATGGATGACGACGACGGCGGAAAGCCGGCGCGAGCCAAGTGAGCTGAAGAAGAAAGCAGGAAGCCAAGTGTCCGACCAGGAACTCGAAGCCCAGAACTCCGAAGAGAACGTGGAGCTGGAAGCAGACGAGCAGGTTACCGAGACCGGCACCGACGAGGTGTCGGCTTCTGGCGTTGAAGACGCAGAGACTGCCGGTACCGATCTGGCCAGCGAGCTTGACCAGGCTGCCGACGACGCCCCGGTTCTCGACGAGGCGGCCGAGGCCGCTGCCGAGGCAGGCATGACCGAAGCCGCCGCTGCCGAAGAGGCCGCCGAAGAGGTCGAGCAGACCGAAGAGGAAGCGCTCGAAGCGTTCCGCGCCAAGCTGCGCCGCCAGCCCGGCGACTGGTACGTCATCCACTCCTACGCCGGCTACGAAAACCGCGTGAAGGTCAATCTGGAAACGCGTATCCAGACCCTGAACATGGAAGATTTCATCTACGAAATCCAGGTCCCCATGGAAGAGGTCGTGGAGATCAAGAACACCACGCGCAAGCTGGTCAAGCGCGTGCGCATTCCCGGCTACGTGCTGGTCCGGATGGACCTGACCGACGCCTCCTGGGGTGCTGTCCGCCACACGCCGGGCGTGACCGGCTTCGTGGGCAACGCCCACAACCCGGTGCCGCTGAGCCTGAAGGAAGTTGCTTCCATGCTGGAGCACACCATCACCGGCGCCAAGCCGGAGGCCGCGGGCAAGGCAGCTGGCAAGGCCGCAGCCTCGAGCACGCCGATCACCGTCAACTTCGAGGTCGGCGAGTCGGTCACGGTCAACGACGGGCCGTTCGAGACGCTGCCGGCAACGATCTCCGAGATCAAGCCGGAATCCCAGCAGCTGGTGGTGTTGGTGACCATCTTCGAGCGCGAAACCCCGGTCACGCTCTCGTTCAGCCAGGTCACCAAGATCCAGTAACCAAAGACTTCGTGCGGATCCGGACCCGCTTTAGCCGGGCCCGCACGGGCGGCCGCCACGCCATGGCGGCCAACCACCGCAGGCACGCTCCTGTGCCGCGGTACGTAATGTGAGAGAAGGACCCGATATGGCCCCCAAGAAAAAGGTCACCGGCCTCATCAAGCTGCAGATCCAGGCAGGCGCCGCCAACCCGGCACCGCCGATCGGTCCGGCACTTGGTCAGCACGGTGTCAACATCATGGAATTCTGCAAGGCGTACAACGCTGCCACGGAATCCCAGCGCGGAAACGTGATCCCGGTTGAAATCACGGTCTACGAAGACCGTTCCTTCACCTTCATCACCAAGACCCCGCCGGCCGCCGAGCTGATCAAGAAGGCCGCAGGCGTGCAGAAGGGTTCGGCTACCCCGCACACCAACAAGGTTGCCAAGCTGACCCAGGCGCAGGTCGACGAGATCGCCAGCACCAAGATGGATGACCTCAACGCCAACGACATCAAGGCTGCTGCCAAGATCATCGCCGGCACCGCCCGCTCCATGGGCATCGAGGTCGAGTAGCGAGGGCTAACCCCCTAGCCCGGCGGTCGTGCCAGGACTTTCGTCCTGTTTCGGCCCCAACAAAACAATTCAAAGAACGACGGCGACATGGCTCGCCAAAGGTGGGAACACCGCCGTCGTTGTGGCAGGGCCGAGCGCGGTCCGCAGACCACAACTGCACAAGGAGAAAAAGCAGATGGCAAAGCGCAGCAAAGCATATGAGGCAGCTGTAGCCAAGATCGAGGCGGACAAGGTTTACGCCCCGGTCGAGGCAATCACCCTGGCCAAGGAGACCAACCCGTCGAAGTTCGACGCGACCGTTGAGGTGGCTTTCCGCCTCAGCGTTGACCCGCGCAAGGCTGACCAGATGGTCCGCGGCACGGTCAACCTGCCGCACGGCACCGGCAAGACCGCCCGCGTGCTGGTCTTCGCCACCGGCGACAAGGCCGAGGCCGCAATCGCCGCCGGCGCCGACTTCGTTGGCTCCGACGACCTGATCGAAAAGATCCAGGGCGGCTGGACCGACTTCGACGCCGCCGTGGCGACGCCGGAACTGATGGGCAAGGTCGGCCGCCTGGGTAAGGTCCTGGGTCCGCGTAACCTGATGCCGAACCCGAAGACCGGTACGGTGACCCCAGACGTGGCCAAGGCTGTCAACGACATCAAGGGCGGCAAGATCGACTTCCGCGTCGACAAGCACGCCAACCTCCACTTCATCATCGGCAAGGTGTCCTTCGACGCCAACAAGCTGGTGGAGAACTACGCCGCCGCTCTGGAAGAAGTACTGCGCCTGAAGCCGTCCGCTTCCAAGGGCCGCTACATCCAGAAGGCCACCGTCGCCACCACCTTCGGCCCCGGCATCGCCGTGGACCCGAACGTGACCAAGGTGGCTGTGGAGGCCTAGTCAGGACTTCACGTTCGCTGGCAACGGCGTCCACCGGCAATGGCCGCAGCATCACGCTGCGGCCATTGCCGTTTTAACGCCGGGTTCCGTTTAACAGGTTCCGGCCGGGAACCTCAGTTCGTCTTATCGGATTCCGGAGTATGCACCACCACAACGGGGCAATGTGCGTGTGCCACACAGGCCGAGCTGACCGAGCCGATCAGCAAGCCACCAAACCGGCCGTGGCCGCGCCGGCCGACCACCAGCATCCGGGCCTCTTTGCTGGCCTCGATCAGGGCCTGCCGGGCAGCACCCCGCACCAAGCGCGTGCGGACATTGTTGTCCGGGCCAAGAGCCTTCTCCACAGATTCGTGCAGGATCTGTCCGGCCCGCTCTTTGAACCCGTCGATCCCCATGACGGTGTAGCCGTCGTACATCTGCGGAAACTCCCAGACGGCGATGGCCTCAAGATCGGCACCGAGCGGCTCGGCCAGGCGTTGGGCCTCTCGCAGGGCCTCAAGCGAGGCTTCGGAACCATCGACTCCTACGACGACTGTGCCGGTAGCGCTGTTGCTGGCCATGGCTGACTCCGATCTTTTTCTCCCCTGTGGCGCAGAACCAGATTCAGTCCCGGGCCGGTCCTGTGTCTGGACAGCCTACGCCGGACCTCCGGGTCCTTCCATACTGGGCCGGGCGGCAGGGGTGCCCGCGGCGGGTTGATCGGGATGACAGGTCAGGTCGGCTGTGCTTTTGGCCGAGGCGACGGCGTTGGTCGCGCTGTGGTGCTGGCCGGGAGACGGCGTTGGTCGCGCTGTGGCGCAGGCCGGGCTGACTGCGCCTACACCGACTCTGGTGTTGGCCCGACGCCATGCCGTAAGGTGATTGGTAAGACTCAATCACTCGTGCAGGTCCGAGGAGCCGACATGCCGATTACGTCGATCACCATCGCGCCGCTACCGATCCCGGAGTCGCTGGCAGGGCAAGCGGGTGCCGACTTCACTGCCTCCGCTGAGCTGGCCAACCTGGTCAGCTGCCTGTTGTGGGGGAACAACGATTTTTGGGTCAGTCCGGCCGCCAGGCTGGAAGGTTCCCGTGCCAACGACTACACGGCCACCTATCTCTGGGCAGCCAGGGACGGAGATCGTCACGTAGGCCGTGCCTTGCTGGAACTGTCGCTGCAAGACAATGAACAAAACGGCTATGTTTTTGTGGCGGTGCACCCGCAGTACCGGCGCCGGGGAATCGGCCGACGGCTGCTGGCTGAAGCCGAAGCACTGGCGGGAAGCCGGGGCCGGACCACGCTCCAGTCGTGGAGCGAACACCCGGTAGGTTTCAAGATGGAGGGTCAGGCGATGCTGCAGGCCGAAACGGGGTACGGCTCCGCTCCGGCGGCATCGCCGGCTGTCCGGTTTGCCACGTCGAGCGGCTTCCAGCTGGAACAAGTGGACCGGTGCAGCCGGATGCCGATACCCGCCGACGCCGGCCGCCTGATCGGGCAGGTGGAGTCGGCCGCGGCCAGGGCCGCCGGCAGCTACCGGCTGGTGGAGTGGGCTGACAGCTGCCCGCCGGAATACCTGGACCAATACGCTGTGCTCCGCCAGCGGATGAGCACCGACGCTCCCCTCGGAGAACTCGACTACGAGGAGGAAGTCTGGGACGCGGTCCGGGTGCGGCACAAGGAGGAGAACCTCAAGCGCATGAACGGCCGGAGCCTGGTGGTGGCAGTGCAGCACGCGCCCACCGGCGACCTTGTCGGGCATACCGTCCTTGAGTGGTTTCCGGAACAACCCGAGGTCGTGTACCAAGAGGACACCCTGGTGCTGCGTGCGCATCGCGGCCACCGCCTGGGCCTCTGGCTCAAGGCCCGGAACCTGCAGCGCGTAGCGGAGTCCTGGCCGCAGGGCCGCCGGCTGTACACCTGGAACGCGGCGGAGAACAGCCACATGCTGGACATCAACCTAGCCCTTGGCTTCGCACCGGCCGGTGACGAGGCTGCCTGGCAAAAGAAACTGCCGGCCCGGCCGGAGGCCGGATAAGAATGCCGACGGAATGCATCCGGACTGCACCTGGAAGGGTGGCCTAAGTCACATCCAAGCCATAGGGTGGGCCACATGGCAGCCGGACCGATCAAACCAGGTACAGACGGCAGTGCATCCGACGCGATGCTGGCCGTCGGGAAATTCTTCACCCGCTGGGAGGAATCCGACGATGGCCGGGCCGTTTTCCGCAAAGGCGGCCGCGCGGGCGACGTGTTCTACCGCGACCGTTGGAGCCACGACAAGGTGGTCCGGTCCACGCACGGCGTGAACTGCACGGGCTCCTGCTCCTGGAAGGTGTACGTCAAGGACGGCATCATCACCTGGGAGGCGCAGCAGACCGACTACCCCTCGGTCGGCGCAGACCGTCCCGAATACGAGCCCCGCGGTTGCCCCCGCGGGGCTGCGTTTTCCTGGTACACCTATTCGCCCACCCGCGTGCGGTATCCCTATGTACGCGGTGTGCTGGTCCAGATGTACCGGGAAGCCAAGGAACGGCTGAAAGACCCGGTACTGGCCTGGGCGGACATTCAGTCCGACCCGGAACGCCGGCGCCGCTACCAGCAGGCCCGCGGCAAGGGCGGACTGGTGCGCACCAGCTGGGCGGAAGCGGTGGAAATCGCGGCCGCGGCGCATATCCACACCATCAAGGCCTACGGCCCGGACCGGGTGGCCGGGTTCTCGCCGATCCCGGCCATGTCCATGGTCAGCCACTGCGTCGGTACCCGGTTCATCCAGCTGATCGGCGGGGTGATGACCAGCTTCTACGACTGGTACGCGGACCTCCCCGTGGCCAGCCCCCAGGTGTTCGGCGACCAGACGGATGTGCCCGAATCCGGTGATTGGTGGGATTCCACCTACTTGATGATGTGGGGCTCCAACGTTCCCGTGACCCGCACGCCGGACGCGCACTGGATGGCCGAGGTCCGGTACCGCGGCACCAAGGTGGTCACGGTCAGCCCGGACTACGCGGACAACACCAAGTTCGCCGACGACTGGCTGCCGGCGCAAGCGGGCACCGACGCGGCCCTGGCCATGGCGATGGGGCACGTGGTTCTGAAGGAATTCTTTGTGCAGCGCGAGGTCCCGTTCTTCACCGACTACGTCAAGCAGTATACGGACCTGCCGTTCCTCATCACGCTGACACCCTCGCCGGACGGTTCGTCGCTGGTGCCCGGAAAGTTCCTGACCGCGGCCGACCTGCCGGAACACGCCGCGGCCCAGGACGCGGAGTGGAAGACCGTGCTGCTGGATGAGGCCAGCGGTGAACCGGTGGTGCCGAACGGTTCCATGGGCTTCCGCTACAACCAGGCGGACGCGGGCAAATGGAACCTCGACCTGGCCGGCATCCGTCCGAAGCTGAGCCTGTACTCGCCGGGGGCCGACGCCCGCGAAGTGCTGCTGCCGTGCTTCGAGGCTCCGGACGGTTCGGGCTCCGTGCTGCGCCGCGGCGTGCCGGTCCGGCAGGTGGGGGGCAAGGTCGTCACCACCGTGTATGACCTGATGCTCGCGCAATACGGCGTGGCCCGGGACGGCCTGCCGGGCGAATGGGCGGGGGATTACGACGACGGAGCCACGCCTTACACGCCCGCGTGGCAGGAAGCGATTACCTCGGTTCCGGCGAAGAAGTGCATCAAGATTGCCCGCGAGTTCGCCCGCAACGGTGAACAATCCAAGGGCCGGTCGATGATCATCATGGGAGCCGGGATTTGCCAGTGGTTCCACGGCGACGCAACCTACCGGTCGATTCTCTCGCTGCTGCTGCTGACGGGATCGATGGGCCGCAACGGCGGAGGCTGGGCGCACTACGTGGGTCAGGAAAAGACCCGGCCGATCACCGGCTGGGTGTCCCTGGCGAACGCGCTGGACTGGTCCCGCCCGCCCCGGACGATGACGGGAACCTCCTACTGGTACATGCACACCGGCCAGTGGCGCAACGACGGCTACTCCGCGGGATCGTTGAGCTCGCCGCTGGCCGAGGGAAACTTGACCGGGATGCACACCGCGGACACGATTGCGCAATCCGCCCGGCTGGGCTGGATGCCGTTCTACCCGCAGTTTGACCGGAACCCCCTGGCCGTCGCGGAAGAAGCAGAAGCCGCCGTCGCCGCAGGCCAGGCGGACGACGCCGCCGGATACGTGGCCACCCGACTGGCCGCGGGCGCGCTGAAACCGGCCGTGGAGGACGTGGATGCTCCAGAGAACTGGCCGCGGACGCTGATGCTGTGGCGGTCCAACCTGATGGGTTCCTCGGCCAAGGGCAACGAATACTTCCTGAAGAACCTGCTCGGCACCCACCACAACGTGATGGGCAACGCGGCAGAAGCCGGCATGGCTCGGCCGAAGGACGTGACGTGGCACCAGGAGACGCCGGAGGGAAAGCTGGACCTGCTGTGTTCGGCGGATTTCCGGATGACCTCCACCACCTTGCTCTCCGACGTCGTGTTCCCGGCGGCCACGTGGTACGAAAAGCACGACTTGTCCTCCACCGACATGCACCCGTTTGTGCACGCCTTCACGCCGGCCATTGACCCGCCGTGGGAGACCAAATCGGACTTCGAGATGTTCCACCTGCTGGCCCAAGAGTTCTCCCGCCAGGCCGCCACGCACCTGGGCGTGCGCAAAGACCTGGTCAGCGTCCCGCTGCAGCATGACACCAAGGGCCAGATCGCCCAGCCCGGCGGCGTGGTCCGGGACTGGCGGGACGGAACCACGGAGCCGGTGCCGGGCAAGACCATGCCCAACTTCACCGTCGTCGAACGCGACTACACGGCCATCGCCGACAAGCTCGCCGCCGTCGGGCCGTTGGCGGACAAGCTCGGCTTCACGGTCAAGAACATCACCTACAAACTCGATCACGCCCTGGACTGGCTGGCCCAGAAGAACGGAGTGATGCTCGGCGGCGCCGCGGACGGACGCCCGGCCATCGAGACGGACGCCAAGATGGCCGAAGCGATCCTGACCTTCTCCGGCACCACCAACGGGGAACTGGCGGTGCACGGCTTCCGGGAGCTGGAGAAACAGACCGGCCGGGAACTGGTGGACCTGGCCCTGGGCTCGGAAGAAAAGCACATCACCTTCGCCGACACACAGGCGGCGCCGGTCCCCGTGATCAGCTCGCCGGAGTGGTCGGGGTCAGAGACCGGCGGGCGGCGCTACGCACCGTTCACCACCAATATCGAACGGCTCAAGCCATTCCACACGCTGACCGGGCGGATGCACTTCTTCCTGGACCACGACTGGATGCGTGACCTCGGCGAGGCGCTGCCCATCTACCGCCCGCCGCTGGACATGCACCGGCTTTTCGGCGAGCCGAAGCTGGGCCAGGACGGCTCCAAGGAGATCACCGTCCGCTACCTGACCCCGCACAACAAGTGGTCCATCCATTCCGAATACCAGGACAACCTGTTCATGCTGTCGCTCTCCCGCGGAGGTCCGGTCTGCTGGATCAGCCAGCAGGACGCCGCGTCCATCGGGGTGCTGGACAACGACTGGGTCGAGTGCGTCAACGCCAACGGCGTGTTTGTCTGCCGGGCCATCGTCAGCCACCGGATGCCGGAAGGCGTCGTCTACGTCCACCACGCCCAGGAGCGCATTATCGACGTGCCCAAGTCCGAGGCCACCGGGCGCCGCGGCGGCATCCACAACTCGGTGACCCGGCTGCTGGTCAAGCCCACGCATTTGATCGGCGGGTACGGACAGTTGGCCTACGCCTTCAACTACCTTGGCCCCACCGGAAACCAGCGGGACATGGTCACCACCATCCGCAAGCGCTCGCAGGAGGTCACGTACTGATGAAAGTCATGGCTCAGGTCGGCATGGTGATGAACCTCGACAAATGCATTGGCTGCCACACCTGCTCTGTTACCTGCAAACAAGCCTGGACCAACCGCGCCGGCACCGAATACGTCTGGTTCAACAATGTGGAGACCCGGCCCGGGCAGGGGTATCCGCGCCGCTACGAGGACCAGGACCGGTGGCGGGGCGGCTGGGAGCTGAACCGGCGCGGGCGCTTGAAGCTCAAGTCCGGCGGCCGGGTGAAGAAGCTGCTGGGCATCTTCGCCAGTCCCGTCCAGCCGGAGCTCAACGACTACTACGAGCCGTGGACCTACGACTACGAGACGCTGACCGAAGCGCCGCTCGGCGACGATTTCCCGGTGGCGCGGCCCAAGTCCCTGATCACCGGCGAGGACACCAAGATCGAGTGGTCCGCCAACTGGGACGACAACCTGGGCGGCACCTCGCAGCTGGGGCATCTGGACCCCATCGTGGAGAAGATCCGCAAGGAGTCCGAAGACAAGATCAAGTTCGAGTTCGAACAGACCTTCATGTTCTACCTGCCGCGGATCTGCGAGCACTGCCTGAACCCCTCCTGCATGGCCTCCTGCCCGTCCGGCGCCATTTACAAGCGCGAAGAAGACGGGATCGTGCTGGTGGACCAGGACCGGTGCCGCGGGTGGCGCCAGTGCATCACGGGATGCCCGTACAAGAAGATGTACTTCAACCACAAGACGGGCAAGGCCGAGAAGTGCACGTTCTGCTACCCGCGCATCGAAGTGGGCATCCCCACGGTGTGCTCGGAGACCTGCGTGGGCCGGCTGCGGTACCTCGGGATTTTCCTGTACGACGCCGACAAGGTCACCGCAGCGGCGTCGGTCCCGGATGAGAGGGACCTCTACCAGGCCCAACTTGACTTGATGCTGGACCCGAACGACCCGGAGGTCATCACGGCCGCCCGTGCCGAAGGCATCCCGGACGACTGGCTGGACGCCGCCCGGCGCTCGCCGGTCTACCACCTCGCGAAGGTCTATAAGGTGGCGCTGCCGCTGCACCCGGAGTACCGGACCATGCCGATGGTCTGGTACGTGCCGCCGCTTTCGCCGGTGGTGGACCTGCTCAGCGACCAGGGCCACGACGCCGAGGACGCGGACAACCTGTTCGGGGCCATCGAAGCGCTGCGCGTCCCGGTGGAGTACCTGGCCGAACTCTTCACCGCCGGGGATACCGAGATCGTGACAAGGGTGCTGCGGAAACTGGCGGCCATGCGCGCCTACATGCGCGGGATCAGCCTGGGCGGCGATCCGGAAGAAGCGGTCGCCGCATCCGTGGGCATGGACGGCGAGCGGATGTACGACATGTACCGGCTGATGGCGATAGCCAAGTACAACGAGCGCTATGTCATTCCCAAGGCGCACGTCGAGCAGGCCCACAATCTGGAGGAGATGGGCTGCTCGCTGGATTTCGAAGACGGGCCCGGCATGTACCCCTCGGAGGCATTCGGCGAAGCCAGCGGACGGCCGACGCCGGTAGCGGTGGAGAACTTTTACGCCCTGAAGCAACGCCAGACCACCGGCGGCCACGCTGAACCCGGCGAACTGCGCGGCCGGGTGAACCTGCTCAACTGGGACGGCCGGGGCGTGCCGCGCGGGATGTTCCCGGAGCAGGACAACCCGCAGATGTCGACGGATTCACCCGCCCATTCCGGCGGCGCCTCCGGCCCCGGTCCGGACGCCGCCGGCCCCGGTCCGGACGCCGGCGGGCCGAGTCCCGACTCCGGCGGGCCGAGCGGCCAGGCCGGACCGGGCGGCAACCCGTTGGAGAGCCGGCCATGACGCAGCGGAACCGGGTCACCTATCTGGCGGCGTCCTGGTGCTTGTCCTACCCGGACGAGGAACTGCTCGGCCGGATCCCGCTGGTCCGCCGGGCGCTCGCCGAATTCCCCGGCTTGGACCGGACCTTCCAAGACGTGCTGCAGGCGCTCACCACCGCACCGCTGGGGGAGTCGCAGGCCCGCTATGTGCAGGAATTCGATCTCAACCGGCGTCACGCCCTCCACCTGTCCTACTGGACCGACGGCGACACACGCCGCCGCGGCGAGGTCCTTGCCAGCTTCAAGCAGGTGTACCGGGACAGCGGCATGCTGGTGGACTTGCACGGCGAGCTGCCGGACTACCTGCCGATGGTGCTGGAGTTCGCTGCCACCGTGGACCTCGACGCCGGCCGCAAGCTGTTGACCGATTACCGGGCCAGCTTGGAAATGCTGCGGCTGGCCTTGGTGGACGACAACCTTCCGCAGGCCGCCGTGGTGCAGGCGGTGTGCGATTCACTGCCGGGCAGATCGCCCGCCGACCGCCAGGAAATCATGAAAATGGCCGGCTATGGGCCGCCCACCGAGCGCGTGGGATTGGACGCCTATGACCCACGGCTGCTCCCGCTGGCAGGAGGACAACAATGACCGACATTGTGCTCTGGGGCGTGTTGCCCTATGTCATGGTCGCCATTTTGGTGGGCGGCAGCATCTGGCGCTACAAGTACGACCAATTCGGCTGGACCACGAGGTCATCCCAGTTGTACGAGTCCAAGCTGCTGCGGATCGCTTCGCCGGTGTTCCACTTTGGCATCCTGGCCGTCATCGCCGGCCACTTCTTCGGGCTGGTCATCCCGCAGAGCTGGACCGAAGCCATTGGCATGAGCCAGGACTTCTACCACTTCAACGCGCTGTTCGTCGGCGGCATAGCCGGTATCTGCACGCTGGGTGGAATCATCCTGCTGATCGTCCGACGCCGGACCACCGGGCCGGTCTTCATGGCCACCACCAAAAATGACAAGACCATGTACGTGGTGCTGGTGGCCGCGATCGTGTTCGGCCTCTGGACCACGCTGGCCAGTGTGTTCCTGGGCGAACACGGGCACAACTACCGTGAGACGGTTTCCCCGTGGTTCCGCTCGCTGTTCATCTTCCAGCCGGACATCGGGTCCATGGCGGCCGCCCCGTTCTCCTTCCACCTGCACACGTTGGTGGGCATGCTGTTGTTTGCCATCTGGCCTTTCACCCGGCTGGTGCACGCCTTCACGGCACCCTTCCACTATCTGTTCCGGCCGTACATCGTTTACCGCAGTCGCGACATCGGCAACGCCCCGGGCGCCCGCGGCCGCCAGCCGGGATGGCAGCCGGTCGGGACCCGGGACCGGGACCGGCGGTAACCCCCAGCCATTTCGAGACAGCGCCAGCAGGCACTACGGAAGGGAAAACGTGGAGACAGAGAGCAAGGGTGCAACCAAGAACCTGGCGCTGGCCACGGCGGCTTCACTGACCGCGTTCTGGGCGTGGACCATCATCGCGCCGCTGAGCACGGCCTACACCCAACAGATGGGCCTGTCGACGTCGCAAACAGCGGTCGTGGTGGCCATGCCGGTCTTCGTCGGATCGCTGGGCAGAATCATCGTCGGGTCCCTCACCGACCGCTTCGGCGGCAGGATCATGTTCACCGCGGTGCTGATCAGCACGGTTCCGTCGGTGCTGTTGGTAGCGTTGGCCGGTTCCTTGCAGTCCTATGTGCTGCTGGTGGTTTTCGCCTTCTTCCTCGGAGTCGCCGGCACGGTGTTTGCCGTCGGCATCCCATTCGTCAGCCCGTGGTATCCGAAATCGCGGCGCGGTTTTGCCACTGGAGTCTTCGGCGCCGGCATGGGCGGCACCGCGCTGTCTGCTTTCCTCACGCCGCGGCTGGTGGCCTGGATCGGCTATTTCCCCACCCATCTGTTGGTGGCCGCCCTGCTGGTTGCGGTGGCCGTCGTCGTCTGGTTCACCATGGAGGAAGCCCCCGGCTGGCAAGCCAACCGGAACCCGGTGATCCCCAAGTTGAAGGCTGCCGCCAAATTGCGGGTCACCTGGGAAATGTGTTTCCTCTACGCTGTGGTGTTCGGCGGATTCGTCTCCTTCAGCAACTATCTGCCCACCTACCTGAAGGATGTGTACGACATGGATCCCACCGGGGCCGGCACCCGGACCGCCGGCTTCGCCTTGGCGGCAGTTCTGCTCAGGCCGGTCGGCGGCACCCTTGCGGACAAGATCGGGCCCAAGCCGGTGGTGCTCTTCTCGCTAGGCGCCGTGGCCGTCCTCGCCGTCGTGGTGAATATGCGGCCGGGGGCTGAGATCCCGGCCGGCCTGACCTTTCTGGCCATGGCCGCGTCGCTGGGCATGGGCACCGGCGGGGTGTTCGCCTGGGTGGGGATCAGCGCGCCGCCCGAGCGGGTCGGGTCGGTGACCGGAATCGTCAGTGCGGCGGGCGGACTCGGCGGATACTTCCCCCCGCTGGTCATGGGTGCTACCTACAACGCCGAAGAAAAGAGCTACGCCATCGGCCTGCTGCTGCTGGCGGCCACGGCGTTGGTCGCCTTCGCCTACACCACGTCGTTCATGAAGGGCCGCCGCAAGCCGGCGGAGGAAACCGCCGGGTCGGAGCCCGGCTGAGATCCAGCCGAACCGGGGGAGTGGCACCGCCGCCCGGAACGGATCCCCGCCCCGAACGCATCCCCGCCCCGAACAATCGCTCACCGTCTGTGACGTCAAAATGCCTGTGTGGCGGGCGGCCGTAATGCTACCCCTCGGTAACCGCAGTGCGCAGTTACGATGACTGCGCACCGGCATCCGCGCCGGGAGTGACAGGAGCGGGCGCATGGAACACAGGACACTCGTGGACGCGGTGGCCGAGAAGCTGCTGGAGGAAATTGTCGCCGGCCGGTTGGCTCCGGGTGACGCGCTGCCGGCCGAAGCCGACATCGCCGCCGAGTCCCAGGTCAGCCGGCTTACCGTCCGGGAAGCGCTCACCATGCTGCGGGCGATCAACGTGATCAGCGTGCAGCGGGGACGGGGCACTTTTATCAACCCGCCCGACGAGTGGACCTCCGTCGAGGCCATCGTCCGGGCCGCCGCCCACAGCACTGGTGACTCCCTTGCATCGAGGCAATTGCTGGAAGCGCGGCGCCTGGTGGAATCCGGGGCAGCGGCGCTGGCCGCTGCGCGCCGGACCGAGCAGGACCTGGAGCTTCTGCGCCGGGAAATGGAGTCGATGGCGGCAGCAGATGCGGCGGGCGATGCAGACGCCTTCGTCGAAGCCGACCGTCTGTTCCACACGGGGATCCTGAAAGCATCCGGTAATACTCTCTTTGCTGCTGTGTTCGTGCCCATGGGCCGGGTGCTGGCCTCCGCTCGACGCGAGGCATTCACCGCACCCGCCGTGCGCGCCCGCACACTGGCCATGCATCGCAAGGTGCTCACCGCCGTCGGCAGCGGAGACCAGCACGGTGCCCGCCAGGCCATGGAGGACCATATGGGCCAGATCCAGGATGATTTCGACGGCGGTACAGCCGGCCTGACCGTGCCATCCGCCGAAGGAGTGCCGGCCGCCGAAGCGCAGAAAGCCGCCGTCGTCTAAACGGCGTGCGGCAGCACGTGGAGCGGACTAGTCGGCGGACCAACAGGGACCAGGGCAGTGGACTAGCCAGCGGACCCGCTGCTGCCGGCACGGGCGCCGATTTGGAGTCCGGCCGAAGCATCCCGTAACCTTGAAGAACCAAAGACCGTCGGTCGTTGAATCCTCTACGTTTTCAACCGAAAGTCCCGTGCCCGGGACGGCCTGCGCAGGTGAACGAAGCATTGCCCCGCCCCCGAATTGCCGGAGACGGGATCGAAGCCCCGTGCATCTGCATGGGGCGTTTTTATTGCATGCGACCCGAACCACCGGCACTATTCCCCGGAAGGAGGGTTATGGCAACGCCAACAAAGGTGGCAGCCGTTGAAGAAATCACCACCGATTTCAAGGAATCCAGCGCTGCAGTCCTAACCGAATACCGCGGGCTTACCGTTGCACAGCTCAAGGAGCTGCGTGTTTCTCTGGGCCAGGACACCAAGTTCTCGGTCGTAAAGAACACCCTGACTGGCATTGCAGCCAAGGAAGCCGGCATCGACGCGTTCGAAGGCCAGCTTGCCGGACCCACTGCTATCGCCTTCATCAAGGGTGACGCCGTTGCAGCCGCCAAGTCCCTGACGGATTTCGCAAAGTCCAACCCGCAGCTCATCATCAAGACCGGTTTCTTCGAGGGCAAGGCCCTGGACGCTTCCGCTGTTGCTGCACTGGCCGCTCTCGAGTCCCGCGAGCACCAGCTGGCCCGCGTCGCCGGAGTCCTCAAGGCTCCGATGTCCGCACTGGCCCGCACCATCGATGCTCTGCGCATCAAGCAGGAGGAGAACGGTGGCGCCGCTGCCGAAGCTCCGGCCGAAGCTGCCGAAGCTGAAGCTCCCGCTGCCGAAGCAACCGAGGCCCCGGCCGAGGCTGCTGCCGAAGAGCAGTAAGACTCTTCACCAACCCCACTCTTGGTGCGGACACACCAGCCGCATCACCTATCAGGAAGGACGCCAACCATGGCGAAGCTCACCAACGAAGAGCTCATCGAAGCTTTCAAGGAACTGACCATCATCGAACTCTCCGAGTTCGTCAAGCTGTTCGAGGAGACCTTCGAGGTCACCGCTGCAGCTGTTGCCGTTGCAGGCCCCGCCGGCGGCGCTGGCGAAGCCGCTGCTGAGGAGCAGACCGAATTCGACGTCGTCCTCGAAGCTGCCGGCGACAAGAAGATCGCAGTGATCAAGGAAGTTCGCGGCCTGACCTCCCTGGGCCTCAAGGAAGCCAAGGACCTGGTTGACAGCGCTCCGAAGGCCGTCCTCGAAGGCGCCACCAAGGAAGCTGCCGAGAAGGCCAAGGAAGTTCTCGAGGCTGCCGGCGCTACCGTCACCCTCAAGTAAGCTTCTTCAAGCTGCTGCAAAGCCCCGCTGCCCTCACAGGGCGGCGGGGCTTTGTGTTTTCCTTCAAGCACGACGGCGAGGCGGCGCCCGGTCGATGCCGGGCGGGGCCGGAGTTGGCGGAGCGGGCAGGGTCAGATCGGGCAGCATCAGAGAAGGATTCAGGCCGCGCGTATCAGGCTGAAATGTGCAGGCTAGGCCGGCGCCGACCCGTCGATGTCAGACCGGGTCGGAGATATCTGCGACCGTTGCGCCAAGCGCTGCGGTGAGGGCATCGGCGTCGACAAAGGCGGAGTAGCCGTGCTCACCGGCACCCAGAGAAATCCGCCGGCCGCGGATCGACTCGTCGGCGTACACCGGCCAGGCCGTGCTGCTGCCCAGCGGAGTGATGGTGCCGCGCCGGTAGCCGGTTGCCTCAAAGGCAACATCGGCGTGCGGCAGCGAGAGCTTGTTGACTCCCAGCAGCGACCGGAGCTTCGGCCAGGAGATCTGCCGGTCCCCGGGAATCAGGGCGAACAGGAACGAGCCGTCCTTGTGCTTGACCACTAGGGTCTTCACGATGTCCGCTTCGGCAATGCCCAGGAGGTCGGCCGCCTCTGCCAGGCTGCGGGCGCCGGAGCGCTCGGCCACTTCCACCTGAAGCGAGTATGCTTCGGCGCCGGCCAGGAAGCGTTGCAGGCCGGCAGGCAGGACGGGGGCACCGGATTCATTGCTCATGTCCGGTTCAAGTCCCGGAGCACGGTCGGTATTCCCTGCCACGCCCCGACGACGTGGCTCGAAAGTCGGCCGGCCCGCAGTCCTAGTCGCGGTAGAGCAGCAGCGCCTCGCCCTGGCCGCCGCCGCCGCAAAGCGAAACCGCAGCCTTGCCGGTCCCGCGCCGGCGCAGTTCAAGCGCGGCAGTCAGCGCCAGCCGGGCGCCGGAAGCACCAATCGGATGACCCAGGGCGATGGCGCCGCCGTGGATGTTGCACTTCTCCAGCGGGTAGTCCAGGTCCTGAAGCGACTGCACCGCCACGGCACCAAAAGCTTCGTTGATTTCGATGAAGTCCAGCTCCGCAGTGCTCCAGCCAGCCCGGTGCAGGGCCTGCGAGATGGCGTTGGAGGGCTGGGACTGCAACGAGGTGTCCGGTCCGGCAACCTGCCCGGCACGGCCGACGACGGCCAGCCAGTCAAGCCCGTTGTCCTCCGCGAAACCTCTCGTGGCCACCACAACGGCCGCGGCGCCATCGGAGAGCGGGGACGAGTTCCCGGCCGTGATGGTGCCGTCCTTGGCAAACGCCGGGCGCAGCGGAGACAGGCTCTCGACGGTCGTTTGCGGCCGGACGCCCTCGTCCCGGTCCACGATCAGATCGGCGCCCTTGCGCTGCGGCACTTTGACCACCACAATCTCGTCGTCGAAAACGCCGTTCTCCGCAGCTGCCGCGGCCCGCTGGTGTGAAGCAGCAGCCACTTCGTCCTGCGCTTCGCGGCCAATGCCCAGCTCGCTGTTCCGGCGTTCAGTGGAGGCACCCATGGACTCGTGGTCGAAGGCATCGGTGAGGCCGTCGTGGGCCGTGGCATCCAGTGCGGTCATGCTGCCGTACGTCCAGCCCTGGCGGGAGCCCGGGAGCAGATGCGGACCGTTGGTCATGGACTCCTGCCCGCCGGCGACAACCACCTGGGCCTCGCCGGCGCGGATCAGCCGGGCCGCGTCGGTGATGGCTGCCAGCCCGGAGAGGCAGACCTTGTTGATCGTTACGGTGGGTACGTTCCAGCCCAGTCCCGCGGCGATGGAGGCCTGGCGGGCAGGGTTCTGGCCGGTCCCGGCCTGGATCACGTGCCCCATGATGACCGCGTCCACCTGTGCTGCGGCGACCCCGGCGCGTTCCAGGGCGGCAGCGATGGCCTTACCACCGAGTTCGACGGCGGTGAAGGATGCGAGCTGGCCGTTCAGCCGTCCGTTCGGCGTCCGCGCGCCGGCCAGGATGACGACGTCGTCGCGACTGCTGGTGTTCTGGGCCATGGTGTACGTGCCTCTCTCTGCGCCGACGGCCTGGCCGTGAACCGGCCGTAAAACTGAGGCTGGCGGCTGCTGCGCTGGGTATGATCTGCTTCACAGATTACCCGTACCGGGGAACTCGCCTGAAGTGATGACCGAAAAATGCTGGCGGCGGGGTATATGCTGGTGGCGTTGTCCCGGGGAAGACAACGGCGAAGACGCCTTTCGCAACGCGCTTGCACTACCGTTTGCGGTGGTTGGCACCGTGCCCCGCATGGCGTTTCGCCCGACGCGCGCCGCTCCGATCCCGATGGCGGGGGAGCGGGCACATGGTCCTGCCCTGCATGCTGGACAATCCGCGACGCGGTCCCGTACACTTAGTATTTGCGTCTTCCCTCAAAACCTTCGGCCTTCATATAGCGGTGGGCTTCGCCACGCCCTATCTGTGTTTAACTACAGATCGTGCGGCGGGCAAGGATCATATAGCGGATCCAGGTTGTGTCCGGACCTCACCAGGGGTACCGGCAGTGCGGAAGCGCAGGACAAGCCTGAAGGTCTGTGGAAGGATCCCTCTTGGTCGCCTCGAGCACCTCTAATACCGATACCGCTAACAGCCTGCTGGACGCCTCGTCGAACGACGGAGCAACCCGCCGGCTCTCATTCGCCAAGATTCACGAACCTCTTGACGTTCCCAATCTGCTCGCCCTTCAGACCGACAGCTTCGACTGGCTGGTCGGCAACGAGCGCTGGAAAGCGCGCGTAGCCCAGGCTGAGGAAGAAGGCCGCCAGGGCGTCGCCACCACCTCCGGCCTCTCAGACATCTTCGAGGAGATCTCCCCGATCGAGGACTTCCAGGGCACCATGTCCCTGAGCTTCTCCGAGCCGGAGTTCGCCGATCCGAAGTACACCATGGCCGAGTGCAAGGACCGCGACGCCACGTACTCCGCGCCGCTGTACGTCAAGGCCGAGTTCATGAACAACAACACGGGCGAAATCAAGCAGCAGACCGTGTTCATGGGCGACTTCCCGCTGATGACCGACAAGGGCACCTTCGTCATCAACGGCACCGAGCGTGTTGTTGTCTCTCAGTTGGTCCGCTCGCCGGGCGCCTACTTCGAGAAGACCGCCGACAAGACCAGCGACAAGGACATCTTCACCGCGAAGATCATCCCGTCCCGTGGCGCTTGGTTCGAGCTGGAAATCGACAAGCGCGACCAGGTCGGCGTTCGCCTTGACCGCAAGCGCAAGCAGTCCGTGACCGTCCTGCTGAAGGCTCTGGGCTGGACCGAAGGCCAGATCCTGGAGACCTTCGGCGAGTACGACTCCATCCGCGCCACGCTGGAGAAGGACGCCACCCAGACCCAGGAGGAAGCCCTCCTGGACATCTACCGCAAGCTGCGTCCGGGCGAGCCGCCGACAGTCGAGGCTGCCCAGTCCCTGCTGGACAACCTGTACTTCAACCCGAAGCGCTACGATCTGGCCAAGGTCGGCCGCTACAAGATCAACCGCAAGCTGGGCATCGACAAGCCGCTGAGCGATCCGGACGCCTCCGTCCTGAACAATGACGACATCGTCGCCATGATCAAGTTCCTGGTCGCCCTGCACGCTGGCGAAGCCACCATCCCGGGCAAGCGCGACGGCGCCGACCACGACCTCCGCGTCGAGATCGACGACATCGACCACTTCGGCAACCGCCGCATCCGCGCGGTCGGCGAGCTGATCGAGAACCAGGTCCGCACCGGCCTCTCCCGCATGGAGCGCGTGGTCCGCGAACGCATGACCACCCAGGACGTGGAGGCGATCACCCCGCAGACCCTGATCAACATCCGCCCCGTGGTGGCAGCGATCAAGGAGTTCTTCGGTACTTCGCAGCTGTCCCAGTTCATGGACCAGAACAACCCGCTGGCCGGACTGACGCACAAGCGCCGCCTGTCCGCGCTGGGCCCGGGCGGCCTGTCCCGCGACCGTGCCGGCATGGAAGTCCGTGACGTGCACCCCTCGCACTACGGCCGCATGTGCCCGATCGAGACTCCTGAAGGCCCGAACATCGGCCTGATCGGCTCGCTGGCTTCCTACGGCCGGATCAACGCCTTCGGCTTCATCGAGACGCCCTACCGCAAGGTCGTCAACGGCCAGGTCACCGACCAGGTGGACTACCTGACTGCCGACGACGAGATCGAGTGCGTCATCGCCCAGGCGAACGCTCCGCTCTCCGAGGACCTGCACTTCGAAGAAGACCTGGTCCTCAGCCGTGAGCGCGGCGGCGGCGGCGAGCCGGTGCTCGTTCCGGCCGACGAAGTCGACTACATGGACGTGTCCCCGCGCCAGATGGTGTCCGTGGCAACCGCCCTGATTCCGTTCCTGGAGCATGACGACGCCAACCGCGCACTGATGGGCGCCAACATGCAGCGCCAGGCTGTGCCGCTGCTGCGTTCGGAAGCACCGCTGGTGGGCACTGGCATGGAGCGCTACGCGGCTGTTGACGCCGGCGACTCCGTGGTTGCCGCCAAGCCGGGCGTGGTCACCGAGGTGTCCGCAGACCTGGTGACGGCGCTGAACGACGACGGCACCGAGACCCGGTACCCGATCATGAAGTTCGCCCGCTCCAACCAGGGCAACGCCTACAACCAGCGCGTCCTCGTGTCCGAGGGCCAGCGCCTGGAAGCCCGCAGCATCATTGCCGACGGCCCGTCCACCGATCAGGGTGAACTGGCGCTGGGCAAGAACCTGCTGGTGGCATTCATGTCCTGGGAAGGCCACAACTACGAGGATGCGATCATCCTCTCCCAGCGTGTGGTCTCCGACGACGTGCTGACCTCCATCCACATCGAGGAGCATGAGGTTGATGCCCGCGACACCAAGCTCGGTGCCGAGGAAATCACCCGCGACATCCCGAACGTGTCGGAGGAAGTGCTCTCCCAGCTGGACGAGCGCGGCATCATCCACATCGGTGCCGAGGTCGACGCCGGCGACATCCTGGTGGGCCGTGTGACCCCGAAGGGCGAGACCGAGCTGACTCCGGAAGAGCGCCTGCTGCGCGCGATCTTCGGCGAGAAGTCCCGCGAAGTGCGCGACACCTCCCTGAAGGTTCCGCACGGCGAGTCCGGCACCGTCATCGGCGTGCGCATCTTCGACCGTGACAACGACGACGAACTGCCCCCGGGCGTCAACCAGTTGGTGCGCGTGTACGTGGCGCAGAAGCGCAAGATCACCGACGGCGACAAGCTCGCCGGCCGTCACGGCAACAAGGGCGTCATCTCCAAGATCCTGCCGATCGAGGACATGCCGTTCCTGGAAGATGGCACGCCGGTTGACGTTGTGCTGAACCCGCTGGGTGTCCCCGGCCGCATGAACGTGGGCCAGGTGCTGGAAATCCACCTCGGCTGGGCCGCGAAGCAGGGCTGGAACATCGATGGCAATCCGGACTGGGCCAAGAACCTGCCGAACCTGCCGCGCCAGACCGGTCCCACCACGGTGGCCACCCCGGTGTTCGACGGCGCCAGCGAGTTCGAAATCACCGGGCTGCTGGATTCGACCAACCCGACCCGCGACGGCGACCGCCTGATCGGTTCGTCCGGCAAGGCGCGTCTGTTCGACGGCCGCTCCGGCCAGCCGTTCCCGGACCCGGTGTCCGTGGGCTACATGTACATCCTGAAGCTGCACCACCTGGTGGACGACAAGATCCACGCGCGCTCCACCGGCCCGTACTCGATGATCACCCAGCAGCCGCTGGGTGGTAAGGCACAGTTCGGCGGCCAGCGCTTCGGTGAAATGGAAGTGTGGGCCCTGGAGGCCTACGGTGCCGCGTACACCCTGCAGGAACTGCTCACCATCAAGTCCGACGATATCCACGGCCGCGTCAAGGTCTACGAGGCGATCGTCAAGGGCGAGAACATCCCGGAGCCGGGCGTTCCCGAATCCTTCAAGGTGCTGATCAAGGAAATGCAGTCGCTGTGCCTGAACGTGGAGGTCCTCTCCACCGACGGCACCGCGATCGAAATGCGTGACTCGGATGAAGAAGTCTTCCGGGCCGCGGAAGAGCTGGGCATCGACCTCTCGCGGGCCGAGCCGAGTTCCGTCGAAGAGGTCTAGCCGGGCCGGCCGGCAGAGGGCGCCTGAGCGCCCTTCAGCCGGCCAGCCGCTCATTCCCTCTTTCCGTAACCCGACAGACTTTCAGATTTAGAGAACAAGAGAGAACAGGGACCATATGTCCAGCGAATCCTCCTTCGGCCTCATGCGCATCGGCCTCGCCACCGCGGACGACATCCGCGATTGGAGCTACGGCGAGGTCAAGAAGCCGGAAACCATCAACTACCGCACCCTGAAGCCCGAGAAGGACGGCCTCTTCTGCGAGAAGATCTTCGGCCCGTCCCGCGACTGGGAATGCTACTGCGGCAAGTACAAGCGTGTGCGCTTCAAGGGCATCATCTGTGAGCGCTGTGGCGTCGAGGTCACCCGGGCCAAGGTCCGCCGTGAGCGGATGGGCCACATTGAGCTGGCCGCCCCGGTCACGCACATCTGGTACTTCAAGGGTGTCCCGTCGCGTCTGGGCTACCTGCTCGACCTGGCACCGAAGGACCTGGAAAAGGTCATTTACTTCGCTGCCTACATGATCACCAGCGTGGACGACCAGCGTCGCCACGAGGAACTGCCGAACCTGCAGGCCGAGCACGACCTGGAGAAGAAGCAGCTGGCCGACACCCGCGATTCCGACATCGCGGCCATCGCCAAGGACCTCGAGGACGAACTGGCCCGCCTGGAAGGCGAAGGCGCCAAGGCCGCCGAGAAGAAGAAGGCCCGCGACTCCGCCGACCGCCAGATGGCCAACGTGCGCAAGCGCGCCGACGCCGAAATCGAGCGCCTCGACATGGTGTGGGACCGCTTCAAAAACCTCAAGGTCGCCGACCTTGAAGGCGACGAAGGCCTGTACCGTGAACTGCGCGACCGCTACGGCCTGTACTTCGAAGGCGCCATGGGTGCCGAGGCGATCAAGAACCGTCTTGAGAACTTCGACATGGCTGCCGAGGCCGAGTCGCTGCGCGACATCATCAAGAACGGCAAGGGCCAGCGCAAGACCCGCGCCCTGAAGCGGCTCAAGGTGGTCAACGCTTTCCTGACCACCACCAACTCGCCGCTGGGCATGGTGCTGGACGCCGTTCCGGTGATCCCGCCGGAGCTTCGCCCGATGGTGCAGCTGGACGGTGGCCGCTTCGCGACCTCCGACCTGAACGACCTGTACCGCCGCGTGATCAACCGCAACAACCGCCTGAAGCGCCTGCTGGATCTGGGCGCGCCGGAGATCATCGTCAACAACGAAAAGCGAATGCTGCAGGAAGCTGTGGACTCGCTGTTCGACAACGGCCGCCGCGGCCGTCCGGTCACCGGGCCGGGCAACCGTCCGCTGAAGTCGCTCTCCGACATGCTCAAGGGCAAGCAGGGCCGCTTCCGCCAGAACCTGCTGGGTAAGCGTGTTGACTACTCCGGCCGTTCCGTGATCGTGGTCGGTCCGCAGCTGAAGCTGCACCAGTGTGGCCTGCCCAAGCAGATGGCACTGGAGCTCTTCAAGCCGTTCGTGATGAAGCGCCTGGTTGACCTCAACCACGCACAGAACATCAAGAGCGCCAAGCGGATGGTCGAGCGTTTCCGCCCGCAGGTCTGGGACGTGCTGGAAGAGATCATCACCGAACACCCGGTGCTGCTCAACCGTGCACCAACCCTGCACCGCCTGGGCATCCAGGCGTTCGAGCCGCAGCTGGTTGAAGGCAAGGCACTGCAGCTGCACCCGCTGGTGTGTGCTGCGTTCAACGCCGACTTCGACGGCGACCAGATGGCTGTGCACCTGCCGCTCAGCCCCGAGGCCCAGGCCGAGGCGCGCATCCTGATGCTCTCCTCGAACAACATCCTGAAGCCGTCGGACGGCCGTCCGGTGACCCTGCCTTCACAGGACATGATCATCGGTCTGCACCACCTGACCACCAAGCGCGAAGGCGCAGAAGGCGAAGGCCGTGTCTTCGCCAGCCCGGCCGAAGCCATCATGGCCCACGACGCCGGTGAGCTGCACCTGAACTCCGTGGTCAAGATCCGCGTGCCCGGCTTCGTGCCGAGCGCGGACCAGCCGGCACCGGAAGGTTGGGAAGAGGGCCAGGATGCGCTGATCGAGACCTCGCTCGGCCAGGTCGTCTTCAACAACACCCTGCCCGAGGACTACCCCTGGGTTGAGCGCGTGGCGGACAAGGGCCAGCTCTCGGCGATCGTGAACGATCTGGCCGAGCGCTACCCGAAGGTTGTCACCGCGGCAACGCTGGACAACCTGAAGGACGCCGGTTTCTACTGGGCGACCCGCTCGGGTGTCACCGTGGCGATCTCCGATATTGCCGCCCCCGCCGAGAAGGCCTCCATCATGGAGGGCTACGAGGCACAGGCAGCACGCGTCGAGTCCCAGTACAGCAAGGGCCTGATTGCCGACGACGAGCGGCGCCAGGAACTGATCGACATCTGGAACAAGGCAACCAACGAGGTCGCCGACGCGATGCGGAAGAACCTGACCAAGGAGAACACCATCAACCGCATGGTGTCCTCCGGTGCCCGTGGTAACTGGCTGCAGGTCCGCCAGATCGCCGGTATCCGTGGTCTGGTGGCAAACCCGAAGGGCGAGATCATCCCGCGCCCGATCAAGTCCTCCTACCGCGAGGGCCTGTCGGTGCTGGAGTACTTCATCGCTACGCACGGTGCCCGTAAGGGTCTGGCCGATACCGCGCTGCGTACCGCCAACTCGGGTTACCTGACCCGTCGTCTGGTGGATGTGTCGCAGGACGTCATTGTCCGCGAGCTGGATTGCGGCACCGAGCGCGGCCTGACCACGGTCATCGCCGAGGCAGACCACAACGGTGAACTGCGCCGACACGAAGAGGTGGAGAACTCCGCCTACGCCCGTACGCTGGCCACCGATGTGGTGAACTCCGAGGGCACCGTGGTGGCCGCGGCCGGCTCCGACGTCGGCGATGTGCTGATCCAGGAACTGATCGACGCCGGCATCACCGAGATCAAGGTGCGCTCCGTGCTCACCTGTGAGTCCGCCGTCGGTACCTGCGCGTACTGCTACGGCCGCTCACTGGCCACCGGCAAGACCGTGGACATCGGCGAGGCCGTCGGCATCATCGCCGCACAGTCCATCGGCGAGCCCGGCACGCAGCTGACTATGCGTACCTTCCACACCGGTGGTGTTGCCTCCGCGGAAGACATCACCCAGGGTCTGCCCCGTATCCAGGAGCTCTTCGAGGCCCGTACGCCGAAGGGTGTCGCGCCGATGGCCGAAGTGGCCGGACGCGTGTCCATCGAGGACGGCGAGCGCCAGATGCGCGTCATCGTCACCCCCGATGACGGTTCGGAAGAGATCGCCTACCCGGTGCTGCGCCGCGCCCGACTGCTGGTCGAAGACGGCCAGCACGTGGAGGTCGGCCAGCAGTTGGTCACCGGTGCCAAGGACCCGAAGCAGGTGCTGCGTATCCTCGGCCCGCGCCAGGCACAGAAGTTCCTGGTGGACGAGGTCCAGAGCGTGTACCGCAGCCAGGGCGTTGGCATCCACGACAAGCACGTGGAAGTCATCGTGCGGCAGATGCTGCGGCGTATCACCGTCATCGAGTCGGGCGAAACCGACTTGCTGCCGGGCGAACTGGCCGAACGCAGCCGCTTCCAGGCGGAGAACCGCAAGGCGGTTTCCGAAGGCAAGCAGCCCGCCAACGGCCGTGACGAGATGATGGGCATCACCAAGGCGTCGCTCGCCACCGAGTCGTGGCTGTCGGCCGCGTCCTTCCAGGAGACCACCCGCGTCCTGACGCAGGCGGCCATGGAAGGCAAGTCCGACCCGCTGCTCGGCCTGAAGGAGAACGTCATCATCGGTAAGCTGATCCCGGCCGGCACCGGCCTGGACCGGTACACCCAGGTATCGGTGGAGCCGACGGAGGAAGCCAAGGCCAACCTCTTCACCGGCCCCAGCGCCTTCGGCGACTTCGACTACGCCGGTGGCGATGGTTCGATGACGCCCGAGTTCCACGCCATCCCGCTGGATGACTACGACCTGGGCAACGACTACCGCTAACGAGTGGGGCGCTCCCGCGGTGTCGACTTCGTCGCCACGGCGGGGCCCCCGCGCCCCACTCTTCTAGGGCGGCGCGCGTCCTGGCTTGAAGCACCGAACCGCCTCCTGCTCCCCGATACCTGGGCAGCGGGAGGCGGTTCGTCGTTTATGCGGCGCGGGGCTGGGGGAGTTGAAGGTGCCGGGGAGGGCGGCCGGATCGTATACCTTCCAGTGGTCAAAAGTGGCCACTGTACGGGCCCGTTTTAAGCCATTTTTGACCACTGGATGGGGGATCGGGGGGAATAGTCTTCGGGCCTGGGCGATGCCGCAAGCCTGAAGGTCCGGCCGGCTATGCTAAGCCGTCCGGCCTGCGTGCCTGGCATCCCGGCCCGCCATGTTGAGCCGCCCGGCAGGCCTGCTGATCGCCGCTCCAAGCCGTGAGAACCTAGGAGCATGGCCAATTCCCCGTCCGGAGACTCGATGCTGGACCGGCTGGTGCGCATCCTGTCTGCGTTCGAGCCGGATAAGCCGGCCATGAACGTTGCCACCTTGTCCCGCCGGGCGGACGTGCCGTTGGCAACGACCTACCGGCTGGTGGACGAGCTCTCGCGGCACGGGCTGCTGACGAAGGAAGGCACTGGCGAGATCCGGTTAGGGCTGCGGCTGTGGGAACTGGCCAACCGCAGCTCACCGGCCGTCGACCTCCGGCAGGCCGCGATGCCGTTCATGGAGGACATTCAGTCCGTGGTGCGCCAGCACACCCAGCTGGCCGTGCTCCGGGATGACGAAGTCCTGGTCATCGAGCGGCTCTCCAGCCGCGGCTCGGTAGTCAACCAGGCACAGATTGCCGGCCGCATGCCGGTGCACCGGACCTCGATGGGCATGGTGCTGCTGGCCAATTCACCGAACCACGTCCAAGAGGCGTATCTCTCCCGCCACCCGGAAGCCGTCACCTCAGCCGATGCGGTCTCCTTCGACCTGCGCCGGCATCTGGCCGATATCCGCAAGCGAGGCTATGCCGCGTTCGACGGGCGCATCGACGTGGACACCACCGGTGTGGCCGTCCCGGTGGCGGGGCCGGCCGGCTGGCCGGTGGCTGCCCTGGGCGTTGTGGTGCCGCTGGGATTTGAAAACTTTAACGCCGTGGTCCCGGCGCTGATGACGGCGGCCCGCGGCATTTCCCGCGCGATGGGTGTGGCCTTGCCCTGAGCCATGCGAGCTGGGCGGGATGGCCGGCTGCGGGAGACCCGGGTGGAAACGTGGCGGGGATCGCCGGCTGTGGGAAACCCGGGTGGGAACGTAGCGGCGATGGCTGACTGGGGGACACAAGGCGGGGGACACCCGGGTGGGAACGTAGCGGGGACGGCTGACTGGGGGACACAAGGCGGGGGGACATAAGGCGGGGGGACACCCGGGTGGGAATGTAGCGGCGACGGCCGGCTGGAGACGCGGGCGGTGGAACACTGGCGGGGAGCCTTGGGGAGTCCTGGGGGTGGGGGAGACGCAGATGGGGAGCACCGCCGTCGTAATTCTCATTCAATGAGAACGCGGGCGCATTCGTCGTGTCGGCCGGGTCACACTGGATCAAGACGTGATCAACAGGGCTTCAGGAGACTCACTTATGGCGCAGGCACACATCATCAAAACCAAGGTCGGCATCGTCGGCGGCGGACCGGCGGGTCTGATGCTCAGCCACCTGCTGGCCAAGCAGGGCATTGACAACCTGGTAGTGGAATCACGCGACCACGAGACCATCCGCAACACGCACCGCGCCGGCATCCTGGAGGCGGGCTCGGTCCAGATGCTCACCGACACCGGCGTCGACGGCAGGGTGCTCACCGACGGCGACGAGCATGAGGGCATCGACCTGCGCTTCAACGGCGAATCGCACCCGCTGGACTTCAAGGACCTGGTGGACGCAACGGTGACGCTGTATGCGCAGAACGAGGTTTTCGTGGACCTGGCTGCTGCGCGCAAGCGCGACGGCGGCGACGTGCGCTACGAGGCCGAGGTCACCGAGGTGCTGGACCTGGAGACCACCACGCCCAAGTTCCGCTTCACCGACAAGGACGGCACCGCATTCGAGGTGCACTGCGACATCCTGGTCGGCGCCGACGGTTCGCGCAGCTTCTGCCGCCGCGCGGTGAAGGGGGAGCAGGACTACAAGATCGAATACCCGTTCGCGTGGTTCGGCATCCTGACCGAGGCACCGAAGAGCGCCCCGGAGCTGATCTACGCCAACTCGCCGCACGGCTTCGCGCTGATCTCGCAGCGCAGCGAGACCGTCCAGCGGATGTACTTCCAGTGTGATCCGACCGAGAACGTGGACGACTGGAGCGAAGACCGCATCTGGACCGAACTGCAGAAGCGCGTGGACGGAGCCGACGGCTTCCAGCTCAAACAGGGGCCGATCTTCGACAAGACGGTGCTGGCTTTCCGGTCCTTCGTCCGCGAACCGCTCTCCCACGGACGCATGTTCCTGGCCGGCGACGCCGGGCACACCGTACCGCCGACCGGCGCCAAGGGGCTGAACCTCGCCTTTGCGGACGTCAAGGTGCTCTTCGAAGCCATCGATTCGTTCTACGCCACCGGCAGCGACGCGCTGCTCGAGGGATACTCGGACCTGGCCCTGCAGCGGGTCTGGAAAGCGCAGAACTTCTCCTACTGGATGACCAGCATGCTGCACACCCGCACCGATGCCTCGCCGTTCGAAACCAAGCGTGCCCTGGGTGAGCTGGCTACGGTGACCGGGTCCCGCTTCGGCCAGCAGTACCTGGCCGAGTCGTACACCGGCTGGCCGCACAAGTAAGCCGCCGGCAGCTACCCAGCCACCCGCCGGGCAGCTACCCGCCGCCTGCCGCATCCAGCGGCGCAGGCCCCCACAAACCCTGAACCGCCAGATTCCGAACAACAGAAAGGAGTTCTCGATGAGCGACGCTACTGCTCAGGACGAGGCTTTCGACGCCGAGACCTTTGACGACAGCCACGTGCTGGATCCTGCCGCCACCGCGGATTCGCAGGAGACAATCAGTCAGGAAATCACCGACATCCACGAGGCCTACCGCAAGGGCGTGGAGGCCGGAGAAGCACAAGAAACGCAGCCGCGCATCGACTTTGCGCCCTACCGTTCCTCGCTGCTGCGCCATCCCACCAAGGACCTGCACCACACCGACCCGGAGACCATCGAACTGTGGAGCCCGGCCTTCGGCGAGCGGGACGTGCACATCCTGGAGTCGGACCTGACCATCCAGCACAACGGCGAACCCCTCGGCGAGCGGATCGTGGTGCAGGGCCGCGTGCTGGACGGCGACGGCCGCCCGGTGCGCAACCAGCTGGTGGAGATCTGGCAGGCCAACGCGGCCGGCCGCTACGTGCACAAGCGTGACCAGCACCCGGCACCGATCGACCCGAACTTCACCGGCGTGGGCCGCTGCATCACCGGACCCAACGGCGAATACAAGTTCACCACCATCAAGCCGGCCCCGTACCCGTGGAAGAACCACCACAATGCCTGGCGTCCGGCGCACATCCACTTCTCGCTGTTCGGCACCGACTTCACCCAGCGCATGATCACCCAGATGTACTTCCCGGGCGACCCGCTGTTCCCGCTGGATCCGATCTACCAGGCGATCACCGACCAGGATGCACGCGACCGGCTGGTCGCCACCTACGACCACTCGGTGACCAGCCACGAATGGAACACCGGCTACCGCTGGGACATTGTCCTCTCCGGTAGCAACCGCACCTGGATGGAAGAAGGAGAGGAGCACTGATGGGCGAGTCCACCACCAAACTGGTAGCTACCCCGGGCCAGACCATCGGGCCGTTCTACGGCTTTGCGCTCCCGTACGAGAAGGACAGCCAGCTGGTCCACCGCGCGCACGCCGGATCCATCCGGCTGCACGGCGTGGTGACGGACGGCAACGGCAGCCCGATCCCCGACTCCATGCTGGAGATCTGGCAGGCCGACGAGCACGGCGAGATCTCCCGGGAGACCGGTTCGCTGGTCCGCGACGACCACACCTTCACCGGCTTCGGCCGGGTAGCCGTGGACAACGTTGGCCACTACACCTTCACCACGGTCAACCCGGGCCCCACCGAGCAGGGCAAGGCCCCGTTCATCTCCATGGTGGTCTTTGCCCGCGGCCTGCTGAACCGCCTGTTCACCCGGATCTACCTGCCGGAGGACACCGAGGCCCTGGCGAACGACCCGCTGCTGTCCTCGCTGCCGGAAGAGCGGCGGAAGACCCTGATCGCCGAGCGCGAACCGAACGGCGACCTGCGTTTCGACATCCGGCTGCAAGGCGAAGGCGAAACCGTCTTCCTGAGCTACCCGGGGATCTAGGGATCCATGAATCCAGCGGACCACGCTGATTTCGGGCTGCTGTCTCCGGCTTCGGCCGGGACAGCAGCGTCCCGTTTAACCAGCGACTACCAATTCATCCAAGCCATGCTCGACGTGGAGCTCGAATGGACGCGCGTGCTGGCCGACGCCGGCCGGGTCCCGGCCGACGCGGTTCCGGCCGTCGAGCAGGCCTCGCGGGCGGACCTTTACGACGCGGCGGCCCTGGCCGAGCGTGCCCAGGGCGGCGGCAACCCGGTCATCCCGCTGCTCGCCGACCTGCGCGCGGAGGCCAAGCAGCACCATCCGGGTGCGCCCTCGGCGATCCACAAGGGCGCCACCAGCCAGGACATCCTGGACAGCGCCCTGATGCTGATGGCGCGCCGCGCACTGGCCGGCATCGTGACGGACCTGAAGACCGCCGCCGCGGCTTTGGCACGGCAGGCGGACGAGCACCGCGGCACCATCACCGTCGCCCGGACACTGACCCAGCATTCGCTGCCCTCCACCTTCGGACTCAAGGCGGCGAACTGGCTCTCCGGTGTCGCCCAGGCCGGTGCCCGGCTGGAGCAGGTGGCCGGCGAACTGCCGCTCCAGTGGGGCGGCGCGGCCGGCACCATGGCCGCGCTGACGGATCTGGCCGGCCGTCCGGCCCACCCCGCGGCTGCCGCGGACAGCGCCGCATCTGCCGGTCCCGCGGCGGGCACCGCTGCGCCACACGACGACGGCGGTGCATCAAACGACGGCGGCGCTGCGCCAAACGGCGGCGGCGCTGCACGAACCGACGGCAGCGCTGCGCCAAACGGCGACGGCGGTGCTGCGCCAAACGGCGACGATGCTGCATCAAACGACGACGGCGGTGCGCTGGCTTTGGCGGCCCGTCTCGCCGAACGGCTGGGGCTGGCCGACCCGGTGGCGCCCTGGCAAACCAACCGGCTGCCGGTGACAGCACTGGCCGCGGCGCTGGCCGATGTGCTGGTTGCTGCCGGCAAGGTCGCCAACGACGTGCTGCTGCTCAGCCGGCCCGAGCTGGGCGAAGTCGCCGAACCGGCCGCCGAAGGCCGTGGCGGTTCCTCGGCGATGCCGCAGAAACAGAATCCGGTGCTGTCCGTGCTGATCCGCAGCGCCGCGCTGGCCGGTCCCGGGCATCTGGCCCAGATCCAGGCCGCCGCGGCCGGCGCCATCGATGAGCGGCCAGACGGTTCCTGGCACGTCGAGTGGCAAGCGCTGCGCCAGCTGCTCCGGCTGGCTGGCGGGGCTGCCGCCAAGCTGGCCGAACTCGCAGAGGGCCTAATGATCCGGCCGGAGCAGATGCGCCGGAACCTGGCGATCACCGGTGAGCTGGTGGTCAGCGAACGGATCATGGCCACGGTGGCGCCGATGCTCGACGGCGGATCGCCGGGCGCCGGCAAGGCCAAGGTCCAGAACCTTGTCAACCAGTCGCTGGCCAACCAGGGCACACTGGCGCAGCTGCTGCGCGATGCGGTACCTGTCGACGTCCTGAGCGACGAGGCGTTGGCCGAACTGCTGGATCCGGCTGGCTATATCGGCCAGAGCAGCGAACTGATCGACCGGATCACCTCCCACTATGCAGAATGGAGCCATTCGTGAGCGTTCCCGACATCACCCCCACCTTGCTGTCCGAGGGCAAAGGCAAGCCCGTGCTCTTGGCCGGCGCCGGCCTGGGCACCGGCGCCAAAGCGCTCTGGATCGACGCCGTGCCCTACCTTCAGGACTTCCAGGTAGTGGGAGTGGACCTGCCCGGCCACGCGGCGAGCCCCGCGTCCACCGGGCCGTTCACCATGGCCGAACTGGCCCAGGGCGTGGTGGCCATGCTGGACAAGCTGGCCGCGGCCGGCGACATTGAGGCCGGCGCCAAGGTCTACTTTGCCGGGGTTTCGATGGCCGGCGAACTGGCCCTGCAGCTGGGCTTGGACTACCCGGACCGCTTCGCCGGACTGGGTGTGGTGTGCTCCGGCGCCAAGATCGGAGAGCCGTCCGCCTGGCTGGAGCGTGCCGAGACCGTCCGCAACGCGGGCACACCCACCATGGTGGTCGGTTCAGCGCAGCGCTGGTTCGCGCCGGGCTTCATCGAGAAGCATTCCGAACGCACCACGCGGCTGCTGCATACCCTGCAGAACGCCGACCGGTTCGCCTACGCGCACTGCTGCGAGGCCCTGGCCGGCTTCGACGTCCGCGACCGGCTCGGCGAGATCACCACTCCGGTGATCGCCATTGCCGGTGGAATGGACCAGGTCTGTCCGCCCGAGTTCGCCAAGGCAGTGGCCACCGGCGTGCGGCAGGGGAGCTCCGCCGTCGTCGATTCCGCCGCCCACCAGGCGCCCGTCGAAGCGCCCGAAGAAACCGCGGCACTGCTGCGCGATTTCTTCCTGGCTGCCTGAGCGCAGCCGGACCGTTGACTGAAACTACCCAAGGAGTACCCGCCGTGAGCGAGAACCGCACCTTCGATCCTGCCAAGACCCAGCAGGAGGTTTACGACGACGGCATGGCCGTGCGCCGCCAGGTCTTGGGCAATGAGCACGTGGACCGGGCGAACAGCTCGATCGACGATTTCACCCAGGACTTCCAGGAACTGATCACCCGCTACGCGTGGGGGACCATCTGGACCCGGGACGGGCTGCCGCGCACCACGCGCAGCGCCATTACGCTGACCGCCATGATCGCCAAGGGCCACTGGGAAGAATTCGCCATGCACGTCCGCGCGGCGCTGACCAACGGCATGACCCGGGACGAGATCAAGGAAGTGGTGCTGCAGTCGGCAATCTACTGCGGCGTGCCGGACGCGAACGTGGCGTTCAAGGTGGCCAAGGGTGTTTTCGCCAGCCTTGACGAGGATCACAGCGCCTCGATATAGTTCATATAACGTACATGCGTTCGTGAAGCGAACACTTCCGGGTTTCGGTGAAGGTTCCATGGGAGCTGTCCCAAGACCTCGTGAAGCCGCTACGGAGGGTTCCTGCGCGGATCCCCATCATGTTTATGGAGCGGTCCGGTCCAGCCACAGCGCTGGACCGGACCGTTTGCTGTAACCAAGGCGCACGCCAGCCGTGCGCCACGAAGGAGCCTCGAATGAACCAGGCATATCTGTATGACGCCGTCCGCACGCCGTTTGGAAAGTTCGGCGGTGGGCTGGCCGGCGTCCGGCCGGACGACCTGGCCGCCGAAGTGGTCAAGGCCGAAGTGGCCCGCGCGCCGGGCCTGGACCCGGAACGCATCGACGAGGTGATTTTCGGCAACGCCAACGGCGCCGGCGAAGAAAACCGCAACGTTGCGCGGATGGCCACGCTGCTGGCCGGCCTGCCCACCTCCATTCCGGGCACCACAGTGAACCGGCTCTGCGGTTCCAGTCTGGATGCCGCTATCATCGGTTCCCGCCAGATCAACGCCGGCGAAGGCGACCTGGTGCTGATTGGCGGCGTCGAGTCGATGAGCCGCGCGCCCTGGGTGCTGCCGAAGACCGAGAAGCCCTACCCGGCCGGCAACATGACCCTGGCCTCCACCACTTTGGGCTGGCGGCTGGTGAACAAGAAGATGCCGCAGGAATGGACCGTCTCGCTGGGCGAGGCCACCGAACAGTTGCGCGAGCGGCACGGCATCACCCGTGAGCGCCAGGATGAGTTTGCGGCCGCATCGCACCGCCTGGCCGACGAGGCCTGGAACGCGGGCAAGTACGACTCGATGGTGGTGCAGGTGCCGGGCACCGAGCTGACCCGCGACGAATCGATCCGCCCCACCAGCACCGCTGACGTGCTGGCCGGGCTGAAGACCGTCTTCCGGCCGGTTGGCGACGGCCCCGAGGGCGGGACCGTGACGGCCGGCAACGCGTCACCGCTGAACGACGGCGCCTCTGCGGCGTGGCTGGGCAGCGAGGCTGCCGCCGGACTGCTGGGCACCGAGCCGCTGGCCCGCATCGCCGGCCGCGGCGCGTCCGCGCTGGAGCCGCAGTTCTTCGGCTTCGCGCCGGTCGAGGCCGCCAACCAGGCCGTCCGTCGGGCCGGCATCAGCTGGTCGGACGTCGCCGCCGTCGAGCTTAATGAAGCCTTTGCTGCCCAGTCGCTGGCCTGCATCGACAACTGGGACATCGACCCCGCCATCGTCAACGCCTGGGGCGGCGCCGTGGCCATCGGCCACCCGCTGGGCGCCTCCGGCATTCGCATCCTCGGCACGCTGGCCCGCCGGCTGCAGGAATCGGGCGAGCGCTGGGGCGTGGCCGCGATCTGCATCGGCGTGGGCCAAGGCCTCGCCGTCGTGCTGGAAAACGTCAACTCAACCAAGAACTAAGGAGGTAAGCCAGCATGGCAAAATTTGCTGCTACTGCCCAGGACGCCGTGGCCGGCATCCAGGACGGCGCCACGGTTTTGATCGGCGGCTTCGGCAACGCCGGCCAGCCGATGGAACTGATCGACGCGCTGATGGACTGCGGCGCCACGGACCTGACGGTGGTGAACAACAACGCCGGCCAGGCTGACGCCGGCCTGGCGCTGCTGATCAAGGAGCGCCGGGTCAAGAAGATCATCTGCTCGTTCCCGCGCCAGTCCGACTCCTGGCACTTCGACACGGCCTACCGGGCGGGAGAAATTGAACTGGAACTGGTGCCGCAGGGCAACCTCGCCGAGCGCATCCGTGCAGCCGGCGCCGGCATCGGCGGTTTCTTCACCCCCACCGGCTACGGCACCATGCTGGCCGAGGGCAAGGAAACCCGCGTCATCGACGGCAAGGGCTACGTGCTTGAGTCACCGATCTACGGCGACGTGGCACTGGTCAAGGCGCTGACCGCGGACAAGAAGGGCAACCTGGTCTACCGCAAGACCGCCCGCAACTTCGGTCCGATCATGGCTGCCGCCGCCAAGAAAAGCATCGTCCAGGTCTCCGGAATCGTGGAGACCGGCCAACTGGATCCCGAAGTCATCGTGACTCCGGGCATCTATGTGGACACCGTTGTGGAAATTGCGCCGCAGGCCGCAGAAGGAGAGGCACACTAGTGAGCGAGAAACTCAGCCGCGAGGACCTGGCCCGGTTGGTCGCGAAGGACATCCAGCCCGGTTCCTTCGTCAATCTCGGCATCGGCCAGCCGACGTCCGTCTCGAACTATCTGACGGCCGAACAGGACATCACCCTGCACACCGAGAACGGCATGCTCGGCATGGGGCCGGAAGCGCACGGCGATGAGATTGACCAGGACCTGATCAATGCGGGCAAGGTCCCGGTCACCGAAGTCCCGGGCGCGTCCTACTTCCACCATGCGGATTCCTTCGCCATGATGCGCGGCGGCCATCTGGACGTCTGCGTGCTGGGCGCCTTCCAGGTCTCGGCCAGCGGCGACCTGGCGAACTGGCACACCGGCGCACCGGATGCCATCCCCGCCGTCGGCGGCGCGATGGATCTGGCCACCGGTGCCAAAGACGTCTACGTGATGATGTCCCTGTTCGCCAAGGACGGCACCCCGAAACTGGTCCAGGAATGCAGCTACCCGCTCACGGGCGTGGGCTGCGTCACCCGCGTATACACTAATGACGCGGTCTTCCTGCTGACGCCGGACGGCGTCCGGGTGCGCGAGACATTCGGGACCACGCTTGAAGAACTGCAGTCCAAGATGGACATCAAGCTGCTCCCGCCCACCGAGTAACGCCCACCTAGAGCTCGAAGGAACCATGACCGAGACCAAAACGCCTGGCGATCAGTTCGTCCAGTCACTGGCCCGCGGATTGACCGTGATCAGGGCTTTCGACGCAGACAACGTCACCATGACGCTGAGCGAGGTCTCCAAGCGGACCGGCCTGACCCGCGCCACGGCGCGGCGTTTCCTGCACACCCTGGTGGACCTGGGGTACGTGCGCACCGACGGCCGGGTCTTCGAGCTCACCGCATTGGTGCTCCAGCTGGGGTATTCCTACCTTGCCGGGCAGAGTCTGCCCCAGCTGGTGCAGCCATTGCTGGAGGAACTTTCCGCCGAGCTGCATGAATCCACGTCCGCCTCGATTCTTGACGGCGACGAGATCGTGTACATCGCCCGCATTCACACTCGCCGGATCATGACCGTGGGGATCATGGTGGGCACCCGGTTCCCGGCTTACGCCACGTCGATGGGCCGGGTGCTGCTGGCCGGCCTGTCGACCGAGGAACTGGAACAGCGGCTGGCCTCCACCACGCTGAAGCAACTGACGCCGCGGACCATCGCCGATCCGGTGGAACTGCGGGCGGAACTGGACAAGGTGCGCAGCCAAGGCTGGTCCCTGGTGGATCAGGAACTGGAGATCGGCCTGCGCTCGGTGGCGGTGCCGGTTCTGCATCCGGACGGCTCTGTGGCCGCAGCGTTGAACATGTCCATGCAGGCTTCGCTGGCCGACGGCACCCGGGATGTGGACGCCGTGGTCGCCGAGGCCCTGCCCAAGTTGCGGGCCGCCTCGGCCAAGATCACGGACGCCCTGCGCGCACAGCAGTAGCGCAAGCCCCCGGTCGTTTACCCCGCGGCCAACTGTCGTTGATCTTGGCGTGGATGAATATCCGGTGATGGAATCTGTGACCCCGCGGCGGAAGTTTCTGCCCGAAATCCAAGCCCTGCGGGCCCTTGCGGTGCTGCTGGTGGTGGCCTACCACCTGGAGCCGCGCTGGCTGCCCGGCGGCTTCGTTGGAGTGGACGTCTTCTTTGTCATTTCCGGATTCCTGATCACCGGCCACATGCTGCGCGATGCGGCGGCCACCGGGACCATCTCGCTGAGGTCGTTCTGGGCGGCGCGGATCCGGCGCATCCTGCCTGCGGCGCTGCTGGTCATCGCCGTCGTCCTGGCCGCAACCCTGGCGCTGTTGCCGATGAGCCAATGGGAACGCATTGGCGGGCAGGCCCTCGCGTCTACCTTTTATGTGCAGAACTGGGTGCTGGCCGCCTCGTCAGTGGACTACCTGGCGGCCACCGAAACGCCGACACCGCTCCAGCACTTCTGGTCCCTCGCCGTCGAAGAGCAGTTCTACCTGCTCTGGCCGCTGCTGGTCCTTCTGTCTGTCTACGTGGTGCGCCGCAGGCGGCGGAGTAGCCGCCCGGGCAAGCGGGGGAGCACCGGCAGGTCCCGGGCGTGGACGGTGGAGCAGGCCGCCGTCGTGATGTTTGCCGTGGCAGTCGCTGCCTCGCTGGCCTATGGCATCTGGGCGACGGCCGGCGGCAGCCCGGACGCGTACTTCATCACGCCCACCCGGATCTGGGAACTGGGGCTGGGTGGCCTGCTGGCAGCACTGCACCACGACCCGCGGCGCTGGCCGCACCTGCGCAGCCTGCTGGCAGCGGCCGGGCTGGCGGCCATCGTGGCGTCGGCGTTCCTCTTCAACAGCAGCACGCCGTTCCCCGGGACCGCGGCCCTGCTGCCGGTGCTGGGCACCGTTGCCGTCATCGCCGCCGGTCGGACCAGTGGCCCGCTATCCCTCCATCGCCTCGTGGATTGGCGGCCCATCCAGTGGACCGGGAACGTGTCCTACTCGCTCTACCTCTGGCACTGGCCCCTGATCGTGTTCTTTACGATCCTGGCGGGCAAGGAGCCGGGACCCGCCACCAGCCCACTGCTGCTGGCCGGCTCCTTTGTCCTGGCCGCACTGAGCTATTACTTTGTGGAGACGCCGGTGCGCCGCTTTGGCTGGTTCAGTGCCAGCGCATGGCGTCCGCTCGCCGCCGGTGCCGCTGCTACCGCGCTGGTCGGCACGCTGGCTTTCGTGCCGGGTAACCAGCAGGATCGCATCCTGGCGCAACGCGACCAAGCGACTGCGGCATTGCTGGACGTGCCGCCACCGGGGTTCGGCGTGGCTTCGATCAACGAAAACGGCCATCAGGTGTTCGCCACCAGCACTCCGCTGATTGTTCCGGATCCTGCCCGGGCCCAGGACGACCAGTCGGGCCTTGGTGATTGCGCCGTCAAGCCGATGGCCTCCCAGACCAAAGAGTGCACGTACGGCAACCCTGACGGGGATTTCACCCTAGCGCTGGTGGGGGACTCGCACGCCGGCCAATGGTTCAAAGCCTTGGAGCCGATCGCCGAGCGCGAGGGCTGGCGCCTGCGCACTTACATCCACAATTCCTGCCCGTTCAACGCTGAGCAGCGCACGATCGAGGCGAAGGGTGAATCCGTGTGCCGGGCGCCCAATGAACAAACGATGGAACGGCTGACGGCCGACGGCGAGGTGGACGCGGTGCTCACGTCCTACTACGCGGAGTCTTCGTTCGTCGACGCCGGCACGGGGCACCGGCCGGGAGTAGCGGGCTTTGCTGAGTACTGGAACAAGCTCGCCGACGCCGGTGTCGACGTCTACGCCTTGAAGGATACGCCCCGGCCACGCGACGGTGCGCTGGCCCGCGACTGCGCGGCGGCCAACTATGAGGATCCATCCGGCTGTGGGCAGTCTCGAGACGCTGGGCTGGACGGCAAGGACCTGACGGACGATGCTGCAGCGCTCGCTCCGCATACTAAGGTCGTGGACCTGTCCTCCCGCTTCTGTGACCGGGATACCTGCCCGGTGGTGATCGGCAACGTTCTGGTCTACCGGGACTTGAACCACGTGAGCGGCACCTACATGGAAACTCTGGCCGCACCGCTGGAAGCCGCCCTGCTACAGGCGATGGACCAGTGAGCGCGGTGCAGGCGGCCCCTGTTCGACGGCGTCCGCCGGAGCCGCGATTGTCTGATAGACTTTTCTTCGATTGTTTTGTGTGGCAGTGGATGAAGGCCGTTCCGGATCAAACCGGAGCGGGGCCTGTTTCCGGTCCGCGGGGTTCTTGCGCGGAGGATGCCACACTTTTGCACGCCTACGGTCGCTTCGATTCGGCAGCGGGTGCGAAGACGACCGACAGTGCCTGGCCCTGCATGTGAGGCGGGGCAAAGCCCAAGAAAAACGGAGAACACGAAAGTGCCTACGATTAACCAGCTGGTCCGCAAGGGCCGCTCACCTAAGGTCAATAAGACCAAGGCGCCTGCCCTTAAGGGCAGCCCGATGAAGCGCGGCGTTTGCACCCGCGTTTACACCACCACCCCGAAGAAGCCGAACTCCGCGCTCCGCAAGGTAGCCCGTGTCAAGCTCGCCGGCGGCGTCGAAGTAACTGCCTACATCCCCGGTGTGGGCCACAACCTGCAGGAACACTCCATCGTGCTGGTGCGCGGCGGTCGTGTGAAGGACCTGCCGGGTGTCCGCTACAAGATCGTCCGCGGCGCACTTGACACCCAGGGTGTCAAGAACCGCAAGCAGGCTCGCAGCCGCTACGGCGCGAAGATGGAGAAGAAGTAATATGCCCCGCAAGGGTCCGGCCCCCAAGCGGCCGCTAGTCGTAGATCCCGTCCACGGTTCCCCGCTGGTCACCCAGCTGATCAACAAGGTTCTCGTCGACGGCAAGAAGTCCACCGCAGAGCGCATCGTTTACGGTGCCCTCGAAGGTGTGAAGGCCAAGTCGGGTGGCGACCCTGTTGCCGCCTTGAAGAAGGCCATGGACAACGTCCGCCCGACCCTGGAGGTCCGGTCCCGCCGCGTCGGTGGCGCCACCTACCAGGTTCCGGTTGAGGTCAAGCCGGGCCGTGCCACGGCTCTGGCCCTGCGCTGGCTGGTCGGCTACTCCAAGGCCCGCCGCGAGAAGACGATGACCGAGCGTCTCATGAACGAGATTCTGGATGCGTCGAACGGTCTCGGTGCCGCTGTGAAGCGTCGCGAAGACACCCACAAGATGGCTGAGTCCAACAAGGCCTTCGCCCACTACCGCTGGTAAAAGAGCCGGTACGACGGCGGCGCTAACCGCCGTCGTCGTACCCCTCACCTACAAAGGGAGACATTGTGGCACTGGACGTGCTAACCGACCTCACGAAGGTCCGCAATATCGGCATCATGGCCCACATCGATGCCGGCAAGACCACCACTACCGAACGCATCCTGTTCTACACGGGTGTGAACCACAAGCTCGGCGAAACTCACGACGGTGCGTCGACCACTGACTGGATGGAACAGGAAAAGGAACGCGGCATCACCATCACCTCCGCCGCGGTGACCTGCTTCTGGAACCAGAACCAGATCAACATCATCGACACCCCGGGCCACGTGGACTTCACTGTGGAGGTTGAGCGTTCGCTGCGCGTCCTCGACGGTGCCGTCGCTGTCTTCGATGGCAAGGAAGGTGTGGAGCCGCAGTCGGAGACTGTATGGCGCCAGGCCGACAAGTACGAAGTTCCACGCATCTGCTTCGTCAACAAGATGGACAAGCTCGGCGCTGACTTCTACTTCACGGTGGACACCATCATCAAGCGCCTCGGTGCCAAGCCGCTGGTCATGCAGCTGCCGATCGGCTCCGAGAACGACTTCATTGGTGTCGTGGACCTGATGACCATGAAGGCATTGGTATGGGAAGGCGACGCCAAGGGCGACGTCACCATGGGTGCTGCCTACGAGACGCGGGAGATCCCCGCCGACCTGCAGGCCAAGGCCGAGGAATACCGCGCGCAGCTCGTTGAGACTGTTTCCGAGTCCTCGGACGAACTCATGGAGAAGTACCTCGAAGGCGAAGAGATCTCGATCGACGAGCTGAAGGCGGGCATCCGCAAGATGGTCGTCAACTCGGAGATCTACCCGGTCTTCTGTGGCTCCGCGTTCAAGAACCGCGGCGTGCAGCCGATGCTGGACGCCGTCATCGACTACCTGCCCTCCCCGGTGGACGTTCCGTCGATGATCGGTCACGATCCGAAGAACGAAGAAGTTGAACTGACCCGCAAGCCGAGCGAGGACGAGCCGTTCTCCGCCCTGGCGTTCAAGATTGCGGCGCACCCGTTCTTCGGCCAGCTGACCTTCATCCGCGTGTACTCCGGCAAGGCCACCTCCGGTGCGCAGCTGCTGAACACCACGAAGGGCAAGAAGGAACGCATCGGAAAGCTCTTCCAGATGCACGCCAACAAGGAAAACCCGGTGGATGAGGTGCATGCAGGCCACATCTACGCGGTGATCGGCCTGAAGGACACCACCACCGGCGACACCCTGTCTGCCGTCGAGGCCCCGATCGTCCTCGAATCCATGTCCTTCCCGGAGCCGGTGATCTTCGTGGCCATCGAGCCGAAGACCAAGGGCGACCAGGAGAAGCTCTCCACGGCCATCCAGAAGCTGTCCGCCGAGGACCCGACGTTCACCGTTTCGCTGAACGAAGAGACCGGGCAGACCGAAATCGGCGGCATGGGCGAGCTGCACCTGGATATCCTGGTGGACCGCATGCGCCGCGAATTCAAGGTCGAGGCCAACGTGGGCAAGCCCCAGGTTGCCTACCGCGAAACCATCAAGAAGGCTGTCGAGAAGGTCGACTTCACCCACAAGAAGCAGACGGGTGGATCCGGCCAGTTCGCGAAGGTCCAGGTTTCCTTCGAACCGCTGGACACCTCCGACGGCACCTTCTACGAGTTCGAGAACAAGGTCACCGGTGGCCGTATTCCGCGCGAATACATCCCCTCGGTCGACGCTGGCATCCAGGATGCCATGCAGCTCGGCGTGCTGGCCGGCTACCCGCTGGTCGGCGTCAAGGCCATCCTGCTCGACGGCGCATACCACGACGTCGACTCTTCGGAAATGGCCTTCAAGATCGCTGGTTCCCAGGTCTTCAAGGAAGGCGCACGCCGCGCCAACCCGGTCCTGCTCGAGCCGCTGATGGCCGTCGAAGTACGTACCCCTGAGGAATACATGGGCGACGTGATCGGCGACCTGAACTCCCGCCGTGGACAGATCCAGTCCATGGAGGACGCTAGTGGCGTGAAGGTTGTGCGCGCTAACGTTCCGCTTTCCGAGATGTTCGGTTACATCGGCGACCTGCGTTCCAAGACGCAGGGCCGTGCGGTGTACTCGATGCAGTTCGAAAGCTACTCTGAGGTCCCGAAGGCTGTTGCCGACGAGATCATCCAGAAGACGCGCGGCGAGTAAAACCATGGTGGCGGGTCCTTATCCGTAAGGACCCGGCACGCCCCGTGCCAGCGGCCGGCCACAGCATTGCAGCCGGCCGCCGGCACAACCCCTCGGAGGGAACCGCGCAATCCTTTTGCCGGTACCTGACGGAACCAGTAATTTCACCAAATACAAAAGCCCGAAGTAGACTTGTTCAAGTTTCGGCCGTGACAATCGCGTCCGGAGAGCAATTCTTCTCAAAACGTTCTAGGAGGAACCCGTGGCGAAGGCAAAGTTCGAGCGGACTAAGCCGCACGTCAACATCGGCACCATCGGTCACGTTGACCACGGTAAGACCACGTTGACCGCTGCCATTTCCAAGGTGCTTGCTGACAAGTACCCCGATCTCAACGAGCAGCGTGACTTCGCAGCTATCGACTCTGCCCCGGAAGAGCGCCAGCGCGGTATCACCATCAACATCTCGCACGTCGAGTACCAGACCGAGAAGCGCCACTACGCACACGTGGACGCCCCCGGCCACGCTGACTACATCAAGAACATGATCACCGGTGCCGCCCAGATGGACGGCGCAATCCTGGTGGTTGCCGCGACTGACGGCCCGATGGCCCAGACCCGCGAGCACGTTCTGCTGGCCCGCCAGGTTGGCGTTCCGACGCTGCTGGTGGCCCTGAACAAGTCGGACATGGTTGAGGACGAGGAACTGCTCGACCTGGTCGAGATGGAAGTCCGTGAGCTGCTCAGCTCGCAGGAATTCGATGGCGACAACGCACCGGTCATCCGCACTTCCGGCCTGAAGGCCCTGGAAGGCGACGCCCAGTGGGTCAAGTCCGTTGAGGACCTGATGGACGCCGTTGACGAGTACATTCCGGACCCGATCCGCGACAAGGACAAGCCGTTCCTGATGCCGGTTGAAGACGTCTTCACCATCACCGGTCGCGGCACCGTGGTGACCGGCCGCGCCGAGCGCGGTACCCTCGCCATCAACTCCGAGGTCGAGATCGTCGGCATCCGCCCGGTCCAGAAGACCACCGTTACCGGTATCGAGATGTTCCACAAGCAGCTCGACGAAGCATGGGCAGGCGAGAACTGTGGTCTGCTGCTGCGCGGTATCAAGCGCGAAGACGTGGAGCGCGGCCAGGTTATCGTGAAGCCGGGTTCGATCACCCCGCACACCGACTTCGAGGCCAACGTCTACATCCTGTCCAAGGATGAAGGCGGCCGCCACAACCCGTTCTACTCGAACTACCGTCCGCAGTTCTACTTCCGCACCACCGACGTGACCGGCGTTATCACGCTGCCGGAAGGCACCGAAATGGTCATGCCGGGCGACAACACTGAGATGACCGTTGAGCTCATCCAGCCGATCGCTATGGAAGAGGGCCTCGGCTTCGCTATCCGTGAAGGCGGCCGCACCGTTGGTTCGGGCCGCGTCACCAAGATCACCAAGTAACTTGTGATCTGCTGACCGGAGGAATCCGGCCAGAATCAGGAGAACCCCTGCCGTCTCACGACGGCGGGGGTTCTCCTTTTAATACCGTTTACGGCGTTCGATGCAGCCTGCCGCTGCCGGCAGGGATCAGTCTCCAGCAGGTCAGATGTTCTGGTGCAGGCAGAGGATGTTGCCTTCGGTATCCGGGAACCACGCGCAGCGCTGGTGCTCACTGACAGCGATGTGGTTCTCGGTCTTCAGGCCCGGCAGGTCGTAGTCGGCGAATTCAATGCCCTTGCCAGCCAGGTCGGACATCTCGGATTCAAGATCAGCCACTTCAAAACTGACCGAGGTGTGGTCCGAGGTATCGGCCTCCGGCCGAACGATGAGTTCCACGGCGTTGGACCCGCCGCTGGAAAACATGAACGAATCGTCCCCATTGGAGCCCGCGGGCTTCAAGCCGAGGGAGTCCTGGTAGAACGCGCGCGCCCGGTCCATGTCCTTCACGGGCAGGACCGTCGTCATGGTGGTGGTGCTGAGCATGGTATTTCAGCCTCCTGGGAGCATCTGCGGTGGACATTTCCCAGAATAGACCTGCGCGCCGCCCTTGGAACCGGTGAAACGCAACGAAGTTTCCGGCTCTACCACTAGGATCGGAACCATGGAATGGCTCCTTGTGTGGATCATTATCGGCCTGATCGCCGCAGTGGTCGGGGCAGTGTTTTGGGGCAGGCGGTATTTCCGCCATGAACTGGAACGTGTGCGCCGCGTCCGGCGGGCGAACGACGGCAAACAGTAGCAGCTTCAGGCCTGCGGCCGTGCGTTCTGGACGGCGGCGCTGTCCGCCGCGGTATGCCCCGGCGCTGCGGCGCCGCGGGTACCTGAATCACGACGGCGGCGCTCCATGAGGTCCTTAAGCCAATGGAACGAGGACTTGCGGACCCGATGCTGGGTGGCGAAGTCCACGTAGACCAGCCCGAACCGCTGGCTGTAGCCGGCCGCCCATTCGAAGTTGTCCATGAAAGTCCAGACGTAATAACCGCGCAGGTCGATGCCCGCGGCCGGCCCGCCGGGTGCCGTGGCGGACAGGGCGGCTTCAAGGTGCCGGGCCAGATAGTCCACCCGCCGCACGTCGGCCACCGACGGTTCGTGGGTCAGTGCATCAGGCACCACCACATCCTTGAAACTGGCGCCGCCCTCGGTGATGTAGACCGGCGGCAGGTCCGGATAGCGTTCGGCCATCTCGGCCAGGGCCACGGGCAGGTAGTCCGGAGCCACCGGCCAGCCGAACTCGGTTCTCGGATAGCCGGGCCAGCCGGCCAGGTGGAACGGCAACTCGGCGCCCTGCTCCAGCAGCGGCTCCGGCAGCCCGTCCGGGATCGCGTCCGGCCCCGTTGAGGGACCAGGGCCGATGCCGATCCGCGTGGGGAAGTAGTAGTTCAGCCCGTAGAAGTCCAGCGGTTGGCTCATGATGGCCAGGTCTTCGTCCGGGATTTCCCGCAGGTACTGCAGGAACGGCTTCAGCATGGGATTGAAGTCTGGATAGCGGCCCAGCAGCACCGGATCGGAGAACATCTTGTTGTGCAGCACATCGAACAATTCGACCAGCACAGCATTGGCCAGTCCGTCCTTTGCTCCGACCACGGGGGAGTAGACGTTGGTAATGCCGGCCTCGCCCGCGATACCGCCGGCCCGCAGCGCCGAGAGGCTGAGCCCGTGCGCCAGGAGAAGATGGTGCGCCGCGGGCAAGGCATCGAACAGTCCGGCGTGGCCCGGCGCATGGACACCCAGGCCGTAGCCGTTGAGAGTGACGGTGGTCGGCTCGTTAATGGTCACCCAGCGCTCCACCCGGTCGCCGAACTTTTCCGCGGCAATGGCGGCAAAGTCCGCCAACCGGTAGGCGGTGTCCCGGTTCAGCCAGCCTCCGGCATGCTCCAGCGGCAGGGGCGTGTCCCAGTGATAGAGCGTGCACATGGGGGAGATGCCCCGTGACAGCAACTCGTCGAGTAGCCGGTCGTAGAAGTCGATGCCCCGCTGGTTGACCGGTCCCCGGCCACCGGGCTGGATCCGCGGCCAGGACAGCGAAAAGCGGTACGAGTCCGCCCCAAGCTCGGCCAGCAGTTCCACGTCTTGCGGCATCCGGTGATAGTGGTCGCAGGCGGTGTCTGCCGTGGCGCCGCCGGCGACTCGGCCCGGCTCATGGGTGAAGGCGTCCCAGCCGGACGGTCCGCGGCCGTCTTCGGCCACGGCACCCTCGATCTGGAACGCCGCGGTCGCCACTCCCACGGTGAAATCGGACGGGATCGAGGCCGCCAGATGCTCGCTGTTCAGTGTCATTCGCGACTGTCCTCCCGTTAGACATAGATTCCGCTGCAACAAGGTGAGCTGCAACCGAGCTGCAACACGGTAAGCTGCTACAGAGTTCCGTTGCAGCCCACGGATGCTGCAACGAAGGTACCGCTGCAGGGCATCTGGTCCCACCAGGGCGGTTAGGCACCAGCATTGCACCGGGAGCCGGTGCGCGCCATAGCGCCGCATTAGCCGGGCCGCCATCGGGTGCGCAGGCGTCAATTCGCAATCGCGGCCAAAGTCTGACACACTAGACGAGTTGTTCAAGCGCTTTTGCATGTCTATGTGCGAAGCCGTGTCCCGCCCGGGATAATGCCCGGGGCAGGGTCAGGCTCCACTGGCCTGAAAGCCCAAATATAACCCACCCTCCATTTTGAGCGGGCGGAGTGCGCAGAATGTTCGCGACACGCCCGACCGCGGGGGTCGGAGCCTCAGCAGGGTGAGGAACCCGGATTCATCCGGATTCAGTCTGCCGGAGGAGCGCCAGGCACGCCGGAGTTGCGGCCGTCGGGGCGCACAGGAAGAAAGTCCACAGAGCAGCACTGAGAAAGAGAGCGGAGACGCCATGGCGGGACAGAAAATCCGCATCCGTCTGAAGTCATATGACCATGAGGTCATTGATGTTTCAGCACGGAAGATCGTTGAGACGGTCACGCGTGCAGGCGCAACGGTAGTCGGCCCCGTGCCGCTGCCCACCGAGAAGAACGTGTACTGCGTTATCCGGTCGCCGCACAAGTACAAGGACAGCCGGGAGCACTTTGAAATGCGCACCCACAAGCGGCTGATCGACATTATCGATCCCACGCCGAAGGCCGTCGATTCGCTGATGCGTCTCGACCTGCCGGCGGACGTGAACATCGAAATCAAGCTGTAGGGGAGTGCGGATTAATATGTCTACCACTACACGCCAAGTAAAAGGCCTGCTGGGCACCAAGCTCGGCATGACCCAGGTCTGGGACGCTGACAATCGGCTCATCCCGGTCACCGTCGTCAAGGCTGACTCCAACGTCATCACCCAGCTGCGCTCTGCGGACGTCGACGGCTACACCGCCGTTCAGATCGGCTTCGGCCAGATCGACCCGCGCAAGGTGACCAAGCCGCTGGCCGGCCACTTCGAGAAGGCCGGAGTTACTCCGCGCCGGCACGTGGTCGAGCTGCGCACCTCCGATGCCGACTCTTACGAGCTGGGCCAGGAACTCTCCGTGGAGCTGTTCGAAGCCGGCCAGAAGGTCGACGTTGTCGGAACCACCAAGGGCAAGGGCTTCGCCGGTGTTATGAAGCGTCACGGCTTCGCCGGTGTGAGCGCCTCGCACGGCGCGCACAAAAACCACCGCAAGCCCGGCTCCATCGGTGGCGCGTCCACTCCGGGCCGCGTTTTCCGTGGCCAGCGCATGGCCGGCCGCATGGGCGCCGCCCAACAGACCACGCTGAACCTGACCGTTCACGCTGTGGACACTGAGAACTCGCTGCTCTTGATCAAGGGTGCCGTTCCCGGTGCTCGCGGCTCGGTCGTTCTCGTCCGTTCCGCTGTGAAGGGAGCCTAGTTCAATGGCTAACACGCTCAAGGTTGACCTGCCTGCAGAGATCTTCGACGTCCAGACCAACGTGCCGCTGCTGCACCAGGTCGTCGTCGCACAGCTCGCTGCTGCCCGTCAGGGAACCCACAAGACCAAGACCCGCGCCGAGGTTTCCGGTGCCGGCCGCAAGCCGTTCAAGCAGAAGGGCACCGGCCGCGCCCGTCAGGGTTCGATCCGCGCTCCGCACATGACCGGCGGCGGCGTGGTGCACGGCCCGACCCCGCGCGACTACAGCCAGCGCACCCCCAAGAAGATGAAGGCAGCTGCCCTGCGCGGCGCCCTCTCCGACCGGGCACGCAACGGCCGCATCCACGTCCTGGAAACCCTGGTTGCCGGCGAGAAGCCGTCCACCAAGGCTGCCACCGAGGCCCTGCGCGCCATCACCGAACGCAAGAACCTGCTCGTAGTCATCGAGCGCGCCAACGATGTTGCGGCCCTGAGCCTGCGCAACATCGAGGAAGTTCACACCATCTACGTGGATCAGCTGAACACCTACGACGTGCTGGTTTCCGATGACGTGGTCTTCACCAAGGCCGCCTACGACGCGTTCGTCGCAGCTAAAGCAACTGCCAAGGAGGACGCCAAGTGAGCGCGACCACCACTAAAGATCCCCGCGACGTGATTTTTGCTCCCGTCGTTTCGGAGAAGAGCTACGGCCTGATCGACGAAGGTAAGTACACCTTCCTGGTCGACCCGCGCTCGAACAAGACCGAGATCAAGCTGGCCGTGGAGAAGATCTTCTCCGTCAAGGTCGACTCGATCAACACCATCAACCGTGCCGGGAAGCGCAAGCGCACCCGTTTCGGATGGGGACAGCGCAAAGACACCAAGCGCGCCATTGTCACCCTGAAGGAAGGCACAATCGACATCTTCGGCGGTCCGCTTTCTTAAGCGGAGACCACTTTAACGAGGAATTGAACTATGGGAATCCGTAAATACAAGCCGACTACACCGGGCCGTCGCGGCTCGAGCGTAGCCGACTTTGCCGAAATCACGCGGTCGACACCGGAAAAGTCGTTGCTGCGTCCGCTGACCAAGTCCGGCGGCCGTAACAACTCCGGCAAGATCACCACCCGCCACAAGGGCGGCGGACACAAGCGTCAGTACCGTCTGATCGACTTCCGTCGTCACGACAAGGACGGCGTGCCCGCCAAGGTCGCTCACATCGAGTATGACCCGAACCGCACCGCGCGGATCGCACTGCTGCACTACGTTGATGGCACCAAGCGCTACATCCTGGCCCCGGCCAAGCTGAAGCAGGGAGACACCGTTGAGGCCGGCGCCAGCGCCGACATCAAGCCGGGCAACAACCTGCCGCTGCGCAACATCCCCGTCGGTACCGTGATCCACGCTGTGGAGCTGCGGCCGGGCGGCGGTGCCAAGATGGCCCGCTCCGCCGGTGCCTCCGTGCAGCTGGTAGCCAAGGAAGGCAAGTACGGCCAGCTCCGTCTGCCCTCCGGCGAAATCCGCAACGTTGATGTGCGCTGCCGCGCAACCATCGGCGAGGTCGGCAACGCCGAGCAGTCGAACATCAACTGGGGCAAGGCCGGCCGTATGCGCTGGAAGGGCGTCCGCCCGACCGTCCGCGGTGTGGCCATGAACCCGATCGACCACCCGCACGGTGGTGGCGAGGGCAAGACCTCCGGTGGCCGCCACCCGGTCAACCCGAACGGCAAGCCCGAGGGCCGCACCCGCCGCCCGAACAAGGAAAGCGACCGCCTGATTGTGCGTCGCCGTCGTACTGGCAAGAACAAGCGATAGGAGCCTGGGAACATGCCACGCAGCCTGAAGAAAGGCCCCTTCGTCGATCAGCACCTCTACGTAAAGGTCGCTGCAGAGAACGAAAAGGGCACCAAGAACGTCATCAAGACGTGGTCCCGCCGTTCGATGATCGTTCCCGACATGCTCGGGCACACGATCGCCGTACACGACGGACGCAAGCACATCCCGGTGTTTGTCACTGAGTCGATGGTCGGGCACAAGCTCGGCGAATTCGCCCCGACGCGGACTTTCCGCGGCCATGTGAAGGACGACCGCAAGGGCAAGCGCCGCTAGGCGCTTACTCTTTCGGCAGAAGACGAGAGAAGGAAAGCAATGGAAGCCAAGGCTATTGCGCGCCATATTCGCGTGACGCCTATGAAGGCCCGGCGCGTCGTCAACCTTGTTCGTGGCAAGCAGGCGAATGAGGCTCTGGCAATCCTGAAGTTTGCCCCGCAGGCAGCTTCGGAGCCGGTCAGCAAGGTACTCGCGTCAGCCGTCGCCAACGCCCGCGTTATCGCGGACCGTGATGGCGTCGCCTTTGACGAGAGCGACCTCTACATCAGCGAAGCATTCGTGGATGAAGGCCCCACCATGAAGCGGTTCCAGCCGCGCGCCCAGGGGCGTGCCTACCGTATCAAGAAGCGGACCAGCCACATCACGCTTGTTGTCGCTACCCCGGAGAAAGAGGAGGACCAGTAAGTGGGACAGAAAGTAAACCCGCACGGATTCCGACTCGGTATCACCACCGACCATGTCTCCCACTGGTTCGCTGACAGCAACAAGGCCGGCCAGCGCTACAAGGACTTCGTCCGCGAGGACGTGAAGATCCGCCAGCTGATGTCCACGGGCATGGACCGCGCGGGCATCGCGAAGGTTGAGATCGAGCGTACCCGTGACCGCGTGCGTGTGGACATCCACACCGCCCGCCCCGGCATTGTCATCGGCCGCCGCGGCGCCGAAGCAGACCGCATCCGCGGCGAGCTGGAGAAGCTCACCGGCAAGCAGGTGCAGCTGAACATCCTCGAGGTCAAGAACCCGGAGATCGAAGCACAGCTGGTTGCCCAGGGCATCGCTGAGCAGCTGACTTCCCGCGTGGCTTTCCGCCGCGCCATGAAGAAGGCCATGCAGTCCGCGACCCGCGCCGGCGCCAAGGGCATCCGTGTCCAGTGCTCCGGTCGCCTCGGCGGCGCTGAAATGAGCCGTTCGGAGTTCTACCGCGAAGGCCGTGTGCCCCTGCACACCCTGCGTGCGAACATCGACTACGGCTTCTTCGAGGCCAAGACCACGTTCGGCCGCATCGGCGTCAAGGTCTGGATCTACAAAGGCGACGTGACCGCGAAGGAACTGGCTGCCCAGCAGGCAGCTGCTCCGTCCTCGCGTGGCCGTGGCGACCGCCCGGGCCGCCCCGCCGGTGGCGAGCGCCGTCGTCGTAATGACCGTCCTGGCGCTCCCGCCGCAGGCGAGGGCGCAGCCAAGGCCGAGGCACCTGCCGCTGAGGCAGCGCCGGCGGCAGAAGGAGGAGAAGCTTAAATGCTTATCCCACGTCGAGTTAAGTTCCGCAAGCAGCACCACCCGGGTCGTTCCGGCGCTGCTACCGGCGGCACCGAAGTCAGCTTCGGCGAGTGGGGTATCCAGGCTCTGACGCCGGCATACGTCACCAACCGCCAGATTGAAGCGGCCCGTATTGCGATGACCCGCCACATCAAGCGTGGCGGCAAGGTTTGGATCAACATTTATCCGGACCGCCCGCTGACCAAGAAGCCGGCCGAAACCCGTATGGGTTCCGGTAAGGGTTCGCCGGAATGGTGGGTCGCAAACGTCAAGCCGGGTCGGGTTCTGTTCGAACTCTCCGGTGTCAATGAAGAGGTAGCTCGCGAGGCACTGCGCCTGGCGATCCACAAGCTGCCGTTGAAGGCACGCATTGTGCGTCGCGAAGGTGGTGAATAGAAATGGCAGTTGGTTCAAAGGAACTGGCAACCGATCAGCTCGAGACTTTCGATAAGGACCGTCTCGCAGAGGAGCTGCGCAAGGCCAAGGAGGAGCTGTTCAACCTCCGTTTCCAGTCCGCCACCGGTCAGCTGGAAAACCATGGCCGCCTGAAGGCAGTCAAGCGCGACATCGCACGCATCTACACCGTGCTGCGCGAGCGCGAGCTGGGCATTCGCCCCGAGGTTGAGGCTGCAGCTGCAGCCCCGGCCGAGGAGAAGAAGGCCAAGAAGGCTAAGAAGTCTGAAAAGGCTGCTGACGCCGACACCGCCGAGACCGCAACCCCCGCTTCGGAGGATGAGGCCAAGTGAGCGAAAACACGAACAAGGATGCAACTGTGGAAGAAGCCACTCAGGCTCGCGGTTACCGTAAGACCGCCCGCGGCTACGTCGTCTCGGACAAGATGGACAAGACCATCGTGGTCGAGGTTGAGGACCGCGTGAAGCACGCGCTGTACGGCAAGGTGATCCGCCGGACCGAAAAGCGCAAGGCCCACGACGAGCAGAACTCCGCCGGCATCGGCGACCTGGTTCTGATCGCCGAGACCCGGCCGCTGTCCGCCACCAAGCGGTGGCGCCTGGTCGAGATCATCGAAAAGGCCAAGTAGGACTTGAAGTCCTGCGCGGGGCCCGCCTGCCAAGCGGGCGGGCCCCGCACCCTTTAAGTTTCCCTTCCGGCATCTAGGATCCCGGTCCGCCGGAGCAACCGGAAGGGTTTGGGAGGGAACGTGGTCGTCGAAATGTAGACCGCGAACCCTTTGAAAAGTACAAGCCCCTGGCCGTGATTTCACGTCCGGGGTGTCTTGGTCATAAACTAGTAATCTTGCCTGTGCCGTTTGGGAGGACCATCCATCCTTCCGCCTGGACAGAATAGGCAAATTCCCGCAACCGCCTTCGGACTGCACACGCGTGTGGCCAGGGGGAGTTACGGTGCGGGCTACCCATATCCGTTCCGCAAGGCTCAGTTCATGAGAACCAGCGCGACGACAGGAGTAATAAGTGATTCAGCAGGAGTCGCGACTGAAGGTCGCCGACAACACGGGTGCCAAGGAAATCTTGACCATCCGCGTTCTCGGTGGATCCGGCCGTCGCTACGCAGGCATTGGCGACACCATTGTTGCCACCGTCAAGGACGCAATTCCCGGCGGCAACGTCAAGAAGGGTGACATCGTCAAGGCTGTCATCGTTCGCACCAAGAAGGAACGCCGCCGTGCGGACGGTTCCTACATCAAGTTCGATGAGAACGCAGCCGTGATCCTCAAGAACGACGGCGATCCCCGCGGCACCCGTATCTTCGGTCCGGTTGGCCGTGAGCTTCGCGACAAGAAGTTCATGAAGATCATTTCGCTGGCTCCGGAGGTGCTGTAGTCCATGGCTAAGTACAAGATCAAGAAGGGTGACCTGGTTCAGGTCATCACCGGTGCCAAGGCAGAGCGCGGCGGCGACCGCGGCAAGCAGGGTAAGGTCCTGAAGGTGTTCACGGAGACCAACCGTGTGCTGGTTGAAGGCGTCAACCGCGTCACCAAGCACACCAAGGCCGGACAGTCGGAGCGCGGCACGAAGACCGGTGGCATCGAGACCGTTGAGGCTCCGATCCACATCTCGAACGTCGCGATCGTCGATCCCGAGACCAAGAAGCCGACCCGGGTTGGCTACCGCACCGAAACCGTCGAGCGTGATGGCCGTGAGCGCACTGTGCGCATCCGCGTGTCCAAGGCCTCCGGGAAGGACCTCTAATGACTGAGACTGTCACCAAGATCGTCCCCCGTCTGAAGACTCGCTACGCCGGCGAGATCAAGCAGGCTCTGCGGGACGAGTTCAAGTACGAGAACGTGAACCAGGTTCCGCGCCTGGTCAAGGTCGTTGTCAACATGGGTGTTGGAGATGCCGCCAAGGACTCCAAGCTCATCGACGGCGCCGTGCGCGACCTGACCCAGATCACCGGTCAGAAGCCGCAGGTTACCAAGGCCCGCAAGTCCATCGCCCAGTTCAAGCTGCGCGAAGGCATGCCGATCGGCGCCCACGCGACGCTGCGCGGCGACCGCATGTGGGAATTCGTTGACCGCCTGGTTTCGCTGGCCCTGCCCCGTATCCGCGACTTCCGCGGCCTCAACGGCAAGCAGTTCGACGGCAACGGCAACTACACCTTCGGTCTGACCGAGCAGTCGATGTTCCACGAGATCGATCAGGACAAGATCGACCGCGTGCGCGGCATGGACATCACCGTAGTGACCACCGCCAAGACCGATGACGAGGGCCGTGCGCTGCTGAAGGCGCTGGGCTTCCCGTTCAAGACCGAAGACTAATCTAGCTACGTGAAAGGTCCCGCCCCGGCGCCCAGCGCTGACCGGAGCGAGGAAACCGTTACGAGGAAGGGCAAGAGCCCACAATGACTATGACAGATCCTGTCGCAGACATGCTCACGCGTCTGCGCAACGCCAACTCGGCTTACCACGACTCGGTGTCGATGCCGTACAGCAAGCTCAAGGCTCGCGTCGCCGACATCCTGAAGGCCGAAGGCTACATCGCCGGTTGGAAGGAAGAAGAGGCCGAGGTCGGCAAGAAGCTGACCCTGGAACTCAAGTTCGGTCCGAACCGCGAGCGTTCCATCGCCGGCATCCGCCGCATCTCCAAGCCCGGTCTGCGCGTTTACGCGAAGTCCACCAACCTGCCGCACGTGCTCGGTGGCCTGGGCATCGCAATCCTGTCCACCTCTTCCGGACTGATGACTGATCGTCAGGCCGGCAAGAAGGGCGTGGGCGGCGAAGTCCTCGCTTACGTCTGGTAACGGAAAGGAAGAGATTAAATGTCACGTATTGGACGTCTCCCCATCACCGTTCCCGCCGGCGTTGAGGTCAAGGTCGACGGCAACGTCGTCTCCGTCAAGGGCGCCAAGGGCGAACTGAGCCACACGCTGGCTTCGCCGATCACGGTGTCCCTGGACGAGAACACCCTCACCGTTGCCCGCCCGAACGACGAGCGCGAATCCCGGTCCCTGCATGGCCTGAGCCGCACGCTGATCAACAACATGATCGTTGGCGTGACCGAGGGCTACAAGAAGGACCTCGAGATCGTCGGCACCGGTTACCGCGTGCAGGCCAAGGGCGCGAACCTTGAGTTCGCCCTGGGCTTCAGCCACCCGGTGATCGTGAATGCCCCCGAAGGCATCACCTTCGCCGTGGAGGGCGCTAACAAGCTCTCCGTCTCCGGTATCAACAAGCAGCAGGTCGGCGAAGTTGCTGCCAACATCCGCAAGCTGCGCAAGCCTGACCCCTACAAGGGCAAGGGCGTTCGCTACGCCGGCGAACAAATCCGCCGCAAGGTCGGAAAGGCTGGTAAGTAAACCATGGCGATCAGCATCAATAAGAAGCGGACCTCGAAGTCCAAGTCCGCAGCACGCGGCCGCCGCCACCTGCGCGTCCGCAAGCGCATCACCGGTACCGCGGTCCGTCCGCGCCTGGTGGTCAACCGCTCCGCACGCCACATCTTTGTCCAGGTTGTCGATGACAGCAAGGGCATCACCGTGGCATCCGCTTCCACCATGGAAGCCGATCTGCGGGCCCTCGACGGCGACAAGTCTGCCAAGGCAAAGCGCGTCGGCGAGCTCGTGGCCGAGCGCGCCAAGGCTGCCGGTGTTGAGGCCGTGGTCTTCGACCGCGGTGGCAACCGGTACCACGGCCGCATCGCAGCGGTTGCCGACGGCGCACGCGAAGGTGGGCTGGCACTGTGACCGCTGAGAACAACGAAAAGGAAACTCAGGTGACTGAAGCAACTGAGACCGCTGCCGCGGGATCCGCTGAGACCACCGCTGCTTCCGGCCAGGACGACCGCCGCGGCGGACGCCGTGGCGAACGTAGCGGCGGCGGCGACCGTGGTGGCCGCGGACGTGGCCGCGACAATGCACGCGATGCCGAGAAGGACAAGTTCCTCGAGCGCGTCGTCACCATCAACCGCGTGTCCAAGGTCGTCAAGGGCGGCCGGCGCTTTAGCTTCACGGCTCTGGTAGTTGTCGGCGACGGCAACGGCATGGTCGGCGTGGGCTACGGCAAGGCCAAGGAAGTTCCGGCGGCGATCGCCAAGGGCGTGGAAGAGGCCAAGAAGTCCTTCTTCCGCGTGCCGATCATCGCCGGCACCGTCCCGCACCAGGTGCAGGGCGAAGCTGCTGCAGGCGTTGTCATGCTGCGTCCGGCTGCTGCCGGTACCGGTGTGATCGCCGGTGGCCCGGTCCGCGCCGTACTCGAGTGCGCCGGCATCCACGACGTGCTCTCCAAGTCGCTGGGTTCGGCCAACGCGATCAACATCGTGCACGCTACCGTCGACGCGCTGCGTCGCCTGGAAGAGCCCCGCTCCGTGGCAGCCCGCCGTGGCCTGCCGCTGGATGAGGTTGCTCCGGCGATCCTGCTGCGCAACATGCAGAAGGCAGGTGCGTAATGACCACGCCCAAGAATCTGACTCCGTCGGATGCACAGTTGGAAATCACGCAGATCAAGTCCGTCATTGGCGGCAAGCAGAACCAGCGCGACACGCTGCGTTCACTGGGCCTGAAGCGCATCGGACACACCGTTGTCCGCAGCGCCGATGCAGTGACCGTGGGCATGGTCAACACTGTTTCTCACCTGGTGAAGGTTGAGGAGGCGAAGTAAAGATGGCAGAAGAGAACAAGACTCTCAAGGTCCACCACCTGCGTCCTGCCCCCGGTGCCAAGACCGCCAAGACCCGTGTTGGTCGTGGTGAAGGCTCCAAGGGTAAGACCGCTGGTCGCGGTACCAAGGGTACGAAGGCCCGTTACCAGGTCAAGGCTGGCTTTGCCGGCGGCCAGCTGCCGCTGCACATGCGCCTGCCGAAGCTGCGCGGCTTCAAGAACCCGTTCAAGGTGGAATTCCAGGTTGTGAACCTGGACAAGCTCAATGAGCTGTTCCCCGAGGGCGGCGACGTGACCGTGGAGGCCCTGGTGGCCAAGGGTGCGGTTCGCAAGAACCAGCCCGTGAAGGTCCTGGGCACCGGCGACATCACCGTCAAGGTCGATGTGAAGGTTGACGCCTTCTCCGCCAGTGCCGCTGAGAAGATTGCCGCCGCTGGCGGCACCGTGACGGCGCTCTAGCAGCCCGTACCGGGTGCAGTCTTTTAGCAGCCCCTGACTGAACTCGTGGTGGCCGGTATTCGCCGGCCGCCACGAGTTCAGCCGCTTTAAAGGCGCACGACGTATTCTTAATCCGTTTAATGCGAACGGGCCGAGCCGATAGACTCGGATCTTGTGACTTGCCGCGCAGCGGCATCAGAAACTTTTTGGGAGGACGCTTGCTTAGCGCAATTGGCCGGGCATTCCGGACGCCGGACCTGCGGCGCAAGTTGCTGTTCACGCTCGGGATCATGACGGTCTACCGGCTGGGCGTATTCATCCCGGCACCGGGCGTGGACTACGGCAACGTGCAGCAGTGTCTGGCGCTGGGCAACACCAGCGGCGGGCTGTACCAGTTCGTCAATCTGTTCAGCGGCGGCGCGCTGCTGCAGGTGTCCATCTTCGCCCTCGGCATCATGCCGTACATTACCGCCAGCATCATCGTGCAGCTGCTTCGCGTGGTCATCCCGCGGTTCCAGGAACTGCACCAGGAAGGTCCGCAGGGCCAGTCCAAGCTGACGCAGTACACCCGCTACCTGACCATCGCACTGGGCCTGCTCAACGCCACGACGCTGGTGTCGCTGGCGCGGACCGGTGCCCTGCTGGGCAACTGCCCGGTTCCGATCATCCCGGAAGACAACCTTGTGGTGATCAGCCTGATCATCCTGACCCTGACCGCGGGCACCGGCCTGATCATGTGGATGGGCGAATTGATCACCGAGAAGGGCGTCGGCAACGGCATGTCCCTGCTGATCTTCATCTCCATTGCCGCCGGTTTCCCGAGCTCGCTGGGCGAAATCTGGAACACCCAGGGCGTCAACGTCTTCCTCGGCGTGCTGATCGTCGGCCTGCTGACGGTGGCCGCGGTGGTCTTCGTGGAGCAGTCGCAGCGCCGCATCCCGGTGCAGTATGCCAAGCGCATGGTGGGACGCCGCACGGTCGGCGGAACCAGCACCTACATCCCGATCAAGGTCAACATGGCCGGCGTCATCCCGGTGATCTTCGCGTCGTCGATGCTGTACCTGCCGTCCTTGATCGCCCAGTTCAACACGCCGACCGACGGCACCACCGCGCCGCCGGAATGGGTCAACTGGATCAACACCTACCTGGTCAGCGGCGACTCGCCGTTCTACATGGCGGTCTACTTCTCCCTGATCGTCTTCTTCACCTACTTCTACGTGGCCATCACCTTCAACCCGGAGGAAGTCGCGGACAACATGAAGAAGTACGGCGGCTTCATCCCGGGCATCCGGGCCGGCCGCCCCACGGCGGAGTACCTGCAGTACGTGCTGGCCAGGATCACGCTGCCCGGCGCGCTCTACCTGGGCATCATCTCGCTGATCCCGCTGATCGCACTGGTGCTCATCAACGCGAACCAGAACTTCCCGTTCGGCGGCGTTTCGATCCTCATCATGGTTGGTGTGGGCCTGGAGACCGTCAAACAAATCAACGCACAACTACAGCAACGGCACTACGAAGGACTTCTGCGATGACTCAAATGCTCATTATCGGCCCGCCCGGATCCGGCAAGGGCACCCAGGCCACCCGCATCTCCGACCGGCTGGGCATCGTCGCGATCTCCACCGGAGACATCTTCCGCGCCAACGTGAAGGAAGAGACGCCGCTCGGCATCGAAGCCAAGAAGTACATCGACAAGGGCGAGTTCGTCCCGGACAGCGTCACCAACAACATGGTGCGCGACCGGTTGAAGCAGCCCGACGCCGCCGACGGCTTCCTGTTGGACGGGTACCCCCGCACCAGCGGCCAGGTGGACGAGCTGGACAACATCCTGGCTGAGGCCGGATCGCAGTTGGACATCGTCCTGCAGCTGACCGCCGACGACGAAGAGCTGGTCAAGCGCCTGCTCGGCCGCGCCGCGCAGGAAGGCCGCAGCGACGACAACGAGACAGTGATCCGCCGCCGGCTGGCCCTCTACCACGAGGAAACCGCCGTCGTCGTGAACCGCTACGCGGAGCGCGGCATCGTGGCCACCGTGGACGGCATCGGCGACATCGACGACGTTACCGAGCGCATCATGACCGCGCTCAAGTCCGTCACGGCCTGACACCCCAGAAAGTTAGAGACAGCCCATGGCGTTCCGCCAGCCCAGCATCGAATACAAGACCAACGACCAGATCCGCAAAATGCGCACCGCCGGTCTGGTGGTCAGCCGCGCCCTTGACGCCGCGGTTGCCGCTGCCGTCCCCGGTGCGACGACAGCGGATGTGGATGCGGCCTTCGAAGCTGTGCTGGACGAAGCGGGAGCCAAGAGCAACTTCAAGGGCTACCACGGCTTCCCAGCGACGGTCTGCGTGTCCGTCAACGAGGAAGTGGTGCACGGCATCCCCGGCGGCAAGGTGCTCCAGGACGGAGACATCATCTCGGTGGACGGCGGCTGCAGCGTGGACGGCTGGCACGGCGATTCCGCCCGCGGCGTGATCGTGGGCACCGCGGATCCGGAAGACCAGCGGCTCTCCGACGTCACCGAGGAAGCCATGTGGCGGGGGATTGCCGCCCTGGCCACCGGCCACCGCGTGGGCGACATCGGCAACGCCATCGATGACTACGTTTCCTCGGTGCCCGGCAAGCCGCTGGGCATCCTGGAGGACTACGTAGGCCACGGCATCGGAACCGCGATGCACCAGGCGCCGGATGTGCTGAACTACCGGACCAACCACCGCGGGGCGAAGATCCGCCCCGGGCTGTGCCTGGCCATTGAACCGATGCTGGTCCGCGGGGACATCGAGACCAAGGTGTTGGACGACGACTGGACCGTGGTGACCACGGACGGGTCCCGTTCCTGCCAGTGGGAGCACACCGTGGCCGTGCACGACCGCGGCATCTGGGTCTTGACGGCTGAAGACGGCGGAGCAGCGAGGCTGGCCCCGCTGGGCGTCACCCCGGTGCCGCTGGACTGACGCACGCCCGGCCCGACTTCATCGCGCGAAGGCCGGTCCCGCTGGATAGATCGTCCAGCCGGACCGGCCTTCGCGCGTTTAACGAACTTCCGCGAAAGGATGTCCCGGATCATGATGGGATCCCACCACGCCCTCTCCGGCGCCGCCGCCTGGATCGCCCTCACCAGCCAGGTACACGTGCCGTTGGATGCCATCACGACGCCGCTGGGTTGGGGCGGGCAAAGCCTCACCTTGGGCTGGGGACTGCTGGACGTCGGGCCGCTGGGCCTGATCACAGGAGCGATGGTGACCGCCGGAGCCGCCCTGGTGCCGGACGCCGACCACCACAACGCCACCATCGCCCACTCGTTGCCTCCGCTCTCCAACGCAGTGTGCGGCGGCATAGGGGCGCTGGCCGGCGGACATCGCCGGGGGACGCACTCGCTGATCGGTCTGGCCGCCTTCGTGGCGACGGCGTGGCTGGCCGGGCTTTGGACGGTCCAGACCGAATGGTTCGGGACCGTATATCCGGGCGCGGGAGTGCTGTGCGTGCTGCTGGTGGCCTTCGCTGCAAAAGCCCTCAAGTTCCTGCCCGACGGGCTGCAAAAGATTCCCTGGGCCGTGGGCCTGTCGGTGGCCGCCTTCATCGCCGTGTACGCCCCGGACCATCAGAACTGGTTCCCGCTGGCCATGGGCATCGGCGTGGTCATGCACGTCCTCGGCGACATGCTGACCACCGGGGGAGTGAACCTGCTCTGGCCGCTGCGCATCAAGCCGCCAAAGGTGTGGCGCCGGGTCCCGCTGCTGAACACCATCTGGCGGCGGAACGGCTACTTCGCCATCCCGTTGCTGGGCAATGCCGGCTCTGCCCGCGAATGGGCGCTGCTGGTGCCGGTCAGTGCCTACGTGGTGGTCTTGTTATTGGGTGCTTGCCTCGACGTCGGACATCAGGGCCTGACGGCGCTCGGCGCCGGCTGACTCCCGTGGCCCGCGGGCCGACAGTAGGGGATGCAGGGGAAGAACCAAAGGAGAGACGCATGAACCGGAACCCGAAGCGCGTTGACGGGAAAGCAGTGGTGCTGGTGGCGGTGGTGGCCGCGCTCGTCGCCTCGGTGCTGCTCCCGGCGGTCAGCGCTGGCTTCGCCCTGGTCTCCGGCACGTGGGATAAGACGGAGCCGGGAATGGTTCGAGTCCTCTTGGCAGCGGCTCTTGGCGCTTTGACCGCTTCCGTCGCCGGCATCGGCGTGGCCTGGTTGCTCCGGCGGCGTCGGAGGCAGAGGCGGGACATTCGCTGATCCTCCGCCGGGGGTAGAGCCCGCGGACTTGCCAGGTGTACAGCTCCGTGTGTGGCCTGCACCACGGAACAAGTGACGCCTGTCCGACGCCAGACTACCCCCGGGTGAACACTGCGGGACATCTGCCCTCAGGCCCCTGAATTCGGCGTTTTGGCTGCCCAACTGCCCCTAGCCTGCTAAAGGAAATAACAGGTTGGGGAAGGGCTCTCGCATCATGGCAACCGCCATCGACGTCCGCCGCAGGGCAGCGGACACCGCACCAACTCTCCGCAGGCGGCGCAAGCCGTGGAAGTCCTGGTTGCTGTTCCTGCTGTTTGCCGGACCCAACCTGGCACTGCTGCTGGTGTTCACCTACAAGCCGCTGCTGCAGTCCTTCTACTACTCCACGTTGCAGTGGAACATCGGGTCCGCCGCGGCCATGCCGGTGGGCCTGGCCAACTACGTGGACTGGTTCACCGACCCGTCCACTCCGCGGGTGGCCGGCGTGACCCTGGTCTTTACCGTGGCCACGGTGGGCGGCGGCATGGTGATCGGCCTGGCGTTGGCGCTGCTGCTGAACCGCAAGCTGGCCGGGCGCGGCTTGGCGCGCACCGTCGTCGTTGCTCCCTATGTTCTTTCCGGCGTGGCCGTGGGCCTGCTCTGGCTGTTCGTGTTCGATCCCAACTTCGGCATCACCTCGGCGCTGCTGAACGCCGTCGGCATCGCCTCGCCCGACTGGTACAACGACCCGGGCGCCGCGCTCTGGATGGTGATCATCGTGTACCTGTGGAAGAACGTGGGCTACGTGGCGCTGATCTACCTGGCCGCGCTGCAGGCGGTGTCGCGGGACTTGCTGGATGCCGCCTCGCTGGACGGCGCCTCCGCGGCCCGAACCTTCAAGGACATTGTGCTGCCGTTGCTCGGACCCACCACGTTCTTCCTGGCCGTCACCACGCTGCTCAGCTCGCTGCAGTCCTTCGACATCATCCGCGCCATGACCCAGGGCGGACCGTTGGAGGGCACCACCACGATGATGTACCAGATCTACCAAGAGGGCTTCCAGACCGGACGGGCCGGCTACTCCTCAGCGGTGGCCACCATCCTGTTCGCGGTGCTGCTGATCGTGACGTTTGTCCAGATGCGCTACATCCAGAAGAAGGTGCACTACTGATGTCCGCTCCCGCCCAGACCCGTGTCTCCGGCACACCGCAGCCCACATCGGCCGCCGCGGACGGATCCGGTGGAATGGCTGCCGGACCGGCCCCCGCCGCCGCCCTGGCGCCTGGGCACGGACGGGAGCGGACCGCGGATGGCCCGCGCCGCCGTCGGCCGGCAAACGCGGGAGGCTACCTGAGCCTGCTGCTGGCCGTGGCCGTGATGGTGCTGCCGCTGGTCTGGATGCTGCTGGCCAGCTTCAAGGATCGCGACGAGATTTACACCATCCCGATCCAGTGGCTGCCTTCCAGCTACGACCTCTCCAACTACGCTGACGCGCTGGCCACCGTGCCGTTCGACAGCTTCTTCCTCAACAGCGCCATCACCACGATTGTGGGGGCCGGGCTGAAGATCACCCTGGGCCTGACCACCGCCTATGCCGTGGTGTTCCTGGACTTCCCGTTCAAGAACGTGGTGTTCGGCATCGTGGTATTCGCGCTGCTGGTGCCGCAGCAGATCGTGATCATCCCGAACTACACGCTGGTAGCAGAGCTCGGCTGGCTCAACACCGACCAGGGCTTGATCATCCCCGGCCTGGCCAGTGCCTTCGGCACGTTCCTGTTCCGCCAGCACTTTCTGACCCTGCCGGTGTCCATCCTGGAGGCCGCCGCCCTGGACGGCGCCGGGCACTTCCGCCGGCTGTTCCGGTTTGTGGTGCCGATCAGCGCACCCACCATCGCCGCCGTGGCCTTGGTGTCCATCGTGTCCGAATGGAACGAATACCTGTGGCCGCTGCTGGTGGTGGACCGGGCCGAAATGATGACCCTGCCGGTGGGTCTGACCCTGCTGCAGAACAACGACGGCGTGACCAACTGGGGTGTGTTGATGGCCGGCACCGTGCTGGTCACCGCGCCGGTACTGATCGCTTTCTTCGCCCTGCAGACGCGCATTGTTGCCGGACTCACCACCGGAGCCGTGACCGGCTGACAGCGAAGGAGTCCGGCCGGGCTCCGGCCCCTGCCGCCAGCCGAGACCCAAGACCCGTGTGCGCCCAAACCGCGCCCTTTGAGATGTTCCATGTCCCGTTCATTCGCACCTCAACCAAGGAGACACTGTGTCCGCAACAAAGTCCTTCACCATCAACCGGCGGCAGATCCTGCAGCTCGGCGCACTGCTGGGCGGCACCGCCGCACTGGCGGCCTGCGGCGGCCCGTCCATCGGAGCTGCCGGCGGCGCCGTGCAGGCCACCGACCGGGACTGGTCCGGCATCACCCCGGCCAAGGAGATCACCTGGTGGAGCAACCACCCCGGCGCGTCCCGCCCGGTGGAAGAGGAGATCATCCGCAAGTTCCGCGAAGCCCACGGCATCAAGGTCAACCTGGTGACCGCCGGCGCCAACTACGACGAAGTGGCACAGAAGTTCCAGGCCGCCGCGGGCACGGACAACGTCCCCGAACTGGTGGGCGCTTCCGACGTGTGGTGGTTCCGGTACATGATCAACGGCCAGATCCTGCCGCTCGACCAGCTGGCCGACCACCTGGAGTTCGACGCCGCGGACTTCAACACCACGCTGTACAACGACTACGAGTACAACAACAGCCACTGGGCCGTGCCCTACGCCCGGTCCACGCCGCTGTTCTACTACAACAAGGACGCCTTCAAGAAGGCCGGCCTGCCGGACCGCGCACCTAAGACTTGGGACGAATTCGACGAGTGGGCGCCGAAGCTGGCTGACAAACCCGGCCTGATGCCGCTGGGCCTGGGCAAGGGCACCAGCTGGATTGCCTGGTGGTTCTGCAACATGCTCTGGGGCCGCGGCGGTGCCTACTCGGAGGAGTGGACCATGACCCTGGACACGCCGGAAGCCCTGGCAGCGGCCGAGTACCTGCAGCGGCTGGTCTTCGACGACAAGGTTGCCGCCATCGCGGCCACCGACTACGTGGCGGACTTCGGCGCCGGCCTCTCCGCCACCACACTGGCGTCCACCGGATCGCTCTCCGGCATCCTGGAGGCGGCCAAGTTCGAGGTGGGCACCGGCTTCCTGCCCGAGGGACCGCGCGGCGCAGCCTGCCCCACCGGCGGCACCGGCGTGGCCATCGCCGCGGACAAGACCCCCGAGCAGCAGCTGGCAGCGGGCATGTTCCTGAAGTTCCTGACCAACTCGGAGAACACCGCCTACTTCTCCTCCAATACCGGTTACATGCCGGTGCGCACCTCCGCGCGGGACGGCGACATCATGGCCGATGTCTACCGGAAGCAGCCGCAGTTCCGCACCGCCGTGGACCAGTTGGAGACCACCCGCGTGCAGGACTGGGGCCGGGTCTTCGTGCCCAACGGAGACAAGGAACTGACCACGGCGCTGGAGAAGATTGTGCTGCAGCAAGCCGATCCCGCCTCGGCCTTCAAGGTGGCCAGTGATGCGATCACCAAGTCGTTCGAGCAGAACGTGAAGTCCTACCTGTAGCGGAACACCGCCACACGGCCTCATCCTTGCTCCGGCGCACCTGCCGGGTGAGGATGAGGCCATGGCTTCTTCCATCACCGACGTACCCGGCATCCGCGTCGGGCAGGTCCAGAAGACCGGCGCCGGCTGGCTCACCGGTGTCACCGTAGTGCTGCCGCCACCGGGCACCGTGGGCGCGGTGGACGTGCGCGGCGGGGGGCCGGCGACGCACGAAACCGACGCGCTGGACCCCACCACGCTGGTGCCGACCGTGGACGCGGTGGTGCTCGCCGGCGGCAGCGCTTTCGGGCTGATCGCGGCACATGGGGCGCAGCGCTGGCTGGAGGAACAGGGACGAGGGTTCCGCACGGCAAACGCCGTGGTGCCGATTGTCCCGGCGGCCGCCATCTACGACCTGGGCCGCGGTGGGGATATCGCTGCCCGCCCGGATGAGCAGATGGGGTACGACGCCGCTGCCTCCGCGGGCGCGATGCAAGACTTCGGCGCGGTGCAGCGGGGCAACGTCGGTGCCGGCACCGGAGCGGCGTTGGGTTTCCAGCAGTACAAGGGGGGAGTAGGGACTGCCTCGCTGCGGATGAGCGGCGCGAACGACGCAGTGGTGGTCGGCGCGCTTGCGGTGGTGAACGCCGCGGGGATGCCGTTTCAGGGTGCAGCGAGTGGGGCGGGGGGTCTCCACACGGGCGCTGCGCGCCCTGGTCGACCACCGGAGGGGGAGGGTGCTGCGGGTCTGAGTCGAGCAGCAGGGGGAGAGGGCTCCCCGTTGAACACGACTTTATGTGTGGTCGCGACGAATGCGGTGCTGGATCCGGCCCAGGCCAAGCGGACCGCATCCGCCGCGCACGCAGGGCTGGCCCGGGCGCTCAGCCCGTCGCACACCTTGATGGACGGAGACGTGGTCTTCGCCTTGGCCACCGGCCAGCAGCAGCTGGTGCAGGAAGGCCCGATGGACGCGAGGGCGGAACTGCATGTGCTCGCCGCGGAGGCTGTCACCGCAGCCATCCGGGACGCGGTGGTGAGCGCCGAACGGGTGGAGGGCACCGACGTCGTACTGGAAAAGTACCCGTACCCGGACTGAGGTGCGGCTCCCAGCCTCGTGACAGCGCTCAGGTGCAGCCGAGGTCCTGCCGAGGCATGTGGGTGCGGCATCCTACTGTCCACCAGCGCGCGGCGTCGCGGGGCGCTGCCCATCGTTATCCGGATTTAACTTAATCCCTCATCCGGAGTACAGTTGTCTGTTGGTTGTCTCTACTTTCATGCCCATCTTCGGGTGCATGGCACCCGCGAAAGCCGTTTGGATTCGCACGGTGTCAGTGGGGTGTAGCGGCAAGCAAAACCCAAAAACTAGCCACCGCGTCAGCGATGGTTACTGACGTTAGCGGAGGATATGGCTAAGAAAGACGGTGTCATTGAGATTGAAGGCACTGTGCAGGAGGCTCTGCCCAATGCGATGTTCCGCGTTGAGTTGACCAACGGGCACGTTGTGCTGGCTCATATCTCAGGAAAGATGCGTCAGCACTACATCAGGATCCTCCCCGAGGACCGCGTTGTGGTGGAACTCAGCCCGTACGACCTCTCACGGGGCCGTATCGTCTACCGCTACAAGTAAAGACTTATGCCGCGGGCAACCGCGGGGAACGTAAGTAGTTACAACAGCATCAGCTAACAACGCAAAGGAAAACCATGAAGGTCCAGCCGAGCGTCAAGCGGATTTGTGACAAGTGCCAGGTGATTCGTCGCAAGGGCAACGTCATCGTGATCTGCGAGAACCCGCGCCACAAGCAGCGCCAGGGCTAAGACTCCTGCTTCAGCAGGGGCCGCACGCCCACGCGTAGTAACTCAATATAGGCAGCGCAGCAGGGCAACCTGCATACCCCCGGTACGGAGGCCGGGGACCCGAAACGGGGATGTGCTGCTTCAGACCTCCGGATACAACAAGGAGAACCGCCACTATGGCTCGTCTCGCTGGCGTAGATATTCCCCGCGAAAAGCGGGTAATTATCGCCCTGACTTACATCTACGGCGTGGGCAAGACCCGTGCAGAGCAGGTTATCGCGGAGACCGGCATCAGCCCGGACACCCGCGTCAAGGACCTCACCGACGCTGAGCTCGTTCAGCTGCGTGACTTCATCGAGGGCAATTACAAGGTTGAAGGCGACCTCCGCCGCGAAGTTGCAGCCGACATCCGCCGCAAGGTTGAAATCGGCAGCTACGAAGGCCTCCGCCACCGCCGCGGACTGCCTGTCCGCGGACAGCGCACCAAGACCAACGCCCGCACCCGCAAGGGCCCGAAGCGTACCGTCGCCGGTAAGAAGAAGACCCGCTAATTTCCAGCCGGTCAGCTAGCTACCAACCAACTTTGTAGGAGAAGAAATGCCCCCCAAGACTCGTGGAGCGGTCCGCAAGCCGCGTCGCAAGGACAAAAAGAATATCGCGCTGGGCCAGGCGCACATCAAGAGCACCTTCAACAACACCATCGTGTCCATCACGGACCCGACCGGTGCCGTCATCTCGTGGGCTTCGGCCGGCGAGGTTGGCTTCAAGGGCTCCCGCAAGTCCACTCCGTTCGCCGCGCAGATGGCCGCCGAATCGGCTGCCAAGCGTGCCCAGGAGCACGGCCTCAAGAAGGTCGACGTCTTCGTGAAGGGCCCGGGGTCGGGACGCGAGACTGCTATCCGTTCGCTGCAGGCCGCTGGCCTCGAGGTTGGCTCCATCCAGGACGTCACCCCCAGCGCCCACAACGGATGCCGTCCGCCGAAGCGCCGCCGCGTCTAATCAGCCCAAGGATGCTTTTGGCCGCCGCACAGCTTCCTCCCACTTCGGTGGGGGATCCTGTCGGCGGCCGAAAGTTCCACGCTGGAGGCTGACCAGCCGCCCATTTCCACCAATTCGTGCTGCGTCATATAGCGGATGCTCGCTGAAAGGAAACTAAGTGCTCATTGCACAGCGCCCCACCCTTACTGAAGAAGTAGTGGCCGATAACCGGTCCCGGTTCGTCATCGAACCGCTGGAGCCGGGCTTTGGCTACACCCTCGGAAACTCGCTTCGCCGCACCCTGCTGTCCTCGATCCCGGGTGCTGCTGTAACCAGCATCCGCATCGACGGTGTGCTGCATGAGTTCACCACCGTGCCGGGTGTGAAGGAAGATGTCACCGAGATCATCCTGAACATCAAGAACCTGGCAGTCTCCTCCGAGCACGACGAGCCCGTGGTTGCCTACCTGCGCAAGCAGGGACCCGGCGTCGTCACCGCTGCGGACATCGCTCCGCCGGCCGGCGTGGAATTCCACAACCCGGACCTGCACATCGCCACGCTGAACGAGAAGGGCAAGTTCGAACTCGAACTGACCATCGAACGCGGCCGTGGCTACGTGTCGGCAGCCCAGAACAAGTCCGGTGACCAGGAGATCGGCCGTATCCCGGTTGACTCCATCTACTCTCCGGTGCTGAAGGTGACCTTCAAGGTTGAGGCAACCCGTGTTGAGCAGCGCACCGACTTCGACCGCCTGATTGTCGACGTCGAAACCAAGGACTCCATTGCACCGCGCGACGCCGTCGCCTCTGCCGGAACCACCCTGGTTGAACTGTTCGGCCTGGCCCGCGAGCTGAACACCGCCGCCGAAGGCATCGAGATTGGCCCGAGCCCGACGGACGCCGCCCTGGCTGCCGACATGGCCCTGCCGATCGAGGACCTGGAGCTGACCGTCCGTTCCTACAACTGCCTTAAGCGTGAGGGCATCCACTCCGTGGGTGAACTCGTTGCCCGCTCCGAGGCCGACCTGATGGACATCCGCAACTTCGGTGCCAAGTCCATCGACGAGGTCAAGGCAAAGCTGGTGGAACTGGGTCTGTCGCTGAAGGATTCGCCTCCTGGGTTCGATCTGGCTGCCCGCGCGGCTGCCATCGACGAGGACGAAACCTTCGAGGACGAACTCTAAATCGCAAGAATTTTGCCGCCTTGGCGCTCGGGAGCGCACAGCGGCACCATTGAGGAGAAAACATAATGCCTACCCCCACTAAGGGTCCGCGCCTCGGAGGCGGTCCTGCCCACGAGCGCCTGATGCTCGCCAACCTGTCTGCTGCGCTCTTCGAGCACAAGCGGATCACCACCACGGTCACCAAGGCCAAGCGTCTGCGCCCGTTCGCCGAGCGCCTGATCACCTTCGCCAAGCGCGGAGACCTGTCCTCGCGCCGCCGCGTGCTGGCCGTGATCAGCAACAAGGGCATCGTCCACGAGCTGTTCACCGACATCGCTCCGGTCATGTCCAACCGCGACGGTGGCTACACCCGCATCACCAAGATCGGCAACCGCAAGGGCGACAACGCCCCCATGGCCGTCATCGAACTGGTGATGGAGCCCGTTTCCCCGAAGCAGGCCGTGGTGAACGAGGCCGAGAAGGCCACTGCCAAGGCTGCCCCGGCTCCGGTCGAGGAAGAGACCGCTTCGGCCGAGTCTGCTGAGTCGCCCGAGTCGGCTCAGTCCGGCGATTCCGCCGAGTCGGCTGACTCCGCGGAGTCCGCTCCGTCGGCAGAGTCCGCTGAGGAAGCTGCCGAAGAGAAGAAGTAACTTCTTCACCGCACCGTCGGAAGCCCGCCGTTCCTTAGGGAGCGGCGGGCTTCTGCGTGCCGCGGGTTATTGGATCACGACGGCGGTGCGCGGCCTGGGCGCGGTGCGTGCCGGCTTCCGGCGCAGCCACCATGTGCTGACGAGGGCGAACACCTCAGCAGCCCGGCGATGCCACCGGGGCTGCGGATAGCATGGGAACCATGCCTTTGAACACCACCGCCGTGCCCGACCACGGCGACGACCTGTTGCGCGTCCGGATGGATGTGGCGTACGACGGCGGCCCGTTCAGCGGGTGGGCGGTGCAGCCCGGCAGACTCACCGTCCAGGGTGCCATCGAGGAAGCGCTTGAGACGATGATCCGCCGCCCGGTCCGGCTCACCGTTGCCGGCCGCACCGACGCCGGGGTGCATGCCCGCGGGCAGGTGGTGCACTTCGATCTGGACCCGGGGGAATGGCAGGGGCTGGCCCGCGGACGGGAGATCGACCCGGGCCTTGCCTTGGTCCGTCGGCTGCGCGGTGTGCTGGCCAAGGTGCTCGGCGGCCGCGTCGGTGCGCCCGTGCCCTACCGGGACCTCGCCGGCGCCATTGAGGTGAGCAACGCGGTTCTCGCACCGGCCGGATTCGATGCCCGGTTCTCTGCCTTGTGGCGCCGCTACAGCTACCGCATCGCCGACCGAACGGACTTGTGGGACCCCTTGTCACGGAACACCACCCTCTGGCATAAGCACGCGCTCGACGTGAACCTGCTTAACGACGCCGCTGCCCGTATTCTGGGCATCGGCGACTTCCTCGCCTTCTGTAAGCCGCGCGAAGGCGCCACCACCATCCGCGAGTTGCAGAAATTCTCCTTCGATCGGGGGACCGACGGAGTGATGGTGGCCACCATCCAGGCGGATGCGTTCTGCCACAACATGGTCCGTGCCCTGATCGGCGCTTCGCTGTTGGTCGGCAGCGGGGAGCAGCCAGCCGAATGGCTACGCGACCGGATGCTGGCGAAGGTCCGCGATTCGCAGAGCAAGCTGGCTCCGCCTCACCCACTGGTGCTGGAAGAAGTGCTCTACCCGGACGGCGGTGAGCTGCTGCGCCGCGCCGAGCAAACCAGAGCCAAGCGCTCCGACCCTGACGAGGCCTGAGGACGCCTAAGCGCATGGATCAGCTGAAGGCGTCCATCAAGCGGATGGCGGCCGGTCCCATGATGACGATGAACAACACTGGGAAGATGAACAGAATCAGCGGAAAGATCACCTTAACGGGGATCTTCATGGCCTTCTCCTCGGCTCGTTGCCGTCGCTTGACGCGCATCTGGTTGGCCTGGGTCCTCAGTACCGTGGCCAGGCCAATGCCGTACTTGTCCGCCTGGACGACTGCGCGGACAAAGGACTTGAGGTCCTGCACTGTGGAACGTTCTGCCATGGCCTGGTAGGCCTCGCCACGGGATCTGCCCACTTGGATGTCCTGCAGCGTACGCATGAACTCCTCGGCCAACGGGCCCTTGCCGTTTTCAGCCGTTCGGGCCATTGCGGCTTCGAACCCCAGCCCTGCCTCAACAGCAATGAGCATCTGGTCCAGGGTATTCGGCAGTTCAAGCTCGATCGCTTGCTGCCGCTTGATGCCGCTGTTGTAGATCATCAGATCGGGGCCGAAGTACCCCAATACTGTTAGTCCCAGCGTGAAGAACGCCATTCCTGCGGAAGGGTTCTTGCTGAAGACGAATACCCCGAAGCCGAAGCCTGCCAGGGCCAACAGCGGCTTGCCCACGATCATCTTTTCCAGCGGCAGCGACAACGGCCGTCCGGCAGTAGCGAGGAGCTTGTCCAACCGGGCTTCGTAGCTACCCGGCGTCAGCCTGCGGGCCAGGCCCAGGAAGATCGGCGCGCGGCTCGGAGGCCGGCCATCGCCGTTGTAGGAGATTCGGCCGAGGTTGGTTTGAACCGCGATGACCGATCGTCGGTCGATGGCCAAGAGCGACCACACCAAAAACGTAGCGGGCAGAATGACCAGGGCTATCAGCCCCCATGCCATGAGTGTCACGAGTCTTCCCCCTCAGAACTTGATCTTCACGGTGCGGCTGAGCCAGAAGCTGCCGATAGCCAGCAGGACAACGCCGGCGCCGATCATGACGAACCCGATGACGTCCTGCACTAGCAAGGACAAGTAGCCGGGGTTGATCACGGCGAGCACTAACGCCATCACGATCGGCAAGCCGACCAAGATATAGGCAGACAATTTGCCCTCGGCACTCAGCGCACGCACCTGACCCTTGATCTGCAGTCGCTCCCTGATGGTGTGGCCCACCTGGTCCAGAACGTTGGCGAGGTCACCGCCCACTTCACGGTGGATTTGAATGGCCTGCGCCACCCAGGCGAAATCCTCGCTGCCCACCCGCGCCGCCGACTCTTCCAACGCCACGGAAACATCTCTGCCGATCCTTGCTTCATTCAGCACACGGCCAATTTCCTCCGCCGTCGGCGATTCGGACTCCTGGGCTACCGCTTCCAGCGAGCGCAAGACGCTGTGTCCCGCACGGAGACCACCGGTGAGCATCATCAAGGTGTCGCCCAGTTGGGCTTCAAAGCGTGCACGCCGTCTGCCGGTCTTAACCACCAGCAGGATCTTGGCAGCGATCGGCGCCAACACAGCCAGCAGCAGCCCCCAGAAGATGTTGGCCAGCAGCGTACCGAACAGCCCTCCGACCACCGCCCCGCACAGCACCATGACGGTAAAGTCTGCGGGCGACATTTTGATGCCCGCAATGCCCAGGACGAGGTGATTGAACGGTCCGGCGGTCCGACCCACCACCCCGTCAACAGCGTGCACTGTAGAATCAGTGACCCGGGTCAGCAGTGAGGACTCATGGGGCGCCACGGCATCTGACCGGCTCGCAGCGACTGACCGGTACCGCGGTTTCAGCACCACGAAGAACAACAGCACCAACGCCAGGAAGCACATGCCCAAGGCCCCATAAAGCCATGCTGTTTCGGGAATCATCGCCGACCGCCCTGAACCGGTACGACACCGAAAATTGCGGGCGAAATGGCAATGCCCTGTTCACTGAATTTGTCCATGAAGCGAGGCCGGATTCCGGTCGGCACCGGCCGTCCCAGGAACCTGCCCTGCTGGTCGATCCCCGCAGCAAAATCGAAGACGAACGCATCCTGGAGCGTGACCACATCACCCTCCATGCCTTGTACCTCGGTGACATGCGTGACCCGCCGGGTGCCGTCCCGCAGCCGCGACAGTTGGACAATCACGTCAACAGCCGAAGCAATCTGCTCCCGGATGGCACGAAGCGGCAAGTCCATTCCTGCCATGAGGACCAAAGTCTCCAAACGGGCAATGGCATCACGAGGTGAATTGGCGTGGACGGTCGAAAGGGACCCGTCATGGCCCGTATTCATCGCCTGGAGCATGTCCAAGGACTCCCCGCCGCGGACCTCACCCACAACAATGCGGTCGGGACGCATGCGCAGTGAGTTACGCACCAGATCACGAATGGCGATTTCGCCGCGCCCTTCGATATTGGCGGGTCGGCTTTCCAGCCTGACCACGTGCGGCTGCTGAAGTTGGAGCTCCACCGCGTCCTCAATGGTGACGATCCGATCACTGGCTGGGATGAACGATGACAACACGTTCAACAAGGTGGTTTTTCCTGTACCGGTTCCGCCGGTGACCAAGATGTTCAGCCTGGCTCGGACGCACGCGCTGAGCAACTCCGCCATTTCGGGCGTCAGGCTTCCGAGATCGATCAGCCGTTGAACGCTCAGCGCCTCCTTGGAGAATTTGCGGATCGTTAAGGCCGGCCCGTTGACGGCCAGCGGCGGAATGATCGCGTTCACCCGCGACCCGTCCTCCAGCCGCGCATCCACCATGGGGGAGGACTCATCGATGCGACGGCCAATCCTGGACACGATTCGTTCGATCACCTTGCGCAAATGTTCGTCCGAACTGAAGCGCAAACCTGTCAGGAACAGTTGACCGGACCGTTCAATGTAGATCTGGTCGTAACGGTTCGCCATGATTTCCGTAACAGACGGATCATCGAGCAGAACCTGTAGCGGTCCGTAGCCCAGAACTTCGTCACCGATCTGGCGGATCAGCCGTCGTCGCTCGTCCGGAGAGAGCGGGACGTTTTCAGCATCGATGATGGCGGTGAGCTCGTCGCGGGCGAGCCGGCCGAGCTCATCCTCCGAAACCGACACGTCGCTGAACCTCGCCCCCATGCGCTCGAACAGGGCCTGTCCCACGCGCTGCTTAAGGCCGGCCAAGCCATCGACGGCCATCGCGCCGAGCATCGGATCCTGAGCTGGCGGCGCCGTCCACGGCTGCTGCGAGCCCGCCATGCCCACTGGCGCGTGATCAAGGACGGGGACGCTGGCAGCGCTCCGTTCCATTGCCGCGGCCTGGTCAATATCCGCGTTGCGGGCCACATTCAGTCGTTCTGAGAGCCTCATGACACAACCACCCTTCGATGCAGCTTGGATTGCGGGGCCTTCGCCCACTGCGGATCGAATCGCTGAACCAGCTTCCGCAGCCCCTTCAGCGCAGCGTCCCGCGCGCCGTCCTGAAGCACGGGCACCCCGCGATTAGTGGAATAGGGGAGTGTTTTAGACCGTGGAATGACGACGTCGACCGGCACACCGATGGTCGACTCCACGTCTTGGACCGAGAGGCCGCTGCGGCGGTCCGCGAAATTCAGGGCCACGTGTCGCCCGTCGGGCACCAGTTGCAACTCGCGAAGAACATCGAAGGCGGCATTCAGTCCGCGGACGCTGGGAATATCCATGCCGCAAACCCACACGGCATCGGTGGCCAATTCCAAGACGGCAAGATTGCGTTCTCCGAGACCCGGTGCCGTATCCACCACCACGTACCTAAACTCGTGCGACAGCTGGCGTAGCAGTCTGCTGATGTGCTCCGCTGTCACATAGTCCGCCTCGTTGGGCCGCCGCGGCGCGCACAGCGCGTACAAGCCACTCGGATGAGCGGTGAGGAACGCTTTCAGCACCATGGTGTCCTGCGCGGCGGGGCCGTGAACGGCTTCCGTGATGGAGTGCTCGGGTTCGAGCAGAAGCCCTGAAGCAACATCGCCGAACTGGACATCGAGATCCACGATAACGACGCCCATCGGAGCGATTTTTGCCAACCCGACGGCCAAGTTGGTGGACACCGTAGTTTTACCCACGCCACCTTTCGGCGACATCACGGCGATAATTCGGCCTGGCTCATCACCTTCACCCGGGTTGGACAGGCCGCGACGCCTGCTGGCTGAAGCCAAACAGGACCGCTCCAGCAGCCCGCGCAGGCCAGCAACGTCCACGTTTGGCTCGGCGACGTCGCGGATACCCGCTTGCATGGCAGCCAGCATCAGATCAGGATCAGGATCAGTCACGAGGACCAGGCTGACCTCCGGATGCTGGAGATCGAAGACGGTGGCAAATTTCAATGCTTCGATGCCGGGCACACCTGGTCCAATGAGGAGTACTTCCGGCGGCTCCCCCACAAGCCGCCGGAAGACATCTTCTGGCCCGCCGCTCAGCACCTCTGGCGGCAGGGCCTGAACTTCGCCGTGCATGGAGCCGGTCACCGCAGCTCGGACGCGACGTTCAAAATCCGGCACGGACGTGATGACCAGGAAGCGGCTCATCGGTACACCTCTTCCTTGGTGAAGACCAGCGGATCCGATTCCTTTGCCTCGGCGGGCTCCTTGGAGAGCCAGACCTTCCCAAACTCGGAGCCGTGCACAATCTTGGCGGCATCGCGGTCGTTACCGGCGAGCGTCACTAACAGAGAATCCTGGGGGACGGTGGTCGCGTCGTCTTGTCCGGTTGTGCCATCGGATTCCGGGGCACGTTGAAGACCGGTGACGAGCATTTTGTGGGCTACTAGTTTTGTCTGGGCAGGACCGTTTTCTCCCTCAGATTCGTAGGAGATGAACAACCCAACGGTATCGCCGGCCTTTACCTTGCCGCCGATCACCCGTTGCGGCTCAAGTTGGACGGTCACTTCTTGCAGTCCGTCGGGAACCGGGACCGTGCCACGGATGAGTTCGTCAGGTTCCACGAGCCGCGTTGCGAGCAGCTGCTCGCCGGGCTGCAGTTCAACCGACGTGATCTTGCCCTTGAGGTCGGTCAAGCTGGCCACCGCGCTCGCCGGAACTGCGGATGATGGAATCGCCTCCAACTCGACCACGCTGGCCAGGCTCTCGACGGGTGTCCCGGCCGGCACCTTCTCTTGGACGACTAATACATTGGTGGGTTCTAGACCTTGTGCCGCTCGATGGTCGGCGTTCTGTACGTATGTAACCAACAGTACAGTCCCGATGACCGCGAGTAGCAGCGCCGCTATGCCCCCCAGCAGGCGTGCTTTCACTTTGTTCCCCCAATTTTTGTTGTGTCTATTGCGTCAATTCGATGATCGATGCCCCGAGATTCGGGCCGCCACCCTGATAGCTTCCATCGTCGGTGGATTCGTCGATATAGCGACCTATGAAGCCCTGGCAGCTGCCGGTGCAGGCGTAAGGACTGGTGGTGTTGTTGTAATTTCTGCCGCCGGTAAAACGCCATCCTTTGATTTCAAAGGTCACGTAGCCAGAAACTCGGTATTCAACATTCGAGCCGGAGTTTCGCCCGTCGTCGTAAATCGGCAGGATGATGTAAACCTGTTTTCCGGCAATGAGGTCTGTCTTCCACTGGTCAATGATGGTTTGGCATGAACCGGGAAATGCGACACCAGTGTCGCCGCCGGCCCAGGTGTCGATCTGCAGGATGGGCGAAGAGCAAGAACCGGCGGCCTGGTCTAGCCAGCCGAAGGCACCTGGGTAGTTTTGGCCCGATGGATTGTTGTTGTCACACCCGGCGGATCCATGAAAGTCCAAGACCTGCCACGTGCCATTGATGATTGATTCCTCGAACTCGCAGCGCTTGAAGATAATCGGAAAGACCGCTGGACCGCTGCCAACCCCGCTCCACACCGCGGTAGCCTCGGCCCCGAACTGCGTGGTGTCCATCCCGAAGATGCGCGCGAACACCAGGCTGAAATGCTGGTCTCCGGCGGCAGTTTCGTTGGTGTCGGTGATGTGGACACTGTTGGCCGCCTTGTCGACCGTGGCACCGGTGATGGCCGTTGCTCCATCGCCGGCATTGGCGTCGGCGTAAGTGCCAGCCAGGGCTGACCCGCTCTGACACAGCGGGTCAGACTCATCGTCGGCACAGGTAGCCGCGATGGCGAGAGCCGCTGCATCCGCTCCGTTCTGGAGTTGTGCCTTCTCTGCGTACATAGCACCGACGTCGACGACCAGGGCGGCCAGGCCAAGTAGCGCAATCATGCCGATAGCCACGATCACGGCGACAGCGCCTGTCTCGGATTTATCAGAAGATGCCTGAAGTCTTATCCACCGCATCGCATGGCCCCCTCGCCTTGTAGTTGGAGCGGGAAGAACGGCGTGAAATCTGCGAAGCCGGTCATTGAGTTCAACGATGCCGTCACCGTTACCGTGGCCATCCCCCCGGGCGCACACGAGGCTCCGTTGTCGACGACGGTGGCAGTTTCAGTGCCAGCTAACGAGGCCAGCAGCGGCGAAGCGTTCAGCGTGAAGGTCGCGGCATCATAGCCGGCGTCGTCATAGTGGATAGCCGCATAGCGGGCGCCTTCGCGAGCAGCGTGGCTGAGTGAAATTTGAACGTAAAAAACACGCCCGAATTCCATGATTCCCATCAGAATGAGCACCAGCAGCGGCAAGACTATCGCCATTTCCACGGCTGTCGCGCCCTTTTCGGAATTCCTGGACTTCACGATGCCCCCCAGCTGAAGTCGGAAATTGTTTGCAATTTTTGGTTCGAAGATAGCTTTGGCGGCTGGCCCCGTAAGCCGGAACCAGCCGCCTCGGCAGTCTCCCGCTACGGAAGTTGCTGTTCGACGGTGGTGAAGGCGGCGAGCAGGTCCTGGCCGATCGTGAAGACGACGCCCACGATCACTGCGACGATGAGCGCAACCATGACGCCGTATTCGACGGCGGTGGCGCCCTTTTCTTCGCGGTTCAGGCGATCGGTGATGGTGTGGAACATGGTCTGCATGGTCGCGTAGATAGCAAGCATTGGTTACCCCCCAATTGTTTGAAAACGACAAAGGAATGCCCGGAGTAGTTTTTCCAAGATCCCCCAACTTGGTCCGGAATGACCGCGTTGGGAACACTGTCGCACGTGGTTATACGGTTTGCAATACATGCCCCTAAAGAATTTTTTTGGTTTAAGGAGGCAACGTTCAACCAGGCTAGGTGGTGAAAGAAATAACCACTCGAAATGACATCAATGTCGTTTAGCGTATAACCATGCGAGAAACCGGGGCGGGAGCGCTTACGTAAGGAGCGGGGCCAGCACTGCCGCGGCTACCATGGAGGGGCCGAAGGCAGTCTCCGATCTTAAGCTGATCTTGCGCAACAGAAGTAACACGATCGCAGCGAATACGTTCAAAAGGAACGCGCCGAGCAGCACATAAGCCCACGCCGAAATACCCAAATAGCCTGCATAAAGTCCGATCACGCCGGCAAGCTTAACGTCGCCCATTCCGATGCCGCCGGGTTTGATCAAAGCCAGGACCAGATAAATGGCAAAGAGCGAGAGTCCGCCGGCTAGGCCAAGGAACAACCGCGTCCAGGACCCGGTAGCCAGCGTGGCCAGCAGCAGGAGCACGACGGCGCCAGCCAGGAAAGGGCCGATGAGGCGATTCGGCAGGAGGTGGTGGCGAATATCGATCGCCGCCAACAGTGCCCCTGCAACGGCGAGGAGCAGGTAAGCAGGCAGCGCCCAGCTCCCACCGAATGCCCAACCGAGGAGGGCGCCCGCCGCGGCGGCGAGCACCGCCGTCGTTATTCGCCATTGGGGAGGCAGCGAGGTGCGTTCCTCGCATTGGGCGAGAGGAAAGGCGATCCAAGCGCCGATGAAGGCGATGATCGCGGAACCGGCGGCAAACGCGATCTGCAGGCTTATGGGGTCCACATCCCGAGGCTAACCGCTGCGGTTTGCCCTCGGCGGGAAGCAGCAGAGGCAGCGCGACGTGTCGTGCAAAGCGCTGTCGTGGGTGGATTGCTTCCGGCGGTTCCCCCATGAGCCGCCGGAAGCCTTTCAACCGGTGTAATCCCGGATCCCCCTGGCAGGTCCGTTGGACCGTCCTGGATAAATCTTGCACAGGGAATGCGTAAAGCTCAATAGTTTTAGACGTCTGACTTCTCGCCCCACTACGCGGGTAGACAGCTGGATGCGGCGTTGTTTCTAGGCCGCTTTTGGCGTCAGTTCTGCACGGAGCGGCCAGTCCTGGCCCTCCAGAATGACCTGTGCGCTGACGCCGGTGTGCACGTTGACCACGATCGGAGCCATCAGGTTGACGGTGGTGCCGGATTCGCCCGGGTTGGCCACCACCAGCACCATGGCGTCCTCGGAGGTATTGAGGTCCAGCGCTGCACGGTCGTCGTCGGAAATCACCGGCGTGTACTGGTTCAGGTAGGTCGCCGCGTCCAGCACGAACAGGCGCTTGGCCGGTTCAGCAACCGGTTGCAGGGAGTACAAGCCGGCCGCACCCTCGATTTCGTCCAGAGTGAAGTCCACCAGCGGAGCCAGACCCGGGGGAGGGGCGACGAAACTCAGCGAGGCGCTCATCGCAGGAAGTCCATCAACGTCGGCTGCAGCACACGCGCCGTGACCTGCAGGGCTGCCTGGTAGGCCACTTCCTGCATCTTCAAGTCCAAGACCACCTTGCCGAGGTCAGGGTCCTCGATCCCGGAGCGGCGGGCTTCCAGCGAAACAGCTTCGTCCAAGTTCGTCTCCTGGGCTTTCAGGATCTGGGCATGGCGGGTGCCGACTTCGGCGCGGCCGTTGATGACTGCGCCCAGCCGGGCGTCGATGTCGTTCAATCGGTTGCTGACGTCAGCTCCCGCGCGGACCTCGGCGGCAAGCGTGTCGAGCATGGCAAAGACAGAGTTGCCGGGACTGCCGTCTGCGGGATCGCTGCCGAAGATCTTGGCACCGTCAGCATCGGCGCGGACCGTCATGTCAGGACCGATGCGTCGGTCGACCTGGGAATTCGGACCGGTGAAGGTGTACGGTGCGGCATTACCCGCGTAATCGAAGACCGCGGCGCCATCCGAGTTGCCGGCGAAAACGCTGCGTCCCAGGTATTTGGTATTAGCCGCATTGAGCAGGCTTCCCTTGATGCTTTCCAGTTCAAGCGCGAGGGCCTCGCGGCCTAAAGTTGATACCGATCCGTTGGTTGCCTGGATGGTGAGGTCACGGGCCTTGTTCAACAATCCGGTGACGGTGCCCAAGGCCGAATCGACAGTGGTCAGCCAGCCATTAGCATCATCGATATTGCGTTTGTACTGCTCGTTCGCCCGGATATCGGCTCGAGTGCGCATGGAGTCTGCTGTGCCGGTCGGATCGTCGGATGGACGGGTGATCAGCGACTCGCCCGCAGCGAGCTCCTGAAGTTTGGCGATGCGCGCCATGTTGTCCTGCAGATTGCGCTGGGCAAAGCTGCTCATCGTTTGGTTAGTGACTCGCGAAATCATGGACTATCTCCCAACCAGTCCGGTGCGGTTGATCAAGGTATCGAGCATTTCATCTATCGCCGTCATGACTCGAGCCGCGCCCTGATACGCGTGCTGGTATGACAGCAGGTTCACGTTTTCCTCGTCGAGGTCCACGGAGGCGTTGGATATCTGTAGGGACTTGGCCGATTGGGAGGCGATGTCTGCCAGGTTTGCCTGCTGCAGTTCCGTCTTGGCGGCCACGCCAATCTTCGTGACGATGTTCTCCCAGAAGCGGTCGGGGGAGTTTGCGCCGATGCCGAGCTGCGAAATCTTATCGGCTATCGAGCCGTCAAGACTGCCGGCACCCGCAGCGGCGGAAGCCAGATTCTTGACGTCGTCCACGACAACCGTTAGCGACAAGGCAGCATTTACTGGATTGCCCGCGGCATCAGTGTCGTAGGAGAAGAAATCGATACCGGTTGATCCGTCCGCCGTTGTTCCCGATGCATGCAGTCCGTTCACGGCATCGGCGAGCTTCACGGCGAAGGCGTTGTAGTCATTCGCAGCGATTCGCAAGGGGCCGCCGTCGGTCCCGCTCAGCATGGACAGCGCCCCGGCAATTTCGCCGCCTTCGAGTACCACCGGCATGCCCGCGCGGCTGGGGTTTTCCCAAACCAGCTGGACGCCGTTCGTGCCGGAGATGTCCGTATCTGAACCAGGTGCAACTGCGACGCGCTGCGCACTGGAACCGGTGACAATGGCGTTGCCGCCGATCAACACATCAACCTGTCCGTCGGTGCCTTGGCGCACCGTGGCGCCAGTGAGGGCAGACAGTCGCTCAGTCAGCAGGTTGCGATGGTCCATCAGCTCGTTGGCGGAGCCGCCGTTTGCTACGGCAAAACGGATCTTCTCGTTCAGGCTGGCTATTTGCGACGCCGTACCGTTTACCTCGGCAGCCATCGTGTCCACGTTGGTGCTTAGGCGGGAGAACTGCTCACGCACTTCCTGGTAACCGCGCTTGATCATGTTGGCCAGAATGTTCGCTTCTTCCAGCACCGCTCCGCCGGCAGCAGGATCGTCCGGACGGTTGGACAGATCCTGCCAAGTAGCCCAGAACTCCTGGAGTCGCGTGGAGATGCCCTGTTCCCCCGGCTCGCGCAAGGAAGCTTCCAAGCCGGACATCGTGTTGGCCCGCACCGCTGCATAGCCTGCAACGCCGGCCGAGAACCGCACGCGGGTATCCAGATGCATGTCGCCCAGCCGCGCGATCGCATCGACCGAGACGCCCTGCCCGATCTGCACTCCGCCGGTCAGCAGCCCGGTGCGTTCGAGTGCACCGATCGAAGAGGTGCTGACCCGCTGACGGGTGTAGCCCTCGGTATTCGCATTGGCGATGTTTTGGCCCACCACGTTCAAACCCTGGCGGGCGGCAACCAGACCGGTGTACGCGGTGTTCAGTCCGCTGAAGGTACTCACTGCGAAAACCTCAGATCGTTGTGTCGAACAGTTGGGAGCGGTTGCCCGGGATCCCTGCCGTTCCGTGGGAATCGTAGGTCCCGGCGTCGGGATTGAAATTGGCCAGTGTTTCCTGCGTGGAGCGGGCTGCGGCGCGCAGGAACTTCTCGTTCACGTCGCGCAGCTCGCGGATCTGCAAGGTCAGCTGGGTCAGTGCCTGCAGGTGCCCCTTGAAGATGTCGCCCCAAGGTCCGTCCGGCGCCTGGTCGGTTAGCTCACGGAGTGTTGCCCCTTCGGGTGTGCCCCACTCCCGGGCCAGTAAGGCGACCTCTACTGTGCGGGCCAGGCCGGCGTCGCGCAGTCGCTCCAACACCTGTTCCACCTCGCGGGTGGCGTGCTGCAGCCAGCGGGACTTGCCGGCGGTCAGGAGCAGCTGCTCCTCTTCGAGCTTGAAGACCAATAGTTCAAGAAGTTCGCGTTCGTGCCACAGCATGGCTGACAGTTCATGGGCTCCCATGGCAGGCACCTCCCCTGGTTGGTTGTTCCGCGGACACACACCCCCAAGGTCCGCGTCAATGGGCCGCCACTGATGAACAAAAAGTAACGGCACGGCTACATTCCTATCTATCGGCCCCAAAACCCCTTGCGTTAGGAGCGTTTGATGATAGGTTTCACCGAGAGATGAATCGTTCTTCCGGGGCCGCACCCCTCGGAGTCTCATTGGAATGATTCGTCCACGTATCTTGGCACGGAGGGGGACATGTCAGTGGATCGTGCTGACCGTAATGCGCTGGTGGTTGAAAACCTCCCGCTCGTCGGATATCTGGTCTCCGAAGTCTGTGCCAAGGCCACTCATCTTTCCCGCGATGACCTCGCTTCGGCCGGATCCGTCGCCCTCATCACCGCTGCTGACGCGTTCGATCCGACTCTGGGGGTTCCCTTCGGCGCCTTCGCCCGACGGCGGATTATCGGCGCCTTCGCGGACGAAATGCGGGCCATCGACTGGGCGCCCCGCTCCGTACGCAAGCGGATCAAGGAAACCCTCTCCGTTCGTGAAACGCTGACCGCGGAACTGGGCCGGTACCCGAGCGTCGACGAAGTTGCGGCTGCTCTTGGGGTGGATCGCGAGACGGCCGAAGCGGCTCTGGACGACGCATCCCGGACGGTCTCCGCACTGGACGACACGATGGCCGAACTCCTGGTTTCCGAAACCGCATCCCCCGAGGGGTCGCTGCTCACTGAGGAGCGCCTCGCCTTCCTCAAAGCCGCTGTTCATAACCTCCCCCCGAAGATGCGCTACATCGTGGAACAGATCTACTTCGAGGACCGGTCCGTCAAGGAGATCGCCGAGGAAGTCGGCGCCACCCACTCTGCCGTGTCCCAACAGCGCTCCGAAGCCATCCGCCTGCTGCGCGACGGCCTCAACACTCACTATTCCGACGACGGCGGCGCCTCCTACGTGCCCGAGTCGCGGATTGCGCCCTCCCGTAGGAATGCGTACCTGACCGCCCTCGCTGATCAGACCGTCGGCGGAATCACCCGCTTCACCCGCCAGCACCAAACAGCCCTTTCCTAGCCGACCGTTGATCGACCAAGGGCCTTCGAGCCCTCACTCGTTGATCGACCAAGGCGCGACGGCAACAGCACACGGTGATCGACCAAGGCGCGCCAGCGCCGCGTGGAGATCTGACTTCCTAACAAATTTCCAAGAATCTCCTAACCAACCCCCAACTTCCTCCGATAGCTACAGTTGCCAGCCCATGGACGGGCCGGTGAATTTGTACCATCTCATGGAGGAGTTTCATCATGGCTTTCGCCATTAACACCAACGTTGCGGCCCTGAACTCGTACCGCAACCTGTCCAACACCCAGAACGACATCTCCAAGTCCCTGGAGAAGCTGTCCACCGGCCTGCGCATCAACCGCGCTGCCGATGACGCAGCTGGCCTGTCCATCTCCGAGGGCCTGCGTTCGCAGGTCAACGGCCTGAACGTTGCAGCCCGCAACGCCCAGGATGGCATCTCGGTCATCCAGACCGCTGAAGGTGCACTCACCGGCGTCCACTCCATCCTTCAGCGCGTTCGTGACCTGGCTGTCCAGGCAGGTAACGACTCCAACAACGCTGAAGCGCGTACCGCCATCAAGGGAGAAATCGACGCACTGGGCGACGAGCTCACCCGCGTGGCTGCCAGCACCAACTTCAACGGCATCAAGCTGCTGAGCGGCGGAACCACGCTGACCTTCCAGGTCGGCGCCGGCAGCACTGCCGCAGAGGACCAGATTGACGTCGACCTGACCGACTTCGCAACTCTCGGCGCAACGGTCAAGGCCCTGACCGTCGACACGGCTGCCAACGCTCTGACGACGATCGCAGCCATCGACACCGAAATCACCGGCGTCTCCACCGCACGTGCGGGACTCGGTGCGGTTCAGAACCGTTTTGAATCCACCATCAAGAGCCTGACCATCGCCGCAGAGAACCTGGCGGCATCGGAGTCCCGGATTCGCGACACCGACATGGCTTCGGAAATGGCCAAGTTCACCAAGAACCAGATCATGTCCCAGGCCGGCACCGCGATGCTGGCTCAGGCCAACCAGATCAACCAGGGTGTGCTGCAGCTCCTCGGCTAATCCGGGTAGCTAACGGCTGAATGCGGCCCGGCAGCGAGGGATAAGAATTGGACCTCACACTCTTCGCTGCCGGGCGTCAGCATTCGCTCTACTAAACAGACTCTTCAGGAGGAACTGGCGTGGCGTTTTCCATTGGTGGTTTGGTCAGCGGTTTGGAGACCGCAACCATGATTAACCAGCTGATGCAGCTGGAAGCGCGTCCGCAGACCCTTCTGAAAAACAAGGTGGCCGGCACCCAGACGCTGGTCAGTGCGCTCCAAGCACTCAACACACGTGTAGCGGATCTCGGCAAGGTCGCCGCAGAGACCGCCAAGCCGCGGGCCTTGGACATCTATACGGGCACCAGCACCTCGGAAAAGGTCACCGTGACCACGGCAGAGGGGGCTTCTGCCGGCGGCCTTGATCTTGAGGTTGTCCAGTTGGCCAAGGCGCAGGTCTCGGTTTCTGCACTTCTGAGTGACTGGCCCGAAAGCGCTAATATTCTCACCATCGCCCTCCAGGACGGCCGGGAAATCGATGTTGACACCGCCGGAAAGAACCTTGACCAGGTAATAAAAGCCGTCAATGACTCCGGGGCCGGGGTCGTAGCGACGAAGGTGTCCGTCGGCACCGATCCGGCCAACCCCCAGTACAGGCTGCAATTCGCGTCTAAGGCGACAGGTGCCGCCCAGGAATTTTCCGTAAGCTTGGGAGCCGAGCGGTTCGACACCCTCGAAGTGAGCAAGGCTCAGGACGCCGAAGTCCTGATTTGGGGAGGCATCCAAAGCATCAAGTCGGCCTCTAACACCTTCACCGATCTTCTTCCTGGAATCAGCGTTGCGCTGGCCGCGGATACGCCGGTGGGGGAGAAAACGTCCATCACGGTGACTCGCGACGAAGAAGCCGTGACTGCGAAGGCTAAGGCCTTGGTCGATGGCTTGACGGACCTGTTCGCCTTCATTGCAAAGAACTCTTCCGTCACCGTGTCCACGTCCACAGGGTCAACGACGGCCAAGGGCGGGATCTTCACCGGCGACAGCAGCGTGCGCGACATTGAACAGCGCATGCTCACTGCTACCATCAGCCCGATTGATGGGCGGTCGCCGTCGGAAATCGGCATCAGCATTACCAAGGAAGGCGCGATTGAATTCGACGCCGAGAAGTTCGGCAAGGCGATGAAGGAAGATTCGGCCTGGGCCGAGAAAGTCGTGCAGACGATTGCCGGCCGGGTTGAGACGGTAGCCAAGGAAGCATCGGATCAGTACGACGGCGCGATCACCCAACGTATCCAGGGCCAGGAATCACTGGTCAAGACCTTGAATGACCAGGTCACCGAGTGGGACACGCGGTTGGCGATGCGGCGTTCCACATTGGAGCGCACCTGGGCGCAGCTTGAAGTAACGCTGAACAGCCTGCAATCGCAGGGCGACTGGCTCAGTTCGCAGTTGGCCACCCTGCCGGCATGGGGGAGTAACAAGAAATGACATTGACCTACGGGCCGGGCCTCGGAGCCCAGGCAAAGCGGAACCAGTTCCAGCGTGACGCCATCATGTCCGCCACGCCTGCACGGTTGTTGACCATGTTGTACGACCGGCTGCTGCTGGACTTGAACCGCGCTGAAACCGCTCAGCAGAACCAGCAGTGGTCGGTGGCATCTGAGAACTTGATCCACGCGCAGGCGATTGTGTCCGAATTGCTGTCCACGCTGAAGACCGACGTGTGGGACGGGGGAGAGGGCCTGAAGGCGCTCTACACCTACACACTGAACGCGATGATGAACGCGAACATCCACCGCGACGCTGCGCGGACCCGTGAGTGCATTGAGCTGCTGGAACCGCTGCGCGAAGCCTGGCACGAGGCAGCCGAGCAGCTTCCGGCGCAGCCTGACCGCGGAGTCGGCATGGGCGGCGAACTTGGCATCGCCTGAGATGCCGGAAAACGCCACGGAGAACGTCTCGGAAGACGCCACAGAGAGCGACACCAGCGATCTGCGCCGCTGGATTGAAGTGCTCGATGAGCTGGAGCTGACGCTGGCGACCGCTGCCGAAGCCACCAGCGAAGGCGAGAATCCGGACGCAAGCCGGCGCACCGCCGTCGTGCTGTGGAAGGCGCCGCAGGGGCTGGGCCCTATCCCGAATGAACTGGTGGAGCGCGCCACTAAACTGGCTGCGGCGCAGCAGGAAGCGATCCGCGAACTGCGCGCCGATATGCGGAAGAACCGGCAGGAGCTGGCCTTCCTGGAGGCGGTCCCGACCCGCGCCGCGGGTGGCCGTTCGGTTTACCTCGACGTAAACGGTTAACCAATCTCAAGATTTACCTAACGCACTCCCGTCTGCGTGCCGATAGCTGGATAGTGAGCACGGATAGCTCACCGAACAGGCCATGGATCGGCCGACCACATGCCAGTAGTGAGACGGGTCTTGCTGTGTTCGAATCTGTGACGGGGGCTGCCATGCAGAGCGCCCTGGACGGCCTCGCCATGCGCCAGCGTGCGATCGCCAACAACATTGCGAACGTGAATACCCCCGGCTACCACGCCCAGCGCGTCCAGTTTGAGGAGGCCCTGGCCAAGTCGGTCGCCCGCGGGGACGGCAGCGCCAGCGCCAGCATGGACCGCTCGCTGGAGCCCACCCGGCTGGACGGCAGCAACGTCAACCTGGATACCGAGACCCTTTCCAACATTGAAACTGTGCTGCGCTACCAGTTCGCAGCCCGGGCCGCGGAAAGCACCTTCAGCGGCGTCCGCACGGCGATGAGGACCAACTAATGACTTTCGACGCCATTGGAATCGCTGGCACCGGCCTCACCGTGCACCGCAAGTGGCTGGACGCTGTCTCCGACAACCTGGCCAACGCGAACAATGCCACCAGCACCGACGGTGCGGCTTTCCAGGCCCGTTACGTGGTGGCGCAGGAAGGCCAGGGCGTCACGGGCGTGTACGTGGCCGGGGCCCAGTTCGGCGACGCCGAGGGCCGCATGGTGCACGAGCCGGACCACCCGCTGGCCGACGAGGACGGCTACGTCCGCTATCCGGACATTGACCTCTCCCAGCAGATGGGCAGCCTGATCATGGCCCAGCGCGGCTACCAGGCCAACGCCGCCGTGGTGGACCGGGCGAAGTCCACCTACGAGGCCGCCCTGCAGATTGGACGCAACTGATGCCGCTCTCTTCCATTCCGCCGATCCAGGGCGTGACCGGCACCGGCTACCTGCCCGCCGCCCCGCAGTCCACCAACGGTGCAGAGTTTGCCACCTCGCTCACCGGCGCCGTCGACAACCTGCAGCAGTTGCAGTCCACGTCCAACGAACTGGCGATCCAAGCCGTGACCGGCGACCTGACCGACATCCACAACGCGACGCTGGCCTCCACCCGCGCCGCCGTGACGCTGGAACTGGTGGCCGCGGTCCGCAACAAGGGCGTTGACGCCTTCAACGAGATCATGAGGATGCAGGCCTAATGCCGGCTACAGTCTCCTCCTGGTTCTCGCGGTTGGGTAAAACCATCCGCGAGTTCACCGTCGCGCAGCGCACTATCGCGATCATCGGCATCGCCGTCGTCGTGCTGGGCATTGCCGCCCTGACGGCCTGGGCGTCCAAGCCCTCCTACACACCGCTGTTCTCCGGCCTGGCCGCCGCGGACGCCAACACCATCGTGGAGCAGCTGCGCACCGACGGAGTACCGTACGAACTGACCAACGGCGGCGGCACCATCCTGGTGCCGGAGCAAAACGTCTACGACCAGCGGCTCAAGGCCGCCTCGGCGGGGCTGCCGAGCTCCTCCACCGGCGGGTACTCGCTGCTGGACGACATGGGCGTGACCTCCTCCGAGTTCCAGCAGTCGGTGACCTACAAGCGCGCACTCGAAGGCGAACTTGCCAACACCATTCAGGCGCTCGACGGCGTCAAGACCGCTTCCGTGCGGCTGGCCATCCCGGAAGAGACGGTGTTCGTCTCCGAAAAGGGTGAGCCCACCGCCTCCGTCTTCGTGGACACCGAGCGGACCACGCTCAGCGCGGACCAGGTCCAGGCCATCGTCCACCTGACCTCCGCGTCCATCGACGGGATGAAGCCGGAGAACGTGGCCGTGATCGACGCCGCCGGCACCGTGCTCTCCGCCGTCGGCGTGGGCGCCACCGGTTCCGCGGACAAGCAGGCCTCCGACTACGAAGAGCGGGTCCGCGCTTCGGTGCAGACCATGCTGGACCGCGTGGTTGGGCCGGGCAATTCCTCCGTGGTGGTGGCCGCCGACATGAACTACGAGTCCGCCGAACGGGTGGAAGAGACCTTTACGACGCCGGACGGCGCCCCCGCGCTGAATGAGTCCACGCAGACCGAGGATTACACCGGCTCCGGCGGAGGAGCGGCCGGGGTGCTGGGCCCGGACAACATCGCGGTGCCGGGCAACGCGGCTGGCGACGGCACCTTCACCTCCGAGTCGGAAACCAAGAACAACGCGCTGAACAAGGTCACCGAGACCCGGGCCATCCCCGCCGGCGCGATCAACCGCCAGACCGTTTCCGTGGCGCTGGACGCCGACGCCGCCGGTGCGCTGAACCTGGCCAACATCGAGGGCCTGGTCACCACCGCAGCAGGCATCAACGCCGACCGCGGCGACGAGGTCACCGTGGAACTGGTGCCGTTCAACACCGCCGGCGCGCAGGAGGCCGCAGAGGCGCTGGCCGCCGCTCAGGCTGCCGAGGAAGCCGCGCGCCAGGCCGAGCTGATCCGCACCGCCATCATCACCGCGGGCATTGTGCTGCTGGTGATCATCGCGCTGCTGGTCTACGCCCGCTGGTCGCGCCGCCAGAACCGCGAGCCGGTGGACCTGGGCGAGCTGCAGGACTTCCAGCCGGAAATCGAGGCCCCGGTGGATCTGCAGCTGCCCGCGCCGAAGCCCGTGATCGTGCCGGAACCGATCCCGGTGGTCGCCCCGTCCACCACCGCGCTGGAGCTCACCGGACCGCCGGAACTTTCCGACGAACAGAAGGACATGAACCGCAAGCGGGCCGAGATCGACGCCCTGGCCGCGCAGGAACCGGACAAGACCGCCGACTTCCTGCGGTCCTTGATGGATGAAAAGCAGAACGCATGAGCGAGCTATTGACCGCCCTGACCGGCACCCAGAAGGTGGCGGTGGTGCTGATGCAGATGGAACAGGCCCGGGCCGCCGAGGTGATGAAGCGCTTCAGCGAGGCGGAAGCCGAACTGATCACCGCCGAACTGGTGGGCATGGGCCGGGTGGATCCCGAAGTCGCCGAAGAGGCCTTCAAGGAATTCCACGAGATGACGGTCAAGGGCCGGCGCCGTCCCCGCGGCGGTAAGGAGTTCGCCGCCGGGCTGCTGGCTGCCTCCTTCGGCGCCGAAAAGGCCGCCGGTGTGCTGGACCGGCTGGCCACCTCGATGGCCGGCAAGCCGTTCGAGTTCATGGACGACGCAGATCCCAGCCAGCTGATCACGCTGCTCAGCGGCGAGATCCCGCAGACCATTGCCCTGGTGCTGGCGCACATGCGCCCGGAACAGGCCTCCGCGGTGCTCGCCGGGCTGGATGATTCGGTCCGGCCCGAGGTGGCCCAGTGCATCGCCACCATGGGAACGGCCACCCCGGAGGCTGTCACGATCGTGGCCGAGACGCTCAAGGTGCGGGCCGGCGCCGTCGTGCCCCGCCAGCAGGTGGAAGTGGTGGGCGGCGTGCAGCCTCTGGTGGACATCATCAACCGCGCCGACGTGGCTACCGAACGCGCGCTGCTGGAGGCACTGGACGAACGCGATCCGGAGCTGGCCGAGGAAGTCCGCTCGCGGATGCTCACCTTCGAAGACATCACCAAGCTGGAACCGCGCGATGTGCAGCAGGTGCTGCGCGGGATCGAGATCGCGGTGTTGGCGGTGGCGATGAAGGGTGCCAGCGAACCGGTCACCGAACTGATCCGCAAGAACGTCTCCGAACGCAACCGCGACATCCTCGACGACGAGATCAACGCCACCGGCCCGCTGCGCATGTCGCAGATCGAAGAGGCCCGCGCGGACATCGTCCGGTCCATCCGCGAGCTGGAAGCCAGCGGCATCATCACGGTCCAGCGCGGCGTGGAGGAAGACGAATATGTCTACTGACGCCACGTTTTCCAGGCTGAGCTTTCCGGAGCTGAACACCGGGTCCAAGAACTTCTCCAAGGTGGCCTACACCGAGTTGCGCAGCGACGACGAGGCGCAGGAGCGGGCGTTCGAACAGGCCAAGGTCCGGGGTCACGCTGCCGGCTACACGGCCGGCATGCGCGAAGGCGCCGAGATGATGCGCGAACGCCAGCTGGCGATGGAGCAGGACCACGCGGCCATGATGGAAGACGGCCGCGCCCGCTTGCAGCAGGCAGTGGCCGCGCTGGGGGCTGCCACCCGGGCGCTGGAAGAACGTGCCGCGCCGGTGCTGGCCGCCGCGCAGAACACGTTGGCCGAAGCAGCCATGGAGCTGGCCGAAGCCATCCTGGGCCATGAACTGTCCGACGGCGAGGCCTCCGCGCGCTCGGCCCTCACCCGGGCGCTGGCCGGCGTGGACGCCTCCCGGGTGCACACCGTGCGGATGAACCCGGCCGACCTGACCATGCTGGCGCCGGAAACCCGGGCCCAGGCCGGTGTGGTTTTCAGCCCCGATTCCTCCCTGGCCGCGGGCGACGCGGTCACCGAGTTCGCCGACGGCTTCTTGGACGCGCGGATCGGCACGGCGCTGGCCCGCGCCAAGACTGCGTTGCTGGAGGTGCGGCGGTGACCGCCGTGGCCTGGCGCCCGCGTGCCGACCGGTTCGCCGACGCGCTTGCAGCCGCCGCGCCGCAGCGCTACGGGATGGTGTCCTCGGTGGTGGGCCTCGGCGTCGAAATCATCGGCCTGGACTGCGCCATTGGCGACCTGGTGGTCATCGGCGACGGCGAGGGCGTGGAAGCCGAGGTGGTGGCCACCAACCGGGACAGCATCCGCTGCATGCCGCTGGGCCGGCTCACCGGGATCAACACCGGCACGCCGGCCAAAGCCAAAGGAGTCCCGGTGCTGGTACCCACCGGCGCCGGACTGTTCGGCCGCGTGCTGGACGGCATGGGCCGGCCAATCGACGGCAAAGGCCCGCTGGTCTTCGATCAGCTGGTCCCGCTGGACAACGACACCCCGTCCGCCATGCACCGCGCGCGGATCGACACCCCGCTGCAGCTGGGCGTGCGCGTGCTGGACACGCTGACCACGGTGGGCAAGGGCCAGCGCATGGGGCTGTTCGCCGGTTCCGGCGTGGGCAAGTCCTCGCTGCTGTCCATGATCGCCCGCGGCACCGACGCCGAGGTCTCCGTGATCGCGCTGGTGGGGGAGCGCGGCCGTGAAGTCCGCGAGTTCCTGGAGGACGACCTGGGCGAGGCCGGGCTGGCCCGTTCAATCGTGGTGGTCTCCACTTCCGATGAACCCGCCTTGATGCGGCTGCGTGCCGCTTTTACCGCCACCCGGATCGCCGAGTCCTTCCGCGACCGCGGCGCCGACGTGATGCTGATGATGGACTCGCTCACCCGGGTCGCCATGGCGCAGCGCGAGATCGGGCTCTCCGTCGGCGAGCCCCCGGCCACCCGCGGCTACCCGCCGTCGACCTTCTCCGTGCTGGCCCGGTTGCTGGAACGCGCCGGAACAGCTGAGGTCGGCTCCGTTACCGGCATGTACACCGTGCTGGTGGACGGCGACGACCACAACGAACCCATTGCCGACTCCGCCCGCTCCATTCTGGATGGGCACGTGGTGCTGGACCGCAAGCTCGCGGTCTCCGGGCACTACCCGTCGGTGGATCCGCTGGGCTCGATCTCCCGCGTGGCCTCCAAGGTCAACACCCCGGAGAACTCCCGCGCCGCCGGCGCCCTGCGCAAGGTACTCGCGGCCCGCAAGGCGGCGCAGGACCTGCTGGACGTGGGCGCCTACCAGGCCGGCTCCAACCCGATGGTGGATGCCGCCGTGCAGCACGAAGACGACATCAACCTGTTCCTGCAGCAGCGGATGGACGACCAAACGCCCGCCGCCCAGTCCTGGGACCAGCTGAACCGCCTGACCCGCACCCTCGGAGGTATGTAGAGATGGCTCGATCTTTCCCCCTGGCCGGACTGCTGCGGCTGCGCCAGCTCCAGCAGGACCAAGCCGCCGGCAACCTCGCCGCCGCGAACAACCGCGCCCGCGAGTCCGGTGCCCGGGTGGTCGCCGCCCGGAACGAGTTGGGCGAGATCATCAGCGAGGTCTCGGACGCCGCCACGCTCCATGCCGTGGCAGCCGCCCGGTCCTCCTCGCGCAGCATGCTGGCCGATCTGGAGAACCTGGACCGGACCCGGCAGCACGAGGCCCAGCAGGCGCAGCAGGAGTTCCTCGCCGTGCGCAAGCAGTCCGTGGGGCTGGAGAAGCTGGAAACCCGGCATGCCCAGGCCGAGGCAGTCGAAGAGCTCCGCCGCGAGCAGCTGATCCTGGACGAGCTGTCCATCGGCGCCCGGGGCGGTGACGGACGATGAGCATGACTGATGCCATGGGCCGGATCCAGCAGATCCAGTCCACCCTGACACAGCTGGCCCAGCCCGCCGTTGCCACCGAGACCGCTTCCGGCACGTCCGCCGGCAGCTCAACCGGGGGCAGCGCGGCCAGCACCTTTGCCGATGCACTGACTGCCGCGTCCCGCAGCTCCGTTGTAGGCGGCCCGACCGCCGTGGCGTCGGGCGCCGCGACCGGCAGCGCGGCCGAACTGATCGCCGCCACCGAGAAGTATGTGGGCCTGCCCTACGTCTGGGGCGGCAACGATGCTTCCGTCGGGCTGGACTGCTCCTCCTTCGTGCAGCATGCCTTCCGTGACATCGGCATTGACCTGCCGCGCGTCACCTGGGATCAGATGAAAGAAGGCACGCCGGTAGCCTCCATGGCCGATGCCAAGCCTGGCGACCTGCTCTTCAGCTTCGACGGCGGCCATGTGTCCATCTACCTGGGCAACGGCAAGGCCATCGATGCCCCGCAGCCCGGCGACACCATCAAGGTCCGCGACGCGTGGGAGAACGATTCCAACATCACCACCATCCGCCGCATCCTGCCCGATGAACCCACCGTCCAGGGCGCCGGAGGGTTGGGCGCCGCGGGCGGGCTGGGCGCCGCGGGCGGGCTTGGGGCCGTCTTTGGTGCTGTTGCCGGTGTTGCGCCGGGCTCAACCGCACTGACCGCGGACCAGCAGCGCGCGCTGACCGAACTGATCGGTGCGGCCCAGCTCTCCACGTCCACTGGGTTGACCTCCATGCTCAGCGGCCAGAACGGCACCTCCGGAGCGATCAGCGCCATGCTGTCAGGCCAGACCGGGAACACCGGCCTTGCCGCCATGCTCTCCGGCCAGGGCGCTTCGGGTTCCGGACCATTGACCGATCTGCTGGCCACCGCACAGGCAGCCATGGCGACAGGACAGAGAGCATGAGCCTCCCGCTGAATTCCCTGCCTATCGCTGCCGCCGCGCCGTCCCGCGCCGGCAATGCGTCGGGTGCGCGATCCACCGGCTCCGGCTTCGATTCCGCCATGCAGGACGCGCTTCAGCAGGGGTCTGCCTACAAGCCTTCCAAGTACGACGCCGCTGCCTCCACCGGGGGCCGCAAGCCTGCCGGCGGGGCCACCGGGCAGACCGGATCCGCGCCGGCTGGGGCCGGCATCGGTTCGGCTCAGCCTGCCTCTGGCGCTGCTCAGCGAGGCACCGGAAGCGTGTCGGCTCAGCCCGGCGCCGGTGCCGCGTCTGGCTCCGGAGACAAGGCGACGACCGGGCCTGCCGCTGCCCCGTCCGGCGGTGCTAAGGCTCCTGAAGGAACTGCTGCGCAGCCCGTCGATGCTCCGCTGGCCTGGCCGTTGGCGGGCGGCCACATCCTTCCCGCAGGCGACATGGCAACCGGCTCTCCAGCCGCGGGAGAAGCCGCGGTGTCTGCGGCCGGCCCGGCTGATGGACTTGCGGGCCTGACCACAGGCTCAGCGAGCGACGGCGGCACCGGTGACGGGGTTGCCACGCTAGCCGCTGCCGGTGGCGGGACCGGTGCAGCCGGTGGTGCCGCGAGTCCTGCCGGCCAGGCTGCGCCCCAGGTTGGTGCCGGCGAGCCCGTTGCGGCCAACGCGGTTCCCGGCCTTGGCCTCTCATCAGGGGGAGCCGGAGAAGCCGGAGCCCAAGGTGTGGGCACCGCAACTTCGAATGCCCTCGCCGCCGCCAGCTCGGCGGCCGTCACCGGCTCTCCGGCTGCTGGCGCTGCCTCCGCGGCACTCGCAACCAGCTCAGCCTCAGGGAGCGCGGCCGGCGTGACCGCAACCGCCGCCGTCGCGGTTGGTGCCGGGGAATCACAAAATCAGACTGCGGCCCCGTCCGCGTCAGACTCCGCCCCGACCCAGCCACCGGCACAGGCGACCGTAGCTACCCAGCTGCCCACCGGCGTCGTACTTCCTGGCCAAACCGGGCTTGGAACGGGGCCAGCTGGAGCGGCTGCAGCAGTATCCGGGGCAACGGCCGCAGCCACAGCCCTGGCCTCGGCCACCGGTGTACGGGCCGACGCGGAACAGCTACCGGCCAACGGCCAGGTTCCGGTCGCGGCCCAGCCCGCCCCGGTGTCGCAGCCGGCGGCAACGGCTCCGACCGCGGCACCTGCTCCCGTCCCGCCACACCAGCAGTTGCCCTTCACCGCGCAGGTGGCACGACCACTGTTCACCCTGGCGCAGGCCAAGCCGGGCGAGCACGTGATGACCATCAGCGTCACACCGGACAATCTGGGGCCGGTCACGGTCCGTGCGCACGTGACGGGGGAGGGCGTGCGGGTGGAGCTCTTCGCACCGAACGACGCCGGACGCGATGCCCTGCGCGCCATCATGTCCGAGCTGAAACGCGACCTCGCGTCCACCGGCATGAACGCCAACCTGGACTTGTCCAACCAGAACCGGCCCAACGATGCCCGCCCAGGCATGCAGTTCGGTCCCGACGGCAGGCCCTCCGGCAGCTCGCAAGGCCAAGACGGCCGGCCGGGAACAACCTCCGGAACAGGCACCGGAACAGACACCGCCACGGACACTACCGATCCATCCGCCCTAAGACGTCCCTACGGGATTTCGACCAGCCTCGACGTGCTGGCCTGAGACAAGGAGAACCATGCCCACCGACTCAGTCACGCCCGTCGCGGCCACCGGGATGTACACCACGCCTCCCACGCGTGCGCCGAAGCAGACCATGGACGGCGAGATGTTCATGCACCTGCTGGTCACCCAGCTGCAAAACCAGGACCCCAGCTCGCCGATGGACACCAACCAGATGATCTCGCAGAGCACGCAGCTGGCCATGATGGAGAGCATCGCCACCATGACCACCACCAGCGAGGAGAACTTCTCGCTGCAAATGCGCGGTGTGGCCGCGGCGTTGGTGGGTCAGCAGGTGAGCTACTACGGCCAGGACGGCGCGCTGATTACCGGCACGGCCACCTCGGTGTCCTACGCCGGGCCGGTTCCGCAGGTGATCGTCGACGGCAAGGAGATCCCGTTGGATCTGATTGCCGGGATCAACGCAGCCACGCCGGGGGATCCCGGTTCGGGTGACGACGGCGCTCCCTCCTCTGGTGGCTCGGGCACCGACGGCGCGGGGACCGGCGCCACGGGGACCAGTGGGGGCGCCGCCTGAATTGTTGTGCCCTAACTCCGCTTTCGCAAACATCAGATTTTCCCAGTCACTGAATCACTCGTCCGTTCCACGATCCGAAAGGCGCTGATCATGCTCCGCTCGCTCTACTCCGGAATTTCCGGTCTCCGGTCGCACCAGACCATGCTGGATGTCACCGGCAACAACATCGCCAACGTCAACACCACCGGCTTCAAGGCCTCCTCGGTCCAGTTCCAGGACACGCTGTCCCAGATGACCCAGGGCGCAGGCGGCCCGCAGGCCCAGGCCGGCGGCACCAACCCGGCTCAGGTGGGTCTCGGCGTGCAGGTTGCCGGCATCTCCACCAACTTCACCCAGGGCTCCTCTCAGGCCACCGGCAAGGCCACCGACATGATGATCTCCGGCGACGGTTTCTTCGTCACCACCAAGGGCGGCGAGCAGCTGTACACCCGTGCCGGCGCGTTTGAGTTGGACTCCACCGGACGCTTGGTGTCGCCGGATGGCGCGATTCTGCAGGGATGGATGGCCGTGAACGGCCAGATCCCGGTCGGCGGACCCATTGGTCCCATCGATCTTTCCCCGGAAGCGATTTCGGAAGCGAAAGCGACCACCGCTGCAGAACTCTCGGGCAACCTCCCCGCCGATGCGAAGGACGGCGATGCGTTGGTCCGCGACATTGAGATTTACACAGCTGATGGCACGAAGACGACTATGTCCCTGACCTTCACGCGCGTGAATGATGGAACCACGAACGGCTGGACCGTGACGAACTCTAACGGCGGAGCCGCCGTGGCCACGCTCGATCTTGCCGCTGACGGAACGCTGTCCCTCAACGGCGCCCAGAACGCCGTCGTCACACCTGCCGGCAACGTTGCCGTGGATCTCTCAACGCTGACCGGCTATGCCGGCATGACCACTGTCGGCTTCGAGAGTCAGGACGGCCGCGCCGCGGGCGCACTTGAGTCCTTCACGATGGCCAATGACGGAACCCTCATGGGCTCCTTCAGCAACGGCCAGCAGGCTGTCGTTGGTCGTATCGCCTTGGCCAACTTCACCAACCCGGGCGGCCTCGAAAAGGCAGGCTCGTCGTCGTACCGCGCTACGGCCAACTCCGGCCAGGTTGAGCTGGGCACTGCAGGCACGGGCGGCCTCGGCACGCTGGCCGGCGGCTCGCTGGAAATGTCCAACGTGGACCTGTCTCAGGAGTTCACCAACCTGATCGTTGCGCAGCGTGGCTTCCAGGCCAACGCACGCATCATCACCACCTCCGACGAAGTGCTGCAGGAACTGACCAATCTGAAGCGCTAATCCGGAGGCTTCAAGCCACCACCGAAGTGCAGCTGCCCGACCGTTCGCGGGCAGCTGCAGCGGCCGTCTGCACCGTTCGCAGGCGGCCGCTTTTCTTCGCCCGGGGGATTCCTCTGGCTTCTGATGCCACAGCGGCCGTCTCACTATCCCTACACATTGGGCTGTTTCGATGGCGGGTCGAAAGTGTGTGCGAATAAAATTGTGGTATGGCGCTTGCACCGTTGCACCGGACCGGGGAGATGGAGGAATCCCTCTCCGCGGTGCGTGCGCTGCTGCAGGATATCGCCGCCCGTTTCACCTCCGGGTCCGGGGCGCTGAGCACCCGGGAACTGGCCAACACGGTAGCGGCTGTCGAGGACGTTTCGAAGGTCGTGGAGTTCCTGCAGGCCGTCGGCGCACACGCGGTGGAGAGTGCCGACATCGCCGCGAACGGAGAAACCGCGGCTACCACCACCAGCACCCTTGCTGGCACGCCTGATGCCGGCGAGGCGGGGTGGGCGGACCCGGCCGCGGCGATCAGTGCCGGCGACGCTTCGGACCACCCCGTAGGCCTTGAGCCGGCGGGGCCGGACATCGCGGGGCCGGGCGGTGCGGGTACGAAGCAGCGGCGGCGAAAGACCGAGTTCCGGAACAACGCCGAGTACCTGCGCTCGAGGCTGGGGATCAGCATCATCGAAGCCCGGCGCCGGCTGCGGGTCGGCAAGGCGGTGACCGCGCCGGTGCGGTTCGACGGCGAACCCGGCACCCCGGCCCTGCCCGTGCTGGCGGAAGCGATGGCCGCCGGGGAGATCAGCGGCGGCGCCGCGGCCCTGGTCACCGACTCCATCGGCCGTGCCCGCCACGCCGCGCCCGATCCTGGGACGTTGGAGGCGATGGAAGCGTCACTGGTCCGGCAGGCCGCCGAGACCGACGCGGATACGCTGGCGATGGTCGCCAAGACCTGGGAGACAGCGGTCGACCAGGACGGTGCCGAGCCCTCGGAGGAGGAACTGCGGTCCCGGCAGGGCATGTTCTACCGCGGACGCCGGCGCGGACTGCACCAGTTCGTCATCAACACCACCGACGACCAATACGAAGCCCTCGCCACCGTGATGAACAGCGCCGCGAACCCCCGCATCCAATCCGACGCCATCGAAACCGCCGCCACCAGCCCTTCCGGCAGCAACCCGCGCGAAAGCGGGGCCACCGACGCAGGCCTGCACGGGGACGGCACCCCGGCCCCCGGCACTATCGGCAACGCCGGGCACGCTGGCCCCACGGAGACCGGGACCGGTATCGCGGTGGCTGGAAGCGAAGACGACCGCCGCACCGAGAAGGGCTCTGCCTCGCCCACACCTCTGCGCGAGGAAGATGGCGATCCTGGGGAGGCAGAGTCAGCTAGCGGCGTGGTGGATCCGGCCGTCTTGGAAGGACTGGATGATTTCACGAGGGCGCAGAAGCTGCTGGCCGGGCTGGTCGGTGCCTGCCGGATCGCGTTGAACACCGGCCGGCTCCCGGACTCCGGCGGGCACCGCACCCAGGTCATGGTCACCGCCGGCTACGAACAACTCGCCGGGCTGCTCACCGGCGGCGGCAACGCGGTATTCAACGGCCCGGTCTCGGCCAAAACGGTGCGCCGGATGGCCTGCGACGCCGAGATCATCCCCGCGATCCTCGGCTCCCAAGGCGAAGTCCTGGACCTGGGCCGGTCGCAACGGTTCTTCAACCGGGCAATCCGCCGCGCACTGCTCATCCGGGACAAAGGCTGCGCCTTCCCGGGCTGCACCATGCCCGCGTTCTGGACCGAAGCGCACCACATCGTGCCCTGGTGGGCCGGCGGCCGCACCGAGGTCAACAACGGCGTCTGCCTCTGCGGCCTCCACCACGACCTGATCGAGCAAGGCAACTGGAACATCACCGTCCGCGACGGCATCCCCTGGTTCACCCCGCCCGACTACATCGACCCCGACCGCCAACCCCTGCGCAACACCTACTGGCAAACCCACATCCCACCCCAACCACTCCGCACACCAGAGTAGAGTCGGCTCCGCCGGTGCCCCCTGCCATGGTGCGAAACGGCCTCAGAGAGTGCTCAACCGTCGCCCGAAGTGAAGGACGGCTCCGCCTAAGGGAATGGCGCCGACGCCCAATGGAGGGGCTCCGCCCAACGGCGGGCGGTCCGCCCAAGGGAAAGGCGATGCCCATGGGAGGGGCACCACCGCCGCCCAAGCGAAGCGCAACCCACCCACCGGTGCTTGAGCAGACGCGTGGCGCATTCCAATCAATAGGAATCAGCGACTGTTCCGACCCATCCGCGCGGGGTGACACATCTGACAACCGGCCCGCTTAGCTAACCGCGGGGCGTGCGCGGCCGAAGGTAGTAGGTAGCGGCTCACCGGAGCCCTCGAGAAACCTGGGATGGGCTGATGATCGTAGTAACGCGGCTGAATGACAGCCAGTTTGCGGTCAACCCTGACCTTATTGAGCGCATCCATGCCAACCCGGACACCACGCTGGTGATGGTAGACGGAGCAAAGTACATCGTCACCGAGACGTTGAGCCAGGTCATCGAGATGATCGCCAGCTACCGCGCCTACGTGCTGCATCTGGCCCGTGAGCTGCCGCCTTCAGTCCACCAGCACAGCCACCCCCAACTCGGCCTTGTGCCCCCCGCGGCGCCGGCTTCCGGAGACGAATCCGGGGACTCCGGTAACACTGTGCCGCTGCGCCCTAGGAATACGTAAATGGATCCCGCAACACTTATTGGCCTCCTGCTGGCCTTCGGCTCGCTCTACGCGATGATCACCCTTGAGGGTGCACACGTCGAGGCGCTCCTCATCCCGGCCCCCATGATTCTGGTCTTCGGCGCTACTATCGCCGTGGGCTTGGCCAGCACGACGCTCAAGGATGGACTCCAGGCGTTCAAGGCGCTGCCACGGGCTTTCACCGGCAAGGTTGCGAAGCCTCAGGTAGTCATTGACCGGGTGGTCGAGCTGGCCGAGAAGGCTCGCAGTGAGGGGCTCCTGGCGCTCGATGCCGAGGCTACCGAGGAGAAGGACCCGTTCATGCAGCGGGCGCTGCAGAACATTGCCGACGGCACCGACGGCGAGGAACTGCGGATCCTCCTCGAAGACGAGATCAGCACGAAAGCCCGCGCCGATCGCCAGTCCTCGAAGTTCTACATGAGCATGGGCGGCTATGCACCGACCATCGGCATTATCGGCACAGTCGTCTCGCTGACCCACGTGCTGGAAAACCTGTCCACGCCGGACACCCTCGGACCGATGATTGCGACGGCGTTCGTGGCAACGCTGTGGGGCCTGCTCTCCGCCAACTTCATTTGGCTGCCGATCGGCGGCAAGCTGAAGCGCCTCTCCGACTTGGAAACCGAGCGCATGACCCTGCTGATGGAAGGCATGCTGGCCGTACAAGCCGGCAGTCAGCCGCGTCTGCTGGGGGAGCGGTTGCGGGCCATGGTTCCTGCACATGAGATGGGCGCCGGCAAACCGGGCAAGGAAAACAAGTCCGGTAAGTCTGACGGCAAGCCAGAGGCCAAGGCGGCATGAAGTCACGGCGTCCGCGTCGGCCGCTCGAAGAAGAAGACGAGCACCCGGACGAGCGGTGGATGGCGTCCTACATGGACATGGTCACCGTCCTCATGTGTATGTTCATCGTCCTCTTCGCGATGTCCACGGTCGATGCGGCCAAGTTCCAGCAGCTGGCCAACTCTCTGGCTACCGGCTTTGGCGTGGTGCGGACCCAGACGGTCGATACGGCTGAGGGTGTAGTGGTTCCTCCCGACCTCATCGACGAAGACGGGCAAGGCTTCACCGCGGGCGACGCCGAGGAAGACACCGAAGGCGAGCGGAAGACCGATCTGGATCTGGCCATCGAGGAAGTCAGCGACCTGCGCAGCATCCAGGAGAAAATCACCAAGGGGTTGCAGGAAGAGAACCTGGAAAAGGCGGTCCGCTTCCAACTGGATGAACGCGGCCTGACCGTCCGCCTGATCGGCAGCGAAACGTTCTTCGAACCGGATTCACCCGTACTCACGCGGCAGACCATCAGGATCCTCAATGTGGTGGGACCCGTGCTCAAGCCTGTTTCATACGAACTAAAGGTCGAGGGCCACACGGCGCAGGTGCGCCATCTGGACCCGGGGGCCCTGGACTGGGAACTCTCCTCCGAGCGGGCAGTGAATGTGCTGCGGCATTTGGTGGAGGACAGCGGCGTCGTGTCGAACCGGATCTCCGCTGTGGGGTTCGGTGAGTCCAGGCCGTTGAAGACCAGCGGGAGCGACGAGGACCTGGCGATGAACCGCCGCGTGGACATCGTGGTGCTCTCCGGCCAGCCCGAGGCCATCCGCAATCTGATGCCCGAGGTGCTCAAGGACCCGGCCGGTGCCGCCAAGGATGCTGCCGCCGAACGGGCGGAAGCGGCCAAGAAGGCGGCCGAAGCCGACGCGGCGGCAAAGGCTGCGGCCGAGGCCGAAGGCTCCGAAGGCAAGTCGGCCGAGCGGGTGGCCGGCGAGCCTGGCGCCGGAGGCTCCGGCGGTGGCGAAGTAGTAACCGGAGGCGACGGCAAAGTCGGTCCGGGCCCGAGCGCCACCTATTCACCGGCGCCGGGCGGAAAGTCTGACGATCACTGAGGCAGCCGGAAATTCCGACGGCCACATAGGCGGGCGGAAAATCCGACGATCACTGAGGCAGCCGGAAATTCCGACGGCCACATAGGCGGGCGGAAAGTCCGACGATCACTGAGGCAGCCGGAAATTCCCACGGCCACTGAGGCGGGCGGAAATTCCGGCAGTCACTGACGGGGCCCCTGGCGGCTGACGCTGGCTGCTAACGCGGGATTGGCTGCTGAAGCCGGAGCACCAGCAGCAGTTGCCGCTGGCGCGTGCTCGTGCGGGGGAGCAATTCGGCAACCCAGGTGCATCACACTTCCCGGACTCCTAACGACCGGGAAAAAGCTGCCGATAGTGCCTGCTGTGACGGTCCAGGAACATGTGCAATCTAGCGCGCCCGAAAAGCCGGCCAGAGCCGTCGAAGTGTACGACTTCCGGAGGCCGACCACTCTGGCGCGCGAGCACTCGCGCGTGCTGGAACTGGCCTTCGAAACCTTCGCCCGCCAGTGGGGCACCCAGCTGACCGCAAAGGTCCGCGTGATCTGCACGGTGACCTCAGAGCAGGTCCAGATGCAGACCTACGACGAGTACGCGGCCTCGCTGCCGGCCAGTACCGCGATGGTGCTCTGCGCCCTGGATGACATCACCGGAAAAGCGGTGATCCAGTTCCCCACCAAGGCCGCGATGACCTGGGTGGACCACATGCTGGGCGGGAACGGCACCCACAACTACCCGGACCGCAAGTTCACCCAGATTGAACAGGCCCTGGTCAGCCGGCTGATGGAAGATGCGCTGGAGGACCTGCGCTACTCCCTCGGCTCGCTGCTGACCACGCCGATCAGCCTGGACCAGATCCACTACAACTCGCAGTTCGCCCAGGCGGCCGCCACGAACGACCTGATGATCGTGGCGACGTTCGAGATCCGCGTGGGCGATCTGGCCGCACCGGCCACGGTGGCCATCCCGGCCGAGGTGCTGCTGACCCAATTGCGCGATTCGTTCGCCTTGAGCAGCCCTGCCAACGCCCGCAAACTGCTCGAGACCCAGCTGGTGCAGATCCCCGTGGATGTGTCACTGCAGTTTGCCCCCATGCGGGTCCGTCCTGGCCAGGTCCTTGACCTGTCGATCGGGGACCTGCTGCCGCTGCCGCACCCGCAGCACCGTCCGCTGGATGTTGCCATCAACGGCGAATGTCTGGCCCATGCCGCCGTCGGCGCCAACGGCAACCGCTTGGCCGGAGTCATTGTTACAACCGAGGAGAATGCCCGATGACACAGACCCAGACCCTGCAGGCTGCTGCCGCCGACGCGCTCCTGGGGCTGCTGCCCACCAACACTCCGCTGTACGCGGTCCGCCAGGACGAGGGCGGGCCGTTGCCCGGGCAGGTGGCCTCCGCCGTCGTCGGTTCTTTCGTGGGCGGCACGTCCGCCGATGTGGCGCTGGTGGTGGCCGATCAGGCCGCGCTGGCCGCGGCCGCCGGTACCGATTCCCCGCTGGTTTCCGCCGCGGACCTGCTGCGCCCGGCGCTGGAAGCGGCCACGTCGGTGCTCGGCGCCGGCGTGCTGGGGGAGGCCCACGTGGCCAACGCCGCGGCGTTGTTCTCCGACCCGGAAGCCGCAGTCTTCAAGCTCACCGGCGGAGACGGCGAGGCAGGCGGCTGGTTCGCCATCCGGCTGCGCGAGAATCATGCGGGCAACGGTGTGGACGAGTCCGTGCTGGCCAAGCTGGGGCGCATCAACAACGTGGAGATGGCGTTGACCGTGGAGATCGGCCGGACCCGGATGTCGGTGCGCGATGTGCTGAACCTGGAACCGGGCGGCGTGATTGAACTGGATCGCTCGGCCGGTGCCCCCGCAGATGTGCTGCTCAACGGCCGCCTGATTGCGCATGGCGAGGTCGTCGTCGTCGACCAGGACTACGCCGTGCGCATCACCAAGATCCTCGATGTGCCCGAAGGACTTCTCTAAATGGAGACCGTGGTCCTTGCACTGCGGGTAGCGCTCTCGCTGGCCGTGGTGCTCGGACTGCTCTGGGTGCTGCAGCGCCGCTTCAGCCGCGGCGCCCGCACCGGCGCGCGCAAGCTGGTGCGTGTGGTGGAACGTCAAACCATCGGGCCGAAGGCTTCGGTTGTGGTGGTGGATGCCGACGGCCAGCGCTTCCTGCTGGGCGTGACCGACCAGGCCGTGAGTGTACTCGACACCCGCGAGGCTCCGGCGGAGGAAGAGGCGCAGCCATCCCACCGGGCCTCGCAGACCGCTTCGGACAGCTTCGCCCGGCTGCTGGAAGCGGCCACCGGCCGTGCCGCCGGCAAGGGCCAAACCGCAGGCCGCGCCCCTTCGCGTGCGATGGCCACTGACCGGGCAGCAGCCCAGACATCAGCCCAGTACGACGGCGGTGCCTCGCCACGCCGTGCCGCGGCACCTGCCGCCGGTGCCGATTTCACGGACGGTGCCCATGGCTTCGCTGCCGGCAACGGCCGAACCGGAGGCTCTGCCTCGCGCGATGCCGCCGGTCCTGCCAACGTGTTTGATGCCGCGGTGGCCGGCTCCTCCGCAGCACCCGCTGCCGGATCCTTCGACCTCCCGCGCCGCGCGGCGCGTCGTGCCGCAGCGCAACCGCAACCGGTGGAGACGGACACGTACGGCTACGACCAGTCGATGGGCGACCAGGAACTCGACGGCCCAGCATTCGAAGAACCGAGCCAGGACACCGACGTGATTCCGCTGCGGCACGCCGGGCTGTACCCGATCGACGGCGGGCGCCGTTCCGAGCGCACCGGCCGCCGCGCATCCCGGTCGGCCAGCTGGCAGGATCAGGTGCCGGACTCCCCGTTGGCAGGATCCATCCTTTCTCCGTCCACGTGGAAGCAGACGGCCGAAGCGCTGAAGCAGGTCCGTTCGCGTTGAGCACCACCGGCACTCCGGCCCTCACGGCAGGCCGCTGGCCCCGTCTGGCCACCACAGCACTCCTGGCACTACTGCTGGCAGTGCTTTTTGCCGTAGCTGCCGCGCTCCTCAACGCTCCTTCAGCTTTCGCATCGCCAGTCGCGCCTGTACCTCCGATTGACCCTTTGGCGCCCACGGAGCCGGGTTCACCGGACGGTGACGGCGGCTTCTCGGTGGAGATCAACGGTCCCAACGGCACCCCGTCGTCGGCGGTCATCACGCTGCTGGGCATCACGTTGCTGTCGGTGGCCCCGGCACTGCTGCTGATGATGACGTCGTTCACCAAGATCTTCGTGGTGCTGGCGATGACCCGGAACGCCCTGTCGCTGCCGTCGATCCCGCCGAACCAGGTGCTCGCCGGGCTGGCACTGTTCCTGTCCTTGTTCATCATGTGGCCGGTGCTGACCCAGGTGAACGAGCTCGGCGTGCAACCGTACATGGAAGGAACCGAGACATTCACCGATGCGGTCTCGGCCGCTGCCGCACCGCTGCAGAACTTCATGCTGGCGCACACCCGGCAAGAAGATCTGGCGCTGATGATGCGGGCGGCGGACATGCCCAACCCGGCCAACCCGGAGGAAGTGCCGCTGCAGACCCTGATTCCGGCCTTCATGATTTCGGAACTGCGTGCCGCGTTCATCATCGGGTTCGTGATCTTCGTGCCGTTCCTGGTGATCGACCTGGTGGTCGCCTCGGCGCTGATGTCCATGGGCATGATGATGCTCCCGCCGGTGATGATCTCGCTGCCGTTCAAGATCCTGCTCTTCGTGCTGGTGGATGGCTGGGGCCTGATCATCACCGCCCTGGTCGGAAGTTACGGTACCTAGCTGTGGATACAAACGCCGTCCTGGACATCGGCCTGCAGGGCCTGCTGATCGCCGCCAAGCTCTCCGCACCCGTGCTGGTCACCGCGCTGGTGGTGGGCTTCGCCGTCTCCTTGGTGCAGTCCATGACGCAGATCCAGGAAATTACGCTCTCCTTCGTGCCCAAGGCGGTTGCCGTGGCGGTGGCACTGCTCATCTGCGGACACTGGATGATCTCCGAGATGGTCTCCTTCACCCAGGAAATGTTCGAGAAAATCCCCGGCCTGCTCGGCGGCGGATAATGAACATCCCGCTTGACCAAGCGTGGATCGAGGCCACCATGCTGGCAGGAGTCCGCATGGTGGCGTTCCTGCTCATTGCCCCGCCGTTTTCGTACGGAGCCATTCCGGCCCGGGTCAAGGCCATGCTCGGCGTCGGGCTGGCCTTGGCGGTGTCGCCGCGGGTGGTCAACGGGTACGAGCCGCTGGACACCGCCGGGTTTTTCGGCGCCCTGGTGCTGGAGATCCTGGTGGGCGCGCTGCTGGGTTTCCTGGTGTTCCTGGTCTTCTCTGCGGTGCAATCCGCGGGCACACTGATCGACCTGTTCGGCGGTTTCTCGATGGCGCAGGCGTTCGATCCGCAGTCCATGGTCAACGGCGCGCAGTTCACCCGGCTGTTCCAAATGGCCGCGCTGGCGCTGCTCTTCGCCTCCGACGGCTACCAACTGATCATCGGCGGGCTGGCTCGCAGCTTCACCGCGCTGCCGCTGGCCGGGGGAGTGGACCTGACCGAACCGGTGCAGCTGATGATCACCGGCGTGACCCAGATGTTCCTGGCCGCGGTGCAGATCGCCGGGCCGCTGCTGGTGGTGCTGTTCCTGGCCGACGCCGGCCTGGGCCTGCTCACCCGCGTGGCCCCGGCGCTGAACGCGTTTGCGCTGGGCTTTCCCTTGAAAATCTTCCTGACCCTGATGCTGGGCGGCGTGGTGTTCGTGGCGCTGCCGCGGATCGTCTCCTCGCTGGCCGGCCAGGCCGTGACAGCGCTGACGGGGGTGGGCTAGGTGTCGCAGGAAACTTCCGAAGAACGGACAGAACAAGCCACTCCCAAGCGGCTGAAGGAAGTCCGCCAAAAGGGCCAGCTCTCCAAGTCCCAGGACCTGACGGCCTGGCTGGGCATCGGCGCCGCGGCCGTGATGCTGCCGATGACCATCGATCGGGCCTCGCAGGCCGGCACCGACCAGATGTTCACCGTCACGCGGATGATCGCGTCGCCGGATCCCGGTCTGGTGGTCAAGGCGCTGGAGGACGGGCTGGGCACCATCATGTACACGCTCACGCCGATGTTCCTGGCCGTGGTCGCGGTGATCGTGGCCGGCGCGGCGCTGCAGGGCGGCATCCACTGGAAGAAGTTCAAGCCGGAAACCCAGCAGTTCAACCTGGTCAACGGGCTTAAAAAGGTGTTCGGCATGCAGGCGCTCTGGCAGGGCGTGAAGGCGCTGCTGAAGACCGTCGTGGTGGGGCTTGCCCTCTACTTTGTGGTGCAGGGGCTGGTGCCGGTACTGATGACCGCCGGCGGGCTCTCGGTGTCCTCACTGCTGGACGCCGCCGGCGCCGGCACCGTCGGACTGCTGCAGACGGCGATCATCGCCGGACTCATCCTGGCCGCACTGGACGTGATGGTGGTGATCCGGCGCAACCGGAAGAAGACCCGGATGACCAAGAAGGAAGTCCGGGACGAGAACAAGAACTCCGAAGGCGATCCGCTGATCAAGTCGCAGCGGCGCTCGCGGCAGTTGGCGATGAGCCGGAACCGCATGATTGCCGCGGTAGGCGGCTCCGACGTCGTGCTGGTGAACCCGACGCACTACGCGGTGGCGCTGAAATACGAACCGGGCAAATCCGCGCCGCGCGTGGTGGCCAAGGGAGCCGGCATCATTGCGGCCCGCATCCGTGAGGAGGCGGAGACCACCCAGGTGCCGGTGGTCCGTGATGTGCCGCTGGCGCGGGCCCTGCACGCGGCCTGCGAGATCGGGCAGGAAATCCCGTTGGAGCTCTACAACGCCGTGGCCCGCGTGCTGGCCTTCGTGATGAGCCTGAAGGCCCGCGGCACCTCGGCCAGCGCGGCCGCAGGCGTCCACACTATGGCGGAACCGGCGATGACCGATGCCGATGCTGCCGCCCATGCTGCAACCCCGCAGGGCCGACGTGCCTTGTCCCTACCGTCGCCTGGAGGTGACTGATGAACCGCAACCTCTCCAAGCTCGCTGTCCCCATGGGCGTGGTGGGCATCATCCTGCTACTGGTGGTGCCCATCCCGGCCGGGCTGCTGGATGTGCTGATCATCGTGAACATTCTGCTGGCGCTGGTGATCCTACTGACCACCATGTTCGTGAAGAAGCCTCTGGACTTCTCCGTGTTCCCGTCGCTGCTGCTGGTGGCCACGCTGTTCCGGCTGGGCCTGAACGTGGCGTCGACCCGGCTGGTGCTGGGCGACGGGTACGCCGGACAGGTGATCGAGGCCTTCGGGCATGTGGCCGTGGGCGGGTCGATCATCATCGGTGCGGTGGTGTTCCTGATCCTGGTGGTCATCCAGTTTGTGGTGGTCACCAAGGGCGCCGAGCGCGTGGCCGAGGTGGGCGCGCGCTTCACGCTGGACGCGATGCCCGGTAAGCAGATGGCGATCGACGCCGACCTCAACGCCGGCCTGATCACCGACGTGCAGGCCCGCGAACGCCGTGCGGCGGTATCCGCCGAGGCAGACTTCTACGGCGCTATGGACGGTGCGTCCAAGTTCGTCAAGGGCGACGCGATCGCCGGCATCATCATTATCATCATCAACATCGTCGGCGGCATTGCCATCGGCATGCTGCAGCGCGGCATGGAGATCGGCGAGGCGGTCAGCACCTACACGCTGCTGACCATCGGCGACGGCCTGGTCACGCAGATCCCGGCGCTGCTGATGGCCGTGTCCACCGGCATGGTGGTGACCCGTTCCAACGCGGATTCGGAGATGGGCTCGGACGCGTCCGACCAGCTGACCCAGTCCCGCCAGGCGCTGATGATCGCCGGCGGCGCGGCCATTCTGCTGGCCCTGATCCCGGGCATGCCGAAGATCCCGTTCATCCTGGTGGGCGCGTTCCTGATTTTCATGTCGCAACGGCTCAAGGCATCGGAGGCGGCCAAAGCCAAGGACGACGACGCCGCTGCCGCCGAAGCGGGTCCCTCGGCTCCCGCTTCGGAGACTACCGAGGACCTGATCGAGCAGATGCGGGTGCATGCGCTGGAGATCCAGCTGGCACCTGACCTGGTGGACCTGGTCTCCGGTGCGTCGGACGACCTGCTGGCACGGGTAAGGGCCTTGCGCCGGAAGATCGCGATGGAACTGGGCATCGTGGTGCCCCCGGTGCGCACCCGCGACAGCATCGACCTGCCGATGTCCACCTACGCGATCCGGATTGCCGGTGTGGAGACCGGCCGCGGCGAGGCCCCGGCCGGCAAGGTGCTGGCGCTGGGCGACAACCTGGACTCGCTGCCGGGCATCGCGACGGTGGAGCCGGTGTTCGGCCTGGCCGGCAAGTGGGTGCCGGCGGAGATGCGGCACAGCGCGGAGATGACCGGGGCCACGGTGATCGACCGGGTCTCGGTTCTGGTGACCCACCTGTCCTCGCTGATCTCGGCCAACGCGGCCCGGCTGCTCACCCGCGAGGACGTGCGCGTGCTGACCGAAGGCGTGAAGACCGTGAACCCGTCCGCCGTCGACGAACTCACGCCGTCGCTGCTCTCGCTGGCCGAGGTGCAGCGGGTGCTGCAGGGGCTGCTGGCGGAGCAGATCCCGATCAACGACCTGCCGCGTATCTACGAAGCGCTGGCGCTCAAGGCCAAGTCGTCCACCGATCCGGAGGGGCTGATCGAGGCCGCCCGGCAGGCTCTGGGGCCGGCCTTAACCGCACAGTATCTGGACGGGCAGCTGCTGCGGGTCATCATGATCGATCCCACGCTGGAGCAGTCCATGCTGGAGGGCATGCGGCCATCCGAACTGGGCACGCAGATCCTGCTCTCGGCCGACCGGACCGAAGCCGTGCTGGCGTCGCTGCGGGATGCTCTGGAAAAGGTGGAAGCCAACGGGCTCACCGCAGTGTTGGTCTGCGCGCCCGCGTTGCGCCCGGCCATCCGCCGGCTGGTCTCGGCGCAGGCCGGGGGACTTCCGGTACTGTCCTACCAGGAGGTCACCTCCGCGAATGTGAAGATCGAGACCGTGGGGGTAGTGCGTGTCGGCCAGACGGCTGCAGCTTAAGGGCGCTTCACTGCAGGAGCTCAAAGCCCAAGTACTGGCCGAGCACGGACCCGACGCGAAAATTGTCGCCGCCGAGAAAGTCACGGTCGGCGGCATCCGCGGCTTCTTCGCCCGGGAGCACTACGAAGTCACCGTGGAACTGCCTGCCCCGTCCGTGCGCGGACAGCATGCGCTGGACCAGAAGGCCCGCGCCGGCATCGCTGCGCTGCTGGCGGACGCCGAGCTCGCCGAATCCCAATTGCACGGCTCCCGGCTGCCCGGCAAGGCTCCCGAACTGCAGGTGTCCACGCATACCGACCAGTTCGCGGTAATCATGGACAACCTGACGTTCAACACCGCCCGGCCCACCCGGCTGCCCAAGGGTGCCAAACTGGAGGAGCCCGGGACCGACGTCGCCGCGCAGGGCATGGCGCGGCCGGAAGCGGGCCATCCGGAAGCGGGAACCCCAGAAGCGGGCACTGCGTCGACTGTCATTGCGTCTGGCGCCGCTCCGATGGGCGCCGCACCGACCGTTGCCACTCCGATGGGTGCTGGGACGCCGGGTGCCGGGCCGACGGGTGCCGCGAATGGTCCGGCACGACCCGGATTCGGCCGACGGCGGACCGACCCGAAACCACAGCCCGACGACGCGTCAGAGTCAGCGGCGGCCGGGCAAGGCCAAGGATCCGACGCCGAAGCGGCGGGCACCGCCGGTGCATCGGTTGAAACTACTGCAGCGGCCAACCCGGCGTCCGCCACGGCTCATCAGGGCGCCTACCCGGAGGCCGCCGGACCGGCGCCACACCGCCCGGGGCTCGCCGATGGCGAGCCGGACGTCGTGGCAGGCACCGTCGTCGACAGCGGCATCTTGCCGGCGGCAGGACCGGGGGACCGGGACGAGGCGAGACAGGTTACGGGGCCGGGGTCGGCCGCAGTGTCGGACATTCCGGCGCCGCTGTACGGGCCCGGTGACCTGGTGCTGGTGATCGGCCAGGGAAGCAATGCCTTGGAGGCCGCCAACGCCATGGCCGCCGCCGCGCCTGCCGTCAACGGCGCGCCGTCGGAGGCTGCGGACTGGATCTCCAGCGGCGGGAACATGGTCAGGATGGCCGGCTCGCACGCTGCTGACGTCAGGCGTCCGGTGCAGGACCGCAACAGCGCCATCGGTGCCCGCGCCCGCGGGGTGGAAAGGGGACAGAGCGTCTTTGTGGCGTTTGGCCTGGGCAACACGCTGACGCCGCCCCTCCAGATGCTTGCGATCCTGCCCGCCCTGGGAGCGGACCAGATCTGGCTGGCCGTGGACGCCGGGCGTAAGGCCGAGGACACGGACCGCTGGGTACAGGCCGTGCAGCGCGTTGTAGTTCCCGACGGTCTGGCCGTGACCGGAAGCCGGCTCACCAGCACTCCGAAGACCGTCAACACCCTGGGCGTTCCTGTCGGCTGGATTGACGGCGCGCCGTCGGAAGCCGCCTGGCTCTGACTCCGGACCCCCAGATAAGCCTGCGGTAAAAGATAGTGCTGACCCTCGTCTTGCTTAATGGGTTCACCACGTTTGGTGGCAGGCGAGCGTGGCCCGGCCGAACCGCGTTTTTCCTGCGATAGAGTTGATGGGTGCTGGTGCTGACGCGAAAACCCGGAGAGCGGATCCTGATCGGTGACGACATTGTCATCACCGTGCTGGACGCCCGCCGCGATGGCGTCCGCCTTGGCATCGAAGCCCCGCGCGGAGTGAAAATCCAGCGCGATGAGGTGGTCCAGGCCGTCAGCGAAGCCAATGTGGCTGCCGCGCAGAGCGGGCCGGAGGCCGAGGAACGCATCAAGGCCCTCTTGGGGCTGAATACCGCCGGCAACGCCGATACCAGCGGGAGTTGACCTCTTAGCCGGCCCACTAAGGGGCTTGGCGTCTGCAGGCATCGCGTTTCCCAAACGGTGGCCATGTCGCGAAGCGCGGTGTGCTCCGACCGTGAAGGACGGTTCCGGGGCGGCCCCTGGTTGCACGGTCGTCTCTGCGCCCTGGGTGCTCCGTCGGCGCGGGCCGTCGGTCGGGCAGGGTCCAACCAGCGAGACCAACCGCCGTCGTTCTTAGTCTTTTTGACCTAACCCGGGGCGGCAGGATAATCTTAATCGTCGTTGTGCGTGTCCAACCTCGATACGCTATGTCCGTGAGACGGCCCGGTTGCAGGGCCAACCTGATCCACGGAGATAGCCGAGACTCTCTGGGCCACTGGTTAGATTTCAGTCCTCACCTGAAGTTCCGGTAGCGCATCACCAACTTTGCGCGTGCGTTCTGTGAAGAATGCGCCGCTACCTAAGAACACCAAACGAAGGCAAAAACCGTGCGTACGTACACTCCGAAGCCCGGCGATATCAACCGCCAGTGGCACGTCATTGACGCCACCGACGTTGTCCTGGGTCGTCTTGCCAGCCAGACCGCAACACTGCTGCGCGGAAAGCACAAGCCGACCTTTGCTCCTCACATGGACATGGGCGATTTCGTCATCATCATCAACGCTGAGAAGGTTGCCCTGACCGGCGCCAAGCTCGAAAAGAAGCGTGCCTACCGCCACTCCGGTTACCCGGGTGGCCTGTCCTCCGTCAGCTACGCCGAACTGCTGGAAAAGAACCCGGTTCGCGCTGTTGAGAAGGCCATCAGGGGCATGCTGCCGAAGAACTCCCTGGCTGCCCAGCAGCTGTCCAAGCTGAAGGTCTACAAGGGTGCCGAGCACCCGCACGCTGCCCAGCAGCCGAAGACTTTCGAAATCACCCAGGTCGCCCAGTAGCGCCGGCCACCACTAGAAACTTAATTCAAGGAGAATCGTGGCTGAAGAGCTGAACACCGCTGCTGAGGGCGAAACCCTCACCAGCTACACCTCGGAGTCATCCGAGGCCACCGAGACCGCCAAGAAGGAACGTCCGGCCCTGACCGTCGGCGGAGCTGCCGTCGGTCGCCGCAAGCAGGCCATTGCCCGCGTGCGCCTGGTTCCGGGTTCCGGCAACTGGACCATCAACGATCGCGAACTGGCGAACTACTTCCCGAACAAGCTGCACCAGCAGGAAGTGAACGATCCGTTCAAGATCCTGGATCTGGAAGGCGCTTACGACGTTATCGCCCGCATCCACGGCGGTGGCCCCTCCGGCCAGGCCGGTGCGCTGCGCCTGGGCGTTGCCCGCGCGCTGAACGAGATCGACCGCGAGAACAACCGCCCGACGCTGAAGAAGGCCGGTTTCCTCACCCGCGACGCTCGCATCATCGAGCGCAAGAAGGCCGGCCTCAAGAAGGCCCGCAAGGCACCCCAGTACTCGAAGCGCTAAACCGCTTCGGAAGTCTGTGCTTCCACCGCGAGGCCTCGCAGCATTTGCTGCGGGGCCTCGCGGCCGTTTAAGCAGTAAGGTGGGCTGTTCCGCGCCGCAGCGGCACAGGGATCATTCAGGCCCCAGACCCGCGCCGCAGCGACGCCGGGATCCACCCTCCGGTTCGGGCCGCCGCAGCAGCGACACCGGGACCCCGGGGTCCGCTCCCGCGACGCCTCAACTGTGACACCGGAATCCCCAGCGCGCCCACTCCCGCGACGCCGCTGTATACGGACGGCACCCACCCGGCACGGCTGGCAGCTTCACGTGGCGGTCGACACGTTGTGAAACGTCCCGGCCGGAGCCTGCCGTAAAATGATTCGCAATGTCTAGATTATTTGGTACCGACGGAGTCCGCGGCCTGGCCAACGGGTTGATCACTGCCGAGCTCGCGCTGCAAGTTGCGCAGGCAGCCGCAGTGGTCTTGGGCCACCGGCAAGTTGACAACGGCAAGCGCCCGACGGCGGTTATCGCCCGGGATCCGCGTGCCAGCGGCGAGTTCATCAGCTCTGCGGTCGAGGCCGGCTTGGCGAGTTCCGGCGTCGACGTGTACGACGCCGGCGTGCTGCCTACACCCGCTGCCGCCTATCTGGTGGGGGACCTGGATGCGGACTTCGGCGTCATGATCTCCGCTTCGCACAACCCGGCTCCGGACAACGGGATCAAGTTCTTCGCCCGCGGTGGTCATAAGCTGCCCGACGAGGTCGAAGACGCGATCGAGCAGGAGATGTCGCGGCCGCGCGTCCGGCCCACGGGTGCGGAGGTGGGGCGGATCCAGCGCTTCTCCGATGCCGAGGACCGCTACATCCTGCATCTGCTGCAGAGCCTGCCGGTCCGCCTCGAGGGCCTGAAGGTAGTCCTCGACTGCGCCCACGGCGCCGCCAGCGGTTGCTCGCCGGAAGTGTTCCGCGCCGCCGGTGCCGACATTGTGGTGATGGGCGCCGAGCCGGACGGGTTGAACATCAACGACGGCGTTGGCTCCACACACTTGGAGAGGCTGCAGGCCGCCGTCGTCGAGCATGGTGCAGACCTGGGCATTGCGCACGACGGCGATGCTGACCGCTGCCTCGCCGTGGACGAGCGTGGCGAAGTGGTGGATGGCGACCAGATCATGACCATCCTGGCGCTTGCCCTGCGCGAAGCGGGCCGGCTCAAGGACGACGTCCTGGTGGCCACCGTGATGAGCAACCTCGGCATGAAGCTGGCGCTGCAGGAGGCCGGCATCCGGATTGAGGAAACCGCGGTGGGCGACCGATACGTGCTGGAGAACATGCGCGCCAATGGCTACTCGCTGGGCGGCGAGCAGTCCGGCCACGTGATCTTCTCGGACTACGCCACCACCGGCGACGGCGTGCTGACCGGCCTTCAGTTGGCAGCACGGCTGGCCAAGACCGGCAAACCGCTGTCCGAGTTGGCCCAGCTGATGGTCCGGCTTCCGCAAGTCCTGATCAACGTCAAGGACGTGGACAAAACAGCCGTCACCACCAACCAGCCGCTTCAGTCGGCGGTCGAAGCAGCCTCCGCGCGACTGGGTGAGACCGGACGGGTGCTGTTGCGGCCGTCCGGCACGGAGCCCGTGGTCCGCGTGATGGTGGAGGCCGCGGACATGGCAACCGCGCAGGCCACCGCCGAGGAGTTGGCCGGGGTCGTGAAGCAGCACCTGTCGCTGGAACCCGTGACGTCGACTGAGCCCTCGCCTGTTCATCCCGGCGTCTGATCACCCCCGGCGCGGCAACTGGCCGTTAGCGCCGGGCGTCGACCACCACCTCGAAAGGCCAGGCCTTTCCCGCAGGTCTGAACTGGTCTGCGGGAAGGGCCTGTTGATGTCTGCCTGACGGCCGTGGTGCTTCGTGGTGCTTGGCGGCTACATCCGGTTGCGCGCGTGCAGAGCGTCCCGGATCTCGGTCAGCAGCGCGATCTGAGGATCCACGGCCTCTTCCTCTTTGTTAATGCCCATACGGCGGTTGCGCCGGGCGATCAGGTGGTTCATTGGCGTGACGACCACGAAGTAGATCGCGGAGGCAATAAGCAGGAAGTTCACCATCGCGGTGAGCAGGACCCCGAACGCCACTTCATTGCCGTTGAAGTTCCATAGCAGGAAGCTGTTGAAGTCGGGCGAACCGGTCAGTCCGGCGATGAACGGCATCAGCACACTGTTGACCAGGGCATTGACCACGGCGCCGAAGGCACCGCCGACGATCACGGCGACGGCGAGGTCAATGACGTTGCCCTTCATGATGAATTCTTTAAACCCGTTGAGCATGTCGCTAAATGTATCGTCCGTTCGCAGCAGAAGGGTGTTCAAGCCGCCGGTTCATTCGAATTCGTCATGAATAATCGGGTGCAGCAGGAAGACCGAAATACTCCTCGAGCGATCCGATGCCGCGTTCCTCCATCTTCCCGGCCACTTTTTTGCCGACGTAACGCAGGTGCCACGGTTCGGGCGAATACCCCGTCACTTTTTCCTCCCCGGGCGAGTAGCGGATGATGAACCCGAAGCGCACTGCATTCCGGGCAGCCCAGGTTCCGGCGGCAGTGTCGGCAAAGCATTGCTGCAGGTTGCAGGCTCCCGTGATGTCGCCGATGTCCATGGACAAGCCGGTCTGGTGCTCGGAGTAGCCGGGGCGTGCCGAAATCATGTCGGCGGCGGCCTCGCTGCCGTGCTGCAGGACCCAATGGTTGTAGGTATCCACCTGGGTGGCATAGGAACGGAATCCGCTGACCATGATCATCGGAGCCCCGTCGGCCGCGGCAGCGCTGAACATCTTCTCGGTGGCGTCAGCCACCGCATCGCGCAGCAGGGCAGACTCACCGCCGGTCCCGATGCTTACCGCCGGCTGGCGCAGGTCGTCGGGGTGGTAGTCCAGCGGAGCCAACGGCCTGCGCTTATTGACGACGACGCCGATGCTTGCCGGATCAGTGTGGTCTTCCCGGGCATCGGGGGTTTTGCCGTCCTTCTTCTTCGTGGCTTTCGGGCTCTGCGACGGAACTGGCAGGGACGTGGCGCCTTCCGACGGATCCGGCACGGCCGCCGTCGAACTGGGGGAGGGCGTGGTTTCTTCGGCCGGAACGCAACCGGTCAGCAGGACCAGCACGGCGGCCAGGCCTGCCACGAGCACCGGAGCCCTCAGGAGCGCCATCTCAGGTTTTCCGCAGCAGCATTCTGCGGATCGAGTGGTCCGCGTCCTTGGTCAGCACCAGTTGTGCCCGGCCGCGTGTCGGCAGCACGTTCTCCCTCAGGTTCGGTTCGTTGATCCGGCGCCAGATGCCCAGCGCCGTCTCGGTGGCCTCGGTGTCCGTGAGTGAGGCATAGCGGTGGAAATAGGATTCCGGGTCGGCGAAGGACGTCCGCCGCAGTTTGTGGAAGCGGCTGACGTACCACTGCTCAATATAGGACGTCTTGGCGTCCACATATACGGAGAAATCGAAAAAGTCGCTCAGCGCCAGTCCGGTCCGGCCGTCCGCCCGCGGGCGCGCCGGAGCCAACACGTTCAGGCCTTCCACAATCAGGACGTCCGGGCGGTGGACCACCACTTCCTTGTCCGGCACGATGTCGTAGGTCAGGTGCGAGTACCAGGGGGCACGGACTTCTTCGGCACCGGATTTAACCTCGGACACAAAGCGCAGCAGCGCCCGCTGGTCGTAGGACTCGGGGAAGCCTTTGCGTTCCATCAGGCCGCGCCGGGTCAGCTCAGCATTCGGATAGAGGAATCCGTCGGTGGTGATCAGTTCCACGTTCGGGGTGTCCGGCCAGCGGCGCAGCATCTCGCGCAGCACGCGTGCCGTGGTGGACTTTCCGACCGCCACCGACCCGGCGACGCCGATCACGAACGGAGTGCGGCGCGTGGTTTCGCCCAGAAACGTGGTGGTGGCCTTGTGCAGCTCGCCGGCCGCGCCCACATACAGATTGAGCAGACGGGAAAGCGGGAGGTACACCTCGCGGACCTCATCCAGGTTCAGGGCATCGCCCAGGCCCCGCAGGCGCTCAATATCGTCCTGGTCCAACGGCTGTTCAATCTCGTTGGATAGCCGGGACCACGTCTGCCGGTCCAGCTCAACGAATGGTGTGAAATTACTCTCACCGCTTGACGCCGTCGTCTTCGGTGTCGCATCAGTCACCTATGAATTGTGCCTGCTGCGGCTTTCAAATCCCAAAAGGCGCACGACGGCGGCGCGCCGGGTTACGCCTTCGGCTCACCGCATGCGGGCTGTGGGTCTGGAGCCGGCCTGTCGGCGGGGAGGGAGAAGAGGACGTGCTGTCTTCGGCCGGCCTGCGGGCAGGTACCCTTAACCCCATGTGTGGAATCGTCGGATATGTTGGCCGCCGCGACGGCGGGGCCGGAGTCAGCGTTGCTGACCACAGCGCCCTGGATGTTGTTCTTGAGGGACTTCGTCGCCTGGAATACCGCGGTTACGATTCCGCGGGAGTGGCGGTCATTTCCGAGGCCGGCATCGAAGCCCGCAAGAAGTCCGGCAAGCTGAGCAACCTGCTGGAGGAACTCGAGACCGACCCGCTGCCCGAGTCGCTGACCGGCATTGGCCACACCCGCTGGGCGACGCACGGCGGACCCACCGACCAGAACGCGCACCCGCATCTGGCCGACGATGACAAGCTGGCCGTGATCCACAACGGCATCATCGAGAACTTTGCCGAACTCCGCGCGTCCTTGCTGGCCAAGGGCTACACGCTGCGATCCGAGACCGACACCGAGGTGGCGGCAGTGCTGCTCGGCGATATCTACCGTTCGCTGGTGGCCAAGGACCCCGCCACGGCCACGTTGGCCAAGGCCATGCAGCTTGCCTGCCAGCGGCTGGAGGGCGCCTTCACTCTGCTGGCCATCCACGAGGAGCAGCCCGACGTCGTCGTGGCTGCACGCCGCAACTCTCCTCTGGTCGTGGGGCTGGGCGAGGGCGAGAACTTCCTGGGCTCCGACGTTTCCGGCTTCATCGACTTCACCCGTCGCGCCGTGGAACTGGATCAGGACCAGATCGTCACCATCACTCCCGAGTCTTTCGAGATCACCGATTTCCATGGCAATGCCGCCGAGGGAACCGAGTTCGAGGTCAATTGGGATGCCGCCGCCGCGGAGAAGGGCGGCTACCCGTCCTTCATGGAGAAGGAAATCAACGACCAGCCGGAGGCGGTAGGACAGACCCTGCTTGGCCGGTACGACCTGAACGGCCGGCTGACCTTGGACGAGCTGCGGATCGACCCCGAGCTGCTCAAAGCGGTCAACAAGATCATCGTGCTGGCGTGCGGCACCTCGGCCTACGCCGGCCAGGTGGCGAAGTACGCGATCGAGCACTGGTGCCGGATCCCGGTAGAGGTGGAGCTGTCGCACGAGTTCCGCTACCGCGACCCGATCGTGGATGCCAATACGCTGATTGTTGCCATCTCCCAGTCCGGCGAAACCATGGACACCCTGATGGCCGTCCGCTACGCCAAGGAACAGGGCGCCAAGGTGATGGCGATCTGCAACACCAACGGGTCAACCATCCCGCGTGAAGCCGATGCAGTGCTCTACACGCACGCCGGTCCGGAAATCGCGGTCGCCTCGACGAAGGCCTTCCTGGCGCAGATCACCGCAGCCTACCTGCTGGGCCTGTACCTGGCGCAGCTGCGCGGGAACAAGTTCCAGGGCGAGATCAGGGACATTCTGGCGGACCTGGGCAAGATCCCGGCCAAGATCCAGAACGTGCTGGACAACGCCAAGGGCATCAAGGACCTGGCCGCCCGCATGGCGGATACCAAGTCGGTGCTGTTCCTCGGCCGGCATGTCGGCTTCCCGGTCGCCATGGAGGGCGCGCTGAAGCTGAAGGAACTGGCCTACATCCACGCCGAAGGCTTCGCCGCCGGCGAGCTCAAGCACGGACCGATCGCCCTGATCGAAGACGGCCAGCCGGTCTTCGTGGTGGTGCCCTCGCCGCGCGGACGCAATTCGCTGCACTCCAAAGTGGTCTCCAACATCCAGGAGATCCGGGCCCGCGGCGCCAAGACCATCGTGATCGCCGAAGAAGGCGATGAGGCGGTCAAGGACTTCGCCGAGTTCGTCTTCTTCGTGCCGGAGACGCCGACCCTGCTGGCTCCGCTGCTGACCACCGTTCCACTTCAGATCTTTGCCTGCGAGCTGGCCACGGCCAAGGGTTACGACGTGGACCAGCCGCGGAACCTGGCCAAGAGCGTCACTGTCGAATAAGAGGCAGCAGGCAAGCATGGCTACCCGCCTTCTCTTCGCATCGCCCCGATCCCCGTACAACAGGATCGGGGACTGCTCCGTTCCCCGGCGTCCGGTGCGCGTGCGCCGGGCAGCGCTGCTCTTGCGCGTGCGGCTGCTGTCCGTGCCGCCGGTGCGGTGCACGCTCCGGTCCAACCCGGAGCCGGCGCTGTCGCCCAGATGCGCCCGCTCGCCATGGGCGGTCCGGGCAGGGGCCGGGAAATGATCGTTGGCATCGGCGTGGACGTGGTGGAAGTCTCCAGGTTCCGCCGGCAGCTGCAGCGCACCCCGGCCTTGCGCGAGCGGCTCTTCACACCCGCCGAACGTGAGCTCAACACCAGGTCGCTGGCTGCCCGCTTCGCCGCCAAGGAAGCGATCGCCAAGGCCCTGGGCGCTCCCTCGGGCATGAACTGGCAGGACTGCACCATCTGTGTGGACCCAGGCGGAGACCCTTACCCGGAATTCACCGGCACGGTCGCCGCGGCATCCGAGGCCAGGGGAGTGAAGTACTGGCACCTGTCGATGAGCCATGACGGCGATCTGGCCACTGCCATGGTGATAGCCGAAAGGTAACGGTCAGCCGCCCGCCACCCGGTAGCGCAGGTAGACCACCCCATTGCCGAAGCGCCGCTCGTCCAGCAGTTCCAAATCCACTTTCACGTCCTCCGGCAGGAAGCGCTTCCCGCCCCCGACTACGACCGGGGAGACGAAGAACTGGCATTCGTCGACCAGACCGGCCCTGAACGCATGGCTGGCCAGGTCCGGCCCGCTGATGCTCAGGTCTTCAGCCGCTTCGATTTTCATCCGACGGACGGCTTCCGGGTCAAACTCCCGCTCGATCCGGGTCCGGGCGCTTGCGGCCTTGTCCAAGGTCCGCGAGTAAACCACCTTGTCCTTCCGCAGCCACGACTCGGCGAAGTCGCGTTCCACCGGCGGGACGTCTGGGCCGGCCGGGACGGTCTCCCAGAACACCATCACTTCATACATCCGGCGGCCGAGAAGGTACGTTCCGACATGGTTCTCCAGGCCATTCACGAACGAATGAACTTCGTCGTCCGGCATGCTCCAGTCAAAGTTGCCGTTCTGGTCGGCAATGTAGCCGTCCAGGGACATGATGGCCGAATACAGTAGTTTTGCCACGAGGGCTCCTGGGCTGATCGGACTGGCGGGGCAGCGTTGTCCCATTGTTCCCGACCAGGTCTTTCGGGGGAACCGGTTGAGGCGGCACTGTTTCAGGCGGCACCGGGAACGGCCGAAGGCCCCATTCCATCAAGACCGCGCGGTGTGTATCCTGCAGGCACTGGCAGCAGGCCATGATCGAAGGAGAATGAGCCGTGACAGCACCGGAGCAGTACGCCAGCGTCCGCTATCTTGTGGACGACGTCGATGCCGCCGTCGACTTCTACACCAACCATTTCGGCTTCACGGTCAGCATGCGCTCACCCGCCTTTGCCGACGTGCGGCGCGGCCCGTTGCGGCTGTTGCTGTCCGGGCCGGCGAGCTCGGGCGCCCGGGCCACCCCGGCGGACTACGCAACCGCCGGCGGCAACCGCATCCATCTGATCGTTGACGACCTGCAGACAGAGGTCGGCCGGCTGCACAGCGCCGGGCTGCAATTTCGCAGCGACCTGGTGGAGGGCCCGGGCGGCCGCCAGATATTGCTCGCCGACCCGGCAGGGAACTTGGTGGAATTGTTCCAGCCGGCAGAGCAGCCTGGGTGACGCCAGCTCGCGGAAGTCGCAGCCTCAGCTGCCGCCAAGGCTCTTGACGTACGCATAGGCTTCGTCTGCGGCGCTGAGCCACAGTCGCTCGGTGGCTGGCGCGTCGTCTGCCACCGCCGGAAAAGCCACCCATTCCTTCATGGTCCGCTGGCCCATGGTGACCGGTTCTGCCGCACCGGAAGCAACAGCAGAATCGGCGCGTCGCCGGGGAACCTTCACGATCAGGCGGTCGCCGTGGCCGAGGAACGCGAAGATTTTTCCACCCACCCGCAGGCCGGGACCGCGGAACATGGTGCCGCGTTCAACCAGCGGGTCGTCGGCATACCGGCGGGCAAGAAGGTCTAGCACAGCGAGGTCCTGGTGTCCGCCTGCTCCTGGAGGATCCGTCACGTCATGCTCCTAGGGCCCGGGGAAGGGCGCCGAGCAGGCCTGCTGCGCCGAGCACGGTCAGAGCCGTCGCTGTGGTGAACTGGCGCCGGGAGACGACGCCGATGGATCCCGAATCGCCGCCAGTCATGGCCGCCCCCGCTTCACCAGAACCCGATAGTAGCTCAACGATACGCCCGCGGTGAGCTGGTCGACAGTAGTACCCATCGCTGTGTAGGGCCGGTGGCGCCTCCTGCCTGATCGACCCCGAAGGCTGCAGTTGGCGGGGCATTTCAGCGGGACGGCAGCCGCCGGATTCCGCGCGGAGCCGGGCTCCGTCGTCGTGGTGCGGCCTTTTGGCGGGCAAACCGGGATATCCAATGTCATCGCCATGGGGTAAGAAAGAAAGAGGGATCCGCCATCGATGATCAGGAGTTGCGCATGGAAGTTTGGCCGGGAGACGCCTATCCGCTGGGGGCAACCTATGACGGCAACGGAACCAACTTTGCCGTGTTCAGCGAAGTAGCGGATGCCGTCTTCCTGTGCCTGTTTGACGACGACGGAGTCGAGCAGCAGATCAAGCTCAAAGACGTCGACGGCTACGTGTGGCACTGCTATCTGCCGCAGATCCAACCGGGCCAGAAGTACGGATTCCGGGTGGAAGGCCCGTACGAGCCCGGCCGGGGGCTTCGCTGCAACGTGAACAAGCTCTTGCTGGACCCCTACGCCAAGGCCGTTAGCGGCCAGATCGACTGGGCCCAGCCGCTGTTCGGCTACAACTTCGGGGACGAGAACTCCCGCAATGACGAGGACTCGGCAGAGCACATGATGCTCGGCGTCGTCGTCAATCCTTTCTTCGACTGGGATGGCGACCGGAAGCCGCGCACGCCGTACCACCGCTCGGTGATCTACGAGGCCCACGTCAAGGGCCTGACCCAGCTGCATCCGGAGATCCCGGAAGAACAGCGCGGCACCTACGCCGGGATCGCCCATCCGGCGGTGATCGAGCACCTCAAGAAGCTTGGCGTGACGGCCATCGAGCTGATGCCGGTCCACCAGTTCGTCAACGACAGCACGCTGCAGGACAAGGGACTGTCCAACTACTGGGGCTACAACACCATAGGCTTTTTCGCGCCGCAGAATACCTACTGCTCCTCCGGTGATACCGGTCAGCAGGTGCAAGAATTCAAGGCGATGGTCCGGGAGCTGCACCTGGCCGGCATCGAAGTGATCCTCGACGTCGTGTACAACCACACGGCGGAGGGCAACCATTTGGGGCCCACCTTGTCCTTCCGCGGGCTCGACAACGGTGCCTACTACCGGCTGGTGGACGATCAGCCGCAGTACTACATGGACTACACCGGCACGGGAAATTCCCTCAATGTGCGCCATCCCCACTCGCTGCAGTTGCTGATGGACTCGCTGCGCTACTGGGCGTCGGAGATGCACGTGGACGGATTCCGATTCGACCTGGCCTCGACGCTGGCCCGCGAGTTCTACGATGTGGACCGGCTCTCGACCTTCTTTGAAATGGTGCAGCAGGACCCGATCGTGTCGCAGACCAAGTTGATCGCCGAGCCGTGGGACATCGGTCCCGGCGGCTACCAGGTGGGCAACTTTCCGCCGCTGTGGACGGAGTGGAACGGCCTGTACCGGGACACCGTGCGCGATTTCTGGCGGGGCGAGCCGTCCACTCTGGGCGAATTCGCGTCCCGCATCACCGGATCGTCCGATCTGTACGAAGCGACCGGTCGCCGGCCGGTCGCCTCGATCAACTTCATCACCGCCCACGACGGCTTCACCATGCGGGACCTGGTGTCCTACAACGAGAAGCACAACGAGGCCAACGGCGAAGACAATAACGACGGCGAGTCACACAACCGCTCATGGAACTGCGGGGTGGAAGGCCCTACCGACGACCCGGAGGTCCTCACCCTGCGCGCCAGGCAGCAGCGAAACTTCCTGGCCACGCTGCTGCTGAGCCAGGGCGTGCCGATGATCGCCCACGGCGACGAATTGGGCCGCACCCAGCAGGGCAACAACAACGTGTACTGCCAGGATTCGGAGCTGTCCTGGGTGGACTGGAACAACATGGACCAGCCGCTGCTTGAGTTCGTGGCCACGGTAAACCGGCTGCGGGCCGAGCACCCCACCTTCCGGCGCCGCACGTTCTTCGACGGAAAACCGGTCCGCCGCGGCGAGGGCGAACCGCTGAGCGACGTCGTGTGGCTTACTCCGGAGGGGACCTTGATGGAACCGGAGGACTGGGGCGAAGCACTGGGCCGGTGCATCGGCATCTTCCTCAACGGCCAAGGCATCCGCGGACGCGACGACCGTGGGCAACGGATCACCGATGAGCATTTCCTGATCTATTTCAATGCGGACGACGACGATGTGCCGTTCGTCCTGCCGCCGCGGGAATATGCGCCGGCGTGGGACGTCGTCATCGATACAGCAGGCGGCGCGGACTCGACCGGCCCGCTGAAGGCCGGGGAGACCGCGCCGGTCGCCGCGAAGTCCACCATGGTGCTGCGGGCCCACTCGCCGCAGGAAGACGAGCCGGACCACTCCGTGGCCGCTTCGGTGGCTGCCATGTCCGAGGCGGAGCAGGTGCCTGCATCCGGGCAGGCGCCGAAACCCGCAACGGAATCCGCGCAGGCGCCGAAACCCGCACATGCCGCGGCCCCAGAAACCGCGGCGGGACCGGACACCAACGCTGCGCCGGAGGCGGCCCCCGAATCCGCCCCGAAGCCGGCCGCCAAGGGCAACAAGGGGAAGCAGGACGGATGAGGTCCCCGGCGTCGACCTACAGATTGCAGATCAGGGAATCTCTTACGCTGTACGACGCGGCTGACCTGGTGCCGTACCTGCACAATCTCGGGGTCGACTGGGTCTATCTCTCGCCCCTGCTCACGGCTGAACCGGGGTCGGATCACGGCTACGACGTGGTGGATTTCGGTGCGGTGGATCCGGCCAGGGGCGGCATCGACGGGCTGCGCGCGCTCTCCGCGGCCGCCCGGAAAGCGGGGCTGGGAGTCATGGTGGACATTGTCCCGAACCACATGGGCGTGGGCACCCCGGCCAACAACCGTTGGTGGTGGTCGCTCCTGGCCGAAGGCCGCGGGTCACGTTATGCCGAGGCGTTCGACATCGACTGGGACGCCGGTGGCGGAAAGATCCGGATTCCGGTGCTGGGCGACGGCGACGCTGAACTGGATGTGCTGGAACTTGCCGACGGCGAGCTGCGCTACTACGAGAACAGGTTCCCCATCGCCGCGGGAACGGCCGACGACGGCGCCACGGCCCGGGTAGTCCACGAACGCCAGCACTACCAGCTGGTGAATTGGCGGCGCGCCGACGCGGAGCTTAATTACCGCAGGTTCTTCGGCGTCAACTCCCTCGCCGGTGTGCGGGTGGAGGTGCCGTGGGTGTTTGACGAGTCCCACGCCGAGATCAAGCGATGGTTCGATGAGGGCCTGGTGGACGGGCTGCGCGTGGACCATCCGGACGGGCTGGCAGACCCGAAGGGCTACCTGCAGCGGCTGCAGGAGCTGACTGGTGGCGCCTACGTGCTGGTGGAAAAGATCCTGGAGCCGGGGGAGACGCTGCCGACGGATTGGGCCTGCGCGGGAACCACCGGGTACGACGCGCTGGCGGAAGTGGACCGGCTGCTGGTTGATCCCGACGGGCGGGAACGCCTGACCGAGGCGGCACCGGTCCAGCCGTACCAGCACATGATCCATGACACCAAACGGGGAATCGCCGACGGCATCCTGCGTTCCGAGGTGCTGCGCCTGGCGCGGCTGGTTCCGGCCGAGGCCGGAGTCGGCTTCGACCTCGCCGCGGATGCGCTCGCCGAACTGCTGAGCTGCTTTCCGGTGTACCGGAGTTACCTTCCGGTCGGCGCGGAGTATCTGGAGGAAGCCGGAATCGCGGCCCGGGCCCGCCGGCCGGACCTGGCCGAAGCGGTCACCGCCCTGCTGCCACTGCTGCAGCCGGACGGTGTGCTGACCGAACTGGCGGTGCGTTTCCAGCAGACGTCCGGAATGGTGATGGCCAAGGGGGTGGAAGACACCGCCTTCTATCGGTACACACGGTTGACCTCCTTGAACGAGGTGGGCGCCGATCCGTCCATCTTCGCGGTGGAGCCGTTTGAGCTGCACACACGGCTGATCCGCCGGCAGCAGGAGGCGCCGCTGGCGATGACCACGCTCTCGACGCACGACACGAAACGCAGCGAGGACACCCGCGCCCGCATCTCGGTGCTCGCCGAGCTGGCGGACCAATGGCCGGCGCGGCTGGCGGAGCTGGACCGGCTGGCCCCGTTCGGGGACCTGCCGTTCGCCGACCTGCTGTGGCAGGCGGCGCTGGGGGCCTGGCCGTTCAGCCGGGACCGCGCGCACGCCTATGCGGAGAAGGCCGCCCGCGAAGCCGGCAACAGCACGTCGTGGATCGACCCCAACACCGATTTTGAAAAGCAGCTGCATGCCGCTGTGGATGCTGCCTTCGACGACCCGGAGGTGAACCGGCTGCTGGTCGGACTGGTGGAGGACACCACGGCTTTCGGCAGGAGCAACTCCCTGTCCGCGAAGCTCATCCAGCTGACCATGCCCGGAGTGCCGGACGTCTACCAGGGGACGGAGTTCTGGGACCACTCGCTGGTGGACCCGGACAACCGCCGGCCGGTCGACTTCCAGGCCCGGCGCACGGCGCTGGAGAACCTGGACCGGTACGGGACGCCGCCGGTGGACGACAGCGCTGCCGCCAAGATGCTGGTGGTGGCCAGGGCACTGCGGCTGCGCCGGGACCGGCCCGAGCTGTTTACCGGTTACCAGGCCATTTCGGTGCGCGGTCCCGCCGCCGATCACGCCTTCGGCTTCGACCGCGGCGGGGCCATCACGCTGGCCACCAGGCTGCCGGTCCGGCTGCAGCGGGACGGCGGATGGCGGGACACCGCCGTCGTGATTCCGCCGGGGCCATACCAGGACGTGCTGAGCGGGCGGAGGCACACCAGCGACGGGGTCCTCCGGCTGTCCGGCGTGCTGGCCGAATTGCCAGTGGCGCTGCTGGTGCGCGGAGAGGAACAACCTTGAGCCGGGACTTTGCGGTGTGGGCGCCGCGGGCCGGAACGGTGGAACTGCGGGCGGGCGGCGCACGGCTACCGCTGCGGGGGACCGACGACGGCTGGTGGCGGCTGGCAGACACCGCCGCCGTGCCCGAGGGAGAGGCCGACTACGGCTATCTGCTGGACGGCGAGGACAGGGCGCTGCCGGACCCGCGGTCCCGCCGCCAGCCGGACGGTGTGCACGGACTGTCCCGGACGTTCGACGCCGGGGCGCACCCGTGGCAGGACCAAGACTGGGTTTCCCCGGGGCTGAGCGGAGTGATCTACGAACTGCATATCGGCACGTTCACCCCCGAAGGAACACTGGACGCGGCCGCTGGCAAGCTCGACTATCTGGCCGGACTCGGCGTGGACTACGTGCAGCTGCTGCCGGTCAACGCCTACAACGGAACGCACAACTGGGGCTACGACGGCGTGCTGTGGTTTGCCGTGCAGGAAAGCTACGGCGGGCCGGCCGCCTATCAGCGCTTCGTGGATGCCGCGCACGCCAAGGGCATCGGCGTCATCCAGGACGTGGTTTACAACCATCTGGGTCCCAGCGGAAACTACTTGCCGCGGTTCGGGCCGTACCTGAGCAGCAGCAGCGCCAACACCTGGGGCGACTCCGTCAATTTGGACGGGCCGGGCTCGGACGAAGTCCGCCGCTTCATCACGGACAACGTGCTGATGTGGTTCCGCGACTACCACGTGGACGGGCTGCGGCTGGATGCGGTGCACGCCCTGCGCGACGAGCGGGCCGTCCACATCCTGGAGGAAATCGCGGCGGTGACGGACGACTGCGCGGCCGAGCTGGGCAAGCCCTTGTTCCTGATCGCGGAATCGGACCTTAACAATCCGCGGCTCATCGAGCCCCGGCAGTCGAACGGCTACGGACTGGCCGGGCAGTGGAGCGACGATTTCCACCATGCCGTGCACGTGAACCTCACCGGCGAGGCCAGTGGCTACTATGCCGACTTCGCCGGACTGGGAGCGCTGGAGAAGGTGCTGCAGGACGGGTTCTTCCACGACGGCAGCTACTCCTCGTTCCGGGAACGGCACCACGGCCGGCCGATCAACAAGGAGCGGGTGGCCGCACCGCAGCTGGTGGTCTGCACGCAAAACCACGACCAGATCGGCAATCGTGCCGCCGGCGACCGGCTCACCGGCAGCCTTGGCTACGGACAGTTGGCGCTCGCAGCGGTGCTGAACCTGACCGCGCCGTTCACCCCCATGCTGTTCATGGGCGAGGAGTTCGCCGCGTCCACCCCATGGCAGTTCTTCACCTCGCACCCCGAACCGGAACTGGGCGAAGCGACCTCCGCGGGCCGGCTCAAAGAGTTCGAACGGATGGGCTGGGACCGGCAGACCGTGCCCGACCCGCAGGACCCGCGCACCTTCCGCAACTCAAAGCTGGACTGGACGGAGCCCGAAACCGGCGACCACGCACGGATGCTGGAGCTGTACAAGCGGCTGATCCGGCTGCGGAAAGAGCAGCCCGAGCTCACCGACCCGGACTTCGCAGCGGTCTCGGTGCAAACGGACCCGGGCGCAGGGTGGCTCATCCTGCACCGTGGCCCGCTCGCGATCTGCTGCAATTTCGCCACCGAGTCCCGCGTGGTCCCGGCGTCAGGCACGGTGGTGCTGGCTACCGACGACGGCGCTGCGTACACCGCCGCGAGTGCCGCCGGCCGCGAGGACGGGGCTGGGAGTGACGGCACCGGGGCGTTTGACGGGCTGGTTCTGCCCGGGCACTCTGCCGCCATAGTCCGCAGCGGAGCCTCAGGCTAGGATCGGCTTCATGGCTGCCGCAGAGGACTTGTTCGAAGGACCCGCGACCGGGCCGCCGCTCCCTGTGTACTCCGGACGCGCGCTGTACCGGTCGGAGACTGACGAGTCCGAGATCCGGCACGTCGGCGGCTATGCACCGTTCGTCGGGTTTTGTGCCCGGCTTGGGGAAGATGCTGCGGGTCTGGCGGCCGACCCAGTGCGGCTGCTGGAATTCCTGCGGGCCAACGCCGCCGCCCTGCTCGCCGATCCGGACGTGGCGAACGCCGCGGAAGTGTTCACCGGCAACACCGTCGTGGCGCAGCGCCCGGACGCCCAATGGCGCAGCATGGAAGGCGGGGTCACCGAGGCCGGGGACCACGAGATGAGCCTGATTGTCCAGGGCTTGGTCGAGCGGCTGCATTCCGCCAGCGTGGAACAGTTCGCGGAGTCGCTGGCGACCGTCCGCGAGTGGGTTGAATCGGACCCGGAGCCGCTGCCACGGTTCGAGGAGCACGACGGCAACTTGCCGCAACCGGTTCCGTTGCCCGCCGGCTGGAAACCCTACGTTCGGCCGGATATTTCGGTGGAGGTTTACCGCGATGCGGACGGGACGCCGCTTCCCTACGGCACCAGGTGGGGAGACGAAGCTGCAGCGTCCGAGTCCTATGGCGTCACCAGCAACACCGGGCGTTTTAGCGGCCTCCATGCCGTGGCCGACAGTCTGATCGACTTCCTGGTCTCCACCTACGCGGCCAGCACCAGGGACGTCACGGCCGAAACAGAGGCCCGGATGCGCGGGCAGGTCAGTGTGCTCCGGGCCGTCCGGGTGGACCCAGCCAGCCCGGATGCCGCGCCGTTGGTCTTTACGTATACCGATTTCCCCGGCGTGTTGCTGCACAGCGGGCTGCTGCACAGCACACCGTTTCCGTCCTGTGGCTGCGATGCCTGCGACGAGATCCTGGACTCCGAGGCGGCCGGGCTGGAGCAGCAAGTGCTCTCTGTGGCTGCTGGCGGCTTCGCGGAGCGGTATCCGTTGGGGAAGCACCGGCGAGCCGAATACCAACTGGTACGGGTGGACGGCTCGGGCTGGGAAGGTGGCGGCGGTGAACCCTCCCACGACTACACCGAGGATCAACTCTTGCGGGCGGAACGGACACTGGAGTTGTTGCCCAACGGCTGGCAGCCCTGGCCGCTCCGGCAGCAGTAACCGCACCATCCGCCTCACCGCTCGTTGCCCCGCTGGCTGCTTGACCGAAAGGACCGCATGATCGAGGCCTGGACCCCGGACCAGATCCGCGCCGCCGAACGCCCGCTGCTCGACGACGGACAGGGCCCGGAACTCATGGCCCGCGCGGCAGCCGGACTGGCCTCCGGCATCATCGGCGAACTCAAACGCGTGGCCGGCCGGGTCTACGGGACCCGCCTGGTGGTACTGGCCGGAAGCGGCAACAACGGCGGGGACGCCCTCTTCGCAGCGGCGGCGGTGGCACAACGTGGTGCCATGACGACGGCGGTGCTCACCTCCGCGCGCGTGCACCCGGAGGCGCTGGCTGCTTTCGAACGGAGCAGCGGCCGGGTAATCCGGCTGGATTCGGCGGCTGCAGCCGGTGCACCAGTACCGGCGGACACGCTTCGGGCCGCGACAGAGGTCTGTGCCGCCGCGGATGCCATCGTCGACGGGATTGTGGGCACCGGCGCCGCCGGGGGACTGCGCGGTCCGGCGCGGGAGCTGGTGCAGGCGCTGCTGGATTCCCACGAAGGCCTCCGCCGCCGGCCCCTGGTGGTGGCGTGCGACCTGCCCAGTGGTGTCAACGCCGAGACCGGCCAAGTGAACGGGCCGGTGCTGCCCGCAGACCTCACGGTCACCTTCGGCGGGGCCAAAGCCGGTCTTTTGCTGGACCCCGCGGCCGCGCTCGCCGGCAGGATCGAGACGGTGGATATTGGTATCGGACACTTGCTTCCGGAGCCAGGACTGCGGCGCCTCGACGCGCAGGACCTGGCCACGCTCTGGCCGGTGCCGCGGCGGACCGACCACAAGTACACCCGCGGAGTGCTGGGCATCGCCGCCGGATCCAGCTCCTATCCCGGCGCGGCCCTGCTCGCGACCAAGGCGGCGTCGGCCACCGGGGTCGGAATGATCAGGTATCTGGGGCCTTCGGAAGTGTGCCGGTTGATCAACCTGCAGACACCCGAGGCCGTTTGTTCGCAGGGAACGGTGGCAGACTCCCGGGTCCAGGCTTGGCTGGTGGGTCCTGGAACCGACGGGGACCAGGATCAGCGCGAGCGGGCTCGGGACGCCATCGCTTCCGGGCTGCCGGTGGTCGCCGACGCCGGCGCCTTCGACGTACTTCCGGCCGAGCTGGGACCGCACGTGGTCCTGACCCCGCACGCCGGCGAACTGGTGCGCATCCTGGAAGCTCAGGGCGTCGCCACCGACCGACAACATATTGAGGCCACACCCGCCGAATTCGCAGCCCTGACCGCCGGCCTCACCGGTGCCACCGTGCTGCTCAAGGGGGCGGTAACGGTGATCGCCGCACCGGACGGCGTCCTGTTCTGCCAGCACGACGGGCCCGACTGGCTGGCCACCGCAGGATCCGGCGACACGCTCGCCGGGATCCTTGGAGCCCTCGCAGCGACCGTCCGCACGGAGCAACTGGAGGCGGCCGGAATCGCGGAGCCGGAGCATTGGGCGGTGGTTGCCGCCATGGCTGCCTGCCTTCACGGACTGGCCGGGACGGAGGCAGCGGGACGGGACAATATCAAATCCGCAGCGGACCCGGGCCCCGCGGAGGCGAGCCGCGGGTGGTGTGCACCGCCGTCGTCATTCGAGCGGGGCCGCCCGCTGGCTGCATCCGATATCAGCGCCGCCGTACCTGCCGTGGTGGGCCGGATCATCGCCGATCGGAACCGCTAGCCGCACGATGGCAGGGCGGCAGAGGTAGGGGCTGCGCCGGGCCGGAGGGGGGGTGACGGAAAAGTGCCTTGACAGGCTATCCGCCGCTACCTGTTTCCACTACTCTGAATGCACGTGTTAACCGCACCAAAGGGGCACGGCGCGGAGCATAGGAGGCAGGATCCTCCGAGGGACGGCAACCTCAGGATGACAACGATGGGCCGGGGCAGCCCCGTGGGTTTATCCGGCGCCAGTGAGCGGCAGCGGCGACAGGAAAGCCGGGGGCCCGCCGAGCCGCTTCTCGATGACAGGCGGACGCGCCTTCCGCGTCCGGGCTCACCGGAAATCACGGAAGCACTAATGATGAGAAGCTCAGCAAAATGGCGCGCGCGGTTGTTGATCGCCGGCGTCTTCCTGGGACTGCTCGCCAGCATGGGCGTGGCAGCTCCAGCCGGTGCCAGCAGCGTCGCCGCGACGTCTTCGCAATCCCAGGCTGACAGGGGAGACAGAGGCGATGCCAATCTGTCGTTGCGCATTTTCCATAATGGCGACTACCGGGTGCGGGGCGCGGACTACGATGCACGCCGTGTCCACGTCTGGGTTGTCAACGTTTCCCGAGACCGCGTCGTGCACGAGTCCTACGCCCGGACCCATCATGGCCACTTCACGGTCCGTGACGACGGCTTGCGCTGCGACCGCACCTACAAGGCGGTGACCTTCAGCCGTAAAGACGGCTGGGTGTCGAGCAACAAGGTCCGTTTCCACTGCGACCGCGACTAGCGACTCGCCCCTAACCTAAGGACCCGATGACGGGGAGGACGGGAAATCCGCCCTCCCCGTCGTTTTGCGGTCCGCACCAGTAGGTGCGCGATGGCATGATGAGGGGATGGCGTTTGAAGCTGCACAGAACCGTTACCAGAACATGCCCTACCGCCGGGTGGGACGAAGCGGCCTGCAATTGCCCGCAGTCTCGTTGGGGCTCTGGCACAATTTCGGCGACGACAAGCCTCTGGAGGTCCAGCGCGCCATCCTGCGCCGGGCCTTCGACTTGGGTGTGACGCACTTCGACCTGGCCAACAACTACGGTCCGCCCGAGGGCAGCGCCGAGACGAATTTCGGCCGGCACATGCGCGAGGATTTCCTGCCGTACCGCGACGAACTGGTGATTTCCACCAAAGCGGGCTACCTGATGTGGCCGGGACCCTACGGCGAATGGGGTTCGCGTAAGTACCTGCTGTCCAGCCTCGACGCCTCGCTGAAGCGGATGGGCCTGGACTACGTGGACATTTTCTACAGCCACCGGCCGGACCCCAACACGCCGCTGGAAGAGACGATGGGTGCGCTGGACCAGGCGGTCCGTTCCGGCAAGGCCTTGTATGCCGGCATCTCCTCCTATACGGCCGAACAGACTCGGGATGCGGCCCGCATCATGCGCGGTCTCGGCACCCCGCTGCTGATCCACCAACCGTCCTACTCCCTGCTGAACCGCTGGGTGGAAGAGGGCAGCCCGAGCCTGCTGGAAGTGCTCGACGAAGAGGGCATGGGGTGCATCGCGTTCTCGCCGCTGGCCCAAGGCATGCTCACCGACCGCTATCTGAACGGCGTTCCGGAGGACTCCCGCGCGGCACAGAACAAGTCATTGTTCCCGCAGATGCTCTCCGAAGAAAACCTGGACCGCGTCCGTGGGCTGAACCGGCTGGCGGCGGACCGCGGCCAGTCGCTCGCGCAGATGGCCATCGCCTGGACGTTGCGCGAGCAGTCGAAGGGCGCCCCGGTGACCTCGGCGCTGATCGGAGCGTCCAGCGTCGCGCAGTTGGAGGACAGCCTCGCCGCCGTAGCCACCCTCGAATTCACAGACGAGGAAACTGACGCCATCAACAAGTTCGCGGTGGACTCCGACATCAACATCTGGAAGCCGAAGAGCTAGCCCGTGGACCGCCCCGCCGCAATCGACCACATGTCCCCGGACGTTAGGCTTGTCGACGCGGCGGAGTTGGACCTCCAGCAGGTGCTCGCGCTATATGGTGCCGTTGGCTGGACCATCTATACGTCGTCGCCGGAGACCGTGTCGACTGCCCTATCCGGTTCTGCCGCCATTGCAGTAGCCCGCGCCGGTACCGAGCTTGTTGGGCTCGCTCGGGTGATATCCGACGGGGCGTCGATCTGCTATCTGCAGGACGTGCTCGTCCATCCGGACTTCCAGCGCCGGGGGATCGGTCGACGTTTGGTGGAATCGGTACTGCAGCCGTTTTCCCACGTCCGGCAAAAGGTCCTGCTGACGGACGACGAGGCCGGCCAGAAGGCGTTCTATGAATCGCTTGGCTACAGGCACGTCACTGATAACGACGGCGGGGCCTTGCGCGCCTTCGCCCGGTTTGATGCCTGATACCGCGGCTGCTGAGGAGACGAGCCAGGAAACGCGTCTCAGCGTGCTTCGTTAGGGCACGCGGAGGCCATGGAGGGCATGTTTCTTGATCGCCGCGTATTCATCCGCTGTGATCGTCCCGGTGTCCAGCAGCGATTTGGCCTTCGCGATTTCGTCAGAGGGGCTGGTCCCCGCGACATCCCCAATGTACTTGTCCACGGCTTCCTGGGTGTGCAATGCACGTTCTTGGCTTCTCTCGGCCATCCCTCTTCCGCGGGCGATGATGTAGACGAGCACCGTCAGGAAGGGGAAGAAAATCAGAAAGACAATCCATACAGCCTTCCACCAGCCGTTGAGGGACCGATCCCGGAACAAATCGGCGACGACGGAAAACAGCGTGATGAGGTAGGCGATAAACGCAACGGTCCAGAAGAGGAACCAGAAGAAGTCCCAAAAGTTGTTCCAAATGTCCACGACGGTCCTTTCGGTTGCGCCCGCGGAGCCCAGGGCCCGGGATGCAATGTCCCGCCACGAATCCTGGGTTCTTGGCTTAAGGATCACTGTCCGTGGCATGGGGCACCTCATCCATTGCGGGTGAGGTAGCGACCGGTAGGTATCCGCCAGTTCGGCCAACGATGCGTGATTCTCTGCGGCTCTGAACGCTGGGTGTGGAATTGCGCTCCTCTTCGGCGTGAGTGCCGCCGTCGTGCTCCTGATCTGGGGGCACGCTGCTGCCCGGTTGGTCGCGTGACGGCGGAAGTTCCCGCGCCGTCTCTGATCCGGGGAACTTGAATTCATCCCGGTTGGGTGAAGCAGAGCGGCGGCGGACAAATCCAGACTTGATGTGTCTGACAGTGGCCGTCTGCCGCCCGGTACAACCGGTATCCAGAGAGGAACAACCATGTCGAAACAACATCCGCTTCTGACAGGAACTGCCGCCTTAGGGTTGGCCGTGGGAATGCTCGCGGGGTGCTCTGCCAGCCCCGAGGAAAATGTTGCGAAAGCATGCGGGGCCTCCGATGCCTTCGCCGCCGCCCTGCAGAACTTCCGAGAGACCCTGACGCCGGATGCCACCATCGAGGAGATCCGTTCGGCGCGGGAAGAGGTCAGTAATACCTACAACGATCTCAAGGGGGCGACCGCAAACGTGGCCAAAGACCGGACTGATGCACTGGCCACCGCCACGGATGAGCTCAGGTCTGCGGTGGACAACATTCCCGATGACGCCACCGTTCAGCAGGTGGTTACTTCCTTGAAGAACGATGCAGCCAACGTCGAGACCGCTCGCAAGGGAGTAACGGACGAGCTCAACTGCTAAGGGTCGATACCTCAGACCTGTCGCCTCCGTCCCCTTCTGACGACACAGCGGGACCCCTAGACTACGACGAGCGGAGAAGGAGGGGGCAATGCAACCTGAAGCATCCGGACCCGAACCATCCGAACCCGTCCAGCGCTCCGGCATTCCGCGCGCAACCACCATCCTGCTGGCTCTCGCCGGTGCAACCGTTGCGGCTTTCGGAATCGCCGCAATCCAGGGGATCTTCACCCCGGTCTTCCTGGCCTTAGTGATTACCGTCTGCGTGCATCCGATGAGGCGCTGGATGCAGCGGCACGGTGTCCCGCGGGGTATCGGTACCGGAACCACCATCGCCGCCAGTTTCGCCGTCCTGATCGGCCTTTCCGTGGTCTTGTTGGCCGCTCTCGCGCAGTTCTCAGCGCTGCTGCCGCAATATGCTCCCCAGCTGAACCAATTGGGCGAGTCCATCGCCCAATTGCTGGAGTCCGCGGGATTCGGGTCTGAACAGGCACAGACCGTGCAGCAGGCCCTTACGCCCGGCCGCATCATCGAGTTCGTCACAGGCTTGTTGGGGAACATCACGGGCATGATCGGCGTCCTGGTCATCATCCTGACGATGCTCATCTTGATGGCGGTTGACGGAGGCCGTATGGCCGCCCTGCTGACCCACCTGCAGCCCCACCGGCCGGCCATGGCCACTGCCTTCAGCGGTTTTGCCGTTGACCTGCGCCGCTACATGGTGGCAACTACCGTCCTGGGCGCCGCCCAAGGCCTGTTCAACTGGCTCGTCCTGTTTCTCCTGCAGGTCCCGGGTGCGATGGCCTGGGGGGTGTTGTCGTTCATTTGCAGCTTCATCCCCAACATCGGCTACTTCATCGCGATCATCCCGCCGCTGGTCTTCGGGGCATTGAGCGGAGGCTGGCCCGTTGTTGTCGCCGTCATCGTGATTTACGGCGTGATCAACAGTGTCATCCAATCGATCATTCAGCCCAAATATATTGGCAATGCGGTGTCGCTCAGCGAGACGCTGACCTTTGTCTCGGTACTGTTCTGGGCCGTCGTTCTTGGCCCAGTCGGTGCCATCCTCGCCGTTCCGCTAACCCTGCTGGTCCGCACGATCCTTCTCGACTCGGACCCATCCAAGGTCTGGCGTCGGGCCTTGACGGGGGACAAGAAGGACATCGAAGCAGCACTCAAGCTCGAAGACGACGCCATCCGCGCCCGCCGGCCGCGGAGGCGACCGGACCACCCGCACCGCGATGGCACGCAACAGAAATGATGTCCGGCCACACCGCCCTCCGAGCAGGGTGAGCCGCTAGTGCTGGCCGTCTTAGTCAGCCTTGTGCCAGTCGCCGTAGCCGGGGCGATGAGCACAGTGCCGGCCAGCATCACCATCGTTATCCTGCTGTCGTCGCATCCGCGACGGCGGGCCCTGGCCTTCCTGATTGGTACCATCACCGGGTCGGTCGTGATTGTCGGTCTGTCCTCGGTGGGGCTGGGGTTCCTGTCGAACATCCCGAGGTGGAACGAGGATGAGTTCCAGGCCGCACTGGGTTTGGTGATCGGAGCCTTTCTCATCGGCTATGCGGTGTACCTCTTTAGACGGAAAGGTACACGGGAGAGCGCCATGCTGGGCAAGATCACGGCCAAGTTTCAGTCCGCCCGCACGTGGGAATTCATTGGGCTCGGTCTGGGGCTGAACCTTCGTCCGAAGGCACTCGTGTTGGCGGTAACCGCCGGTGCGCTGATCAGCGTCCAAGAACCATCGGCCCTTGTGCGCACCCTGTTGGTTCTCGGCTATGCAGTTCTCGCCCAGTCGGCTGTCGTCGTGCCGATTCTCTACTGGGTACGATCCCCGGAACGAGCCGAAGGGCAACTGGCGGCCGTCTATGCCTGGCTGCAGCGCAACGGCCGGATCGTGACGGCAGCGACAATACTTGCCATCGGCGCCTTTATCATCGGTTACAGTCTTCTCCAGGTCTAGTTCGAAAGAACCGCTCAAGAGGTCGCTGCGGCTGCGTCTGTGGGCCTGAATGGATGGAACTCGACTTCACCGTCGTGCACGACCACGCTGGTGGCCTCCGGCACTTCCTGCCACGCTCCGAGCAGGTCGCCCAAGGGTTCAGACACTACCAACCGCGCATCGTCGGACAGCTGCTCAAGCATGACGTTGCCGGGATAGTGCGCCCGGAGCGTCGTGACGTCCGTGCTGTGAAAGAGGGTCCGTGAGCGGCCTTCGCTGGAGTAGCGGAAGGCCCAGGTGGAGTCGCCGTTGGTCGTGGCCACTGTCATCTGCAGCGGGTAGTCGATGCCGTGGCTCCTGCCGACTCCTTCGATGTGCCCGACCGCGGCAGCGACTGCTGCGAGCGGATCCTGCTCCAAGCCAAAGGTGAGAGCAAGCATGAAGAACACCTCGGAGTCCGTTGATCCTTGGATCAGGGGGAAGAGGTCGGGGCGGACAGCCATGGCCAGGTCCCGCTTGATGGCCGGGAAGTCCCGGATGAGGCCATTGTGCATCCACAGCCAGCGTTCGTGGCGAAACGGATGGCAGTTTGTCTGCTGGACCGCCGAGCCAGTGGAGGCGCGGATATGCGCGAAAACCCGGCCGGCGGATGCATGGGATGCGAGCTCCCAGAGATTGCTGTCGTTCCACGCGGGTTCGGTGCTTCGGAAGATACCCGGTGTGGGCAGAACACCATACCAGCCGACGCCGAAGCCATCGCCATTGGTGGTTTCGGCCCCCAACCGTGAGTGCTTACTCTGCACAACGATTGAATTGGCCGGTTTGAACAATAGTTCGTCCAAGGGCACAGGCGATCCCGAATACGCCAGCCAGCGGCACATGGCTACCTCCTCTGGGCCTAAGCCGTTTTACGCAAGGACACGGGTCTTAATTTTTGCGTAGTCGCTTTCCGTGATGGTTCCGGAGTCCAGAAGCGCTTTAGCCCTCGCAATTTCCTCGGTGGGGCTGGATCCGGCGACATCACGGATGTACGACTCGGTGTACTCCTGATTGAGGCGTGCACGTTCGGCTGAACGTTCAGTCATGCCGGAGCCGCGGGCAATGAGGTAGATCAAGGCCGTCAAGAACGGAACGAAGATCAAGAAAATCATCCACACTGCCTTCAGCCACCCGTTGAGTGCATGGTCGCGGAAGATGTCGCTGATGATCCAGAACACGGCGATCAAGTAGGTGGTGAAGGCGAACACCCAAATAAACCACCAGATGACGCTCCAGAAGTTCTCCCAGAAATCCATTGGAAATCCTGTTCATTATGTTGGTCCATGACTGGATATTGTGGCCCGGAGGTGCTTTAGCTCCTCTCTCAGCCGGACCAGTCGGAAGCCGACGCGCCTCCGATAACTAGAAGTCAGTATCTTCCGGCTTCCAAATCGGGCACCTCATCCGGCAAGGGTGAGATTCTCCGGCTGGTTCAGCGGCTTTTCGCTGCTCTTGGGGCGCGGGTAGAACGTCTCTGTGCCGGCCGGAAAGGTTGGAAAACCCCAAGGTGGATGCTAGGCAGACCACTGGAACATCCCGGCAGGCTGCCCGCTGGCTTGGGGCGTTGGCTGCGAATCGTTCTCGGCGGCTCGACTTGCGGCTAGACTTCGTCCAAGCGGCTAGCCGCCGCTGTACAGGTTGAATCTTGCGAGAAGTTACGCCGCGGGCTTAGGGGTAGCCCGTTGCTTGGAGCCCCAAGCGGGTCACCGGGAACCTGCAGGGAGTGCTCAGGGACAGCGCCCGGGTGATGGTGTCGGATGACCCGGCGAAGGACTGGCGGCCATGGGTAAGAGCAAGAAGCAGAACCGTGCCGAAGATAAACCCACGATGAAGCGGCGGGAGTTCGACAAGCTCGTCAAGCCCCTGCATGGAGAATTGGTGGCCATGCAGGAGTGGGTCAAGTCTTCAGGGGCCAAAATCGTCATCGTCTTTGAAGGCCGGGACACGGCGGGCAAGGGCGGCGTGATCAAGGAGCTTACCAGCCGCGTCAGCCCCCGTGTTTTCCGGGTCGTGGCTTTGCCAACGCCCACCCCGCGTGAGAAGTCGCAGATGTATGTGCAACGGTATGTTTCGCATCTGCCTGCAGCGGGAGAGGTCGTCATCTTCGACAGAAGCTGGTACAACCGGGCCGGGGTGGAACGGGTGATGGGTTTCTGCAGCGACGAAGAAGCGAAGAAGTTCCTCCTGACGGCCCCAACCTTCGAGCGCGCCATGGTGGATTCGGGCATCACTTTGCTGAAGTACTGGCTCGAGGTTGATGCCGAAGAGCAGACCTTGAGGCTGCAGAGCCGGATCGATGACCCGCGCAAGTACTGGAAGCTCTCGGACTTGGATTTGAAGTCCTACAGCCGGTGGTATGACTATTCACGTGCCCGGGATGAGATGTTCCGTCAGACGGACACTGCGTGGGCCCCCTGGTTCGTGGCTCACACCAATGACAAGAAACGCGGGCGGCTCAACGTCATCAGCCACATCCTTGACCAGATCCCCTATGAGCCGCTTAAACAACCGGACGTCACGCTTCCCAAGCGGCAAAAACCGGGCGACTACGAAGAACCGGCGTATCTGCCGCGTGAGATCCCGGAGCCTTACTGATTGTCGCCCTCTGGTAGTCCCCTGCACCGGCAGGTTCCCCGAAAGGACGCGACCACAGGCCGCACAAGAGCAAGGACGATTGCTATGTCTCTTCCGGAAACAACCGAAACTTCTGCAGCTGATCAGTGGCACGTGCAGGCGCCCGAGGCCGTGGTGGCCAAGCTCGGCACGAACGAGCAGGCAGGTCTTGACAGCGCCGAGGCCGACCAGCGGCGGGCCCGGTACGGGCCCAACTCGATAGCCGCCGAGCGGCCGCCCTCACGCTGGGCAATCGCGCTGCGGCTGCTGCGGGATCCGATGAACCTGATGCTCGTCGGGGTTGTCATCGTGAGCCTGATCATTGACCAGGTTGCGGTCGCTATCATCGTGGCCTTGCTGGTGATCCTTAATCTGGTGCTGGGAACCCAGCAGGAGCTGAAGGCTCGTGCCAGCGTCGATGCCCTGGCCAAGATGCAGATTCCGCAGGCACGCGTCGTACGGAACGGTTCCCTGGCCCAGTTGGACGCCACGGACCTCGTACCGGGGGACATCGTCAACCTCGAGGCCGGCGACCTTGTGCCCGCGGATGGCCGGCTGCTCCGATCCGCCACGCTGGAAACCCAGGAGGCCGCGCTGACCGGCGAGAGCGCGCCGATCGCGAAGGACCCCAAAACGCTCGAGGCGGCCGATGTGTCACTGGGCGACCGCACCAACATGGCTTTTCAGAACACCGCCGTCACGCGGGGAACAGCGACGATGGTGGTGACTGCCACCGGTATGCAGACCGAGATGGGGAAGATCGCTTCGATGCTTTCGTCCGTGGACCCGGGAAAGTCCCCGCTGCAGCGAGAGCTTGACGGACTCACCAAAGTGATCGGCATCATCGCCTGGTCCGCAGTCGCGATCATCATCATCATCGGGGTGATCCGCGGGCAGGCCGTCGGGACGGTCCTGCTGGTGGGCATGTCGATGGCGATCGCGGCCATTCCGACCGGCATGCCGACGTTCGTGCAGGCGATGCTGGCCTACGGGGCCAAGCAGTTGGCCGAGCACAAGGCAGTGGTCAAGAACCTCAGCGACGTCGAGACGCTTGGTGCCACGAGCGCGATCAACTCGGACAAGACCGGCACCCTGACCATGAACCAGATGATGGTGCGGCAATTGTATGTCCGGGGCACATGGTACAGCGTGCAGGGCGAGGGCTACGCCAAGACCGGGGTCATCCGCCAGACGGCCGGCGAGCCGGTGCCGGACTTCACCCGGCTGGCGTACGGGCTGTGCCTGGACAGTGATGCCACGGTTTCCGACTCTGGCGAGGTGATCGGTGACCCCACGGAGGCCGCGCTGGTGGTGCTGGCCGCCAAGATGGGCGTCGATGCGGAACATACGCGCCGGGCCTACCCCCGTATCGCGGAGGTTCCCTTCGACTCGGCTTACAAGTTCATGGCGACATTCCACAACCTGCCGCTTGACGGCGAGCCGCACTTCGTCGAAATGGTCAAGGGCGGCCCGGATGTGGTCCTGGCACGGTGCAGCATGGCCCTGCTGCCCGAGGGGGAGGTTGCCATCGGCGACGTCCAAGAGGACATCACGAAAGCCAACGCGTCCCTGTCGGAGAAAGGCCTGCGGGTCCTGGCCTTCGCCGTGAGGCGGCTGGACGGCCGGGAAGCCGAGGTGGCCCAGGATCCGATGAAGTTCGTTGACGAGCTCACCTTCGTGGGCATGGTTGGCATCATCGACCCGCTGCGCTCGGAGGCGGCCGCCGCCGTGCGTACAGCGCACGAGGCGGGCATCGAAGTTCGGATGATCACCGGCGACCATGCGGTCACTGCCGCCGCAATCGGGGCCGAACTCAAGCTCGGTGCCGGGGCGATCAGTGGCGCGGAAATCCAGGCGATGTCCGATGCGGACCTGCAGCGGGCCCTGCCTGGACTCCACGTCTTCGGGCGGGTGACGCCCCAGGACAAACTGAGGCTGGCCAGGCTCATGCAGCAGGGCGGCGCCGTCGTCGCCATGACCGGCGACGCCGTGAACGACGCCGCTGCGCTCAAGCAAGCGGATGTTGGCGTGGCCATGGGCTCGGGGAGCGAGGTGACCAAGCAAGCCGGAAACCTGATCCTCACGGATGACAACTTCGGCACCTTGGTGACCGCGATCCGGCTGGGCCGCAGCATCTACGACAAGATTGTGTCATTCGTCCGGTACCAGATGTCCGCGCTGTTCGCGCTGGTGCTGCTGTTCCTGGTCGCCAGTGTCTTCAACATCAACGACGGCGTTGCCCTGTCTCCGACGATGGTGCTGTTCATCAACTTCTTCATCACCATATTTCCGGTGATGGTCATCATGACCGATCCTCCGGCACCGGATTTGATGTCCAGACCGCCGCGGGACACCACGCAACCGATCACCAACGGCAGTGCAGTCACCCAGTGGCTGGTTTACGGCGTAGTCGGATTCGCAGTGACGTTCGCGGCCCTGCTCCTGGCTCCGGGTCCGATGAGCGCCACCGAACCCAACGTGCCGTTGACAATGGCGTTCGTAGTGCTCGCGCTGAGTTCCGTCTTCGGCAGCCTGGCCAAGCGGCGCGATCCGGAGTCGGGTCTGGTGGCACCGATTATCAATGCGCTCAAGATCCTTTCGATCCCGGTGCTCTTCACCGTGGCAGCCGTGGAGATCGGCTTCCTTCAGGACCTGCTGCTGACAACTTCACTGAGCGGGGGCCAGTGGCTGGCCTGCATCGGCCTGGCGCTGATCGTCCCCATCGTCGTCGAACTGGACAAGGCAATCCGCCGCGGTCAGGCACACCACAGAAGCACGGTCGAGCCTGCCCGCGCCGACGGCGGCGAGCTCGTAGTCCCGGCGACGATCACGTGAAGATATGGGCGGCGACGCAACCGATGCGGGTGCGTTCCACGGTGGAGCCTGGTGACCCTGCGGACCGATGGACCAGGGAAGGTTCGTACGACGACGGAGTGCCGATGAGGAACGCACCGAGCTAAGCCGGACCGATGCCGTGTTGGCGTCGCCGACGAGGCATGACCACCGGTACGGTCTCCTCCGCTGCCGGATGCTCGGCCGGGCGGCTCTCATACCAGCGGCGGTACGCGGCGGATAGCGGGACCGAGGTCAGGCCGTGCACGACGACGCTGAGCGCTACCGTGACAACCACGGTGGTGAGGACGACTTCAGCGTCGGGGATGCCGCGCTCCAACGCGAGCAGTGCAAACACCAGCGAAGCCAGGCCCCGCGGACCGAACCAGCCGATGAAGGCCACCGTCGGGCGCTTGACTCTGCGGCCGGCGAGGGCAATCGCCACGGGAATCATCCGCACCACGGTCAGGCTCAGTGCGGCATAGAGAAACACTTGCCAGGTAATGTGCGGGATCGCCAAGGTGAAGGCCAGCGCCCCGAATCCGATCCACGTAATGGAGGCGAGAAGGGCTCCTGACTCTTCTGTGAACAGGTTGACGAGCGAGCTACGGGCGCCCGAGACACTCCCGAAGGCGATACCACCGGCGAAGGCGGCGAAGAAGCCGCTGCCGCCGAGCAGCACGGCGATGGTGTAGGCCAGCAGTGCCACTGCCAACGGCGCGATCTGCCGCCAGTCGGGGCTGATCCATTCGCGCCGATCGGCGATGCCGTACAGCAAGCCGCCCAGTATGCCCGCGCTCAGGCCGGCCGTGAGACCCCAGCCGATCTGTGCGGCCATGTTGCTGGCGACCGCCCATGTAACCCCCGTCTCGAGTTCGGCGTTCGCGATCTCAAGCGCGACGAGGAAGAAGGGCACCGCGAGGCCGTCGTTAAAGCCGCTTTCCACGTCGAGCGCCTGCCGCACGCGGGCGGGAACGGCTGGATCGGAGACCACCTTCTGCCCGAGAGCTGCGTCGGTGGGGGCCAGGATCGTCGCCAGCAGCACCGTTGACGCCAGCGGAATTCCGGGGAAGACGAGCGCCCCCACCCCTGCACCGGCCAGCATCGTGAGGGGTAACCCGATCAACAGGAGGCGGACGGGCCAGCCCAGTTCGCGACGGAGCGAGCGAACGTCGAGCCGGGTGGCGTCGCTGAACAGGAGCAGGACGAGCGCGATCTCGGCAACCAAACCAAATTCAGAGGACTCCAGTGAGGCTCCGAGCAGGCCCAGGGCCGACGTGCCGACGACAAAGCCAGCGACGGTGAAGAACAGGGCCGACGTGACCCCGCGCCGGTCAAGCGGCCCGGAGAACGCGCTCCAGAGAAGAATGATCGTCAGTACCGTCGTCGCCGCTACCATGCGGGTCCTGCTCTCGATCGTGAGCGTTGCTACCCGCCACCGGGGCGGATCCCAAAAATGCCGGCCTCCTTGGCCCTCCCGGAGTGGTTCTCACGGCCTGCTGAACGGTGGCCGGGGAACCGCCGCGCCAGCCCATCAGGACCCGCCCGCTCAGGGCTTGAGCAGATGCTACCGGCTGCGGGGGCTTGGTTCCAGATTCCGGCCTAACCCAATGTTCGTCTGGCGGCTACGCGAACCAGGTGTCCGGCGGGCCCATGTAGAGCAGGAAGCTGAAGACGGCGGCGACGGCGACGAGGACAACGGCGATAGCTGCCACCGGGCGCGCCAGCACGACGGCCTGGATCCGCTCAAGGAAGCCACGCGGTTGTTCCCCGCCGGCGCCGAGCCGCCAGGCGTTGCCGAGGAGGCCGTGGCGGTCCATGGACTTTTCCACCGGAATGGTCGCGTACGGGATGGCTGCGGAGACCACCGCCAGGACGCCGCGGCCGGCAGTCCACTTCTGGTTGACCCAGGTGAAGCAGGTGCTGACCACATAGCAGAGGAAGACGAAGCCGTGCAGGCCACCGGCGATGCTGACCGCCACGCGGGCCTCCGGCGCCAAGGCGCGTAACAGCAAGGCGATCAGCAGCAGTGTCCAGGTGACGGCTTCGGCCAAAGCGACGGTGCGGAACAGGGTGCGCGGCGACATGCAGGTCCTCGGATGGCTGGGGTTCGGGGAGCAGACCCGGAGCAGGGTCCCTTCAAATTTAGCTCAGTTTCCGGAGCCATCCGTGCACGGTGGGCAATTTTGCATGGTGTGCAAGTTTGGTTCTATGCTGAACCGGTGAGTACGGAAAGCGCGGTGCAGCCGGAAGGCCGCCGCGAGAAAAACAAGGTGGCAACCCGGGCCGCCATCACCGCGGCCGCTTTGCGGTTGGCCCGCGAGCAGGGCCCGGGCGGTTTCACCGTGGACCAAGTGGCGGCAGAAGCCGGCGTCTCGCGGCGGACCTTTTTCAACTACTTCCCCTCCATCGAGGCGGCCGTTACGTTGCCGGTGGAGGAGTTCTTGGAAGAGTCCTTCGCCCGGCTGGATGAACGGCCGGGGGACGAGCCGATCATGGACGCGGTGCTGGCCACTTTCGGCGGCGACATCAGCCAGGACCGGCTGGCGCTGCTCTGCGAGATCTACCAAATGGGTGCAGACGACGCGCAACTGGAACGCATGCAGCTTCAAATCTGGAGCCAGGCGAAACAGTCGCTGGAAGACGGGCTGCGCCCCCGTTTGCCGGAGAACTCGGGTGAACTGATGGTCACCGCGCTCGCCGGCTCGCTGATCGCGTGTGCCCAGGCCGCCATGCGGATGGCAGCCAACCAAACCCCCGACGGCGAGGCACCTCCGCCGTCGGCCTTCCGGCAGCAACTGCTCGAGAGTCTTGACCTGCTGCGTAGCGGCTTCAACACCAACCACAAGGACTAATCGCATGGCTTCACTGCTCTATCGACTCGGCAAGCTGGCCGCCCGCAAGCGCTGGTGGTTTGTCTCTGCGTGGCTGGTGGTCATGGTGGCCGTCGGCGCATCCGTCGCAGCCTTCATGGGCACACTGTCCAACAGCTTCACCATTCCCGGCACCCCCGCCCAGGCAGTCGCGGACGAGCTGCAGGAGAAACTGCCGGACGCCTCCGGCGGTCTCGGCACCATTGTCTTCACGACGACGGACGGCACGGCGTTCACTGCCAAGCAGGAGAAGGCCATTGCCCGGATCTCCGCCGACCTGACGGACCTGGGCGCCGTCAAACGAGCCACGGACCCGGTGGACCTGCAAACGTCGTTGGACGATGCTCCCCAGATGATTGCCGACGGCGAAGAGGAGCTGGAAGCGGCGGCGCAGCAGCTTGACGACGGCCGGGCCGAACTGGACGCGGGCAAGGCGCAGCTGGAGCCGGGGCTGCAGCAAGTGCAGGCCGCCGAGGCGCAGATCGAGCAGCTTGAAGCCGCCGGACAAACCGCAATGGCCGAGCAGGCCCGGGCCCAGCTGGAGCCGCAGCGGGCCCAGCTGGAAGCGGCGCAGGAGCAATTGGACCAGGCCGAGCAGCGGCTGGAAGACGGCCAGGCAGAGTATGAGTCAGGGGTCGCTGATCTGGAAGCGGCCAAGCTGCAGCAGCAGTCCTCGGAAGGGCTGCGGTTCGTCTCTGAGGACGGTTCGGCCGCCTTCGTGCAGGTCCAGTTCGAACAGGACATGATGTCGGTCTCCAAGGAGGACCGCGAACAGGTCCAGCAAGTCACTGAAGCCGGCCTGGTGCCCGGGCTGCAGGCGGAGTACAGCAAGGACATCGTCGAGGACATCTCCAGCTTGTTCGGTGCGGCCGAGGTCATCGGCATCGCGGTGGCCGCCGCCGTGCTGGTGCTGATGCTCGGCACGCTCCTCGCCGCCGGGCTGCCGTTGTTGATGGCACTGGTCGGCGTCGGCGTCGGTGTGGGCGGCACCATGGCCCTGAGCAGTGTTGTCGACATGAGCTCGGTTTCCCCGGTGCTGGCGCTGATGCTGGGGCTGGCCGTGGGCATCGATTATTCGCTGTTCATCGTCAACCGCCACCGCACCCAGTTGCTGTCCGGCGTTCCGCTGATCGAGTCCATCGGCCGTGCCACCGGAACCTCCGGCAACGCGGTGCTCTTTGCCGGGCTCACGGTGATTATTGCGCTCGCCGCACTGGCGGTGCCGGGGATCCCGTTCCTCACCGTGCTGGGACTGGCCGGAGCCGCGACGGTGGCCGTCGCCGTCGTGGTTGCTTTGACGCTGACCCCGGCGCTGCTGGCCATCATGGGCCGGCGGATTCTGTCCAAGCGGGCGTGGGCCAAGGCCGGACTGGCCGGCCCGGTGGCCGCCGGCGCGGAGAGCTCAACACCGGGCCACGAATTCCACAACGATCCGAAGCGCAGCTGGGGCAAGTCGGTGACCAAGCACCCGTGGCTGGCGCTGATCGCCGGCGTGGCAGTGCTGGGCGTGATGGCAGTGCCGGCCGCCGAGCTGCGGCTGGGCCTGCCGGACGGCAGCTCCGAACCGGCGGACTCGACGGCCTACCGGTCCTACAACCAGCTGGGCGAAAATTTTGGCGAGGGCATCAACGGTCCGCTGATTGTGGTGGCCGACCTGCCGGCCGGTCTGGAGGGGGCCGAGACGGACGAGACCCTGCTGCAGCTCTCGCAGGAACTGCGGGCCATGGACCACGTGGCAGCCGCCGTTCCGACCGGAACCAGCGACGACGGCCGCACCGCCGTCCTGCAGGTCATCCCGGAGGAAGGCCCGGCCGCCGAGAGCACCGAGGATCTGGTCCACAACCTGAGGGCGGAGACTGCCGCGCTCGAGGAGAGCACCGGCGTCGGGATTTCCGTCACCGGCCAGCCGCCGATGCAAATCGATGTTTCGGACAAGCTTGCGGACGCCATGCCGGTGTACCTGGCCATTGTCATCGGGCTCTCGCTGATCCTGCTGCTGCTGGTCTTCCGCTCCATCCTGGTGCCGCTGCTGGCCACCGCCGGTTTCCTGCTCTCGCTGGGTGCCAGCTTCGGCGCCGTCGTGGCGATCTACCAGTGGGGCTGGCTGGGCAACCTGTTCGACGTGCATGACCCGGGGCCGATCCTGAGCTTCCTGCCGATGATCATGATCGGCGTGCTCTTCGGGCTGGCGATGGACTACCAGATGTTCCTGGTCTCCGGCATGCGCGAATCCTATGCGCACGGCGAAGACGCCCGGGCCGCCGTGGTCAGCGGCTTCAACCACGGCGCCAAGGTGGTCACGGCCGCGGCGATCATCATGGTCTCCGTTTTCGCCGGATTCATCTTCTCCCACCTGACCATGGTCCGGCCGATCGGCTTTGCCCTGGCCCTGGGTGTGCTGCTGGATGCCTTCGTGGTGCGCATGACGCTGATTCCGGCGGCCATGCACCTGTTCGGCAAGGCTGCCTGGTGGATGCCCCGGTGGCTGGACAAGATCCTGCCCGACGTGGACGTGGAAGGCGCCAAGCTGGTTCAGCAGGTGGCCAAGCCCGAGCAGGCCGCGGCCGAGGCGGCCGGAGTACGCTAGGCACCGCCGGCGCGAATCCTGCCGGAGGCCGGCACCGTCCCTCAGGGAAGGTGCCGGCCTCCGGCGATCCTGAACGATTCGTCGAGCAGCTCTTCAAGTTCGGCCGGTGACACGTTGGCCAAGTGCAGGAGCACCAATTGCGGCGACCGCTCATGGTGCGGCGTCCAGAAAAACACCTCCGGCGCCGTGCCGGCCAGCGCCTCGCGTTCCTCGGTTTTGACGGTCAGCACGCCCGGCTCCCAGATGCGGGCCATCAGCGTTTTCGCGAACCACGCCGGCTGGCCCCAGCTGGGCCGTTCAGTGACCCCGGGCAGGGCCAGGCAGAGCCGGCGGGCATCGTCCTCGGTGGGCATGTCCCTTACCTTCCGTCGTCCGGGGCGTCGCCGTCGTTCCGGCCGTCGCGATGGTTCCGGTTGTCGCCGTCGTCGCGATGGGTCCGGACGTCGCCGTGAGCTGGTCCCTCGGCCTCCGCGGCCTCACCGTGGGCTGGGCCCTCGGCCTCCGCGGCCTCGCCCGGTGTGGGTTTGTCGCCGGGCGCCGGTGCCGGGGCAGGTGCCTGCTGCTGCCGCTCCTGTTCCATCCGCGCTTCATAGCGGCCCGGGGCGAAGATCTCTTCCATGGCGCCGAACGCCCCGGACAGGCCAGCAGACCCGGGAAAGCCCCGCCAGGGACGGGACGCCATGGACACGGTGGCGGCGATGATCAACGCCACCAGCGCCACGGCGATCAGGCCCCCGACAAAGTCCATGAGGTGATTATCACCCGGGAAGCCGCCGGGCGGGAGGGCTCCCTCAGACGGCATCCCGGTGGTGCGGCAGCCGCGTTTCCCGCTGCAGGATCACCGCCGTCATCGCGGCCGCCAGGGCCGGGAGGTAGAACCATCCGACGCTCAGTTCCAGCGGTATCCGTGGGCCTGTTCATAGGCCTCGAGCAGCCGGTGGGCCACGTGGCCGGAGGTGATCAGCGGGTGGATCATGAAGGCCCGCAATGCGGCGGCGCGGTCGCCCTGTCCGCCGCGGACCACCTCCTGCTCGACTGCCTTGACCTGGGTCATCAACCCGGCTTGATGCAGGGTCAGCGGTTTCACCGGCAGGGGACGGGCACCGTTCGAATCGACGACCGACGGCACTTCGATGACGGCGTCGTCCGGCAGTTGCGGGATGGTCCCGGCATTGCGGACGTTGAGGATCTGCTCGCTGCGCTCGCCGGTGAGCAGGGCACGCATCGTGTCCAGGGCGACGTGTTCGTAACCGCCGGCGGCACGGTCCTCCTCATCGCGGGAAACGCCGATCTCCCGTGCCTCGGACAGATAGCTCTCCTCGCGGCGCCGCAGCGCGTCCTCCCACTCCGCATACGGAGTCCCGGAGGCCTGCAGCCTGGCGTACAACTCCTGCTGCAGTTCGTGGATCGACTCGCCGCGGGTCTGCGTGGCGCCGGCCAGCGCCATCGTTGCTTCGCGGCGGAAGTAGTAATAGAACAGGTAGGCATTCGGGATCACCCCGAGGACCTGCAGTTCCCTGGTCCCGAAAATCCGGCCCTCTTCAAACGACTGCAGCCTGCCGGGGTCAGCGATCAGCCCGGGAAGCAGGTCCCCGCCGTCATGCTCCAGCCCGCGCAGCCAGCCCAAATGGTTCAGGCCCACGTAGTCCACGCCCGCCAACGAGCCGCGGCGCAGCGGGGCGCCCGCGGCTTTGGCGGAGCGCCGGACCAGCCCGAGGGGCGTGTCGCAGATGCCGATCACCCGGTGGCCGAGCACTGGCAGCACGGCTTCGGTGACCAGCCCGGCGGGATTGGTGAAGTTGATCAGCCACGCGTCGGGGCTCAGTTCGCGCAGCCGCCGGGCAATCTCCAGGGCGGCGGGAACTGCCCGCAGGCCGCAGGCAATGCCGGCTGCTCCGGTGGTTTCCTGGCCCAGCAGGTTGACCCGGCTGGCGATGCGTTCGTCCTGCGTCCTGGCCTGCGTTCCGCCGGGACGGATGGCGGAGAAGACGACGTCGGCCCCGGCCAGCGCGTCGTCGAGCGTGCGGGCGGATTCAATCCGGGGCGGCCGGACGCCGCGAGGCAGCGGAGCATCGGCCAGCACCCGGGCGATCGTCTGCTGCCGGCCGGCGTCCACATCGTGGAGCACCAGCCGGTCCACCAAGCCCGCCGCTGGCCCCTCGGCCAGCGCGCGATAGACCAGCGGCACGCGGAACCCGCCGCCGCCCAGAATGGCAAGTGTTGCCACTGCTTCCCCCGAACATTGACTTTGGATAACAATCGGCGGACCCGAACCCGGGACGCGCCCCTAGCTTGTATTGTGCCAGCTAGGGCCAACCCTGCATCCTCGCCGCTTGACCGCGCGCCCCGGCCGCAGAATCATGCCGGCTGGCCCCATGCGGTGCCACCGCTCCGCGTAACCCTTCAGCTGGAAAGCAAGCTTCGGATGGGAGAATGGATCCGTGAGCTCTACATCGTCACCGCTGCCCTATGACCGCCAAGCCGTGATCAACCTGGATGCGATCCGCGCCAACGTGCGGCATCTGCGCGAAATCGCAGCGCCCGCCCGCGTGATGGCCGTGGTCAAGGCGGACGCCTACGGCCACGGAGCAATACCGGTGGCCCGCGCCGCGCTGGAGGCCGGTGCCGGCTGGCTGGGCGTGGCGCACTTTACCGAGGGCCTGGCGCTGCGCGAAGCGGGCATCGACGCCCCCATCCTGGCTTGGCTGCACACCCCGGATACCGACTTCGCCGCCGGCATTGAAGCGGGAATCGACGTTGGTATTTCCGGCTGGGAGCTGGAGCCGGTGGTCGCGGCCGCCCGGCAGCTGGAACGACCGGCGCGGGTGCACCTGAAAATCGACACCGGTCTGGGCCGCAACGGCTGTCCGCCGGCGCTCTGGGAGGACCTGGTTAACCGGGCCGTGGAGTACCAGGAACTCGGGCTGCTGCGGGTGGTCGGTGTGTTCTCCCACCTGGCCGTCGCCGACGAACCACACCGGCCGGAAACGGACGACCAGGTGGACCGCTTCCGCGAGGCGGTGGCGGTGGCGGAAAACGCCGGGCTGGATCTGGAAGTCCGGCATCTGGCCAACACGCCCGGCACGCTCAGCCGTCCGGATGCCCACTTCGACATGGTCCGCGTCGGCCTGGGGATCTACGGGCTGTCGCCCTTTGAGACGCAGACCCCCGAGGAACTGGGGCTGGTGCCGGCCATGACACTGCGCGGGCGGGTGGCCAATTGCAAGCAGGTGCCCGCCGGCCAGGGAGTCTCCTACGGACTGAACTACCTGACCACCGAGCCCACCACACTGGTGCTGGTGCCGCTGGGATACGCCGACGGGATCCCGCGCAGCGTCACCGGGGTCCAAGTGGCCATCGGCGGCAAGCGCTACGACCTGGTGGGCCGGGTGGCCATGGACCAGTTCGTGGTGGATTTGAGGACCAACGACGCCGGCGACCTCCTTGGTGAGGAAGTCATCCTGTTCGGCCCGGGGCCGGGTGTTCCCGACGCCCAGGACTGGGCGGTCGGCGCCGGCACCATCAACTACGAGATTGTCACCCGGGTGAGCCCTCGCGTGCCGCGCTACTACACCGGCACCGCCGATGAACAGGACGACGGCGGGGAAGCGGCTCCTGTGGCGGTAGCCGAAGAACTCACCGCGTCCGCGGCAGAACAGGCCGCTGCAGCCGCCCAGGTCCGCGCTGCTGCTTTGGCCTCGCCGGACGAGCGGAACACGGACAGCGCCGGGGACGCCGGCGCGGTGCTGGCTTGAGGAGGCTGGCATGAGGGGTGCTGGCCTGACGGGCGGGGCGGGCCAGCCCGGAGCAGCGGATGTGGCCCGGGAACAACCGGCCACACCGGTATGGGAGCGCGAGTTCCACGTGGGCTCGGCGGAGGAGACGCAGGCGCTCGCCGCCCGGCTGGGCAGGATCCTGCGGGCCGGCGACCTAGTGGTGCTCAGCGGGGAACTGGGCGCGGGGAAAACCACCTTCACCCAGGGCCTGGGCGAGGGACTCGGCGTCCGCCCAGGCATCATCTCGCCCACCTTCGTGCTGGTGCGCAGCCATCCGAGCATGAACGGCGGCCCGGACCTGGTCCACGTGGACGCCTACCGGCTGGAGTCCGACGGCGAGATCGATGACATCGATCTGGAGAACACGTTGGATGAGGCCGTGACCGTCGTGGAGTGGGGCCGCGGCCGCGTGGAGCACCTCTCGGACAGTTGGCTGGACATTTCACTGGTGCGGCCCAGCGGTGCGGACGTAGTGAACCGGCCGGCGGAAGGCGCCGCGGGCACTTCGGCGAGCACCGGCGTCGTCCTGGATTTTGAAGATCCCGACGACGGCGAGCCTCGGCTGATCCGGATGGCGGCGTACGGTCCGCGCTGGGCCGCGTACATCTTCGCCTGACGCCTGAAGGCCTGCATCGGAGGGCTTTCTCCGGCGCGATTTGCCGCGGCCGGAGGCGCTGCGGACGCCCCGGTCTTCACTGCCTCGGGGCGCAGGTCCATAATCGTTGGCGACAGCAGACCGGCGAGGAGGCCAACCCATGGACACTGCGCTGACCCCGTACCTGGGATTCCGCGACCAGGCCAAAGAAGCGATGACCTTTTATCAGTCGGTGTTCGGCGGCGAATTGACGCTGAACACCTTCGGCGACTTCCACGCCAGCGATGATCCGGCCGAGACCGACAAGATCATGCACTCGCAGCTGGCCACCGAGCGCGGCCTGGTGCTGATGGCAGCGGACACGCCGAACAGCATGGACTTCACCCCCGGTTCCAGCCATTCGCTCTCGCTCAGCGGCGACAACGAGGCAGAACTGCGCGGCTACTGGGACAAGCTGATCGACGGCGCCAACATCACTGAACCGCTGCAACAGGCCCCGTGGGGGGACACCTTCGGCATGTGCACCGACAAGTTCGGCGTGCACTGGATGGTGAATATCGCCGGGCAGCCGCCGGCCTGAGCGGTCCGGCAGCCCGCGGCCCCACGAGGCGGCGGGAGCCGATGCGAGGGGCCGTGGAATCCCTCAAGTAAAATTGATGCGTGCTGATCCTCTCGCTTGACACCTCCGCTATCGCCAGCGCCGCGCTGCTGACCGGACAAGGAGAGACGCTGGCCGCCTTCGCCACCGAGGACACCCGCAGCCACGCGGAAGTACTCGCCCCGGGAATCGGCAAGATCATGACGACGGCGGACGTCACCGGCGCGGACATCGACGCCGTGGTGGTGGGCGTGGGGCCGGGGCCGTTCACGGGATTGCGCTCCGGCATTGCCACGGCACGGTCGCTGGCCTTCGCCTGGGGCAAGCCGCTGCACGGTGTGATGAGCCTGGACGCCATTGCCGTGGACGCCGCGCTTGATGCCTGGCGGGCCGGCGTGGACGAGTTCGTGGTGGCCACCGATGCCCGGCGCAAGGAAGTGTACTGGGCGCGCTACCGCAGTACCGGCGGCAGGCATGAACTGCTGGACGGCCCGCACGTCAGTGCGCCGTCCGCGGTCCCGGACCTGCCGGCTTACGGCATGGGCGCCGGGCTGTACCCGGAGCAGCTGCGCGGCGTCACCGAGTACAGCGGCACACAGCCGACGGCCGAAGCGCTGGGCCGCACCGCCGTCGCCAAGCTGGAAAAGGGGTTGGACCTGCTGGACACGTCGCCGCTGTACCTGCGCGAATCGGACGCAAAGGTCCCCGGACCGCGGAAGCGTGCACTGTGACCGCCGGCGCGCCGCCCGCGGGCCAGATCAGGGCGATGACCGAGGCCGACATTCCCGCGGTGGATGCGCTGGAGCGGAAACTGTTTCCGGCCGATGCGTGGCCCACCGAGATGTTCTACGAGGAATTGGCGCAGGACACCCGCAGCTACTACGTGGCCGTGGATGCCCTCGGCGAGGTGATCGGCTATGCCGGCCTGATGTGCGTGCGGCCGATCGCCGATGTGCAGACCATCGCCGTGGTGCCCGAGCGCGAGGGGCAGGGGATCGGCACCCGCCTGCTGGCCTTGCTGATCGAACAGGCCGCGGAGCAGCGGGCGGAGGACGTGCTGCTGGAGGTGCGCGCTGACAATCCGCGGGCGCAGCGGCTCTACCGCTGGTTTGGCTTCGAGCAGATCCACGTGCGCCCGCGCTACTACCGCGGCGGCGCCGACGCGTTGATCATGCGGCTGAAGCTCAAGGACTGGACCGGCCGGCCCGGTGCCGGCCGGGACGCTGCGGGGGCCGCCATACCGGGCGAGCAGCCGGAAACCATGGAGGAGACCCGATGAACCGCACCCAACCGCTGGTCTTGGGGATCGAATCCTCCTGCGATGAAACCGGGGTCGGCATTGTCCGCGGCGATACCCTTCTGGCCAACACCGTTTCGTCCTCGATGGACGAGCATGTTCGCTTCGGCGGCGTGATCCCGGAGATCGCCTCGCGCGCCCACCTGGACGCGTTCATCCCCACGCTGGAGCAGGCGCTGGACACCGCCGGCGTCACCTTGGACGAAGTGGACGCACTGGCCGTCACCTCCGGGCCCGGGCTGGCCGGCGCCCTGATGGTCGGCGTCTGTGCAGCCAAGGCGCTTTCACTGGCCACCGGAAAGCCGCTGTACGCGATCAACCACCTGGTGGCCCACGTGGGCGTCGGCGTGCTGGACGGGGGAGTGCTGCCGGAGAACCTGGGTGCGCTGCTGGTTTCCGGCGGCCACACGGAGATCCTGCGCGTGCGCTCCCTGACGGACGACGTAGAACTGCTCGGCGCCACCATCGACGACGCGGCCGGCGAAGCCTACGACAAGGTGGCCCGCATCCTCGGCCTGGGGTACCCGGGCGGACCGGTGATCGACAAGCTGGCCCGCGAGGGGGATCCGAAGCGGATCCGTTTCCCGCGCGGATTGACCCAACCCAAGTACATGGGGTCAGCGGAGGAGCCGGGACCGCACCGCTACGACTGGTCTTTCTCCGGCTTGAAGACGGCCGTGGCCCGGTGTGTGGAGCAGTTCGAAGCTGCGGGCGAGCCACTTCCGGTGGCAGACATCGCGGCGTCCTTCCAGGAAGCGGTGGCGGACGTGATCACCGCCAAGGCCATGCTGGCCTGCACCGAGCACGGCATCAGCAACCTGCTGCTGGGCGGCGGGGTGGCGGCCAACTCGAGGCTGCGCGCGCTGACTCAAGAGCGCTGTGACAAGCACGGCATCTCGCTGCGGGTGCCGCCGGTGTCACTGTGCACCGACAACGGCGCGATGGTCGCCGCGCTCGGCGCCCAGGTGGTGATGGCCGGCGGCCAGCCGTCCGGCATCGAATTCGCGCCGGACTCCTCGATGCCGGTCAGCAGCGTGCACCTGTAAAACGGGATCCGCCGCGGTTCAGGCGGTGGCTACTTGCCGAGGTCGGCGAGCAGTTCAGCCACTTCTTCGTTGGTCAGGACCAGCCACGGCGAGCTGTCCGCTCCCTGCAGGGCAGCTTCGGGGCTGTCGCCCTGGGTCCACCACTTGGCTTCGAACACCCGGCCTTCGAGTTGGACGCGATCGGTTTTCAGGTAGACGGTGCCGATCTTCCACTCCGGGAAGGTGCCAGCCGGGGCGGTGACTACAGGCTGCGGGGTTTCGCCCGGCAGCACCGGCCCGATCAAGGTCCACGGAGTGACCTCTTCGGAGGCGGTGGGATCGTCGGGCACGTCGCCGCGCGTCCACCATTTGGCCTTGTACACGTTGCGGTGCCAGACCACGCGCTCGTTGGCCACGTAGGCCGCCTCGCTGGTCCAGATCGGGTAGGGGCTGGTCGCCGGATCGTCCACGATGTCGGCGTCGGACGCAACGGGGGGACCGGTGGGGGCAGGGGCGGCGGTGGCATCGTGGCCCGGCTCGCTGACCGACCGCGGCAGCCCGCCCAAATTCTGGCCGAGCACGGCCGCGTAGCTGATCCCTTGCTGTTCTACGCCGCTGCAGCTGTCCGACACCTTGGTGACGTCCCCGTAATTGGTGCTGCAGGTGGTGTCGCGGTTCAGCGACCACATGGACATCCGCCCGATGCCGACTTCGGTGGCGAAGGCGTTGAGTCCGGCGGCATCGTCCACGGTGAAGATTTCTCCGGGCACGTCGTTCTGGCCGATCATCGGGGTCAGGCCGATCTTGCTCCAGACGGTCCGTTCGCCGGACTCCAAACCGGCCTCGCGGTAGGCGGTCTGCAGCTGGACGTGCGCCGACCGGGCCGCCTGGATGGAGGCATCGAGCATGCCCTGATCCTGCTGCCGGCTCTGGCCATAGTCCATGGTCATGAGGTTGACGCCGGCCAAGGGCACCTTGGCGGCCAGCATTTGTTGGACCGTGCGGACCCCGTCCTCGGTCAGGCCATGCGGGGCGACCGGCAGGGTCAGCCAAATCTCCAGATCCTGGCCGGCTGCTTCCCGCTCCGCGGCCAGTTGGGCCATTACCGTGGCACGGCGTTCGCCGGCCGTGGCGTCCGTGAGGTTCTCGCCTTCGATGTCCAGGTCGATGGTGTCCACGTTGTAGCGCTCCAGCACCTGGCTGTATGCCCGCTTCAGGGCAACCGGATCGGTACAGGCACTGGCCAGTTCCCGGTTGAGGAGGCCGCCGAAGGAAATGCCCACGTGGCCGCCGGTTTCCGCGAGCCGGGCAACCCTGCGGTCCAGGTCCATGGTGGCTTGGGCCTCGTCGAATCCGTAGAAGCCGCCCCAGGACGGGGAGCAGGGATTTTCCGGGTCCGCCACGATGAAGGAGAGGATGACGCTGCGCTCGGCCTCGCTGGAGGGGTTCTCGAAGCTGTAGAACGGAGTAGCCGTAGCGTCCACGTAGCCGGCGAACCAGGACGCCTTGCCCGCAGCAGCACGCGCATCAGTGAACTGTCCCCAACCAACCCCGGCCGCGGCCACGAGGGCCGCGGTCGCGGTGATCAGGACGCCAAGCCGCAGCCAGGACAAGCGGCGGCCCGGAAATCTTTTCGACATTGTTCTCCCCAACTACGGGAATCCGCTCCGGAACCCGTGTCTGTACGGTAACAGGTAGACATCTGATGACGACACGCCTGAAAGAGTGGCGTTAATCACGTTTAAACGTTGTATTATTGTCTCGGGCAAGCCCCTAGACTAAGGGGCACCGGCGCCCGTTCCGCCGGCCGAGGATCCACCAGGGCAGAGCACCACGGCTCTGCCCTTTTTTCGTCCTGTTTGTTGGGGGTTTTCATGCTGGACACCATGCCTGCCGCTCAAGTCGAGCCGCTCGCTTCCGCCGCCGATCCGGCGCCGCGGCGCCGCCAGTGGGGTGCCGAAAAGCGGTCGGAACCGATGTCCATCGTGCACCCCAAGCCCAGCGGTCGAAAGATCGTCCTGGGGCGGCTGGGGATTATCACCACGGTGACGGCCTGGATCGTCTATGTGGTCACCACCATCCTGCGCCAGTTCGCCAACAACCCGGGCCCGGGCTTCCGGTTCCAGCTGGAAGCTGTGTCCTATCTGGTCGTGGTGACGTTCCTGACCTTCTCCGCCCTGATGTACTTGCTGGCCCGGCAGGGGGCCATGTACCGGTTCCGCGACCACCAGCGGGTTCCGCGCGGGGAGCTGGACCGGCACTTTTCCCGCTACGACGGCGGCGTGACCGTGCTGGTGCCGTCCTACGCCGAAGAGCCGGAGGTCGTCCGGTCCACGCTGTGGTCGGCAGCCCTGCAGGAATTCCCCGACCTGCGGGTGGTGCTGCTGCTCGACGACCCGCCTTTCCCCACCGATCCCGCCGTGCTCCAACGGCTTGAGCGCACGCGGGCCCTGCAGACCGAGATCAGCGACAGGTTGCGGGTCCCGGCCAACAGGGCCAACGCCGCCCTGGCGGCATTCCGCAATGGCGACCACGCGCCGTCGTCCGATCTGCAGCGCTTGATCAGCGAGTACACCGCCGCCGCCACCTGGCTGGAAGAATTCGCCGAGGCCGAGCGCATCGAGGACCACGTTGACGAGTTCTTCGTGGACTTGGTGGTCATGGGCTTGGCCCGCGAACTGCGCCTGGTGCTGCTGGCTCTGGAGGCGGCCGCCGCACAGTCGGCTGAGCTGGCCCCCGAGCGGATCGAGGAACTGCACCTGCGCCTGGTGCGGACCTTCAGCGTGAAGACCGAGACGTTCGAGCGCAAACGCTATGCCAACCTCTCGCATGAGGCCAACAAAGCGATGAACCTGAACGCCTACATCTCGCTGATGGGCCAGCGCTGGGAAGTGGAGGACGCCGCCGGCGACACCGTCCTGCGGCCCGTGCCGGACGGCGAAGACGCGGACCTTGAGATCCCCGACAGCCGCTATCTGCTGACCTTGGACGCCGATTCCCAGCTGCTGCGCGACTACTGCCTGCGGCTGGTGTACTTCCTCGAATCCCCGGGGAACGAGCGCATCGCCGTCGCCCAGACGCCCTACTCGGCCTTCCGCGGAGCTCCCACCCGGATTGAGCGGGTAGCCGGCGCGACCACTGACATCCAGCACATCCTGCATCAAGGCATGACCTATTACGGTGCCACCTTCTGGGTGGGCGCCAACGCGGTGATCCGCAAGGAGGCGCTGGAAGACATCGTCGAGGTGGAGACGGTGGGCGGCTTCGAGATCCGCACCTACATCCAGGACCGGACGGTCATCGAAGACACCGAATCAAGCATCGACTTGGGCGCGCACGGCTGGAAGCTGGCCAACTACCCGGAACGGCTGAGCTACAGCGCCACCCCGCCGGACTTTGGCTCGCTGGTGGTGCAGCGGCGGCGGTGGGCCAACGGCGGCCTGCTGATCCTGCCCAAGCTGTGGTCGCAACTGGTGGAGCGGCGCCACCGGCACGAGCGGATCCTGGTCCGCGAAGTGCTCATGAAGGTCAACTACATGGCCTCGATCGCCTGGGCCAGCTTCGGCCTGGTGTTCCTGTTGGCCTATCCGTACGACAGTCGGCTGCTCAGCCCGGTGGTGTTTATTGCGGCGCTGCCCTACTTCCTGGCCATGGGCAGCGACCTGCGCGACTGCGGCCACCGCTTTGGCGACATCTTCCGCATCTACGGATTCAACCTGGTCATGCTGCCGGTGAACCTGGCCGGCGTTTTCAAATCGATGCAGCAGGCGTTGACCGGCGAGAAGATTCCGTTTGTGCGGACGCCCAAGGTCAAGGACCGTACCGCGGCGCCTGCCCTGTACGTGCTGATTCCGTATCTGATGGTGGCGTTCTCGCTGTTCACGTTCTACCGCGACATCCTGGCGCAGAACTGGGGCAATGCCGCCTTCGCCGCCCTCAACGCGACGCTGGCGATCTACGCGATCTATTCCTACATCGGGATCAAGAATTCGCTGGTGGACATTGTGCTGGGGACCATCGGCTGGCTCTACGTCGAGCCCAAAAAGCCGAAAACCGCAGAGCCCGTGGTGATTGCCAAGACGGCCGAAGAGGTGGACTACAGTTCCATCCTTTACCACGGCGACCGTCGGCTGAACCGCGACCTGCGCGGCAGCCACGACCGGCGGCGCCGCGCAGCCGGTCTGTGAGGCTGCAGGAACTTCCCGGCGCTGCTTGGCGGCGCGCCGATCCCGTCAGTGGTCGGCGCGGCGCAGCTGGCTGACCACGTCGAGCACGACGGCGCGCAGGTCGCCGTCGTGCTCTGCCGCCACCCGGCGCTGGCGCTGGTAGCCGGCACCGCCGTCGATGATTTTCTCCACGTCGGCCAGTTCCTTGCTGCAGCCAAGCTTCCGGGCCACCGGTTCCAACCGGTTCAGCACATGCTCGCGCAGGTGTTCGGTGACCAGCATTTCCTTGCCGGCGGCGTTGAGGATGATGATGGCGTCCATGCCGTAGCGGGCGGCGCGCCACTTGTTCTCCTGCACATGCCACGGCGGCATGGTGGGGATGGCCCAGCCGTTGTCCAACGCGGTGGAGAACTCGTCCACCAGGCACTGGGTGAGCGCGGCGACGGCGCCCACGTCCTGCAGCGTCGACAGCCCGTCGCAGACCCGCATCTCGATGGTACCCAGCGCGGGAACCGGACGGATGTCCCAGCGGATCTCGCTGATGGTGTCGATCACGCCGGTGGTGAACATGTCCTGGACGTAGTCCTCGTACAGCGCCCAACTGGGGAACTGGAACGGCAGGCCCGCGGTGGGCAACTGCTGGAACATCAGCGCGCGCTGCGAGGCGTACCCGGTGTCCTCTCCAGCCCAGAAGGGGGAGGATGCGGAGAGCGCCTGGAAATGCGGGAAATAGTTGAGCAGCCCGTCCATCACCGGCAGCGCCTTGTCCCGGTGATCCAGGCCGACGTGCACATGCACCCCGTAAATCACCATCTGCTGGCCCCACCACCGGGTGCGGTCGATCAGCTTGGCATAGCGCGCCTTGTCCGTCACCGGCTGCGACCGCGGTGCCGCAAACGGGTGGCTGCCGGCGCAGAACAGTTCCACGCCCATCGGATCGGTGACGTCGCGGACCGCGGTCAGTGCACTGCTCAGGTCGGCCTTGGCATCGCTGACGGTACGGCAGATGCCGGTCACCAGCTCAACCGTGTTCAGCAGCAGTTCCTGCTTCACGTGCGGGTGCTCGTCGTCGTCTTTCAGGTCGGGATGGCCCGCGCGGACAGCGTCCAGCACCTGCTCGGCCACGGAGACCAGCTCGCCGGTTTGTGCGTCTACCAGCGCCAGCTCCCACTCGACTCCAAGAGAAGATTGGGCGGACTGGGCAAAATCGATGTTCAAACGCTGCTCCGTATCTGGCGGTACCGGCTGCCGCCGGAGATGCACGTCTCGCGCAGAACGGGCGGCGACACTGCTTTGATTCTAGTGTGTCAGGGCCTGGCTGCGCGCTCGCGGCTGCGGCCGCCGGCGGAGGGGACGGGCTCGACGACGATCGCCACCCGGTCCTCGCCGATCCGGGTCAGCACCAGCGTCGCCTTGTTCGGACCCTTGCCGGAACCGGTCAGCAGGGTTTTGCGCAATTCGTCCGGGGTGACCGAGGTGCCGCGCTTCTTGATCTCCAGGGTGCCGATCCGGTTGGCCTTGACCCACGCCTTGAGCTTCTTGACGTTGTACGGCTTGACCTCCAGCACCTTGTACGCCCGGGCAAACGGGGTCTGCTGCAGCTGCGGAGCACAGATGTACGCGATGTGCTCATCGAGCAGGTGGCCCTCCAGGCCGCGGGCCAGATCGGCCACCAGCCCGGCCCGGATCACTGCGCCGTCGGGCTCATACAGGTAGCCTTCGGCCGGACCGGTCTCCACGTCCTGGTGGGCCGGATCGAAGCTGACGGCGCTGGTGAGTTCGGCGGTGCCGGCGGCCCCGATCACCAAGGCCGCACGCCGGACGCCGGGCCGGGCCAGCGTGTTGAACCACAACGCCGCCTCAATCACGTCGCCGTTGACGGATACCCATTGGACCTCGCAGTTCTCCGGCAGCGCGTCGTGGGGGATGCCGGGACCCATTTTGACGCCCACCGGCAGGCCCCGGTCCGCGAGCTGCTCAACGAAGGACAAGGGCGGCGAGAACGCCTCCGGATCGAAGATCCTGGTGGTGCCCGACGTCGTGGTGGTCCGCCGGGCCGGATCCAGCCACACGCCGTCGACTCCGGTCAGGTCAACGTCTTCGGCTTCGGCGTTGACCACGGTGGCGTCCGGCCAGGGCATCAGGTTGATTGTGGCCACGGCGGCGGTGGTTTCATCACGTTCGACGGCGGTGACCCTGCGGTCAAGGGTGGCCAGCGCCATCGAGTCCGCGCCGATGCCGCAGCCGAGGTCAGCCACGTGTTCGGCCCCGGCAGCCTGGAACCGCTGGGCGTGCAGGGCCGCGATGTTCAGCCGGGTGGCCTGTTCCAGTCCTGCCTGGGTGAAGAGCATCTTTTCCGCGAACGGGCCGAATTTTGCCGCGGCTTTGGCCCGCAGCCGGGATTGCGTCATCGCGGCGGAGACCAGTTCGGGGGAGTGGCCGGCCTTGCGCAGCTCGGTTCCGGTGTGCAGGCTCTCCGCTTCGGAGTACGGGCCGAGCGAGTTCAGCAGTTCCCAGCCCTCCGGAGTCAGAATCGGGGCGATGCTCTCGGCGTGGGTCTCGGGTGCCATGGTTTCAAGCCTAGTGCAGCCGATTCGGGCCGGCGCACGGCCGGAGGATCGTCTTTACACGCGCTGATGGGTAGTTCTCCCCATGGCCGGACGAGCGCGGCGTCCGTAGGATCGAAGGAAGCTTACTGTGAGGAGGCCCGGATTATGTCAACACCCTTGGACTGGAGCGACATCGATACGGATGCTTGCCAGGCGGAAATCGAAGCGGAACTGGGCGAGTTGATCGCGGCCAGCAATCGTGCCCACCGCGGATGGCAGGCCCTGTGGGAAGAGGTCGCCGTCCCTGTGCCGGCGTGGCGGAGGGACATGCGGCGCCTGGCCTGAGGGACACGGCAATCCTGCCCGGACTGTGCCGGGCCACACCAAAGCGCTGGTCGTGGACAGCGGCCGGCCGTAGCATGGGCGCATGATTCAATCGGCGGCAACTTTCCTGTCCGCGGGCCGCTATTTCCGGGAAGTGTTGTCCGACGTGCCGTCTACCGCGTGGAATGCGCCAGGGCTGGATGACTGGACCGTGCGGACCTTGGCCGGCCACACCAGCCGTGCCCTGTCCACGGTGTTGACATATTTGGGGCGTCCGGCTGACAAGGTCCAGGTGGAATCGGCCGCCGACTATTACCTGGCCACCGGACTGGCTGATGACCCCGGTGTCACCGAGCGGGCCATCGCGGCCGGCAAGGAATTGGGGCCGCACCCGGTGGATATGGTGGACCGGCTGCTGGCCCAGCTGGAGAACACGCTGCCGCTGGCCGAAGACCGGATCATCGAAACGGCTGCCGGCGGAATGCGGTTCAGCGACTACCTGCCGACCCGGATCTTCGAGCTGGCCGTGCACACCTTGGACCTGTCCCGCGCGTGCGGCCTGGTGGCCGAGCTGCCCAGCGACGTGGAACTGGAAGCCGGCCGACTCGCCATCCAGATCGCCTCCGAACGCGGCGACGGGGCGATGGTCCTGCTGGCATTGACCGGCCGGACCATCCTGCCGGGCGATTTTTCCGTGGTGTAGTCCTGCTGGGCCGGGGCTGGCTCAGGGCGTGGGGGCAGGGGCTGCGGCCTGGGCCAGGGAAGCCTGCGGGCCTGGCCCAGGGGAGCCTGCGGGCCTGGCCCGTGAGTTGCGGCCCGGCACCTAGGGCCGGTTGCGGATGCCTACGGCGGAAACCGCCCCGCCGGCGAACAGCATCAGGGCAGCGGCCAGCGCGGCGTGGCGGAAACCTGCGTAGTCAAGCAGTCCGCCGGTAATGGCGCCGGCGACGGCAATCCCCAGCAGCCCGGCAATGCGGGCCACCGCATTGTTCACCGCGGAGGCGATCCCGCTGCGTTCCGCCTCGATCGCGCCCAGCACCGCTGCGGTCAGCGGGGAGACAGTTACTGCTAGGCCAAGACCCGCCAAGAGCACGCCCGGCACGATGTGCTGCCAGAAGTCCAGCGGCTCGTGCACGGACAACATGAGCAGGAATCCGGTGCCGGCCAGCAGCGGCCCCGCGGCCATGAACAGGCGCGGCCCGTAGCGGCCCGAGAGCCGGCCGAACCAGGCTGCCAGTGCGAGTGAGAGGATGCTCATCGGCAAGATCGCCAGGCCGGCGGCGGTGGCGCTGAAGCCGGCGGACTGCTGCAGAAAGACCGGCAGCGCGAACATCCCCAGGGACAGGCCGGCGTAAATTCCCACCGTGGCGATGTTGCCGACGCCGAAATTGCGCACGAGGAAAATCTGCAGTGGCATCATCGGGTAGGAGACTCGGCGTTCCCACCACAGAAAGAGCCCCAGGCTGATGAGCCCGGCGGCCAGCGGAATAAGCACCCGTGGATCTGTCCAGCCGAGCCGTTGCTGTTCGATCAGCGCGAACACCGGCCCGGCGAGCCCGGCGGCGGCCAGGCACGCCCCCAAGGCATCGATGGGTGCCCGCGGCTCCTGCCGGGGCGGATCGGCCAGCCGGGCCATCAGCCATAAGGTGGCGGCGATGGGCAGCACGTTCACGGCAAAGACCAGCCGCCAACCTAGCGTGTCCACCAGCAGGCCGCCGAAGACCGGGCCGATGATGTACGCGGTGCCGGTCCAGCCGGTCCAGATTCCGATCGCCCGGTGCTGGTCCCGGCCAGCGAAAGTCAGGGTGATCAAGGCCAGCGAAGCCGGCACCAGCAGCGCCGCGCCTGCGCCTTGGACAATCCGGGCGGCTATCAGGGCGGCGGCAGCCGGCGCCGCAGCGCAGGCCAGCGAAGCCGCCCCGAAGACCATCAGCCCCAGCCGCAGGATCCGGATCCGGCCGAACACGTCGGACAGGGCGCCGGCCACCAGGATCAGCGAGCCGAGGGCCAGCAGGTAGCCGCCCACCACCCATTGCTGGACCGCCAGGCCGCCGCCCAGGTCACGGTCAATGGCGGGCAGCGCCACATTGACGATGGAGGCGTCGAGGAAGGCCACGAAGGACGCCAGAATGGCCACCAGGAGGACGGTGGTCTCGTGGGACCTTTTCCACCAAGCCTCAGGCTGGGAATGTTCCGGGCGGGCTGGCGGGCCGGGCGAAGCCATGAACCGGAATACTACCGCGTCCGGATGCTGCCTTTACGGACGGACAGTCACCGGCACCGTCTGCACGGCATTGTTGCCCATGCCCAAATAATTCCATTCCGGCTCCAATGGCTGGACCTGCCCGAGGGCATCCATCGCCTGGCAGCGCAGTTGATGCCCGCCCGGTTCCGCCTGCCAGCGGAAAGTCCAGCCGCGCCAGGCATATTCGCCGTCCGGCGGGTCCAATTGCGCCTCCGACCACACGCCGTCGACGGCGACCTTGACCTGCTGGATGGGTGCCCTCCCGGACCAGGCCCTGCCGCGCAGCAGCACCGGGCCTGCATCCACCAGCCGGTTTCGCGTCATGAAGTCCGGGATGCCCGGCGGGACCATCAGTGCACGGACCTTGATCCGCGTTACCGGTTCGCCGGGATCGGTTTCGCTGCGGTTGTAGCGGTAGGAGGACATCTGCTGGAATCCCGTATACGGGAAGGTGCTGGCCTCGATGCCGGTCAGCCACTTCACGCTGGCCATCCCGTACCAGCCTGGCACCACCAGCCGCACCGGGAAGCCGTGCTGGGGTGGCAACGGCGCACCGTTCATGGCGTAGGCCAGCAACACGTCCGGGGACGTTGCCTCGGAAACTTTCAGGCTCCGGGCATAGCTCTGCTCTTCACCGCCCTGAACGCCCCGGTCCGCGCCGGTGAAAACCACATCCACCGCTTCCGGGTCCACACCGGCCTCAGCGAGTAAGGGGGCCAGCGGTGTACCGGTCCAATCGGCGGTGCCGACTCCGCCGTAGATCCACGGCTGGCTCACGGGCCGGGGTTTGATGAGGCTCCGGCCGTTGCCTGCGCATTCCAAGGTGACGGCCAGAGTGCGCTGTTCGCGGGCCTGCAGTTGGGCCAGGCTGAACTCCAGTGGCCGGCGCACCGCGCCGCCGATCCGCAGCCGCCAGGCACCGGCGTCGATGAGCGGGACATCGAAATGGGTGAGCAAATAGTGCATGCCCGCCGGCGTACGGGCGGCGGTGAGCATCTCCAGCGGCATCGCGTGGTTGCGGGACGCCAGTTGCAGTTCTTCTGGGGTGATTGGCACGTCGGTCGCGGCCCCGGGCTGCGTTGCCGGTGTGGGTAGGGTCTTCATAGGTCCAGTGTCGGGAGCTACCCGGACGGTGTCAGGAACCTGGGTTCCAGATGGCCAGCTCCGCCAGCCTCCCCGGCTCAACAATCACTATCCGGTCCCGTTCGGTACGGACCACCCCGGCTTCGCGCAGGTCGCGCAGAATACGCACCACCACTTCGCGGACCGAACCGACCGCCTGCGCCAGTTCCTGCTGCGTGGTGTGTACGGCCAGCTCCGACCCGGCAGCTGGCATCGGTGCAGGCCCGTCCAGCCGGCCGGCATCGGCACCGGCGGCCAGGTCCAACAAGTGCCGGGCTACCCGCTGCCGCACCGAGGTAAAGGCGCTGCCGGGGATCTCGGCCATAAAACCGAGCACGCGCGCGCTCAGCTCGCGAAGGAACGCGTGGGCCACCGGCAGTTCGCGCGCCGCGGCGCCACGTACCCGCACGGGGGAGAGACGCACCAGTTCGGTGTCGGTCAGCGCCACACCGCTCACCGGCAGGGCGAAGTCCGGTGAAAACAGGGAAACCACACCCATCAGCGACCCGCGGCGGCAGTAGCGCACCGTGATGGTTCGCCCGTCCGGGGCCGTGGCATAAAACTTCAGCAGCCCGGAGACCATGAGCTCCAGATGGGGGTCTGCATCGCCTTCACGGTGGGTGACAGTGCCGGCCGGCACCCGGACCAGGGTGCTGCCGGTCAAGAGGTCGCGCAGCAGCGGCTCGGGCAGGCTGCCCAGCGGCGAGGCCGCAATGGCCTGCAGCGCCGAGACGTCCGCGGTCCACGCCGGGTCTTGTCCCATGTCGGCCTCCGTCAATACCCGCGGCCGGACCTGCGGCGGGTCCTGGTTCCATGCTAGCGGCGCGGAGCACTGTTCTGGCCGGTGCTGCTGTGCCAGTCTGGAAGTGCCCGCCCGCGAAGCGAAGGAGACCACCATGGACAGCGCCGGGTTTACCCCCAACCATGCTTTCAGCGGCTTCAGCGTCAATGACATCGCCGCCGCCAAACAGTTTTATGGCGGCACCTTGGGCCTCAAGGTGGCCGACGGACCCATGGGGATCCTCGAGCTCCATCTGCCCGGCGGCGCCCGGGTGATCATGTATCCGAAGCCGGACCACGAACCGGCAACGTTCACGGTCCTGAATTTCGCCGTCGACGACGTCGAAACCGCGGTGGACCAACTCAACGGCCGTGGCGTGCAGACCAAGATCTACAACAATCCGGACCTGCCCACCGATGAAAAGGGCATCATGCGCGGCAACGGCCCGGACATCGCCTGGTTCAAGGACCCTGCCGGCAACATCCTCTCGGTCCTCAAGGAATGACGGCTCGGCCCCTCGCCAGTCGGGGCCCGTGGACTACTCCGCGCGCGTTCCCCACCACAGGCAGTATGCGCTGGAGCCGGCCTGGACCAGCAGGAGCCACCACGGTACGACGCCTGATACTACAGCGATCAGGGCGGGCAGCATGGCGATCACCGAAAAGTCCGGACCTCGAATGAAACTGGCTTCGACGCCCGCGGGCATAAGCAGGTTGGACGTGCTGCCGCCGGGACGAGTCCAGTCGGGCCGCGGCTGAAACGCGGCCCGCATGGCCGCGCCGGCCAAACCGAGTCCGGCCAGGACCCCGAGCACCGCCAGTGACGGACCACCTGCACCCATCACTGCCAGCAACCCGAAGGACACCAGACCCCAAACCGCCAGACCAACGGCGGGAAGTACAGCATGGGCGCGCCGTGCCTGGACGGGCGCCAAGGGCAGAAGGCTTTCAAGGACAGGCCTGGCAGCGTGGGCACGGGCAACGAAGGCGCAGCCGGAGGCGGCCGCCCAGCCACAGCCCAGCAGGACGCCGGCCATGATGATGGCGCTGCCGGCACCGGCGATGCAGCCAACGGCAGCCGGAGCCAGCGCCATCACGGCGACATGACGAACCTTGCCGGGGGAGCGGAGAAAGGCGACGACGTCGGCGCGTACCAGCACGGCGGAGGGCGAGGACGGTGGGGCAAGGCTGAGACGGAACCGGCGGCGCACCCTGCGATGGTCCAGTGCCCGCTCCAGCTCACGGAAGTCGCCGAAATACAGCGCGCCGGCGGCGTGGCCGGAGACACTGCCGCTGGCGGTCAGCTCGGCGGTCGAGAGCGACCGGAGCAGAAAATAGCCGCTGCAGCCGCCAACCAGGACCAGGGCGGCTGCGGCCCACAGCGGCCAGATGCTGCCGTGGACCACCAGCAGCGGCCAACCGGAAGGCAACAACAGCAAAGCTTGCCCGGGAAACGACGCAAGGCCTCCGGACAACAGCGGCAGGAGCAGGACCACTAGGCCGACGGCACTCGCTATTCCGGCAACCCGGGTTGCCGCCGGCTTCCCCGCCGTAGCCTGGGCAAACGCTGCCGCCAGGTAGAGCGCAGCCCCGACGGCCGCCGCCGCGGCGCTGCCCAGCAGGACCGAGGCCGCCCCGTGCGCCGGCCCCGCCAGCGCCGCCAGCGGGAGGAAAACAAGACCGGCCACCAAGGCTGTCCGGAGCATCCGGCCGGCTGCCGGCCGGGCCAGTGCCCTCCGCCGGTTAATCGGCAGGCCCAGCCACCAATACCCCTGGGCAGCGGTGGCCGAGACCGGGCCCAGGCGCAAAAGCAGCAGAAAGCCGCCGGAAGCGGCCAGCAGCAGGACGGCCGCCATAGCCGTCTGCGCCGGAACCTGGGCGAATCTTTCGGAGATCACGCTGCGGGTCAGCACCGATCCGGCGTTGACCAAGAGTTCTTCGCGAATGCCGTACAGCAGGGCCCCGGCGTAGGAAATCAGCACGACTGCGCCCAATAGCGTCTGGTACACGTCCGCGAAGACGCTCCACCGACTCTCCAGCGGATGCCGTGCTGCCGCAGCCCGGGAAAAGGCCATCGGATTGAAGCGCACGGCCCCGGCTGTACCAGCGGCGGAAGGAAGCTGGCTCACCCGGAAATCAACTCGGCCGCGCGTTCCGGCGCAACGAAGGCTACGTCGTCGCCATCCAACACCGCGCAGCGGTCGGCTGTGGCGGCCAGCAGCAGCGGATCGTGCGTTGCCAGCAGGATCGCCGCCCCGGCGCCGGCACACCCGACGATCCGCTCGGCCAAGCGGCGGCGCATCGTCTGATCCAGCCGCTGCTCCGGTTCATCCAGCACCAGCAGTGTGAACGGGCGGATGAAGGCGGAAGCCAGCAGGAGCCGGCGCTTCTGCCCGGAGGAGAGGGAATGCGGGAAGTCCTCGGCATGGCTGTCCAAGCCAAAAAATCCAACTTCACGGCTGACGGCCGCAGACGGGTCATCCAGTCCGTGCCCGAGGGCGATCAGCAGCAGGTGCTCACTGACCGTCAACGCCGGGAAGAAGGCATCGTCGTCGAAAACCGCGGCGACGCTGCGGCGGTAATGCAGCGAGCGTTCGTCCGCAGGCACTCCGTCAAGTTTGATGCTGCCGGCCACCGGTTCCTGACGGGCGCTCAGCGTCCTCAGCATGGTCGACTTGCCGGCTCCGTTGGCGCCTGCCAAGGCCAGCACCTGCCCCGGGTTCAGGTCAGCGCTGAACTGGCCGCACACCGCGGATCCGTCGTAGCCGGCCATGACCGATTCAGCCTGCAGCCGCGGAAGTTGTTCCTGAGACCTGGAGGTCACTGAGTCGCCGTCCCTTTCGCTGCCGGGTCCTTGTGCTCAAACCCTATAGGGCAGCATGAAGGATGGCCCAGAGCGGGCTCGCAGGTTGCAGGCGGTTTGCTGCGAACGAACGCCTGCAGTGCCGGAAACAGCCGTTCAGGCGAAGTAGACGCCGATCCGGTTGCCGTCGATTTCCTCGATCCGAATGTCGATCTCGTAGACATCGCGAAGGACTTCAGGATGCATGATCTGCGCCGGGGAGCCCTGATGGATCAGCCGGCCGGAGCGCATGGCGATGATGGAGTCGGAGTAGCAGGAGGCGAAGTTGATGTCATGGATGACCAGCACCACCGTCTTGCCCAGCTCGTCGGTTAGCCGGCGCAGCAGCCGCATCATTTCCACCGAGTGCTTCATGTCCAGGTTGTTCAGCGGCTCGTCCAGCAGCAGGTAGTCGGTGTCCTGTGCCAGGACCATGGCAATGAAAGCGCGCTGGCGCTGGCCGCCGGAGAGCTCGTCCACGAACTTGTCCGCCATCGAGGTCAGGTCCAGATACTCCAGGGCCTGGTCGATGTGCGCCCTGTCGGTGGCGGTCGGCCGGCCCTGGTTGTGCGGGAAGCGGCCGAAACCGACCAGGTCCCTCACGGTCAGGCGCACGGTCAGCTGGTTGTCCTGGCGCAGGATGGCCATCTTGCGGGCCAGTTCCTTGCCCGCGGTGTTGCTGACGTCCAGTCCGTCGATGGTGACGGCTCCGGCATCCATCGGCAGCAGCCGGGAGACCATGGACAGCAGCGTGGACTTGCCGGCCCCGTTGGGTCCGATGATCGAGGTGATCCCGCCGTCCTTGATGTAGCAGCTGACATCGTCCACTACCGTCTGCGTGCCGTAGGTCTTGGAGACGCCGGAGACGTGGATCATTTGACGGAGCCTTTCAACAGCAGGGCAATAAACAGGAGACCGCCCGCGAATTCAATGACAATGCTCAGCGCGGTGTCGAAGCTGAACACCTGTTCGAGCACCAACTGGCCGCCGAGCAGTGCGATTGCGCCCAGCAGCACGGCGATGGGCAGCACGTAGACATGGCGGAAATGCGAGCAGAGCAGGTATGCCAGGCTGGCCACCAGCAGGCCGAAGAACGTAATCGGACCGACCAGCGCGGTGGAGACGGCCACCAGGACGGCGCAGACCATCAAGACCGTGGTAACGGCCCGCCGGTGGTTCACGCCCAGGTTTAGAGCGGTGTCCCGTCCCAGCGCCAGCACATCCAGCTCCCGGCGCATCCGCCAGACCGGGATGCTGGCGGCAGCAACTGCCAGCGCCGAGACGGCCAGCAGCAAGCCGTCCACGTTGTTGAAGCTGGCGAAGAACAGGTCCTGCAGGATGATGAATTCGCTCGGGTCGATCAGCCGCTGCAGCAGCGAGGAGATACCGCGGAACATCGTGCCGAATACGATCCCCACCAGCAGCATCAGGTGCAGGCTCTTGCCGCCGCCGGTGAACAGCCAGCGGTAGAGCAGGAAGGAGAAGGCGACCATCAGCGAAACTTCGATCACGAAGCGAGCCGGTGCGCCCATGCTCAGCAGCGCTTGGCCGCCGATGGCGAAGGTCAGTCCGGTCTGGATCAGCATGTAGAGGGCGTCGAAACCCATGATCGACGGCGTCAGGATCCGGTTGGCGGTCACCGTCTGGAACAGCACCGTGGACACGCCCACGGCGTACGCCACCAGCAGCATCGACCCGATCTTGATCGCCCGCCGGGGCAGGATGTAGCCCAGATTGCCGCGGAGGTCGATGGTCATGAACACGGCAACCAGTACCGCGGTGAGGAGTCCCAACAGGATGATCCAGGTCCGTGGCCGGACGGTTTTGACGGTGCGGCGCTTGTGCTGCGTCAGGGCGGCGGGCAGAACCGTGTCAGCCATTCTTGCGGGTCCTCAGCAGCAGGTACAGGAAAATGGCGCTGCCGACGGCGGAGACAATAACGCCCACGGGGATTTCGTAGGGGAACCGGATGGTGCGGCCGATGATGTCGCAGAGCAGGACGAAGCCAGCACCGAACACGGCCACCCAAGGGACCGCGCGGCGGACGCTGTCGCCGAACACCAGCGATACCAGGTTGGGCACCACCAGGCCCAGGAAGGGAATGGCGCCGATGTTGACCACCACCACGGCGCTGATCAACGAAACGATCACCAGTCCCAGGGTCATCACCCGGCCGTAATTCAGGCCCAGGTTGGTGGAGAATTCCTGGCCCATGCCGGCCATGGTGAACCGGTCCGCGCATAGATAACCGACCACACCAAGGACCGCGACGATCCAGAGCAGCTCGTAGCGGCCACGAAGCACACCGGAGAAGTCGCCGATCATCCAGCTGTTCAGCGACTGCAGCAGGTCGTACCGGTAGGCAAAGAAGGTGGTGACAGCAGCGATCACGCCGCCCAGCATGATGCCCACCAGCGGCACGATCAGCGTGTTGCGCAGCGGGATCCGCCGCAGCACCAGCAGGAACAGCCCGGTTCCGGCCGCAGCGAACACGGTGGCCACCGACATCTTGGCCAGCAGTGATGCGCCGGGGATGGCCACCGTGACCACCAGGATGCCCAGCGAAGCCGACTCCACGGTGCCCACGGTGGAGGGCTCCACGAATTTGTTCCGCGCCATGAGCTGCATGATCAATCCGGCGATGCCCAGTGCTGCACCGGCCAGGATGACGGACAGGGTCCGCGGCAGCCGGCTGATCCAGAAGACGTCCCATGCGGTCTGGTCACCGGAAAGCAGCGCCGGCAGGGAGACATCGCTGACGCCGACGAACATGCTGGCACAGGCCAACACAACGACGGCGGTGCCCGCCCAGGCGAGCTGCGCACCGGATCCCCGGGGACGGGAACGCCGGGCAGGGGCGGCAACCGGAGCCGGAGCTGGAGTGGAAATCGTGGAGGAAGCCATAGGTCGGGCCACCGCGCGGGCCGCCGGCTTCGGAAGCCGGCGGCCGGACGGGGGGGCTACTTCGTGATGGCTGCCTGGACGGCGCTGATCATGGCGTCCGTGTTGTTCAGGCCGTAGCCCACCAGGTACCAGGAGGCTGAATCCAGGTAGGTGATGCTGTCGTTCTTGGCGGCCTTGGTGCCGTTGACCAAGTCGTTGTCCAGGACCGCCGAGGCTGCTTCGCCACCGGATTCGCCGACCGCCGAGTCGCGGTCGATGACGAACAGGTGGTCCGGGTTGGTCTTGGCGACGAACTCGTGCGAGATCGCTTCACCGTGCGGGCCTTCGGATTTCACCTCGGCGGCGGGCTGCACACCCAGGACATCGTGCACGATGCCGAAGCGGGACCCGGCGCCGTAGGCAGTCATTTCGCCGCCGCTGGTCATCAGCACCAGGCCGGTGCCGGCGTCGGCAGCTGCGGCCTTGGTGTCCTCGATCTTGGTGTCGAGGGCGGAGAGCTTGTCTTCGACTTCGGCTTCCTTGCCGAAGATTTGGCCGAGAGTCGTGGAGACTTCCTTGAAGCTGTCGACCGGTGCGGCGGCGTCGACGCTCAGGTCGATGGTCGGGGCGATCTTGCTCAGCTCGCCGTAGGCCTCAGCGGTGCGGCCGGAGATGATGATCAAATCCGGGGCGCCCTCGCTGATCGCCTCGAAGTCGGGTTCCTTCATGGAGCCGATCTTGGTGTAGCTGTCCTCGCCGTACTGTGCCAGCGACTTCGGGTACACGGCCTCCGGCACGCCGTCCACCTCGACTCCCAAAGCCGTGAGGCTGTCCAGCGCGCCCAGATCGAAGGTGTAGACGGTCTCCGGGTTTACCGGCACCTCGGTGGTTCCCGAGGCATGCTCAATGCTGATCGTCTCTGCACCGGCGTCTGCTGCGGCATCGGTCTGCTGACCGCACGCGCTCATAGCGAGCATGGAAACAGCTGCGGTCATGACCAGCAGGCCGGACTTCAGGGGGTTTTTCACTGACACTCCATCGTTCGTCAAGCCGGATCCTGCGAAGGTTCCGGCATTAGGCAACATAAACGTTTGCTATTTGCGCGCACTGTGAAAACTATCGGGTTAGGTAAGCCTTACGCAACTTCGTTGCCGGCCCGAACTGTCGCGCGGCGTCACGTGGAGCCGGGATCGCCCCGCTGCTGGCACTCGCCTTGACCGAGTGCTAACCCGTCTCATAGAGTCACTGTTAGCACTCTCCCTGTGCGGGTGCTAATACAAGGAACCGCCTGCCGGCACCGCGACGACGGCAGACATCTCCTTGGCCCACCTATTCGTAGCTCATGAAAAGGAGAGAGCCGAGTGTCGGTCTCCATTAAGCCTCTTGAGGATCGTATTGTTGTCCAGCCGCTCGAAGCAGAGCAGACCACGGCCTCCGGCCTGGTTATCCCGGACACCGCCAAGGAAAAGCCGCAGGAAGGCAAAGTTGTCGCGATTGGCCCCGGCCGCGTCGATGACAATGGCAACCGGGTTCCCGTCGACGTAGCCGAGGGTGACGTTGTCATCTACTCGAAGTACGGCGGAACCGAGGTCAAGGTCGGCGGCGAAGAGTACCTGGTGCTTTCTGCCCGCGACGTGCTGGCCATCGTCACCAAGTAAGTCCACCAGCTTCAGTCCGGCGGCCCGGGCGCGCGCAGTCGACGCCCGCGGCCGGAACGACGGACAACCGAAATGCCCCGGCTGCCGCTGTGTTGCAGCGCAACCGGGGCATTTCGCGTGAAAGGAACAAATTCATGGCAAAGCAGTTGGAGTTCAACGACGCGGCCCGCAAGGCGCTGGAAGCCGGCGTCGACAAGCTCGCCAATACCGTCAAGGTCACCCTCGGTCCGCGCGGCCGCAACGTGGTCTTGGACAAGAAGTGGGGCGCCCCCACCATCACCAACGACGGCGTGACCATCGCCCGCGAGGTGGAGCTCGACGATCCGTACGAGAACCTCGGTGCGCAGTTGGCCAAGGAAGTCGCCACCAAGACCAACGATGTCGCCGGCGACGGCACCACTACCGCAACCGTGCTGGCCCAGGCCCTGGTCAAGGAAGGCCTGCGCAACGTAGCCGCCGGCGCCGCACCGGGTGCACTCAAGCGTGGCATCGAGGTGTCGGTCGAGGCCGTTGCCGCGCGCCTGCTGGAGAACGCCCGCGAGGTTGAGGACAAGGTGGCCGAGGTCGCCACCATCTCCGCCCAGAGCCCCGAGGTCGGCCAGCTGCTGGCTGAAGCCTTCGACAAGGTGGGCAAGGACGGCGTCATCACCATCGAAGAAGCCTCCAGCATGGACACCGAACTGGTGCTCACTGAAGGCATGCAGTTCGACAAGGGCCTGCTGTCGCAGTACTTCGTCACCGACCAGGAGCGTCAGGAGGCCGTCCTCGAGGACGCGCTCATCCTGATCTCGCAGGGCAAGATCTCCACGGTGCAGGAGTTCCTGCCGCTGTTGGAGAAGGTGCTGCAGGCCAACAAGCCGCTGTTCATCATCGCCGAAGACATCGACGGCGAAGCCCTGTCCACCCTGGTGGTCAACAAGATCCGCGGCACGCTCAACGTCGCCGCGGTGAAGGCGCCTGGCTTCGGCGACCGCCGCAAGGCCATGCTGCAGGACATCGCGGTGCTCACCGGCGCCCAGGTGGTCTCCGCCGACCTCGGCCTGAAGCTGGACCAGGTGGGCCTCGAGGTGCTGGGTACCGCCCGCCGGATCACCGTCACCAAGGACAACACCACCATTGTGGACGGCGCCGGCTCCGAGGCCGATGTGGCGGACCGTGTGGCCCAGCTGCAGGCAGAGGTGCTGCGCACCGATTCCGATTGGGACCGCGAGAAGCTGCAGGAACGCCTGGCCAAGCTGGCCGGCGGCATCGGCGTGATCAAGGTCGGTGCTGCCACCGAGGTCGAGATGAAGGAGAAGAAGCACCGGATCGAGGACGCAGTGTCCTCCACCCGTGCTGCTTTGGAAGAAGGCATCGTGGCCGGCGGCGGTTCCGCCCTGGTGCACGCTGCCCAGGCTCTGGACACCGACCCGAACGTGCTGGCCCTGGAAGGCGATGCCGCCACCGCCGTCGGGCTGGTCCGCCGCGCGCTGGTCCAGCCGCTGCGCTGGATCGCCGAAAACGCCGGGCACGAGGGCATGGTCGTCGTCTCCAAGGTGGGCGAGCAGGCCGTCAACAACGGCTTCAACGCCGCCACCGGCGACTACGAGGACCTGTTCGCCGCCGGCATCATCGACCCGGTAAAGGTGACCCGTTCGGCGCTGCGCAATGCAGCCTCGATCGCAGCCCTGGTGCTGACCACCGAAACCCTGGTGGTGGAGAAGCCGGCCGACGAGGACGAGCACAACCACCAGCACTAACCGCCGGTAGGGGCGCCGCGCCCGCGCGGAGATCCACGGTACCAACAGCGCAGAGAGGGGACCAGGCCACGCCTGGTCCCCTCTTTGCTGTCCGGATCAGGGCCCGGAAGGGGCCGCCGGCCGTTAGCTCCGCCACATCCGCAGTGGGCAGAAATACCCGCCGCGTCGGAAACGTTTAGGATGTAACCAACCTCAGGAGCCGGTCTTCTGGACCGTGCCCGGAGGCCGCAACCGGTATCGCTCGAAAGGCCCTGCAGTGTCCGAAGAATTCAATCCGTTCGCTTTCGAGGGTCTGACCTACGACGACGTTCTCCTGTTGCCCGGCCCCACGGATGTCATTCCGTCCGAGGCCGACACCAGCTCACGCCTGACCCGTCGAATTACCGTGCAGACCCCGCTGCTCTCCGCGGCCATGGACACCGTGACCGAATCCCGGATGGCCATCGCCATGGCACGCCAGGGTGGACTCGGCGTGATCCACCGCAATCTCTCCATCACCGACCAGGCCGAGCACGTAGACCGGGTCAAGCGCAGCGAGTCCGGCATGATCACCAATCCGGTGACCATCGCACCGGACGCCACGCTCGCCGAACTGGACGAGCTCTGCTTTAACTACCGCGTTTCCGGCCTGCCGGTGGTGGACTCCGAGGGCAAGCTGCTGGGCATCTGCACCAACCGCGACACCCGGTTTGTGCCCCGTGCCGACTACCCGACCACCAAGGTGCACGAGGTGATGACCTCGATGCCGCTGATCACCGGCAAGGTGGGCATCAGTCGCCCCGACGTGATCGAACTGCTGGGCAAGAACCGGATCGAAAAGCTGCCGCTCGTGGACGACGCCGGCATTCTGCAGGGCCTGATCACGGTCAAGGACTTCGACAAGGCGGAGCAGTACCCGCTGGCCACGAAGGACGACGACGGCCGGTTGCGCGTCGGCGCCGCCGTCGGCTTCTTCGGTGACGGCTACGAGCGTGCGATGACCATGATCGAGGCCGGCGTGGACGTGCTGGTGGTGGACACCGCCAACGGCCACAGCCAGGGCGTGCTGGACATGATCGCCCGGCTTAAGAAGGATCCGGCCGCGGCCCATGTGGACGTGATCGGCGGCCAGGCCGCCACCCGCGAGGGTGCGCAGGCGCTGGTCGACGCCGGCGCCGACGCCATCAAGGTGGGCGTGGGCCCCGGCTCCATCTGCACCACCCGTGTGGTGGCCGGGGTGGGCGTCCCGCAGATCACGGCGATCTACGAATCGGCCAAGGCGGCCATTCCGGCCGGCATTCCGGTGATTGCCGACGGCGGCCTGCAGCACTCCGGCGACATCGGCAAGGCGCTCGTCGCCGGTGCGGACACCGTAATGCTCGGCTCGTTGCTGGCCGGCGCCGCCGAGTCCCCGGGCGACCTGGTGTTCGTCAACGGCAAGCAGTTCAAGGCGTACCGCGGCATGGGCTCGCTGGGTGCCATGCAGACCCGCGGCAAGAACACGTCCTTCTCCAAGGACCGCTACTTCCAGGCCGACGTGCCGGACGACGAGAAGCTGATCCCCGAAGGCATTGAAGGCCAGGTGCCGTACCGCGGTCCGCTTTCAGCCGTCGCGCACCAGCTGGTGGGCGGCTTGCGCCAGACCATGTTCTACACCGGCGCCCGCACTGTTGCCGAGCTCAAGGCCAAGGGCAAGTTCGTCCGAATCACGGCGGCTGGCCTGAAGGAATCCCATCCGCACGACATCATGATGACCGTGGAAGCACCGAACTACAAGCGGTAGCCCCACAGCCCACGACGGCGCCGTTCCCCGCACCAGGGGAGCGGCGCCGTCGTTGTTAAGGAGCGGCGGGACTTTCGCCCGGCGGCGGCACCGGCGGCGGCACTGGGGGTGCGACCGCGGGCTGCGACCAGCCGCGGGTATGGATGGGACAGCGCATCGGGGCGTGGACTCGGGCGTTCCCGCGGCCACCGATCGCGATGCGGCTGAGCCAGCGGAGCCGACGTCGGAAGACCAGCAGCGCGATGACCAGCAGGGCCGCCGTGTCGGGCCAGCGTGGCGCCGGCCAGTTATCCGGGGCGGGCGGATAGGCCCCATCGGACAGCCCGGCGGCTCGCTCGAAGTGGTTGCGGGAGGAGGGGAACAGCGCTCCGTCGATGATGTAGGCCGCCGGGAAGGCGAACGGGCCGGCCAGCACGTTGCCTACGGCCCACTGGTCGACGTGCCGGGACTCGTGTTTGGCGAGATTCGCCTCCTCGGCCCTGCTCTGGGACATGTTTGGGCCGTAGCGAACGTACTGACCCTCATCTCCGATGCCATACCCATAGACGCTCAAGGGGCCCCACGGGGCTACCGGCGGCATCCACGCAACGAACACGTCGCCGAGCATCGTCCCGCCACCGCTGGTTCGCGGCGGAGGCCAGAACTTGACCCACAGCGACGGCCCGGAGCACGTGTCCATCGCCAGGCCGCGCCCGGTCAGGACTCCGACGCCGCTCACTGGGGCGACCAAAAAATTGCGGGCGATGCGCCAGGGGGCCGGAGGCGAAACCTGCAGATACGGTTCCGGCTTGATTCGCCCGTCGGCAGTGATGTGGCTGTGGCAGACGATGGGCGGGGAGAACGCTTCCACGGCGCGGGCGCCGGCTCCCGCAACGAGCACGGCCGCCACCACGTAGACAGCAATGCCGCGCAAGCGCTGATGGAAGGCGCAGACGGTACATGACGAGGCTCGCCGCACGCGGCGCGACCGAAGAAAGGGCAGCGACCAGACCAGTCCGGCGATGCCAAAGCACAGGGTGGACGCCAAGCCGCCCGCGAACGGCCGCCAGCGCTCGACGGTCCGCCGGATCCTTCCTGTCATGACTGCCCACTTCCCGCTCCGGCTTCCTGCGGCGGGCAGCCGGCAACCGTGAAGGGAACGGGCCTACGGTGCGCGTGCCTGCCGTGCGGCAGGTCGAGCGTACCGCCTGCGTGGGGACGACGCCAGCAGTCGGAAGAGGGGCAGCCGGCAGCCCGCGCAGCGGCCGGCGACAGTCCCATCCCTGCCCGTCATCGGTGAAGCGTTCCAGCAGTGGGATAACCTAGAGCCGTGACTTACGAGATTGAAATTGGCCGTGGCAAGCGTGGGCGCCGAGCCTACTCCCTCGATGACGTGGCGATCGTCCCGTCGCGCCGTACGCGCGATCCGAAGGACGTCTCCGTCAGCTGGCAGATCGACGCGTACAAGTTCGACGCTCCGGTGATCGCGGCACCGATGGACTCGGTGATGTCGCCGGCCACCGCCATTGCACTGGGCAAGCTCGGCGGCCTCGGCGTGCTCAATCTCGAAGGCTTGTGGACCCGGTACGAGGATCCGCTGCCGGTGCTGGAGGAAATCGACGCCCTGGGCACGGAGAGTTTCAACCCGGCCGCCACCCGGCGGATGCAGGAGCTCTACTCGGCCCCGGTCCAGCCGGAACTGATCACCTCCCGCCTGGCCGAGATCCGCGAAGCCGGTGTCACCGTGGCCGGCTCGCTGACCCCGCAGCGCACACAGGAGCACTACAAGACGGTGCTGGCCGCCGGCGTGGACATCTTCGTGATCCGCGGCACCACGGTCTCCGCAGAGCATGTGTCCAAGACGCAGGAGCCGCTGAACCTGAAGCAGTTCATCTACGAGCTGGACGTGCCGGTGATCGTCGGCGGCGCCGCCGGCTACACCCCGGCCCTGCACCTGATGCGTACCGGTGCCGCCGGCGTGCTGGTGGGCTTCGGCGGGGGAGCGACCACCACCACCCGCCGCGCGTTGGGCATCCACGCCCCGATGGCGTCGGCGATCTCCGATGTGGCCGCCGCCCGGCGGGACTACATGGATGAGTCCGGCGGCCGCTATGTGCATGTGATCGCCGACGGCGGACTGGGCTTCAGCGGCGACATCGTCAAGGCCATCGCCATGGGCGCCGACGCCGTCATGCTCGGTTCCGCGCTGGCCCGGGCCGAGGAAGCCCCCGGCCACGGCTGGCACTGGGGCCAGGAAGCCCACCACGACGAGCTGCCGCGCGGAGACCGCGTGAACGTGGGCACCGTGGGCCCGCTGGAGCAGGTGCTGCACGGGCCGTCGAACCACACGAACGGCACGTCCAACCTGGTCGGAGCGCTGCGCCGGTCGATGGCCACCACCGGGTATTCGGACCTGAAGGAGTTCCAGCGCTGCGAAGTGGTGCTGGCACCGATCCAGCCCGGCGACTGACCCCGACCCTGGAAGGCTGAGCCGATGACCGACGGTGCACTGAGTCCCGCAAGCCGCGAGCAGTCGCTCGCCGCCTTGCGCGGCACCGTCGAGCGCGGGGCCGAACTGGACGTGCTGATCGTCGGTGGCGGCGTCGTAGGTGCCGGCGCGGCACTGGACGCGGTGACCCGCGGGCTGGACGTGGGCATCGTGGAGGCGCGGGACTGGGCCTCCGGAACGTCGTCGCGGTCTTCCAAATTGATCCACGGCGGGCTGCGCTACCTGGAGATGCTGGACTTCGCTTTGGTCCGGGAGGCGCTGCAGGAGCGCGGCCTGCTGCTGGAGCGCATTGCGCCGCACCTGGTCCGGCCGGTGCCATTCCTTTATCCGCTGACCAAACGGTTCGTGGAGCGGCCCTACGTGGGCGCCGGTGTGGCCCTGTACGACGCCCTGGCGGTGGCCTCCGGGCGCGGCCGCGGGGTGCCCTTCCACAAACATTTGTCCCAGCGCGGAACCCACCGGGCGGCCCCCAGCCTGAAGAAGGACGCCATGGTGGGGTCCATCCGCTACTACGATGCGCAGGTGGACGACGCCCGGCTGGTGGTGAACCTGGTCCGCACGGCCGCCGCGTTCGGAGCGCACGCGGTCAACCGGTTGGCTGTCATCGACTTCCTGCGTGAGGGCGAGCGCGTGGTTGGTGCCCGGGTGCGCAACCAAGAGGACGGCAGCGAATTCAATATCCGTGCCAAGCAGGTGGTCAATGCCACCGGTGTGTGGACGGACGAAACCCAGGCGATGGTGACCGAGCGCGGCCAGCTGAGCGTGCGCGCGTCCAAGGGAATCCACCTGGTGGTGCCGCGGGACCGGTTCCAGTCCACGGTGGGGCTGATCCTGCGCACCGAGAAATCCGTGCTGTTCGTGATTCCCTGGGGCCGGCACTGGATTATCGGCACGACGGACACGGACTGGGACCTGGACAAGGCCCATCCCGCGGCCTCATCCAGGGACATCGACTACCTGCTCGACCACGTCAACCAGGTGCTGCAGCGCCCGCTGACCCGGGAAGACGTTGAAGGCGTCTACGCCGGGCTCCGGCCGCTGCTGGCCGGTGAAAACGATTCCACCGCCAAGCTCTCCCGCGAACACGTGGTGGCGCACCCGGTCCCCGGCCTGGTGGTGGTGGCCGGCGGCAAGTACACCACCTACCGGGTGATGGCCCGGGACGCCGTGGACGAAGCCGCGCGGGCGCTGGACGAGCGGGTGCCGCCCAGCTGCACGGACACCATCCCGCTGCTCGGCGCGTCCGGTTTCAAGGCCGCCTGGAACAAGCGCAGCCGCACCGCGGACCGGACCGGAATCCACGTGGCCCGGGTGGAGCACCTGCTCAATCGCTTCGGTTCGATGGCCGGGGACGTGCTGGACATCATCACCGAGCGGCCCGAGTTGGCCGAACCGCTGCCGGGCGCCGACGACTATCTGGCGGCCGAGGTGGTCTATGCGACCACGCACGAGGGAGCCCGGCATATCCACGACGTCCTCACCCGCCGGACCCGGATCTCCATCGAGGCTTGGGACCGTGGCGTCTCGGCCGCACCGGTGGTGGCCCAGCTGATGGCGCCGATCCTGGGCTGGAGCGAGGAGCAAGTGGAACGCGAAGTGAAGCATTATCTGGCCCGGGTGGAGGCAGAACGGCTCAGCCAGGAGCAGCCCGACGACGTCTCCGCAGACAGCGCCCGGATGGGCGTCGACGACATCGTTCCGCTGGCCTGAGGGCGGCGGAACCGCCGGGCGGACCGCGGCGCGGATTCGTTTTCTACAAGCATGCGAAGTACCTTTAAAGGGTGCTCAAGACTGCCCTGAAACCCCGCTGGATAGCGGCTCTGGTGCTTGCGCTGGCGCTATCCACGGTGTTTGTGCTGTTGAGCCAGTGGCAGTTTTCCGCGTCCCAAAGTGAACCGCCGCCGCCCCCGGGCGAGACGGAAACCGTCAAGCCGCTGACCGATGTCTTTGAGCCCGGCATCCCGATGATGGCCACCACAGCGGACCAAATGGTCAGCGTGGACGGCAGTTTCGTCCCCGGCGCCCAGGTGCTGGTGCAAAACCGTCTGCAGGACGGTGACAACGGACTCTGGGTGGTGGACGCCTTCGCCGTGCACGGCGTCAAGCAGTTCGACGAAGACGTGGTCATTCCCGTGGTGCGCGGCTGGATCAAGGATCCGGCGGATGCCGTTCCGGCCCCGGACGGCCAGGCCACCGTCGTCGGCCGGCTGCTGCCCACCGAGGCGCCGCTCTCAGGAGCCCGGCCAGCCGGGCAGGTTGCCTCCCTCTCGGTGGCCGAGCTGATCAACCGCTGGGACGTGCCGAGCTACTCCGGTTTCGTGGTCGGTACCGGTTTGACCGTTGCCGGCAAGGATCTGGGCACGGCGACCGACGGCACTGCCATGCAGCCGGTGGTGGTTGGACCGCAGCCGCAGGAAGCACCGGTCAACTGGATGAACGTCTTCTACGCGGTGGAATGGGTGGTCTTCGCCGGCTTCGCCATTTTCCTCTGGTGGCGACTGGTGGCCGACGACTACCGCCGCGATCTGGAGGACGCCGAAGACGCGGCCGCAGAAGCCCGCTCCGCTGCCGAAGCCGAACGCGGCGGCGCCGCCGGCCCAGCCGAACCACATTCCGGTGACCTGGACGGCGCCGATGAGACCAAGCCCAGCAACACACCCCACGCAACGAGGTAGTCCACGTGACAGACAACGCTCCAGACCGTTCCGCCGCGCCGACCCAGCGCCCCGCCAAGCGCCGCTTCGCTGGAACGCACACGCAGATCCGCTCCGCCCTGACGTTCTACAAGATCACCTCCTACATCACCGGCATCATGCTGCTGCTGCTCTGCGCGGAGATGGTGCTGCGCTACGGCTTCAACTTGTTCCTCTTCGCCGGCGCAACCAACACGCTGACCGGAGAGACCTTCGCGCTCGGCCTGGCGCAGGCCGAACCGTCGGTGATCGAGGGCATGAACCTGTCCATCGCGGTGCTGGTGGCGCATGGCTGGCTGTATGTGCTCTACCTGATTGCCGACTTCCGGCTCTGGTCGCTGATGCGCTGGCCGTTCACCAGGCTTGTGCTGATTGCCCTGGGCGGCGTGATCCCGTTCCTGTCCTTCATCATGGAGCGCAGGGTGCACCGCGAGGTGGAACAAGAACTGACCGCCCACCCTGAAGCCGCAAAGCGCTACTGACCAAGCCAGCCGCCGGCCCCGGGGGAGCAGCACGACGGCGGTGCGCGCCGCCGTCGTGCCTCAACTCACGCTGGGAAGCCCGACCTCAAAGTGCGTGGCCCCCGGTACGGCGACTATCCTGTAGGGGTGACTACTCCTCCCCCCGCCACTACGGACCACCGGCCTGTCCTCGTTGTTGACTACGGGGCCCAGTACGCGCAGCTGATCGCCCGCCGCGTACGCGAAGCCAACGTGTACTCCGAAATCGTTCCGCACACCTTCACCACTGAACAGCTGATGGCCAAGAACCCGGTGGCCATCATCCTCTCCGGCGGCCCGTCCAGCGTGTACGCCGAGGGCGCGCCCCGGGTCGGCGCCGACCTGTTCGAAACCGGCGTGCCGGTTTTCGGCATCTGCTACGGCTTCCAGGCCATGGCCAACGCCCTGGGCGGCACGGTGGCGGAGACCGGCCTGCGCGAATACGGCGCCACGGACGCCACCCTGGTGGGGGAGGGCCGTTCCATTCTGGCCGGCATCCCGGCCTCGCAGAACACCTGGATGAGCCACGGCGACTCGGTGCAGCAGGCGCCCGAAGGCTTCGACGTGCTGGCCAGCACGGCGGGCGCACCCGTTGCGGCCTTCGCGAACGAGGAAAAGAAGCTCTACGGCGTGCAGTGGCACCCGGAAGTCAAGCACTCCGCGCACGGCCAGCAGGTCCTGGAGAACTTCCTGTTCCGCGGCGCCGGCCTGGAGCCCAACTGGACCACCGGCAACATCGTGGAAGAGCAGGTGGAGCGCATCCGCGCCCAGATCGGCGATTCCCGCGTGATCTGCGGGCTGTCCGGCGGGGTGGACTCCGCCGTCGCCGCGGCCCTGGTGCAGCGCGCCGTCGGCGACCAGCTGACCTGTGTCTTTGTTGACCACGGGCTGCTGCGCGAGGGCGAAGCCGAGCAGGTGGAGCGCGACTTCGTCGCCGCGACGGGCGTGAAACTGTACGTGGCCAACGAGCAGCAGCGCTTCCTGTCCGCGCTGGCCGGGGTCACCGATCCGGAGACCAAGCGCAAGATCATCGGCCGCGAGTTCATCCGCGCCTTCGAGGCAGCCGAGAAGGCCGTCCTGGCCGAGGCCGCCGCCGACGGCGAGTCGGTGAAGTTCCTGGTGCAGGGAACGCTGTACCCGGACGTGGTCGAGTCCGGCGGCGGCGAGGGCGCCGCGAACATCAAGAGCCACCACAATGTGGGCGGTCTGCCCGAGGACCTGCAGTTCGAACTGGTCGAGCCGCTGCGCACGCTGTTCAAGGACGAAGTCCGGGCCGTCGGCGCGCAGCTGGGCCTGCCGGCCGAGATCGTCGGCCGCCAGCCGTTCCCCGGCCCGGGTCTGGGCATCCGGATCATCGGCGAAGTCACGCAGGAACGCCTGGACCTGCTGCGCAAGGCCGACGCGATTGCCCGGGCGGAGCTGACCGCTGCCGGCCTGGACCAGGAAGTCTGGCAGATGCCGGTGGTCTTGCTGGCCGACGTCCGCAGCGTAGGCGTGCAGGGCGACGGCCGCACGTATGGCCATCCGATTGTGCTCCGCCCGGTCTCCTCCGAAGACGCGATGACCGCTGACTGGTCGCGCCTCCCGTATGACCTGCTGGCCAGGATCTCCAACCGGATCACCAACGAAGTGGACGGGGTCAACCGCGTGGTGCTCGACGTGACGAGCAAGCCGCCCGGAACCATCGAGTGGGAGTAGCCACAACGGGCAACCGCTGCCTACCCGCCGCGCAGCCGCGGGTACACTGCACAGCAAATTCGCTGAGGCAGTGTTGCGGTCGCCCGTTTGGCGTTTAAAGTCCGATACCTTGATTGACATGCCGTTGTGGTCGAGGCAAGTTGCCGAGAGTGAAGTGAAGGGGGCAGCCGTGTCGCTGGCCAGCGTAGCCGAGGCTGCTGAAGACGTTGTGGCATCGTGGCTGGAGAACCTGGGCGATGTGGCCGGGTCCGACACCTTGCTGCGGTTCGCCCCGACGTCGTCGAACAGCATCGACCTGACGCACGCCCACCCGTCCGGTCTGGCCCAGTTGCTGGCCGGACGCCGCACCCGTCTCTCCACCCTGTTGCGCGACCCGAACCAATACGCGGCCGCGATGCGCACCGCCCGCAGCTTGCGGGCCAAGATCCTGGAGCTGGGATCCGAACGCGGCATCGACGTCGGCTATCTCGCCGCCGGGACAGCGTCCTGGCGGGTCCCGGAGGTCGGCCGGTCTGAGGCGCTCAATGCCCCGGTGATGTTGACGCCGGTTGCCCTGACCGTGCGTCCCAGCCAGGACGACTTCGAGCTGCAGCTGGCCGACCGCGCCCGGCTGAACCCGGCCCTCGTCCGCCACTTGTCCGCCGAGCAGGGGATCGGAATCGACGCCGAGGCCACCGCCAGGTTGGCCTACGGCACTGCCCGCCTGGATCCGCACCCGGTGCTGGAACGGCTGCGCCTGCTCACCGCCGACGTGCGGAACATGACCATCGAACACCATTTCCTGGTCTCCACGTTCGCCGATCTGGAAGCCGTGACCGATCCGGTGCTGATCGATGCCGGACACCCGGTGATCCAGGCCCTGGCCGAAGCAGGGGCCGGTTCCGAGGAAGCGCAACCGGCCGCCCACGCTCTGGGCGCGGTGCCGGTGCCGGAGGTGGACCTGCCGCCGATCGACGAACGCGATCCGCAGGACGAGTTCCTGCTGCTGGATGCCGACGCGGCGCAGCAGCAGGTGCTGGACCTGGTCCAGGCCGGGCACTCGCTTGTGGTTTCGACGCCGCCCGGGACCGGGCAGACCCAGACCGCACTCAACGCCGCGGCGGCGCTCGCGTATGAAGGCAAGAGTGTGCTGGTGGTAGCGGAGCGGCGCGGCACGCTGAACGAATTCGCGCAGCTGCTGGACACCGTGGACCTGGGGTCGCTGGCGCTTCAGCTGAGCGCCGACCTGACGCCCGACCAGCTGCGCCAGACCCTGATCCGCGCGATCAGCCGCAGCGAAAAGGCGCAGGAGCCGCAGCTGGGTAAGCTGCACGCCACGCTCACCGACCACCGGCACAAGCTGCTGGACCACGTGAAGTCGCTGCACAATGTGCGCACCCGCTGGCGCTGCTCGCCCTACCAAGCGATGCAGTCGCTGGCCAAGCTCACCTCGCTGGATCCGGCACCGGCGACCACCGTCCGGTTAAAGCGGTCAGTGCTGGACAGCATCACCGACCGGGCCGAACTGGCGGCCCGGCTGGTCCGTGCGGCCGAACTGGGCAGCTTCAGCAAATCCGCCACCACCAGCCCGTGGTTCGGTGCCAAGCTGCTCAACCGCAAGGAAACAGAGGACGCCCACCAGTTGGCCTCCGACCTTGCCAAAGATGTCCCACAGCTGCGCACGCGCATGAACAAGGTGGCCGAGCATTCACAGATCGCCCTTGCCGGGACCTTCCGCGAGTGGGGCGAGCAGCTGCAGCTGCTGGTGGAGGTGCGCGGGAGCCTGGACAAATTCACCCCGGACATCTTCGACCGGCCGGTCACCGACCTGATCTCGGCAACCGCGCCGAGCTCCTGGCGGCGGGATCGCGGGATCGAAATGAGCTCGATGACCCGCTCCCGGCTGCGCAAGGTGGCCAAGGAATACATCCGCCCCGGCGTGCACATCTCGGACCTGCATGAGTCCCTTTTCGAGGTGCAGCAGCAGCGGACCAAGTGGGCCGACTACGCCACGTCGCAGCGCCATCCGGCGGTTCCGTCCGGCTTGGCCGACCTGAACAGCTTTTATCGAGACGTGGCCGCAAGGCTGCAGAAGCTGGCCGCCTTGCTGTCGCCGGTGCCGGATGACCGTGCGCTGGCGGCGATGCCCGACGGCGAGCTCCAGGAACAGCTGGATGCGCTGGCCGCGGACAAGGAAACACTGATCAACCTGCCCGAACGGACGCTGCTGCTGGAGCAGATGCGCGAACACGGGCTGGGTGAGCTGCTGGACGACTTGGCCGAACGCCAAGTCGGTGCCGAGCAGGTTGGTGCTGAACTGGACCTTGCGTGGTGGCAGTCGGCGCTGGAAGCGATGATCAGCGGCGACGACTACCTGGCCATGTCGGACGGCGACAACCTGCGCAAGCTCGAAGCCGTCTACCGGCTCGCCGACAACGCGCACATCGCCTCCGGGCCCGGCCGGCTGCGCTGGGAACTGGCCCAGAACTGGAAGCATTCGCTCAAGAGCAAGCCCAAGGCCGCGCACCGGTTGCGCGACCTGCTCAAGTCCGGCGAACCGACGCTGGCCGCGCTGGGACAGCAGTCGGAATCGCTGGTGTCAGCGCTGCTGCCGATCTGGACCGCCTCCCCGCTGGTGCTGCCGCTGCTGCTGCCGGAAGGCAAGCACTTCGACGCCGTGATCGTCCTCGACGCCGAGGCCACCAGCCTGCCGTCGGCTCTTGCCGCGGTCTCCCGGGGGCATCAGGTGGTGGCCTTCGGCGACGGCGAGCTGGGCCGCGCTGCGCCCTTCGAAGTCAATGTGGACCGCCGCGATGATCCGGTCACCGGCGAGGGCCCGAAGCCGCTGATCAGCTGCTTCCACGCAATGTCCCAGGTGCTGCCGGTGGTGCGCCTGACCACCGCCTACCGTGCCGTGGACCTGGACCTGACCCGTGCGTTGAGCGACAAGTTCTACGGGGGATCGCTGTCCCGGCTGCCCGCTGCCAGCTCCATCCGCGGCGGCGGCCTGGAAGTGGAATACCTGCCGGACGGCACCGGCATGCCCGGCGCCGGACACGAAGGCGTGGAGAGCGTTCCGGCGGAACTCAACCGCGTGGTGGACCTGGTCTTCGAGCACATCAGCCTGCGGCCGTCCCGGTCGCTGGCCGTGGTGACGGCCAGCGCCCGGCATGCGGCCCGGGTGGCGGAGGCCATCCGGCTGCAGCTGCCCAACCACCCCTCGGCCACGAGTTTCTTCCAGCGCCGCCAGGAGCCCTTCCGGGTGGTTCCCGTGGAACGCGCCTCAGGGCTGGTCCGGGATGATGTGATCTTCTCGCTGGGCTTCGGCCGGACGCCGCACGGCCGCGCAGTGCACGACTTCGGGCCGCTCTCGGCGGCAGGGGGACGTGCGCTCTTCGCGACCGCGGTGACCCGATCCCGGCATTCGCTGCACGTCCTCAGCTGCTTCCGCCCCGAGGATCTGGACCCGGAGCGGCTGCGGCATGGAGCGGTCGATTTCCACGACCTGCTGGACCGTCACCTCGGCGACGGGCGTTTCCGCGCGTCCGAACTCTCGCCCGGCATCGATGACCCGCTGGTCGCCGACCTGGTGGAGCGTGTCCGCACCCGCGGCGCACGCGTCTGGGACCACTATTACGGACTCATCGATATTGTGGCCAGCACGGGCACGGTACAGTATTCGCCGGATGTTGAACCGACGCTTCCGGTGGCTTTGGAATCGGACGGCACCCCGGCCTACCGGGAACTGACCGTCCGGGAACGCAGCCGGCTGCGCCCGCAGCAGTTGGAACGGCTCGGCTGGCGGCCACTGACCTTGTGGACCATCGAGGTGTTCACTGATCCGGAGAAATGCGCGGACTTGATCGGAGGCTACTTGGGACTGCAGAAGCCGGAAGAACCGGTCAACAGGGACGGCCGTTCGGCCACTTCGGGAAAGCCGGAGCAGGCAGCAGGAAAGCCGGAGCACGCCACAGAGCAAGCGGGACAGGCACCGTCCGCGTCCGGAACGGATGGTGTGGCAGAGCCTGAAACGGATGCAGCAGCCGAGGCACAGGAGGTCGGCCAGGACGGCTTGCCATCCCGCCGCGCCAAGCGCAGCCAGTCCCCGGCGCTCCCCACCAAGGCAGCCGAAGACGACCCCCGCGCCTGGGGCGACCAGGACGAGGACCGGGACGCCTGGCTGCGCGAGCAGCGTCCTCCGCACTGGGGCTAAGCGGGACACCGGCGCCTGAGGCACCGGCGGCCCGGCCCGGGCTGTCAGCCCACCAGCACCAGGAAAATGTTGCCCCGGCTGGAAGCACCAGCCAGGTTGGTGGCGTCGGACGGTGCCGCAGCCACTACCACCAGCCCGTCAGGCTCCTGGGAGCCGAGCAGCGTCGGTGAGGCACCGCCGTCGTCGGCTTTCCAGAGCACCGGGACGGCGCGCGCCAAGACCGTCGATCCCGCAGGCTCATCGAATCCGTTGCCGCTGCTGAGGACGATGTCCACCAGTTGGCCGGGGGAGACCAACTGGACGGTGGAGGGGTCTGCGGGACGAACCGGCACGGCCACCGTCCCTTGGGGCGCCCCCGCCAACAACCCTGGCCCGACGATGGAGGTGTCGAAGACCGGGGAACCCGCCCGCAGGGCCGTGGCCAGGCGCTGGCCGACCAGCGGCTGGGTGCTGGCCGCGCTGCCGGCCGGAACGGCACCCGCCGGCAGTTGGGCCAGGGCGAGGTCCGCGGCGGACAACACCGTGCCGGCCGGCAGGTCCGCCGCGGCGACCACAACGGCGTCGGTGGGCGGCGGCGCGGGGGTGAAGTGATGAACCGCCAGGGCGGCCGCGGCGCAGAGCAGCAGGGCGGCCATCAGCCGATAGTGCCGGCGGAGGATCCTCCGTGGCATTACGGCGAGGCGGGCGGTGCGGCTGGGCGCTGCGTCGAGGGGCATGCAGCCACGCTACGACCGGCGGCCCGTGCCAAGCAGCGGGCAGCGGCAGCGCTGTGGACACAGCACTGCCGCTGGAGAGGTGTGTAGGAGAAGCGGCGGTCGCCGGTCCGCGGCTGCTTAGCTGGCGGCTGCGGCGGGCGCCGGGGTCGAGGACGCGGCAGGCTTGGCCGGTTCTGCGGCAGCGGCCGGCTTGGCGGCTTCCGTACCACCGTTGGAACCGGAGGAGGCCGCAGGAACGGAGCTGGCCTTGGAAGCGTCGCGGGAGTCCGTGCGGTAGAAGCCAGAGCCCTTGAAGACGACGCCCACGCTGTTGAACTTCTTGCGCAGGTTGCCGCCGCATTCGGGGCAGACGGTCAGCGAATCATCGCTAAAGGACTGCTGGATATCGAAGGCGTGGGAGCAGTCTTTGCAGGCGTAGGCGTACGTGGGCACTGTGGTTCCTCCTGAAAACTCGGCCTGGAGCAGAACAGTGCCTGAGTCAAAAGCTGGCACTCACATGCTCCGAGTGCCAATTCTACACCCTCCGGCTGCCGAACCAGGTCCAGCCGGCGGGAGTCACCACGCCGTCCAGCGGAGCATCGAGCGCGGTGAACTCGAAGGTGCCGGAGGGTACGACCTCGTCGGTGTAGAAGAGCCCCACAACCTTCGGGCGGTCGGAGCCGTCGGGCAGCGAGGCCAGGAAGCGGTCATAGTAGCCGCCGCCCTGGCCCATCCGGTTGCCATCGGCATCTACGGCCAAGCCGGGAATTAGCAGCAGCGGAAGTCCGGCCATGATCTCCGGTCCAAAGCGTTCTCCGACCGGCTCGTCTACCCAGGCCCGGGGGCTGCGTGCCAACTCCACGCCGGTGAACCAGCGGGCCCAGCTGAGCCGGTAGCCCGGTTCGCAGATGGGGACGACTACGTGGTAGCCGGCGTCCTCCAGGGCAGGCAGCAGCGTCCGGGTCGACGGCTCAGAACCGACGGAAAGGTACGCCGGAACGGTGGTGCCGGCCGGGATCTTCAGCTGCCGCAGGCCGTCCAGCACCTGCTGGGCGAAGGCACTTCCGGCCCGAAGCCGGTCCTCGGCCGGGCGCTCGGTGCGGCGGGTGCGGAAGAAAGCGCGGGCCGTGTCCTTGCCCATGCGGGTCAGCTTCTCCATGGCCGCCATCGTAATTCCTTTCCCCGCAATCGGCTTGCCGAACAGCTTCGTTCGGTACTCTGAATTCATGACGTCTCACAGTGCGGTACGCAAAGCAGTCATTCCCGCCGCCGGCTTGGGAACCCGTTTCCTGCCCGCCACCAAGGCGATGCCCAAGGAGATGCTGCCCGTCGTGGACAAGCCGGCCATCCAGTACGTGGTCGAAGAAGCCGTCCGCGCCAACCTGAGCGACGTCATGGTGATTACCGGACGCAACAAGCGGCCGCTCGAGGACCACTTTGACCGGGTTCCCAATATTGAGCAGATCCTGGAGGAGAAGGGCGATCTGGAAAAGCTCGCCGCGGTTCGCGCTGCCTCGGAACTGGCGGACATCCACTATCTGCGCCAAGGCGACCCGCTGGGGCTCGGCCATGCCGTGCTGCGTTCGCGCCAGCATGTGGGCCACGAGCCGTTCGCCGTGCTCCTCGGAGACGATCTGATCGACGAACGCGACAACCTGCTGACCCAGATGATCGAGGTCCAGCAGCAGACCGGCGGCTCCGTGGTCGCCCTGATGGAAGTGGACCCGGCGCAGATCAGTGCCTATGGCTGCGCCGACATCACCCCGGTGGGGGACGGCAGCTACGTTCAGATCAACGAACTGGTGGAAAAGCCCGCGCCGGGCGAAGCTCCTTCCAATCTGGCCGTGATCGGCCGCTATGTACTGCACCCGGCCGTCTTTGACGTACTCGAGGAGACGAAGCCGGGCCGCGGCGGTGAAATCCAGTTGACCGATGCCCTTGAAGTGCTGGCCGGCACGGAAGGCGAGGGTGGGGGCGTCTATGGCGTGGTCTTCTCCGGACGCCGTTACGACACCGGCGACAAGCTGAGCTACCTCAAGGCAGTGGTGACGATAGCCTCCGAGCGGGAGGATATCGGCACGGAACTGCGGGGCTGGCTGAAAGAGTTCGTCGACGGTTCCTGCGACTGAGCGCCGCTCGACCGCAAAGATTTTCACATGGTTTACGGCGCGGCGATCTGGCCGGCGACACTGGAGTGCGGGGATTTGTCGCTGCGCCCCATCCGCTACCGGGACAGGCACGAGTGGATGGCGGTCCGGCGCCGCAATGCACGCTGGCTGGAACCATGGGAGGCGTCCAACCCGGCTCCCGGCGGTTATCTGCCCGCGTTCTCCGAGATGGTCCGCTCCCTCAAGCACCAGGCGCGGATGGCCATGGCCCTGCCCTGGGTCATCACGGAGCTGCAGCCGGGAAGGCCCCAGCCGGCGCTGATCGGGCAGCTCACGGTCTCCGGCATCACCTGGGGCTCCGCGATGTCCGCGACCCTGGGTTACTGGGTGGATGAGGCATGCGCCGGACGCGGGATCGCGCCGACGGCGGTGGCCATGGCTACCGACCATTGTTTCCAGACACTCGGGCTGCATCGGATGGAGATCAATATCCGGCCGGAGAACCGGGCCAGCCTCCGCGTGGTGGAGAAGCTCGGTTTCCGGGACGAGGGCCTGCGTCCACGGTACCTGCACATCAACGGCGCGTGGGCGGACCATCGCAGCTTTGCGCTCACCGCTGAGGAAGTTCCCGGTGGCCTGCTGGCCCGCTGGCTGGAGCACGGGGACGTCGGGTTGACGCCATAAAGACGTTGGGCTGACACCATAAAGCAGCGCCGGGCGGAATCGTTATCCGACACACCGTGAAGAATGCCGCACCCGGCATGCTCAAGCTCCTACGGTTTTGAGAGTGGACATTCAGAGCTCTGTGATCTTGGCGGTCATCGTTGGGCTGTGGTTTGTCTGGGTAGGACCGTACCTGTTCCGCGGAGGATTCCGGCCCGCGATGGCTGAACCGGCGGCGGGGCACGCAGCAGCACCACTAGTTTCAATACCCGCAACCGCCTCCAGCGGCAACCAGGGGATCATCATGGAATACAACGCACAGCCGGCACCGTCGACGTCGTCGCCCGTGCAGCAGCCCTCCCGGCAGTCCGCCGGGCAGCCCCAGTTCCGGATTCGCTACGGCCGGACCGCCCTGGCCTTGACCGGAGTTTTAGCCCTGGTGGTCTTCGTCGCCGGCGGCGCCCTTGCCCTGGCCGGCGCAACCTCGGGCCAGATCCCTGGCTTCGCGCTGCTGGCGGCCGTCGCCGTCGTCGTCATCCTGCGCTCACTGGCCATCCGCGACCGCAAAAACCGTGCCGCGGCGCGTGCCGACCGAGCGGCCCGCGCGGCATCGGCGTCGCAGGCCGCCGGCGCGAAGACGCCCGCCCGGCCCACCCAGCTGTTCGACGGGGCCGCCACCGCCCAGCCGGCGTCGGAAACCGCACCGGCAGAACCTGCTCCGTTGACGGCCGCCGAACTGCGCGAGCGGGCGCTGAAGGTTGCCGCTGAGGCCGGCGATACGGTTGCGCCGGGCAAGACGTCCGGCACGCCCTGGCAGCCCGTGGACGTACCCAGACCGACCTATGTGGCCGCCGCCAAGGCCAACCGTCCGGCGCCCGCACCGCTGCCGGCCCCCGAAATCAAGAAACCGCAGGTCAAAACCTCGATCAAGCAGACCGTGGCCCAGCGGACCGAAGAGGCTGCGGCACAGCGGAGTGCAGCGGCCGCCGGCCAGCACGCCGACGCCACCCCGGCCGAGGCCTCCGGCCAGGCACCCGCAACCAACCGGCTGAACCTGGACGACGTGTTGCAGCGCCGCAGGGCCTGACCTGCCCCCTGAAAGCGACCGCGGCCTGCCCAACCGGGCGGGCCGCAGTGCTTTTCTGGTCCGTCTTCCCTGCCCGTACCGAGCGGCGGAGGCCGCAATGGTGTGCAATGGAACCATGGATGCACCACAACCGGACGTGATGGCGGCGGAGACCGCCGGGATCGACCTGCTGGAAAGCCCCGAGATGCGCGAGCCGCTGGAACTGGCCGTCGCCACGCTCGGCGGCAGCGTCCAATCCTGGCAGTTGGCCAAACTGCAGCACCGCCCAGGCGCCGGCGCGACCGGCATCTACACCGTGCGGCTTCGGGGCAACGACGGCGGCGAACGGACCGAGTACGTCTGCGTCACGACCGCCGCGGTGCCCGAATGCGGCCTGCCGCTGGTGCGCCTCGACGGCGGAGCCGTCCCGTTGACCGCCTGGCTATACCCGTCCGACCCGGTGCTGGTCGGCTTGCCGGCGGCCTGCGACCCAGCTGCAGTAGGCAGGAGTGTCTTCGGCGGTGGAGAGGCGGAGCTGCGGATGGTCAGCTACCGGCCGCTGCGGCGGGCCGTTCTGGAAGCGGTACAGGGTGACCGCAAGGTGTTCCTGAAGGTGCTGCGTCCGGACCGGGCGGTTCAGTTGCTCCGCCGGCACCATTTGTTGACCGACGCGGGCCTGCCGGCTCCGGTTGCCACCGCCGGCCCGGCGGACGGCGTAGTGGTGTTGACGGAGGCGACGGGAACTCCCTTGGCCCGGGCCATCATGAACGACGGCGCCGCGGCCTTGGCGCCGGAAACCCTCCTCGACCTGCTGAAGTCCCTCCCGCCGGGCGTCGTGGAGCTCTCACGGCGTCCGGCGTGGGCCGAGCGCGCCGCCGACTACGCGAAGGCGGCGGCTGCGGTGCTTCCGGACGAGCAGGACCGGATTTTTGCCCTCGCCGGCCGGGTGGAAGAATTGCTGGCCGCCACCGATGCCGGTCCGGTGGTCCCCACCCACGGGGACTTCTACGAAGCCAACCTGATGGTGAACGGCGGCCGGATCACCGGCCTGATGGACGTCGACTCGCTGGGGCCGGGGCATCTGGTGGACGACCTGGCCTGCTTCCTCGGGCATCTGGCCGTGCTGCCGGCGGTCCACGCCGGCTACGTGCACGTGCCGGCGGCGTGCGAGCGTTTCGCCGCGGTCTTCGACACCGTGGTGGACCCGGCCGGGCTGCGCGGCCGGGCAGCCGGCGTGGCGCTGTCGCTGGTCGCCGGGGCCAAGACCGCCGGCGAGGGGCACGATTGGCAGCAGGACGCGCTGCAGCGGCTCGCCATCGCCGAGGGGTTGGCCGCGGAGGCCTGAGCCGGCCTAGGCGTCCGGCACCAGCCGGTAGCCCATGCCCCGGACGGTAGCGAACTTCTCCGCCCCCAGCTTGTTGCGCAGATAGCGGACGTAGACGTCCACCACGTTGGATCCGGGATCGAAGTCATATCCCCAGACCCGCGAGAGCAGCTGTTCGCGGCTGAGGACCTGGCCCGGGTTGCGCAGGAACGCCTCGGCGAGGGCGAACTCCCGCGCGGAGAGGTCCACCTCCCGGTCGCCCACGCTGGCCCGGCGGGTCCGCAGATCCAAGCTCAGGGTGCCGCTGCTCAGGTTGGCCAGGTCAGCCGGCTGCGCCTCGGTCCGCAGCCGCAGCCGTACCCGGGCCAGCAGCTCTTCGAACCGGAACGGCTTGGACATGTAGTCGTTCGCGCCGTTCTCCAGCCCAGCGACCGTGTCATCCACCGAGCTGCGGGCGGTGAGGATGATGACCGGAGTGTCATTCCGGCCTTCGCGCAGCCGCCGCAACACGGTGAATCCGTCCTGGTCCGGCAATCCCAGATCAAGGATGACCAGTTCGAAGTCTCCGGTCATGGCCAGTTGGTAGCCTTCCCCGCCCGTGCCGACCACGGTGGGCACATAGCCGGCCGCCTTCAACCCCTTGGCCACGAAGGAGCTAATCCTGTCCTCGTCCTCGATGATCAGAATCTGGCCCACGCTGTTAACTCCTTGTCCGCGGCTGCCTCCGGCCGCCCAGTGATCACGATGGTGAAAGTTGAACCGGCGCCCGGGGCAGAGGCCAGTTCCACGGTGCCGCCGTGCGCTGCCGAAATGGCGCTGACGATGGTCAGCCCCAAGCCCGACCCTTCCGCCCGCGTCCCGTTGCTGCCCCGGGTGAAGCGGTCAAAAATCCGGCCTTGGTCCTCGGGAAGGATGCCGGTTCCTTCGTCCCTGACCCACAGCCGCAGTTCATCGCCCCGCACGGCCGATCCGATGGCCACGGTGGAACCGGGCTCGGAGAACTTGGCGGCGTTGGCCACCAGTTGAAGCCACGCCTGGGTGATCCGACGGCTGTCGAGCGGCCAGCGGATTTCCGCGCGGGCATCGACCATCCACCGGCGCTGACCCAGGGCGCGTGCCTTGTCCAAGACGTCATCGGTCAGCTGGCCGACCTCCACGCCAGCCAGGCTGACGAAGCCCGGGCGCTCTGCCTTGGCCAGCAGGACCAGATCGTCCACCAGCAGGCGCATCCGGTCCAGCTCGTCGAGGGCGATTCCGCGAACCGATTCCACCTCTGCCGGGTCGTGCGAGTCCTGCAGCTCCAGGTGGCCCTGCAGGATGGTGATCGGGGTTCGCAGTTCGTGCCCGACGTCATCGAGCAGCTGTCGCTGGGCCGTCATCGACCCATCCAAGCGGTCAAGCATGTCGTTGAACGTGCGGGACAGTGCGGAGATGTCGTCGTTGCCGCTGACCGGGATCCGCTGGGTCAGGTCCGCGTCGGTGATCTGTTGTGCGGTTTCGCGCACCAGCCGGACCGGGGCGAGCAGCCGTCCGGCCAGAAGCCAGCCGACGCCGCCGACCAGTACCAATGAGCCGAAGCCGATCAGCGCGTAGGTAAGGAAGATGTCTCCCAGTTGCCGCAGTTCGGCGTCATAGTCGTAAGCCAAAACAAAGGTGCTCTGCGCCGGGTCCGACGACAACTGAACGGGCACGGTCACCACCCGGTAGGCGGTCAGCGGCGTCCGCACTGTCGCCAGCATGACCCGGTCGGAACCGCCGGCCTGTGGGCCAAGGCGGGCCACCAGCTCGGCATCCTGCTCCAGCCGCAGCTGGACGGAGGGACTCGCGGTGTAGGTCACCTGACCGTCGACCAGGCCGAGCATGCCTTCGTTGGCTGCCGGCAGGGTCCGTTGCATCGCGAGGAAGACCAGCCGGCTGGCTTGCGTGAACGGTTCCCCCGTTTCCGGGTCGATGCCCGTTTCCGCCAGCGTCTTGAATTCGGTCACGCTGCGCTGCAGTGAATCATCGATGCGCTGGACAATATGTGCCCGCTGCAAGGCGAAGGCAACCGACCCGGCAACCAGCAGGCCCAGCGCGGAGAGTGCGAGCACGGCGGCCAGTATCCGTACCCGGACCGAAAGCCCGCCGGGAGGGCTATGCACGGCCGCCGGAAAGGCCGGCGTCACGCCCGCCTGCGCGGCCGCCGGCACGCCCGCCGGAACAGCCGGCGTCGCCGTAGTGCCCGGGCCAGTCCCGCAGCATGTCCGGGGCAGTCGCATCGGCGCGGGTATTAGTCATCGTCGTCGCCGTCGTCATGCCCATCATCATCCCAAGTGTCATCGTCGTCATCGTAGTTCTGCGGTGGGGCGGGCTGGACCGGAACCGGCTGACTCGCTTCTTCCGGCCGAGGTGCCGACGGAGACGGCGACTTCGTCGGGGTGGCAGCGGGCGACGGCGATTCACTGGCTGCCGGGTCCGGACTTTTTGCCGGGGTAGGCGAACCGGTCTGCGTGACGCTGATCGACGGGCCCAGATCGGTGGATCCCGGATCGCGCAGCGCGGCAGCCAGCGCGGCACCGCCGACGCCCAGCCCGAGCAGCACGGCCAGTGTGACCAGAACGGTGCGGATGGCTATACGGGGCATGGCACCAGTATCCATGGCGCAGATGAGACAAAGATGAGAGCCTCGCCGACACCCCGGTGGTGCAATGCGGGCAACATCCGAGCCCGGTCCAACGCGACGCCGGGGAGAAGGTCCTCCGAGGCGGTCCGGGCAACATCCGGACCCCGGTCCAAGGCGGCACGGGGAGAAGGCTCTTCGGTCCGGAGCCGCTGGCAGCCCGATCGCTCAGTCGGTGCCGTCGGCCGCCGCGTCGGCGGCGCGCCGGGCGATGTCCGCTTCCACCGTCCGGCCCAAGTCGTCGAGCGCCGAGGCCAGCCCCAGTTGGGCCGCGACCCGGAGTGTGCGGCCGACGTCGGGCTCTTGCAGCACCAGTTTGAACATCGGCACCGCGTCATCGGGGCGGCCCATCTCGGCCAGCACATGTGCGGCGAACAGTTCGGAATTTCCGGCCGAGGCTGCGTCGTCCGCGGCCGAATAGAGGTCGGCCGCGTGCAGCGCCGCCGAGACCGCCCCGGAGCCGTCCTCCAGTGCCCACAGTCCCCGGGCCCGCGTGTCGCTGTAGTCCGCCTCGTACCAGTGCGCCCCGTACTCGCGGGCCAGGCTGATCGCCTCGTCCAGGGCCGTCAGTCCGTCCGGGTTGCCGGCCTCGCACAACGCGTGGCCGAGTGCATGCAGTGCCTGAGGCAGCGCGGCGTCGTCGTCCTCGGCCTTGCGGGCGGCCGCCACGGCCGCCTCGAAGCAGACCAGCGCGTCCTTCTCCCGGTCCTCCCGGGAGAGCAGCGTGCCGGTCGCCAGCAGCGCGCGTGCCGACTCGCCGAATTCGCCGCCGCGGCTGAACTCGGCCACCGCGCGGCGCCAAGAGTCCAGCGCCTCGGCGGTGCGCCCGGCATGCCGGTGGGCATGGCCCATGCTCATCAGGGCGCGGGCCACCTGCGGGTGCGGTGCCTTGGTCTGCTCAAGCCGCTGCAGCAGCTTGGACAGCACCTCGCCGGCAAGCTCATACTCTTCGGCCTCCAGCAATTGGTTGCCCAGGGCCAGGCGCAGGGTCAGCTCTTCCTGGACTTCGCCGCGTTCAGCTTGAACCACCGCAGCCTGCCAGGCCAGCACGGAGTCGTCATAGTCGCCCATCCCGGCACACAGCCGCGCCAGCACCACGGCCGCACTGATCGCGCCCTTCCGCACGCCGGCTGCTGCGTAGAGTTCCAGCGCGGTCAGCGCCTCCTCCAGCCCGGCCGCGCCCTCGCCGCCAGCGGCATTGGCCTTCAGCAGCCACATGCTGGCGGTGGTGGCGCGGTTGCCCGGCAAGGCCAGCATCCGGTCGGCTGCCGCGGTGGCCCGTTCCGGCTGGTCGGCCTGCAGGTAAGTATTGGCCAGGTACATCAAGGCACCGGACAAACTGTCGGTCCGGCCGGCACGTTCGTAGCCGGCCACCGCCTCCTCCAGCAGCGTGATCGCCCGCCTCGCCTCACCCCGCTGGGAACGGACGACGGCGATGGCCAGCTGCACGTCCGACGTCACCGACGCGGGGGAGTGGGAGGCCAGCAGGTGGGCTAGTTCGGCCTCCAGCAGCGGCAGGTCGTCGTCGCCTGCCTCGCGGAACAGAACGGTTCCCAGCCGTTCACCCGCGGCCGCTTCCGCCGCCAGCCCGTGCCGCCGGAGCAGGGCAATCCGTGCCTGAAGATAATCCAGGGCTTGCCGCTGGTCTCCGGACAGCTGGTCGAGCGCAATCAGCACCGAATACAGGCCCAGCCGGACGTCCAGATCGGCATCGGAGGACCGCGCCAATCCGGCCTCTGCCATTGCCCGTGCGTTGGCGTGGTTCTCGGCGTAGGCCGCCTCGTACGCACGGTCCAAACAGTCCCGGGCGGCTGCAGGGAACCGTGCCGGATCGGGGCCGGCGTTCTCCAGGACGGCACGCAATCGGTCGGCGATCAGGCCACGTGGCCTGGTGGCCGCGGAGTCAGGCACGGCGGCCCCGCTTCCGCAGCGCTGTGCCGTGGAACCTCGTTGCCGCATTGCCCATGGTCTCAGTTCTAGCGGCCAACCGAGGTCGGCGCAATGCCCTCCTGACTGCCTGCTAAGCCGGGGCGGTGATGACCATCCGAGTGCGGACGCAGCTGATGCAAAAGATTGATTGCAAAGATACTCTTGCAAAGATATCTTTGCAAGAGTATGGTTGTCCTCATGGAACAGGACAGGAAGCACCAGGCGGCCCCGGCCAGCGATCACAGCGACCGCCGGGTAGATGTGGTGTCGCTGAAAGCCCTGGCCCACCCGCTCCGGATCCAGCTGCTCAATGTGTTGTCCCAATACGGTCCGCACACCGCCAGCGGGCTGGCGGAACGTTTGGGGGAGTCCAGCGGCTCCACCAGTTATCACCTGCGCCAACTGGCCAAGCATGACTTTGTCCGCGAGGTCGAAGGCCGCGGAACAGCCCGCGAACGCTGGTGGCGGCGTACCCCCGGCAGCCTGACGATCAACACCGGTGACCTGGGCGACAGCCCGGCGACCAAAGAGGCGGCCCGTCTGGTCACCCGGGAATTCGAACGTAGCCGGGCGGACCTGCTGGCCGATTTCATGGCTTACGGGAGCGACCTGGTGCCAGAGGAGTGGCTGGAAGCGTCGGTGGTCAGCACCATCAACGTCCGGCTGACCCGGGAACAACTCGCCGATCTTGCCGAACAAGCATCTGATTACGTCCGCAATCTGGCCGCACCGTATCTGGACCAGACAGCGGAGAGCACCGCCGGTACCCGCCCGGTACAGCTCCACTTCAACGCTTTTCCGATACTCGACGTCCGCTCGGACCGGACGCCCGCACACACCGAGAGCCCATCATGACCACCACCGTTGACACCCAGCCGTTCCGCCCGGCGTCGTCCGCCAGCTTCAACATTCGGCCCTCGGCCTTTGAATCGTTCCTGATCCACTCCGGCCGTGCGCTGGTGATGGCCGGAGAGCACCGGGCGCGGCGCAAGGCCGCTCTGGGCCGGTTGACGCCGCCACGCCACGTTGCCCCCGCCATGCTGCTGCGGGCCCACGAAGCCCTGCGGACGGATGTCCAGGCTGCAGCGCAGAGCGGTATCCACGCCCGCTAGCCTCTGCCCGGCAGCGCTGCGGCCCTAGACTGATGGGGTGGAGTTCGATACCCGGGTCGCCGCCTACGGTGTGATCGTCGCCGATGGCGCCGTGCTGCTGGCGCGTTGGACCGGCGCTGGCTGGCCGCGCTGGACGCTGCCCGGCGGCGGTCTGGAATACGGCGAAGACGCAGCCACCGGGGCAGTCCGGGAGATCCGCGAGGAGACGGGCTATTCAGCCAAGCTCCAGGGCCTGCTGGGCGTGGACAGCAAACACATCCCGGCCGAGAAGCGGCTGAACGGTCGCCGTCCGCTGCACGCCTTCCGCGTCATTTACTCGGCCACGGTCATCGACGGAGAACTCAAAGACGAGGCCGACGGCTCCACCGATCTGGCCCGCTGGATCCCGCTCCACCGGATCCCCTCGCTGGACCGCGTCGACCTGGTCGATCTGGGGCTGAAACTCCGCTTTCCGGACGGTGTGCCGGTAAGCCATTCCGCTAACGACCGCTGAGCGCTATGCTGGTCCGGTTGCCGGGCCGCACGGAGGTCCGCTGGGACTGATCGAGGAGGTGGGTGTGATGACTGTTCTTGCCGCACATCCCGAAGCCATCTCCAGCCCAGCCCCCGACCGGCGCTCCAGCCGCGGCTAGCCGCCGGAACATCCGGCCCGGGGGCCTCAAGTTCCCGAGGTAACCGTCGTGACCGACCAACCCACACCGCACTCCCTGCTGCACAGCTACGGCTATACCGACCGCATCGCCGCGCTGTTCAGGGACCAATTTTCCAACCCCCGACTCCGACCGGCCCGGGTGGTGCGCACCGATCGGGGGCGTGTCCTGCTGGCAACCGACAGCAGTCTGTTGCACCTGACTACTGCAGGACTGCCGCAGCCGCCGGCCACGGGCGACTGGGTGGCCTTCGAACCCGGCCGCCCGGCGTCCGCGGGCGGCCCGGCCATCGCCGGGCTGCTGCCGCGATTCTCCGTGCTCTCCCGCAAACAGGCCTACGATCCGCTCTCAACCGAACAGATCCTGGCTACCAACATGGACCTCATCGGCGTGGTGGTGCCGTTCGACCGGCCGCTCTCGGCGAACCGGCTGGAACGGACGCTGGTTGCTGTATGGGATTCGGGCGCCGCGCCGCTGGTCATCTTGACCAAGGCGGACCTCTGCGGCCAGCATGACGAGGTCGCCGCCCAGATCGTGGAACAGGCCGCCGGCGCCGAAGTCCTGGCCACCAGCGCGGAAACGGGCGATGGCATAGACGCCCTGGCCGGGCATCTGGGCTCGGGCAGGTCGATGGCCTTGCTCGGACCGTCCGGGGCAGGCAAATCCAGTCTGATCAACGCCCTGGTGGGCAGGGACGTGCAGGACGCCGGAGCAGTACGCGCCGGCGACGGCAAGGGCCGGCATACCACCACGGCGCGCGAACTCATTCCGCTGCCCAACGGCGCAGTGCTGATGGACACCCCCGGCATCCGGGGCTTCGCCCTCTGGGATGCAGAGGACGGGCTGGGGACGGTGTTCGGCGATATCGAAGAGCTCGCTGCCGATTGCCGGTTCAACGACTGCTCCCATGAGACCGAGCCCGGCTGCGCGGTCCGGCAGGCGCTCGCCGACGGCAGCCTGGAGCGGCGTCGCTGGGAGAGCTACCGGAAGATGGGACGGGAACTGGCCAACCTGCACCTGCGGCAAAACGTGGCCGAGCAGCGGCGGACCGGCCGGCAGTTCGCCAAGCTGGCCAAGGCTGCCGCGCAAGCCAAGGACTACCGCGGACGGCGGGAACCACGTGCAGGCGGGCCGCGGAGGTGATTAGACTCAGAGCCAGCACTTCTGCGGGCCCGCCGGCCGCAGGATCTCCCACGGAAGGTTCAGCATGACCGAGCCCATACAGCCGACTGCCCTTCCGACTGACCGGTCGGCCGGAGTCGCCACGGATGGGGCCCGCCCGATGGTGGAGTTCCGTAACGTCACGAAGACCTATGCGGGACAACCGGCCGTCCAGGACCTGACCCTGGACATTGAACGCGGTTCGATCACCGTTTTCGTGGGTCCCTCGGGCTGTGGCAAAACCACTTCGCTCCGGATGATTAACCGGATGGTGGAGCCGACCGTTGGTTCCGTGCTGGTGGACGGCCAGGATGTCTCCGCCCAACCCGCCGCAGCCCTGCGCCGCTCCATGGGCTACGTCATGCAGTCGGCCGGGCTGCTGCCGCACCGAACCGTCCTGGACAACGTGGCCACGGTACCGCGGCTCAACGGCGTGCGCCGTGCTGCGGCCCGGAAGCGCGCCGCAGAACTGCTCGACGTCGTCGGGCTGGCGCCGGAGCTGGGCAGCCGCTATCCGGTCCAGCTCTCCGGCGGCCAGCAGCAACGTGTCGGGGTGGCCCGGGCGCTCGCGGCCGATCCACCGATCCTGCTGATGGACGAGCCGTTCAGCGCGGTGGATCCGGTGGTCCGCGCCGAGCTGCAGCAGGAATTGCTGCGGCTGCAACAGCACCTGGCCAAAACCATCGTGTTCGTCACCCACGACATCGACGAAGCGACCATCCTCGGTGACAAGCTGGCGGTCTTCGCCACCGGCGGGCGCTTGGCGCAGTACGGCACGCCGGAGGAAGTCCTGCGGGCGCCGGTGGACGAATTTGTGGCCGGCTTCGTCGGCCGGGACCGCGGCTTCCGCTCCCTGTCTTTCAACAGTGCGGCCGGCCTAACCCTGATGCCGGCCACCACCGCAACCGCAGACCGGATTGGGCAAGCGCCTCGGGAGGGCTGGCTGTTGCTGACCAACGACGGCGGCGGACCGGCCGGGTGGCTGCCGCCGGGCGAGCGCGACCCGGCAAAGGCACTGATTGGGGGATCGCTGTTCACGCCCGGCTCCAGCCTGCGGCAGGCACTGGACGCGGCGCTGTCCTCGCCCTCCGGGGCTGGGGTCGCCGTCGATGCCGCAGGCCGCGTCGCCGGACTGATCGACCCCGCAGCCGTGCTGCAGCGGCTGCAGGCGGACGGCAGCTGATGGACTGGTTCCTGGCCAACTTTCCCTATGTGATGGAGCTGAGCGGGCTCCATTTGTTCCAGGCTGTGGTTCCGCTGGTGCTCGGCCTGGTGGCGTCGTTGCCGCTGGGCTACCTGGCCTGGCGGATCCACGCCGTCCGCGGACTGATCCTGTCCCTGTCCTCGGTGCTGTACACCATTCCCTCGCTGGCCCTGTTCGTGATCCTGCCGGTGATCCTGGGCACCGGCATCCTGGAAATGTCCAACCTCATCGTCGCGCTGACCGTGTATACCGTTGCGCTGCTGGTCCGCTCTGTGGTCGATGCGCTGGAATCGGTGGACGACGGCGTCCGGCAAGCCGCGGCGGCAATGGGCTACCGGCCGGTGCGCCGCTTCTTCCAGGTGGATTTGCCGCTGTGCATCCCGGTGCTGGTTGCCGGCCTGCGGGTGGTGTCGGTGAGCAACATATCGGTGGCCAGCGTGGGCGCGCTGATCGGTGTCCCGAACCTCGGCTTCCTGTTCACTGACGGACTGCTGCGCAACTTCATGACCGAAATCCTGGTCGGAATCTTCATGACCTTGGTGCTCGCGGCGCTGATGGATGCGTTCCTGGTGCTGCTGGAGCGAGCACTCACCCCGTGGCTGCGCCGGCACAAGGCTGACCGCGGATCCGCGGCGCTCTCCGGTGCCGAACCCGGTGGCGAGTCGGAACCGGGGGACGGCCCAGCGGCGCAGGAAACCGGCCCGGAACAGCGGCCCGATGCTGCACAGGCGGCGGTGCGCGGATGAATCTCTTCGAGCAGACAGCGGCGTGGTTCGCCGATCCGGCCAATTGGACCGGACCGGCCGGCATCCCGGCCAGGCTGGCCGAGCACCTCTTCTACAGCGGCCTGACCCTGGTGATCGCGGCGGCCATCGCCGTGCCGTTGGGATTGTTCGTCGGCCACACCGGTAAGGGCCGCGTCGCCGTCGTCGGGCTGGCCAGCGGGCTGCGGGCCTTGCCAACACTGGGGCTGCTGACACTGTTTGTCATCCTGATGGGCCTGGGCCTCATGCCGCCGATCTACGCGCTGGTGATCCTGGCCATCCCGCCGCTGCTGGCGGGCACCTACTCCGGGATAGCCGCCGTCGACCGCCCGCTGGTGGACGCCGCGCGGGCGATGGGCATGACCGAATGGCAGGTGCTGTTCCGCGCCGAAGTGCCCAATGCGCTGCCGGTGCTGCTGGGCGGGGTACGAGCCGCCGTGCTGCAGGTCATCGCCACGGTCTCGGTGGTCGCCTACATCAATCTCGGCGGTCTCGGCCGCTATCTGATCGACGGGCTTGCCGTCCGCGACCCGGTACGGCTGTTTGCCGGCGCGCTGCTGATCGCCGCGCTGGCCCTGGTGGCCGATGCCGTATTGGCAGTGGTGCAGAAAGTCGCAGTATCGCCCGGCGTGCGCGGCGCCGCCTCCGGGCCAAAAGGCAGGACAAGTAAGGTTAGGGCAGCCAGTGCCGGCACATGAGGAGACAAGCATGAATAACCACCCCCGGATCAATGCACACAACCAGGGCGGCAAGAACAGGCCCCAGACTGCACGGCGGAGCGTGCTCGCCGCCGGAACGGCGGCGCTGGCGCTGGTCTTGGCCGCCTGCGGCGGCGGTTCCAACCCGCTGGAGGAAGGGACGCCGGGATCGGAGGCCAGCTCGGGCGGATCCCTGGTGATCGGTTCCAGCGGCGGCACGGAAAGCCAGATTATTGCCGAGCTCTACGCCGGTGCCCTGACCGCCGCCGGCTTTGACGTCAGCACGAAGCCCGGCATTGGCTCCCGGGAGGTCTACGTGAAGGCCGTTGAGGAAGGGTCCGTGGACGTGATCCCGGATTACAGCGGAAACCTCCTGCTGTTCCTGGACACCGGCGCGACGGCGGCCTCCGCGAAGGATGTCATGGCGGCGCTGCCGGCCGCCATGCCGGAGGGGCTCAGTGTGCTGGAGCCGGCTTCGGCGGAGAGCAAGGACGCCATGGTGGTGACCAAGGCAACGGCGGAGAAACACAAGCTGACCTCGATCGAGGACATGGCCCCGGTCTGTGGCGAACTGGTGATCGGCGCCAACCCGGAGTTCGCCGAGCGTGAATACGGCCTGCCGGGACTGAAGGCGCACTACAACTGCGTACCCAAGTCCTTTGAACCGATCAACGACTACGGCGGACCGACGACGCTCAATGCGTTGATCACTGACAAGATCCAGGTGGCCGATATCTACACCACCACCCCTTCCATCGAGGACAACGACTTGGTGGTGCTTGAGGACCCGAAGAACAACTTCATCGCGCAGCAGGTGCTGCCGCTGGTCCGCACCGATTCCGTGGATGAGGCGGCTGCCAAGGTGCTCAACGAAGTCTCGGCGGCATTGACCACCGAGGACCTGATCGACCTCAACCGGCAGGTCAGCGGCGATGAAAAGCGCAACCCGTCCGACGCAGCCGCCGATTGGCTGGCCAAAAAGGGCTTGACCGACTAGCGCTTTGCGCAGCGTTACGAACGCGCCGCTCCGGTCGCCGGAGCGGCGCGTTCGGTGTGCGAAGATTTCTGGATGGCCGAGTTCAAGCAGTCCAACAAGCTCCACAACGTCCTCTACGACATCCGCGGCCCGTTGCTCGAGCACGCACAGCGGATGGAGTCCGAGGGTCAACGTATCCTCAAACTGAACATCGGAAACCCAGCGCCGTTCGGATTCGAAGCGCCGGACGCGATTCTGGTGGACGTGATCCGCAATCTGCCCACCGCGCAGGGCTATAGCGATTCACGCGGCATCTTCTCCGCCAGGACCGCCGTGTCGCAGTACTACCAGACGCGCGGCATCCAGGAGATCGGCGTGGACGACGTCTACCTGGGCAACGGCGTCAGCGAGCTGATCACCATGAGCCTGCAGGCCCTGCTGAACAACGGCGACGAGGTGCTCATCCCGGCGCCGGACTATCCGCTCTGGACCGCCTCGGTATCGCTGGCCGGGGGCCATCCGGTGCACTATCTCTGTGTCGAGGAAGAGGGCTGGCTGCCCGACCTGGAAGACATGGAACGGAAGATCACCCCCAACACCAAGGGGATCGTGATCATCAACCCGAACAACCCCACGGGTGCCGTCTACCCGAGGCACATCCTCGAGGGCATGCTGGAACTGGCGCGCAAGCACAACCTAGTGGTGTTTTCGGATGAGATCTACGAGAAGATCCTGTACGAAGATGCCGAGCATGTGAACACGGCGCTGCTGGCCGACGACGTCTTGGTCCTGACCTTCAGCGGGCTCTCCAAGGCCTACCGGGTGTGCGGCTTCCGCAGCGGCTGGATGGCCATCTCCGGGCCCAAGCATCTGGCCGCGGACTACATCGAGGGCATCAACCTGCTCACGAACATGCGGCTGTGCGCGAATGTTCCGGCGCAGCACGCGATCCAGACCGCCTTGGGCGGACACCAAAGCATCAACGACCTGATCCTGCCCGGCGGCAGGCTGCTGGAACAGCGGAACAAGGCCTACGACTTGCTTAACGCCATCCCCGGTGTCAGCACCCAGCAGGCCAGGGGAGCGCTCTACCTGTTCCCGAAACTGGACCCGGAAGTCTATCCGATCAAAGACGACGAGCAGTTCGCGTTGGACCTGCTCAAGCAGCAGAAGATCCTGATCTCGCACGGCCGGGCGTTCAACTGGACCCAGCCGGACCACTTCCGCCTGGTCACCTTGCCGAACGTGGATGTCTTGACCGAAGCAGTCGGGCGGATCGAGGAGTTCCTGGCCGGATACCGGCAGTAGCTGGCGGACCCGCCGTAGCCGCGCCGCCCACGCTTGGGTAGGCTTTCCCCACTGCACGCCAGGTGGCATGCCGAACGGAGGACGAGGGTGGAAGAGACTGCGTTGCCGGAGTTCACGCGGAGTCCGTCGGAGCTTCTGCAGGTAGGACCGGGGTTTGATCTGGCCGCCGTGGACACCGGCAGCACACCGGGGTTTGACGGCGGGAAGGCCGAGGGCAAAAAGTTGCTCGCATCCTCTGACCGACGCCTGTCCGAACTGCAGGAACGGCTCTTTGCGCAGAGCCGCGGCGGGGCACGCGACGCGGTCCTGCTGGTGCTGCAAGGCATGGATACTTCCGGCAAAGGCGGGATCGTGCGGCATGTGGTCGGAGCGGCCGACCCGCAGGGCGTGTCCCACCATGCGTTTAAGGCCCCGACGCCGGAAGAGTTGGAACACGATTTTCTCTGGCGGGTGGAGCGGGAGTTGCCCGGGCCGGGCCTGATCGGGGTCTTCGACCGGTCGCACTACGAAGACGTGCTCATCCACCGAGTGCACGGGCTTTCGTCCAAGGATGTGGTGGAAGCCCGCTATGGCCAGATCAACGACTTCGAGTCGTCGCTGGCGGGCAGAGACATTCGGCTGGTCAAAGTCATGCTGCACCTCGGCAAGGCCGAACAGGGCAAACGCTTGCTTGAGCGGCTGGACCGGCCGGACAAATACTGGAAGTACGACCCGGGCGACGTAGACGAACGCCGCTTCTGGGACGAGTACCAACAGGCCTATCAGGTGATGCTGGACCGGACCAGCACCCCGGAGGCGCCGTGGTTCGTCGTGCCCGCGGACAACAAGTGGTACGCCCGGATTGCCGTGCAGGAGTTGCTGCTGCAGGCGTTGGAAGCCATCGACCCGCAGTGGCCACCGGCCCACTTCGACGTCGCCGAGGAAAAGGCCCGGCTCGCGGACTCGTAGCAGCGGCCTGACGGCAACCGCCGAGGGGCGTCCCGCCGCGCCGTGGCGGACCGTGTCGGACTTTCCTGCCGCGGCAAACCCTCCCCGGGGCGCCCCCGGGGTGCCGGGGCGCCGGCCGGGCTAGAGCGGGGAAACCGGAGAAACCGGAGTACCCGCACTGCCCGGACTGAGCGGCGACTGCCCGTCGTTGGTCACACTGCGGGCGGCGTCCAACCTTTGCCGCGCGCCTTCCAGCCAGGCTTCGCAGCGGGCGGCCAGCGCTTCGCCGCGTTCCCACAGTGCCAGGGACTGCTCAAGGCTGGCGCCGCCGGCTTCCAGCTGGCTGACCACTGCTACCAGCTCTTCGCGCGCCTGTTCATAGGACAAGGACGCGACATCGGCCGGCACTGCTGGCTGCTCTGTCATCGGATTCTCGCTTTCGCTGCAGGTCAATTTGTTGGAGTCTGTGGGGTTTCGGGTGCGATCTCAGGGGAGTGTCTCGGCAGCGACCTCGCCGACCGCGAGGCGAAGGCGCAGCCGGGTTCCTGCCGGAGCATCGGCCGCATCACGCAGCACGTGGCCGTCCGGCAACTGGGCCACGGCATAGCCGCGGTCCAGTGTGTTCTGAGGCGAAAGCGCCCGTACCTGCGCTTTGAGGTGGGCAATCCGGTCGGTATCCCGGTGCACGGCCGCGGAAACCGCTTGGTGGGCCCGAGAAGTCAGCCGGTGGATGTCGTCCGCCCGGACATCCACCATGCCGGCAGGATTGGCCATCACCGGGCGGCTGCGCAAGGTGGCCAGCCGCTCGGTTTCGCGGTGTACCAGTTGCTCCACCCGCCGGGCCAGCATGGCGCGGGCCTGGCCGATCCGGTGCAGTTCCTCGCTGACTTCCGGGACAATGCGCTTGGCGGCATCAGTGGGTGTCGAGGCGCGCAGGTCCGCGACGTCGTCGAGCAGCGGACGGTCTGCTTCGTGCCCGATGGCGCTGACAACCGGCGTGGCTGCCGCGGCCACCGCGCGCACCAGGTCTTCGTTGCTGAACGGCAGCAGATCCTCCAGGGATCCGCCTCCGCGGGCGATGACAATGACGTCCACATCCTGGCGGGCGTCGAGTTCCGCGAGGGCCCGCATCACCTGGGCGACCGCGTTCACGCCCTGGACGGCAACCTCGCGCACCTCGAATTCGACGGCCGGCCAGCGCAGCGAGGCATTCCGGATCACGTCCTTCATGGCGTCGGAATCCCGGCCGGTGATCAAGCCGATGCGGTGCGGCAGCAGCGGCAGCCGCTGCTTGCGCGACGGGTCGAACAGTCCTTCGGCGGCCAGCGCGCGGCGCAGCCGCTCCAACCTCACCAGCAAGTCTCCGAGCCCCACCGGTCTGATATCGCGGGTCTGCATGGTCAGCCGCCCGGTCTTGACGTAAAGGTCCGGCTTGATCTGTGCCACCACCCGGGACCCCGGCTCCAGCGGCATCTCCAGGCGTGCCATCACGCTGCCCCAGACCACCAGGCTGAAGGAGGCCTCGGCGTCGGTGTCCCGCAGGGTCAAGTAGGTTGTTGAGTTCCGGCGGTTGAGCTCAATGACTTGGCCCTCGACCCAGGTGGGCGGGACGCGGTCGATGTGCATCTTGAGCTTCTGGGACAGCATCCGCAGCGGCCAGGGGTTCTCTGCCGTGGTTTGGTTGGCAGTCGAGGGCAGGGTCGATTTACCGGTGTCCGCGCCTTGGACCCCGCCTGACTCCATGGATTGCCCCCTCCGGCAGTGTGCTTCCGTGTGCTTACGGCGGCTGCCGAAGACTCTACCTTTATAACGCGATTCACCTCCATCGTTCACGGCGATGGTGAATCGTGTGACGAGGCTGTGACTTTCACATGCCTCCCATGACATCCCGGGGCGCTCCTCCGGCTGTTCCCGGGGAGCAGGGCCGGACCAGAGATGGCAACCCCAGGGACGTTTGGTCAATTGCTCCGGCGGGACCGCGGCGCAGTTGCCGGGGGAGACCCCTTATTGAGGGAGTTGCTGGGCCTGGGTGCTGGACGGTGGCGGGGAACCCTGTCGGCAGGTGAACGTGGTTGTTTTCTCCGTTGAACCCGCGCAGTTGGCAGCCGAAGCCTAAGCAGTCCTTGGCAATGACTTTCTCACAGTCGTCCAGGATGGGGCCAGTCAACGCGCCCGCGCCGGTGCTTGGTTGCGGACACCAAAGTGTACGTGGCAGTCCCGGAGGATATGCCTTCTGCTGTGGATATCGGTACTTACTGTCGTAGGCAGCACCTATCTTAAAAGAATGTTGAAGCGCTACCGCTACCGGGTGTATCCGACCCCGGACCAGGAACAGTGTCTGGCCCGGGTGTTCGGGTGTGTTCGGGTGGTTTTCAACGATGCCGTCGCCGCCAGAAACCGGGCCCGCGAGACTGGCGACGTGTATTCGGGCCGTGCGGAGCTCTCGGCGGCCCTGACCGCGGCGAAGAGAACCCCGGAACGGGCGTGGCTGACCGAGGTTTCCTCGGTGGCCCTGCAGCAATCCCTGGCCGACGCGGAGGCCGCCTACCGGAACTTCTTCGACTCACTCAAGGGCAGACGCAAGGGCCGGAAGGTCCAGGCGCCCCGGTTCAAGTCCCGCCGGAATGCGACCCAGTCGGCGAGATTCACCCGCAACGCCGGCTTCGGACTGCGGAAGGTGGGCAGAGACCAGGGCATGTTGCGGTTGCCGAAGGTGGGCGAAGTCAAGACGGCCCTGTCCCGAGACCTGCCGGCGGCGCCGTCCTCGGTGACGATCATCCGGGAAGCCGACGGCCGCTACTATGCATCGTTCGTGGTGGACGTGGCCGCGATGCCCCGCCGGACTCCGAAGCATGCCACGGCCGGGATTGACCTGGGGTTGGAGCACTTGGCGGTCATCGCCTACAACGACGGGACTTCGGAGAAGGTGCAGAATCCACGGCATCTGAAGAAGAAACTCGCCAAACTCGCCACAGCCCAGCGCGAGCTGGCCCGGCGGCAGAAGGGCTCGACGAACCGGGAGAAGTCCCGGCGCAAGGTTGCCGTCCTGCACCGCAAGGTGCGCGAAACGCGCTTGGATCATCATCACAAGTTGGCCCGCAGGATCGTTGACGAAAACCAAGTCATCGGTACCGAAACCCTGGGCATTACTGGATTGGCCAGGACACGTCTGGCCAAGTCCGTCTACGACGCCGGCTGGGGCATGCTAATCCGGCTGATCGAAGAAAAGGCCGCCGAGGCCGGACGCACCCTGGTCAAGGCGGAGCGGTCGTTTCCATCCACACGGCTTTGCTCGGCGTGCGGGACCATCGGCGAAGCCCAGCCCCTGCACGTCCGGGCCTGGACATGCAGGTGCGGGGCGTTAAATGACCGGGACATCAACGCAGCAGTGAACCTGCTACGGGTCGCCGCAGGGCATGCGGAGACCCAACTAAACGCCTGTGGAGGGAAGGTAAGCCCGACGCCCGCGCCGGCACACCCCGACGAAACAGGAACCACCCTGAGCACAGCAGCCTGATGGCAGCGGCTCAGGGACTGCTCTCCATTCAGGGAGGGGAGGATGCCAAATTCTTATCAGCTATCCCTGCCACTGAAGTTTCCCTGTTGTACTGGTATAGGCGGCGCGGCGCTCCCCGGCGCGGGAGCACCGGGCAGACGAAGGACGGAGGCGGCCATGCGGGCAGTATTGGCCCTGGTCAGCGGATTACTCGCTGTGCTCCTCGCCGGCGCCGCACTGTGCGGAGCCTGGGCCAACCAGCGGGTGTTCGACCGTGACGGGTTCGTTTCGCTGGCTGCACCGCTAGGCGGCGATGCCGAGTTCCGTGCAGCGCTGGCCTCCGCAGTCACGGAAGAAGTTTCCGGAAGTGCAAACCTGCCGGCAGGCCTGCAGCAACTGGTGCTCCCCATCGTCGAGCGGACCGCCGGGGCGGTCACCGAGCTGGACGGTTTCCCGCAGGCGCTGAATGAGGCCTTGGCCAACTCGCACACCCTCACGCTGTCCGGCAAGACGGGGTCGGAAGCGGGGATCACCTTGGATATTGCCCCCATCGTGGACCTGGCGGTTACGCGGGTAGCGGAAGCGCTCGGCACCAATCTGCCGGTCCCGGAGCGCGTGCTGGTCCCTGTGGGGTCCGCCCAGACCGCGAGCCAATTGGCCTTTTGGCAGGACCTGGCGGCGCAGTGGTGGGTAGCCGCGCTGCTGGCGGGCGGTGCCCTGATGCTGATGCTGCTGGCCGCACGCCGACGGACCACCGCACTGGCCTGGGCCGGGATTGGCGCGGCTGCACTGGGTGGGCTCCTCTGGCTGGTGGCCGTGCAGGTGCCGCCCTTGGCCGAGGGCGCGGCAGGCCGCAGCGAACTTGCCGCCGCCTTCGTGGGGAGGCTGGCAGCGTTGGCCGTGGCTGATTTCCGCCCGTGGGCTGCCGTTTTTGCCGGCGTTGGACTAGTTGTTGCCGTGGCCGGATTCACCCTGCGGGCGTTGCTGGGCGGGGACCGGCGTAACAAGGCCACCGGCTAGCATAGAGGCATGGCCAGTACTGCAGTTTCCCTTTCCATGCCTACCGTTCCCCGCAAGCGCCGCACTCCAGACGAAGTTGCAGCAGCCGTGCCCGTGGACGGCGACAAGAAGGTGCTGTTGGCAGCTCCCCGCGGATACTGCGCTGGCGTGGACCGTGCGGTGATCGCGGTCGAAAAGGCACTGGAGCACTACGGTCCGCCGGTCTATGTTCGCAAGCAGATCGTCCACAACGTGCATGTTGTCTCCACATTGGAAGAGCAGGGCGCCATTTTCGTTGAAGAGACGGACGAGGTTCCGGAGGGGGCGTTGGTTGTCTTCTCCGCACACGGAGTGAGCCCCGCCGTGGTGCAGTCTGCTGCGGACCGGCAGTTGCGCACCATTGACGCCACCTGCCCGTTGGTCACCAAGGTGCACCGGGAAGCGGTGCGCTTTGCCCGCGACGGCAACGAGATCCTCCTGATTGGTCACGAGGGGCACGAAGAAGTCGAGGGAACCTACGGCGAAGCGCCGGACCACACCACGATCGTCAACAACCCGGACGAGGCGCGGACCGTGGAGGTGCGCGACCCGAACAAGCTGATCTGGCTCTCGCAGACGACGCTCTCCGTCGACGAGACACTGGAAATCGTCTCGATCCTGCGCGAACGCTTCCCGGCCCTGCAGGATCCGCCCAGTGACGACATCTGCTACGCCACCTCCAACCGCCAGGCGGCGATCAAGAAGATCGCTCCGCAGTCAGACTTGGTGATTGTGGTTGGCTCCGCGAACTCTTCCAACTCCGTCCGGCTGGTCGAGGTCGCCTTGGAATACGGCGCCAAAGCGGCCTACCGGGTGGACTTCGCGAACCAGGTGGATGAGTCCTGGTTCGAAGGGGTGGCGAGCGTGGGCGTGACCTCGGGCGCCTCGGTGCCCGAGGTGCTGGTGCGCGAAGTCTTGAGCCTGTTGGCCGACTACGGCTACGGCGAGGTGGAGGAAGTCGTCACCGCCCAGGAGGACATCCTGTTCTCGCTGCCCAAGGAACTGCGGGCCACGCTCAAGGAACGCGGCGATGACACGCGCGGCCTCGGCGGCAGGGTAGCCCGCCCCACCAGCTAAGCCGCAGGGCCGCGGCCCCAGCAAAGCTAAGCCCGGCCCCGGGCCGCGGGCGCCAGGTCCCGCGCCCCGGGCCAAGGGCCTCGAGCCGCTCGGCTGCCGGCCACCCGGCAGCCGAGCGGCCCGATAGGCCTATGCGCGGCGCCGGGGGAGCCTCAGGCGGCCGGATCCCTGTTTTCGATCAGCTCCGGTGCTGACAGCAGCCGGGGCGTGTTCTCCAGCGCTGCCGGTGCTGCGGGTTCCTCCAGCACCGTCGCGTCGAAGGCGTTGATCTTCCGCGCTGTCGGCAGCACCCTCGACTCCAAGGTCCCAACGAACGAGTTGTACCGTTCAACCGAGCTTTTCAGCGATGAGCCCAGCCGCGTGACGTGCTCGCCTAGCGTTCCGAGCCGCTCATAGAGCTGCCGCGACAGGTCGAAGATCTCGCGGGCATTGTCCTTGAGGACCTCTTGCCGCCAAGTGAACGCCACCGACTTGAGCGTGGCCAGCAGCGAGACGGGGGAGACCAAGGCAACGCTGCGGGCGAAGGCATGGTCCAGCAGCCCGGGATCAGCATGCAGGGCCGCGGACAGCACCGCTTCCGAGGGCAGGAAACACAGCACCAATTCCGGCGAGGCCTGCAGATTCTCCCAATATTTCCGCCCCGCCAAGGCGTCAACGTGGGCGCGCACCGCCTTGGCGTGGGCGGCCAGCAGGTCTGCACGCTGCTGCTGTTCGGCAGCCGATGCTGCGGCCGGGATCTCCTGGGCCTGCAGGTAGGCGCGCAGTGGCACCTTGGCGTCCGCCACGATGGTCTTCCCGCCGGGCAGCCGGATCAGCATGTCCGGGCGGCCGGTCCGGTCCGCGCCGGCCAGGTGGACCTGCTCATCAAAATCCACATGGGGGAGCATGCCGGCTGCCTCCACGACCCGGCGCAGTTGCACCTCGCCCCACTGGCCGCGCGCTGAGTTGGACTGCAACGCGGAGGCGAGTGTCTGGGTGGAACGCATCAGCGCCTCGTCACTGCGCTGGGCAGCGCGCAACTGCTCGGCCAACTGGCCAAACTGCTCCACCCGGTCCCGTTCAAGCAGGCTGACCTGCTGCTGGACCAGCTTGAGCTTCTCGCCGACCGGGATCAGGGCGCGCAGCACCGTGTTCTCTTGTTCATCCTGGGCGGAGAGCTGACGGTTCTGCTCGGCCAGCATCCGGCGCTCCGCCTCCACTCCGGCGAGGCGGGCCGAGAGCTCCGCCAGCCGGTCGCCGTCGTCCTTGGCAGCGTGCTGCAGATCCGCCAGGCGGCGGCGGAAAAGGACAGCCACGGCCACGGCCCCGGCCGCGGCGCCAATGAACAAGGCCAGAAGTGCGAGAAGTACATGCGATGCATCCATGTCTTCACATTGCCAGCTGCCTCGGACAAAACAGGGAACGCCGGTGGTTGTGTCCCGGCCACGGTATCCTTGACTACCGTGGCTCTAACTATTGGCATCGTCGGACTGCCCAACGTCGGCAAATCAACTCTTTTTAACGCGCTGACCCGCAACAGCGTGCTCGCGGCAAACTATCCGTTCGCCACCATCGAGCCGAACGTCGGCGTGGTTTCCTTGCCGGATCCCCGGCTGGACCAGCTGGCCGGGATCTTCGGGTCGCAGCGAATCCTTCCGGCAACCGTCTCCTTCGTGGACATCGCCGGCATCGTCAAGGGCGCCTCCGAGGGTGAAGGGCTGGGCAACCAGTTCCTGGCCAACATCCGCGAAGCACAGGCCATTGCCCAGGTCATCCGTGTCTTCGACGACCCCGACGTGGTGCACGTGGACGGCAAGGTGGACCCGCGCTCGGACATGGAGACTATCAACACCGAGCTGATCCTGGCCGACCTGCAGACCCTGGAGAAGGCCATTCCGCGGGTTGAGAAGGAAGTCAAGATCAAGAAGCGCGACGCCGCCGAGCTGGCCGCCATGCAGGCGGCGCAGGCGGTGCTGGAGCGCGGCGACACCGTCTTCGCCTCGGTGGAGAGCGACAAGCTCGACGTCGAGAACCTCAGGGAACTGAGCCTGCTCACCGCCAAGCCGTTCATCTACGTGTTTAACGTGGACGACGCCGTGCTCGCCAGCCCGGAGCGCCAGGCCGAACTGCGCGCGCTCGTGGAGCCGGCCGACTGCGTCTTCCTGGATGCCAAGTTGGAGGCGGACCTCGTGGAACTGGACGAGGAAGAGGCCCGCGAGATGCTGGAGATGAACGGCCAGGATGAATCCGGCCTGGACCAGCTGGCGCGGGTTGGCTTCCATACCCTGGGCCTGCAGACGTACTTGACCGCGGGGCCGAAGGAAGCGCGTGCCTGGACCATCAACCGGGGCGACACCGCGCCGCAGGCCGCCGGCGTCATCCACTCGGACTTCCAGCGCGGTTTCATCAAGGCCGAAGTGGTTTCATTCGCCGACCTGGTTGACGCAGGGTCCATGGCCGAGGCCAAGTCCCGCGGCAAGGTGCGGATCGAAGGCAAGGAATACGTGATGGCCGACGGCGACGTGGTCGAATTTAGATTCAACGTGTGATTCCTGACCTCAGGGGCTTGCGATGGGCCGGTAAGAACATGTGTTCTTACCGGCCCATCGTGTCCCTTTCACGTGTGTCTTCCGGCCGACGGGGAGCCGGCCACCACTTGAAGCAGTAGCCTCAACGCCCTCGGGGCAAGGCGGTCCCTGCTCCGTCCGTTGACACATACCCCCCATGGGTATATCAATGGAATACCGGAAAACGCCGTCACGCGCCCTTTAGGTGCTCAACGCAATGAAGGTCCTCACCCACACTGACAGGGCAGCTGCGACCTCCTCTGGGCTATCGGCTCAGGCATGACGCTTCTCGTCCCCGCAGGTTGATTACTAGCGTGAGGGAGATCGCCATGTGCGGAGCAGGGAACCGCGAACTTCCGCTGATAGATGCCTCTTCTCCCGGCTGCGCCTGCTGCGCGCCCGCTGACGCCGAAAACGTCGAAGAGCCGGCATCTGCTGCTGCGCATAAGGCAGCAGATGCCGGCTTCCCGGTCCGTGCCGAATACCGAGTGGCCGGAATGGCCTGCGGGCACTGCTCGTCCACTGTCGTCGACGCGCTGATTGGTCTCGATGGCGTCACAGATGTGCAGGTGGTGCTCGTTCCTGGTGGCGTTTCCGCCGTCAGCATCACCGCCGCCCAGCCTGTGGCCGACGCGGAAGTGTGTGAAGCAGTAGCCGAAGCTGGCTACCAGGTAGCCACTTCCTAAAAGAACACCGCGCCTCTGAAATGACAGCGCCGCAGATTTCTCGACAACTTTCATCAAGAACGGAGAGTCATGAGTTCCCAGGGTTCGCCCGAACGGCAACACCACCACGGGCATGAGCAGGCCCAGGTGGCAGTGGACGAAGAACACGCTGTCCATACCCATGGGCAGCACGCAGGACACAGCACCGCCATGTTCAAAAACAAGTTCTGGCTGTCGCTGGCTCTTTCGATCCCCGTGGTCTTTTTCAGTCCGATGTTCGCGATGCTCTTGGGGTACGACATTCCCGAGTTCCCCGGCGCAGAGTGGATTCCACCGGTGCTGGGCACCGTTATCTTCTTCTACGGCGGCCTGCCGTTCCTGAAGGGCGGGCTGTCGGAGCTGAAGGCCCGCCAGCCGGGCATGATGCTGCTGATCGCCATGGCCATCACCGTGGCCTTCGCCGCCTCCTGGATCACGACCCTGGGCATCGGCGGGTTCGACCTGGACTTCTGGTGGGAACTGGCGCTGCTGATCGTGATCATGCTGCTGGGCCACTGGATGGAGATGCGGGCCTTGGGGTCGGCCCAGGGCGCCCTCGACGCTCTGGCGGCACTGCTGCCGGACGAAGCCGACTTGGTGAACGATGACGGCAGCGTCACCACGGTGCCGATCGGCACCCTGACTGCCGGCAACATCGTCCTGGTGCGCTCGGGCGCCCGGGTTCCCGCAGACGGCCGCATCATCGACGGCGAAGCCGAGTTCGACGAATCCATGATCACCGGTGAATCCAAGGCCGTGGGCCGCGGTGCCGGAGACACCGTGGTCGCCGGAACCGTCGCCACCGACAATGCCGTGCGGATAGAAATCACCGCCGTGGGCTCCGACACTGCGCTGGCGGGCATCCAGCGCCTCGTCGCCGAGGCGCAGGCCTCATCTTCCCGCGCCCAGGCCCTCGCAGACCGCGCGGCCGCCCTGCTCTTCTACTTCGCTCTCGGCGCCGGCATCATCACTTTCGTGGCTTGGCTGGTCCTGGGCAGTCCGGACGAGGCCGTGGTCCGGACGGTCACTGTCCTGGTGATCGCCTGCCCGCACGCGTTGGGACTGGCCATTCCGCTGGTGATCGCGATCTCCACTGAACGCGCGGCCCGCTCCGGCGTGCTGATCAAAAACCGGATGGCGCTTGAACGCATGCGCACCATCGACGTCGTGCTGTTCGACAAAACCGGCACCCTGACCGAAGGCCAGCACGCCGTCACCGGCACCGCGGCGATCGACGGCGTTACCGAGGCAGAACTGCTGGCTGCCGCAGCCGCCGTCGAATCCGACAGCGAACACCCGGTGGCCCGCGCGATCGTCGAGGCGGCCGCCGCCAACCCCCAAGCTTCCGCGATGCGGCTGACCGGCCGGGATTTCAGCTCCATGACCGGCCGCGGCGTACTCGCCGTCGTCGGCGGCACCGAAGTAGCCGTCGGCGGACCGAACATGCTGCGCGAGCTCGGCCTGACACCCCCCGATGGGCTTGCCGCGCATACTTCCGCATGGATGGAGCGGGGCGCGGGGGTATTGCATGTGGTCCGCGACGGGCACATCATCGGCGCGGTCGCCTTGGAAGACAAAGCCCGCAACGAGTCCCGGGCCGCCGTCGCCGCGCTCCAGGAACGTGGCGTGAAGGTCGCGATGATCACCGGCGACGCCCGGCAGGTGGCCGAGGCTGTCGGGAAGGACCTGGGCATCGACGAGGTCTTCGCCGAAGTGCTGCCCCAGGACAAGGACAAGAAGGTGACAGAACTGCAGGAGCGCGGTCTGCGGGTCGCGATGGTCGGCGACGGCGTCAACGACTCCCCGGCCCTGGCCCGCGCCGATGTCGGCATTGCCATCGGCGCCGGCACCGACGTGGCGATGGAATCGGCCGGCGTCGTGCTGGCCGGCAACGACCCCCGGGCCGTGCTCTCGATGATTGACCTGTCCCGGGCCAGCTACCGCAAGATGATCCAGAATCTTCTCTGGGCCACCGGCTACAACATCATCGCCGTGCCGCTGGCCGCCGGCGTGCTGGCCTTCGCGGGGGTAGCGATCTCTCCGGCCGTCGCCGCGATCCTGATGTCTATCTCCACCATCGTGGTTGCCCTCAACGCCCAACTGCTGCGCCGGATCGATCTGGACCCGGAACGGATCCAGGCCGATGCCGGACCCGGCACGCCGGAGGCGGCCCGGGTTCCGAGTGGATTCGATTCCGCCCGACGGCAGTAGCTAGGCTGGATGCAAATGATTGTCAGGAACAAGGCGTCAGGAACAGTGGCCCGGACCAACTCCCGGGTCACCGCTTCCTCGCCTGCCCGGACCGTCGGACTGCTGCTCGGGCTTCTCGCGATCATCGTCGGAATCCTCGCCATGCACACCTGGACCGGGAACCATAACCCGGACTGGCAAAGGACACACCATGTCGCCGCTATCGGGGAAGGGGCCGTCCACATCCCGCCGATGGCCGGTTCGGCGCTTTTGGTCCAGGACAGCGGCGGAACCGCGGCGGCCCTCTGTGCCAACTGCGGAGAAACCGACATGGCCGCTGGCATGTGCATCCTGGCCTTGTTCCTGACCGGTATTGCGGCCCTGCTGGGCCTGAAATCCGGCCTGGTTGTGTCTGCCGCCGGACTCCGCGGACCGCCCCGCATCCTTCCCCGCACCGCGCCGCATCTGCGGCCGCCTTCACTGGTTCAGCTCTCCATCAGCCGCACATAAACCGGCCGGTACCGCCGCTATGCGGAAAGACCGGTCCGTTACCCCCTGCTTGAGCTCTTGCGCAGCGTGGGGCGATGGACGACACCTCAGAAGAACCACTGATTGAAGGAACCACAATGAAACGTCAACTGACTGTCTCGGCAGCCGCCCTCGCCACCGTCCTGGCTCTGGCCGGATGCGCAACGGGCGAAAGCGGCACCCAATCGCCGGAACAGACCTCGGCGGCCACCTCCGCAACGTCTGCTGCCGAGGTCAGCGCCGAACACAATGACGCGGATACGATGTTCGCCCAGATGATGATCCCGCACCACCAGCAGGCCGTGCAGATGAGCGAGATCATGCTCTCCAAGGAGGATCTGGACCCGAAGATAACCGACCTGGCGACGAAGATCAAGGAAGCCCAGGGACCGGAAATCGAGCGGATGACCGGAATGCTCCAGGCATGGGGCCAACCGAGCATGATGCCCTCGCAAAGCGCCGGCATGGACGGTCACGAGCTGCCCGGCATGGCTTCCGAGGAAGCTGGCATGGAAGGCATGATGTCCGAAGAGGATCTGGCACAGCTTGAGGCTGCCCAGAGCACCGAAGCCGCAAAGCTGTTCCTGACCCAAATGATCGCCCACCACGAAGGCGCCGTAAAGATGGCCGAGCAGGAAATGGAGCAGGGTTCCAACCCGCAGGCCGTGGAACTGGCCCGGACCATCGTCACGGACCAGGAAGGCGAGATCACGGAGATGCGGGACCTGCTCAAGGCCCTCTAACCCTCACCGCAGCACCAAGCGGCAGCGGCGGCCACCCGTCCGCCGCTGCCGGCTCGCCACCCTCAACTCTTTTCCTGACCGGAGTAATACACCCATGCCCCGAATGATCTCGACCCGCGCCGCCCAGGCGCTCACCGGCGTCGCTGCCCTCGCGCTGCTTGCAACCGCCTGCACCTCACCCGGTGGCGCAGCCCAGAACTCCACGCCCCCGGCCACTCGCAATCCGTTTGGCCATGTCCACGGCATGGCCGCGGACCCGGACACCGGACAGGTCCTGCTCGCCACCCACTATGGGCTGTTCGATGTCAGCACAGAGCCGGCCGAAAAGCTCAGTCCCACCATCGATCTCATGGGCTTCGCCTGGGCTTCGCCGCCACGGCCGACGCCGGCCACTTCTACGCCTCCGGCCACCCCGGCGCAGGGTCGGACCTGCCGAACCCTGTCGGTCTCATCCATTCCAACGACGGCGGGAAAACCTGGACACCGCTTTCCAGACAGGGCGAATCCGACTTCCACGCCCTGGCCACCACACGAGACGGCATCATCGGCTTCGACGGCCAACTGCGGATCAGCGCCGATGGCCAGGAATGGAGTACCGTCCAGACCTCCCTCGAACCGGTGGCGTTGGCAGGATCGCCTGAAAGCGACATCGTCCTGGCGACCACAGAAGACGGCGTCCAACGGTCCACCGACGGGGGCAACACCTGGTCACTGCCGGACGGAGCGCCGCTGCTGATGTTCACCGCCTTCGCCGATCCCCGCACAGCAGTTGGCGTTGCACCCGACAGCACCGTACACATCAGCCGGGACGCCGGAAATGCCTGGGAACAGACTGGCAAGGTTTCCGCGCCGGCCGCCGCAATCACTGCCGCAGTCGACGACGGAGGGGAGTTGCGCATCTGGGTCACCACGGATAACGGCGTCGAGCACTCCGCTGACGGCGGGGCCGCATTCAACACCGCGATCCCCACAACCAGCAGCGTTGTGCGCTGAAGGGCGATGCTGTTGGAAGGTACGTTGACCACCAAGTCGACGGGTTGACGGTAGAGAAGCCGGAGAGCTTAAACTCTCCGGCTTCTCCAGTCGCAGCGAGGCTTGTATGAGCTGGTCCATGAGTGAAGCAAACTGGGGCAGAATCGGCATCGGACTATGACTCAGGGATACTCGACTCGACATGGTCGAGGGCTAGGGATCGCAGGCTGGCGTACCTCCTTATCAGTCAAGACGTTATTCGGCTACGCAACGTGGTGGAGTTCCGCTTCAATGTCTGACGCTCTGCCGGCTTGCCCGGAGTGCCACGAGGCGTTCACATACGAGCAGGGCGCCGTGTTGGTGTGCCCGATGTGCGGCCTCGAATGGTCGAAGGTATCGGCTGAGACCGCGATGGTGACACGGCCACGATCGTCAAGGACCTCAAGGTCAAGGGCGCCGGTGGAGGTGTCGTGAAGGTCGGCACGAAGGTGCGCGGCATCCGACTCATTGAGGACGGCGTGGGCGATCACGACATCGATGCGACCGTTCCCGGGTTTGGTCGGATGCAACTGAAGTCCAGCGTGGTGAAGAAGGTCCTCTGACCCGCGGCTGCCCCCATGGATAGGACGGCGCTGCAGTTCCATCCATGCCTCTGTGCGCCCTAAATGTGTCACCGACGTATGCCACTTTATGACGTGGTCGACGACGAACTTAGCGCAGCGCTGAGAGCTTACCGCGAGGCATGGCATGGCTACACTCACGACCCTGCGCGTCGTCGAGGCGAGTCCGCGCCATCAGGGGATGAGCGATTCCTGGCGGAAATAGGCGCCGAGCGAGGTCAGTAGTTGCTGGCCGCCGTCCGTGCATTACACGCTGAAGCGCAACTTGTGCCTGACCCGGGCGGACCGCTCGGCAGCTATGCCGACGCGCTTGCGGACTGGGCGGCCGCCCATCCCGAGGTTGATCCCAGTGAAATGCGCCGAATCACACGCGAACTGCTCTGGGGCCACCGGTAAGCCTAGCTGCACAACCGAATCTGTCTCGAAGCCTCTGTGCCTCGAAACCGTAGAGAAGGTTATTCGGTTACAAAACGTGGTGGAATTTCGGTTTGCGATACAATGCCTGCGCTCCCGAAAGGTGCCGGGAGGTGATGTTGGGAACTCCCGGTGATCGTCGCCCGAGGCTGGAGCTGACCACCGACCCGGACACCGCCGCAGCATGGTTCGAAGAACTGCCGACCACCGCCCGTTGAAGGACTTTCCAAGTCGAACAGCTGCGGTACTGCGTATTCGAGCCGAAGACCGGCCGGTTCCAACCCGAGTACGCCGGGAAACTGAACTTCTACCTCGGCGTGGTCGATGACCTCCTCAAGCGCGATTTCCGCCGCGAAACGGTCGCATGTGCGGTCTATGTCTATGGGCGGGTTTGCAATCTAGGTTGAGGAGAAGTTTGCTTTACTTGTTCATGAGTAAAGGAGCGGCCGTTGGTCGGTCGCCGGTCCAGCTGGATGTGCTGCCCGGTCAGGGGCAGTTCGGCGGCGGTGTCCGAAAAGTCTGCCCGACCTCGGGCTGGTTCGTACTTGAGAAGAAGACATCCCCGGTAATCGGCTTCCCACTGCGCCCTGGTGGCGGCGGAAGTAACGGAGGACGACATTGTTCGTTGGATGGGTCAAACCGGGCTGCCCGACGGGTGACATCGACCCGGGGGCCCGCCGCCGGGATCGTAACCGATCGGTTACTCGTTTCCCACAGTCGGTGGATCGGCCTTAGCATGCGGTAAGTCCGTGTCTTGCGAGGTAAGTGCGCCACCACTGCAGGCACTCGTCTGCCAGTTCCAGCACATCGACCGTATCGGTCGGGTCCTCACTGAAGCGGATACTGGCCCTGGAGTTGTGATGGATCACCATGCTCTGAACCCCCGCGGGTCTGCGTTGATGGGCGGTTTTCGCCACCGCCCTGCACCGGCGCATGCAGAGCACGGTAGTCTCGACCTCCTTCAGATCGTCCCCGAAGGGAATTGTGTCATCGGTCATGATCCAGTCCCGGAAGTTCCAGCACAGGATGAAAAAGACCATCATGTCTGTCTTCAGGGTTTCCGGGTCCGCAGCCGCCGTATAGCCGTTCGCGATTTTCCTCCGTGTCCGGCTCATTGCATCCCACAAGTCGGTCCAGAGCGGGGGCCCATATTCCTTCGCCACGTCCGAAGCGGCTTCCGCCCGGAGGCGGCCAGTGGTCGGGGGAGTTTCAGGACGCTCGGGTTGAGTGCCGCCGCCAGTGCCGGTCCTTGACATGCCCTGAGATTATCCCGTGTAGTACGGTGATTGCCATAGCACGTCACAGGCTCTACGTCCCGGCCACCACCATTGGTGGTCAGGCTCGTAAACAATGCCGGGAAATCCTACGCCGGGTTCTTCGAAGTCATCAGCCCGGACCAGTCCCAATGGGCTCATAGGGGCAAACCGATCTATGTCGGAATGAACCTCACGCCGGTGCCGCAGGCCGCCGGCGTGGGTATCGCAGCGACGAGCCTCGGCTCCCCGGGACTGCCTGTAGCTGCACGCGGTGTCGCCGTGTCTGGGTTAGCGGAGGCGTGCCGGAGAGCGATTACGTGTTTGAGGAAAGCTTCGATCTGCCGCACGCGCAGGTGCCGCTGCATCAGGAAAACCACTCAAATCCTGCCCGCGTGTCTTTTGGCTCTGCCGGAGGAGGAGGCGGAACGGTGGTCATCTTCGTTCTCCGCCAGCGAGAGTGGCTTGCCGGCTGGCAGGAGCCGGCGGAAGTTGTGCTCCGCCTTCGGGTCTGCGCACCCTCCTTTGTGGACAATGACCCTCGTTTCCTCGCTCCAGAAAGGAAACCGGCGAATCTATCCAGGATGTGCACGATTGGGACGAGGTCGTGAAGAACGGCGATCTGAAGGTTCAGGAGTGCGCACATGCGCAGGGGACCGTGCTGATCCGTGAACTGGAACGGGAGTTTCATGTGCTCGCCCAGGGGCACATCAGGGCCCAGACCCATGCCCGATGCGGCGGCCGCCTTTGACGGGTAGCGACGGGCTGGTCAACCCTGTCCGGCCCGGGAGTCTTTCCCGCAGCGCAGGGAAGCCCGTCTCGATGTTAGGAGCCCATCAGCGTCGGGGAGCAATTCTTTGGGCGGGGGCGCATGCTTTCCCCGCTGGGGTGGTCTAGTCGGGGCGGTAGATGTCGGCGACGGGGCAGTGGAAGGGGTCCGTGGCGGCGATGCCGACGCTGTTGAGGTAGCTCACGATGGTGGCGTAGGAGGCAATCAGACCGGTTTCGGTGTAGGGGATGTCGTGCCTCTTGCAGTACCGGCGGACCATCGAAGCGGCTTTGTGCAGGCTGGGGCGGGGCATGTCGGGGAACAGGTGGTGTTCGGTCTGGCGGTTCAGCCCGCCCATGAGCAGGTCCATGATGATGCCGCCGCGGATGTTGCGGGACGCGGTGACCTGGCGGGTGACGAAGTCCGGCCGGGCGGACTTGGGGTAGATGGGCATGCCCTTGTGGTTGGGTGCGAACGAGGCGCCCATGTAGAACCCGAATACGGCGGTCTGCACACCGATGAACGCGAAGGCCATACCGGCGGGCAGGAAAAAGAAGACGACGCCGAGCAGCAGCGCGAAACGGGCAGCCAGGAGTGGGATCTCGAACCACCGGTGGTCGACTTCGGCAGGCCTGAGCACGTATTTGACCGAGTCGATATGGAGGCTGAATCCGAGGAACAATAGCAGCGGGAAGAGCAGATAGCCCTGGCACCGGGTTACCAGCACCATGAAGCCGCGCCTGGCGGCGGCGGCGTCGGGATGGAAGGCGACGGCGCCGGTGCGGATGTCGGGGTCCTTGTCCACTTGGTTGGGGAAGCCGTGGTGCCGGGTGTGCTTCCGTACCCACATGGCGTAGCTGATGCCGACCAGGCCGGTGCCGATCAGCCGAGCGGCCCACTCGTTGACGCGTTTGGAAGCGAAGACTTGCCGGTGGGCTGCTTCATGGGCCAGGAAGCTGAACTGGGTGAACAAGATGCCCAGGACCGCCGCGATAAGCAGCTGGAACCAGCTGGCACCCAGCAGCCCGAAGCCGGTCCACGTTCCTGCCAAGGCGAGCATGAGCAGGGCGAACAGGGTGATGTAGTAGCCGCGCCGGCGGCGTAGCAGGCCCGCTTCGCGGACCTGGTCGGCCAAGGCCAGGTACCCGGCGGCTATGCCGTTCGGCTCTTTGGAACCGGGGAGGACCTCCGGACGGGGTCCGGAACGGTGAGCGTCCATGGGTACCTCGGAACTGCCAGAGGCCTTCGCGGGCCTTTGCTCGAACCGCCGGCCCTGCCTCGAGGATACGCTCAGGTCATGCACACACGGAAGGGTCCGGCGTCCCGGCGTCCTGCAGTGCAGGCTATTCGTGCCAGAGCTGCTGATGTCCATGTTCATTTTTGTCCCTGCTGACTGCCGACAGTGTTAGCGGCCCGTCTCACACTCACCGGAAAGGAAAGCGGTGAACCGGTCCGGGGACGGATACTTGTGACGGCTCCGGACGGTGTCCGCGCCGCATGCTTTTCGGGTAGCAGCGAACCCCTAGGGGGGTGCCGTTCTTGCGGCCTACCACCCGGGGAGGCGCATCCTGAGAGTACCTGTACAGCAGGCAGATAAGGGGATGGTTTCCATGACAACAACCTCGTCCACCGTGGGCGCCGTGAAGGCCCGGGGATTATGGGCCGACGGATTCGGCCGGGCCGGGACCCGTGCCGCGCAGTTCATTTTGCTCCTGATCGCGGTCTCCGTTGCCGTGTACGGGCTGATACAGCTCAAGCTCATCGTGATCCCACTCATGGTGGCGCTCATCCTGGCCGCGGCGCTCAACCCGGTGGTCGCCTTCCTGCGAGGCAAGGGGCTCCCCAGTGCGCTGGCGACCTGGATTACGTTCCTGGCCGCCGTCGTCGTGCTGGGAGGCATTGTCACCGGCATCGTTTTCGCCGTGCGCAGCGAATGGGACGAGCTGGTCACCGCCACCGCCGGTGGATTCGAGGAGCTCCAAAAATTCGTGGCTTCCGGTCCACTGCCCATCGACCAGACAATGATCGACAGGGGCATCGACGCGGTGACCGGGTTTGCCACCAGCAGCCAGTTCGGGGCCGGCGCCCTTGCCGGGGTTTCGACGGCGGCCGAGGTCATCACGGGTGTCCTGCTGGGCGCCGTCGTGCTCTTCTACTTCCTGAAGGACGGCGGACGGATCTGGAATTTCTTCCTCCGGCCTTTCCACGGTGAGCGACAGCGCAAGCTTCGCAGCTCCGGGTCCAGGTCCCTCGTCGTGCTGGGCCAGTATGTGCGGGGTACGGCGATCATCGCCCTGATCGAGGCTGTGGTCATCGGCGCGGCACTGTTCATCCTGCAGGTGCCGCTGGCCCTTCCGCTGGCCGTCATTGTTTTCCTTGGCGCCTTCATCCCGATGGTCGGGGCGACGGTAGCGGGCATCCTTGCTGCTCTGATCGCGCTGGTTGCCAACGGGCCAGTTGTGGCGCTGATTGTCGTGGCCATCGTCATTGGCATCAACCAGCTTGACGGCCACGTCCTGCAACCAATCGTGATGGGGAGATCGCTGCGCCTGCACGGCCTGGTCATCATCCTGGCCCTGGCCGCCGGTGTTATCCTCGCCGGAATCATCGGTGCCGTGCTGGCCGTGCCGCTAGCCGCGGTAACCTGGGCCATCATCCAGGTCTGGGCCCAACCGGCGGACACCGGATCCGGTCCGGCCAACGGGAACGGACTGACCCGAGTGCGGTGGAAGGCGTTCATCGCGGCCCGTCGGGCAGCGCTTGCCGCCCGGACGGGACGGGAAGCCAGAAAACGCAGCTGACGTACACCCTTGTCCCAGGTGAACGATTCCGTCAGAAGGGGCTGCCCGCTGTAGCCGCCGGGGCAAAGATGACCGTCAGTGCCGAAGGGAAGAGGAGCGCTGCCAGCCCGAAACAGCATGAATTGAGATAAAGGTTCATCGGCACAACCGGCATCGTTGCGCTGCGGGGGGAGCATTCCCGGGCATCTTCAGGCCTGTTCCGTTATCCGTGAAGTGGGGTGCGGTGCGGCCTTGGCAGATGTCAGCGGCGAGGTCACGGAGGTTGACGTTCTCAAGGAGATGGTCTCCGTCGTGCGGACGTTTTCGAGGTTTCAGTCCTTCGAGATACGCCAGTCCGATGGCAAGCGCCGGAAGTTCAACAGCATCGTCTTCGCAAACATCGCCGAGATGGCGGAGTATGCCACGCTCAGCGAGCCCGATGACAAACTCTCGGATGGAAAATTCGAAGTGGTCATTTTCCCGCACATTTCCAAGTGGCGTGTCCTGCTGAAGGCGCTGCGCGCCACTACCCAAGGGCTGGGGGACCAGCCAAGTGTGAACAGCTACGAGTTCACCACGCTCAAGCCCTGCCCTATCAAATCGACGGCGAGGTGAAGACGGTTGACGCCGGAACCTTCGTCAAGGGATTGCGGCAACTTTAAGCTGGCGGGACTTCAGCGGACACAGCATCAGCCGCCGAAATATCCACGCCAAGTGGAAGCTCGCCAGCGATTTTCTTCGGGGCATGTACCGCTCGTCTCTGAGGTGACGAGGGCGGTCCTGCCTCCTCCACTTAGCTGAACATATTCGCCGATACGGCATCCGTCGGCGCGCCGCAGTCAAGGCCAGGTACCCGGCCGCAATGCCGTTCGGTTCCCGCGGCTATGACGCCTCGCCTGTCCCCGTGACCTTGGCCGGGTGCGCCGGTCAGTTGTTACCAGCGGTCGGGGGCGGGGCCGCGGGCGAAGCGGCGGCCGGTGATCTTTTGCGGCGTGATGACGACGAAAACGTATTTCATCGTCGGGATCCATGAGCGCAGTGGCAGTTGCGCTGCGGCTTCGATGTCGGCCCCTCCCGCCAAGGTTTCGGCGGTGCCGTGCACGATCACACTCCAGGCGAACTCGTCGGTGAACCCGTCCGTTTCCAGGGCCACATGCTTATTAATCGTCAAGTTCACCAGTTTGCTGCCCTCAGCCGTGCAGAACAGCACGACGCCGTCATGGGCGAGGTAATTGATGGGAAAGATCTCCGGTATGTCACCCACACTGACGGCCAACCTTCCCAGCTCCGACCCGGCCAGCAGGTCCCACGACTCCGATGGGTCAAGATCGAGTACGGGATGTTCTTGATCAGGCATCATGAATTGCTCATCTCCCTCTAACGGTTGACGGATCCCACCACCGGTCAGTCTCCCGTGCCGTGACCGGAACTGGGCCGAGCACGCTGACCTTCGGGAATAAGGGCGTTCCAACGGCTCCCGATAGGGGAGCGCATATCGACTCAAGCAAACAGGGGCAGGCACTCGCGCTGTCCGGATGCCGCAGACCCTCCCACGTTCCATTCTTCCACAGGGCGCCCGGCATAGAACATCCATCGTGGTTTCGTGCTGCAAGCCTCGTGGCACACCACTTCACTGGGCATGGGCAGCCGCGGTCGTAAAAAACGCTACCAGCCCCGTCCGTCGTAGGCGCGTGATTTATTTGCTTCCGAATCTTGGCAACGACGGGCGGGCGGCAAGGTCACGGAGCTTGATCTTGCGGCTATTGGAAGCATTCTTGAGGATGTGGAGGGCATCTTCTTTGCCACACCCGTTTCGTCCCATGAGGATCCCAACGGCGAGAACGATGGTGGTTTCGGATTGTCCTGCTCCCGTGCTATCCGCACAACCAGGCGCAACGCCTTGGAGGCGAGCAGAACTTCCCGTGGATCTCCTCGAACGCGGCTCGTCATACGGTTCCTCGAGGGGAACGAGCTAGGGCTTCCGAGCCATCACGCGCTGAGGTTCTTGGCGCGGGACGGGTCACCGTGTTCACAGGCTCGTTGCGGGAATTGGCACCTGGCGTAGGGGAAGGGTCCCGACGAACCCCCAATAAGCCGCCGCGGCCCTTCCACCAACCTGCCGGGACACTCACTGCTTGATGCCTCCACAGGTGTCATCACTGTCCCACGGATAAGGTTCAGAACCTAATGTTTGTTCGCGGCCAAGGCGGTCTTGTTCCGCTTGGGCCGCGAGCACCACGCCGGCCGGTGCCGCCGCTCCGCCGGCACGCCGGTCCGGGACGCCGGGCGGGCGTACCCTGAGATATGACGACTCATTATGTCCGGGGTGCCTCCATCACCAGTGCGGCGTCCCGGGTGGAAATCCAGGACATGCTCACCGGGTACGGTGCCACCGGATTTCGCTGCGGTTGGGAGGAGGGCAGGGCGGCCATCGCTTTCACCGCCGGCGAACGTCGGTTCCGTTTCGTGCTCGCCCTTCCCGGTTCGGCAGAGAAGGCCGGCCCGGCGGGTGATCCGCTGCAGCCGCGGAGGCAGGGGGCGGGCAGCAAGCCGGCGGAGGAGATGTCCCGCCGGTGCTGGCATCAGTTGTCCCTGCTGATCCGGGCGAAGCTGGACGCCGTAGACTCAGGGATCGTCACCTTCGATCAGGAGTTCCTGGCCTACATGGTCCTACCCGGCGGGGGCACCGTTTTCCAGGAGGCGGCACCGGCCATCGGCACGGCCTATGCCACCGGGGTCCGGGCAGGACTTTTTGGCAAGGGCGGCAGGTAACCAGGGCCGGGGCCGGCAGTCCTTTAGCGTCAATCCATCAGACAGGGGTATGGGCATGAACGAGTCCGAGGCATCACTGGTTATCAAGGCCGGGGCGGAACTGCTACGCACGGCATCCTCCGATCCCCGGTCCAATGAAGGCTACCCGGCGGTGAAAGCCACTATCGCCGCGGCCTTGGACGACCTGGCGGAAGCACTTCACAACTTTGAGGCCGCTGTTGGCACAATTGGCCGCTCCACCGGCTGGGTCCAGGACCTGAACCGGGTAGCAGATGACCTAAGGGGCAAATAAGAAGCCCAGCCACTGTGTTGCCGCTGTCTGCTGCACTCTACCGGTCGCGGGACGGCTGCACGGAAAGTACCCGCGAGCCCGGCCCTGGCCGGCTCCGGCAGCGGCCAAGGCCTGGCAGGCGGGAAGGTGCCGGCGGTCCGCCCTGCCGGTCGGATCGGCAGGTGTGGGCTAGGGGCCGAGCCACATGACAAAAGCCCGGCAGCCCGCCGTGACCGGCGGCCGTTACATGGGACAAGCGTTCGGAGGGCCAGTTTCGCCCGGATCGGCGCCGCCCAGGAACCAGTAGACCAGCGGGACGCCGGCGGAGCATGTGTACATCATTTCCGCCGGCGGGGGAGGGGAGTGGCCGGCGAGTGAAGCGCTGAAGGATGGGCTTACGCGGTTCCTGGTCGCGTTCCCATATCTGCAACGCCAGTGGTTTACATAGATGCCGAACACGGCTCGAAGCGCACCTGGCACCTTCCCATGAAGCACTCCCGGCCGCTGCGTGGGGTGGACGCTCCGGCCGGGGCGGGGCGTAGTTCGCGGTGATTAGGCTGGGGCTATGAATGGTTCCGTTCTCGGGCGTTTTGACCGGGTTGTGCTTATCTACAATCCGGACGCCGACAAGGTCCCGGTGTATCTGGCCCAACGACTGCGCGCGGACCTGGCCGGCGGCTGCCGGATGTGCCGGTGCAGGTCCGGCCCACGGAAGCAGCTGGCCAGGGGCCGGCGCACGGGGGCAGATCCTCGCCTTCGGCGGCCCGGTTACTGGGCAGCAGGGTCAGTGGCGGTCGGACGGGAAGGAGCCGGACTATAGCAATTTGGTCCAATCGATGCAACAATTGGGTCCGGGTTGCCCACCCGGACGGCGGCGTGAGAGTCCCTCGTGGGGGCATTGATGATCACATCAATGCATGCAGGCGGTCGGGGTGCCGCCGGGATTCTAGGGGAATGGTCGGTATGGCGGGGCAGTTTGAAATTTTCACGGACGGCACGGAGTTCAGGTTCCGGTTGACGGGGGAGGACCACGAGGTCCTGGCCGTCTCCGGGCTGTTCCGGGACAAGGCCGGGGCGGCGGCGGCCATCTTTGCGGTGCGGGAAAACGCCGCGGCAGGGCAGATCGTGGACAAGTCTGGCGCCTCCGCGGCGGAGCCCTCCCGGAGAGGCGGCGATGACCGGTCCACGGGTCGCCGCCGGCTGGCCGGGGCGCCACTGCGTGCGTGAATTGCGCAGCGGGGCGGTCCCGGCTGCGCGGTCGAAGCTGAAGGTGATGGTCCGGCTCGACGTGGACATGGCCGCGGCGCACATCCGGATCCGGGGCACGGTTACCGAGCGTAACCTGGGGGCGGTTTACGCGGTGGTACGGCGGGCCTGCACGTTTGCCGGCGGAATGGCCGTGGTCCTTGACCTGCGTCAGGCGGTGGTGGGTGCCGTGCCGATGGCAGACCTGCACTCGGCTCGCCGGACGGGGCAGCTGCCCCCGGCCACCGGTCCGGCGTCCGTGCCGTGCCGGCTCGAGGTCCTGGAACCGGCCGCGGCGTAGGACGGCAGCGGCCGGCGGTCGGCTTGCCAGTCTGCGCCGACGGGGCGGCGAACTCTTGGTCGCCGGGGTCGAGCAGGCGGGGACGTTTCGCCCCTGTCGTGGAGAACGCGGACCGGCCAGCCGGCCGTCGTACACGCACGGTTCTTAGTGGCTTTAGTGCCCATACCTGGGCAGGGCACGTTGGACACGAATGGCGCTCGTCGGCGTTGTTGCCGAGGTTCGCACTCGACAAGTCAACGGGATCGTGCAGATGGTCAACGTCGGCGTCGCCACCTTTCACGGACGTGACCGAATTTGGAATTGTCTTCAAAGCCAGCGCCATCCAAATAAACGGTGTTCCCGCTGCACGAGGCGAACGGGCCCTGCCTGTCGCATCAACAGCGCCAGCAGAACGCGTTTGCATTGGCGAGCCGTCGTAGAGGTTATTCGGCTACGGAACGTGGTGGAGTTCCGCTTCAATGTGTAGTTCCTGACTTCCTGAGACGTTTTGCCGTGGCCGCTAAGAACACGTGTTCTTAGCCGCCACGGGCTTTTGCGGCAGCACGCCTCATCAAATTGATGCCGTTGAGCACCGATGCCGCGTGGCGCCATAACTGTTGGCCGGGAGAGTGATGCAGCCTCAGAACTCTTCATCGCGATCCTCGTCTTGGGGCGCCTGGCGGTCAGAAGTGACTGCTTCCCAACGCCAAGGAGGGTTAGTCTCATGTGGACAATCATCTTTGGCCGCGCTTTCGTGGGCGAGGACTGCCAGACGGGTTGCGGCGGCGGTGGGGGATCGTCGACCTAGCGGGTGAAATCTGAGCCGAAGACGATCCTTCCTTGATGGACATAAAATGCTGGCATGGCATCCAAGCTCGCCGCCTACTTGAGCTACGCCGATGCTCCCGCCGCAATTGCCTGGCTGGAAGCGATCGGTTTCAAAGTGGTCGCCCGAAAGGACGGTCCTGGCGGCAGGGTCGTGCACTCTGAACTGCGGTTGGACGAAGTCGTCGTCATGGTTGCGAGTGATGACAGCGACTATGTTGTCGCTCCGCTTGTTGGGAGGTCGACCGGGGCGGGCCTGTACGTCGTTAGAGGCGATGTCGATCAGATCTACACCGCCGCAGTCGATGCCGGCGGCGTGTCGGTTTTCCGGCCCGAGGACACTGAGTGGGGCACGCGACGGGCTCGCGTTCTGGACCCGGGCGGGCGGGAGTGGAGCTTCGGGTCGTACCAACCCGGAGTCGGGTGGTAGAGGAACCCGGTTTTATGCACCTCGCCAGGCACCCTCTCCGAACGACCTGGGCAGACGGGCGGGCCCGGAGGCAGCCAGAGGCAACATTTCCGCTCTTCCTGCGATCGGGATGAACACGGTCACGGTCCGTGCCATTACTGCGATGACCCTGTGCTGCACAGGCATCAGCCCCTACCCGCTACGAATGCTCAGGAGTAGTTTGAATCTTGTCCAGCGGCCCCCACCATCGTGGATGGCGCGCAACCCGATCCAACCCCTGGAGCTCGCAATGGCACTCTTACTTACGCTGCACCGCGTCGCCGACTACGATGCTTGGCGCAAGGTCTACGATTCAGTGGCAGACATGCAGGCGGCTGCCGAGGTAACCAGCGAATCCGTGCACCGAATGGTCGATGACCCGAACAACGTTCTCGTGCTCCACTACTTTGATTCCGTAGACAAGGCCCGCGCCTTCACGACCCTCCCGCAACTGAAAGATGCGATGCAGCGGGCAGGAGTCCAGGGCGAGCCGCGCTTCGAGTTCTTCGAATAGAGGAGTCGCCTCGGCGAAGCCCGGTCCCACGCTCTCCTGGCAGGAAGGCGTCGACCATTCCCTTGCTTCCCTTGCTGCCGAGGGGCTCAAGCCCTCCGACGACGACGCCGGAGCGCCGTCGGTCCACCCGCCCGCGGAATTCCTGCGCACTCACCACTGACCGGAGCATTCTGCCAGAATAGGTGCATGGACGTCGCCGTCGGTCTGCTGGCGCTGGTGGCGGTGATTTGCGCGGTCAGCGCGCTCGGCCGCCGGTTGAAGGTCTCCGTCCCGCTGCTGCTGGTGCTGGTCGGCGTTTTGGGATCTTATCTGCCCTTCATCCCATCGGTGGCCCTTATCCCGGACATCGTCCTGATCGGGATCCTGCCGCCGCTGCTCTATGCGGCAGCGCTGCGCACCTCAGTGGTGGAGTTCCAGGCCAACAAGCGGTCGATCGGAATGCTCTCGGTCGGTTACGTGATCTTCGGTACCGTCACGGTCGGACTGGTGGTCTGGTGGTTGCTGCCCGACGTCCCGCTGCCAGCCGCGTTTGCCCTCGGAGCGGTGGTCGCACCACCCGACGCCGTGGCCGCAACGTCCATCGCCCGGCGGGTGGGCATGCCGCGGCGGATCGTGAACATCCTTGAGGGCGAGTCGCTAGTCAACGATGCAACAGCACTGGTCCTACTCCGGGCCTCGATCGCAGCGATAGCCGGCAGTTTCACCCTGCTGGAGATCGGACTGGAGTTCCTGCTCGCCGTGGCCGGCGGGGCAGCGGCCGGAGCGGCTGCTGCCTGGCTGCTGCTGCAGATCCGTAGGAGGGTTCGCAATGTAGCCATCAATACCTCAATGTCGCTGGCCGCTCCCTTCGTGGCGTTCATCCCGGCCGAGAAAATCCATGCCTCCGGCGTCCTGGCGGTCGTCGTCGCCGGACTGATCATCGGCACCCGAAGTCCGGCGATGCCTGGCGGTGCATCCCGGTTGAGCCAGCGCAGCAACTGGGCCACAGTGCAGTTCCTGCTGGAAAATTCCGTCTTCCTACTGATTGGGCTGCAGGTGCGGTCGATCATCGATGCCGCGAACGCTGACCCGCTCGGCCTCGGACGCGTCTGGTGGACCTGCGCGGTGGTGCTGTTGGCGGTATTGGTCCTGCGCCCGGTCTGGGTATTTCCCACCATGTACCTCCCACGCCTGGTCCCGCGGATCAGGCGATCGGACCCGGCGCCGGGCTGGCAGGTACCCGCCGTTGTCTCGTGGGCCGGGATGCGTGGTGTGGTGACCCTGGCCGCGGCCTTGGTCCTGCCGCAGGACATACCCCACCGCCAGGTCCTCATCCTCGCCGCCCTCTCCGTAGTGGGCGGAACCTTGGTGCTGCAGGGATTCAGCCTGCCCTGGCTGGTGCGCAGGCTGGGACTGCATGGCCCTGATCCTGCGCAAGACGCGCTGACTCAGGCCTCGATGCTCCAGCAGACCGTGGCAGCCGGATTGGAAAGGCTGCGCACAGCCGCTGTGCCTGAGGACCCGCCGGAAGTCCTGGATATGCTGCAGCGGCGGACCGAGGAGCGCGGCTTGGCAGCCTGGGAGCGGCTGGGCCGGCCGGAAACCGAAATCCGCACCCCCAGCCACCGCTATGCGCAGCTGCGGGTAGCCATGCTGGACGCCGAACGGGCCAAAGTCCTGGAACTTCGCGGAACGGGTGACTACCCTTCCGAGGTGGTGGATGAGGTGCTGGAGCGGTTGGACATTGAAGAATCGATGCTCGACGCCGCCATGGACGACTGCGGCACCCGTCACGGGGCGTTCTGGGCCGTACCCCAGGAGGTAGCGACCGGCTGCGGGCACATGGTCCGGGCACCGGACCGCCCGGTTCCGGTCGACCCTCAGTGTCTCGACTGCCACGCCGAAGGAACCACTCCGGTCCACCTGCGCCTGTGCCTGGAATGCGGCAACGTCGGTTGCTGCGATTCGTCCCCCGGCCTGCATGCGGCCCGCCACCACAGCACCACGGGCCACCCGGTCATGCGCAGCGTCGAACCGGGTGAGTCGTGGCGCTGGTGCTATGTCGACGAAGTCCTGGGCTGAGGCGCAGCCGGCTTCTCAGCAGGGATCCGAGTTTCGTTCATTTCGGTGAGCCGACGTGGAAAGATGTGCAGCGGCGTCGCGCTGAGTACGTGGCCTGGTTCGCTGCATTTGCTGCATATCGACCTAGAACAGTGGCCAGGGCACCGCAGACATCTCACCGCGCGGAGGCGGAAACCGCCCGGCCAGGCGCAGTTGGGCACAGCGCGCGGCGATCGATGCGATTTCTTCGGCACTGAGCAAGTCCGCCAGATTTTTGCCCAACTCGCCGTGCAGTCCTTCGCTGACTCGGTCTATGCCGTCACGTTCCTCAGCGGTGAGAGCGTCTCCCAGCCATCCCCACAGCACCGTGCGCAGCTTGTGGTCACGGTGAAAGGTCAGCCCATGGTCCACGCCGTGCCGGTGCCCGTCCGTCATGGCAAGAATGTGGTCGCCCTTGCGGTCGGCATTGTTGACGATGACGTCGAACACCGCCATGCGTCTGAGCGCCGGCGAGTCTTCGTGAACGAGGGCGACCGGGCGTCCGTTCTCATCTCGACCCTTGAGCACGTGCTTCCAGCCCGTCTCCGGTACCTGGTCTGCGGCGACCAGGTCCACGGCGCGTTGTGCGGGGTCTTGCTCCTGCCAGAGCTGCACCATCCCTTCGCCGAACGGGCCATCGCGCAGCCAGGTCTGCGGTACGACGTCCCAGCCGAAGGCCTGCGAGACCAAGTAGGCTGCCACCTCCCGGTGGGCCAGCGTGCCGGGGGGAAAATCCCACAGCGGACTTTCGCCTGCTATCGGCTTATAAACGACCACCACGTCGCCGATACTGCCCAGAAATGTTGCGTTTGATGCCGTCGTGATACGGCCAGTGAGCGTCAGCTCGGCGGTCACCAGGTCCAGCGCCGGCATCAGGCCTCGGGAAGGGTGCAGATGTGCCCGTCGGCGTCCATGGGGTAACCGCAGAGCGGGCACATTGGGCGTCCGGCGTCCACGACCTCACGGGTGCGCTTCGCGAAAGCGCGGGCGGTGCCGACCGGCATTCGCACCACCAGCATCTCGGCCGCGTCAGCCCCGTCCTCGTCAAGCGCTTCGTCGTCGGCATCGACATCGGGGATGGCGTAGGCCTCGATCACGAGCTGCGCCGTCGTCGGGTCCCAACCTAAGGTCATTGAGCCGGTGCGAAACTGCTCCTGAACTGTCTCGAGTTGGTCGTTGTCGACAAGTTCAATCGGAGTGCTCGTAGGGACGCTGAAGGGGTTGCCCTCGACGGCGATGAGCTGGTCGAGAATTTCGTCGATCTTTTCCGCGAGCAGAGCCGACTGCTGCTTCTCCAGGGCAATACTCACGATCTGTGTCCCCGCACGCACTTGCAGATAGAACGTCCGCGCCCCCGGAAGGCCAATGGTGCCAACGACGACGCGATCAGGCCAGGCGAACTCGTGAACACGTGTAGGCATGTCAGTATTTTAGGCCCATGAAGTTCAGGGCGCTTGCTTCCCTGCACCGCCGCCCACCGGCGCACCGGCAGAGCGGATGCCCTTTGACAGCCATGACAGATCACCGGCGTCGGTGTTGGTGGCGTAGACGCTTGGCCGACTGATGCCGTAGCTCACGATGGACACGGACCCTGGGCCCACGTTGATGCGCTGGAACAGGTCAAGGTGCATGCCAAGCGCGTCGGCAAGGATTGACTTGATGACGTCGCCGTGACTCACCGCCACCCACACGGCCCCTGGCCCGTGCTCCGCCTCGAAGGCTGCATCGTGGCGTCGAATCGCTGCCACCGACCGGGCCTGCATCGCGGCCAGGGATTCACCGCCGGGAAAGACGACGGCGGACGGTTGCGACTGCACAACCGGCCACAAATCCTCGGTCTCGAGATCACTGATCGCGCGGCCCTGCCACTCGCCGTAATCGCACTCGGTGAGATCTGGATCGATCGGCGCGTCCGGCGCGCCGGCCTGGCGATCGAGGATGAACTGGGCGGTCTGCCGACAACGCTCCAGAGGGCTCGACACCACCCCGACGACGGGCACGGCCGCGAGCCGGTCCCCGGTCAGGGCCGCCTGGTCGCGCCCGGTCTGGTCCAGCGAGACGCCCGCGGCCCGACCTGCGAGCTGTCCAGCGGCGTTGGCTGTGGTGCGTCCGTGCCGCACGAGAATGACTGTCGCCATCCACCCAGCCTAACCACTTGCTCGATGGCGGCGTGAACCCGTCCTTCAGCTCTTGGAGCCGGTCAGTGCGAGCGTGCCGCCAAGGCCGATCATCATCGCGCCGCCAGCCCCGGAAAGGGTGGAGAGCCGGCGTGGGGAATTGGCGAACCACGCCCGGGCAGTGCCGGCAGCCAGAGCCCACGCGCTGTCGCAGACCAGCGCGATGGCCTGAAAAGTCAGCCCGAGAAGGAGCAGCTGCGCCCACACCGCTCCCGCGGCGGGATCGACGAATTGCGGCAGCACGGCAAGGAAGAACGCGAGGGTCTTGGGATTGGTGAAACCGACGATGAAGCCTTGGCGCAGCAGCTTCCAGGAGGATGACGGGACACGAGGTGTTCCTGTTGCACGCGCGCGGCGGTGCCGAATGGCCTGGATACCGAGCCAGACGAGGTAAAGACCGCCGGCGATTTTGAGCGCGGTGAACGCGACGACAGAGGCCGTCACGATCGCGCCTACGCCGAAGGCGACAGCGAGGATGGCGGGGATGATCCCAAGAGAGTTGCCTGCGACGCTGAGGACTCCCGCCCTGCGGCCGAAGGCGATGGACCGTCCGATGGTAAAGAGCACGCTGGGGCCGGGAATCACGATGATGACCGCCGCCGTGACGGCGAAGGCGACGAAATTCTCCAAGGGAGGCATGACTGAACCATACTCCCGGTCAGGTCCCCGCGCCCGGAGTTTCGATAGGACAAATCACCCGGCCGCCTGCCGATGGTCGGCTGGTACCGGCCGCCCTGACGCCGCGAGCGATCTCAGCGGTTTTCCGGGTGTCTATCGAAGAGGAGCCGGCTGTGGTACTTTCTGCATGGGTTAGGAGTTCCTCACGCGATTGTCTCCCGATCCGGGCTCCTAATACCGCCTTTCGAAAGTAGAGGCGACGATGGCAACCCTATTGATCTTTCACGAGGTTGACGACGTTGATCACTGGCTCAGCTCGCCGCGGCGTCAAGAACTCTTCGGACCGTTGGGCATGACCGTTCGGACCTTTGTGGATCCGGACAAAACCAACCGCGTCGGTCTGATCGTCGAAGTCCCGGACCCGGACACGTTCCAGCGCATGATGGAGTCCGAAGCCGCTGCCGACGCCATGAAGTTCGACGGCGTACGCCCCGACACGATCCTGGTGCTGGTCGAACCCGAGCGCCCCCGCTGACGAGCAGGCCTGAACCGGCGGGACTTCGGCTGGGGTGCCCTCAGGCCGGCCGCGTCCGGGAAGTTGTCGGCCGCGTCCGAGCAGATCTAGCCGCCGGATTCCAGCAGGGCACGTTCCCAGAAGCTCGGGCCGACAGGTTCATGGAAGTCGCTCCGGGCGACCAGATAGCCCTCGCTGTTCACGGTGATCGGCAGCTGCGGCAGCGGTCGGAATGCAGGACCGAAGATGACCTCGCATTGATGGGTCACGTCGAAGGTGGACTGGTGGCAGGGGCAGAGCAGGTGGTGGGTGTGCTGCTCGTACAGGGCCACCGGGCAGCCGACGTGCGTGCAGATCTTGGAATAGGCGACGATGCCGTTGTAGGCCCAGTCCTCCCGGCCGGGACTGGGATGCAGATCTGCCGGGTCCAGACGGACGAGCAGGACCACTGACTTGGCTTTTTCGTCGAGCTTGCCAACGGGGAGTTCGTTCAGGCCTTCAGGGACGACATGGAAGATAGCGCCGAAAGTCACGTCCGAGGCTTTGATCGGTGTTCCTTCGGGGTCGCGTGCCAGACGCGTGCCCTCCTTCCACAGCGTGTGTCCCAGGACGGCCGGATCGAGGTTCTTGGACAGGTCGCGGAAGATGCCGATGGCCGGCAGGATGGCCAGCGCCCCGGCGGCAATGAGGGTGTTGCGGATCAGGGGACGGCGCTTGATGCCGGACTCGTCAAGGACTTGGCCCATGATCTGCTCCGCGTCCTGGCGGTCTTCTTCGGTGCGGACCTCGTGGCGTTCCTCGGCCACTTCATGGTCCGGCATCAGGGTCTTCGCCCAGTGAATGATGCCGACGCCGATGCCGAGCATCGCGAAGGCCGTTCCCATGCCCAGCAGCAGGTTTTGCAGTCGCAGCGTGGAAATCGCAGTGGGTAACGGGATGGCAAAATACCCGACGAAGAAAAGCAGGGTACCGATCATGGATATGGCAAAGAGAATTGCAACCTGCCGCTCGGCACGTTTTGCGGCCCGGGAATCCTTATCGGCACGGCGCGGGCGGTGGGGAGGTAGTCCAGGATCCTGGAACTTTTCTACCTGACCCGGGCTGGTGGTAGCAGCGATGTCTGGAGTTTTCGGGTCGCCGTCAGTATGGTCGCCCATGATCCCTCTCATCCTTCCCCATATATGACTCTAGGAGTGGGGCTGTGCTATTTCAACGGTTTTCTTGGCGACCCTGAGGGACGGAAGGCCTGGCAACACCGCTGGGCCTTCCGGGATGGTGAAGGTGATGTGGGGGTGCTGCAAACAGGGAGGCGTATAGGCGTGATCTGCTCGGTGGCCCGCCGGGCAGCGTTGGGACTCATGACGCCAGCCAAGGCCGGTGCCAACCGGCGTAATCGGCGGTCAGCTCATCTGTAGCTGCCGGGCCCCAGGACCCGGGTGTGTAGCTGTGCACCGGTGGCGGCGCATCCAGGAGTGGCTGCATGATCCGCCACGTCTCCTCGACCCCGTCCTGGCGGGTAAACCGCGTACTCTTTCCGACCATCGCCGCGTGGAGCAACACCTCATACGGAGTCGGCCCCTCGCCCCCTTCGTCAGCGAACTCCATGTCGAGATCGATGGCCCCGGGGCCGACTGTGTCCGCACGCAGAGCCTCGACCTTGAACCTGGCGCCGGTCGACGGGTCAAGCCTGATGACAATCTGATTGGGCTCTGGCCGGCGATCGGATCCGAAGTTGAAGCCGAGTCGGGGCGGCTGCTTGAACACCAGCCGAAGCTCGGTCTGAGTGACCGGAAGCTTCTTGCCGGTCCGAATGAAGAACGGCACCCCCGACCAGCGCCAATTGTCGATGTCGAGCCGCAACGCGGCGTACGTCTCCGTCGTCGAATCCGGTGCCACGCCGTTGATGCTCTGGTAGCCCTCGTACTGGCCGCGGACGTAGTGGGCGGGATCGGCCGCGGAGACCGCGCGGAACAGAGCGACCTGCGAGTCCTTGAGCGTTTGCGGATCACCCCCGGACGGGGGCTCCATTGCAGCCGCGGAGACGACCTGCATGAGGTGGTTGACGACCACGTCGCGCAGCGCACCGACGGGATCGTAGAAGTGGCCACGGTCCTCGACGCCGAAATCCTCGGCCATCGTGATCTGGACGCACTCGACGTAGTTTCGGTTCCAGATCGGTTCGAGCATCGTGTTGGCGAACCGCAGGTAGATGATCTCCTCCAGGCCCATCTTCCCCAGATAGTGGTCGATCCTGTACAACTGCGACTCGTCGATGAACTGGTGCAGATCCTCGGCCAGGGCGCGAGCCGAAGCTCGGTCATGCCCGAACGGCTTTTCTACCACTACCCGGGCCGTCGCGGTCAGGCCGGCCCGGGCCAAGCCCTTGACGACTGTGCCGAACAAGAAGGGCGGGATTTCGAGGTAGAACACAGGGCTGCCGGCGCCCTTAATCGCCTCGGCGACTCGGCCATAGGTCGCTGCGTCGCCGAAATCGCCCTGCACATAGGACAGCCGGGCCGCGAAGCGGTCGAAGACGGCGGCGTCGATCACCTCTCCAGTGCCCTCGATCGATTTCCGGGCCCGTTCCACCAACTGATCAACCGTCCAATCATCGACGGCAACCCCGACGATCGGACACTGCAACAAACCCCGCTGCTCCAGCCGGTACAGCGATCTGAACGTCATCACCTTGGCCAGGTCTCCGGTGATTCCGAACACCACGAACGCGTCGGCGGAATCCTGACCTGCGCTAACCGGCTGGCCACGGCCAGCCGCGCTTCGGTTGTCCATGGGCGGTGTCATGGCATCTCCTCAACGTGATCGACGCTCAACCAGAAAATGAACCTGCTGGCGGCCTTTGTGCCGGAGTTGACCTAGACCGGCACTTATCAGAGCCAACCACTGCCTCCCGGTCCCCGTCATCACCCATTTTGGGTGATGACGCCGTCCGCCCCGGGGTTCAGGATCAGTGCCTAGAGGCAGCAACGGTAGAACCGAGAACCCGCTCCAGGAGGCTCCGGCCTTGGCTTTCCCCGGGACCCCATGGCAGCTGTCAATGACGCCGGAAGGGGTGCGACATGACGCTGTTCGTTGACGTCCTCATCCCCACAATGGAGGTGAACCCGGTTCCGTGGGCGCGTGCGCAGATGGCGTTCACGCTGGCCTTCCACATCGTCTTGGTGCCACTCGGCGTGTCCTGGTCGGTGATGGCGCTGATCGCCAACTATCGAGGGATCAGGCGGGCCGACGCTGTCGCCATCCGGCTTGCTCAGCGCTGGTCGAAGTACATGGCGGTCACCTTCGCAGTCGGCGCCGTCACCGGAACGGTTCTCTCCTTCGAGTTCGGCTTGCTGTGGCCTCAGTTCATGGGGCACTGGGGCGAGGCGTTCGGTGTGCCTTTCGCGTTCGAGGGTCTCTTCTTCTTTCTCGAGGCCGTATTCATCTCGATCTACATCTTCGGCTGGCGGCGGCTCAAACCCTGGACCCATTTCTGGACCGGTGTCCCGATCGCCGTCGCCGGCATCTTCGGCAGCATTTCGGTGGTGGCCGCCAACGCGTGGATGAACTCCCCCGAAGGAGTCACGCTGGACACCGCCGGGAATGTCGTGGCGGTGGATCCGCTCGGGGTGATCTTCAACCGGGCCATGCCGCTGATGGCGGCGCACATGGTGATTGCGGCCTATCTGGTCGGCGGCTTCCTGGTGGCCATGGTCTACGCGACGGCGATGCTGCGCGGGCGGCGTGACCACTACCACAGGCTCGGTTTCCTCATCGCCTTCACCGTGGCCGCCAGCGCCGTCCCGGTGCAGATGGGAGTCGGCGACGGCCTGGCCCGCTGGGTCTATAGCAACCAGCCGGTTAAGTTCGCCGCCATCGAGATGGTGCCGACCACCGGCAGCGACGTGCCCGAGACGCTGCTTGGCCATCTCAACTCGGAAGGAGAGGTGGTGGGCGGTGTCCCCATACCCGGGCTGGCCTCGTGGTTGTCCGACCCTAGTACTGGCCGGGCGACCGTCGTGCAGGGGCTCGACTCTGTACCCTCCGACGAGCGGCCGACGAACCGCCAGGTGAACGTCGTCCATCTCGCGTGGGACATCATGGTCGGCGTCGGAACCGCCCTGTTCCTGCTGACGCTGTGGTATTGGGCATCGTGGATCTTCCGACGAGACATGCCTCGCAGCAAGTGGTTCCTGCGCTGCGCCGTCGTAGCCGGGCCCCTCGCCGTCCTGGCGCTCGAGGCAGGCTGGACGGTGAGCGAGGTCGGCCGCCAGCCCTGGATCGTCTACAACAAGATGCGGGTGGAGGACGCCGCGACCACCAACACCGGAGTGTGGATTACCTTCATCGGGGTCACGATTCTCTACATCGGGCTGGGCATCACCACCATCCTCGTCCTGCGCGGGATGAGTCGTCGCTACCGTGAGGCACAGTGGTTCGAGGAGACAGACTCTCCGTATGGGCCGCGTCAGCAGGTGGAAGAGACCTAGGGATCACCCATGGACACCGCCGCGGCCCTGCTCTTGTTCGCTGCCATCACCATTTACGCGATCTTCGGCGGCGCTGACTTCGGTGCGGGCTTTTGGGACTTGACCGCTGGTGGCACAAAGCGTGGAGAGCGGCCGCGCGAGGTCATCGACCACTCGATCGGACCCGTGTGGGAAGCGAACCACGTGTGGCTGATCTTCATCTTCGTCGTGCTCTGGACGTGTTTCTCCGAGGCCTACGCGTCGATCACCTTGACCATGTTCGTGCCCCTCACTCTGGCGGCCCTCGGCATAGTCCTGCGCGGTGCCGGCTTCGCCTTCGGGAAGGCGGTGTTTCGGCAGCGAGCCCGCCGCAGCTTCGGCGTCATCTTCGCCGTCTCCTCGGTGCTGGTGCCCTACTGCTTCGGCGCCATCGCGGGCGGCATCGCCGCCGGCCAGGTTCCGGCCGGCGGCCGGGCGGGCGATCCGCTGCACAGCTGGCTCAACCCGACGTCGGTGGTCATGGGGCTGCTCGCCGTGGCCGTGACGGCCTACGTCGCCGCGGTACTGCTCACTTGGGATGCCGGCCGCCTCGCCGACGAGGCGATGGTCGGCTACTTCCGCGTCCGCGCGGTGGCTGCCGGCGCCGCGGCTGGAGCCGTCGCCCTGGTTGGACTCTTCGTGGTACGCAGCGAAGCTAGCTACGTCTTCGAAGGACTCACCTCAAGGGCCCTTCCGCTGGTGATCATCTCGGTGGTCGCAGGGCTCGGCGCGCTGGTTCTGCTCCGAGGCCGCCCCCGCCGCGGTGGGCGGCTGGCCGCGATCGCCGCGGCCGGTGCCCTCGTGCTGGCCTGGGGCGTTGCACAGTGGGACTACCTGCTGCCCGAAACGCTCACAGTCTCCGCGGCGGCAGCGCCGCCGGGCACGATCACCGCCGTGCTGGTCGCGGCCGGTCTCGCCGTGCTGTTGATCGTGCCGGCCTTCATCTTGTTGTACGTGCTCGACCAGCGTGGATTGCTTCCCGAAGAAGGCGGCGACGACGAGCCCGACCGTGGCCCCGGGATCGTCGGCCCCTGACTGCACTGGCGAGGTGGCCAGCAAGCCAAGCGGTTGACAGGGTATCGACTGGAGGGTGGGCCAGGGCAGGTCGGATCACCAAACTGACTGCCAGGTGATCCCGCTAACAGAGAAGGTCACTCGGCCTCTGGGCGCCGGCGATTGCGCTTGGTCTCGGAGCGCAACCGTTTACCTGCAAGCCGACGACGCTGTGAGCCACGGGTGGGCCGGCTCGGTCGCCGCACCGTTGTGGGAGCCAATGCGTCGCGGAGGAGTGCGACAAGGCGTTGCCTGGCCGCGGTCCGGTTGAGCCGCTGGGAGCGGTGCTCGGAGGCGCTGATCGTGAGCACCGTGCCCGAAATCCGCTCCGAGAGCCGGTCGAGGGCGCGTTCGCGCTGGACGTCGCTCAGTGCTGTTGTGGTGCCTAGGTCGAGACTCAGCTGCACGCGGGAGTCGGCCGTATTGACGCTCTGGCCGCCGGGTCCGGAGGCTCGCGAGAACTGCTCCAGCAGCTCTGCTGCCGGTATGCGGAGTCCGCCGGGCACGCCGGGTCCCGGGGGCACATGCAGGTCGTCCACGCGTTTATTGTCCCGCAACACCGGCGCGAAGCAGGGCCTTCACGGGTGTGCTCTCGGCTGGCTAACATGACGCGCATGGCCATCAAACTTGAGAACGTCGCCATCGCAGTCCGGGACCTCGACGCCACGATCGCTTTTTTCACCGACCTGGGTCTTTCGGTTATCGGCCGTGACACGGTCAGCGGTGAATGGACCGACACCGCCGTCGGGCTTGATGGCAACCATGCCAAGATCGCGATGCTGCAAACCCCGGACGGCCACGGCCAGCTCGAGCTCTTCGAGTACATCCACCCCGATGCGATCGAGACGGCGCCCACGCGGCCCAACGAGATTGGCATGCACCGGGTCGCGTTCTCGGTCGATGACTTGGACGAGGCCCTGGAGATCGCCGCGAAGCACGGCTGCCGCCCGCTTCGCGGTGTGGCCACCTATGAGGACGTCTATAAGCTCACCTACGTCCGCGGCCCCAGCGGCATCATCGTGATGCTCGCTGAGGAACTGAAGAAGAATTGAGCGCTCAGCCAGCGTTGGCTCTTCTTGCATCCGGACGTGAGGTGCGGCCTAGCGCCGGAATGTCAGGTGGACCGTGCCGCTCTCCGCAGTTTCGGCGGCCACGTTGTAGCCGGTTTCCAGGCCGCGCAGGTCGTCCCAGAGGCGGATGCCGCGGCCGAGAATGATCGGAGCGATCGCCACGTGGAGTTGATCGACGAGCCCGGCCTTCAGGAAGTCGCGCACGACGGTCGCTCCGCCGCCAACACGGACGTCCTTGCCGCCGGCGGCTTCCAATGCCCGGTCGAGCGCTTCCTGTGGCGTTGCGGAGAGGAAATGGAATATGGTGCCGCCGGTCATCTCGATCGAGGGCCGTGGGACTCGATGCGTGAGCACGAAGACCGGGATCCGGAATGGGGGCTCGTCGCCCCACCACCCGCGCCAGTCCGGGTCGTCAGGAAAGTTGTGCAGGCCGAACATCCCCGCGCCCATGATCTCCGCTCCGGTGTCAGCGAAGTACGCCTTCGCATACTGGTCGTCCACGCCGGTCGTGCCCTGGCCTGACGTGTCGTGCAGGACGCGCTCGCGGAAGGTCCTGGTCGCGGCATACGCGTCGACCAGGCGGGGCCAGTCGTCGCCAAAGGGATTCTCCGGGGTTTGATCCGTCGTGGTGGCGAACCCATCCAGCGAGATGTTGAGGTCAACGCGAACGGCCATCGGTACTCCAAGTCGTCAGTGCTTGTCGATTGCCATCACGATACTGGAGGCTCCGAATGCGTCAAGAAGGATTCCCCAGGCCCCGCGCGCCGGTTGATGGTTCGATGCAGTTGCCGCCTTGGGGACCGGGTGGGCGGTGAAGCCGCAGCGGGGTGAAAGCGCACCGTCGAGGAGGCAACGCGGCCTCTTGACACGGCAAAGCGTGCTCTGCATTCTGGGCGGAAATGCTCCATTGACGTTCCCTAGACGAGGCCGCTATGCGGCCAGAGTGGCAGGACATCGTGAAACGCCACCTCCAAAGACAAGCGGCTGGCAGCCGGCGCAGTGTCTTGGGCATGGCCTCGGTGATTGCGTTCCTGATGGTCACCGGGTGGGGCATGTTCTTCGCCGTCGTCTTACCCGGGCACTACGAAGTGGCCGACCGGGCGCCCTTCGGGCTCGGACTGGCGTTTACTGCTTTCATTTTGGGGGCGCGCCACGCGTTTGACGCCGACCATATTGCAGCCGTGGACAACACAACGCGCAAGCTGGTGGGGGAGGGCAGCCGGCCGGTGTCCGTGGGCTTCTGGTTCGCCTTGGGGCATTCGACCGTCGTGATCGTTGCTGTCACGCTGCTGGCCGCCGGGCTGCATAGCCTGGCCGACCAGATTTCCGACGGCGATTCGCTGCTGGCTTCCGTAACCGGAGTTTGGGGTGTCATCGTCTCCGGCCTGTTCCTGCTGCTGATCGGTACATTGAACCTGTATTCCTTCATCGGGATCGCCCGTGTCTTCCGCCAGCTGAGGAGCGGCGAATACAACGAAGCCGAAGTCGAGGACCTGCTGCAAAACCGCGGGCTCCTTAACCGGGTGTTGGCCCCGCTTGCTCGACAGATCGATCGGCCATGGAAGATGTACCCCGTCGGTGTGTTGTTCGGGCTGGGGTTCGATACGGCAACGACGATTGGCCTGTTTGTCATCGGCGGCAGTGCCGCCCTCACCGCACCTTGGTATGTGGTCCTCGTTCTGCCGGTCCTGTTCACCGCCGGCATGACGTTGTTCGACACACTCGATGGCATCTTCATGCACCGGGCCTACCAGTGGGCCTACGCGCGCCCGGTCCGGAAGGTGTACTACAACCTCATGGTCACCGGTACGTCCGTCCTGGTGGCTTTCCTTGTCGCCGGCGTAGGACTACTGGGACTGGTGGCCGAGAGAATGCAGGTAGATAGCGGTCCCGTGGCCTGGATCGCGTCCGTGAACTTGGAGAACTTTGGTTTCCTGATCTGCGCGCTGTTCGCGGCAACCTGGCTGGCCGCGGTCGCGTACTGGAAAATCGGCAACATCGAGGCCCGCTATTCGCTGCCGGATCGATGAGCGGCAACTGTCGGTCTCTGCGTTCCGCGCTGCCCTGGCTGATCTGGGGATCTAACGAAATCCGGTGTGTCCGCGGACCTTCGCATCACATCGGAGGAGTCAGGCCGTACCGGGCTATGATGCCGGGCAACCAGGGCGCCTCGCCGAACTGGAGGCCGTACTCGGCTGCCAGTTTGCCGATGGCGTCCGGATCAGTTGGTTCCCCGGCTTCAAGCTCATCGGCCACTGCCCAGAAGAAGTGCTCGAACCCGGCCGGGCTGATCACTTCGATCATCCTCGCCGGAACCTTGCCTGCGTTCCACATGGTGTGCAGTTCTCCGCGCGGCTTGGTGATGTAGCCACCTGCGCCCAGTACGGCCTCCCGCTCACCGGAGCGGAATCCGATCTCGCCTTCGAGGACGATCGAATACTCATCCTCGCGGGTATGCAAGTGCGGCGGAACCAAAGCCCCGACCGGGAACGGGTGCTCCACGATCGAGATCTGCTCGTTGGTGTGTTCGCCGAACAGTTTGAAAACAACCCCGATGCTTCCAAGGCTGCCTTGGCGTCCTTCCCCGGGCTGCACGACGGTGAGCCGTGGAGCCTCCTCAGCGCCCATGACGGGCCACCCCTTTCTCAATCCGTATTCCTATTCGCTTCTTCAGCTGACCCGTCCGACATGCTGCCGGCCATACAGGTCCGGGCCGCCAGCTCACTGCACGGCTCTGTGGCGGGGACTGTCCGGGTTCATGAGCGAGTGCTTGCGGCTGTAGAAGATGTAGATGACCAGACCGATGATCAGCCAGACCGCAAAGCGCAGCCAGGTTTCCCAGTGCAACTGGAACATCAGGAACAAGGAGGCGAGGACGCCGAAGGCAGGGACCACGGGCATCAGCGGGAGCCGGAAGCTGCGCGGCACATCCGGCCGGGTACGCCGCAGCACGATGACGGCGATACTGACTACCACGAAGGCGGCCAGGATGCCGATGTTCGTCAGGTCCGCCACGGCCCGGATGGGGAACACTCCGGCCAGCAGCGCTGCCGCGATGCCGGCGATCCAGGTCACCCGCTGCGGAGTGCCGCGCCGGTCCGTGGCGGAGAACCAGGCCGGCAGCAGTCCGTCGCGGCTCATCGAGAACCAGACGCGGGTCACGCCGAGCAGGAAGGTGAGCATCACGGTCAGGATCGATACCACGGCAAAGGCGGAAATGATCGTGGCCACAGCCGGCAGCCCGACCGACTCAAAGGCGGACGCAAACCCTGCGGTCGGATTGATGTCTGTGTAGTTCTGCATGCCGGTCAACACCAGGGTGGCCAGCACGTATAACGTCATCGCGATGCCCAGTGAGAGCAGGATCGCCTTGGGCATGTACTTCTTGCCGTCCACGGATTCCTCCGCCGCCGTGCTCATGGCGTCATAGCCGAAGACCGCGAAGAAGACGGTGGCTGCCCCGGCCAGCACCGGACCAAACCCCGAGGGCATGAACGGGGTGTAATTTCCCGGGTTCACAAAGAAGAAGCCCAGCCCAATGATGAAGAGGATCAGCGCGATCTTCAGCCCCACCGCTATCAGCTCGAACCGGCCGAAGGTGCGGGTACCGCGGCTGAGGATCCAAGCGATCAGCAAGCACACCACAATGGCCGGCACATTGATCACGCCGCCCTCGACCGTGTCGCCCGTGCCCTCCATCCAAGCCGGTATCTGGACGCCGATGCCCTCCATGAAGGCGCTGAAATAGCCCGAAATGCCAATGGCAACGACGGCGACGATGGCCGTGTATTCCAGCAGCAGGTCCCAGCCGATGAACCAGCCGATGAGTTCCCCGAGCGCCACATAGCCATAGGTATAGGCGGAGCCGGCAAACGGGATCATGCCGGCGAATTCTGCGTACGACAGTGCTGCCGCGGCGCTGGCAAGGCCGGCGATGAGGAAGGAAATGAGAACTGCCGGACCGACCGGCGGAGCCTCGCCGCCGCCGTTGGCCACCAGCCCGGCGAGCGTGAAGATGCCGATGCCGATGATCCCGCCGACGCCGATCGCGGTCAGCTGCCACAGGCCCAGGCTTTTGGAAAGATGGCTTTCCCCGCTTTCCTCCACCATCTCGGTAATCGGTTTGCGCCTGAGGATGGATTGGGAACCGCTCCAAATGGACATGCCGGACTCCGATGTTCGCGCCTGCATCTGCCGCCGGAGCCCTGTGCCAGGGGCGGCTCCGCCGTGCGGATGCCCTGTACGTGTTCGAGTATGGACCGCACGACGCCTGCTGTGAATATCTTGCCGGTTCCCGCATCGAAATTCAGGCCCGTCGGTGGTGGGCCGGGCTGCCCGTATCGGACGGGGGAGTGGACGCGGCAACGATGCATCTGGAGGCCGTCGAATCGATGCTGGCTGTCTGGAAAGAGGTACGTTGAGAGCGTGAACAAGCCGCAAACCGTTGACGAATACCTCGAATCGTTCCCTGAAGAGGCCAGTCGGCGGTTGGCCGAACTCCGCCAGCTGAGCCGTACCCAGGTTCCGCAGGCCGATGAAGGGTTGAAGTGGGGAAGTCCGGCCTACTCCCTGGACGGAACCATCATGTTCATCTTCGCCGGCTACCAACAACACGCAAATTTTGTTTTCACGCCCAGCACCTTGCAGGCGTTTACCGCTGAACTTGCCGGTTTCCAGACTGGCAAGGGTTCCATCAAGCTGCCGTATTCGGGACCGGTTCCAACTGAGCTGCTGGGCAGGATGACGGCCCACCGCATCCGGGAATTCCGGGAAGACGGTGTCCTGTGGATGTAGGTGTGCGGTGCCATCCCAGCGTTCCGAGGTTTCCTGGAACGGATAAGCCTGCGGTTCGGCGGACGGGACTTTGAGGGCTGCCCGCTAAGGCGCCGTAGCGCCCCTGTTGCCCGTGCATTGTTTGGGTTAGGGTGGGCGCATGTCGCGGTTCAGCTATCTGGAGTGGCCGGTTGTACGGCAGTTCCGGACGAGTGATTCTCTCGGGCGGGGCGGGGCCGTCACCTCGCCCCGAACCCGCGATATTGCTCCGCGAACGTCCACCGCGGACCGGGTGGTGCAAAGCGTGTGCCCCTATTGCGCAGTGGGATGCGGCCAGCGAGTTTTCGTCAAGGATGAGAAGGTCGTCCAGATCGAAGGCGACCCGGATTCGCCGATTTCCCGGGGTCGGCTCTGCCCCAAGGGGTCAGCGAGCGAGCAGCTGGTCAATGCGCCGAGCCGGGAGACGCAGGTGCTGTATCGGGCACCCCATGCCAAGGACTGGCAGCATCTGGACCTGGACACCGCCGTCGAGATGGTGGCCGAGAGGTTCCTCGAAGCGCGCCGGAACAATTGGCAGCAAAACGATGAGCACGGTCGTCCGCTCCGGCGGACCATGGGCATCGCGGGGTTGGGCGGGGCCACGCTGGACAATGAAGAGAACTATCTGATCAAAAAACTCTTCACCGCAGCGGGCGCCATCCAACTGGAAAACCAAGCACGCATTTGACACTCCGCCACGGTTCCCAGTTTGGGTACCTCCTTTGGACGCGGCGGAGCGACGCAATCGCTTCAGGACATGGCCAATGCTGACTGCATTGTGATTCAGGGTTCAAACATGGCCGAGTGCCATCCCGTCGGTTACCAGTGGGTGACGGAGGCCAAGGCACGTGGCGCGAAGGTCATCCATGTGGATCCGCGATTCACCCGCACCAGCGCGGTGGCCGACAAGCACGTCCCGATCCGCGCCGGTTCGGACATCGTGCTTCTGGGTGCCCTGATCAACCATGTGATCAGCAACGATCTGTGGTTCAGGGAATATGTCCTTGCCTATACGAACGCGGCAACGCTGGTGAACGAAGAGTTCCGTGACACCGAAGATCTGGACGGGTTGTTCTCCGGATTTGAGCCAGAAACGGGCCACTACAATCTGGCGTCCTGGGCTTATGAGCGGAAGTCAGAGACAGAAGAGTCGGCAGAACACGGACACGAACACGGCGCCGATACCGCCGCCCGGGCCGCCGGGGATCAGTATGGCAGCGGCGGTCCGCCGATGGGGCGCCCTGAGTTTGTGCAGGACCCGACCCTCGAGCACCCGCGGACAGTGTTCCAGATCCTGAAGCGCCACTACTCGCGCTACACCCCGGAAATGGTCCGGGATGCCTGCGGCATCTCGCTGGCGGATTTTGACTACCTGGCGCGGGCCGTCACAGAGAACTCCGGCCGCGACCGGACCACCTGCTTTGCATATGCCGTCGGCTGGACCCAGCACACCGTGGGTGCGCAGTTCATCCGGACCGCGGCGATCCTGCAGCTTTTGCTGGGCAACGTGGGGCGGCCTGGCGGCGGCATCATGGCGCTGCGCGGCCATGCCAGCATCCAGGGCTCCACCGACATCCCCACGCTGTTCAACCTGTTGCCCGGATACCTCCCCATGCCGAAGGCCGGCATTGAGACGCTGAGCGAATACTGCGACGGCATCGCGTCCAAGGAGCAGAAGGGCTTCTGGGCAGACGCGGACGCCTACACCATCAGCTTGCTCAAAGCCTGGTGGGGCGACGCCGCCAACGAAGACTCGGACTGGGCCTACGGGTACCTGCCCCGGATTGACGGTCCGCACGGTACCTACCAAACGGTCATGAACATGCTTGCCGATGAGGTAGACGGCTACTTCATCTTTGGCCAGAACCCGGCCATCGGTTCCGCCAATGGCCGGATGCAGCGCCTTGGTATGTCCCATCTGAAGTGGCTGGTGGTACGCGATCTCAACCTCATTGAGTCGGCCACATGGTGGAAGGACGGTCCGGAGATCGCTTCGGGCGAGCTGCGCACCGAGGACATCGGTACCGAGGTCTTCTTCTTGCCGGCGGCGACCCATGTGGAAAAGGCAGGCTCCTTCACACAGACCCAGCGACTGCTGCAATGGCGGCACCAGGCTGTCCGGCCGCCGGGCGACTGCCAGAGCGAACTGCAGTTCTTCTATGAGCTGGGCAAGCGCATCCGGGCCAAGCTTGCGGACTCGACCGATGAACGGGACCGGCCGCTGCTGGATTTGACCTGGGACTATCCCACCGATGAAAATGGCGAGCCTGACGGCGAGGCAGTGCTGGCTGAAATCAACGGCCGCCACCTCAGTGGCCCCAAGGCCGGCCAGCCTCTCTCGTCGTACACCGAGATGCGGCCCGACGGCTCGACGGATGGCGGATGCTGGATCTATACCGGCGTGTACGCGGACGGCATTAACCACGCCGCGGACCGAAAGCCCGGCCAGGAACAAGGGCCAGTCGCCGCCGAATGGGGCTGGGCCTGGCCTGCCAATCGCCGCATTCTCTACAACCGCGCCTCCGCGGACCCCGAGGGAAAGCCGTGGAGCGAACGCAAGAAGTACATCTGGTGGGACCAGGAGCAAAACCGGTGGACGGGGGAGGACGTCCCCGACTTCCCGGTAGATCGCGCTCCGGGAAGCCGCCCCGATATATCCCTCGGCGGCGCGGCCGCGCTGGCCGGGGACGACCCCTTCATCATGCAAGCCGACGGCAAAGGATGGCTGTTCGCGCCGAAAGGCATGGTGGACGGTCCGCTGCCGACCCACTATGAGCCGCAGGAGTCCCCGGTGGCCAACCCGCTCTACCGGCAGCAGCAGAACCCGGCCCGGCTGATCTATCCGCGCGAAGACAACCTCAGCGCACCCAGTGCGGGCACACCCGGGGTGGACATCTACCCGTACGTCTTCACGACATACCGGTTGACCGAACACCACACAGCCGGCGGCATGAGCCGATGGCTGCCGTACCTCTCCGAGCTGCAGCCGGAGATGTTCTGCGAAGTATCCCCGGAACTGGCGGCCGAACGCGGATTGGAACCCTACGGCTGGGCAACCATCATCTCGCCACGGGCCGCCATCGAGGCCAAGGTACTCGTCACCGACCGGGTGAGGCCGTTGGTGGTCGGAGGGCGAACGATGCACCAGATCGGGCTGCCCTACCATTGGGGAGTCGGCGGTGACGCCGTCGTCAGCGGCGATGCGGCCAACGATCTGCTCGGAGTGACACTTGACCCGAACGTGCAGATCCAGGAATCCAAAGTCGGATCGTGCGACATCATCCCGGGTCGTCGGCCGCAGGGGCCCGAACTCCTGTCCTTGGTGGCCGACTATCGGGCCCGCGCCGGGGTGACGCCCGAGACCGGCAGCGACAAGGTCACCGGCCCCAACCGAGGGTCGGGCGACGACGCGACGAGGGAAGGCTAAATGAACAAGCTGACCGAAGCCCCCGGACACATCCCGCACACGGGACACCCTCGAAAGGGCTTTTTCACCGATACGTCGATCTGCATCGGGTGCAAAGCCTGCGAAGTGGCCTGCAAGGAATGGAACCGCAATCCCCACGACTCGGAGTTCGAGCTGCTGGAGTCCTCTTACGACAACACCGGCTCGTTGGGAGCCGACACCTGGCGGCATGTTGCCTTCATTGAGCAGGACCGTGAGCATATCGACAAGGCACGCGAATCCGGTCGGGCGCTGGTCAGCCTCGGCATGCCCGGCATCGGACCGCCGGGCGCCCCCGCCGCCGCTGCGGGCACTTCACCCGACGTGGACACGACGCCGCCGAACACGCCCGATTTCCGGTGGCTGATGTCTTCGGATGTATGCAAGCACTGCACCAATGCCGGGTGCCTCGACGTCTGCCCGACCGGTGCCCTGTTCCGGACCGAACACGGCACGGTTGTGGTGCAGGACGATGTCTGTAATGGCTGCGGAACCTGCGTCGCAGGCTGCCCGTTCGGAGTGATCGAGCGGCGCAGCGATGGCACGGCCGGAGTGAAGGGACAGCGCGATTTCACGCCGGGGGAGCAGGCACCGACCCGCAACGTAGGCGTCGCGCAGAAATGCACGCTGTGCTATGACCGGATGGTTGATGGCCAGACTCCCGCCTGTGCCCAGGCCTGCCCGACGACGTCGATCAAGTACGGTGAGCGCGAGCAGATGGTGAGCACCGCGAAAGAGCGCGTTGCCGAACTGCACGCGCAGGGGCTGACCGAGGCGCGCCTCTACGGGGCCAACGACGCGGACGGCGTGGGGGGCACCGGTTCGGTCTTCCTGCTGCTGGATGAACCGGAGGTGTACGGTCTGCCGCCGGATCCGCGCGTGCCCACCGCCGACCTTCCACGAATGTTCAAACGGGCCGGCCTCGCCGCTGCCGGCATGCTGGCCGCGGCCGCTGCGGCCTTTCTGGCGGGAGGCCGCCCTTGACCGTCTCCGACTTCGACAACTACCGGCCGCCCGAACCGCCTCGCCGCTCCAAGCGCGGAGGCAAACGGAGGCGCGCCGGGGCGGGGCAGGGCCCGGGCGAAACGCCGATGGTGCCGGAGGCGGAGTTCACTTCCTACTACGGCCGGCCGGTGGTCAAACCACCGCCGTGGGGCGACCCGATCAGTGCCTACCTCTTTTTGGGTGGCGTGGCGGGCGGCTCCGCGTTGCTTGGACTCGGCGGACAGCTCACGGGCAGGCCGGAGCTGTGCCGGAACAGCAGGCTTGCAGCCCTTGCATCGGTAGGAATTGGTGCTGCGGCGCTGGTTGCCGATCTGGGCCGGCCGGAGCGTTTCCTCAATATGCTGCGGACCATCAAACCCACATCACCGATGAGTTTAGGCTCCTGGATCCTGACGGCGTTCAGCGCCGGCGTCGGCATCTCCGCAGCTTCCGAGATCGACCGCATGACCGGATCACGGCTCCCGCTGGGGCCGCTGCGCAAAGTGCTGCGCACGATCGAGGGGCCTGCGGGCGTCGAGGCAGCATTGTTCGCCACCCCGCTCTCCGCCTACACCGCGGTGTTGTTGTCGGATACTGCCAACCCGACGTGGAACGCAGCGCGCGAAGACCTGCCCTTCGTCTTCGTCAGTTCTGCCAGCCTTGCCGCAGCCGGTCTGGCGATGATCACCACACCGGTCCAGCAAGCAGGCCCGGCCCGGGTACTGGCGGTCCTGGGCGTTGCCGGCGATCTGATCGCCACCCGGGCCATGGAACAACGGATGGACCCGGTCGCGGCCGAACCTCTCCGCGAGGGTGCGCCCGGACGCATGCTCGCGTGGAGCCAGTGGCTGGCTGCCGCCGGCGGCATCGGAGTCATGGCCGGCGGCAGGCACCGGCCGGTGGCGGCGGCCTGCGGCGTGGCCCTGCTGACGGCCTCGGCACTGACCCGGTTCGGAGTTCTGCGGGCCGGCATCCGCTCGACCGAAGACCCCCGGTACACGATCGAGCCGCAGAAGCGACGGCTCGCGGCCCGGCGGAAGGCCGGCATCGTCGACGATTCGATCACGACCCCCGGCTAGGCCGGACCAGGACCGCCGGCTGGGCTGGACCGGGACCCGAATCAGCCGGGAGCGTCAGCGCACCTCGATCCCGGAGCCCGCCACGATCTCTCCCACGACGGGGTGCCCCGGCAGCTCTCCAACCACGAGCAGCCCGCCCGAGGTCTGCGCATCTGCCAGCACCAGCAGATCGTCCTCGGTAATGCCTGCTCCCGTCCGCACATGCGGTCGCACCCATTCAAGGTTGCGCCGGGTGCCGCCGGAGATGTAGCCATCCCGGAGCGCCTCCCGTGCACCGCCGACGAGGGGAACCGCAGCGCGGTCGATCACCGCTCCCACCCCGGACGCGCGGCACATCTTGTAGAGGTGGCCCAGCAAACCGAAACCGGTAACGTCGGTTGCCGCGCGGACGCCACTGCGCAGGGCCGCGTCGGCTGCCTCCCGGTTCAGCTGAGTCATCACGGCGATCGCCTCGTCGAAGACCTCCCCGGTCTGCTTATGCCGGTTGTTGAGCAGGCCCAGGCCAATCGGCTTGGTCAGCGTGATCGGCAGTCCGGCCCGGGCTGCGTCATTGCGCATCAATCGTCCTGGCGCGGCGATTCCGGTCACTGCCATCCCGTACTTCGGTTCCGGGTCGTCCACCGAGTGGCCGCCGGTCACCGGGCATGCGGCCTGGGCAGCCACATCCAGCCCACCGCGCAGCACTTCGGTCAGCAGCTCCATCGGCAGCACGCCGCGGGGCCAACCGACCAGGTTGATCGCGCTGATCGGCCGCCCGCCCATGGCATAAATGTCGGAGAGAGCGTTCGCTGCCGCAATCCGGCCCCAGTCATACGCATCGTCCACTACCGGAGTGAAGAAGTCCGCGGTCGAGAGCACCGCGAGATCCTCACCTACTTGGACGGCTGACGCATCGTCGCCGTCGTCGAGCCCGACCAGGACGCCGGGGTCGGTCTGGCCGGTCAAGCCGCGGACAACGTCCTCGAGCTCGCCCGGCGGAATCTTGCAGGCGCAGCCTCCGCCGTGCGCGTAGGTGGTGAGCCGGACGGCTTCCGCGGGTTCTTCCAGTACGCCGGTGATCGCGTTCATGGGTCCAGCATAGGAACGAAAGGCGGTGTTAGCATGCTCGTGGAGGCGTCCGGGTCCTGGTGGGCCCCCCGGTCTTCAAAACCGGTGAGACCGAGTACCTCGGTCTGGCGGGTTCGATTCCCGTCCGCTTCCGCCACCAAGCAGCTCCCATGACGCGCCGAAGGAGGGGCAGTGGGCCAGGACGACCCGCGCCGGCATATTCCGCGCACCGACCAGCTGCTGGCGCATCCAGGGCTTCGCCACGCACGCGGCCGGCTCGGCGACGACGTGATCCGTTCCACCGTCCGGGACGTGCAGGAACAGGCCCGCCGCGGCGATCTAGCCCCGGGCGACGTCGAGGCGAGCGTCCTGGCCGCGCTAGCGTCCCGCACAGCCTCCTCGCTGCGGCCCGTCCTCAATGCCACGGGCGTGATCGTCCATACGAACCTGGGACGCGCCCCGCTCTCCGGTTCCGCCCGTGAGGCGTTGCTCGACGCGGCGGGCTATGTTGACGTGGAAATGGACTTGCCCACCGGCGCGCGGTCCCGGCGCGGAGCGGGTGCGCGACGAGCCCTGCTGGCCGCCTGTCCGGCCGCCGAAGAAGCCCTCGTGGTGAACAACGGCGCCGCGGCCCTGGTGCTGGCCACCACCGCGCTCGCCGGCACCGGCGAAGTCGTGATCAGCCGCGGTGAGCTCGTGGAGATCGGCGCCGGTTTCAGGCTGCCGGAGCTGATCGAATCCACCGGTGCCCGCTTGCGCGAAGTAGGGACCACCAACCGGACGCACCTGGCCGATTATGCTGCGGCCATCGGCACGGAGACCGGTTGCCTGCTCAAGGTCCACCCCAGCAATTTCCGGGTCAGCGGCTTTACCTCCGGCGTCGGGATCGGCGAACTGCGCTCCCTGGCCGACGAACATCAGGTGCCGCTGGTTGTGGATCTCGGCAGCGGCCTGCTGGCGCCGGACCCGACGCTGCCAGGGGAACCGGACATTACCGGTGCGCTGGCCGCCGGCGCCGACGTCGTCATCGCCAGCGGGGACAAACTCCTGGGCGGCCCGCAAGCAGGACTGGTCTTGGGCCGCGCCGACGCGATGGCCCGCCTGGCCCGCCATCCGCTGGCGCGGGCGGTGCGGGCGGACAAACTGACACTGGCCGCGTTGGAAGCGACCGTCGTCGGCGGGCAGACACCTGTGGCGGCCGCCCTTCACTCCGACCCGGTTCGGCTGCGCGAGCGCACCGAACGCTTGGCGGCTGCCACCGGGGGCCGGATGGTCGAGCACGACGGACGGGTCGGCGGCGGGGGAGCGCCCGGGGTTCCGCTGCCGGGGTGGGCAGTCCAGCTGCCCGAACCGGCCGCCCGGCGGCTGCGCACCGGCGACCCGGTTGTACTGCCGCGGGTCCACGGCGGTGCCTGCCTTGTTGACCTGCGCTGCGTGCCCGAGGCCGACGACGAACGGCTGGCTGCCGCGGTGCGCTCGGCACTTGCGCAGCTCAATGACCGGCCGAGCGGCGAAGGCTCCTGAGATGTTCGTGGTGGCCACCGCCGGGCACGTGGACCACGGGAAAAGTACCCTTGTCCGCGCACTGACCGGAATGGAGCCCGACCGCTGGGCTGAAGAGAGGCGCCGGGGACTGACCATCGACCTGGGGTTCGCCTGGACGCGGCTGCCGTCGGGCAGGGATGTCGCCTTCGTGGATGTGCCCGGCCACGAACGTTTTCTCGGAAATATGCTGGCCGGGCTCGGGCCCGTCCCGGTGGTGTGTTTCGTCGTCGCCGCCGACGAGGGCTGGCAGGCACAATCCAGCGACCACCGCGACGCCATCGCCGCGCTTGGCATCAAGCACGGGGTGGTGGTGCTGACCCGCAGCGACCGCGCACCGGAACGGGCCGAGGAGGTTCTGGCGCAGGTACGGGCCGAGCTGGCGGGCACCGGCCTGCATGATGCCCCGGCAGTCACGGTGTCCGCGCTTGCCGGAACCGGGCTCGATGACCTGCGCCGCGTACTGGACAGGACAATGGATGCGGTGCCGCCTCCCAATCCCGCGGCCCGGGTGCGCTTGTGGATCGACCGTTCCTTCAGCATCAGTGGTGCGGGCACGGTGGTCACCGGGACCCTGACGGCGGGCACCCTGACGCAGGAGGACCGGCTGCGGATGTACGGCCATGGCGACGTCAGGACGGTGTCGGTCCGGGCCCTGCACAGTCAAAACCATGCGGTGACCTCGCTCGGTCCAACCAACCGGGTGGCCGTCAACCTGCGCTCGGGTGTGCCCGCTGATGCAGTGCACCGCGGAGACGTGCTGCTGTCCGAGGGCAGTTGGCCGGTGGTGGACACGATCGACGTCCGCCGGACCATGGGCACGCCGTTCGGCGACGTTCCGCGTGAGCTGATCGCCCATATTGGCACCGCCGCCGTTTCATGTCGGCTGCGTTCCTTCGACGGCGACCACGCGCGGCTCTCGCTCGACCGGCAACTGCCGCTTGAGCTCGGGGACCGGCTGGTGCTTCGGACAACGGGCAGCCGGTCGGTGTTGGCGGGGGTACAAGTCCTTGACGTCGACCCGCCGGCCCTGAAACGCCGCGGGGACAGCACCAAGCGGGCGCAAAGCCTTGCAGCCATGTGCCCCGAGGGCGACGCGCTGACCGAAGTTGCCCGCCGTGGCGCGGTCCGCGTGGGCCAGTTGCGGCGCATGGGGGTCGCTTCCCTCGGCAAGGTCCCCGACCAGGCTCTGGCATTCGGCGACTGGTGGGTGCACCGGCCGGTCTTCGATACCTGGCAGCGGCGGCTGCGGGACTCGGTCCAGGAGCTCGCCACGAAGGACCCGCTGTCGGCGGGCCTGTCCCGGGGTGCTGCCCGGGAGCTGCTGGGGCCCGAAGGCGACGCTTTGCTGGACGCGGTGGTGCGAGAGGCGGGGCTGGAGTACGACGGCGGATTCATCCGCCTTCCGGGAACGCGCAACGACCTGGGCCCCGCAGAGGCGGCTGTGAGCGAGGTGGAGCGCGGGCTGAGAGCCGAACCTTTCGCCGCGCCGGAGGCTTATGACCTGAAGAGTCTCGGGCTGGGGGACCGCGAGCTGGCCGCCGCCGAGCGAAGCGGGCGCCTGCTGCGTCTGGCCGGTGGGGTGGTCCTGCTTCCGCAAGCACCGGCGATGGCGATGCGCGAATTGGCCTGCCTGCCGCAGCCCTTCACCACCAGTGAGGCCCGCCAGACGTTGGCCACTACCAGGCGGGTAGCTGTCCCGCTGCTGGAACACCTGGACGCGCTGGGATGGACCCGGCGGCTCGACTCGGGCCACCGCGCCGTCGTCGGTACGGTCAAATAAGCCGCGCGGAGCGATCCAACGGGGTCAGTTTCAGGTGAAGTTCAGTTAGCAGCCGATAACTAAAGTTTGTCTCAGGCAACCGTATTTCCGGCTCCAGTCCCCAGGGTGGTTCGCGGCGTGCCCCGTGTTTCCGGGGTATTTCCGTTGTAGCGTTGCCGTGACGGCCTTGTTTCCAACGGAGACGGGCCGTGGCATTAAGGTTGCATCTCGGTAACAACCGGATCTGAAGCGAAGTTTTTATACCCAAGTCGCGAGGTTCCGGTTTACGCTCTTATGCGTGTGAGACATGCCACGTTCGGCGGGAAGCTCGTTGAACTTCAGGCGACGGGGTGTATGTCCGTCCTCGGCAGCACTGCCGGGGGCCTTTCAAAGACAGAAACAAGGAGGCGGAATGCGTTTCGGACGTACTTCCAAAGCTATCGGTGTCGCGGCTGTTGCAGCCCTGGCCCTGAGCGCCTGCGCGACTTCGGGCGGCGGAGATTCTTCCCCCGAAGGCTCGGGCGAGTCCACCGCGGCCGGAGCCGGCGGATCGATCAGCGTCGCTGAGACCAACGCTTTTAGCTCATTCAACTCGGATTCCGCCACGGGCAACGTCGACATCAACGGCAAAATCGCCTACATGACGCATGGCGGTTTCTACTACGTTGACAACCAGCTCAATGTGGTCCGGAACGAAGAGTTCGGAACGTACGAGAAGGTCTCGGATGACCCGCTCGTGGTGAAGTACACCGTGAATGAAGGCGCGAAGTGGTCCGACGGCAACCCGGTTGACGCCGGAGACCTGCTGCTGAACTGGCTCGTCGAATCGGGCTACGCCAACGATGCCAAGACGGACGAGGAAGGCAACGTCACCAGCGGAACGAGCTACTTCGACTTCGCCGGTGATACCAGCGGGCTGGGCCTGACTGAGATGCCCGAGGTTGGCGACGATGGCCGTTCGATCACGCTGACGTACGCCGAGCCGTTCGCTGACTGGGAGATCGCCTTCGGCGGCCTCAACGATGGCGGCATCGGCCTGCCGGCCCACGTGCTGGCCGAAAAGGCCGGCCTGGCCGACGAGCAGGCACTCGTCGACCTCATCCAGGGCCTGAAGCGCGGCAACGCCGATGAACCGGCCAAGGAGAACAAGGACCTGAAGGCCGTCGCGGACTTCTGGAACACGGGCTTCGACACGAAGTCGCTGCCGACCGATGAGTCCCTGTACCTCTCCAGCGGGCCCTTCGTCGTAGATTCGATCACTCCGGACCAGTCGATCACGCTGGTGCGCAACGAGTCCTACACCTTCGGGCCGCAGCCGGCCGTTGATGAAGTGACCATCCGCTTCATCGGTGCCGCACCGGACCAGGTCAGCGCCCTGAAGAACGGCGAGGTGGACATCATCGCCCCGCAGCCGTCGGCTGACACCGTCGAACTGCTGCAGGGCATCCCCGGCGTCACCGTTGACGTCGAGGATCAGCTTGCCTACGACCACATCGACCTGAACTACACCGGTGTGTTCAAGGATGCCAACGTCCGCGAGGCCTTCATGAAGGTCATTCCGCGCCAGGCGATCGTTGACCGGATCGTGAAGCCGCTCAAGGAGGACGCTGCACCGCTGGATTCGCAGTTCTTCGTCCCGGCCCAGGAAGCCTACGAGGCATCCGCGGCCAGCAACGGCTCCGGGAACTACAAGGAAGCGGACGTCGATGGCGCCAAGGAGCTTCTCGCCGGCGCTACTCCGGAAGTCCGGATCATGTACAACAAGGACAACCCGAACCGTGCAGACGCCTACGCGCTGATCCAGGAATCCGCCGAGAAGGCCGGTTTCAAGATTGTCGACGGCGGCTTGGGCGCCTCCGACTGGGGTGCCGCACTGGGCAACGGAACCTACGACGCGACGATCTTCGGCTGGACCTCACCTGGCGTGGGTGTCTCCGGCGTTCCGCAGATCTTCAAGACCGACGCCGGTTCCAACTTCAACGGCTTCTCGGAGCCGGACGCCGACAAGCTGATGGACCAGCTGATCGTCACCACTGACTCGGCTGAACAGGACAAGCTCGTCACGCAGATCGACAAGCATGTCTGGGACTCCTTCTACGGACTCCCGCTGTTCCAGTCGGTCGGCCTTGATGCGTACAACAGCGACCGCATCGAGGGCGTGAAGTACCAGCCGAACCAGACGGGTGTCTTCTGGAACTTCTGGGAGTGGAAGGTTAAGTAAACTCCACGCCTGATCCTAGGCAAAGCATGCAAGGCGTCGGGACCCTGAACACCTCGGTCCCGACGTCTTGCAGCTTTTATGATCCATTTCCTGCCACAAGTAGTTGGGTTTTCCCAATAGTCGCCAGCGTGCGGACTGCACTACGCTCATTTGTGACACCGAGGGATCCACAAGATTTCCAGAACCACATCAGCGAGGTTGAAAAACGCTATGGTGACCTACATTGTGCGGCGGCTTTTTACTGCCGTGCTTATTCTCCTGGGTGCCTCCTTCCTAGTTTACCAATTGACAGCCTTGTCAGGTGACCCCCTCCACGACCTGCGCGAAAGCAATTCGCCGAACAAAGAGCAGCTCATTCAGCAGCGGATCGCGCTGCTCGACCTCGGCACGCCGGCACCGATCCGGTACTTCGGCTGGCTGGCCGGCGCAGCCAAGTGCGTCATTCCCTTCGCCGGACAGTGCGATTTGGGCTATGCGCTGAACGGCCAACCGGTCACCGAGGCCCTGGGCCGGGCCATGGGCATGACGATTCTGCTGGTGACTGCTTCGGCGGTGCTCGCCATCGTCATCGGCGTCTCACTTGGAATCGTGACGGCACTGCGGCAGTACAGCGGACTGGACTACGGCGTCACCTTCATGGCCTTCCTCTTCTTTTCGCTTCCGGTGTTCTGGGTCGCCGTGCTCTTGAAGGAATTCGGCGCCATCGGATTCAACAATTTCCTCCGGGATCCGCACATTCCGGTTTCATCGATTCTGATCATCGGCCTAGTCAGCGCCGCGGTGTGGTTTGTCTGTGCCAAGGGAACCTACCCGAGGAAACTGGGCATGGCGGGCATCGGCTTCCTGCTGGCCGCGGCGGTCATGTGGGGGCTGTCCGTGACCCAATGGTTCAAGACCCCGGGTCTCGGCTTGGTCGTCATCGTGATCTGCGGCGTGGGGATCGCTTTCGGCATCACGCTGCTGGCCGCGGGCCTGAAGAACCGCAGGGCGCTCTACGCGGCGCTGATCAGCGTCGGCATCGGAATTCTCGTATATTTTCCGATCCAGCCGCTCCTGGCGCAGGCCACCGGGCTGATGATCTTCTTGCTGGCGCTCGCCACCATCCTGGTTGGCCTGGCCGTCGGCTGGCTGATGGGCGGCTATGACCGCCGCCAGAGCATGAACGCCGCGGCGATGACCTCGTTCCTGGTCGGCGGATTGATCCTGCTGGACCGGTTCATGCAGGCCTGGCCGGCGTACTTCAACAACGGCAGAATCAACGGCCGGCCCATCGCCACCATCGGGTCCGAGACGCCGAACCTGCAGGGGGACTTCTGGGTCCACGGGCTGGATACCTTCACCCACCTGCTGCTGCCGACCATCGCACTGCTGCTGATCTCGCTGGCGTCCTACAGCCGCTACGCACGCTCGTCCATGCTGGAAATCATGAACATGGACTACATCCGCACGGCGAGGGCCAAGGGATTGAACGAAAGGACAGTGGTCATGCGCCACGCTTTCCGTAATGCCCTGATCCCCATTGCCACGATTGTCGCTTTCGACATCGGCGGTTTGATCGGCGGTGCCGTGATTACCGAGCGGGTGTTCGCGTTCGCCGGCATGGGCCAGCTCTTTGTCCAGTCCTTGGACCGGGTTGACCCCAACCCGGTGATGGGCGTCTTCCTGATCACCGGCATCCTGGCCTTGGTCTTCAACCTAGTCGCGGACCTGGTCTATTCCGCGCTTGATCCGCGAGTAAGGGTAAAGGCATGAGCACCACGTCAACGAAACCCGTTGCCGCAACCGACGAGAACAAGGCCGGCTTAAGCCAGGGCCAAATCGTCCGTCGGCGCTTCCTCGGCAATACCGCCGCCTTGATCAGCCTGGTGGTTTTCATCCTGATCCTGCTGATCGCCTATTCGTCGAGCGGGATGTTCGGTCTGCCGGGCTGGTGGAAGTACACGCATAATGGCGTCAATGACTTGGTCAATGGCGGCCGACCCACACTGCAACTCTTCCCGTTGGGTCTGGGCGAGCACCCGTTCGGCCAGGACAGGTTGGGCCGCGACACGTTTGCCCAAACCATGCGCGGAGTCCAGATTTCGGTGGCGGTCATGTTCCTGATCGGCCTGGTAGGCGGGGCCATCGGCGTCGTCGTCGGAGCGCTGTCCGGCTATTTCCGCGGATGGATTGAAACAGTGCTGATGCGGTTGACCGACGTCGTGATCGTCATTCCGCTGATAATCATCGCGGCCGTGATGGGCCAGGTGGCAGGTCGCGCGGTAGGCGCCGACGTCCAGCCATACTTCCTGGGCCTGTTCGTTGGCGCCGTCGTGTGGACGGGGCTGGCCCGCCTGGTGCGCGCCGAATTCCTCTCCCTGCGGGAGCGGGAATTCGTCGATGCTGCCCGGATTGCCGGCGCGTCCAACGCCCGGATCATCTTCAAGCACATCCTGCCGAACGCCGTGGGCGTCATTATCGTCTCGGTGACGCTGAGCATGTCGGCGGCGATCCTGCTGGAGACCAGCCTGTCCTACATCGGGATGGGCGTGAAGGCGCCGGACGTGTCGCTGGGATCGCTGATCAGCCAGAACCAGGAAGCGTTCCAAACCCGTCCGTGGCTGTTCTGGTGGCCGGGTCTGTTCATCGTGGCGATCTGCCTGTGCATCAACTTCATCGGCGACGGACTGCGCGACGCCTTCGACCCGCGGCAAAAGAAGTTCAATGCCAAGAAGGCCAAGGCGGCTGCGGTTTCCGCCCACCCCGCGACCGGACCCACCCAGACATCGGGCGTCTGAGATGCGTATCCCACGCCTCTGGGGCGACTCGTCGTCCGGATCAGCGGGCCAGCGTTATGGCGCTGAGGACAATCAGCGCGATTCCGGCAGCAAGCACGGCCCAATTTGGTGTCCGGCTGACCGGGACGCTGTCCGCCTCGCCGATGCTGATGCTGTCCGCGGCCAGAAGTTCCGCCCAGCGTTTCCGGATTTGGTAAGCCGCCGCTCCGGAATCGGAGTTCGTGAGATCGCCCGGGCGGATCGACTGGGCCGGGCCGTAGGTCGTCTCCGGAAGCCCTTGGACATGATCTGTGCGGGCGCGGTGGACTCCGAACATCCCGGGAGCGGGCGCGGCCCACGAGCTGTACTTCCCGCGCGGGGTAATCAGGGTCAGTGCGTACTTGGTGTCCACGGTCACCAAGGCGCTCCACGGCACGGTAATCGTCCGGACCGGGTTGCGCAGTACCACCCCGTGCTCGCCGATGACGACCACGGGGTACCAGGCCAGCCACCAGGTCACGTATGCGATGGTCAGCAGCGGCCAGGAACCGAGCAGGCTGTCCGGCCCGTGGGTCAGCACGGAGGACACCAGGCTGACTGCCACCATTGCCCAGACGACTCCGGTGAACCAAATCGCGGAGCGTGGGCGGAAGACCGTGGAGCTGGCAGCAGCAGACGTTGTCATGCCCCCATAGTTTCAGGACTGGCCACCAGTTCTCCACTAGCATCAACCAACTGCGACAGGTTGGAAGGGAAACACCAGCTATGACCGAAATCATTGATCCGACGCTGCCGGTAGGAAGCGTGGAGACGACTCGCGCTTCCGCGCCCGTCCTGGAAGTCACCAACCTCAGCGTGGACTTCGGCGTGGAGAAGGAATGGGTCCCTGCCGCGATCAACCTCACCTACGACGTCAAGGCCGGCGAGGTCCTGGCCATCGTGGGCGAATCCGGTTCCGGCAAGAGTGCCAGCTCCATGGCGCTGCTGGGCCTGCTGCCGTCAAACAGCCGCGCCACCGGGAGCGTCAAGCTCAACGGCAGGGAGATCCTGGGCCTGAGCAGCGCCAAGCTCCGGCAAGTCCGCGGCAACGACGTCGCAGTGATCTTCCAGGAGCCCATGACCGCAATGAACCCCGTGTACACCATCGGGTTCCAGATTGTGGAAACGCTGCGGCTGCACAACGCCATCTCGCCGGACGAAGCCAAGCAGCGGGCGCTGCGGATGCTGGAGCTGGTCGAGCTGCCCGACCCGGAAAAAGCCTTCCGGTCCTACCCGCACCAACTCTCCGGAGGCCAGCGACAGCGCGCCATGATCGCCCAGTCGCTGTCCTGTGACCCCAAGCTGCTGATCGCCGATGAGCCCACCACCGCGCTGGACGTCACCGTGCAGGCCGAGATCCTGGACTTGATGCGCAACCTGCGCAACAAGCTGGACAGCGCCATTGTGCTGATCACGCACGACATGGGCGTGGTGGCCGACTTGGCGGACAAGATCGCCGTGATGCGGCGCGGCCGGATCGTGGAAACCGGAACCGCGATGGAAATTTTCAACAATCCGCAGCATGAATACACGCAGGCGTTGCTGGCCGCCGTGCCGCATCTTGGCGGGGGCTCAGCCGACGACGCCGAAGTGGACATCACAGCCGCTTTGGCCTCTGCGACCGGCGCCTCGCTCAGCATCAATGAGACCGAGCTGGAACGGCGCGAACGTGAGAACGCCGAAGCCTTGGCGCAGTCGCTCCACGACGTGAACAGGGGCGAAGCCGTGCTGGAGCTGGCCAATGTGGCCATCGAATACCCCAAGCAGGGACGCGTCCCGGCCTTCCGCGCGGTGGAAGGCGCCAACCTGTCGATCTACCCCGGCCAGGTGGTTGGCCTGGTGGGGGAGTCCGGCTCGGGCAAAACCACTATCGGACGCGCCGCCGTCGGGCTGCTGCCCGTCGCCGAGGGCTCGTTGCGCGTGGTCGGGCAGGAAATCGCCGGAGCGCGGCCCAAGCAGCTGCACGCGTTGCGCCGCCAGGTGGGGATGGTGTTCCAAGACCCGTCGTCCTCGCTGAACCCCCGGCTGCCGATTGGCGAGAGCATCGGCGAACCCATGTACTTGGCCGGCGTTGCCAAGGGTGCCGCCCTGCAGCGGAGAATCGAGGCGCTGCTGGACCAGGTGGAGCTGCCGCGCGCCTACCGCAACCGCTATCCGCACGAACTTTCCGGCGGCCAGAAGCAGCGCGTGGGCATCGCCCGGGCCCTCTCGCTGGAGCCCAAGTTGATGGTGGCCGACGAGCCCACGTCCGCACTGGACGTGTCGGTCCAGGCCACGGTGCTGGAGCTGTTCCAGAATCTTCAGCAGGAACTAGGCTTCGCCTGCCTGTTCGTGACACACGACCTGGCTGTCATTGACGTGTTGGCCGACCGCATCTGCGTGATGCGGCATGGCCGGATCGTTGAGCAGGGCACCCGGGACGAGATCCTGCGCAACCCGCAGGAGCTGTATACCCAGCGGCTGCTGGCGGCAGTGCCGTTGCCCGATCCGGAGAAGCAGCGCGAACGCCGCGAGCTGCGGGCCCTGCTGCTGGCCGCCGGAGACTGAGTCCAACCTGGAATTCCGCCATCCATAGTGCTGCGCCCCCGCCCACGTTGCAGTGACGGGCAGGGGCCAGCCAACCCGGCCGGTTCGGTCAGTTGACCGCACCGGCCGGGTTTTCGTCACGTCAGGAGTGTCAGTGGTTCGCAGCATCAACATCGAGGCGATCGAAAAAGGCACCGGCATCAGCTGGTCCAAGGTCGAAGATTTCCTGACCGGCATCGACGCCGCAACGCTCAGCCACAAGGAGATTGCCCGTGCGCTGAATGAGTCCGGCCTGGCCGAAGGCTGGTGGGCGCAGTCAGCAACAGTGGCCTTCGAGCAGCAGATCGGCCGGCGCCAGCCGGGCCAGGACTGCGACGGCGAGTTCCAGACATCGGTGAGCAAGACGGTACAGGGCAGCATGGACCAGGCGCGGGACAAGTGGGTGGCCGCGGTCGGTACCGCGGAGGAGTTCTCCGGCATCGCGGTAACCCGCGGACCCGAGCTGAGCGACACAGCAAAATGGCGCTACTGGCGCTGCGGCCTGGCCGACGGCTCCCGGGTCAACGTCCACATCTACGAGAAGGCGGCAGGCAAAGCGTCTGTCGGCCTACAGCATGAGCGGCTGGAGTCGGTCGAGCAGCTCGATCACTGGCGTGCGTTCTGGAAGGCCAAGCTCGGCGAACTGGCCTAACGGGAATCCGGCTGGTCGCGCGAGGCAGAGCGTGGACTCCCGCGGTCCCGGACGCCCTTCCAGACGAGATCCAGCAGCAGCGCTGCAGCCAGAATAACCACAAAGGCGATGGCAGTCATCGGCTCGTCCACCAGCGTGGTCATCGCGAACACGACGAGTGTGCCCGCGGTCGCGACCAGCGCGACGACGAGCACAACCAAGTTCGCGTGCGTCTCCCGGTAGGACCTGAAGTGGGCGGCCGTGATCGACGAGAAGATCAGGAGTGCAACAGCACCGCCAAGCGAGGCGATGCTGTTCAAATCGAGCGCGACAATCATGAAGATCGTGATCAGGGCCCCACCAGGCCCACCGGCGCGCGCCGTCCGATCTGGCGTCCGAATGCAGGGGGAAACTGCCCGGCCGCGGCGAGGTGGCGAGTCATCCCGGCCGCCGGGTAGAGGCTCGCATTCACTGCGCCGGCCGTGGAGAACAACGCCGTAATCACCATCAGTACATAACCCGCCTGGCCCAGCGTCGGCTTGGCCGCTTCCGCCAGCGCGGTTGTGCCGTACTCGACGACCTGGTCCGGGGTGAGTGTCCCGAAAACGCCGAGCGACACCGCCACATAAATGGTGGTGGCAATCGCCACGGCGAGATAGATGGCCCGCGGGAGCTGTCGGCCGGGCCGGGGGAGATCCTTGGCCGTGAAGGTGATGACGCCGAAGCCGAGGAACGCGAAGAAGGTCAAGGCGACGCTCGAAACGATCTCGCGGAGACTGGGGTAACCGGCGGGGTTCAGCAAGGTGGGGTCCCAGTTCATGATCGTCACGATCGCAAACAGGCTGAGAATCGCCAACACGACCTTGACGATGAGCGATTGCACTCTCGCCACCGCGGTGGAGCCCACGACGTTGAGCAACGTCATGACGACGACGAGTCCGACCGCGAAGACGATGGCCCAGCCGCGGTCATCATCCGCCACGACGGCGCTCGCGTATCCTCCGAATGATGTGGCGACCATCGCCGCGACGATTGCGCCGGTCATATAGAACAGCCACGACACGATGCCGGTGATGTGGCCCTCGCCAAACCCCTTCGCCAAATAGGTGAGCATCCCTCCTGCGGTGGGGTAGCGGGAACCGAGCTTGGCGAAGGAGTACCCCTGCAGCGCACAGATCGCGCCGGCAATGAGGAACGAGAGCCATACAGCCGAGCCCGCCACCGCACCGGCGGCGCTGAGCAGCGCGAAAATCCCCGCACCGACCATGGCGCCCACACCGATAAAGGACGCCTGGAGTATCGTCATCTGCTTCTTCGGTTGATCGGCCGCCGCCTGCTCCTTGCCGTTCATGGCTGCGCCGCAGCTGTTTCCTCCGCGCGCATGGCCACTCCCTTCACCGCTGTAGCGTGCGCCTTTGCTCCCGAGCGGACTGCCTCCACTGAGTCGACCACGTGCGCCTGGTGGCGGCATCATCCACAGCGGGTGAGAAGCCCGGGCTGGCTGGCAGCTGATGAGTAGCTGGTGCGTCGCTGCACAGTCCCTAGGCGGCTCCTCGCCTGCACCGGTTCCGGCGAAGAGCCGCTAGAAACCATTCCCCTGGTCGGGGGAGGGCATCCGGGCGGGGCGGAGGAAGCCACAGGCACCCCTCCGCTGGTCTGAGCCGCTGCAGAGATCATCCTGCCCGGACGATGCCCGACGAGCCCAGGTTCTGCGACGATCCTCAGCATCAGATCGGTAACTCGACGCCACCGGTCAGAACATTGGGTGCCTGAGGGGCAACGTCGAGGCGATTACCTGGAGGTGGACACCGTGGACATGCGGTTGAGTTCGGATCCTCACGGGTCCGCATGGCTGCGGGCAGCCATGCCCGGGCCAAGGAGGCCCTGATGAGTGCCGCCGATTCTTCAGACGGTCGCGCCAGCGCTTCGGGGCTGCCCGCGGCCAAGCCTCCCGCCGCCGCCTACATCTCGTGGGTCGCGCTGGCGCTCATGACCACGGCTTCGGTAGCCAGTCTGCGGCCTTCGCCGACCATGGCGGTCTACGGACTGGCAGCGGTCTTCCTGTACCTTGTACCGGCGATTGTCTTCCTGCTGCCGACCTCGCTGGTCTCGGCGGAGCTGGCATCGGGGTGGAAGGGCGGCGTCTACAACTGGGTCGCCACCGGCATCTCGAAGCCCATGGGCTTCCTTGCCGTTTGGTGCCAGTTCGCGATGACCATCTTCTACTATCCGACCCTGCTCGGGTTTGTGGCATCCACGCTCGCCTACGTGATCAACCCCGAGCTCGCGAGCAGCGGGCCGTGGACTGCGCTGGTGATCGTGGTCTGCTACTGGTCGGGCGTGCTCATCTCGTCCCGAGGCACCAAGGGCGTCGCGGGCCTTGCCGGTGCCGGCCTGATCATCGGAACGCTTATTCCCGGCACCCTGTTGGTGCTGCTCGGCGCCGTCTTCCTCGGCCAAGGAAATCCGTCCGCCGCCCCCATGACCGCAGCCAACTTCTTCCCGGAGTGGGCCGGCCTCGCGAGCTTGGTGCTCATTGTCAACAACTTCCTGTCCTACAGCGGCATGGAGATGAATGCGGTCCATGTGTCGTCGTTGCGCCGGCCGGACAAGGAGTTCCCGAAAGCGATCTTCCTTGCGATGGGCTTGGTGCTGCTGATCTTCATCCTGCCCGCACTGGCCATCAGCTGGATCGTGCCGGCCGATCAGCTCTCGCTCACGGCGGGCGTCATGCAGGCGTTCGACGCGGTCCTCGCGGTGTTCAACTGGCAATGGCTCACCCCGATCATCGGCATCGCGCTGGTATCCGCCTCGCTTGGCGGCATGCTGACCTGGCTGGCCGGGCCATCGAAGGGCCTGTTGCTCATCTCGCGCCAGGAAGGGTACCTTCCCCCGTTCCTGCAGAAGCTGAACAAGAACGGCGTGCAGCAGAACCTGTTGGTGACGCAGGGCATCGTCACCACGGTGATCGCCCTCGGCTATGCGCTCATCCCCAGCGTGTCGAGCGCATACTGGATCTTCTCGGTGATCACCACCCAGGTGTACCTGATCATGTACCTGCTGATGTTCGTGGCGGCCGTGCGGTTGCGCCGCAGCCACCCGGACCACCCACGGGGGTACAGGGCACCCATGCTTGTCAGTCTCTGCGGCGTCGGGTTCGCGGCCTCGCTGGCCGCCCTCCTCGTCGGTTTCATTCCGCCGTCGCAGTTTGGTGGTGGCAATCCGTTGATCTACTTGGTGATCGTCGGCGGCGGGGCGCTCGGCCTCGGGCTGCTCATACCGTGGCTGTTCTACCGGCTCCGAAAGCCGTCGTGGAAGCTGCCGGATGCCGCCAGTGAGTCGGAGGGAGCGGCGACATGAGTACGGGAGCCGAGCAGCAGAGCCCCCGCCAGCGATCGGTGCTCTACGTGGTGGTGGCGGTAGTCCTGGTGATCCTTGCCGTGTGGGCGGTGATCGCGTTCAGCAGCGCACGCGAGAGCCAGCGGGCTGAGGAGAAAGCCACCGAACTTGTTCAGGTGCTCCACGAAGCCGGTGCGACCGCTACGCCGGCGCCGGAAGTCGTGGCCCGTGTGCTGGGCGACGATGGAGGCGCAGTGTGCGCTGACCCCAATCGGGCACTCAGCCGCGCAACGCTTTACGGACTGCTCACGAACGGTGCGAGTGGGCCGGGCATCCGCCCGGTCTTGGTGGACAACGCCGTCTTCCGGGGTCAGCTGGCGATCATCAAGGTGTATTGCCCCGATGAGCTGGAAGAATTCCAGCAGGTCGTCGAAAACCTCGCCACGACAGGCTCGGCGAACGGATGACCGTGGACTTGCATGCTCGGATCAGCGAAATGATGGCCACCGTACAAGCGGAGCTCGCGGAACTTGTGGCCATGAAATCGGTGGCCGACCCGCGCCAGTTTCCGCCTGAGGAATGCACCCGGGCTGCCGAGTGGGTACGCGACAAGTTCACCGAACTCGGTTTCGCCGACGCGCGTCTTGAACTGACCCCGGACGGGAGCCAGGCAGTGGTCGGGCAGCGCATCGCTGCCGATCCGGATGCCCCCACGGTCTTGCTGTATGCGCACTACGATGTACAGCCGCCACTGGACGAGTCCGCGTGGCGTACGCCGCCGTTCGAGCTCACCGAGGTCGACGGTCGGTGGTATGGACGTGGGGCAGCGGACTGCAAAGGCAACATCGTCATGCACCTGCTGGCGCTGCGGGCGCTCGGCGACGACATTCCCGTGAACCTGAAACTCGTCGCCGAGGGTTCGGAGGAGCAGGGCACGGGCGGGCTGGAGTCTTTCGTGGAAGCCAACCCGGATGTGCTGCGGGCGGACACGATCCTGGTCTGCGACACCGGCAACGCAGCGGTCGGTCGGCCCGCCGCGACCGTCAGCCTGCGGGGCATGGCGAACGTGGTTGTCACCGTGCAGGCTCTCGCGTCCGAAGTCCACTCCGGGATGTTCGGTGGACCGGCCCCGGACGCCTTGGCGGCCCTGATCGAAACGCTCGCCGGCCTCCGCGACGAGAAAGGGAACACGACGATCGAGGGACTCGACGCGACCCGGTCCTGGCACGGCGAGCCGTATCCGGCCGAGCAGTTCCGCACCGACGCCGGCGTGCTCGAGGGAGTGGAGTTGCTCGGGGACGGAACGGTTTCGGACATGCTGTGGTCCCGGCCTGCCGTGACCGTGCTGGGCATTGACTGCCCTCCGGTGACGGGCTCGTCAGCTGCGATCGTGCCGCGCGCCGCCGCCCGGCTTAATCTACGAATACCGCCGGGCACCGATGCCAACGAGGCCCACGACGCGTTGGTCGCGCAGTTGCGCGGTGCCGTCCCTTGGGGCGTGACCGTCGACGTGTGGACCGAAGCGGTCGGCTCGCCGTTCGAGGCTTCCACCGACGGGCCGGGGTTCCGGGCGATGGGCGCTGCGATGCAGGAAGCGTACGGCACGGCAATGACCATGCTCGGCCAGGGTGGGTCCATCCCTTTGTGCAATGTGCTCGCGGACACGTATCCGGAGGCGGAGATCATCCTGATGGGTGTGGAGGAGCCGCTCGCGCTCATTCATGCTCCGAACGAAAGCGTTGACCCGGCCGAAATCGAACACCTCGCGCTGAGTTTGGCGTTGTTCCTGCGCGGCTACGGCGCCGAAGTCCGGTAAACCGTGAGCACCGGCTCCGGTCTCCGTTAGGCCATCAGTGGCACGGCGGATTACAATGGAGTGCCTACCCGCATCCGGGCACGGCGCTGGCTGTCCGATATTAGGCCCAGGTTCCATGTAATCCACGGAAGAGTAATCCCGCATGTCTGAAACCACCACATCGACGCAGAGCGCCGTTCGCAGCGACCTTCGCAACGTCGCCATCGTAGCCCACGTCGACCATGGTAAGACCACGCTCGTGGACGCCATGTTGAGGCACACCGGTGCCTTCTCCACCCACGGCGAGACCGAAGAGCGCGTGATGGACTCCGGGGAGTTGGAACGCGAAAAGGGCATCACCATCCTGGCCAAGAACACCACTGTGTTCTACTCCGGCCCGTCCGCCCAGGGCGAGACCATCACCATCAACGTGATCGACACTCCGGGCCACGCCGATTTCGGTGGCGAGGTGGAGCGCGGACTGTCCATGGTGGACGGCGTGGTCCTGCTGGTGGACGCTTCGGAGGGTCCGCTGCCGCAGACCCGCTTCGTGCTGCGTAAGGCCCTGGCAGCCAAGCTTCCGGTGGTGCTGGTGGTCAACAAGACCGACCGCCCGGACGCTCGCATCGACGCCGTCGTTGCCGAGGCGATGGACCTGCTGCTGGGCTTGGCCTCCGACTTGGCCGACGAAGTTCCGGACTTGGATCTGGACGCCGTCCTCAACGTCCCCGTGGTCTACGCTTCCGGCAAGGCCGGCCGCGCGTCGCTGACCCAGCCTGCCGACGGCGCCCTGCCGGAGGACGAGGACCTGGAGCCGCTGTTCGCCACCATCATGGAGCACGTCCCTGCCCCGTCCTACAACCCGGACGGCGTGCTGCAGGCCCACGTGACCAACCTTGACGCTTCCCCGTTCCTGGGCCGCCTGGCCCTGCTGCGCATCTACAACGGCACCCTGCAGAAGGGCCAGACCGTGGCCTGGGCCCGCCAGGACGGCCAGCTGAAGAATGTGCGGATCTCCGAACTGCTGGCCACCAAGGGCCTGTCGCGGGTTCCGGCGGAATCGGCCGGCCCGGGCGAGATTGTCGCCGTCGCCGGCATCGAAGACATCACCATCGGTGAAACCCTGACCGACGCCGAGGACCCGCAGCCGCTGCCGCTCATCACCGTGGACGATCCGGCTATCTCGATGACCATCGGTATTAACACCTCGCCGCTGGCCGGCCGGGTCAAGGGCGCCAAGGTCACGGCCCGCCAGGTCAAGGATCGGCTGGACAAGGAACTGATCGGCAACGTTTCGCTGAAGGTGTTGCCGACCGAGCGCCCGGACGCCTGGGAGGTCCAGGGCCGCGGTGAGCTGGCACTGGCCATCCTGGTGGAGCAGATGCGCCGCGAAGGCTTCGAGCTGACCGTGGGCAAGCCCCAGGTGGTCACCAAGACCATCGACGGAAAGGTCCACGAGCCGATGGAGCACATGACCATCGACGTACCCGAGGACTACCTCGGCGCGGTGACCCAGTTGCTGGCCGCCCGCAAGGGCCGGATGACCAACATGGCCAACCACGGCACCGGTTGGGTCCGGATGGAATTCATCGTGCCGGCCCGCGGCCTGATCGGGTTCCGCACCCGGTTCATGACCGACACCAGGGGCGCCGGCATTGCCGCATCCATTTCCGAGGGCTACGAACCGTGGGCCGGGCCGATCGAGTACCGCACGAACGGCTCGATGGTGGCCGACCGGTCAGGCGTGGTCACTCCTTTCGCGATGATCAACCTGCAGGAGCGCGGCTCCTTCTTCGTCCAGCCCACGTCAGAGGTCTACGAAGGCATGATCGTCGGCGAGAACTCGCGTGCCGATGACATGGACGTGAACATCACCAAGGAAAAGAAGCTCACCAACATGCGTGCCGCTTCCTCCGACAGCTTCGAGAACCTCACCCCGCCGCGGAACCTCACGCTGGAAGAGTCGCTCGAATTCGCCCGCGAGGACGAGTGCGTCGAGGTCACCCCGGAGGCGATCCGCATCCGCAAGGTGGTCCTCGATGCCAACGAACGGCTGAAGGTCGCCCGTGCGCGCGCCAGGGCCTAACGCCAGGGCATAAACTGGACCGTATGACAGAGCAGAGGCAACCCGCCGGAGACCACGGCGGGTTGCCTTCCGCTGTTAATCAACCTTCCGCTGTTAACCAACCTGGCCCGGCGCCGGAACGGCGTGAAGCACGACGGCGGCGTACCCCCTTCCATGGCTGGGGCGCCGCTGTCTTCGGCGCGGTCGCGATAGCGGTCGTGGGGACCGCCCTGCACTCGCAAATTCTCTACGCCCAGGACGCCAGCTATCCGTGGGGGGCCGCAGCGGCTTTGCTGTTTGCCCTGGCGGTGATGGTCTGGGCCGGGCTCAAGGCGCGCAATGTGATGATCGCCGGGCTCACGGGGGTTCTCGCGTATGTCCTCGTCGGGCTGATGGCCTTGGCGCCGGGAACCGAGCCTCTGATTGTCACGGGGACGTCAGCCCCGGTGGAGTTGCCGATTGCCATGGCCGGCCGGATCTGGATGATCGGGCTGGTCCCGGCCACGTTGGCGGCGATGCTGGTCTGCATCTGGGCGCTGAAACCGCGGCGGACCAAAGCCTGATTCCATCCTCAGCGGCCGGGTTCACCCTTGGCGCGCTGGATTCCATCCGCACGCCGGGCTGATTCCATCTCCAAGCCAACCCGATTCCAGCCCGGGCGGGCGGCGCTCAGTTGGCTGTTCGGTCCACGTGGTGGGCCAGGAAAATTGAGGTAGCGGTCCCGTCCTCGTCCGCGGGCAGCATCGCGTATTCCTCGAAGATGGCACGGATCTTCGCCAGCATCTCCTTGCGGTGCGCGTCGTTGAGTTTGATGCCCATCCGCGTCGTTTCGATCTCGTCCGGGGCCAGCCCCTCGATTTCCTGCAAGAAGGTCTCCACCAGCACCGGCGCAGCGTCCGGCATCTTGGCGCCCCAGGACATCCGCGTGGCGCGGTAGGGGACTTCCTTGGCGCCGCGGTTGCCCTTGCGGGGCTCCTCGGCCTCCAGGAAGCCGGTGTTGAGCAGCGTGCGCACATGATGCAGTGAAGTGGCCGGATTCAGTCCGAGCAGCTCTGCGATCTCCTTGTTGGTCCGGGACCGGTGCAGGCAGAGCCGAAGAATACGCAGCCTGACCGGCGAGCTGAGCGCCCGCCCGGTGGCTTGCAGGTCCTGATCCGTAGGCATGAATCCAGCATACGACACCACCGGCATATTGATTGACTTTCCCCAATCGCTGACTGAGACTGTGACGGTGACCGAGCCGCCCGCCCCGCCTGCTGCCGCCGCCCCGCCGGAAGCCGAAGCTTCCGCGCTGCGCCAAGCACCGCCGTCGTTATGGCGGGACCGGAACTTCGCCGCCTTCTGGTCCGCCCAAAGCATCAGCCAGTTCGGGGTCCAGATTGGCCATCTGGCCATGCCGGTGCTTGCGGTGGTCATCCTTGGTGCCAGCGAGTTCCAGGTGGGCGTGCTCAACGCCAGCGCCACCGCGGCCTTTCTGCTGATCGGGCTCCCGGCCGGGGCATGGGTGGACCGCTGGCTGAAGCGACAGGTCATGATCACCGCGGACCTGGTGCGGGCCGCCGCCATGCTGTCCGTCCCGTTGCTGTGGTGGATGGACCTGCTGCACATGTGGCACTTGTACGCGGTGGCCGGCGTACTGGGCATCGCGACGGTGTTCTTCGACGTGGCGTACCAGAGTTACGTGCCGGTGCTGGTCCGCAACGACCAGGTCCCGGATGCCAACTCAAAGCTGGAGAGCACGGCCCAGCTGGCGAGGATGGGCGGGCCGGCTGCCGGCGGCGCCCTGCTGCAGGTGATCGCGGCCCCGCTGCTGTTCCTGGCGGACACCGTCGGGTACCTTTTCTCGGCGCTGTTCCTGGCCCGCACCCGAGACCGCGAAGCGCGTGCGCCGCGGCACGACCGGAGGCCGCTGGCGGTGGAGATCAAGGAAGGACTCGGCTTCGTGGTGCGGCATCCGCTGATCAGCCGGATCGCCGCCTGCACCGGCCTCACGAACTTCTTTGCGGGCTTGGCGGCTACGCTGTTTCCCCTCCTGGTGCTGCGCGAGCTGGGCCTGGGCGCGGGAGCGCTGGGGCTGGTCTATTCTGTGGCTGCCGCCGGGGGACTGCTGGGCGCGGTGGCGGCGCCGCGACTGGCCAAGTTGACCGGTGAGGGAGCCCTGATCCCGCTGGCCAGCCTTGCCTCGGCGGTGTTCCTGATGGCCATGCCGTTGTCGGTGCTCATGCCGGATGAAGCATGGGCGCTGATCCTCTTGGTGGTGGGCGAGGCGGGCCTTTCCTTCTGCTCGCTGGTCTACAACGTCATGCAGGTGACCATGCGCCAGCGGGTGTGCCCGCCGCGGCTGTTGGGACGAATGAACGCTTCGATCCGGTTCCTGGTGTACGGTGTGTTGCCGCTCTCCGGGCTGCTCGCCGGCGTGCTGGGCCACGCCATCGGATTGGTGCCGACGCTGTGGATCGGCGTCGCCGGGACCTTGCTCGCGGCGGTGCCGGTGCTGTTCTCCCCGCTCTGGACTTTGCGCCGGCTGCCGGACAGCTACGAGGGCTGACGTCCTGCCCGCGGCCCTGCCGGACAGCTACGAGGGCTGACGTCCTGCCCGCGGTCCGCGACGAGGCGGCGCGGGCGGAACCTGTTTGGCGGCTGTCACCGCGGGCAACGGAACAACCACGTCGCCGCGCCGCGCCGTCCTGACCGTGCAGGTGTCCGCATCCACCGCCAGCAGGTCACCCAGCGCGTCCGTGAATCCACCCTCAACCCGGTAGCGGACCACCACCCGCGTCCCGGGAGCAGCCGAGGCCAGAAACGCGGCAGGAGCTGAAGGAGTAGCGGGTATCACGTGACCATCCTAGGGGTGCGGCCTCCGGCTGGGGAGATAATGGTCCCAAGCGATACGCTAGGGCTAACTGTTCAGAAAGGTGCTGACGGAACGTGACGTACGTAATCGCACAGCCGTGCGTGGATGTAAAAGACAAGGCATGTATTGAAGAATGCCCGGTGGACTGTATCTATGAAGGTGAACGGTCCCTGTACATCCATCCCGATGAATGTGTGGACTGCGGTGCGTGCGAACCGGTCTGCCCGGTGGAAGCAATCTACTATGAGGATGACACTCCCGAGGAGTGGGCCGACTACTACAAGGCCAACGTGGAGTTCTTCGACGATCTGGGCTCGCCGGGCGGTGCTGCCAAGCTGGGCAACACCCACAAGGACCACCCGCTGATTGCCGCGCTGCCGCCGCAGAACCAAGACTGAACTCGATGAGTTCTTTCGGCCTGCAGTTGCCGGAGTACCCGTGGGATGCGATGGCACCCTATGCGCGGAAGGCAGCAGAACACCCCGGCGGTGCGGTGAATTTGTCCATCGGCACGCCGGTTGACCCCACCCCGGCCGTCATCCGCGAGGCTTTGGCCGCCGCCGCCGACGCCCCGGGCTATCCGACCACGCACGGCACCGCCGAACTGCGCGAAGCGATCGCGGACTGGTTTGCCCGCCGTCGCAATGTGCCCGGGATGGACCCGGCGGCGATCATGCCCACCGTCGGTTCCAAGGAACTTGTTGCCTGGCTGCCCACGCTGCTGGGACTCGGCGCGGGCGACGTGGTGGTGCGGCCCGTCGTCGCCTATCCCACCTACGACATCGGTGCCATCCTGGCCGGAGCCACCCCGGTGGCTGCCGACAGCCTGGCCGAACTGGATGCGCAGACCAGGAACCGGGTAAAGCTGGTGTGGGTCAACTCGCCGGGAAACCCCACTGGCATTGTCCGCGGCGAGGACGAGCTGCGCGCCCTGGTGGAGGACGCCCGGATGCTGGGCGCCGTCGTCGCTTCCGACGAGTGCTACGCGGAATTGGGCTGGGGCGGATGGGACACGGCGCGTGGCGGACAGATCGTTCCCAGCGTGCTGGATCCGGCAGTGGCGCAGGGCTCGCACCAGGGCCTGCTGTGCACGTATTCGCTCAGCAAGCAGTCCAACCTCGCCGGCTACCGGGCGGCCTTCCTGGCCGGAGATCCGGAGCTGATGCCCAACCTGATCAACAGCCGCAAACACGCAGGCATGATCGTGCCCTTCCCGGTCCAGGCCGCCATGCGGGCGGCGCTGCAGGACGATGCGCACGTGCAGGAGCAAAAGGACCTGTACCGGGCCCGGCGTGAGCGGCTGCTGCCGGCGCTGCAGAAGTTCGGTTTGGAGATCCAGCATTCAGAAGCCGGACTGTACCTGTGGGGAACCGCGGGAGAAGATACCTGGACAACCGTGGGCCGCTTTGCCGAGCTGGGCATGGTGATTGGGCCGGGGGTGTTTTACGGCGAAGCCGGAAAAGGCTACGTCCGGGTGGCGCTGACCGGCAGCGACGAACGGATCGACGCCGCCGTCGAACGGCTTTCCTGACCATGTACGGACGGCCGCCGACTGTGGATGCGAACAAAAATATGGGTCCCGGATTAGATATATCGGTGACTGTGCGGGTAGCGTTTTACCCGAGTATGAGCATGCTCAGTGCTAAAAGCGCCCGGCGTGCCGTAAGCTTCTAAACCTCCTGAAGGGGACTCAATGACTGAGCACACCGGTGCCACGCTGCACTTCGATGGCGGCGAACTCGAACTCCCACGGCTCAAGGCTGCCGAAGGCAACGACGGTTATGACGTATCCAAGCTGCTGAAGCAGACCGGCGCCGTCACGTTCGACCCCGGGTTCATGAACACCGCGGCGACCACTTCCGCCATCACCTACATTGACGGCGACGCCGGTGTGCTCCGCTACCGCGGCTACCCGATCGAACAGCTTGCCGAACACTCATCCTTCCTGGAAGTGTCCTACCTGCTGATCTACGGCGAACTGCCCACTCCCACCGAGCTGGAAACGTTCGACCACAAGATCCGCCGCCACACGCTGCTGCACGAGGAGCTTAAGGGCTTCTTCGGCGGGTTCCCGCGCGATGCGCACCCGATGCCGGTGCTGTCCTCCGCGGTCAGCGCGCTGTCCACCTTCTACCAGGACTCGCTGGATCCGTTTGATGACGAGCAGGTGGAACTGTCCACCATCCGGCTGATGGCCAAGCTGCCGGTGATCGCCGCCTACGCGCACAAGAAGTCCATCGGCCAGGCGCTGCTGTACCCGGACAACTCCATGAACCTGGTGGAGAACTACCTGCGGCTGAGCTTCGGCCTGCCGGCCGAGCCCTACGAGCTGGACCCGACCGTGGTCAAGGCGCTGGACCTGCTGCTGATCCTGCACGCAGACCATGAGCAGAACTGCTCCACCTCCACCGTGCGCTTGGTGGGCAGCTCCAACGCCAACATGTTCGCGTCCGTCTCCGCCGGCATCAACGCCCTGTTCGGACCGCTGCACGGCGGCGCGAACGAGGCCGTGCTGAACATGCTCCGCCAAATCCAGGCCAGCGGCCAGGAGCCGGAGCAGTTCATGGAGAAGGTCAAGAACAAGGAAGCCGGCGTTCGCCTGATGGGCTTCGGGCACCGCGTCTACAAGAACTACGATCCGCGCGCCCGCCTGGTGAAGGCCACCGCGCACGAGATCCTGGGCAAGCTCGGCGGCAACGACGAGCTGCTGGACATCGCCATGCGCCTGGAAGAGAAGGCGCTGGCGGATGACTACTTCATTGAGCGCAAGCTGTACCCGAACGTGGACTTCTACACCGGGCTGATCTACAAGGCGATGGGCTTCCCGGAGAAGATGTTCACCGTGCTGTTCGCCATCGGCCGGCTGCCGGGCTGGATTGCCCAGTGGCGCGAGATGATCAAGGATCCGCAGACGAAGATCGGCCGCCCGCGCCAGCTGTACACGGGCGCCCAGGAGCGCCAGTACCCCGCCCGCTAAACACCCGCGGAGGTCGACCCAGCGAGCGCCAGCGAGCGCTCCCGGTGGTCGACCAAGCGAGCGCCAGCGAGCGCGTGGAGACCATGCCTTAACACCGAACGGCCCCCGGAGCAATCCAGGGGCCGTTCGGCGTTGTCGAGGATTGGGGATCATCGACGCGCTTAGACACCTCGCTCGTTCCTCGCTCGGCGATGCGCGCTTACGATAATCCCCAATCCCCAGTCGACTGCCACCTACCCGATCAGCTGGCGTAGCCGTTGGGGTTGTTCTTCTGCCAGCGCCAGTGGTCCTCGCACATCTGCTCCAGGTTCTTCACTGCCGACCAGCCGAGTTCGGCCAGCGCCGAGGAGGGATCCGCGTAGCTGACGGCCGCGTCGCCGGGACGGCGGTCGGTCAGCTCGTAGGGGATGTCGAACCCGGCGGCCTTGCCGAATGCGGCGAGGACCTCCAGCACGGACGAGCCCTTGCCGGTGCCCAGATTCCAGCGGCGTACCCCGGACCGTTGCGCGATGAAGTCCAGCGCGGCCAAATGCCCGGCCGCCAGGTCCATCACGTGGATGTAGTCGCGCACGCCGGTGCCGTCCGGCGTCGGGTAGTCGCTGCCGAACACCCGGACCTTGTCCCGGCGGCCCACGGCCACTTGGGCCACGAACGGCAGCAGGTTGTTCGGTACGCCGGTCGGATCCTCGCCGATTTGTCCGGACTCATGCGCACCCACCGGATTGAAGTAGCGCAGCAGTGCCACATGCCAGCGGGGGTCGGAGGCGCCCAGATCGGACAGGATGTCCTCGATCTGCTCCTTGGTCCGGCCGTAGGGGTTGATGGCGTCCAGCGGCAGCTTCTCGGTCAACGGGACTTCCTCGGTGGAACCGTACACGGTGGCCGAGGAGCTGAAGACAATGGTGCGAACGTTGTGGGCGTCCATGGCCCGGAGCAGGTTCAGTGTTCCGCCCACGTTGTTGTGGTAGTAGTGCAGCGGTTTTTCCACCGACTCGCCCACGGCCTTCAAACCGGCAAAGTGGATCACCGCGTCCACGGCTTCGGTCTCCAACACCCGGTGCAGGGCAGGCTCATCCAGGAGGTCGACGTGGTGGAACCGTGCTTCCCGGCCGGAAAGCTGCTGGACCCGGCGCAGCGATTCCTGGCTGGAATTGGCCAGATTGTCGAGCACCACTACATCGTGGCCCGCCTCCAAGAGGGCAAGGGTGGTGTGCGAGCCAATGAAGCCGGTTCCTCCGGTGACCAGAATTCTCATGCCTACCAGCTTAGTAGTTCGGCCCAGCCTCCCCGGCCGTGTCCGCGGCCCGCCTGCTGGAGGGGCTGGACAGCAAGGTCTAGAGTTGAGCTACCGGCAGCAGCGGCATCCCGTGCGCAAGCCGCAGCGGGCGCATCAACGCTGCGCTGCTCCCGCCGACGCGAGCGAAAGGACACGGACCGGATGCACCATACAGGTGGACCGGGGTGGCGGATCACCGCCGACACCTCAGGGCATATGCTGCTGGCCCTGTATCTTCGCGACGTCGCCGGTCTCACCGGAGCCGGATCACCTGCGGTCTCACCCGTGGTGCCCGCCGTCCGTACGGCTGATCCGCGCCAACTGACCGCCAACGTCGGCGGCCCCTCCGCCTTGCGCGGCGAATGGGAGCAGTGGTGGGCGGACTTGGTTCGCGACCGTCCGGGAAACGCCGCGAAACTGACACCGCCGTCGTTCTCCGCCTTTACCGGCAGTCCGGCCTTGCAGCGGCTGCTGCAAGCCCACTTCGGTGCGGCGATGAGTTGGTCGCGAGCCAGGATGGCCGAGTACTCAAAGATGGCTCAGGAACGGGAAGCCAAGGGCAAGGCGGGACTGGTCCGTGAACTGGTGCAGGACCGGGAGATGGAGCTGGGACGCGCGGCGCGGTCGTTCGAGTTGAAGTTGATCGAGCTTCCGCTGGGCGAGCCCCGCGCGTGGTTCGTGGAGCCGGACCGGATCCTGATGTCCCAGACGCTGATGGACGACGAGACCACGTTCCGCAGCTACGTGCAGCCGATCGTTGAGCTTGTGGTGTAGCGCCGCCCGGGTGGTTCAGGCCGCCGCGGAGCCTTGCGCCACCGTGACCACCACATAGCCGGCGTCGGTATTGGCAGCGACCCAGGCACCGTCGTCGCGCTGCCAGCTCAGGCCCGCGTAGGCCACCGATTCGAGGTTCAGCTGCTTCGCCGACGCGACGGCCCACTGTGCAACAGCCCACCCCCGCTCATCGGCCGCGGCCACCCGGAGCTCGCGTCCGGCGACCGCCGCGTCCAAACCGGGATGGACTGCGGCCAACTGTTCCAGCACCGCGGTCGGGTCGCCGGACGTCTCCGCGTCCTTGAGGACGCAGTTCAGGGCGGCAGGGGAGTGGCCGGTCAATGCCGAGGCGAAGGCCTTGGCTTCGGCCTCATGGTCGGCGTAGGCCATGGGATAGGCGCTGCGCTGGACGGTCTGGGCTGCGTCGGTTACCGGCATCGACTCATAATCCGGAACCTTTTCGAGCACTTCGTAAAACTTGTTCGCCGCATACACCGGGTCCTGGACCTGTTCTTCGGTGCCCCAGCCCTGCGACGGCCGCTGCTGGAACAAGCCGCGCGAGTCGGGGCCGGCATGGTCGCCATAGTCAATATTGCGCAGCTTGGACTCCTGGATGGCCGTCGCCAGGGCGATCGACGCCGCGCGCGCCGGCAGCCCGCGCTCGATCGAGATCCCGGAGATCAGCGCGGCGTTCGCGGCCTGGTCAGGTGCCAGCTCAAAGCTGTCCGGCCCGACGACGGCGACGCACCGCTCCCTGACCAGGGTCTGGCTGCGGTCAATCTCGGTGGCGGCGAAGTAGACGGCAGCGCCGACCAGGGCAAGCAGCACGAGCAGGCTGAGAAGGCTTCGTCTCCGGCGGGTGCGCGCTGCCCTGGTCATGGCGGTGGCGTGGCGGTGCTGTTAGTTGGCGTGCAGGACCGCGTTGAGCTCGACGCTCTGACCCTTGCGCGGCAGGACTTCCACTGCTCCGCTGGTGGAGTTGCGGCGGAACAGCAGACTGGACAGGCCGGACAGTTCGATGGCCTTGACCTGGCGGTGGTCGCCGCTGGCCACGTCAAGGAGGCTGACCCGCGTCCCGGCGGTGACGTAAAGGCCGGCTTCGACGACGCAATCGTCGCCGATGCTGATCCCGACGCCGGAATTGGCGCCCAGCAAGACACGCTCACCGATGCTGATCCGTTCCTTGCCGCCGCCGGACAGCGTGCCCATGATCGAAGCGCCGCCGCCGACGTCGGAACCGTCCGCCACGACGACGCCGGCAGAAATGCGGCCCTCCACCATGGACGTTCCCAGCGTGCCGGCGTTGAAGTTGACGAAGCCTTCATGCATCACGGTGGTGCCGGCGGCCAGATGCGCGCCCAGCCGGACACGGTCGGCGTCGGCAATCCGCACGCCGGACGGAATCACGTAGTCGACCATGCGCGGGAACTTGTCCACGCCGTACACCGTCACCTGCCCCCGGCGGCGCAGACGGCGGCGTACGGATTCGAAGCCTTCCACGGCGCACGGACCGAAGTTGGTCCACACCACATTGGCCAACTGGCCGAAGACGCCGTCCATGTTCAGCGAATTCGGTTCGACGAGGCGGTGGGAGAGCAAATGCAGGCGCAGGTAGGCATCCGCAGTGTCCGCCGGGGGAGCGTCCAGATCGATGCTGCGGCTGAGCACCTCAAGACGGGTGCCGCGATCGGCGTCGGCGCTGTCGGCGGCATCGGCCGCAAGGTCGTTTTCGGCGTCCTGGCCAGCCGGAGGGGTGCCCAAGGCCGGGGCGGGGTACCAGACGTCCAGGACGGTGCCGGCGTCGGTGACGGTGGCCAGGCCGGTGCCGTGAGCGGTGCGGGGAGCGGTTGCGGGCGTGGTGGTGCTCTCAGTCATGGGTTCAAGTCTACCGAGCGCACCCGAGGCATCCGCACGTTGAGGGTGCCGCGGGTCGGGCTGACTAAGCTGGGGAAGTGACTTCAACCATCGCCTTGGACCTGACCGCCGATGTCGCCGAACTGACTGCCGCGCTGATCGATATTAATAGTGTTTCCGGGAATGAAACGGCACTGGCCGACGCCGTCGAGCACGCCTTGCGCACCCTGCCGCACCTGGAGGTGGTCCGGGACGGCGACGCCATGGTGGCCCGCACCCAGTTGGGCCGGGCGGAGCGGGTGATCCTCGCCGGGCACCTAGACACGGTACCGCTGCCGAGCGTGGCAGGCTCGCGCGGCACCGTCCCGTCGGAGTGGGACGGCTCGGTGCTCTACGGACGCGGTGCTACCGACATGAAGGGCGGGGTAGCCGTGCAACTGGCTTTGGCCGCCGAGCTCACCGCACCGGGCCGGGACGTCACCTACGTGTTCTACGACCACGAGGAAGTGGAAGCATCGCTGAGCGGCCTGGGCCGATTGGTGCGCAACCACCCGCAGTTGCTGCAGGGCGACTTCGCGATCCTGCTGGAACCAACCGACGGCACGGTGGAGGGCGGCTGCAACGGCACCGCCCGGTTCGAGGCCAGCACCGTCGGACAAGCGGCACATTCGGCACGGGCGTGGATGGGGGTCAACGCCATCCACGCCGCCGCGGACATCCTGGGCCGGCTCCGTGACCATGAGCCGGCCACCGTGACCGTGGACGGGCTGGAGTACCGCGAGAGCCTGAACGCCGTGAAGATCAATGGCGGCACCGCCGGAAATGTCATTCCGGACAGCACAACGGTGGAAATCAACTACCGGTTCGCCCCGGACAAGACGCCCGAGGACGCCGAGCTGTACGTACGCAACCTGCTGGACGGCTATACCGTGGTGCGCACCGACGCCGCGGCGGGGGCCCGCCCCGGCCTGAACCACCCAGCCGCCGCCGACTTTGTTGCCGCCGTGGGCGCTGAGCCGAAGCCCAAGTACGGCTGGACCGACGTGGCACGCTTCAGCGAGTTGGGCATTCCGGCGGTCAACTTCGGCCCCGGCGATGCGCTGCTGGCCCATACCGACAACGAACACGTGCCGGCGGAGGCGATTCGTGAATGCCTGGCCGCGCTCCGGCGGTGGTTGGCGGACTGACCGTCCGGGCCGGGCTGGGGCCGTCGGTCCGCCCGTGGATGGTCGATCCGGCTGCGGATTTAACGAGGAAGGGGAGGATACATAGGCATCCTCCCCTTCCTTTCAGCGCTCTCTCAGCACTGAAGCCAGGCTGCGTCAGACCTTGACGGCCATCGGCTGGGTGGTCAGCGGCTCGGCCTTGCCTGAGGTCCGGCTGCTCAGGAACCTGGAGAGCCAGTTGGCGACCCAGGACAAGGTGAAGTTGATGATGATGAACAGCACGGCCGCGACGGTCAGCGCCTGCAGGATCGGACCGGCAGAGCCGTAGATCTGCAGGGACCGCAGCAGTTCCGCGTAGCTGATGATGTAGCCGAGGGCGGAGTCCTTCAAGATCACCACGAACTGGCTGACCAAGGCAGGCAGCATGGCTACCAGCGCCTGCGGCAATTCGATGTTCCGCAGCGACTGGCCACGGGTCATGCCGATGGCCATGCCTGCTTCACGCTGTCCCTTGGGCAGGCCGAACACGCCGGACCGCACCAGTTCGGCGATGACCGAACCGTTGTACAACGTCAACGCCACCACGACGGCGTAGAACGGAATGTCTGCGGGGTTGCCGACCTGCAACTGGCCAAACAGCAGCCAGAAGAAAATCATCATCAGCAGCACGGGGACGGCCCGCAGGAATTCAACGATTACGCCGCAGAGCGAGCGAAGCGTGGCGTTCGAGGACAGCCGGCCCACGCCAAAGAGCAACCCGAAGACCACCGAGGTGACGATGGCGACGGCGGCAGCTTTGAAGGTGTTGATCAGGCCCGGCAGGATGGTGAACTCCCAGACCTCGGCGGTCAGGAAGGGGGACCATAGTTCGGGCGCCAACTGGCCTTTTTCATTGAGGGTCTTCAGCAGGAAGAACGCCGCGGCAATGAAAATCAAGATCCCGACGATGTTGGTGATCGTAATTCGCGAACGTGCCTTGGGCCCGGGCGCGTCGAAGAGGACGCTTTGCCTGGTGGTCATCGTGTCACCGCCAATTTCGTGGAGAGCCAAGTGGTCAGCAGGCCGACGGGGATCACGAGGATCACGAAACCGGCGGCGAAGGTGGCGAAAATGGCGAGGATGACGTCCGGCCGGAATTCGATCATGGTCTTCATCAGACCGGCTGCTTCGATGACCGACGCTGCCGCTGCCACCGTGGTGTTCTTGATCAGGGCGATGAGCGTGTTGCCGAGCGGAGCAATCGCGCCGCGGAAGGCCTGCGGCAGGATGATCATCCGTGCCGCCGGCAGGAAACTGAGGCCGATGGCGCGTGCTGCTTCGGCCTGCCCCAGCGGGACGGTGTTGACACCACTGCGGATCGCTTCACAGACGAAGGCGGCGTGGTAGACGGACAAGCCGACGATGGCCCAGAGGAAGAAGTTGAAGTTGAAGTCGCTGGAAAGGTTGATCTGCAACTGGAACACCATGACCAGGATGCAAAAGGTCATGATGATGGTCAGTGGCGTGTTGCGGAAGATGTTGACGTACGTCGCGCCTGCCCAGCGGAAGCTGGGGACGGGAGAGATCCGCATCAGTGCCAGGACAGTGCCAAGCACCGCGGACCCCAGTGCGGCCCAGAAAGCGAGCTGGATATTGACCCAGAAGGCTCCGATAACGTCATAGCTCTCCAGCGCCGTCAAGTAGCTCTGGAAATACTCGGACAAACTGTCCATCCCCTTTCGGTGGGAAGAGGCAAGTCTGTGGGGCGGGGCTGGCCCGCCCCACAGCAGCTCTTGCTATGCGCAGGCGTCGCCCGGCTTCGGCGGGTTCAGTTCCTTGTTGTAGGTGTAATCCACACCTTCGGTGTTCTTCTTCAGGGCTTCTTCCCAGGCGCCGTCGTCGATCATCTTGTTGATCGCCGCATTGATGTCGGCGCACTTGTCGGTGCCCTTCGGCAGGCCGACGCCGTAGTTCTCCTCGGAGAACGGGTTGCCGACGACCTTGTACTTGCCGGCGTTGTTCGGCTGTGCGGCCAGACCGGCCAGGATGATGTCGTCAGTGGTCACGGCGTCAATCTGGCCGCCCTGCATGGCGGTGACGCACTCTGCGTAGCTGGGTCGCTCGACCAGGTTCACGTTCGCGGCGTGCTCATCCTTGATCCGCTGGGCGGAGGTGGAGCCGGTCACGGAGCAAAGGTTCTTGCCGTTGAGCGAGTCCGGGCCGGTGATGGAGTTGTCGTCTGCGCGAACCAGCAGGTCCTGGCCGGCCACGAAGTACGGTCCGGCAAAGTCGACGGTCTTCTTCCGCTCATCGGTGATGGAGTAGGTCGCGAAGATCATGTCCACCTGCTTGTTGGCAAGCATGTTCTCCCGGTTGGCAGAGGGGGACTCGACGAACTCGATCTTGTCCTCGGCGTAGCCCAGCTCCTTGGCCACGTACTTGGCCACATCCACGTCGAAGCCGGTGTACTCGTTGCCGTTCTTGAAGCCCAGGCCGGGCTGGTCGAACTTGATGCCGATACGGACAGTGTCACCGCCGCCGGAGGCCTCCCCGCCGCCGCCATTACTGCCGCTGCCGCCGCCGCAAGCGGACAGCACGAGGGCTGCGCCGGCTGCCAGAGCGGCCATTCCATAACGGGTCTTGCGCATGTTTTCTCCTTGCGTTGTCGGCCCTTCATCAGGAAGGGCCAGGTGAGTAAGGGGTTTTAGTGCTCGAGGATCTTGCCCAGGAAGTCCTTGGCCCGGTCGCTCTTCGGGTTGGTAAAGAATTCTTCCGGCGTGGCCTGCTCCACGATCTTGCCGTCGGCCATGAAGATCACCCGGTCGGCTGCCTTCCGCGCGAAGCCCATCTCGTGTGTCACGACGATCATGGTCATGCCTTCCTTGGCCAACTGCACCATAGTGTCCAGCACTTCGTTGATCATTTCCGGGTCAAGCGCCGAGGTCGGCTCGTCAAAGAGCATGACTTTCGGCTTCATTGCCAGCGCCCGGGCGATCGCCACGCGCTGCTGCTGGCCGCCGGAGAGCTGCGCCGGCAGCTTCTGCGACTGGTTGGCCACGCCCACCCGCTGCAGCAAGCTCATGGCCAGTTCCTTGGCCTCGGCCTGCTTCATCCCTTTGACCTTGATCGGGCCCAGAGTGACGTTCTCCAGAATCGATTTGTGGGCAAAGAGGTTGAAGGACTGGAAGACCATGCCGACGTCGGCGCGCAGCTTGGCCAGCGCCTTGCCTTCCGCCGGCAGCTTGTTGCCGTCGATGAGGATCTCGCCGTCGTCGATGGTTTCCAAGCGGTTGATTGCCCGGCAGAGTGTGGACTTGCCGGAACCGGACGGACCGATCACTACCACTACTTCGCCCTTGGTGACCTCCAGGTTGATGTCCTGAAGGACGTGGAGGGCGCCGAAGTGCTTGTTCACGTTCTTCAAGGAGACCAGCGGCTGACCCGTCGGGGTGGCAGACCTGGCTCCGGTTGCCGCCGCCGGAGCAGCAGGCGGCATTTCACTATGCGATTCGTCACTGGTCATGGAACGAATCTAGCGAAAGAATTCCTTCACGCAACGCATTAGCGACCGGACGGTCGGAATCGTGATTCAAGAGCAACCTGCGCACGGCGGGCCCAGAACGCCGAATCCTCGGCCGAATCGCCGCAAAAACCCACCCCGGAAGGCCGCCGAATCTGTAGCCTTGGGTAATGACAAACCAGCAAGATATTCCGCTGCCGTCCCAACTCCCCGGCGCTCCGAAGACCCGTTTCAAGGGACCCGTGGAACTGCGGCGCGGCCAAGCGGACATCCCGCAGGCGGACCAGTATCTGTTGGACACCAAGGACCGTGCGGAGTTCACGCACACGGATCCTTGGCGGGTGCTGCGGATCCAGAGTGAATTCGTGGAAGGCTTCGGCACCTTGGCCGATCTTGGCCCCGCGATCAGCGTCTTCGGCTCCGCCCGCACCAAGTCGGGCAGCAAGCACTACGCCATCGCGGAAGAGATTGGACGCTTGCTGGTCCGGCAGAACTTCGCGGTCATCACCGGCGGCGGTCCCGGTTCGATGGAGGCGGCCAACAAGGGAGCCAGCGAGGCCGGTGGGGTATCCGTGGGGCTCGGCATCGAGTTGCCGTTCGAGCAGGGGCTGAACAACTGGGTGGATCTGGGCATCAACTTCCGCTACTTCTTCGCCCGGAAGACCATGTTCGTCAAATATGCCCAGGGGTTCATCGTGCTGCCCGGCGGCCTGGGCACCATGGACGAACTCTTCGAGGCCATGGTGCTCGTCCAGACCAAGAAGGTGACGTCTTTCCCGATTGTGCTGGTCGGTACCGCTTTCTGGTCGCCGCTGATCGACTGGATCCGCAATACCTTGCTGGCCGAAGCAATGATCGCGGACGTCGATCTGGACCTGATCAGTGTGGTGGACACAGCCGAGGAAGCAGTCCAGCAGATCGTTTCCGGGCTGTCTTCCCGCACCGGGTTCTAGGCCGGCCGGACCATCACTCTGGCACGATGATCCTGTGAGCGCATTTCTGGTTTTCCTGGCCATCGCCGTCGCAGGCGCCGCTGCTGTTGCGGCGTCCGGACGCTGGGGCAGGAAGAAGTCCGGCGGCGCCGAAGACGCCGGCGGAGGGTGGGAAGTCGGGCACGTGGCCGCGCTGCAGGGGCTGAGCGAGCATGAGGCGCGGCTGCCGGCCGTGCTGCTGCCGGAGCATCCGCGCGCCGAGGACCTGGACAGCCTGCGGTTTTCCACCGCCTTGCGCGGCTACCGGATGGATCAAGTGGACGAAGTCCTGGAGGTGCTGCGGGCTGAACTGGGCGCCAAGGAGCGCCTGATCCGGCAGATGAGCCAGTCACAGCACGACGGCGGTTCACGGCACGACGGCGGCGCCCACCCGGCGCGGGAAGGATGACCCGGGTGCCGGACCGACTCCCGCGGACGCGGGTGCTGCGGGAGGCTGTGTACGCCGAGTTCTACTTCTGGCGTCAACGGATCGGCGGGTGGCCGTGGTGGGTCCAAGTCACCCTGCTGTATGCGTTGTCGCGGGTGTACTCCCTGTTGGTCTTCCTCGCCGCGGCAAGACACCAGGGCTCGAATCCGTGGACCGATGCGCATCCGGACTACCTCTCCTTCATCGGTATTTGGGACAGTGCCTGGTACCGGCAGGTCTATCTGGAGGGCTATCCGACGGAGATCCCGCGCGGTCTGGACGGGCGGGCCGTCGAGAACCAATGGGCGTTCTACGCACTCTTCCCCGGCATTGTCCGCGGCCTGGCGGCAGCCACCGGGCTGGGCTGGCAGGTGCTGGCTCCGCTGGTGGCGACGATTGCCGGCTTCGCGGCCATTTTGGTGATCTTCAAGCTCTTCCGGAGGTACGCGCCGCACGGCACCGCACTGTGGGCCGTGGCATTTGTGGCGGTCTTTCCGGTCTCGCCGATCCTCCAGGTGCCCTACGCAGAGTCGCTGAACCTGGCGCTGCTAGCTGCGGCGCTGTTGCTGCTGGTGCAGCGGAAGTACCTGCTGGCCATTCCTGTAGTGGTGCTCATGTGCCTGTCCCGGCCGGTCGGCGTGCCGTTCGCGGCGCTCGCCGGCTTGCACCTGCTGTGGCGGATCAAGCAGCGCCGCACCGACCCGCTGGACACCCCGGAGTTCCTCCGGGCTGCAGCGCTGGCACTGGTCAGCTGCGCAGCCGCGGTGGCCTGGCCGGTATTGGCCTGGTCGGTCACCGGGGAGCCGACCGCCTATACCGACACGGAGACCGCCTGGCGGGGCGAAGATCTGGTCCTGTTCAGGCCGTGGTTCGACATGGGCGTGCACTTGTTCGGGCCGGTGGGCGGCATGATGGCGCCCCTGCTGCTGGTCGCCGTGGCCGCCTGGTTCCTGTGCAGTGCGCCGGCGCGGAGCATCGGGGCCGAGCTGAGGCTGTGGTGCGTCTGCTATCTGGGCTACCTGCTCGCCTTCCTGCACCCGCAGACCAGCACGTTCCGGTTGATGCTCCCGCTCTTCCCGCTGGCGTTGGCGGCGGCCTTCGTATCGCGCAGCCGTGCCTACCGTGTCTGCTTGGCGTTGATGTTTCTGGCAGGGCAGATTGTGTGGGTCACCTGGCTCTGGTCCTGGACTCAGCTACCCGGCGGCGGGGATTATCCGCCGTAGCCGCAAGGGCTGGTTCGCCGCACCACGCCGGGGCGGAATTAGCACCCGGTTGTGATGTACGCGATAATGGGTAGTGGTTGGACATGACGGCCATCCAAATGAAGGCCGTTGATGTGAGGTTGGCGGGCAGGGCGATCACGGATCGGCCTGCCCCATGGCGGAAGGGAATTCCCAGATGGCTGCGATGAAACCGCGTACCGGTGATGGTCCGATGGAAGTGACCAAGGAGGGGCGCAGCCTCATCCTGCGGGTTCCCATCGACGGCGGCGGACGTCTGGTGCTGGAGCTCAACGCCGAAGAAGCAGGCAACCTCAAAGACTGCCTGCTGGGCGTGACCAGCGACGTGGCAAGCTAGGAACCGTTTGCTGTGAGCCGCGTTCCCGCCACCGCAGCGGAACACACCGCCCATTATCTGGAGTCAACCCTTTCGAAGCCGCCGATGGCCCTGGTCCAGGCCCGCCCCGGGCTGGGTCGCGGGGAGTCGCCGGTCCGCGGCGCGGACGGGGTCACGGTGGTGGCCGTGCCGATTGCCGCCGGCGATGGCAGTGCTGACCGGGCCACGCCACAGCCGCGCCACGGGGCCGGCGAGGCGGCAGCGGACTTCGGCGTCGACGTTGTAGCCCTGGCGGAGGTCCATGGGATCTCCGGCAAGGCGGGCGACGTACTGACAGTGCCGGCACCACCGCACTCCCAGGAACTGCCCGCGCGTCTGGTCCTGATTGGCGTGGGCGGCGGCAGCCCGGCGGAGTTGCGCAAGGCCGGAGCAGCCCTGGCGCGGGCGACGATGGGCACCGAAAGGGTGCGCACCACTGCGGTGGACAGTCTGCCCGAAGAACTGCAGTTGGCGTTTGTCGAGGGCTTCTTGCTGGGCGGCTACCGTCCGCCGCGTGCCGGGGCGTCAGCCGCGCCGAAGCCGATGGCGGCGGTGTTGGAAGTCAGCGGGATGGCGGAGGGGGCGGCCGCCATTGCCGCCACCGGTGCCCAGGCCACCTGGCTGGCCCGGAACCTGGCGAACATGCCGTCCAACGTCAAGAATCCGGAGTGGATGGCAGGCCAGGCCCGGCGGCTCGCTGGAGGCAGCGGTTTGAGCGTCCAGGTCTGGGACGAGCACCAGTTGGCGGCCGAAGGCTTCGGCGGACTGCTGGCCGTGGGGGCGGCGTCGCCGACCCCGCCGCGGCTGGTCCAGATGGACTATATGCCGGCAGACGCCGGAGCGGACACCCGACACATCGTGATCGTCGGCAAGGGCATCACTTTCGACACCGGCGGGCTGTCGCTCAAGCCCCGTGAACCCATGGTTCCCATGAAGACCGACATGGCGGGTGCCGGCGTCGTCATGGCAGTGCTGGCCGCCGCTGCGGAACTGGGCGTGGAGCACCGGGTCACCGGACTGCTCGCCTTGGCCGAGAACTCGATCGGCGCCGGCTCCTACCGGCCGGGCGACGTGGTCACTGTCTACGATGGCACCACCGTGGAGATCGGCAACACGGACGCCGAAGGCCGCATGGTGCTGGCCGACGGGCTCGCCTACGCCGCGGCGCGGTTGCAGCCCGACGTCCTGGTGGATGTAGCCACCCTCACCGGCGCCGCCTCCATGGGGCTGGGCAAACAGCATGCAGCGCTCTACGGCACCCAGCCGCAGCTGCTGCGTTCGTTCGAAGCCGCCGGCGAGGCCAGCGGGGAGCGGGTCTGGCACATGCCGCTGGACGAGGTGGCGGACGAATACGGCTTCGCGCTGGAGTCCGGCATCGCCGACATCTCCCACATTGCGTCGCAGAAGTCGAAGGTCGGCGGCGGATCGATCACGGCGGCGCTGTTCCTGCGCGAGTTCGTGGGCGGGACGCCATGGATCCATCTGGACATCGCCGGTCCGGCCCGTGCCGACTCCGATCAGGGCGAAGTCACGAAGGGCGCCACCGGGTATGGTGCCCGGCTGCTGCTGTCCTTCTTGCGCTCCTACCGGGGCTAGGCCGGCTCCTACCGGGGCGGAGCCCGGCGCCTACCGGGGCTAGGCCGGCGCCGACCGGGGTCAGGTCGGCCGCTACCGGGGCCAGACCGGCGCCCCGGCCGGAACCGCAGCCGGGCAGCCCCGGGCCCCCGCCCGTCAGCGTTTGACGGCCAGCAGCAGCCCGTCGCCGGTCGGCAGGATGGTGGACATCAGCTGGTCGTTCTCCCGGATCGTTTTGCCGACCTTGCGCAGCGTGGTGGTGGACTCTTCCCGGATAGCCGGATCCGAGACCCGGTCACGGTCCAGCGCGTCATTGACAATCAGCATGCCGCCACGTTTGAGCAGCCGGACGGCCTGCTCCACGTACAGCGGGTAGGAGGGCTTGTCCGCGTCGACGAAGACCAGGTCGTAGGCATGGTCGGTCAGCCGCGGCAGCACGTCGGCAGCACGGCCGGAGATGGTCCGGGTGCGGTTGCCGGGGATCCCGGCATCGGCGAAGGCCTGGCGGGCGGCCCGCAGGTGGTCGACGTCTGCGTCGATGGTGGTCAGCACCGCGGCCGGAGGAAGTCCGCGCAGCAAGCAGACCCCGGAGACACCGGCGCCGGAACCGATTTCCACCACGGTCTGCGCTTTGGTGCCGGCGGCGAGGACGGTCAAGGCCGCGCCGACGCCGGGTCCGACGGCTGCCACACCGAGCTCATACGAACGTTCACGGGCCCGCAGCAAGACGTCATCCTCGGCGGGAAGCCCCTCCGTGTAGGACCAACTCGTCTGCTTGTCGGCGCTCATGGATCATCGCTTTCTCTTCAAGTTCGTGAGGGGAACGGCCAAGGGGCCGCAGTGCCAAGCCTACTGCCAGAAATAGCCGGAATTCCGCGCATCCGGCGCAAGCCAAAGCCACGGACGGCAAAAGAAGCGCAACGCCGCTCGGCTTGGCGGGGTTCGCGCAGCTTCTTTACAGAATTCTCCCAGTTTTCTGGGCCAAGATGGTTACCCGGGACGCCGTTAGCCAGACCGGCAGCATGCGCGCCGCATTCCCGGCCACCAGAGACGGTGGGCGGCATGTGTGGCGGGCCGTGGAAGGGGCACTACTATGACGAAGCTTCAGGGCGCCGCGCCGGACGCGGCTCCGGACGTAGCCGCCGGAAACGATCAGTGGGTTGCCCCGACCTGGGAAGAAGTGGTCCGTAACCACTCCGCCAAGGTCTACCGCTTGGCGTTCCGGCTCACCGGAAACCGGTACGACGCCGAGGACCTCACCCAGGAAGTTTTTGTTCGGGTCTTCCGGTCGCTGGAGAACTTCAAGCCCGGCACGCTGGACGGCTGGCTGCACCGGATCACCACCAACCTCTTCCTGGACCAGGCCCGGCGCAAGAGCCGGATCCGCTTCGACGGACTCAGCGACGAAGCCGAAGCCCGGCTGCCCGGCAAGGATCCCGGCCCCGAGCGCAGCTTCGAATTCAACAACCTGGACATCGATGTCCAAACCGCGTTGGAGGAGTTGCCGCCGGACTTCCGCGCCGCCGTCGTGCTCTGCGATCTCGAGGGATTGTCCTACGAGGAAGTCTCTGCGGCACTCGACGTCAAACTGGGGACTGTTCGCTCGCGCATCCACCGCGGCAGGACAATGCTCCGTGAAAAGCTCGCACACCGGGATCCCGGCGGCAAGCGCCCCCGCCTGAAATTGCCCCGGATCATCGGAGCGCACTGATCGCTGCAATGCTCCACCCGGACAAAGAGCTGGCGGAGTATCTGGATGGCGAACTTTCCGATGATCGCCGTCCTGCGCTCGAACGCCACTTAAAACGCTGCAAGCGCTGCCGCCGCAGCGTCGACGAGTACCGCCAAATCCAGGAGCGCCTCCGTTCGCTGGACGTGCCGCCCCCCGGCGAGGACCTGACCGCCCGCATCCTGCGCTGTAGCCGGCCGGAATCCCCAACATCGAAGGCCAGGCCCACCGGCAGGGGAACCACCGGAACCAGGCCCGCCGGAGACGCGCCGCGGATCGACCGCTTCGGCGCGCCGGTTGGCCGGTCCCATGCCGGGCAGCCGGGTTGGTCCGATTCCGCACGCGCCGGTCGATCCCACGCCGCGGGCCAGCATGCCGGTTTCTTGCCGGCCGCAGCCGCAGCCCCGGCCGCCACCCCGGCTCCCGCGGGCAAACCGTCCGCGCGCGTCGTGGCTGTTATCGGCGGCGTGATGGCTGGTTGCGCCGTCCTGGTGCTGTCCGCCGCGTACGTCCTGGGCGGCGAGGCGCAGACCGCGTCCCCGGCGGCCGGGACAGCCTGGGCGCCGGTATCCGCGAATGCGGCCGTCGTGCGGCCGGTCGCCGTGGACAGTTCGGGGTTGGAAGCCCTGCGCCGCAATGGCTGGACCTGCCCGCTGTTGCTGGGACTGGGCTACCACCTGCAGAGCGCAGAACAGTTGCTGGTGGCTGGCCAGCCCGCCGTCAGGCTCCACCTGAGCGACGGCAGCCACCGGGTTGTCATCACCGAACAGCGGCGTGCGGACGCCGGCCGGGAGGCAACGGACACTGGCGAAGCCGCGCCGCCGCTGAATGCCACCACGGGTCATCCCGTGACCATGGATGGATTCCAGGAAGTCACCGGACTGGGCCGTGCCGTCTGGATGCGGAGCGGCGAGGTGTGGACGGTAGTCCTCGATTCCGAGGACGTGACCTATACGTTGCGGTCCGACCTGCCGCTGGCGCAGATGCCGGAAACCGTCAGCCAGGTGGTCCTGACGGAGAACTCCCGTCTGGAGCTGCCTGCTCCGGCGCCCTCGGATGACCCGCTGAGCCGCATTATCCGCGGTCTGGGGATGATGGTCAGCCCGCCGGCATCCGGTTGATTCGCGCCGGGACAGACGGAACGTCACAGGACCACGCAGAACGCCGGAATGCAGCGGCAAAGTGGCCCACCGGCACAACGAACGGGTAATCTTCAATCGTGTTTGGAATCAACGGCTCAGAACTGATCATCCTGGCAATCCTTGCCGTGGTGATCCTCGGTCCTGAGCGGTTGCCCGAATATGCCGCCCAATTGGCCAAGTTCGTCAAGCAGCTGAAAACGATGGCCGCCGGCGCCAAGGAACAGCTCCGTGAAGAAGTCGGCGACGACATTGTGGACATGGACTGGCGGAAGCTGGATCCGCGGCAATACGATCCTCGCCGGATCATCAAGGAAGCCCTATTGGACGACGACGACGATGCGCCGCGTCCCGCGCCGGCGGCACCTGCCGTGGCCGCGGCGGCAGCAGCGGCGGCCGGCACGGCAGTGTCCACCGGCTCACGGGCGCCGGGGCGTCCGGCCGCCAAGCCAGCGGTCCAGCTGGCGGACGGCGAACCCGCCCCGTTCGACTCCGAGGCGACATGATCCGGACAGCCCGGCATTCGCCGTCGAGCGTGCCAGCGCGTAACCGGTCCGCCGGTCGGCGCAGCGCGTCGGACGGAAGGCTGTCAGCGGGGTGTGACGCCGAGCGGGCGTCCGGACAGGCCGCGCGGACGCGCTGCCAATTCCGTGGCGATCCTGCGGAGTTCCTCGGCGGCTACTCCAGCTCCGGGTTCGCTACCTGAGTTGAGGACGATCGGGCGGCCTGCATCGCCGCCGGCCCGCAGCGATGGTTCCAGCGGGATGCTTCCCAGCAGCGGAACCGGCGTTTCCAGCACCGTGGAGAGCCGCTCGGCCACGGTCGTGCCGCCGCCGGAGCCGAAGACCTCCATCTTCGATCCGTCCGGCAGGGCAAGCCAGGACATGTTTTCGATCACTCCCGCCACTTGCTGCCCGGTCTGCGCGGCGATGGCGCCCGCCCGCTCAGCCACTTCGGCGGCGGCGGTCTGCGGGGTGGTCACCACCAGGATTTGCGACGACGGCAGCAGCTGCGCCACCGAGATGGCCACATCCCCGGTGCCCGGCGGCAGGTCCAGGAACAGCGCGTCCAGGTCGCCGAAGTAGACGTCGGTCAGGAACTGCTCCAGCGCCCGGTGCAGCATCGGGCCGCGCCAGGCCACCGGCTTGTTGTCCGCAACGAACATGCCGATGGAAATGACCTTGACCCCGTATGCCACCGGCGGCAGGATCATTTCGTCCACCTGGGTCGGGGCCTGCGTGATGCCCAGCAGCCCGGGGACCGAGAACCCGTAGACATCGGCGTCGATGATGCCCACCCGCAGTCCTTGCGCCGCCATCGCGCAGGCGAGGTTGACGGTCACGCTGGACTTGCCCACTCCGCCCTTCCCGCTGGCCACGGCGTAGATGCGGGTGAGCGAGGAGGGGTCGGCGAACGGGTTGCTCCGGTCGGAGCCACGCAGTTGTTCCTTCAGCTCGCTGCGCTGTTGCGGCGTCATCACGTCCAGCTCCACCTGTACACCGGATACTCCGGGAACCGGTGCCAGCGCCGCTTCGACGTCGGCGGTGATGGTCCCGCGCAGCGGGCAGCCCGCAATGGTGAGCAGTACGCCCACGGTGACCCGTCCGGCGTCGTCAATCCGGACGTCCTTGAGCATGCCCAGTTCCACGATCGGCCGGCGGAGCTCCGGATCAATCACCGTGGCCAGTGCGCGCGTCACTGCTGCCGGATCCGGCAGTTCGGACTTGTGTAGATCAACCATGAATCAGTACTCCTGGCCGCCGTTCTGGGCCTGCGGCAGCTTGGGCAGTGCGGCGGTCGCGTCGGAGGGCCTGCGCCGGCCGCGGCGGCGTTCCTCCCCGGACTCGTCGTCCAGGAGTTCCTCCAGCACGGAACGCAGTTCGCTGCGGACAAAGTCCCGGGTGGCCACTTCGCGGATGGCGATGCGCAACGCGGCCAGCTCCCGGGTCAGGTACTCGGTGTCGGCCAGATTGCGTTCGGCGCGCTGGCGGTCCTGCTGCAGCGAGACTTTGTCGCGGTCGTCCTGGCGGTTCTGTGCCAGCAGCAGCAGGGGAGCGGCATAGGAGGCCTGCAGCGAGAGCATCAAGGTCAGTGCGGTGAAGCCCAGCGCCGCGCTGTCGAACCGCAGCGTCTCCGGACCGAAGGTGTTCCAGGCCAGCCAGACCACGCAGAATACGGACATCCACATCAGGAACTGCGGGGTGCCCATGAAGCGGGCAAAGTTCTCCGTGGCATGGCCGAAGGCGTCCGGGTTGGGCCGTATCCGGGCCAGCAGGCGGCTGCGTGTTTCGCGCGGGGTGTCCAGCCCGGCGACTTTGAGTTTGCGGTCTGTCTTCTCAGCCAACGCGTCCGCCTCCAATCACGGGGGAGTCGTCCTGTGCCCGCCAGTCGTCGGGCAGCAGATGGTCCAGCACATCGTCAACGGTCACGGCACCCACCAGCCGGCCGGCCCGGTTGACCACTGCCAACGCGTTCAGGTTGTAGGTGGCCAGGGTCCGCGCCACGTCGCTGACGTCGGTCTGGTCCAGCACGGGTTCCAGATCCGAGTCCACAATGTTTCCCAGCGCCTCCGGCGGCGGGAAGCGCAGCAACTGCTGGATGTGGACCACGCCCAGATACTTTCCGGTGGGTGTTTCCAGCGGCGGCCGGCAGACAAATATCGCCGACGCCAGCGCCGGCGTGAGCTCTTCGCGGCGCACGTGGGCCAGCGCCTCGGCCACCGTGGCCTCCGGCGGCAGGATGACCGGCACCGGCGTCATCATGGAACCAGCCGTGTTTTCCTCGTACTCCAGCAGCCGCCGGACGTCCTTGGCTTCCTCCGGTTCCATCAGCTGGAGCAGCTCTTCCTTCTGCTCCTCGGGCAGCTCTGCCAGCAGGTCCGCGGCATCGTCCGGGTCCATTTCTTCGAGCACGACGGCGGCGCGCTCCGCGTCCAGCGAGGTCAGGATCTGCACCTGGTCGTCATCCGGCAGTTCCTGCAGCACGTCCGCCAAGCGGTCGTCCTGAAGCTCGCTGGCGACTTCCAGCCGGCGCTTGTGCGTCATTTCATGCAGTGCCTCGGCGAAGTCGGCGGGCTTGAGGTCCTCATGGCTGGCCACGAAGGTGGCGGCGGCCTGCGGTTCGTGGCGGGCGCCTTGGAAGGCCTCCTGCCAGTCCACAATCAGTGTTTCGTTGCGCCGCAGGCTGCGCAGCGGCGAACTCGAGTACCCGCGCCGGACAAAGAGCTGGGATACATACCAGTCGCCGTCGCGGGACTGCTCCATGCCGATGTCCAGGATGGTGGCATCGCCGCTGCCGTCGGCGAGCGTGACCCGCCGGTCGAACATCTCGGCCACTACCAGGGTCTCGGCGCCGCGCTGCTCGAACCGGCGCAGGTTGACCAGCCCGGTGCAGATGATCTGCCCGGCGTTGATCGAGGTGACACGGGTCATCGGGACGAACACCCGTTTCTTGCCGGGGACCTCCACCACCAGACCGACGACCAGCGGCGGCTTGGCCGGGCCGTAGTCCAGCACAACGGCGTCGCGCAGCCGGCCCAGGCGGTCCCCGAGCGGGTCGAAGACATCCAGGCCCAGCAGCCGGGCGACGAAGACGCGGTTGGTTTTTGTGCTCACCCCTTTAGGCTACGTGCTGGGCCGCGAAATCCGGGATCCGGCCATCTATCGGTGTGGGATCCGGGCGGCGGGTTGGCGGGCTTGGCACCGGCAACCAGGCCAAAATCCGGCGCCCGCCGTTCACCTGAAGCGATACCTGGACCATCTGCCGCGTATATCAGCGACAATGAGGGTATGTCGATGCTTGGCCGCACAGATTCCCGGGACCTGAACCGTGCTCTTCCACAGGGCGAGCTGATCGGTAACTACCGGTCATATCTGGATGCCCAGAAAGTGGTGGACTACCTGGCGGACCAGGAGTTTCCCGTCCAGCACGTGACCATCGTCGGCAACGACCTCAAGACCGTCGAGCGCGTCACCGGCAGGCTCAGCTACCCCCGGGTGGCCCTCTCCGGAGCGGCCACCGGCGCCTGGTTCGGCCTGTTCGTGGGGCTGCTGCTGATGCTGTTCGGCGGCGGCGAAACGTATGTGCTGCTGATTTCGTCGATGGCCATGGGCGCAGCCTTCTGGATGCTGTTCGGCATCATTTCCTACGCGCTGCAGCGCGGCAAGCGGGACTTCACGTCCACCAACCAGGTAATCGCCACCAGCTATGACGTGGTGGTGGCTAACGAGGTGGCGCAGGAGGCCCGCAGGCTTGCCGCGCAGTTGCCGATGGCCGGCACCGCCCGCCCCGGGCAGCCGGTCAACCAGGCACCGGCACCCTTTGGCCAGCAGCCGCCGGCCGGTTATGGCCAGCAGCCGCCCTTCGGCCAGCAGCCGCAGGCACCGGAGCGGCCCGCGCAGTGGGGAGAGGATCCGTACCGCCAGGGCGGCAACGCCCCGGCACCGCAGCAGCCCGGCCCGGCCCAGCCGGAAGGGCAGCCCGCCGCCGGACAGCCGGTGCGCGGACGCTACCCGGATTTGCCGGACGGCCGCCCGCAGTACGGAATCCGTGTGACGCCCGAACCGCAGGCGGATGCGCCCCCCGCGCAGCAGCCGGGCCCGGCCCAGCCGGCGAGCCCGACCCAGCCGGAGGGCAGCAGCCGCCAGCCCGGAGCCGGCAGCCCCGAACATCCGGAACGAAACGACGATCCGTCCGCCGGCGAGGGCCGTTCCAACAGCTAGCCGTCCCGGCACCTGGCCGGAGCACCTAGCGCGCCGGCCGCGACAGCATCTGGCCGCCAGCCACACCAGCACCTTAACCACAAGGGGTCCGCCGTGAACGGCGGACCACTTGTCGTATTGTCCGGGTTCGGCCGTTGCCGGCCGACCCGTTTACTCGCCGGACGTGCCGTAGATGCCGGCCATCCAGGACTCTACGTCCTCCGGCTTGCGCGGCAGCGCCGCTGACAGGCTGACCGGACCGTCGGCGGTCATCAGGATGTCGTCCTCGATCCGCACGCCGATGCCGCGGTATTCGGCCGGTACCGCCAGATCCTCGTCCTTGAAGTACAGGCCCGGCTCGATCGTGAACACCATGCCGGGAGTGAGCACACCGTCCAAGTACAAGTCGCGCTTCGCCTGGGCGCAGTCATGGACATCAAGGCCCAGATGGTGGCTGGTGCCGTGCGGCATCCACCGCCGGTGGTGCTGACCCTCGGGGGAGAGGGCCTCGTCCAGCGGAACCGGCAGCAGGCCCCACTCATCCAGCCGCTCGGCGAGTACGGTCACGGCGGCCGTGTGGATGTCACGGAACTTGACGCCCGGCTGCGCGGCGGCGAAACCGGCGTCGGCGGCGTCGAGGACCGCCTGGTAGACCTTGCGCTGGACGTCCGTGAACGTGCCGTTGACCGGCAGCGTCCGGGTCACGTCGGCGGTATAGAGCGAGTCGGCCTCCACACCGGCGTCCAGCAGCAACAGGTCTCCGGCCTTCACCTGTCCGTTGTTGCGGATCCAGTGCAGGATGGTCGCGTTGTTGCCGCTGGCGGCGATGGTGTCATAGCCCAGGTCATTGCCCTCTTCGCGTGCCCGGGCGAAAAAGGCGCCTTCGACCACGCGTTCGCCGCGCTCGTGCGTCAGCGCACGCGGCAGCACCTTGACCACTTCGTGGAAGCCGTTGACCGTGGCCGCCACGGCCTTCTTCATCTCCTCGACTTCCCACTCGTCCTTGAGCAGGCGCAGTTCGGACAAGGCCTCGGCAAGTGTGCCGTCGAGCTGGTCGGACTCCTCAAGGTCCACGCCGGTGTTGATGCGGGAGGTGTCCACGAGGGCGTCCACGTTCAGGTCGACTTCGCGCAGCAACCGGATCCGCATGCCGCCGACGTGGACGACACCGGCGTCCTTGGTGATCGCAACTTCCAGTTCGCTCAAGTCGGCGGTGGGCAGGTCCAGCCGCTGGTTCAGCTCCTTGAGCGTGGGCCGGGGTCCGATCCAGAACTCGCCATAGCGGGCGTTCGCGTAGAACTCGGCGGAATCGCGGCCGGACATCGGGCGGAAGTACAGCGTGGCACGGTGGTGGCCGCCGTCGTCGCCGGCCCCTGCCTCGGTGGGCTCCATGACCAGCACCGCGTCCGGCTCATGGTCCAGACCTAAGCCGGTGAGGTGCGCAAAACCCGAATGCGGGCGGAAGCGGTAGTCGGTGTCATTGGAGCGGACCTTCAGGGGGCCTGCCGGAATGACCAGGCGCTCGCCTTGGAACTGATCGGACAGGGCACGGCGGCGGCGCGCAGCGTAGGGCGCCACGGCTGCCTGCTCGACGGCGGAGGAGTCGGCCGGCGCCCAGTGGCTGCCCATGAATTCCTTGAAGGCATCCGATTCGGGGCGCTGGGATCGGTTGTTGACACGGTCTTCGAGCGGCTGCTCACCGGCAGCCTGCTGCGAAGCGTTTTCTTCCTGGTAAGTACTCACCGGTCCATCGTCTCATCGGCCCATGGCGCTGCCAACATCCGCCGTCGGTGGAGGTCCTGGCGTAAATTGGTGCTGTGATGATCGACCTGCACACGCATTCCACGGTTTCCGACGGCACCGAGCCGCCCGCCGCAGTGATGCGGGCCGCAGCAGCCGCCGGTCTGGATGTGGTGGCGCTGACCGACCATGACAGTACCGCCGGATGGGAAGCGGCCCACGACGCCGCGGCCGAGGCAGGCATCGGGTTCGTGCCGGGCATGGAAGTCACCTGCCGGACGGTCGAGGGCATCAGCGTCCACCTCTTGTCCTACCTGCACGATCCAGCACATCCCGGTTTGCTGGCGGAAATCGACAAGGCGCGCGATGCGCGGATGACGCGGGCCGAACGCATGGTGGAGCTGCTGGCCGAAGACTTTCCGATCACGTGGTCCGAAGTCACCACCAACCATCTGGGCCACGGTGCGACGATCGGCAGGCCACACATCGCCGACGCATTGGTGGCCGCCGGAGTGGTGGCCGACCGCAGCGAGGCCTTTGCCCAGATCCTGACCGCGCACTCGCGCTACTACGTGCCGCACTACGCACCGGACCCTGCCACCGCCGTCGCGTTAGTCCGTGAAGCCGGAGGTGTGCCGGTTTTTGCCCATCCCGTGGCCAGCAGCCGGGGCCGGATCGTGGGCGATGTTGTCTTTGCGCAGATGATTGAGGCGGGACTGGCCGGCGTGGAAATCGACCACCGGGACAACCCGGAATCCGGCCGGCAAAAGTTGCGCCGGATCGCCGCACGGCACGATCTTCTGGTCACCGGTTCCAGCGACTATCACGGCACCGGCAAGCCGAACCGGCTGGGCGAAAACACCACGGACCCGGAGATGCTGGACCGCATTCTGGCCCTCGGCTCCGGCGCGAAGCCCTACCTGCCGGGACGGCTCGCCCGCTGACTGGTTACGGCTTTGTTATGACCGTTTTCCGGTCCGGCCGCCGAAAAATGTTAGAGTCATGCTGCACTTGATGCTCCCTCCGGGCAAGTTTCCGATGTCCATGATCCGGAAAAACTGTCCCGACGGGCATCCCATGTCCCGCAGTTGACTGACAGACAGCAACTGCCTGTGTTGGACGGCGCGAGGACGATGCGCCGTCATTTTTGTGCCGCGGACAAGCGGCGGTTTTTGGGGTCCGGGTCAGTTCCGGGCGGGACAGCGCGCTTCGAATCCACCACCGGATTCCTCGGTCGATGCCTTTTTGGCCGGACCACACGGCAATCGAGCCTGCATGCTCGGCGCGCACTTGGCCTGGCTGGCATCCGGTGGGCTGGCCATGAACGAGAGGAACGGAATGACGCACGAAAATGCGGATTTCTACCAACTCAGCGGCTGGACTGTGATTCTGCTGCTTGTGCTGTTTTACGGCGGCACGCTCCTGATGTCTGCCTTCATCGGGAAGAAGAAAGAGAACGCCGACGGCTACATGACCGCCGGCAACAAGCTGGGCTTTGGCATTTCGGCGGCCAGCATGACGGCCACCTGGATCTGGGCGTCGTCCATGTATGCCTCGGCGACGTCCGGCTACACCTACGGTATTTCCGGGCCGATCCACTACGGCCTCTGGGGCGCTTTGATGATCCTGTTCATCTACCCCTTTGGCAGGCGGATCCGCGCGGTGGCACCGAAGGCGCACACGCTGGCGGAAGTGATGTATGTTCGCCACGGCCGTTCCAGCCAGCTGATGCTGGCCGGTTCCAACGTTGTTGGCAGCCTGATCAGCCTGACCTCGAACTTCATCGCCGGTGGCGCGCTGGTGGCGCTGCTCTCTCCGTTCAGCTTCGGCCAGGGCGTCATCGCCGTGGCAGCCGGCGTGCTGCTCTACACCCTGTGGTCCGGTTTCCGTGCTTCGGTGCTGACCGACTTCGCCCAGGTGCTGGCCATGCTGGGCGCCGTCGTCGTCATCATTCCTGCCGTGTTTTTTGCGGCAGGCGGACCGGGGATGTTTGAAGCGGGCGCGCAGAACCTGACGCCCGAGCAGTCGAACTTCTTCTCCAGCGAGGCCTTCCTGAACCAGGGCGCGCCTTACATCGCGGCGGTGCTGGCCTACGCCATCGGCAACCAGACCATCGCACAGCGGCTCTTTGCCGTGCGCGAGGACCTGATCAAGAAGACCTTCGTCACCGCCACGGTGGGCTACGGCGCCACCGTGATCGGCGTGGGCATGCTGGGCGTGATGGCCCTCTACCTGGGCCTGGCTCCGGCTGGCGGCGACCTGAACAACCTGATCCCGCAAATGGCTTCCACCTACCTGCATCCGATCCTGCTGGGCGTCTTCCTGATCATGATCATCGGGGCGTTGTCCTCGACAGCCGACTCGGACCTTTCGGCCCTGTCGTCGATCATGATGGCCGATGTCTATGGCCAGACCGTGGGCAAGGACAAGGCCAACGCCAAGACCATGCTGCTGGTGGGCCGCGTGACCATGATTGTTGCCACCGCGGCAGCACTGTACTTCGCCAGCGGGCAGATGAGCATCCTGGATCTGCTGGTCTTCGTGGGCGCACTGTGGGGCGCGCTGGTCTTCCCGGTGATCGCCAGCTTCTACTGGGAGAAGGTCACCAACAAAGCCTTCACCGTGTCCGTCGTGGTGGCATTGGCCACCTTCCTGCCGGTCCGTTTCGGCTGGCTGCCGATGGATGGCGCGATCGGCATCGTCTTCGACGTCATCTCGGTTGTCGGGATCGGCGTGGTGCTGGGCCTGATGGCCTTCGGCTTCTTCGGTCTCAAGTGGGCCAAGATCATTGCTGCCGCAGGTGCCATCATCGCCGCCCCGTTTGCGATCGGGAACCTGCACGACTACGCAGTCCTCAGCGGTTCCCTGGTCGCTTACGCGGTCAGCACCGTGGTCTGCTACCTGATGTCGGCACGCAGCACGATGAACTTCGACTTCGACACCATCAAGCAGCGCATCGGCGACTTCGACCCCGACGAAGCTGCAACGTCCACTGCCGATTCCGATGTCGCGGGCCACACCGCGGCGCTGAAGTAAGGAGACCACCATGGAGACTCTGCTCCTGACGGTTTACGTCCTCATCTGGCCGGTCATCGTGGCCGGCACCCTCTATGTCATCTCCCGCGGGTTCTTCAAGGAGTGGGCCGAGTCCCGCCGCGAGGGACGCAGCATCATCTAGCTGCCCAGCAGTGGACCCTGTTCCCCAACGACGGCGGGGCCCGGAACCAGTTCATGCAACTGATTCCGGGCCCCGCCGTTATTGAGGCTGCCTGCGGTGCCCAGACCGCGGTGCCCAGAGCGCGGTGCCCAGAGCGCGGCGCCCTGGCCGGCGCCGCAGGCCCCTGGAACCGCGTCAGCCGGCCGGCAGGGCTGCCGATTCTCCGGCCCCGACGGCGGCTGCCTCGCCGTTACCGACGGCGGCTGTCTCGCCGTTACCGACGGCGGTGGTCTCGACGGCATCGATGACCGTGGCATGGTTGCCCAGCCGTTTGCGCATGACGTCGATGGCCTGCGGATTTTGGTCCACGCAGACGAACTTCCGGTCCATCCGGGCGGCCACCGCGCCAAGGGTCCCCGAACCGGCAAAGAAGTCCAGGACCCAGTCACCGGGGCGGCTGCTGGCGGCCACCATGCGACGCAGCAGCCCCTCCGGCTTCTGCGTGGGGTAGCCGGTTTTCTCCCGGCCGGTGGGGGAGACGATGGTGTGCCACCAGACATCCGTGGGCAGTTTGCCGCGTGCGGCCTTCTCCGCAGTCACCAGGCCCGGTGCCATGTAGGGCTCGCGGTCCACTTCGGTGTTGTCGAAGTGGTAGGCCTTGGGGTTCTTCACATAGACCAGGATGTTGTCGTGCTTAGCTGGCCAGCGGTTGCGGGCCCGGGCACCGTAGTCGTAGGCCCAGATGATTTCGTTCAGGAAACTTTCGCGGCCGAACAGGATATCCAGCAGCACCTTGGCATAGTGCACCTCGCGGTAGTCCAGGTGCAGGTAGAGCGTGCCGTCGTCGGCCAGCAGGCGCCAGGCTTCGGACAACCGCGGTTCCAGGAAGGACCAGTAGTCGTCGAAGGCGTCGTCGTAGCTGGCGAGCGTGCCTTTGACCGTCTGGTAGGACCTTCCCTTGAACCCGACACGGTCGCCTTCGCCGTCGGCACTGCGGACCATCGAGGTCTGTTGCCGGCGCTGGACCCGCCCGGTGTTGAAGGGCGGGTCCAGATAGATCATGGTGAAGGCGCCGTCCGGCAGCGTGGGCAGGAAGTCGGCGTTGTCCGCCCTGACAACCAGCGAGCTGCCGTCCTGCGTCCAGCGGGCGTCGGCCACTATTCCCCGCTGGCGCCGTCGGTGCCCTGCTTGGCCGCCTGGTTGACGACCTCGCCGTTGCGGCGGCGGGTGCGCGACCGCTTCCGGCGGGGCTTCTCGGCGGAAGCGGTGGCCGGGCTCTCCGCGGGGGCCTCCTCGCCGCTGCGGCGCTGGCGGCGGTTGCCCGAGCCGGACCGGCTCTGCGGTCCGCCCTGGTGTGCGCCGGCGCGGCGGGATCCGCCACGGCCGCCGTCCTGCCGCTGGCCGCCGGAACGCGACTGGCGCTTGCCGGTCTCACCCAGGTCTTCGAGTCTTTCCGCGTCGATGCCTGCAAGCTTGCGCTGGCTGCGGGGCAGCCGGCCCTTGGTGCCTTCGGGGATGTTCAGGTCGGTGAACAGATGCGGCGACGAGGAGTAAGTCTCCTGCGGTTCCGGCACGTCCAGTCCCAGGGCCTTGTTGATCAGGCCCCAGCGCGGCACATCGTCCCAATCGACAAAGGTGACGGCGGTGCCCTTGTTGCCGGCCCGGCCGGTGCGGCCCACCCGATGCAGGTAGGTCTTCTCGTCTTCGGGGCACTGGAAGTTGATGACGTGTGTCACGTCCTCCACGTCGATGCCGCGGGCGGCAACATCGGTGGCAACCAGCACGTCCACCTTGTTGTTGCGGAAGGCCCGCAGGGCCTGTTCGCGGGCGCCCTGGCCGAGGTCGCCGTGGATGGCGCCGGCGGCGAATCCGCGGTCCACCAGTTCCTCGGACAGCTTGGCGGCGGTGCGCTTGGTCTTGGTGAAGATGATGGTCCGGCCGCGGCCTTCGGCCTGCAGAATACGGGCCACCACCTCGTCCTTGTCCAGGTTGTGCGCCCGGTAGACAACCTGGCGGATGTCCTTCTTGGTGATGCCTTCGTCATCCGGGTCGGCGGCCCGGATGTGCGTCGGCTGGGTCATGTAGCGCCGCGCCATGGCGACGACGGGTCCCGGCATGGTGGCGGAGAAGAGCATGGTCTGGCGGACGGCCGGGGTGGCGGCCAGCAGGGTCTCGACGTCGGGCAGGAAGCCCAGGTCCAGCATTTCGTCGGCTTCGTCCAGCACCACGATGCGGACGTTCTTCAGGCTCAGGTGCTTCTGCCGGTGCAGGTCGATCAACCGGCCCGGGGTGCCGACCACGACCTCCACGCCCTTCTGCAGCATCTCGATCTGCGGCTCATAGGCTCGGCCGCCGTAAATGACGGCAACGCGCGCATTGCGCTGCTTGGAAGCCGTGGTGAGGTCGTTGCCAACCTGGACCGCCAGTTCGCGGGTCGGCACGATGATCAGGGCCTGCGGCGCGCCGGGAACCGGAAGCTTGTCGAAGCCGTCGTCATCCGGCCCGATGACCCGCTGCAGCGCTGGGATGCCGAAGCCCAGGGTTTTGCCGGTGCCGGTCTTGGCCTGGCCGATGATGTCGTGGCCGCCCAGGGCGACCGGCAGGGTCATGGCCTGGATCGGGAAGGGGTGGGTGATGCCGGCGTCGAAGAGCGAACGCACAATGTCCGCGCGGACATTAAAATCGGCAAAGGTCTGCTTGGGCAGTTCGTGCGGGCGTTCGTCCGAGGCCAGCGAGGCCTCCACGGCGAGTTCTTCGGCGCTGTTGTCAGCGTGGATGAGCTGTTCGCCGCCCACTTGGATGTTGTCAGTGTTCAATTACATACCGTTCATTCAGGCGCCGACGCCGCCGGTGCTCAACGGTCCTGCCACAGATGATGCGGCAGCGGAACAAAGCGGAAGCGTGGCGCAACCAGTGGAAGCCGATCGCGGGCTAACAACTGCTTTCCCGGCCGGCCGGAAACGGCAGGCAAGGAGGTTTAAGATCGCGTAGGGGCTGATCTGTTGATGGATTCAAATCACTCAATCAACGACCGGGCATCCAGTACTACACCATTAAGTCTACCGGTGCGGGGCAAACCGGGCTTTTCGGCGCACCGAAGGACGGCTATCCGTCGGCCAATTCGAAGCGCAGGCGCCGTTCCTCGATATCCGCCACGGACAACCGGACGCGCACGGTGGCCCCTGCCTCCAGGATCCCCGTGCAACGCGCGGTGACCGGAGGATCGCTGAGCTGGACCACGCCATACGGCTCTTGGGCGCCGTTGCCGTTGCCGTTGCCATTGCCGCTGCCTTTGCCGCGGCCCGCCACCAGGACTTTTCCGTTGCCGTTGCGGTTGCCGTGGCTCCCGTTTGCGCTGCCGTTGCCGTTTCCGTTTCCCGGGCTGCGGGTGCCGGTAATGACCACGGCGTCGAATTCCTCGCCGACCCGGTGGCTGAGCAGCGCCGTTTCCACCGCGTCCAACGCCGCGCGGTCCACCCGCCCCGCCAGCTGGTCGGAGGCCGCCATCAGCTTGGGCAATTCGTCCAAGGCATCGCGCGCCCACTGCGGCACAGGCTCACCGGCGCACAGCGCATGGCAGATCACCAGCACAAACCGGTCCACCAGCCGGCGCAGCGGCGCGGTGGTGTGGGCGTAGGGGGCGGCGATGGCTGCCTGGAGCTGTTCGGCGGGCAATTCGCCATCGAACGGCGTGTAACCGGCGCCGCGGAACAGCGCCGTGGCCGCATGCATCAGGGCCAGCTGCTGGGGATCGGTGGTGTCCAGGCTGCGCAGGTAGTCGCCGTAGGCCACATCATGCGGCCACGGGAAGCCCAAGGCCTCGGTTTGCCGGCGGTACTGGGCTTCGGCCTCGGCATCGGGTCCCGGCATCGTGCGGAGGATGCCGATCTTGCCTTCCAGCATGATCCGGGCTGCCGCCATCCCGGTCATCAGCGAGATTTGCGCATTCCAATCCTCCACCGGCAGCGGGGGCTTGGTGACAATGAAGTAGTGTCGGCCGTCGTGGGCGATTTCCTGGTCCGGAACATTCAGGCTGGCGCCGCCTCGCTCCCGCTCCAGTTCCACCCGTTTGAGGCCCACTTCCTTCAGAAGCAGCAGGGTGGGTGCCGCGTCGCCTGAATCGATGTCCTGCTGCACCTGCTCATAGTTCAGCTTGGCCCGGCTGCGTACTTTGGCCCGTTCGAGCGAGGCCGCGGTAACGCGGGCACCGGCGTCGAGCTCAAAACGCCACACGTAAGCCGACCGCAGCTGGTCCGCCAACAGCGACCCGGCTTCCTCGCCGATGACGTCCGGATGCAGCGGTATCCGCCCGTCCGGGGCGTAAATGGTTTGACCCCGCCGGCGCGTTTCGGCATCCAGTTCCCCGCCGGCCGCCACGAACGACGGAACATCGGCGATCGCATACCAGACCGTGTAGCCGGCGTTGCCGGACTCGATGTACATCGCCTGGTCCAGATCGGTGGATGACGGCGGGTCGATGGTGACGAACTCCAGCGACGTCAGATCGGTCTCCGGCAGTTGGTGGGCGGCAACGGCGGCGTGCGCTTCGGCCAGTGCGCCCGCGTCGAACTCCTGCGGCAGGTCGAACTCTGTCCGCAGGTCATTCAGCACCCGCGCCAGCAGGTGCTGGGACTCGTTGACCTTCGAATCCAAATGCGGGGACGGCACAGGGTTAGCCTAACGGCAGCCGTGGCGAAATGGGACGCTACCCTTGAATTCATGAGCACCGAGAGCACTGTGCCCGCGGCGGCCGGAGAGGATTCCGACCGCCGCCGGCAATTCCTGATCGACCTGTACGGCGTCATGGCCTACGGCGAACTGTCCGCCTTCGAGCGGTTCTCCTCCGACGCACGCTTTTCGCCCACCCTGCACGACCGCGCTGCGGTGGGGCGGCTCGCCGTGACCGAGTTTGAACATTTCGAGGCGGTGGCCGCCCAGCTGGAGCAACTCGGCGTTGACGTCGAGACCGCGATGGCCCCGTTCCAGCCCTCGATCGATGCCTTCCATGACCGGACGAGGCCGGCCGACTGGTACGAATCCTTAATGAAGGCCTACGTCACCGACGGCGTGTTGGGCGACTTCTACCTGCACATCGCCGGCGCACTCGACAGCGAGACGCAGAAGCTGGTGGCCCGGATCAAGGAAAACACCGAACAGATTTCGATGATCGCCGCCCGGCTCAAGCAGGTGCTTGCCGACGATCCGCGGCTGTCCTCGCGATTGGCCTTGTGGGGGCGCCGCCTGGTCGGCGAGGCGCTGACCCAAGCGCAGCGGATCGGGATCGAGCGGGCCGTCCTGAGCGAGCTGATGCGCGGCCAGGATCCGGACCGGCAGGCCCGAGCCACCGAAGAGCTGTTTGCCCAGCTGACCCAGAACCACTCCCGGCGGATGAACGATCTGGGCCTGACCGCGTGAGCGGAGCCCTTCAAAGCCGGCGGTATCGCCGGTAGGGTGGCGGTCAGGACGGCCCCTCAACAGCACGCGCTGGCTTGGGCGGCGGTGCCGGGCGGCCGTCCCTAGCCGTGCAGTGGACCCGGGAGGACAACGTGGGACGTGCCAAGGACGTACTGAGCAGCGAAGAGATCGACCGGCAGCTGGGCGGACTGCCGCAGTGGCGCTACGCAGGGGGAGCGCTGGTCAGCGTGTTCACTCTGGACAACGGGCGCGAGGCCCTGAATTTCATTGCCGCCGTGGGCGACCTCGCCGAGGAGCAGCAGCACCATCCGGACCTGGACTGGCGGTACAACAAAGTGTTCCTGCGGTTCACCTCGCACGACGCCGATGCCGAAGTCACCACACGCGACGTGTCCGCGGCTGCGGCCGTCAGCGTGCTGGCGCGGAAGCTGTCCGCGGACGCGGACCCGGAGGCCTACCCCGGGTAGCCCTATCTCAGCCCAGCAGCGCGGTCAGGCGCTCGGTGTCCCGCTGCACGCGGCGGCGCCCGATCAACCAGGCACCCGTCCATGCAGCGGGAACGGCTACCGCCATGGGCAGCAGCCACGACAGATAATGCACACCGGGCTCGGAGGCCAGGCCCGCGGCCGTCAGGATGAACCAGAGCAGTACCGCCGATGCCACCGCTATGCCGGGCGGCAGCAGCACGCCATAAGCGCTCCGGCGTGAGTCGACGGCCCACACCGTGAAACCCACGGCGGCGGCTACCAGCACCAGCAGGACCAGCGGCACCATGACGGCTAGAGCGCGCCGAAGCCGACGGGACGGGGGCCTTCAGCGCCGATTTCGACGTAGGCCAGGACGTTGGACGGAATGATGACCAGGCGCCCCTTGGCATCGGTCAGGCGCAGTTCGGCACCGCCGTTCATGGCCCGGCTGGCAATCTCGGCCACTTCGTCCGGCGACTGCGACGAATCGAGCACAATTTCACGGCCGACGTTCTGCATGCCGATCTTGACTTCCACGCTGATGCCTCCTGCTTGAATGCTGTTTGCGGGTAGGTTCCCTACTGGCGAATCTATCCTAGGGTTCCTTCGGGAAGCGTGAAATTCCGCGCCAAGCTAAACGGTAGATCAGTTCGCTGGCGGCGTCCTGGTCCAGGTCGCCGCCGGCACGCAACCAGTGCCGCGCGCTGATCTGCGCCATGCCGGCCAAGGCACGGCCCAGCAGGGTCGCCTCGACCTCGGACAGCTTGGTGTCCTCGGCGATGACATCGGCGATGGCACTGGCCAGCCGCGCGTTGAAGTCCTCCAGCCGGGAGCTCACATCGGGGTCGTTGTTCAAATCGGATTCAAAGACCAGCCGGTGGGCCTGGCTGTCCTGCGCGATGAACTGGTAGTAGGCGCGGATCGTTGCGTGCACACGCAGTTTGTTGTCCGTGGTCGAATTCAAGGCGGCCATCAGCATGGCATTCAGCGATTCCAAGTGATGGTCCAGCAGCGCCAGGTACAGCTCGCGCTTGCCCGGGAAGTGCTGGTAGAGCACCGGCTTGCTCACGTGGGCGGCGTCGGCGATTTCGTCCATCGCCGCCGCGTGGTAGCCGTTGGCCACAAACACCTCATGCGCCGCCTGCAGCAACTGGCGCCGCCGTTCCTCCCGCGGGAGGCGGGTGGGTCTGGCAGCGGGGCGGGGTTCTGTCGTCACGGCGATACACGGCCTCTTCCGGCGCCCGGTCAGGATCGCAGCGCCACAGTAGGTGTCAGTCCCGACCAGTTTACGCACCAGTAACCGCTCAGCGGCGTAGATTGGAACAATGACCACCCAGGGACCCGGGCAGCTGCCGCCGCTGGTGGAGCCGGCGGCATCGCTCACCAAGGACGAGACCGAACGCTACTCGCGGCACTTGATCATCCCGGAAGTAGGCATGCTTGGCCAGCTCCGGCTGAAGAACGCCAAGGTGCTGGTAATCGGCGCCGGCGGCCTGGGCTCGCCTGCCATGCTGTATTTGGCCGCAGCCGGTGTGGGCCGGATTGGGATTGTGGACGACGACGACGTCGAGGCCAGCAACCTGCAGCGCCAGGTCATCCATACCGTGGCCGACCTGGGGCGCAGCAAGGCGGCCTCGGCGCGGGACAGCATCCTGGCCCTGAACCCCGGCGTCGACGTGGTGCTGCACGAAGTGCGGCTGTACTCCGGGAACGCGCTGGACATTTTCGCCGGGTACGACGTGATCCTGGACGGCACGGACAATTTCGCCACCCGGTATCTGGTGAACGACGCCGCCGCGCTGCTGGGCAAGCCGTACGTGTGGGGCTCCATCCTGAGATTCGACGGACAGGTCAGCGTCTTCTGGGATGCCTACGGCCCGAACTACCGGGATCTCTACCCGGAGGCGCCCCCGCCCGGCTCGGTGCCGTCGTGTGCCGAGGGCGGCGTGCTGGGCGTGCTGTGCGCCCAGATCGGGTCGGTGATGGTGAACGAGGCGATCAAGCTGATCACCGGAATCGGGCAGACCCTGCTGGGCCGGGTGCTGATCTTCAACGCGCTCCAGATGAGTTGGCGTGAGCTGAAGGTGCGCAAGGATCCGGACGCCGAGCCGATCACCCGACTGATCGACTACGAGGCCTTTTGCGGAGTGGCCCCGGTGCGGACCGTGGACTCTGACCACGCCGTGGACGCCCGCACGCTCTCCCGCATGTTGGCCGACCGCGATGCCGGCACGCGGGATTTCCAGCTGATTGATGTCCGGGAGTCCGGCGAATACGAGGTGGTCAGCATTCCCGGTGCGGTTCTCATCCCGAAGGGCCGGATCCTGTCCGGCGAGGCCATCGGTGACCTGCCGCGGGAGCAAGACCTGGTGTTCCACTGCAAGTCGGGAGCGCGCTCATCCGAGGTGTTGGAGAGCCTGCTGGCGCAGGGCTATACGCGGGTGTCCCATCTCGACGGCGGAATCCTGGCGTGGGTCAGGGACGTGGAGCCGGCCAAGCCCGTGTACTGAGGCAACGCCCGTCTGTATCGGGCCAGCCGCCGTCGCTCCGGAGGCGGCGGATCAGGCGGTGGCTGCGTCGTCGTCGCGCACCACTGCCACCGGACAAGAGGCGGCATCCGCGGCTGCCGGCAGCACCGGTTCCTCCACCGTGATGCCGTACAGCGCTTCGAGCGCGGCAAAGTAGCGGTCCTGCTCGCCGCTAGCGGCCAGCTCGCGCGCCCGCACGGTGGGCAGGTGCAGCAGCTGCTTGACCATGCGGCGCATGGCGAATTCGACTTCCTGGGCCGGCCCTGTGCAGCCGTGCTGGGAGCGCACCTTCTCCAGCTCGTTCTCCAGCACCTGCATGGTGTGCTTGCGCAGTGCCACGATGGCCGTGTCCACGCTGCGTGCCTGCTGGCTGGCTTCGAAGCTGCGGGCCGCGGTGGCCACGATCTCCGCGGCCTGCTGGACCGATTCCGCCTGTTCTTCGGGCGCGGCCATGCGCACGGATTCCAGCGTGATCAGTTCCACGCCCTCGAGCCCGCCAACGGCAGGGTCGAAGTCGTGGCTCAGCGCCAGGTCGATGATGGTCAGCGGCTTGTCGACGCCGGTGCGCACCTCGGCCACGCGCTCGGCGCTGACCTGGTTGTCGCCGCCGCTGCATCCGATGACCACGTCGGCGGCGGCAATGGCCGGGCCCAGCGCGGCACGGGTCAACGGTTCGCCGCCCCGGGTTTCGGTGAATGTCTCGGCGCGTCCGGACGAGGAATAGACGCTGATCTGGGTGCAGCCGCGCTCGCGCAGCAGCGCCATGGTGGCTCCGGCATACGCGCCGGTGCCGAAGAGGACAACCTGCTTGCCCGACCAGTCCTTGTCGGCGGCCAGATCGGTGGCCAGGTCTAGGGCGACGGAAACGATCGAGAGCCCGCGTCCGCCGAGGGCGGTCTGCGTGCCGACATCCTTGGCGGTACGGGAGGCGGTCTGGAACAAGCGGACCAACCCGCCGCTGGCTGTGCCCTTCTCCTGGGCTTCGATCAGCGCCCGGCGCACCTGGCCGGCCACCTCGCGTTCGCCGACAACTGCAGAATCGAGGCCGGCCCCAACGGCGAACAGGTGCCGGGCAACATCCTCGCCGGTGTTCAGATCGAAGGAGTCGGCGACCAGTGATTCGTCCAGACCCGAGCTGCGGCTGATCTGCTCGATCAGGGCGGCGCGGGCGGATTCGAGATCGGATTCGCTCTCGGCCTCGCAGTACACCTCCACCCGGTTGCAGGTGGCCAGGACGACGGCGCCGGAGACCGGGGACCCGTCTGCGAGCACGCCTGTATCGATCCGGGAGGTGCCGGCGCTCAGGCGGGCGACCGTTTCCAGATCGACCTTGGAATGAGTTGCAACGAGTGAAAGTAAGACCACAGCGCCTCTATCTTAGCGGGAAGGAAGCCTCAGCTCATTCAAGCTTCGCCCATTAACCCTTTGTTAACCTGCCTCCCGCGCCGTCCGCGGCGGTGAGATTGCCCACTTCGGCCTGCGGGGGAGCGGCGTTGCGGCTGGAAGCGCGCCGCCCGGTTGGCCAGAAGTGCAGCCACTGGATGAGAATCTATGTCATGACACTGAATGCTTCCCATCCTTTGGTGGACGGGCGTACCGCTGACTCCGACCTGATCACTGCCTACCGCGGAGGCAAGCCCGGCCGCCGTCCTGTCTGGTTCATGCGGCAGGCCGGCCGGTCACTGCCCGAATACCGGGAAGCACGCCAGGGCATCGCCATGCTCGATGCCTGCCTCAAGCCCGAGCTGGCCTCCGAGATCACGCTTCAGCCCGTGCGGCGTCACGACGTGGATGCCGGAATCTTCTTCTCGGATATTGTCATCCCCTTGAAGCTGGCCGGCGTTGATGTGGACATCGTCCCCGGCGTGGGCCCGGTCCTGGGTGCCCCGGTCCGCACCGCCGCCGACGTGGCCGCTTTGCCGGAGCTGACGGACGAGGCGCTGGAGCCGATCCGGGAAGCGGTCCGGCTGACCGTGGCGGAACTCGGCAAGAAGCCGCTGATCGGGTTCGCCGGCGCACCGTTTACGCTCGCGGCATACATGGTGGAGGGCCGGCCGTCCCGCGACCATCTGGGCCCGCGCACCATGATGCATGCGGATCCGGAGACCTGGAACGCGCTGGCCGCTTGGGCCGCCGACGCGTCCGGCAAATTCCTGCGCGCCCAGCTGGAAGCCGGCGCCAGCGCCGGGCAGCTGTTCGATTCCTGGGCCGGTTCGCTCTCGCTGGCGGACTACCGTCGGCGGGTAGCCCCGGCGTCGACCCGCGCCCTCGACCATGTCCGCGATCTGGACGTCCCGCTGGTCCACTTCGGCACCGGCACCTCCGAACTGCTCGTCGCCATGCGCGACGTTGGTGCCAACGTGATCGGCGTTGACTACCGGCTGCCGCTGGACGAGGCGAACCGCCGGTTGGGCGGCCGCACGCCGCTGCAGGGCAACATCGATCCCGCGCTCCTGTCGGCGCCCTGGGAGGTGCTCGAGGCGCATGTTCGCGATGTGCTGGCCGCCGGCAGCGCCGCGCCCGGCCACGTGGTCAACCTGGGCCACGGGGTGCCGCCGGAGACCGACCCGACGGTATTGACCCGCGTGGTCGAACTGATCCATTCGGTGGCCCCGTAACCATGCAGCACCCCGTCCCGCAGCACGCCTCCCGGCGCTCCGACCGGCAGACCGGGCGCAAGCCCAAGCCGAGCACCGCCGTCGTCATCGGTGGCGGAATAGCCGGTCTGGTGTCCGCCCGCGAGCTGGCCCTGGCCGGCGTCGAGGTGACGGTCCTGGAACGCAGCGCCAGCTTCGGCGGCTGCGTGACGCGGCACGAACTTGGCGGGCTGACGCTCGACGCCGGCGCGGAGTCCTTCGCCACCCGCTCCAGCGTGGTCTCCGACCTGGTCGCCGAACTCGGGCTGGGCGCCGACCTGGTGCAGCCGAACCCCGCCGGTGCCTGGATCCAGCTGCCGGACGGCGCGCAGCGGCTGCCCAAGACGGGTGTGCTCGGCATCCCGGCGGATCTGGCGGACCCGGACGTGGTCCGGGCCATCGGCCGCCGGGCAGCGCTGCGTGCCTCCGGCGACAAGGTCATGCCGCTGGGATCGTTGCTGCGCCGCGAGCAGCTCAGCCTGGGCGAACTGGTGCGAACCCGGATGGGCGAGGGCGTGCTCCAGAAACTGGTGGCGCCGGTGGTCGGCGGAGTGTACTCGGCGGATCCCGATGTTCTGGAGGTGGATTCGGTGATGCCGGGGCTGCGCGCCTCGGTGGCCTCGCACGGTTCGCTGACTGCTGCCGTGGGCGCCATCCGCAAGGCTGCCCCGGCCGGATCCAACGTGGCAGGCATCGCCGGCGGAATGGGGCGGCTGACCGAGGCGCTGCTGGCTGACCTGAAGACCCGCCACGTTTCCCTGCATGCGGGGGCGGCGGCCACTGCGGTCGGCAAGCACGACGACGGGTGGTTGGTGGAGTCTCCAGCGGGCACCTTCACGGCGGACGCGGTGATGATGGCCGCCGACGGCGGTGCCGCGGTCCGGCTGCTGGCAGGCCCGGTGCCGGCGCTGGCCGGACTGGAACCCGAAGCCGGCCCTTCGGTGGCGCTGGTGACGCTGGTGGTGGATCTGCCCGAGCTGGACGCGATGCCGCGCGGAACCGGTCTGCTGGTGGCGCCCTCGGTGCGGGAGATCAAGGCGAAGGCCCTCACCCACGCCACCGCGAAGTGGCCGTGGCTGGCGGACGAGGCCGGCCCGGGCAGCCACGTGCTGCGGCTTTCCTACGGGCGCGCGGTGGGGCAGCAGGGAGCCGAGGACTTCACCGGCTGGAACGACGACGCGCTCTACCGGCAGGCGCTGGCCGATGCCACCTCGCTGATGGGCGTGGGCATTGGAGACGACGACGTGGTGGGTTGGAAGGTGGTCCGCTGGGTCGGAGCGCTGCCGTCCGCGACGCTGGGACACCGCGACCGGGTAGCTGCCGTGCGCCGCGAACTGGCCTCCCAGGCGGGAATCGATGCGACCGGCGCGTGGCTCGCCGGCACCGGTTTGGTGGCCGTGGTGGGCGACGCACGCCGCCGCGCACGGGAGCTCGCAGCCCGGCTGCAACCCGCAGCTTGATCTTCTACAATGTGTAGAAGCAAAGTTTTCGATTAATTACGATGCAGAAGGCAGACTGGTAAGCATGAGCGAATCGGCAAAGTCAGAGTCAGCAACCCCCGCCTCGGGCGGCACCGACGAGGAGCTGTTCTACACCCTCTGGACGGTTTTCAAGCGCACCGGTGCACCGGCGGACCCGTCCGCTGTAGCAGCGTTCGATGACACGGTTGCAGAACTTGCCGGCCGCAAGGTGACGCTGCGCGGCGCCTACGATGTTTCCGCCATGCGCGAAGACGCCGACGTGATGATCTGGCTGCACGGCCCGCAGCCGGACGAGCTCCAGGCCGCCGTGCGCGCCATCCGCCGCACCGGCCTGTTCGCCGCCACCGAGCTGGTCTGGTCCGCCATGGGTGTCCACCGCGACGCCGAGTTCAGCAAGAACCATGCGCCGGCCTTCTCGCTGGGCAAGGAGCCGGAAGCCTGGCTCTGCGTCTACCCGTTCGTGCGCTCCTACGAGTGGTATCTGCTGCCCGCCGAAGAGCGCGGCAAGATGCTGCGCGACCACGGCATGCTGGGCCGTGACTACCCGCAGGTGCTCGCCAACACCGTGGCCTCGTTCGCCCTGGGGGACTGGGAGTGGATCCTGGGCCTGGAAGCCCCCGAGCTGATCGACCTGGTGGACCTGATGCGTCACCTGCGCTACACCGACGCCCGCAACCACGTGCGCGAAGAGATCCCGTTCTACACCGGCAAGCGCATCAGCACCGCCGAAATCGCCGAGGTGCTGCGATGAGCCAGCCAGCCGAACAGTCCTTCGACCCGCGAGCCGGCGTGGCCCCGGACGGGACGATGCAGCCGAAGAAGTACGACGCGCTGCTGCTGGCCTCCTTCGGCGGACCCGAGGGCCAGGACGACGTCATTCCGTTCCTGCGCAACGTCACCAGCGGCCGCGGCATCCCCGACGAACGGCTCGAGGAAGTCGCCACCCACTACCGGGCCAACGGCGGGATCAGCCCGATCAACGCGCAGAACCGTGCGCTGAAATCCGCCCTGGAAGCCGAGCTGGCCCGCCGCGGAATCAACCTCCCGGTGCTCTGGGGCAACCGGAACTGGGATCCCTACGTCACCGACGTGTTCAAGGAAGCCTATGATGCCGGCCACCGCCGGGTGCTCGCCGTGAGCACCAGCGCCTACGCCGGCTATTCCAGCTGCCGCCAGTACCGCGAGGACTTCGGCATGGCGCTGGTGGAGACCGGGCTGGCCGGAAAGCTGGAAGTGGACAAGGTCCGCCAGTACTTCGACCACCCGGGCTTCGTGGAGCCCTTTGTGGAAGGACTCGCCGAAGGCCTGAACCGGGTCCGCGCCGACCTGGCCGCGCAGGGGGAGGGGGACGCTCCGATCCACATCCTGTTCGCCACGCACTCCATTCCGACCGGGGACGCCGAGAACGCCGGCCCGCGCGGTGTGGAGTACGAGGGCGGCAGCGCCTACGTGGCACAGCACCTGGCCACCGCCCGCGCGGTACTGGAACGGGTGCCGGAAGCTGCCGGCGTCGATTGGTCGCTGGTCTACCAGTCCCGCTCCGGCGCGCCGCACGTGCCGTGGCTGGAACCGGACATCAACGACGCCATCGAGGAACTGCCGGCGCAAGGCGTCAAGGGCGTGGTCATCGTGCCGCTGGGCTTTGTCAGCGACCACATGGAGGTGGTCTGGGACCTGGACACCGAGGCGCTGGAAACATGCCGCACCCTCGGCCTGGCCGCCGCCCGCATCCCCACGCCCGGCGTGCACCAGAAATTCGTCGAGGGCCTGGTGGACCTCGTCTGCGAACGGACCGTGGACCAGCATCAGGCGGAGCGCCCCGCGCTGAGCGCGTTGGGCCCGTGGATGGATGTCTGCATGCCCGGCTGCTGCGCCAACCGCCGCGGCGAGAAGCCGACCGTTGCCGGGATGGATTCGACCGTCGGGGTGGTGGCGCAGCCATGACCGTTACCGTGCGCGTGGGCACCCGGGCCAGCGCCCTGGCCGTCACCCAGACCACGACGGTGGCCGAGGCCCTGGCCGCCGGGGGAGCGCTGAAGTACGAACTGGTCAGGATCAAGACCGAGGGCGACGTGCTCAAGGGCTCGCTGGCCCAGATCGGCGGCACCGGCGTGTTCGTCGCCGCCTTACGCGAGGCCTTGCTGGACGACCGCTGCGACGTGGCCGTGCATTCGCTCAAGGACCTGCCCACCGGTGTGGCGGAGGGGCTGCAGATCGCAGCCATTCCGGTGCGGGTGGACGTCCGGGACGCGCTGTGCGCCCGCGACGGCCTGACCCTTGCCGAACTGCCGGCCGGGGCCAAGGTGGGCACGGGTTCGCCGCGCCGGGCCGCCCAGCTGCGCGCCGCCCGTCCGGATCTGGACGTGGTGGACATCCGCGGGAACGTGGACACCCGGCTGGGACGGGTCAAGGGACTGACCGGTGAGCCGAGGGTGGAAGGAAAGCACGCCGATCTTGACGCCGTCGTGCTCGCCGCCGCCGGACTGGCACGCCTGGGCCGGACCGAGCATGTTACTGAACTGCTGGACCCGTCGGTCATGCTGCCCGCTCCCGGGCAGGGAGCCCTGGCGGTGGAATGCAGGGTGGCGGATGCAGCAGCCGGGACCGCTCTGGCGGGCGCGCTGGCCGATTACGACGACGCGGAAAGCCGCCTGGCCGTGACTGCCGAACGCTCGCTGCTGGCGCGTCTGGAAGCAGGCTGCAGCGCTCCGGTGGGCGCGCTGGCTCGGGTCGAGGCCGGCAACCTGGTGCTCAAGGCAGTGGTCTGCAGCCCCGACGGCAGCCGGCTGCTGCACGGCGAGCAGCAGGTACCGGCCGCCGGCTCCGAGGACGCTGTGGCGCTGGGGGCCCGACTGGCTGAAGAGCTGCTGGGCAGGGGCGCCGGCGACCTGATGAGCCAGGCTGGCCGCTGACCATGGCGTTGCTGCGGCAGCGCGGAGCGCCGGAAAACCAACTCGCCGGGCTGCGGGTGGTCTTGCCTCGCACCCCGGACCGTGCGGCCGGGATGGCTGCCGAACTGCGGCGGCGGGGCGCCTCGGCCAGCGTCATGCCGCTGATCGACTTTGAGCGGACTGACAATCCCGGCGAACTGGACGAAGCGCTCACCCTGCTGGCCCAGCACAAGGTGGACTGGCTGGTGATCACCAGCATCACCACGGTGCGGGCGCTGAAAGCCTGCGCATTGGACCGCGGAACCAGCCTGGCGGCCCTGGTCGGCGACACCAAGGTTGCCGCCGTCGGTACGCCCAGCGCCAGGGCGCTGGAAGCAGAAGGACTCTCGGTGGACCTGGTTCCGTCCGGCAGCATGGACGCAGTCGGCCTGGTGGATGCTTGGCCGCTGCCACCCGACGGCGGAAGCCGCTCGACGGATCGGATGATGGTGTTGCTGCCGCAGGCGGACATCGCCGCCCCCACGGTCTTCGAGGGCCTGATGGCAAAGGGCTGGCAGGTGCTGCCCGTGACCGCCTACCGGACCGTGGACTATCCCGCCCGGCCCGAGCTCCGGCTCACGGCAGCGTTGGAGATCGCCTCCCTCGAGCGCGCCGACGGCCTGGAGCTGATCACGGTTGCCGATTTCCGCAGCCGCGCGTTCGACGGCGGCGTCGACGCCGTCATCCTGACTTCGCCCAGCGTGACGCGGCGGCTGTCCGGCCTGCTTGACCACTGGCCGTCCGGCGTCCGGCTGATCGCCATCGGTGCCAGCTCGGCACGGCAGGCGGCCGAGCTGGGGCTGCAGATCGCGGCCACGGCTGCCGAACCGACGCCGTCGGGCATTGCCGACGCGCTCGCACAATCGCTGGGGCACCAGCCCACCGAAACGGAAGGAACGCCATGAGCTTCCCCTATCACCGGCCCCGTCGACTGCGGGCCACCGAAGCGATTCGCCGGATGACCGCGGAGGTCCGGACCCATCCGAACCAGTTGATCCTGCCCGCGTTCATCCGCGAAGGCATCAACGAACCGGTGCCGCTGCAGTCCATGCCGGGCGTGGTCCAGCACACCACGGACTCGCTCAAGCGGGCGGCCGCCGAGGCCGTGGAACTGGGGCTGGGCGGCATCATGCTCTTTGGTATCCCGGAGGTACGCGATGCCGTCGGCAGCGCAGGCGTGGACCCCGACGGCGTCCTGAACCGCGCCCTTGCCGATGTGAAGGCCGAGGTCGGCCACGACCTGGTGGTGATGGGCGACGTGTGCCTGGACGAATTCACCGACCACGGGCACTGTGGCGTCCTGGCCGAGGACGGCACGGTGGACAACGACGCCACGCTGCCGATCTACGCGGAGATGGCGGTGGTCCAGGCGGCGTCGGGAGCCGACGTGCTGGGTCCTTCCGGCATGATGGACGGCCAGGTGGCTGTGATTCGCCAGGCGCTGGACGAGGCCGGATACCAGGACACCGCGATTCTGGCCTACGCCGCCAAATACGCCTCGGCCTTCTACGGTCCCTTCCGCGAAGCGGTGGATTCGCAGCTGACCGGAGACCGGCGGACCTACCAGATGGATGCCGCCAACCGGCGGGAAGCCATCCGGGAAGTGGAGCTGGACCTGGCCGAGGGCGCCGACATGATCATGGTCAAACCGGCGATGAGCTACCTGGACGTGCTGTCCGACGTGGCGGAAATGTCCCCGGTCCCGGTGGCTGCCTACCAGATCTCCGGCGAGTACGCGATGATCGAGGCGGCCGCCGCCAACGGCTGGATCGACCGGAAGGCCGCCATCCTTGAATCGGTCCTCGGCATCCGCCGCGCTGGTGCCGATATGGTGCTGACCTACTGGGCCCCTGAACTGGCCCGCTGGCTGAAGTAGCCACCCCCGATTCCCTGCCGCCTGCGGGCACCACAGTCCGCAGCGGACTGAAGCTGTGAGATAAGGAACCATGACCATGATTGAAGCCGTCCGCTCCGAGGAACTCTTCGAACGCGCCCGCCAGCTGATGCCCGGCGGCGTGAACTCGCCGGTGCGGGCCTTCGGCTCAGTCGGCGGAACTCCGCGGATGATGGTCAGCGGCAAGGGCGCCTACCTCACCGACGCCGATGGCCGTGAGTATGTGGACCTGGTCTGCTCGTGGGGGCCGGCCCTGCTGGGCCACGCCCACCCGGGTGTGCTGGAAGCCGTGCACTCCGCAGTGGACCGCGGCCTGTCCTTCGGGGCGTCGACGCCGGCCGAGTCAGAGCTGGCCGCGTTGGTGGTCGGCCGGGTCTCCGCCGTCGAACGGCTGCGGATGGTCTCCACCGGCACGGAGGCAACCATGACCGCGGTGCGGCTGGCCCGCGGCTACACCGGCCGCAACCTGATTGTGAAGTTTGCCGGCTGCTACCACGGCCACCTGGATGGACTCTTGGCCGCCGCGGGCTCCGGACTCGCCACGCTGGCGCTGCCCGGTTCGGCCGGCGTCACCGAGGCGACGGCCGCCGAGACGCTGGTGTTGCCGTACAACGACATCAGCGCGGTGGAAGAGGTCTTCGCCGCCCGCGGCAGCCAGATCGCCGCGGTCATCACCGAGGCGGCACCTGCCAACATGGGCGTGGTCACGCCGGCCGACGGCTTCAACGCGGCCCTGTCCCGGATCACCCGCGAACACGGGGCGCTGCTGATCCTGGACGAGGTGCTGACCGGGTTCCGGACCGGTTATGCCGGCTACTGGGGGCTGACCGGAGGCGCCGAGGGAGCCACCGATCCCTTCGTGCCCGACCTGCTGACCTTCGGCAAGGTGATCGGCGGCGGCATGCCCGTGGCAGCCTTGGGCGGCCGGGCGGACGTGATGGACTACCTGGCCCCGGTGGGCCCGGTTTACCAAGCAGGCACGCTCTCCGGCAACCCGATCGCCATGGCGGCCGGCGTCGCGACCCTGACCGCCGCAACGCAGGATGTCTACACGGCTATCGATTCCCGCTCGCGCGAACTGCAGGGCGCGCTGTCCGCTGCCTTGTCCGATGCCGGCGTGGACCACAGCATCCAGACAGCCGGGAACCTGTTCAGCGTGGCCTTCGGCACCTCGGCCAACGGCGTGCGCAACTACGCCGACGCGCAGGCCCAGGAGGCGTTCCGCTACGCGCCGTTCTTCCACTCGATGCTCGACGACGGCGTCTACCTGCCGCCGTCGGTCTTCGAAGCCTGGTTCTTGTCCGCCGCGCACGACGACGCCGCGATGGACAAGATCTTCGCGGCCCTGCCGGCGGCCGCGCGTGCCGCCGCGGCGGCCAAACCAACGGACTGAGCCCCTGCTCCAGGCCCGGCGCCGGACAGCGCCGGGCGCCCTCCGCCGTGCGCGGGCCGGACCATGGCATGGCAGACTGATGAAGAGGTCGGTCCCCGCGCGGGACCGGTTGCCGAATCGTCAAACCAAGGGAGCGCAGATGGGCCTGTTGTCCAGGCGCAGGCAAATGCAGGACAAGCACGACGGCGGTGCACGCACGACGCCGGAGGTGGCGCATCACCTACCGCCGCAGACCATGTGGTCGGACCATTTGGGCCGTACCGCCACCCGTTCGGCCCAGCTGCTGCTGGCGCTGGCGCTGGCCGTGGTGGTGATCTACGGGCTGCTGCAACTGCGTCTGCTGCTCATCCCGTTCCTGATTGCCCTGATCTTGGCCGCGGCCGTGTACCCGGTGGTGGGACTGCTGCGCCGCTGGGGTTGGTCGCCGGCGCTGGCGACGGCCACGGCGTTCCTCGGGATCCTCGCCGTTCTCGGCGGGGTGGTCACCGGGATCGTCTTCGCGGTCCGCAGCGAATCGGATGAATTGGTCCGCTCCGCCAGCGAGGGCTGGCTGAAGCTGCAGGAGCTGATGGCCAACTTCCCGCTGCCGGTGAGCCAAAGGCAGATCGATGAAGCGCTGGCCTCGGTGGTGGACTTCCTGACCAGCGCTGCCGCCGGGCGCAGTGCACTCAGCGGGTTGTCGACAGCGGCGGAAATCATCACCGGTGCAGTCCTGATGGCCGTCATCCTGTTCTTTTTCCTCAAAGACGGTCCGCGGATCTGGGGCTTCCTGCTCAGCTGGTTCCCGGCGGCCCGCCGGCCCAAGCTGGAAGAAGCCGGAACCCGTGCCGTTGACGTGCTGGGCAGCTACGTGCGGGGCACCGCTACCGTAGCCGCTGTCGATGCTTTTTTCATCGGCCTGGCCCTGTTCATCCTGCAGGTGCCGCTGGCGCTACCGCTGTCCGTACTGATCTTCATCGGCGGCTTCATTCCGATCGTCGGCGCCACCGTGGCCGGCGTCCTGGCCACCTTGGTGGCGCTGGTGGCCAACGGGCCGGTCGCCGCCCTGGTGGTGGTCGCCGTCGTGATTGTGGTGCAGCAATTGGAAGGCAACTTCCTGCAGCCGGTGGTGATGGGGCGCTCCGTGAGCCTGCATTCCCTCGTGATCCTGTTGGCGCTGACCGCAGGGACCATCCTGGGCGGCATCATCGGTGCGGTCTTGGCGGTACCGGTGACGGCGGTGTCCTGGGTGGTCATCCAGGTGATGACGGGACGGAACTCCGGCGAGCCGCCGGCACCGGTCCGGCAGCGCCGCCGGCCAGCGGTGCGCTGACCAAGAAAGACGAGGTCCCCGGAAGCGGAAGCTTCCGGGGACCTCGTCTTTTCCGTTGCGGACGCTGGGGTCAGCGACCTGGGACGGAGCTTAGAAAGCGGGGAACACGTCGCCGTTGGGCCAGGTCTCCTCGATGAACTTCTTCACGTCCGGGCTGTGCAGCAGTTCGTCAAGCTTGGCGATGGCCGGGTTGTCGTCGCCGGCCTTCCACGCCAGGAAGTTGGCATACGGGTTGTTCTCGGCGGATTCAACGACTACCGCATCCTCCGTCTTCAGGCCGGCGTCCAGGATGAAGTTGCCGTTGATGATGGCCAGGTCGACCTTCGGATCGTCGATCAGCTGGACCAGGATCTCGGGCTGGTTCTCCTCGAACTTCAGGCCCTTGGGGTTCTGCTCTTTGGTCAGCGTCAATGCCGCAGAATCGTCCTCGATGCCCTTCAGCAGGCCTGCGGCCTCGAGCATCTTCAGCGCGCGGGGCTGGTTGCCGGGGTCGTTGGTGACCGCAATGGTTGCGCCGTCGGGGATTTCGTCGACGGTCTTGTGCTTGGAGGAGAATCCGGCGTACGGCTCAATGTGGATGCCTTCGCCGTGCTCGAAATCGTAGCCCTTGTCGGCCACCTGCTGCTCGAAGAAGGCCAGATGCTGGAAATAGTTGGCATCCAGCGACCCATCGCTCAGGGCGATGTTCGGAGTCTGGTAATCGGTGAATTCCTTGATGTCCAGGTCGATGCCGGCGTCCTTGGCCAGGTTCTCGTCCACGAACTGCAAAATCCGGCCCTGCGGAACCGGAGTGGCACCCACCGTGATCGTCGTGGGATTGGCCGGATCCAGCGTGGCATCAGCGCTGGGGGTGGAATCAGAGCCACCGCAAGCCGTCAGCGCCAAGGCCGCAACCAGGCCGGTACCAATGAGGGTTAGTGCTTTACGCATCTGCGTGCGTTCCTTTCAACTAACCGGGGCAGCCGAAGGCGGCTCATCCCGGATATGGTGCAGCTAGCGGCTACTGGCTGCATTCCTCCGCGGCCTCGCGGCCGGCGGGAGCATGGGGGAGCGGGACTGCATTGTCCCTGAACTGACGGGTGACCGGTCAGACAGCGGTGGCGGGCTCGTGGCGCCGGTGTTTCTTGGCGCCCGCGGTGGCCGCACTGCGGTGGTCCACCCGCCTGGCGGAGGCGTCGCCGATCCACTGGATCATCTGGACGAGGATGACCATAATCACGATCGTGACCAGCATGACCGTGGTGTCGAAACGCTGGAAGCCGTAGTTGTAGGCGAGCTGGCCGAGGCCGCCGCCGCCGGTGAGGCCCGCCATGGCGGAGTAGCCCACCAAGGTGACCAGCGTCGTCGTGAAGGCAGCTACCAACCCGGGCAACGCTTCGGGAACCAGCACCTTGGCTACGATCTGCAAGCGGGTTGAGCCCATCACCAGTGCGGCATCGATCTTGCCGGAGCTGACATCCCGCAGAGAGGTTTCCACCAAGCGGGCGAAAAACGGCACGGTGCCGATGGTGAGCGAGACGCAGGCCGCAAGGGCGCCGATCGAGGTGCCGGTGATCGCCCGGGCCACCGGGATCAGCGCGATCATCAGGATGGCGAACGGGATGGACCTGGTGATATTCACGATCACGTCGGACACAATCCGGTTGGTTACCCGCATGGGCCGCAGGCCTCCCGGTGCGCTGGTGTAGAGGAAGATACCCAGTGGCAGGCCGATCAGCAGGACAAAGGCACCCGAGACACCCACCATCAGCAAGGTTTCGCCGAGGGCTTTGGGCAGGGCGTTGGTGAGGGCCGGGTTGGTCATCAGTTCGTCGATAAAGTTCATGCTGTCTCTTCCTGGACGACGCGTACGGCAACGCCCTGGCCGGTCAAGTGACGGGACAAGGACGCGGTGTCCGCACCGGTCGGCAACTGGATGCGCAGGTGGCCGAACTGGGTGCCGGCCAACGACTCCACGCTGCCGGCCAGGACATTCAGGTCCATGCCAAAGGCGCGCGCGGCCCCGGTGAGCACCGGTTCCGACGCGCTGTCGCCTGAATACAGGATCTCCAGCACCGTGCCGCTGCCGTTCGTTTCGGCCGGCGGCAGGGGCAACAGCGTGGTTGACAGGCGGCCGCCGAGATCGGCCGCCACATCGCGCAGCGGACCATGTTCGACGATCCGGCCCGCCTCCAGGAGCGAGACCGAGTCGCAAATGCGCTTGATGACCTGCATTTCGTGCGTGATCACCAGCACGGTCAGCTGTAGCCGCTGCGTGAGGTCGTGGATCAGCGTCAGGATTTCATCGGTGGTCTTCGGGTCCAGCGCCGACGTGGGCTCATCACAGAGCAGGACGTCCGGATCAGAGGCGAGGGCACGGGCAATGCCGACGCGCTGGCGCTGGCCGCCGGAGAGCTGGGACGGGTAGGCGTTCTCAAACCCCTCGAGTCCGACCAACTTGAGCAGCTCGGCCACCTTGGAACGGATCGCCGCCTTGGGCGTCTTGACGAGCTCCAGCGGATGCGCCACGTTCTGGGCGGCGGTGCGCGAGTCCATCAGGTTTGCATGTTGGAAGATCATCCCGATGCGGCGCCGGGCCGATCTGAGGTCGGCGTCCCGGGCTGCGCTGAGTTCCGCCCCGTTGATCGACACGGAGCCCGACGTCGGGCTGTCCAGCAGGGTAAGGCAGCGCACCAAGGTGGACTTGCCGGCACCCGAATGGCCGACGATGCCGTGGATTGACCCCTTGGGAACGGACAGGCTGACGCCGTCCAGGGCCACCACTTCGCGATTGCCCTGGCGGTAGACCTTGCGCAGGTCGGTAACGGTGATCATGGAACCTCGGGGAATTGAAGTCAGGAAGCATTGGCGGACGCCATAGCACGCGTCGCCGCCAAGTCTTAATTATGACAGCCGCGCCAGTGCGCCGGAATTCGACAAGAGGTTGCGTCACACGGCGACCCGAAGTTGACAGAAGGGTGATCGATGGGATCGACGGAGTTGCGGGTCCGGGGGTTCCTCAAACAGTCACAGGCATCAAGCGGACGGGCCAGACGCCGTCCACGACTGCTTCCGGATCAGTGCGCCGCAACCATTCCTGAAAGCTGGCCGCCTGTTGGGCGCACCAGCCGATTTGCCGTTCATGCAGTTCGACGGCGTCGATGCACAATGCTGCATAACGGCTCGCGAGGGCATCCGCGACGCCGATGGTTGCCAGGGCGTCCGCCGCCGACGTGTGCGCAGCCTCCAAGCGCACCCCGTAGAGCTCGCACAGCGCTACCAGGGTGCGTTTCCCCCGCCGGTAGCGGTCCATCTGCTTGTCCAGGATAAACGGATCAATCACCGGAGCCGCCGTGGGGGCTGGGAAGCCGTAGCGCGAGCATTCGTTGGCCAGCACGGTGAAATCGTAGGCGGCGTTAAAGGCCATGACTGGAATGCCGGCGTCAAAGAGCGCTGCCAGCGACTCGGCAATCCCGGCCGTGGCGGCGGCCGCGTCGAGGCCTTCGGCGCGTGCCCGCTCCGTGCTGATCCCGTGGATCGCTGCAGCTTCGGCGGGAATGTCGACGCCGGGATTCACCAGCCACTCGCGCTCCTGCACGGGACGTCCCGCTTCGTCGACCAGGACCAGGGAAGCCGTGACGATCCGGGCAGTATGCGGATCGCGGCCCGTGGTTTCCAGATCGAATGCGGCCCGGGGGCGTTCATGCCAGCTGTTCATACCGGTAACCGTAGCCGCCGGGTCGGACGAAATCCGGGAGGCGCAGCGGCGCGTATGAAAACTGGCGCTGTCGGCTTGGGGCGGGCAGCCCGGGCGGATCAAATTACAATGGTGTAATGCGGGAAGCGGTAGTAGAGGCGGTCCTGGACCTCGCAGCGATCGTGCCGCGCGGCTGCGTGCTGTCGTACGGCGACGTGGCCGAGCTGCTCGATGCGGGCGGGCCCCGGTTGGTCGGCAGGATCATGTCCCTGCATGGGGATGCCGCTCCGTGGTGGCGCATCATTCGTGCCGATGGTTCCTTGCCCGATGAGCTGATGGCGCGGGCCGTGACGCACTACCGCCAGGAGGGGACACCACTGGCGGAGCCGGCCGCCGGACCGGCCAAGGTCCGCATGGCCCAGGCCCGCTGGATGCCCCGGCCCGAAGATTTTGCAGCGATCGAGCGGCTGCGGCGCAAAGTGTCCGAGCCGACTGATGGGATGGGCGCATGATGGAGACGAAGCCACCGGCGGGGCTGAAGCTGGTCCGGCCCGAAGCCACCTCTGCCGGTGCCCCGCTGCCGAGTGCCGACCAGGGCGACGTCATCGGCCTGCCCGCCGGCTGCGGCCCGGTGCTGGTGCTCGGCGGTCCTGGTACAGGGAAGACCACCGCCCTGGTCGAGCATGCGGTTCGGCGGGTGCAGGAGACCGGCTTGGACCCGGCCGGACTGCTCTTCATGGCCCCCAACCGGCTGGCTGCCTCGCGACTGCGGGATGCCCTGACGGCGCGACTGGACCGCAGCCTGGGCACATCCCCGGCCAGAACCTGGTCAGCCTACGCCTTTGACCTGATCCGCCGGGCCCGGGTGGAGGGGCTGCTTCCGCTGGTGGAGCGGGCGCCCCGACTTCTGTCCGGACCGGAACAGGACCAGATCATCGCCGAGCTGCTGGCAGGCCACCGTGCGGGATACGGCCAAGGTGCGGGCTGGCCGGAAGACCTGCAGCAGGCGCTGGCTACCCGCGGCTTCCGGCAGGAAATCCGCCAGCTTTTCGACCGGTTGACCGAGTATGGCAGCACCGCCGCGCAGCTGGAACTCCTGGGCGCCGAGTGCGGCCGCCCGGACTGGACCGCGGCGGCACGGCTGTACCGCGAATACCGGGATCTGATCGACCTCCGAATGCCCGAGGCCTTCGACCCGGCCGGCATCATTACCTCGGCCCGCCAGCTTTTGCTGGAGCATCCGGGCCTCCTTGAGCGGGAGCGCAGCCGGCTGCAGCTGATCCTCGCGGACGACCTGCAGGAAGCCAATCCCGCCGTCTTCGAGCTGCTGGCCTTGCTTGTCGAGGGACAAGACGCCCTGCTAGCCGCCTCGCCGGACACTGTCGTCCAGGGGTTCCGCGGCGCCCGGCCGGACGTGATTGGCAAACTTCCGGGGCTCCTCGGCACCCGGGAGAAACCGCTGCGGACACTGGTCTTGACTACCTCGCACCGGATGGTGCCGGCGGTCGCCGCCGCCTGGCAATCCACCGCGGCCAGGATCTCCCAGGTTGCCGGCGCCCACCGCGCCCGCGAACTCGTCCATCCTGCACCGAGGGCACACGCCGAAGCAGCCCCGGGTGCCGCGCTCAGGGCCGGAGCTCCGTCCGCCAGTGCGCATGTGGTGGCCTCGCCCGTCCACGAGCACCGCTATGTGGCCCAACGGATTCTCGAAGCCCGGTTGTTCGAGGGGTACAGGCTCAGCGAGATGGCCGTGATCGTCCGGACCGGCGGCCAGCTCTCCGCGCTGGCACGCTATCTCACGGGGCAGGACATCGCGGTGAAAGTTCCGGTGGCAGAGACCGCCGTGCGCGATGAAGCCGCGGTCCGGCCGTTGCTGGATGCGTTGGCCATGGCGCTCGACCCGGACCTGCTCACCGCTGACAGCGCGGTTTCACTGCTGACCTCCCGGCTCGGGGGTGCCACGGCGATCGACTTGCGCCGCCTTCGCCAGGCCCTGCGGCGCGAAGAGTTGCTGGGCGGCGGGGGCCGCTCCAGCGATGCGTTGCTCGTGGAGGCACTGGGCGACGCTGCGTTCCTCAGCACACTCGGGAGGGAAGGCGGGGCCGCACGCAGGGTGGCGCGCATGTTGCAGGCGGGCCGGGAGGCAGCGGCCGCGCCGGGGGCCAATGCGGAGACGGTGCTGTGGGCCTTGTGGTCCGCAGCCGGGTTGGCGGACCGCTGGGCTGCACAGGCGCTGCAAGGCGGGCCGGCCGGGGTGCGGGCCGACCGGGATCTCGACGCAATGATGGCGTTGTTCCAGACAGCCGAACGGTATGTTGACCAGCTCCCCGGCTCTAGCCCGCGGCAGTTCCTGGAGTACCTGCTCAACCAGGAACTGCCGATGGACAACCTGGCGCCGCGGGCACAGTTGCGGGAGGCGGTTGAACTGCTCACTCCGGCCTCGGCGGCTGGACGTGGCTGGCCGCTGGTCATCGTCGCAGGCGTCCAGGAGGGAGTGTGGCCGAACACCAGGCTGCGCGGTGAACTGTTGGGCAGTACCCAGTTCGTCGACGTCTTGGAACACGGCGTTGAGGAAGCACGGCGGATCGACGCGGTGGCCCGCCTGCGCGAGATCCGGTACGACGAATTGCGCAGCTTCTCCACCGCCATCTCCCGAGCCGAACGCCGGTTGATCTGCACGGCCGTGCAGTCAGAAGATGCCCAGCCGTCCCAGTTTCTGGACCTGGTTGATCCGTGGCTGGACCCGGAGACTCCGCGCCCGCCCACAGAAGTACTCCGGCCGCGCACGGTGCGGGCTCTGGCCGCGGAACTCCGCCAGGCCGCCCAGCAGGCAACGGACCGTCCGGAACCGGCCGCCGACGCTGCGGCCGTCCTCGCCATGCTGGCTGCCAGCCCGGTACCGGTGCCCGGTGCGCATCCGCGCGACTGGTGGGGACTGTTGCCCTTGAGCAGCACAGCACCGGTGGTGCCGGAAGGTGAACCTGTCCCGGTGTCCCCGTCGAAGGTGGAGGCCGTCCAAAAGTCCCCGCTGGACTGGTTCATCCAGGCCGCCGGGGGAGAGGCCGCCACCGATTTCGCCCGCAGCCTGGGCACGCTGGTCCACGGGATTGCCCAGGACTTTCCCGACGGCACGGGGACCGAATACGTGGCGGAACTTGTCCGCCGCTGGCCGCAGTTGGGCATGAAGGAAAACTGGGAAGGCCAGTTGGACTTCAACCGGGCCGAAGGCATGGTCCGCAGACTTGCCCAGTACGTCGTCCAGATGCGGGCGGAAGGCCGGAGCTTGGTCGGCGTCGAGCAGGACTTCTCCGTCGATTTGCAGGGGCCCGAGCGCGTGGCCAGGCTCCGCGGACAGGTGGACCGTTTGGAGCTGGACGCCGACGGGCGGCTGCATATCGTGGACCTGAAAACGGGCCGTTCTGCCCCGACGAAAGCGGATCTGGAACGGCACCCACAGCTCGGAAGCTACCAGGCGGCGGTGCAGGCCGGTGGTTTTTCCGGGCAACAACCGGCCCCCGGCGGCGCCTCCCTGGTCCAACTCGGCCAGGACCTGAAAACGGTCAAGGTCCAGCAGCAGGACAGCCTGGCCGACGGCGAAGACTGGGCTACGCCGATGATCCATGAGGCGGCGGCACTGATGTCTGCCGCGCAATTTGAAGCCCGGCACGACCCGCAGCGGTCCCGGAATGGCGGCCACGGCTGCCGGGCACCGGAAATTTGCCCGTTGTGCGCAGAAGGAAAGCAGGTCACCGAGTGAGCATCGGATCGGTCACCACCACCTACACCCCGGAAGAACTTGCCGGTTCGCTGGGCCAGCATCTGCCCACCGAGGAACAGTCCGCCATCATCAGTTCCCCGCTGCAGCCGCTGCTGGTCATAGCCGGCGCCGGATCCGGCAAGACGGCCACCATGGCCGACCGCGTCGTCTGGCTCGTGGCCAACGGACTGGTCCGGCCGGACGAAATCCTCGGGGTCACCTTTACCCGCAAGGCCGCCGGGGAACTTGCCGCCCGGATCCGCGCCCAGCTGGCCAGGCTGGACCGCAAGGGGCTGCTGCCGCAGGAGCCGGACAACGCCGCCGGGTTCGTGGAGCCCAAGGTCTCCACCTACCACTCATATGCCAACGGCTTGGTCAGCGACTACGGGCTGCGTCTGGGCATTGAACGCGACGTGGTCTTGCTGGGCACGGCGCAGTCCTGGCAACTGGCCAGCCACGTTGTGGAAGCCTATGACGGCCCGATCGAACACTTGGCCGCCGCCAAGTCGACGCTGGTCGGCTCCGTCATGCAGTTCGCCGGAGAATGCTCGGAGCATCTGGTGACCCCTGAGCAGGCGGCCGATTACCTGGCGGCGGAGGTGGAGCGGATGGCCGCCCTCCCTTATGTGGACGGCAGCACCAAGCCGGCCAAGCAGGACGTGCGGAAACTGCTGGATCGGCTGCGGACACGGATCACCGTGGCGGGCCTCGCCGGCGCGTACAACCGCGCCAAGCGGGAACGCGGTGTCCTGGACTACGGCGACCTGGTCTCGCTGGCCGCCCGCATCGCCCGGGAAGTGCCGCAGGCCCGCGAGCTCGAACGCAGCCGCTACAAGGTGGTGTTGCTGGATGAATTCCAGGACACCTCGCACGCGCAGATGGTGTTGTTCTCCGAACTGTTCGGCGACGGGCACGCCGTGACCGCGGTGGGGGACCCCAACCAGTCCATCTACGGCTTCCGCGGTGCTTCAACCGGCCAACTCTTCGCTTTCCAAGAGCAATTCCCGCTGGTGGACGACGACGGACGCCGTGCCCCCGCTCCGGCCGGGTTCCTGACCGTTGCTTGGCGCAACAGCGAAAACATCCTGCGGATGGCCAACCGGATTTCCTCGCCGCTGAACAGGGAAGACCCGAACCGGCCGCGTCCCGGCAGGATCAGTGTCCCGCCGCTGCGCCCCCGGCCCGGAGCCACGGAAGGGACTGTGGTGCTGGGGCGGTACGCGACGGAGGCGGACGAAACCAATGCCGTTGCCGACGCGATCGAACGTGCGAGGAAGACGGTCTTCGCCAGGGACCCGGAAACCGGCCGGGCGGAGCAGGTCAGCGCCGCGGTTTTGTGCCGGCGGCGGGCCCAAATCCCCGGGATCGCCAAGGCCCTGGACGAACGCGGCATTCCCTACGAAATTGTCGGGCTGGCCGGACTGTTGGCCCAGCCGGACATCGTGGACCTCGTGGCCACGCTGCGGGTGCTGGCAGATCCGGGACGCTCCGATGCACTCATGCGGCTGCTGGCCGGTGCCCGATGGCGGATCGGCCCCGCCGACCTCATGGCCTTGGCCGACTGGTCGCGCGACCTGGAGCGCCAGCGCCTGAGCGCCGTCCGGGCCGGCGAAGCCCCGGAGCTGGACCGCGATGAGGGGGCAACGGAAACCGTCGTCGAACACGACCTGGCCGAGTCTGCGTCCCTGATCGAGGCCCTCGACCGGCTGCCCAGGCCGGGATGGACCTCCCGCTATGGACGCTCGTTGACGCCTGCCGCGCTCGAGCGGCTGGCACGTCTGGCGGACGAGGTCCGCTACCTGCGCAGCTTCATCGGCGATGACCTGACCCTGCTGTTGGGTGAAGTGGAGCGCACCATGCTGCTGGACATCGAGGTCGCCTCCAAACCCGGCCAGAGCATCCACCAGGCGCGGCGCAATCTTGATGCTTTCCATGACGCCGCGGCTGCCTTCATGCAGACCTCACAACGCGTGGACCTGCTCGCCTTCCTCGCCTGGCTGGAGGCCGCCGCCGCCGAGGAAGGCGGCCTGGACATGGCCCAGGTGGATGTCCGGCATGATGCCGTGCAACTGCTCACCGTCCACGCGTCCAAGGGGCTGGAGTGGGATGCGGTCTTCGTGCCCGGGCTCAACGACGGCGCTTTCCCCTCGTCGTCGGACAGCCGGTGGAGCAGCGGCCACGCCGCGCTGCCCTGGCCGTTGCGCGGCGACCGCTCCGACCTGCCCCAGTGGGACACCGATCAGCCGGACCAGCTGTCCTGGTTGAACGCGGAAGCGGATTACAAAGCGGATGTCCAAGCCCACGGTGAAGACGAAGAGCGCCGGCTGGCCTACGTGGCCTACACCCGCGCCAAACACCTGCTGGTCTGCAGTTCCGCCGGCTGGTCCGGCAGCAAGGTAAAGCCGACGGCCACCTCCGTCTTTCTGGCCGAACTGCACGAGTTATCGCAGAGCGAACCCGGCACGGTGCAGGTGGCGCAGTGGGTGCAGGAAGAGGATCTTGGGCCGGAGAACCCGTTCCGCGCCGAAGTGGAAGCGGCCCTGTGGCCCTACGACCCACTGGAAGGGCCGCGGATCTACCGCAACGGAGTCCCGCAGCGGCAACGTGCCGGCCGCCGCGCAGCGATGGAACAAGCAGCGCAGTCGGTTCTCGAATCGCTCGCGCAGGACCGCACGCCGCCCGCGGATTCGGCCTGGGCGCATGAAGCCAGGCTGCTACTGGAGCGGCATAATGCCGCGCCAACGGCGGGAGAAGTGCAGTTGCCCGCACACATCTCGGCTTCGCTGCTGGTGGACCTGGCCGACGATCCGGACGAAGTCACACGGCGCCTGCGCCGCCCGGTGCCGCGCAAGCCAGGCATGGCAGCCAGGAAGGGCACGGCCTTCCACGGTTGGATCGAGGAATTCTTCGGTACCACCGGAATGCTGGACCTCGAGGAGTATCCGGGGGCGGCCGACTCCTACGTCGACGAAGCGTACGACCTGGACGGGCTGATCACAACGTTCAAGAACTCCGAATGGGCCGACCGGGTGCCGACAGCCATCGAGGTACCCGTGGAGACCCGGGTCGGCGACGTGGTGGTGCGCGGGCGCATCGACGCCGTCTTCCGCGATGCCGACGGCTGCTGGGACCTTATTGACTGGAAGACCGGCACGGCGCCGACAGGCCGGCAGTTGGCCGTCAAGTCGGTGCAGCTGGCTGTCTACCGGCTCGCGTGGGCCAGGCTGCAGGGTTTCGATCTGGACCAGGTCAAGGCCGCGTTCTACTACGTGCCCCAGGACAAGCTGGTGAGACCGCACGATCTCGCCGGTGAAGAGGAACTGGAAGCGGCCGTGCTCCGGGCCTACGCCTAGAAGCCCGGCCCGGCGGTCGCGGCGACGGCTGCCGCGGCGCCGGTCACTGCTGGTTGATGACCGGCAAAGCTGTGGTATCGACCGACGCGGGGCCGGTTTCCGGGGCATCTTCCCGGTTGGGAGATTCTGCCGGGCGCGGACCGCTGTTTTCCGGACTGTTGCTCTCTGGTGCGCTGCTCTCCTGGCCGGACAGCGTGTGGCCGGACGGAGCGTGGCCACCGGGAGCCACGTCAGCCGGAGGGGCGGCGACCGGAGTATCGCCGGACGTAGCCTGGCCGGCAGGAGCCACGTCAGCCGGAGGGGCGGCGCCCGGATTATGGCCGGCAGGAGCCTGGCTGGCGGGCAAGCCCGTGGGCGCTGTCGACGCACCTGCGTCGGCCGCCGGTTCCTCAACCGGGAGCAGGGTCACTTTCCCGTGACCGGCACCGCTGGAAAGGTGCACGCGGGGACCGTCGATGGCGGCGGGAGTCCCGCCCCCCGCTGAAGAGTTCTCGTTCGCGGCGGAACCGGATTCTCCAACCTTGTCCTGAGCGGCGCCCGTTGAATCGCCGTCCTCCGGCATGGCCGTGGGAGCAGCGCTCGCCGCGCCGGCGGCGCCCGCAGAGGCACCTGCGGTCTCCGGCTCCGGCGCTGCCGCGAGGATGGTCGGGGGGACGGCCGGCGGCGGGGGAGCGGTGACGCTGATGGGCTGGCCGCCGTGTTCCGCAACGTCCGATTCGAGTTCGTTCAGCATCTCCACGGCTTCATCCACCATTGCCTGGTCGTCCGCTGCCAGACCCCGGACCAGCCACTGCGCCAAGGCGAATTCAGCGGCCAGCGCTGCCCTGCGCATCAAGTGGGGGTCCACCGGATCCTTGCGGTACTTCCGGTAGGACTCCAGGACGACGTCGGCGAACGACTGCTCGTGCACGGCCACCAGCCAGGCAAAGTCGTCGGCCGGATCGCCGATGCGCAGGTCGGTCCAACCGGTCACCGAGGAGACACTGGCGTCATGGACCAGCAGGTTGTCTTCATGCAGGTCACCGTGCACCACGCACGGGTTGAACTTCCACAGGGCCACGTCTTCCAGGGCGTGCTCCCAGCGGCGCAGCAGGGCGGGCGGTATTTTGCCGGTGGTGGCGGCCTGGTCCAGTTCGTTGAGCTTGCGCTGGCGGAACTGGTCCGCGGTGTAACTGGGCAGGTCGGCGGCGTCGACCATGGACGGCGGCAGATCGTGGATGCCGGCGGTTGCCCGTCCGATCGACACCGGGACGGAGGCACCGGAGGCGACCAGCGCCTCCAGCCCGAGCGTGCTGCCGGGCACGTGGTTGTAGACAAACGTGCGCAGTTCGGTCTGTTGCACGGTTCCGGCGACAGTGGGCACCTGGAAGGGCAACTCTGCACGGATGGCAGGGGAGAAGGCGCGGAGCACCAGCAGCTCCGTTTCCAGCCGCATGCTGGCCTCGGCGTGCTTGGGCGAACGCACCCGCCACCGCTTGCCGGCCGAGTCGGTGAGCACAGCGGACTGGAAATCCGCAGCATCGTCTGGCAAGCCGGCAACGCCCGTGGGCGTCAACCCGGGTACGGCCGCGCTGGCTATCGCCGCCAGCTCCAGAGGTGTCTTTCTCACGTAGTCCACCGTACGTGCAACCGGTACCGGCAGCCGGTCCACGGCCGCGGCGAGTCGCCGGAACGGTGTCGCAAGCTGCACCCGAGCCCACCGCCGTCGGGCATTCCACAGAAGCCGCTGTCCGAATAACGGTCCGGGCCGCGCGGTGAGTACGGTAGATGCATGAGTCTTAGCACCGCCTCCGCCGGGTTCCCGCCGCTGGGCCAGTTGATGCTGGCGCGCACCACCATGGACCGCGGCTGCGAACGGCGCAGCCACCCCGGCCTGCTGGACGGCATCTGGGGCAGCGACAGCACCTATGTGATGCTTATCGCAAACGGCAAAACGCTGGTCCGCGGCGGCCGGATCGCGCTGTTCCCGAGCCGCGAACGGGCCGCCACCGAGCTGTCCGTCTACCTGGGCCGGGCGGTGGAAGGGGCGGACGTACCGGTCGGCACCGAGATTGTGTTGTCCGTCCTGCCCGAAGGCGCGGAACCGGAGGCGTACGACGGCGAGTGGCTGAGCCTGCGCGATGTGGCAGCGGAGCTCTCGGCCCAGGACGCCGGACTGTTCGTGGAAGCCCTGGCCATCTCCAATTGGCATCTGACGCACACGCACTGTCCGCGCTGCGGGCAGCGTACGGAAATCGAGCAAGGCGGCTGGGTTCGCAGCTGCCCCGCCGACGGCAGCCAGCACTTCCCGCGCACCGACCCCGCGATCATCGTTTCAGTGATTGACGAGGACGATCGGCTGCTGTTGGGCCGCAACAGCGCGTGGCCGGCCAGCCGCTATTCCACCTTGGCCGGATTCGTGGAACCCGGGGAGTCGCTGGAGGCGGCGGTGGTGCGAGAGATTGAGGAGGAGTCCGGCGTCGTGGTGCATTCGCCCACGTATCTTGGCTCCCAGCCGTGGCCGTTCCCGGCGTCGTTAATGATCGGTTTCACCGCCGTGGCAACCAACGCGGTTTCCGTGCCGGATGGGGTGGAGATCCTGGACACACGCTGGTTCAGCCGTGCGGAACTGGCCGCGGCGCTGAAGGCCGACGAGGTCCAGGTCGCCAGCGGCATCTCCATTGCCCGCGCGCTGATCGAGCACTGGTACGGCGGCGAGCTGCCGCAGGCCGGGCAATGAGCGCTGCGGCGGCGGTGCCCCGGCCGGAGGGCAGCCTCGAGGAACAAATCCTGACCGGGCTGGACGAGGAACAGCGGCAGGTGGCCACCAGTCTCGCCGGCCCGTTGTGCGTCCTCGCGGGAGCGGGTACCGGCAAAACCCGGGCGATTACCCACCGGATCGCCTACGGCGTGCACACCGGGGTGTATCAGCCGCAGCGGGTGTTGGCGGTAACCTTCACCGCCCGGGCGGCTGCCGAAATGCGGACCCGGCTGCGTGACCTAGGCGTCGGCGGCGTGCAAGCCCGGACTTTCCACGCCGCGGCACTGCGCCAGTTGCAGTTCTTCTGGCCGCAGGCGGTCGGCGGTCCGCTGCCCGGTTTGCTGGACCACAAGGCCAACGTGATCGCCGAAGCTGCGCGGCGGTTGCGGCTGACCACGGACCGGGCTGCCATCCGCGACCTCGCCGCCGAAATCGAGTGGGCCAAGGTCTCCATGCTCACGCCGGAGAGCTATGTCCGCCGGGCGGCCGGGCGTGCGGCGCCGGCAGGCTACGACCAGACCACGGTGGCGCGGCTCTACCAGGCCTACGAGGACGTCAAAACGGACCGGAACATCATCGACTTTGAGGATGTCCTGCTGATCACCGTCGGGATCCTGCAAGAGGACGCAAAGGTCGCCGCCGCCGTACGGGACCAGTACCGGCACTTCGTGGTGGATGAATACCAGGACGTTTCGCCGCTGCAGCAGCGGATGCTGGATCTCTGGCTGGGTGACCGCGACGAACTGTGCGTGGTCGGCGACGCCAGCCAGACCATCTACTCCTTCACCGGCGCGACCTCGCGCCATCTGCTGGAGTTCACCAAACGCTTCCCCGGCGCCGATGTGGTGAAGCTGGTCCGGGACTACCGTTCAACACCCCAGGTGGTGCAGCTGGCCAATTCGCTGTTGGCCGCCCGCACCCGGCAGCCGTCGCGCGGCGGGGACAGCTGGCCGACGCCGCTGGAGCTGATTGCCCAGCGCCCGGCGGGACCGGAGCCGTCCTTCACCGAGTGCGCCGACGACGAGGCGGAGGCGGCGCAGGTGGCCACCCGCATACGCGGTCTGCTCGACGACGGTGTGGCGGCCGCCCAAATTGCGGTGCTTTTCCGGACCAATGGCCAGTCGCAGGCTTACGAGCAGGCTTTGGCGAGTGCCGGCATCGGTTATCAGCTGCGCGGCGGCGAGCGGTTCTTCCAGCGTCGGGAGGTCCGCGATGCGATCCTGCAGCTGCGCGCTTCGTCCCGCGCTGCGGGAACCGAGCCGGTACCGCAACTGGTCCGCGATGTGCTGGCGAACCTGGGCTATACCCGCGAAGCGCCGCAGGCCGGCGGGGCAGTGCGTGAGCGCTGGGAATCATTGGCCGCGCTGGTGGGGCTGGCCGATGAACTGGATGCAGCCCGCGGTTCGGCAGCTGGCGGCGTGTTCACCATGCTGGACTTTGTCGCCGAACTGGATGAACGCGCGGCGGCACAGCACGCTCCCACGGTGCAGGGGGTTACCCTCGCATCGCTGCACTCGGCCAAGGGCCTGGAATGGGACGCGGTGTTCCTGGTCGGCCTCAGCGAGGGACTGATGCCGATCTCCTTCGCCGATACCGACGAGGCCGTGGATGAAGAACGCCGCCTGCTCTACGTCGGCATCACCCGTGCCCGCCAGCATCTGGCGCTCTCCTGGTCGCTGGCCCGGACTCCGGGCGGCCGCGCCAACCGCAAGCCGTCACGGTTTCTGGACGGGCTCCGGCCGGCATCATCATCCTCGGTTCGCAGCGTATCCGGCCAGCGCCCGGCCCGCCGTAAGCAGGCCGCCCCGGCGGTTTGCCGGGTGTGCGGGACCCTGCTGGGCAGCGGTGCGGAGCGCAAGGTCGGCAGGTGCCACAACTGTCCGCCCACCTACGAGGAGTCGACGTTCGAGGCGCTGCGCGAGTGGCGCAAAGACACCGCCAGCAGCGCGTCGATGCCGGCTTTCGTGATCTTCACCGACGCCACCTTGGTGGCGATCGCCGAGGCCAGGCCGCAGTCGCTCCCCGAGCTTTCCAAGCTGGCCGGCGTGGGACCCGCCAAACTGGAGCGCTACGGCGAAGACGTGCTGCGGATCCTCGCCGCGAACTGAGCCTGTCGGCCGCTGCCGCGGTTCCCAGTGGTACCGGCCGGTGTCAGGATGCAGCCGCCAGTACGCAGCCGCAGCCCGGGTGCGGGGGATAGGCGTGCCGGGTCACGGTGCCGTCACCGCTTTCGAGCTTGAGCACGGCGGAAAAGCTGCCCGGTTGATTCCGTCCGTCCAGGAACAGCAGAGCCTGATGGGCCGCCAAACCGGCGGCCGCTACCGACTGGGAGACCTCGTCGGCGGAAATCCGGCCGGCCGCTTTCACCGGCGTGCCGGTCAGCCGGGCAACGACTTCCGGCCACGCCGGATCGGCATCCGTTCGGTGCAGTTCCACACAACCGAGGCAACTGGTGTGGCCTGGGACCACGAGCGGTCCGATCAAGGTGTCGTGTTCGCGCACCAGGACGCTCAGGTGCGGGTGGCCCCGGCTCAGCAGCGCGGCCGAGACCCGAGGGTCTGCCACGTCGCGGTCGAGATAGATGGCCAGGTTAAGCGCCCGCGGAAAAATGCCGGCGGCGCCTTGCTCCGCGGTCGAGCCCGGCAAGAGATGGCAGGCGACGGTCGGATCGATCTGGCGCGCCGCGCGCCTAACAGCCTGTCCTCTGGTCAGCCCGATGTCGGTGATCCGGAAGGCGCCCGAGCCCACGTCCGCCGGGCCCACCACCGCCGGGTCCTCCAGCAGAAGCGTACCCACGCCGGCAGCCGTCAAGGCCGTGGCCAACGCTGCACCGGTGCGACCCAGCCCGATGATCTGCACCACGCAGCGGCTACGTGCGGCCAGCGATCCCTCGCTATCGGCCGAGTAGACGGCAGACCAGTGGCGGGCGTCCGGGGCCAGCCGGTCCGCGCGCAAACCGGACAAGCGTTCGCCGCCGGAATCCGGAACCAGCACCGGAGCCAGCGCCGCCAGCAGCATCGCGGCCCGTTCCGCCGTCAGGCCACAGTCCGTGCGCACTGCGTCCAGTTCGGCCGATTCGAAGCCCTGGCGCAGCCGGCGCAGGAAGCGCCGGTCGGTTTCCTCGGTTCCTTCGAGCACCAGGCCGCCGGCACCTAGGCCGAACTGCACACGGCCGGCTGCGAATTCGACCATGCGCAGGCCGGGATTGAGTTTCAGCCGAGCCATGGCGCCTCCTTGCGGTTGTCCCCTGACCGGGAGCGAACTGGATAGTCCATGCTGGCACGGCGCTGGCCGTTGCCGGATGGTTATCCACAGAAAGCGGGGTTGGAGCCATGAGCGGATGCGGCCGGTCGGAGGCACCCGGTAACCTCAACGCATGTCCCGAGCAGAACAGACGCAGAATTCCCGCGGTTTAGCAGCAACCTCGCGGCCGGTGCCGCTGGTGGCGGGCGCCGGAGATCGTGTGCCGTTGACCACATCCAACGGTGCCCCCGTGGTGGTCAAACGCTCCGCGCGGAGGCGCCGGACGGTCTCGGCCGCATGGCGGGACGGGGCGGCCGTGATCTCCATTCCCGGGCACTTTAGCCAGGCGCAGGAACAGGAGTGGGTGCGGCGGATGCTGGCCAAACTCGAGACCCGCACGGCGCGTCCGGCGGGCCGGACTGCAACCAATGACGCCGAGCTGGCCCGCCGCGCGGCAGAGCTGTCGGAGCGCTACTTGGCCGGCGACGCCGTGCCGGAAAGCATCCGCTGGGTGTCCAACCAGAACGACCGCTGGGGATCGGCCACGCCGGCGCACGGCACCATCCGCATTTCGGACAAGATCAAAGAGATGCCCGCATGGGTGGTGGACTATGTGATCCTGCACGAGCTCGCCCACCTGCTGGAGGCAGGACACGGGCCACGCTTCTGGCGGCTGCTGCAGCCCTACCCCCAGTTGGAGCGGGCCAAGGCCTTCCTCTCCGGCGCAGCCTTTGCCATGGGCCGCGGCCTGCAGGACGACGACGGCGACGTGCTTGAGGGTGACGGCGACGTGCTGGACGGCGAGAGCGAGGGCGCTAGCTAGCTGCGGTCGCCGTTGCCGGAGTTGTCCTGGCCGCCCTCCGAACCGTCATCCTCCCCGTCGGAAGGCCCGTCCTGGTCCGGGGAGCCACCGCCATCCGGCTGCTCGTCGAATCCGCCGCTCAAGAGCTTCTGCAGCGCCTCATCGACTTCAGCTTCCGAGGCGTCCAGCAGTTTCCGGCGGGCGCTGAAGCCTGCCGGGTCGTCCAGATCCTCGGGCGTCGGGAGCAGGTCAGGGTGGTTCCAGACGTCGTCGCGTCCCTCGATCCCGCGTTCCTCCTTCAGCGCAGCCCAGAGCGCTGCAGCATCGCGCAACCGCCGGGGCCGCAGTTCCAGGCCCACCAAGGCCGCGAACGCGTGTTCGGCCGGGCCACCGGTGGCACGGCGTCGCCGGACCGTTTCGCGCAGCGCCGGGGCGGAGGGCAAGTTGGCCGCGGCGCTGGCGGTGAGTTCATCCACCCAGCCCTCGACCAACGCGAGGGCTGTTTCCAGCTTGATCAGTGCGGCGTCCTGTTCCGGGGTGCGCTGCGGCATGAAGACGCCCTGCGAGAGCGCCTGCTGCATGGACTCAGGATTGCTGGGGTCGATGTTGCGGGCGACTTCCTCGATCCGGCTCATGTCGATGTGGATGCCGCGCGCGTAGCTTTCGATCGCGCCCAGCAGGTAGCCGGACAGCCAGGGAACGTGGGTGAACAACCGGGTGTGGGCCGCCTCCCGGATGGCCAGGAAGAGCAGTACGTCCTGCGCGGGGATGTCCAGGCCTTCACCAAAGGCCTTGACGTTGGCCGGGAGCAGGGCCATCTTTCCCTCCACCAGCGGAACTCCGATGTCGCTGGAACTGACCACATCCTTGGCCAGCGCGCCGACAGCCTGGCCCAGCTGCATGCCGAACATCGCACCGCCCAGGTTTTGCAGCATGGAGTGCGCCCCGCCGAGCATCTGCTTCATCTCTTCCGGCACCTGCTCGGTGAGCGCCGAGGTCAGCGCAAACGCGATGCTGTTGGCAACCGGCTCGGTCAGCCGCTTCCAGGTGGGCAACGTTGCCTCGACCCATTCGGCTCGGGACCATGCCCGGCCAATCACTCCCGTGCCGGGAATGGTCGTGGCGGGATCGAGCCACATCTCCGCCAGGCGGAGCGCCTCGTCAATCGCGCGGCTCTGCTGCGCGGATACCGAAGGGTCGCTGTCCGAAGCTGCCACCTTGCGGGCGTTTTCGTGGGCAAGTTTCCAGTTGACGGGCCCCTCCGACGGGGCGCTCATCATGGCTTGGACCTGCTGGAACATCTGGGCCAGCGAATTGGGGTCGGAAGGCAGGCCTGCGGCCTTGGCCATAGCTGCGGGATCCACGTCCCCTGCCTGACCGCCGAAGAGCCGGGCGAACATCTCCGACAGCGGATCCTGCGCGTCGTCATCTGGCTGCTTGGGGGTCATCACTACCACCGGTCCTCGAGGGGTTGGAACGGGCACGGGCCGCAGCCGCTGCCGCGGAGGCCGCGGCGACAGCGCCCGGGATGTTGCGTCACTCCAACGTTACCGGCAGCCGGGATTCCTTGTCGCGCCGGAGGACGGGCAGTTCGCTCTAGGCCGAGCAGCCCCAGGACCGCCGATGCCGGGCCAACGGCGTACGCTAGAGCAGGCACCGTCAGCGCCGTCAGGCGGCAGTGCCGTCAGCAAGCAATCCGGAGCGTTCCGAGAGGGAATTCATCAGGTGACACAGTCCACCAACAACGGCACCGAGCCGGGCATGGACGGCCGGGCCGGCGAAGGCGCCGGCCAGCAGCCGGTTGCGCCGCGTCCCCGGGAACGCAGGGGGCCGGTCATGGCCGCCGCCGCCGTCGTGGCCGTAGTGACCGGAGTGGTAGGACTGGCGCTGCCCGCGGGATATGTCATCGAGACGCCCGGCCCGGCGATCAACACCATTGGCGAAGTCTCCGGAACGCCGCTGATCGAGGTCCCGGACCATCGGACCTACAAGACGTCCGGCGCCCTGGATCTCACGACGGTGTACGTGGAGGGCGGACGCAACTCGCAGGTCAACATGCTGCAGGTCCTGGCCGCCTGGCTCAACCCGCAGCGCAGCGTCGCGCCCACCGATCTGGTCTACCCGCCGGACGTGACGCAGGACGACATCCAACAGCAGAACGCTGCGTTGATGGCGTCGTCACAGGAGTCCTCTATCGCGGCGGCTTTGACGCAGCTGGATGTGAAGTACTCCCAGACCCTGTCGGTAGCCGACTTCACTCCGGATGCCGCGGCAGCCGGGAAGCTGGAGGCCAAGGACACCATCCGGACGGTCAACGGCCGGCCGGTCACCGGCATTGACGTGTTGCGCGATGAACTCAATGCCAGTGACGGTGCGCCGGTGGAACTGGGCATCACACGCGACGGCCGGAAGGAAACCGTGGACGTCGCCCCGAAGGAAAACGGCGACGGCGTGTACCAATTGGGCGTCATGCTGGGCACCGAATTCGACTTCCCGTTCCAGGTCAAGATCCAACTGGACAACGTGGGCGGCCCCAGCGCCGGCATGATGTTTGCGCTGGGCATCATCGACACCCTGACCGAAGGGGAAATGACCGGCGGCAAGCACTTCGCCGGGACCGGAACCATCGACGCCGACGGCACCGTCGGTCCGATCGGCGGCATCCGGCAGAAACTGGTCGGCGCGGCAGAAGCCGGGGCTACCGTGTTCCTGGCGCCGGAGGCCAACTGCGCGGAGGTGGCCGGCCATGTTCCGGACGGGCTGCAGGTGGTCTCGGTGGCTACGTTGGACGAGGCCGTCCACGCCGTCACACTGGCCGGCGAGGGCGGGGACACGTCATCCCTGCCCGGCTGCAGCTGATTCGTTTCAGCTGCCGGGCGGTCACATTCAGGCAACAGTCACGGGCTAACCCCCGCCGCGGTTCGCCCGGGCCGGTGCTGACAAGGCAGAATGGGACAGGAACCCTCCGAGACGTCCGTTCGTGGTAACTAGGGGGTGTATCCCCGGCAGCGGCGGGTTCGCCGCGATGCTAAGCCCGCAAACAACGAGGTAACGAGTGACGTTCGGACAAGACCGGTCCTACGGCGACCGGCCAACACCGCCCAGCAACTCTGGCAAGAAACGCTCCGCACTGGTACCCACCCTGATTGTGGTGGCGGTCCTGGTGATCGGCTTCGTCTTCTTCTCCCAGATTTACGCAGACATCCTCTGGTACAACCAGCTGGGCTATCTGGAAGTCTTCCTCAAAGAAAACGGCACCAGGATTGCCATTTTCCTAGCGGCGTTCCTGATCATGGGCCTTGCCGTCTACTTCAGCCTGCGGATCGCCTACCGTTCGCGCCCGGTGTACGCGCCGGACAGCTCGCTGCAGGACAACCTGAACCGCTACCAGCAGCAGCTGGAACCGGTCCGCCGCCTGCTGATGATCGGCATCCCGGTGGTGCTGGGTGCCTTCGCCGGCACCGCGGCTGCCTCGGCGTGGCAGACCGTGCTGCTGTTCTTCAACCAGCAGCCGTTCGGCCAGACCGATCCTCAGTTCGGCCTGGACTACAGCTTCTACATGAACACGCTGCCGTTCCTGGGCTTCATCAACGGCTTCCTGATCAGCGTCGTGCTGATCGCCGGCATCGCCGGGCTGCTGACCCACTACCTTTACGGCGGGATCCGGCTGGAGGACAAGGGTTTCTTCGCGTCCACCGCTGCCAAGATCCATGTGGCCGTATTCGCCGCGCTCTTCCTGATCCTGCAGGGCATCAACTACTGGCTGGACCGTTATGCCACGGTGCAGTCCGACGCCGGGAAGTGGACCGGAGCGCTGTACACGGACGTCCATGCGGTGATTCCTACCAAGGCCATCCTGGCGGTCGCCGCCGTGCTGGTGGCCATCCTGTTCATCGTTTCGGCGTTTGTCGGACGCTGGCGCCTGCCGATCGTCGGCACCGCGATGCTCATCGTGACCGCCATTCTGGCCGGCGGCGTCTACCCGTGGATCGTGCAGCGTTTCCAGGTGGAGCCCAACGAGCAGAAGGTGGAAGCGGATTACATCCAACGGAATATTGCGCTGACCCAACTGGCGTACGGACTGGATAAGATCGAGTCCACCAACTACAAGGCGACGTTGGAGGCTGAAGCCGGTGCGCTCCGCAAGGATGCCGAGACCACGGCGAACATCCGGCTGCTGGACCCGAACCTGGTTTCCGACGCGTTTGCCCAGCTGGAACAGTTCCGCCAGTACTACCAGTTCGACAAAACCCTCAACGTGGACCGTTACAAGATCGACGGCGAGGTGCAGGACACCGTTATCGCGGTCCGTGAGCTGAACACCGCGGGTGTGCCCGCCGGCTGGGTCAACGAGCACCTGCTGTACACGCATGGCTATGGAGTCGTGGCAGCCTCCGGATCCAGGGTCGAGCCCGACGGAAAGCCCTCCTTCCTGCTCTCCGGAATCCCGACCCAGGGTGCACTGGCCAATGACTCCAGCTATGAGCCGAGGATCTATTTCGGCGAAAAGTCGCCGGACTATTCGATTGTCGGCGCGCCCAAAGGCAGCAATCCGATCGAGATCGACCGGCCGCAGAGCGCCAATGCCGAAACCGACACCCGGAATACGTTCGACGGCGATGGCGGTCCGCGGATCGGCAACTGGTTCAACCGTCTGGTGTACGCGCTGAAGTTCCAGTCCACTGACCTGATGGTCTCCGACGCCGTCAACTCCGAATCCCAGATCCTCTACGACCGCAATCCCCGCGAACGTGTCGAGAAGGTGGCTCCCTACTTGACGGTGGACGGCAACGCCTATCCTGCGATCGTGGATGGCCGGGTGAAGTGGATCGTCGACGCGTACACCACCAGCAAGGCTTTCCCGTACTCCACCCCGCAGCAGTTGGAATCGGCGACGACCGATTCGACCACCCGGGAAGGGGCCACGGTCGCGCTGCCGGCCGAGGACGTCAACTACATCCGCAACTCCGTCAAGGCAACGGTTGACGCCTACGACGGGTCGGTGGACTTGTACGCGTGGGATGACCACGATCCGCTGCTCAAGGCCTGGCAAAAAGTCTTCCCGACGACGCTCAAGCCGTACAGCGAAATGTCGGCCGATCTGATGGCCCACGTCCGCTACCCGGAGGACCTTTTCAAGGTGCAGCGTGAACTGCTGACCCGCTACCACGTGACCGATGTCGGCCAGTTCTACGAGAACTCCGACGCGTGGAGCGTTCCCGCGGACCCGACGCTGGGCGAGGGATCGTCGGTGAAGCAGCCGCCGTATTACCTGTCGCTGAAGATGCCCAACCAAGATCAGACCTCGTTCTCCCTGACTACTCCGTTCATCCCGTTCACGCCGCCGAGCCAGCCGGCCCGAAACGTGCTGTATGGATTCCTGTCGGTCAACGCTGATGCCGGCACCGGTAAAGCCGGCGAGAAGGCGGAAGACTACGGCACCATGCGGCTGCTCGAGATGCCGCGCGACATCACCGTGCCCGGCCCCGGCCAGGCGCAGAACCTGTTCAACTCGGACACCGAAGTGTCGCAGGCGCTGAACCTGCTGCGCCAGGGCGCGTCCGAAGTGATCAACGGCAACTTGCTCAGCCTTCCGGTCGGCGGCGGCATGCTGTACGTGCAGCCGGTCTACGTCCAGTCCTCGGGCGCTTCCTCCTACCCGATCTTGCGCAGGGTGCTGGTGAGCTTCGGCGAGTCGGTCGGCTTTGCCCCGACGCTGTCCGAAGCACTGGACCAGGTCTTCCAAGGCGACTCGGGTGCCACCACCGGCGACCAAGGCAACGTGGGTGAGACACCGGCGACGCCGGAGGCTCCGTCAACGACCACCTCCGAGGAAAAGCTGCAGACGGCGCTGCAAACGGCCCGCACTGCGATCCAGGATGGGCAGGCAGCGCTGGCGAAGGGCGACTTCGCAGCCTACGGCGAAGCCCAGAAGCGCTTGCAGCAGGCGCTCCAGGACGCGATCGACGCCGAAGGTGCCATCTCGGGGAAGGCCCCGGACGGCGCCGGCGCGGCAACCGAGCAGCCGTCGCCCCCGGCCACCGAGGGCAATTGATCGATTTGCTTCACCATCCCGCGGCCGGTAGAGTATTCACTGCGCCGCGGGGTGGAGCAGTTCGGTAGCTCGCTGGGCTCATAACCCAGAGGTCAGAGGTTCAAATCCTCTCCCCGCAACGAAACACAAATGCCCCGTCCGAGGTCACCTCGGACGGGGCATTTGCGTTCCCAGCAGCATTTCCGGCGCGGATCACTGGGCTGGGCGCGGCGGATAGAATGGTTTCACCCGTCCCGATTTTCCCCTGGAAAGATCGCTGTTTATCCCATGTTTGAATCAGTGCCCAGCTATGCCCTCGCCGCCGGAGTAGCAGCCTTATTCAATCCATGCAGCCTGCTGTTTTTGCCGGTATGGCTCGCCATGGTCGCCGCCCGTGCCTCCGACCCGACGACATCAGGCGGTACGCGCTGGTCTGCCGCCGCTGCGCTGGCCTTGACCGGCGGCTATGCTGCCTCATTTACGCTGGCGCTGTTGGTGCCGGGCGGCCCGGCGGACGCGGCGGGCGCTTTGGCGTATGTCTCGGCCGGCACGGGGATGCTGGTCGTGCTGCTGGCATCCTTCCTGGTCGCGGGCGGCCGCGTGCCGCTGCTGCAGGCAGCGTCCCCGGTTGGTGGATCACGCATCCGGCTGACCGGCCTCGCAGTAGCCGGTGCAGTGACCGGACTGGCTTCATTGGCGCCGCAGCTTCCGGAGCTGCTGGCGAGAATGGAAGGTGAGCGGGGGACCGGTGCGGGCGCCGCCGGTGTGGAAATCGCTGCCTACCTCCTCGGCTTGCTCGCCGGCTTCGGTCTTCTCTGCGCCGCCGCATCATGGCTGGGTGGCGCCGCCGGGCGGCGATGGCCCGCCACCGGATTCATGCTGGATAAAGCGCAAGGCTACCTGCTCCTGCTCGCCGGGCTGGGCACCGCCTACTACGCCTTCTTCGCCGTGCGCGACGCCGCCGGAACCCAGGTCGAAGACCGGCTGATCGACGCCGCACACGGCGTCCACGGGGCACTGACCGATGCTCTGCAGACCATTCCGGTGTGGCTGATCCCAGCTGCCTATCTGGCACTGACCGGCTGGCTCCTGCTGCGTAAGCCACAGCCCCGGGATGGTCAACGAGGGTCGCTGCGCGGCCCAGCTGCTGCTGCGGCAGTCGAGTCAATTGCGGCATCGCCGGCAGCGACGCCGCGGACGGTATCCACCGGGGGGTCCCGCCAACCACTGCCGAGCCAGGACGGGGGAGAGACGGGGCTGCGCGAACAGCCGGCCGGCCCGCTGGTGGCAGGCGAGCACCGGCCGCGGCATTTCAATCCGCGGGCCCTCCGCCGCGCCCCGGATGTCCCGGCCAAACGCGGACGCCCTGCAGGCCACCGCTCCCTCCGGGCAGCGAAACCCCGCCGCTAAAGAAGAAGGCTCCGGCCGCACCTCTTCAGGTGCGGCCGGAGCCATTCATCGCGTCCGCGTCGGCTGCAGGGTCAGTAGGTTTCCGACGTCGCTTCTTTGCCCGCCTCGAGTGACGACGGCCCCGCGCTGCTGCCGGCCTTCAGGGCGGCGAGCCGCGCCTCCACCTCGGTCTGCTCACCGAGGTCTTCCAGGCTCTCGAACTGGGCATCCAAGCTGGAGGCAGCCAGCTCGGCCTGACCGCGCACCTTCGCCTCTTCGCGGCGGATCTTTTCCTCGAAGCGGCCAACTTCGCTGGTCGGGTCCAGAACATCGATGCTCTTGATCGCGTCGTGGACCTGGGACTGGGCCTGAACGGTCTTGGAACGGGCGATCAGTTCATCGCGCTTGTTCTGCAACTCATTGAGCTTTGACTTCATCTGGTTGAGACCCTGCTTGAGCTTCTCAACGATCTCGGTTTGTGACGAGATGGTCGGCTCGGCGCCCTTGGCTTCGTTCTCCGACGAAATCTGCCGTTGGATCGCTACCTTGGCAAGGTTGTCGAACTTCTCGGCATCGGCTGCCTGCCCGGCGGAACGGTACTCGTCAGCCTTGCGGCTGGCAGCCAGCGCCTTGTTGCCCCAACTGTTGGCGTTCTCAAGGTCCTGGTTGTAGTCGTCCTGCAGCATCCGCAGGTTGCCGATGGTCTGCGCGACGGCGCTTTCGGCTTCGGCGATGTTGTTCGTGTAGTCGCGGACCATCTGATCCAGCATTTTCTGCGGATCTTCGGCCTGGTCGATCAGTGAGTTGATGTTCGCCTTGGCCAGTTGTGCGATGCGGCCGAAAATGGAGTGCTTTACCACGGTGATGCCTTTCGATCTGGGTTACTCGAACTGTTTGCCTTCCGGGCAGCCGGTTGGCTGCCCGGCCTGTCTGGTCTAGAAGTTTCCGCCTGCTCCGCCGCCGTCACCGAAGCCGCCGAAGCCGCCGCCACCGCCGAAACCGCCGAAGCCGCCGCCGCCGAAAACGTCACCCCCGCCGCCGCCGAAGATCCCGCCGTCGCCGTGCGAGCCGTGGCCGCCGCGCAGAATGGAATCGATCAAGATGCCGCCGAGGATGGCTCCGCCCAACCCGCCGCCCCGGCCGCCGAACATGCCGCCGCCGCCGAATCCGCCCATGCCGCCGAAGCCGTCCACGTCTTGTTGGGCCATCTGGCTGGCCTGCTGGGCCAGGGCGTTGGCCTGCCGGGCGTAATTCAGGGCCTGTTCCGGATCGGAGTCCGCGATCGCCAGGGCATGGTCCAGGTTCCGTTCGGCCTCGGCCAGTCGGGTGCGGGCTTCGCTCCGGACCCCTCCGCGGCGGGCCTGGATGTAATCGGAGGTGCCGGAGATCTGCGCCTGCGCAGACATGATGGCGTGCTGCAGGGCCTCCCTGGCTCGCCGGTTGCGGTCCTGCGCGTCCCGGATGCCGGAGAGCGAGGCATCCAGCGGATCCATGGCTTCCTCAAGCCGTTGCGCCATCATGATCGGGTCGATGCGCCCTCCGGCGACCTGCTGCTGGACCGCGGACAGCGCTGCTTCCAGACCGGCCACCGGCCCGGCCAGCTCGGGATGCTGTCCGGACGCCATCATGGCTTTGGCCTGGGCAATGTCCTGGGCGGCATCGGAGACGGTCCGTTCCATGCTGTTCCGGGCGTCGTCGAGGTCCTTGGCCGTCTTGGCGATGGCCTCCAGCAGGATGTTGGCCTGGTGCAGGCTTTCCTCGGCGGCACGCACGGCGATCACGGCGGCGCTGCGGTCTCCCTCGTCCAGCTTGCCCTGTGCAGTGGTGGCTGCGTTTTCGACGAAATCCAGCCGCTCTCCGGCCTGATCGATGTTGTCGGCAACCTGTTGGAGCGCGGTGTCGGCGTAGCGGCCGCGGAGCTCCTGCAACCGCGCCGTGCCGTCAGCCAGGCGGCTTCGGGTATCCTGCGCAGCAGCGCGTGCCTGCTCAAGTGCCTGCGGCGCGGTTTTCTCCAGCTCCCGCAGCGCGTCAAAGTCTTCCTTGTGCGCCTGCAGGGAATCATTGACCGCTTCACAGCGACGGATGATGTCGCCGAGCCAGGCGCGCTGCTCCTGTTCGGTGTCCGGTATATGGTCGTCGAGCTGCTGCTGCAGCTTGAAGGACTCCATCATGTGGGACTTGGCCGCCGCGATGTCCTGGCGGAACGGCTGCACTGCTTTATCGCCGTACTGCGCCATGGCGAAGCCCAGTTCCTGCTCGCTGGACTTGATCGCGTCGTCCGCGGCCACCAGCAGGCTCCCGGCCTTCTTCCGCAGATCCACAACGGACATGGCATCATGCGGATCGAGCGGACGGCCGTCGGGGCCGGGGACCAGCTGCGGCTGCTGCCGGAGCTTCTTGTTCCGCTTGGAGCGGGTATAGAGCAGGGCCGCACCGCCGCCCACCACCAGCACGCCGCCGATCAGCAGCACCGGGGCGAGCGAGACACCGCCGCCGGATTTGACCGATCCATCGCCGCCCGTCGCAGCGTCCTTGACGGCAGCAACCGTGGTGAGGGCAGCGTCGGCCCACTGGTCTTGGCTCAGTTCGGGCACGGCCGACTGGTAAATATTCTGGTCTTTGGAAGCCACCGGATTGCCTGGGGCGGATTGGAAGTACGCTTCCCGGGTGTCGACGGCGACGGCGAGCATGCTGTCGGTGGAGCCCATCGAGTTTAGCTTCGATGTGTCCAGCACCCACTGTCCGCGGTCGGTCGGGTCGGTGAACTCGTCCACGTACACGATGTAGACGTTCAAGCCTTCAGACTGCTGCAGTTCGCGCACGGCGTCCTCGACTTCACCAGATCGGGCACCCAGCACGCCGGCTTGGTCCATCACAAACTCGCCTGGCGGAAAGTCGACCGGAGGCACGGCGTGCGCCAGTGAAGCCGGCGCAAGGAAGACTGCGGTCAGGCCGGCTGTGGCCGCCAGACGCCTGAACGATGAACGCATGTAGGTCCCTTCGGCAAACGCAAACTGGGGCCGTGGTGCCCCGGCTCGTCAGCATGCTCCGGCCCCGAACCGGGACGGATCCGCCATTGTGATTCTATGGTCCTGTATTTGACGCAGTCCACCGGTGCCCTCCGCCTGCGGCGAACGCTACAGGCGACACCGCGACCCCTGCAGATCCGCTCCTTGCGCCGCTCTGGCGACTTGCGGGGCTACCAGACGGCGCCACGCACCGCCGTCGTACGCATCCGGCTGCTTCCCAGAAACCTTTCAGGAAACGTGCGACGTTATCCCAGCGACGCCGTGCATAGTGGACTGCAGACCAAGAAAGGACCTGCCATGACCGAGAACAATCAGGACCCGCAGCAGCGGCCCGCGCGGGCAGTACCGCCCCAGCCGCAGAACCCGCCGGCCTACGGGTCCGGAGAGCAGCGGTCCGCTGCCAACGACACCGAGCAGTTCAGTTCCCCGGCCCCAGATGCGGCCCGGCAGGTTCCCGGACAGGAACAGACACAGCCCCTGACCTCCCCGACGCTGCAATACGGCCAGTACGCTCCGGGTAGCTTCGGCCAGCACAACGCGCCGCCCTACGGCCAGGACACTTCATCCGGCCATGGTGGCTACGGCAGCCACGGCTACGGGGCAACATCCGGCTACGGCGGCGGGCAGCAGAGCGCGGTGAGCGCCAAAAAGCGTTTCGGCACCGGGACGCTGATTGCCGGCATGCTGCTGGCGGGTCTGGCCGGCGGCGGCGTGGCCGTGGGGTCGCAGGCACTGGCCGATGGAACAGCGGGCACATCGATTACCGGCGACGCCCCCAAGCAGTTGATCGTGAACAACACCGATTCGGTCAACGAAATCACCGCGGCCGCAGCCAAGGCTTCTCCGAGCGTGGTGACGATTTCGGTGGCCAGCGGCAATACCGGCGGTTCCGGCTCCGGCATCATCCTGGACACCGAGGGTCACATCCTCACCAACACGCATGTGGTGACGCTGGGCGGCCAAACGTCCAATCCCGACGTCGAAGTCCGCACCAGCGACGGCAAGGTGCACAAGGCCACGGTTGTGGGCACCGACCCGCTGTCGGATCTGGCCGTGATCAAGATCGACGCCGAGGGCCTCACCCCGGCGGCGTTTGGCGACTCCGGGAAGCTCAACGTCGGCGACACCACGATCGCGATCGGCGCGCCGCTGGGGCTGGCGGGGACCGTCACGGACGGAATCGTGTCCACGCTGAGCCGGACCATCAGCGTCTCGTCCTCGGCGGTTCCGGAAAATTCCGGCGACAATGCCCAGCCCAGTCCCAACGACCAGTTCAACTTCCAGTTCCCCGGCGAGAAGCAGTCCGCCAACCAGGGCAGCATCTTCCTGAACGTAATCCAAACCGACGCGGCCATTAACCACGGCAACTCCGGCGGCGCGCTGGTGAACACCAAGGGCGAGGTGATCGGCGTCAACGTGGCCATCGCGTCCTCCAGCGAAGACAGCGGCAGCATCGGCGTCGGCTTCGCCGTCCCCAGCAACTACGCACAGCGGGTTGCCCAGGAACTGATCAAGGACGGGTCGGCAAGCCACGGCATGCTCGGGGTCTCGGTCACCGCCAAGGCGTCCGGCAATTCCGCCGGCAACACGCAATTCTCGGTCGGCGCGGACGTGGTCGAGGTAGTGAAGGATTCACCGGCAGCGAAGGCCGGACTGCAGAAGGGCGATGTGATCACCGGCGTGGAAAACCGGGCTATTGAGGACAGCCAGTCACTGACCGCCGCCATCCGTGAACATGCGGCCGGCAGCACGGTCAAGGTGACCTACCTGCGCGGCGGCGAAACACACACCGCCGACGTGACCCTGAGCGAGGGTCAGGCCTGACCTCCACCTTCCTGCGACGCTCCTGCGGCCCTGCTTCCCACGGCGGGGCCGCAAGTGTTTACCGGGCCGGCGTTCCCGGTAAGGTTAGGGTGTTTGCAGCGACCCGCAACACCCGCGCGGGCCGTGGACGGCGGAAGGAAGTTCAGCGAGGATGCAAAAAGCAGCAGGCACAGCCTTGAACATCGTGGTGCTGGTCAAATATGTACCGGACGCACAGTTCGACCGCCATCTGACCGGCGATCCGGCAACGGTGGACCGGTCCGAGAGCATCCTGTCCGAACTGGACGAATATGCCATTGAATCCGCCTTGCAGTTGGCGGAGGAGCGCGGCGGTCCGAAGGCCGGCAACCGGGTCATTGCGCTGACCATGGGACCGGCAGCGGCCGCCACTGCAGTGAAGAAAGCCCTGCAGATCGGCGCCACCGAGGGCCTGCATGTGAACGACGACGCGCTGGCCGGCTCCGACGCCACCGGAACGTCGCTGGTCCTGGCCGCCGCCATCCGTAGCCTCGGCGACGTGGACCTGGTCCTCACCGGCATGGCCTCCACCGACGGCGAAACCTCGCTGGTTCCTGCCCAGCTGGCCGAGCGACTGGGCCTGCCGCAGCTGACCTTCGTCGCCAGCCTCGAACTGGACGGGACCACGGTCCGTGCCCGCCGCGACGGGGACACGCATTCCGACACGCTCGAAGCCGAACTTCCGGCGCTGGTATCCGTCACGGACCAGATCAACGAACCGCGCTATCCGAACTTCAAGGGCATCATCGCGGCCAAGAAAAAGTCGGTTGCCACAGTGACGCTGGCGGATCTGGGCATTCAGCCAACAGAGGTCGGCACCGCCGGCGCCTGGACCGCTGTCCGGACGGCCGAAGCACGCCCGCCGCGATCGCAGGGCACCATCATCAACGATGAGGGCGACGCCGGCATCCGCCTGGTGGACTTCCTGGCCGCCCAGAACCTGCTCTAGTCCGCCACGGAAACCGCGAAGGATACCGGCACCATGCCTACAGTTCTTGTCTTTATCGACCACCCCGGCCAGGCCCTCCACAAGGGCCAGTTGGAACTGCTCACGCTGGCGCGCACCATTGGCGAGCCGGTGGCAGCGTTCAACGGAGACCTCACCGACGCCGTCCGGACCACGCTCGGGGACTACGGCGTCGGGACGCTCTACCGCCCGTCCGCGGACCTGGACGGAGCCCTGGTGGCCCCGAAGGCCGCGTTCGTTGCCGCTGCCGCCCGTGCAGCCGACCCGGCCGCGGTGCTGCTGCCCAACACGTTCGAAGGCAAGGAGATTGCCGCCCGAACCGGAATCAAGCTGGACTCCGGCGTGATCACCGACGCGATCGGGGTCTCCGCCGACCTGACCGTGACCAAGAGCGTGCTGGCCGGTTCCTACACGGTGCAGGCACAGGTGGGCCGGGGTACGCCGATTGTCACGGTGAAGGCCAACGCCGTCACCGAGGCTCCCGCGGACGCCGCGGCGGTGCCGGAAGTGACGACGGTCGACGTCGGGGACTTCGGTCCGGCGGCGCGCATCACGCACCGCGCGGAGAAGGCAGCCAGCGGGCGGCCGGCGCTGACCGAGGCCCGCGTGGTGGTTGCCGGCGGCCGCGGCACCGGCGGAGACTTCTCTCCGATCGAGGACCTGGCCGACGCGCTGGGCGGGGCCGTGGGTGCATCCCGGGCCGCGACCGACGCGGGTTGGATCGAGCACTCGGCACAGGTGGGCCAGACCGGCCAGACCGTCTCGCCGCAGCTCTACGTCTCCGCCGGCATCTCCGGCGCCATCCAGCAGAAAGCCGGCATGCAGACCGCCAAGGTGATTGTGGCGGTCAACAACGACGCCGACTCGCCGGTCTTTGAGATTGCCGACTTCGGCATCGTCGGCGACCTGGCCGAGGTGTTGCCACAGGCCGCCGCCGAGATCCGCCGGCGGAAGGGCTAGCGGCGATGACGGCTGCTGAGTTCAAGCCGGCGCGGGTCCTGGTGTTTGCCGCCCACCCGGACGATCTGGATTTCGGCGCGGCGGGCACGATCGCCCGCTGGACGGCCGCGGGCGTGCAGGTGAGTTACTGCATCATGACCGACGGCGACGCCGGAGGCTTCGACGACGCGCAGCGCGCCGACATTGTGGAGCTGCGGGCGGCCGAGCAGGCGAAGGCGGCCGCATTGGCCGGGGTGACGGACCTGCATTTCCTGCACCAGCCCGACGGCTATCTGGAGCCCACCCATGAAGTCATCCGGCAGACGGTGGCGTTGATGCGGCGGATCCGTCCCGACATCGTGCTGTCCATGCACCCGGAGCGGGCCTGGGAGCGGATCCAGAAGAGCCACCCGGACCACTTGGCCTGCGGCGAAATCGTGACCCGTGCTATTTACCCGGCAGTGGAGAACCCGTATGCCTATCCGGAACTGCTCGAGGAAGGTCTGGCAGCCCACAAGGTGCCCTATCTGTGGTTCTACGGTGGCCCCCGGGAACGGGAGAACCACCACGTGGACATCACCGACTGGGTCGACACCAAGCTGGCAGCCATCCGGATCCACGCAAGCCAGCACCCGGACCTGGCCGCGATGGACACCCGGGTGCGACAGAATCTGGCCGAGAACGCCGCACGCGGCGGCCTTCCCGCAGGCCGCAGCTCGGAGGCGTTCCACGTGGTCGGGATCAACACTCCGGAGACGATCGCCGGCTTCTGACGCCGGAAGTCTGCCGATTCGGCAGCAGCGCCCGGCGCCGCTGCGGGCCGGGCACTGCCGTGGGTATCAAATTGCTGCAGGATTCCGCCGCTTGGCGCGGGCTGGCCAGCGCTGTGGCGGTCCAACGCTGTGGCGGCCCGACGCTGTGCCCGCCCAACGCCGCGGGTCCGGCCAGCCGGCGCGGGCTAGCCGGCCGGCGTGGGAATGATCACGGCGAACGGCAGGCTGGGGGACTCCGCCCCGCCGGGTGCCTCGACCGAGACAGCCAGTTCGCGGGTCGTGGAGATGCCATCGATCACCACGGGATTGCCTGCGGAGATGTCGGCGGCATCAATAGTTCCGGCCGATACCGGCGCGGAGCCGTCCAGCGGAACCCGCCACACCTGGTAGGTGCGTCCCTCGGACGCCGCAACATCATTGAACGTCAGGACAGCGGCGTTCTTGCCCAGCGAGATCGAGGCGTCGACGGTGCCGCCGCCTTCGACGTCCTGCTGGCTGGTGACGACGTCGGGAGCGTCGGCAACGTCCTGGTCGGAGGTTCCGCCGAGGGCCCCCGCGACGGCGATGGCTCCGATGATCACCACGATGGCGGCCAGGGCCAACAACAGCCACTTGGTCACCGCGGGCATGTGCCGCCGCCCGTCCTCTTCCGGTCCGCCGGTCAACTGGTCGGCGTGCAGTACGGAATGGTCCTCATCCGCTGCTGCGTAGTCGTTCCCCTCGGAGTCTGCGGGGCTGGCCAGGCGATCAGATGGCTGTGGCGTATCCATAGGGTGCCAGTCTATCGGTCCCCAAGCGCGGCGGCTCCTTCGCCGACGACACGCCGCTGTTTCCGGCGGCCTCTACAGCTTTGCGCCGGCAAAGCCGTGCTGCCGCCAGGCTTCGTAGACGGCGATCGAGGCCGAGTTGGCCAGGTTCAGCGACCGCAGGGACGGCAGCATGGGCAGGCGCAGGCGTGCGGTCACGTGGGCATCCTGCTTGACCGCATCCGGCAGCCCAACCGACTCCGGGCCGAACATCAGAACGTCGCCGGGAACGTAGGAGACGTCGGTGTAGGAGGTCTCACCGTCCGAGGTAAAAGCGAAGACCCGTTCCGGCCGCAGGGCTTGCCAGGCCGCCTCCAGATTGGCGTGGACGTGGACCACGGCCAGATCGTGGTAATCCAGGCCGGCGCGGCGGAGTTTGGAGTCTTCGAAGGTGAAGCCCAGGGGTTCAACCAGGTGCAGTTCGGCTCCGGTGACCGCGGCCAGCCGGATGGCGTTGCCGGTATTGCCGGGGATCTCGGGAGTGTAGAAGAGGATGCGGAACACGGATTCCATCCTAAGCGCGCCGAAGCACCGGGCCGCACCGACCCGCCTCGAAGCACCGGCCGTGCGGGTCGGCCCGGGAACTGACGCCGGTCAGCTGTGCATGCCTGCCAGCAGCCGGGCCAGCGAGGGGACGTGCACGGTGTTCGGTGCCGGTCCGGAGGACAGGAACTGCTTGACTTCGCGCACCAGCCGGGCGGCGTTGACCACGTGCACCGGGGCGATTCCGTCCGGATCGTAGCCGCGCGTGTAGTCGATCACCGGTTCGTGCAGATTCCCGTCCGCAGAGTGGAGCACGATCCAGCCGGTGACATTGAGCTCCGGGAACAGCTCCTGCATCCGCCGGACCGCCGGTGCCAGCAGCGGCGGCTCCACTACCCGGCCGTCCTTGTGCAGGGTCCGGCCGTCCCAGCGGAAGTTCCCGCGCGGCAGTAGCATCGAATCGATCAGAGCCAGCCGGTAGCCGGCCAGCAGCGCATGGTCGATGAAACCGTTGTCGGCCGGCGAGTGCAGACCGTTGACCAAACGCGCCGACGGAATGGCGGGCAGGATCTGCCGGCTGATCAGTTGCACGCTCAGCGCTTCGCGACGCAGCCGGGCACCGGCACCGAAGATGCCGCGTTTGCGCGGCACTCCGTGGATTTGCTGGCGGGCGATGTTCTCGGCCAGCCCGGTGGAAGCCTCGGCCGAGCCATAGGCGGGAACGTAGATCGGCGCGTCCGCGGCCGAGGGCCCGCGCTGTCCGGGCGCACGCCGGGGCGCGGCTGGGGCAGCAGACGCCGCGAAGGATTCGGCGCTGTCCGTCCGTGCCGGCGGGGCCGTGGCAGCGCCGTAGGAGCGGTCATAGCGTGACCGGGTCTGCGGGTTGCTCAGCACTTCGTAGGCAAGGCTAACGCGGCGGAACTCGGCGGGGTCCCCGCCGTGGTCGGGATGCGTGGCGCGTGCGGCCCTGCGGTACGCGGCCTTAATCTGCTGTGCGGTGGCATTGACCGGCAGCCCCAAGGCATCGTAGTGGGATGGGGGAGTCACCGGCCGCCTCTCTGTAGGGTCTGGGGGTCCTGCGCGAAGCCCAGTGTAACCGCCGTAACCGCCGTAACCGCCGGGAACCGGCCGCCTGTGTCGTGCCGCGGCTGCAGCCGGTCGTGCTGCCACAATGAACTGCTGTGACTTCGCTGCCGTCCTCCGCCCCAATCGCCGTCGCCATCAATCCCCATGCCGCGTTCGGGGCCACTGCCCGCGCCGGTGCGGAAGTGATGGCAGAGTTGGCCCGATACGGCCGGAACGCCGTCGAGCTGCGGGCAGAGACGTGGTCCGCGCTCGCGGACCGGGTGGCCGGCGAGCTGCGCCGGGGAATCTCCGCCCTGTTGGTGGTGGGCGGGGACGGAATGGTTCATTTAGCAGTCAACGCGCTGGCGGGCACGCAGGTTCCGCTGGGCATAGTGCCCACGGGGACCGGAAACGATTTTGCCCGGTTGTTCAACCTGCCCGCGGAGCCGCGCACCGCCGTCGGGCACTTCCTGCAGTCACTGGAGCAGCCGCGGAGGGTGGACCTGGGCCGGGTGACCCGTGAGGACGGAACCGCGTGCTGGTTCGCCGGGGTCCTTTCCGCAGGCTTCGACGCCGCGGTCAACGACCGGGCCAACCACTGGCGCTTTCCGCGCGGCCGCCTGCGCTACCCGCTGGCGATGCTGCGCGAACTGGCCTCCTTCCGCCCGCTGAGCTACAGCCTGGTGGTGGACGGGGTGCCGCGGCAGACCGACGCAATGCTGGTTGCCATTGCCAACGGCCGGTCGATTGGCGGCGGGATGCGCATTGTTCCGCAGGCCGCGTACGACGACGGCGCGCTGGACCTGTTCATTGTCTCGCCGCTGTCTCGTCCCGCCTTTTTGGGCATCTTTCCGCGCGTCTACGCCGGCCGGCACACCAGCCATCCTGCGGTCCACATCGAGCGGGTGCGGACGGTCCGGTTGGAGGCGGCCGGCGTCACCGCTTATGCCGACGGCGAGCCGGTCGGCAGGTTGCCGGTGTCGGTCGACGTGGTGCCCGGGGCGTTGTGTGCCGCGGTGTAACGCAACAGCAGCATGGATCCTGACTCCAGTACCTGGCGCAATTCCAGCCGCTGCAGCGACTGCCCCGGCACATGGTCCGATATCCGCTTGGCGGTGCCGCCGGCCAGCAGCGGGCTGATGGTCAGGCACAGCTCGTCGACCAGTCCTGCGGCCTGGAAGCTGCCGAAGAGGGTGGGGCCGCCCTCGCTGTGTAGCTGCTGGTAACCACGGTCCGCCAGGGCCTTCACGATCAACGCCGGTTCCACCCGGCTGGTGCCGGCGTCGACCACGTCCGCCATCGGTTCCAGCGCGCGGCGGCGGGTCGCGGGGGACGCCGCGCTGGTCAACACGATCGGCCGCACCGGTGCTGCCGTGAAGAACTCGCTGTCCGGATCAAGGTCCAGCGAGGCGGAGACCACCGCCACCGGGGGATGCGGGCTCATGCCCCGGGCGGTGCGCCAGGCCTGTGACTCGGCCGAGAGCAACTCGCCGCCATATCCCTCTGCCCGAATGGTTCCGGCCCCGACCAGCAGGACGTCGGCCAGCCGCCGCAGCAGCAGGAAGACCCGCTGGTCCACGGCGTCGCCCAGCGTTCCGGAGCGGCCCTGGTAGGTGGCCGCGCCGTCCAGGCTGGCGACGAAGTTGAACCGGACCCATGGCCCGGTCCGGGGGAGTTCGCCGTACCAGTCCAGCAGGTCCTGGTCGGTGGCCTGCTCCGGCCCCGGCGGCAGGATGCGCCGGATCGGCCGGGTCATGGCGCCGCCGGTTCGTTGGCTTCGCCCATGTTGTGCTTGAGATAGGACGGTTCGCGCCAGCCCAGCACCGCCTCGGCCATCCGGATGGCGGCACTGGCTTCGGGCACGTTGTGCATGCGCAGGATCCGCGCGCCGTTCATGACGCAGATGACGGCTGCCGCCAGCGAGCCGGACAGCCGTTCCTGTTTTGGCTGGTCCAGCGTTTCGCCGATGAAGTCCTTGTTGGACACCGCCGCCAACGCCGGATAGCCGAGCGCGGCGATTTCACCGAAACGGCGGGTGATTTCCAGCGAGTGCAGCGTGTTTTTGTTCAGGTCGTGGCCGGGGTCGATGATGATTTTCTCCGCGGGAATGCCCAGGTCCACGGCCAGGTCCACCTTGCGGCGGAGGAAGCCGACAACGTCCTCGACCACGTCGCCGTAGCGGGGCCGCGGATACACCGTGCGGGGAGCGGCCAGCGAGTGGGTGATGACCAGATGGGCCCCACCTTCCGCCACGACCGCCGCCATGTCCGGATCGTGCAGTCCGGTGGTGTCGTTGATGACGTTGGCGCCGGCCCGGAGGCTCGCCGCGGCCACTTCCGGCAGGAAGGTATCGGCGGAGATCACCACGTCCGACGCCGCCCGCACCGCCTCGATCACCGGAACAATCCGTTCCGCTTCTTCGCGCGCGGACAGGGCCGGCCCGGGCGCGAAGGGCACCCCGCCGATGTCCACCCAGTCCGCACCCGCGGCCACCGCCTGCATCGAGGCATCGATGGCGGCGTCCAGCGCGAACGTCCGGCCGCCGTCGTAGAACGAATCCGGCGTCCGGTTGACGATGGCCATCAGCGCCACCTGCGAGCGGAAATCGATCCGGCGGGAGCCGAATTCGTGCACCGGATGGTGCAGTTCGGGCAGGAAGGCGCCGGACGGCGTCTGGTCCGTCGCAGGTTGGCTCACAGGCTGGTCAGCTCCTTGTCAGGGTTGGACAGGTCCGCGGCAGCCACGGTGCGGCCGGACCGGATCAGGTCCTGGATGGGTTCTTGGACGTCCCAGATGTTTACATTCATACCAGCCACTACCTTGCCATTGCGCAGCCAAAACGCAATGAACTCCAACTTGTCCGGGTCCTGGTAGCTGCCACGGAATACCGGTTCGGTTTCTGCCGCCCACGGGAAATAACCGGAGTATTCCATCCCGATACCAAACTGGTCGGTGTAGAAGTACGGGATGTCGTCGTTGGATGCATCCTGGCCCAGCATGGCGGCAGCGGCAGTTTTGCCCTGCGCTATGGCATTCGCCCAGTGCTCGCTGCGCAGCGGCGCACCGTAGACCGGATGAAAGGCGCGGGCCACGTCGCCGGCGGCAAAGACGTGTTCGGCTGAAGTACGCAGCTGCTGGTCGGTGGTGATGCCGTCGGAGACCGCCAGACCGGCGGCTTCGGCCACCGCCGTGTTCGGGACGGCGCCGATGGCTGCCAGCACCAGATCCGCGGGCACGCGCTCGCCGTCGTCCAGCAGCACACCGCTGACTTTGCCGGCCTCGCCGAGGATTTCCACGGGCCTGCGCCCGGTGCGCAGCAGCACGCCCTCGCGGCGATGGGTGTCCGCGAAGATGCTGCCAATGGTTCCGCCCAGTGCCGAGGCCAGCGGGATCTCGCCGCGGCCCACAAGGGTTACCTCGTTGCCCAGCTGGCGTGCTGTGGCGGCAACCTCCATGCCAATCCAGCCCATGCCGAGCACCACCAGCCGCTGGGATCCCGCGGCCAGCACGGTATGCAGCGATTCGCTCTCACCGAGCGTGCGCAAATAGTGCACGCCTTCCAGCTCGGCGCCGGGCAGCTGCAGCCGCCGAGGCGACGCCCCGGTGGCCAACAGCAGTTCCGAATACCGAAGGGTGATGGCGTCGGAGAACGTCACGGTGCGGGCGCCGGGATCGAAGGACTCCACCGTAGTGCCGCGCAGCAGCCGGACGCCGTGCTCGGCATACCAGCCCGGCGGCTGCACCAGCGCCGCCTGCGCGTCCTCGCGCCCGGCCAGGAAATCCTTGGACAGCGGCGGCCGGATATAAGGGTGCTGGTCCTCGGTGCCGGCAAGCACCAGTTCACCACTGTAGCCGCCGGCGCGCAGCGCCTCGGCCGCGGTGGCGCCGGTGAGTCCGGCTCCGGCAATAACGATCGGGTTCTCTGCCATGGCAGCGCTCCTTCACAATGCCGGCAGGCACTTTGCGGGCCGAACCCCGGCGGCTGCCGATCTGATGGAAGCACTGGCAGCTGCCTGTTGGGGCAGGGCCAGATGTTCTAAAATAGGTATGTTCGACTTTAGAAATCCGCATCGCATAAGTCAATGCACCCGCCACCGGAAAGATCGCCATGAGTTACCAGCCGTCACCCGGACTTTCGGCCGTCACCGCCCTGGGCGACGACGTTCGCCGCCGCCTGTTCGAGTTTGTCCGGCACAGCGCCGAACCGGTGACCCGGGACCAGGCCGCCGCCGACTTGGATCTGCCGCGCAGCACCGTGTCCCTCCAGTTGGACGCCTTGGCCGGGCACGGGCTGCTAAACGTGGAGTTCCGCAAACTCAGCGGCAAATCCGGGCCGGGCTCCGGCCGTCCGTCGAAGGTCTACACGGCCGCGGTGCCGGAAGTCTCCGCCTCGGTGCCGGAACGCTCCTACGACCTGGCCGGTGACCTGCTGGCCACGGCGGTGGAGGAATCAGCCAAAACGGCGCGCCCGGCGCATGAGCTGGTGGCCGAGGCGGCCCGGGCCAAAGGCCAGGAGCTCGGGGCCGGCGCGGCCGGCCTGGAAGCCGCACTGGCATCGGCGGGCTACCGGCCGTTGCCCGATGCTGCCGGCTTCGCGCTGGGAAACTGCCCGTTCCACTTGCTGGCCCGGAGCCACACCCAGACCGTGTGCGGGCTGAACCTGGCCCTGCTGGAAGGAATGCTGGCCGGCTGCGCGGACCGGGACCACAGCATCGCCGCAGATCCGGACGGACCGTTCTGCTGCGCCAGAATCAACCGCAAGCGGCCTGCTTGACCCAGAGCCCCGCACGGGGGACATTCGGGCATGTAAAATGTTGGCGTGCCCGTGTACCTTGACCACGCGGCGACCACGCCCATTCTGGCGCAGGCCCTGGCCGCACTCACCCATGAACTCAGCCGCAGCGGCAACCCCTCATCGCTGCACGGCTCCGGCCGCCGCGCCCGCAGGGTGGTCGAGGACGCCCGCGAGACCATCGCCGCCGCAACCGGAGCCCATCCGTCCGAAGTGATTTTCACCTCCGGCGGCACCGAGGCCGACAATCTGGCCGTCAAGGGGCTCTACTGGTCGCGGCACGACGCCGATCCCCGGCGCCGGCGGATTTTGTGTTCGCCGGTGGAGCACCATGCAGTGCTGGACACGGTGGAATGGCTGGAAAAGCACGAGGGGGCCGAGGCGGTCTGGCTGCCGGTCGATTCCGACGGCGTGGTCCCGGTGGAGGCCGTGCAGCGCGAAATCGACGCGGACCCCGCAGCCGTGGCTTTGATTACCGTCATGTGGGCCAACAACGAGGTCGGCAGCGTCCAGCCGGTGGCGGAGATCGTTGCTGCCGCCCAAGCACAGGGGATCCCGGTCCACTCCGACGCAGTCCAGGCCTTCGGTCATCTGCCGGTGGACTTCAAGGCATCAGGACTGGACACCATGGCGATCACCGGGCACAAGATCGGCGGCCCGGTGGGGGTGGGCGCGCTGCTGGTCCGCCGGGACGTGAAGCTGACTCCGGTCCAGCACGGCGGCGGACAGGAACGCGACATCAGGTCCGGCACCCTGGACACCCCGGCGATTGCCGCCTTCGCCGCCGCGGCGGAGACCGTCGTCGGACACTTGCCGGACGAAGCCCGGCGGTTGGCGGGACTGCGCGAAAAACTCATCGCCGGCGTCGTACGCTCCGTTCCGGAGGCGGTCCTGCGAGGGACTCCGGACCGGGAACAGCAAGGCCGGCGGCTGCCGGGCAACGCGCACTTCACCTTCCCGGGCTGCGAGGGGGATTCGCTGCTGTTCCTGCTGGATCTGGCCGGCGTCGAGTCCTCCACCGGCTCGGCCTGCACCGCAGGAGTGCCGCGGCCCTCGCACGTCCTGCTGGCCATGGGGCTCAGCGAAGAAGAAGCCCGTGGCGCACAACGCTTCACGCTCGGGCATACAACCACCGACTCCGACGTTGACACCTTGGTGGCTGCGCTGCCCGAGGCGTACGCGCGTGCCAAAAAGGCCGGCATGGCCGGGCACGTCTCCAGCATCCAGACCGCCGGTACACAGGCGGGTTGACCGGCGCTGCGGCGCGGGCCGACGGCGCAAACGGTGTGCCGCGGTTGACACAGACAACACATCAGTAGGGAAACGAATTCATGAAGGTACTGGCAGCGATGAGCGGCGGCGTGGACTCCGCCGTGGCAGCGGCACGGGCGGTGGAGGCCGGCCACGACGTGGTGGGCGTGCATCTGGCCCTGAGCCGGATGCCCGGCACGCTCCGCACCGGCAGCCGCGGCTGCTGCACCATCGAGGATTCGCGTGACGCCTGGCGCGCCTGCGACATCCTCGGCATCCCGTACTACGTCTGGGACTTCTCCGAACGGTTCAAGGAAGACGTGGTGGATGATTTCATCGCCGAATACGCTGCCGGCCGGACGCCGAACCCCTGCATGCGCTGCAACGAGCGGATCAAGTTCGCCGCCCTGCTGGAGAAGGCGCTGGCGCTGGGCTTCGACGCGGTGTGCACCGGCCACTACGCCAAGGTCATCGAGGATGAGCACGGCAACCGCGAACTGCACCGCGCCGCCGACTGGGCCAAGGACCAGTCCTACGTGTTGGGCGTGCTGACCCACGAGCAGCTCAAGCACTCCATGTTTCCGCTGGCTGAAACGCCGTCCAAGGCCGAGGTACGTGCCGAAGCTGCGCGGCGCGGGCTCTCCGTGGCGAACAAGCCGGACAGCCACGACATTTGCTTCATTTCCGACGGCGACACCCGTGGCTGGCTGGCCGAGAAGATCGAGATGGAATCCGGATCCATCGTCGACCAGGACGGCCAGGTCGTCGGCGAACACGAGGGGGCGAACGCCTTCACCGTCGGCCAGCGCCGGGGACTGAAGCTGGGCCGGCCGGCGCCGGACGGCAAGCCGCGGTTCGTGCTGGAGATCCGGCCCAAGGAGAACAAGGTGGTGGTGGGGCCGGAGGCCTTGCTGGCCGTGGACCAGATGCGAGGCATCAAAGTGTCCTGGGCCGGCCTGCCGCTGCCCGAGGTGGAAGCGCAGACGGCTTTCGACTGCATGGTGCAGGTCCGGGCGCACGGCGACCCGGTGGCCGCGCGGGCCCAGTCGGAGCTCGACGACGACGGCCGGCAGCAGCTGGTGGTCACGCTGATCGAACCGATGCGCGGTGTGGCTCCCGGCCAGACCATGGTCCTCTACCAGGGCACCCGGGTGCTGGGCCAGGCCACGATCGATTCGGCGCGTTCGCTGAGCTGGGACCCGGCCAAGGTTTCCTGACACTCGCTGCCCCGGGCTTCACACAGGAGTAACCGGTGCAATGCCGGTGCGGGCCGAACCATAAACTGGGACCATGACCGAGCCCCGCCTTGCCGATGACTTTGACCCGACCGCCAGCTCACTCTCCGACCAGGTGGCTCCCGAGGTGATGGCGGAGCTGCTGGCGGTGCGCGGCAGCATCGACAACATCGACGCAACCTTGGTGTATCTGTTGGCCGAGCGGTTCAAGGCGACGCAGCGGGTGGGCTACCTCAAGGCAAGGCACAAGCTGCCCCCGGCCGATCCCGACCGCGAAACCGCCCAGATCGCCCGGTTGCGGCGGCTCGCCGAGGAAGCGCATCTGGACCCTGCCTTCGCCGAGAAATTCCTGAACTTCATCATCTCCGAGGTCATCAGGCACCACCAGGCCATCTCCGATGAGCACAACGGCGGCAACTGACGTGACAGTCGGCTCCGATGCGGCCGCCGCCGAGGCGCGGCCCAGCCAAGTGAGCGCCACCGGACTGGGCAGCTGGCCCGGAACGGACCCGGCGGAGGCGGCCCGGATCATCCGCGGTGAACTGGGCGAGCCGAACCTGCCGCATCTGGTCGAGCTGCCGGACCGCGGTGTCGGGGCCGATCCGGTCGCGCGGACCGCCGGATTCCTGGCGGAACTCTTCATTGACCTGCAGCCGCACGGCTGGCGGCTGGTAAACCGCCCGGGCCAGGACCACCGCCGGGCTGTTTCCGCGTTGCGCACCGACCTGAACGTGCTGGCCGATGTGGTTGGTGCCGAGGACAGGCCGGGCAACCACTTCAAAGTCCAGTTGCGCGGTCCGATGTCGCTGGCCGCCAACCTCTACCTGCACAACGGCGAACGGGCCCTGATCGACGCCGGCGCCCGGCGTGACCTTGCCCAATCGTTGGCGGACGGCGCGGCGGGGCACCTTGCCCAGGTCAGGGCCTCGCTGCCGGCCGGCACGGAGCTGGTGGTCCAGCTGGACGAGCCGGAAGTCGACGCCGTCCTGGCCGGCAGCATTCCCACCGCCAGCGGCTACCGGACCCTGCGTTCGGTGGCAGCGTCGGAAGTATTCTCCGCCTGGGACTTGGTGGCATCCGCCCTGCGCGACGCCGGTGCCGTGGAAGTGGTGGCGCAGCTACCGGCCGCCGATTCCGCGCTGGATGCGGTGGCAAGCAGCAGCCTGGACGGCTTTGCGATCCCGGTGGGTGGGCTGAAGGCCCGGCAATGGGAAACCATTGCTGCGGCGGTGGAAGCCGATCGGCGCATCTGGGCGGGCCTGATCGACCCTGCGGTCGAAAGAATCCCGCAGGTGACGGCATTGGTTGAGTCAGTAGTTCGGCCGTGGCGGCAGCTGGGTTTGCCCTTGAAACGCCTGCCCCAGCTGCGGATCACGCCGTCCGCCGGACTGGCAGGGTCGGCACCCGAAGCAGCACGCTCGGTGGTGAAGCGGTTGACGCAGACGGCGGATGCACTGAACCAGGTCGTCGCGGAAGCGTGAGCATGCCGGTCGGGACCGTGCCGGTGTGTTCCGCGGCCCTCGGCCGTGTCCGGGGCCGCAGGCGCGGAAGCGTGAGCATGCCGGCCGGGAGCGTGTCCGGTGTGGTCCGCAGTCCTCGGCCGTGTCCCGGGGCCGCAGGCGCGGACTACGCCGGTGCCGAATAGGTGAAGGACCCGTCGTATTCGAGCACGGTCCCGAATTGCCGTTGAATGACCTTCGTGCGAATTCGGAAGCGCTGGTCGTAGTCGTCCCACCATTGTTCGGTGAAGGCCGCCGCGTCGAACAAGAGCGGCAGCCGGACTGAGCGGCGGCCGGTGGCCAGGCGGCTGCGGCGCGAGACGATCCGCATGCTGCCCCCGCCGCCGACCGAGCACGTCACGTCCGTCAGCAAGCGGCCGCTCCGCCCCAGCGCACCGACCGCAGTGCCCAGGGCATCGTCCCAGCTGGTCCGGTCCTCCATGATCCGGGTCCGGTTTTCGAAGTGGAGCGTCCTGACGGCGGTGAGCTGCGGATGGCCGCCCGCAGCCAGCGAGGCCCGATTCTCGATGGTGAAGGGTACCTGGTGCTGGTATTCGGGGAACAACGCGTTGTCGCTGCTGGCCAGGGTGAGGAATGGCCGCAGCACCGGGATCGGGCAACCTGCCACGTCGAACGTTCCGGAACCGACGCCGCTGACTGTCGCACCGCCGTCGTTCTGCGCAGCGGGCGATAGCGAGAAGTACTGCTGCAACTCGGGCTGGAGCAACCGGAAGTCCGGTCCCAGCGCTAACTGGTAGACAGAGGCCACTGTCTCACCTCCGGAGCCAGATCCATGGCGGGCTTTTCCTTGACAGATCCCATGGCGGCTAGAGCCTGCCGGCGGCTTTGAGCCGGATGTACATATCGGCCAGCTGGGGCGGCAGCTCGTGCGGGGGAGCGTCCACCACTTCGGCGCCGAGCTGGCGGATCTGGGCCGCAACGGCGGCCCGTTCCAGCATGGCCCGTTCCGCGGCCGCTGCCCGGAACGTGTCGTCCGCGGTGTCGCGGACGGTGCGCAGCCGGTCCACGTGCGGATCGTTGACCGAGGCGACCACCACGGTGTGCTTCGCGGTCAGCTGGGCCAGCACCGGCAGCAGCCCCTCTTCGGCCGCGCCGGAATCCAGTGCGGTGAGCAGCACCACCAGGGACCGGTGCGAGGACAGGGCATGGATCTCGGCAGGTATCTGCGACCAGTCCGCTTCGATCAGCTCCGGGTCCAGCGGGGCCATGGCGTTGACCAACTGGTTGAGCAGATTGCCCTTGGCCGCGGAGGCGACTTTGGCGCGCGGCCGCCTGTCGAAGGCCAGGAAGTCCACCCGGTCGCCGCCGCGTTCGGCGAGCACCGCCAGCAGCAGGGACGCTTCGATCCCGGTGTCCAGCCGCGGCTCGTCTTCGATCCGGGCGGCAGAGGTGCGGGAGGTATCCAGCACGATCACCACGCGGCGGTCGCGTTCCGGCCGCCAAGTGCGCACGACGACGGCCTGCCGCCGGGCGGTGGCGCGCCAGTCGATGGAGCGCACGTCGTCGCCGCGCACATAATCGCGCAGCGAGTCGAACTCCGTACCCGCGCCGCGGATCTGCACCGCAACGCGTCCATCCAGTTCGCGCAGCTTGCGCAGTTTGGAGGGCAGATGCCGCTTGGAGTGGAACGGCGGCAGCACCCGCAGCCGGCCCGGCAGGCTGATGGTGATCTGCCGGGCGGCCACGCCGAGCGGACCGAGCGACCGGATGGCCACGTGGTGCGCCAGGAGGTCGCCGCGGCGTAGGGGCGTCAACTGGACCTGCAGCAGCCGCCGTTCGCCCGGGGATATCCGCACCCGCTGGTCGGGATTCACGGCACCGGCCGAGGGCTGCCAACCGTCGCGCAGCACGGCGCGCAACTGGCGGCGGCCATGATTGGCCAGCAGGAGCTGGGCCGTCACGGATTCGCCCAGCCGGACATTCGCCGGCAGCCGCCGCTGCAGCCCCACCCGGCGCGGAGACACGGCCAGCGCAAGGTCCACAGTCACTGCCACTGCCAGGAGCAGGCACCATACCAGCACCGTGGCCGGTCGCGGAAAGAGCAGCAGCGGGAGAATGCCCGCCAGGGCCAGCAGGACAAAACGCCCGGTGATCGCCACGGCGTGCTCAGCGGGGGACCGGCACGGTGGCCAGGATGCTCTGCAGCACGTCGTCGGCCTGGACCCCGTCCATCTGCGCTTCCGGCCGCAGGCTGACCCGGTGCCGCAGCGCCGGCAGGGCCAGCGCCTTGACGTCGTCCGGAGTGACGAAGCCGCGCCCGTTCAGCCAGGCCCAGGCCCGGGAGGTGTTGAGCAGCGCGGTGGCGCCGCGCGGCGAGACGCCCAGCTGGAAGGACGGCGCCGACCGGGTGGCCCGGACCAGGTCCACGATGTAGCCGACAACCTCGGGCGCGATCGCCACCCTGGCCACGGCGGCCCTGGCCTGGACCAGGTCCTCGGCCGAGGCGACGGCCCGCACTCCGGCGCCCTGCAGGTCGCGCGGGTCAAAGCCCAGGCTGTGGCGGCGGATGATTTCGATTTCGGCGTCGCGGTCCGGCAGGTTCATGGTCAGCTTCAGCAGGAAGCGGTCCAGCTGGGCTTCCGGCAGCGGGTAGGTGCCCTCGTATTCCACCGGGTTCTGGGTGGCCGCCACGATGAACGGTTCGGGCAGCTTCCGCGACGTGCCGTCCACCGAGACCTGGCGCTCTTCCATGGCCTCCAGCAGCGACGCCTGGGTCTTCGGCGGCGTGCGGTTGATCTCGTCGGCCAGCAGGATATTGGTGAACACCGGCCCCTCGCGGAACCGGAATTCGGAGGTGTGGGTGTCGTAGATCATCGAGCCGGTCACGTCGCCCGGCATCAGGTCCGGGGTGAACTGGATCCGCTTGGTATCCAGGCTCAGCGCGGCGGAGAGCGAACGGACCAGCAGCGTCTTCGCCACTCCGGGAACGCCTTCGAGCAGCACATGCCCGTGCGAGAGCAGCGCGATCAGCAGTCCGGTCACGGTGGAGTCCTGGCCCACGACGGCTTTGGCCACCTCGCCGCGCACATCATGCAGGGCCTGGCGCAGGCGGTCGTCGGGCGGTGTGGCCACGGCGGGGCCGCCGCCGTACTGGGCTGCCTGCCACTGTCCAGTCTGTTCGCTCATCGGTGCGTTACCTCTTTCTCTAGCTGCTGAAGTTCTTGGGCCCAGGCCACCAGCCGGGCTTCGGTTCCGGGCTCCTCGTGGCGCAGCAGGCGTTCCAGTTCCGCCCGTGAGCGGCCGCTGTTCCGGGCTACCGCATTCACGACGTCGGCGCTGCTGGCTCCCGCGGGCAGGCGCAGTTGGGCGGCCAGCCGCGTCATTGTGGCGGCGCGCAGGTTGTCCGCGGCGTGATTCACGGCCTTGGCGTTCTGGTAGAGCCTGGCGCGGCCCTCGATCGTCTCGGCCGAGCGGACCAAGACCGGCAGCGGCTCGGACACCAGCGGACCGAGCCGTCGGCCGCGCCAGAACATGGCAACGACGCCGACGGCCATCAGCCACAGGGATACCGGCAGCACCCATTCCGGCAGCAGGCTCATCGGGTTGACCGGTGCGTCGGCCACGGGCACGTCCTGCGGGCCCGCCCGGTACCAGACCAGCCGGTCCGTGGCGCCCAAAGTGTTCAGGGCCAGCGCCGCGTTGCCGGCCTGGACTATGGCTTCGTTGCTGAGCACGTGGCCGGCCCCCAGCACAACGGTGGCACCGTCGTCGGAGAGCACGTAGGGCGCTGCGTCCCCGGCGGCAGTATCGACGGCGAAGCACATGTCGCTGCCACCGCGGTAGGAGAATCCGCCCCGGGTGATCTCGCCGGCGGTGGTGGGGCCGGGCTGACGGCAGTCGGCGGGCAAGTTTCCGCCGTCGGCAGGGATGACGCCTGCCGCCCGGACACCCGGGGCGAGCGCCCGCAGGGCCTCAAAACCGGGCTCCAGCAGCACAATCCGGCCGGCCTGTGCCTTCAGCGGTTCCAGTTGCTCCGCCGACAGGTAACCGTTCGGATCATGGATCAGCAGAGTGCCGCCGGCGGCGTGGAGTTGGTCGCGCGTTTCCTGCAGCGAGTCGGTAGCAACAACCTGGACGCCTTGCTGGCGGAGTACCTCGGCCACGGCCTTGGCGCCGTTGGGCGCGGCGTTCCCGGGGGAGAGGTCGGCACGGTCGGCCGCCGGGCCGCGGAGCAACTCCAGTGCGACGACGCCGCAGAGCAGCACCAGCAAAATGAGCCAGAAGCTCCACCGGCGGAGCCGGTTACGGAGCGTGGACCACACGCTGCCGCCGTCGCCCACCGTTTCCGGCCGGTCCGCGGATTCGTGGCCCGCTGCTCCGGCAGTTGGGCTTCCGGGCCGACCGGCGGGAACCGCTGCCGGTGCCGCCGTTGTTCCAGCCGGCGTCATCGCGGAACCGCCAGCGGCGGAAGGCTGGTGTCGCCGGCCGAAACCGGCGATGCTGCAGCCAAGGAATCATCCAGGCCTGCCAGCCGCTCGACATCGTCGCGGGACGCAGGCACCTTGCCGTAACGCACCGAGTCGAAACGATTGGCCGCGGCCCGCAGCCGGCCTGCCTCGGCACTGAACGCAGCAGCGATCCCGGCGGCGGCCTCGTCGGCGGTCCGGCCGGGCTGCGGATCCAGCACCACGCGCTCTTCCATCGAGCGCACCAGCGCGCGGAACCGCTCGGTGAGGGCAGTGTCCCAATCGCCTCGGGCGGCCGCCTCGCGGGAATTCTTGCGGTGTTCGTCGGCGGTGAGGGGGGCGGCGGCGTCGAAAATCTCCGCTGCTGCCCGACGGCGGGCGTTGCGCCGCGGCTTGACCACCCACACGGCCGCGCCGATCACCAACAGGACGGCGAGGACCAGGATCAGGGTGCCCAGGTTCGGGCTGAAGCCGTTCAACTGCGAGATCACCTCGGCGAACCAGTCGAGGATGCCCTGCAGCACCGATTCCAAGACTCCGGGGCGGGCATCCTGGTACTCCTGCTTGGCCAGTTCGCGGACCAGCAGTTCGCGTGCTTCCTCCGGACCCGGATTGACCAGGGCGGCCGCGAACGCGAGTGCCGCCGGAACCGCAGTCACGGCGTCCACGGCCCGGACCGCCCCGGGACCGCGGAGCCGTGCGCTGATCCGGCGCCCAGTCCCGGGATGCTGCGGGTGTCCTGGCCACCGGAGGCTTCGTGCTCGCGCAGCAGCACCACGTCGAAGCCCTCGCGGCGGATCCGCAGGTCGATGTAGACCAGTGCGATCACTGCGGCCTGGAAGGCGTAGCCGATGGCCGAGAAGATCGACGAGAGCAGCATCGACACCAGCGTGAGCGGGCCCATGGTGGCCAGCATGCTCTCGGCCGACGTCGGATCGCCCATCAGCGGGCCGGCCAGCCCGATGATGAACGAAATCGGCATGCTGACCACGGAGGTGATCACGGTGACGATGATGGTGCACAGCAGGATGATGCCGAAAGTCCGCCACCAGCTGTGGTTGGTCAGCTGCCACGACCGGGCGAGCGCACGGAAGAGCGGTGCCCGTTCCATGATGATGACTGCCGGGGCCAGCATCAGTTTGATGCCGATCCAGATGGACACCGCCGTCAGGCCGAGAATGATCAGCACGATGATCCAGACCGAGGAAACGCCCAGCTGGTCGGCCAGGAAGAACGAGCCGGCGATAATCACCACCAGCGCGACGGCTGTCAGGGCCAGATACAGCAGGCCCAGCACGGCCAAGGCTCCGATCCGGCCCTTGGCAAGCGCGAACATCAGGCGGAAGCCGGTTTTCTGGTTGACCGCGGCCCTCGCCGTGGGGATGGCAAGCACGCCTTGCAGGACCAGGACGCCGACGCTGGACAACAGGCCCAGGACCAGCGAGGAGATGATGATGGAGAGGCCGAAAGCCACCGCGGATTCGTCGGTGAGTTCCTCGTTGGCCATGACCTGCAGGCCGCCGAAGGCCGAAATGATCAGTCCGCCGACCAGCCAGGCCAGCGCGCTGACCACTACCTGGAGCAGCACCGCCGTGCCGAAGACGGCCCCGGCGTTCTTGCGGGCAGCCTGGAAAGCGCCGTCGAGGATCTCGCCCACACCGAGCGGGCGCAGCGGGATGACACCCGGCTTCGGCGGAGCCACATAGCCGCGGTACGGACCGGGACCGGTCGGAACCGGCCAGCCGCCGCCTTGCTGGCCCTGCCACGGTCCGGACTGCTGTCCCCACGCTTGGGCAGGAGCGGGCTGCCCCCACTGCTGGCCGGCTTGCCCGGACGGCTGGCCGGGCGCGGGGTGTCCCCACGCTTGGCCGGGAGCGGGCTGTCCGGATGTCTGGCCGGGCTGTCCCCACGGCTGGCCAGGCGCGGGCTGCCCCCACTGCTGCTGGCTCCAACCGGCCTGGGCGGGCCGCGGCTGCTGGCCCGGCTGTGCCCATGTCGGCTGCTGCGGCACCGGTCCCGGTTGGCCCCACACCGGTTGCTGTCCCCAAGCGGGCTGCTGCCCCCAGGTCGGCTGACCGGGCGCGGCCGGCGCTGCCGGCTGGCTCCAGGGCTGCTGGGCGGCCGCATCCTGCTGGGCGGGCTGCTGCAGGCCGGCGTCGTTGCCCTGCCAGCCCGGTTCGGAACGCCCGGTGCCGTTGATGCCAGCGCCATGAGCCTCAGCGCCGTGAGACTCAGTGCCTCGAGGCTCAGTGCCATCAGGGCCGGCGCCATCAGGCCTGGTGCCGCCGGAGCCCTGCCGTTGCGGATTCCTGCTGTCATGCCCGGCGTCGTTGGCCCCGTGGCTCATCGCGTTCCGTCTTTCTGGTCTCGTGTGGCCGACTGCGGGACGCCGTCGGCGAAGTGTTAGCCTCTCATCAGCCTATAGTTTCGGTCCGCGAGTTCCTAGAATCCCGGGGCCGGGCCGGCCGTGGGTCGCTTTTCGTGCGCCCCGGTGCGCCGTTGCGGCAGGATCTCACTGAAATAGGGGACAATTAGGAGATATGAAGGCACGCATTCTGGTCGTAGACGACGACGAGGCCCTGGCCGAGATGATCGGCATCGTGCTGCGCAACGACGGTTTTGATCCGGTGTTCTGCGCGGACGGTTCCCAGGCCCTTGAGGTTTTCCGCAGCAGCAAGCCCGATCTGGTGCTGCTCGACCTGATGCTGCCCGGCTTGGACGGGATCGAGGTCTGCCGGCAGGTCCGCGGCGAATCGGACGTCCCGATTGTCATGCTGACGGCCAAGGCGGACACCTCGGACGTGGTCCGCGGGCTGGAATCAGGTGCCGACGATTACGTACCCAAGCCGTTCAAGCCGGCCGAACTCGTGGCCCGTGTGCGGGCGCGGCTGCGCCCGGGAGACCAGCGGGCCCCGGAGACACTGCGGATTGCCGACGTCGTCATCGATGTTGCCGGCCACGTGGTGCACCGCGGGGACGAGAGAATTTCGCTGACCCCGCTCGAATTCGACCTCTTGGTGGCACTCGCCCGGAAACCGTGGCAGGTGTTCACCCGTGAATTGCTGCTGGAGCAGGTCTGGGGCTACCGCCACGCCGCAGACACCCGGCTGGTCAACGTGCATGTCCAGCGGCTTCGCTCCAAGATCGAGCGCGATCCGGAAGCCCCCGAAGTGGTGCTCACGGTGCGCGGCGTCGGATACAAGGCCGGCCAAGGGTAAGTGGAGCCGGTTCTCAACCGGTGGAAAGCCAAGCTGAAGGCGGCAGCTGAGGCCGCTTGGCATGCCACGTTGCAGGGCCGCGATTTCCTGAATCGGAAATGGCGACGCTCGCTGCAGTTCCGAACGGTCACCGCGGCCGTCCTGCTCACCGCCTTCGCATTCTTGGGCGTGGGCGCGTTCCTCTCCAGCCAGATCGCCTCCGGGCTCTACCAGGAGCGCGTGAACCAGGCCGAGGCGGAGTCGAGGCGCGGCCTGTCCCAGGTCAAGACCATCTTCGAGAGTTCGTCCGCCAGCGACCGTGCCACGGTGGCCAGCATGGTGGGGGATACGCTGAAGCTGCTGGAGGGCACCGGCGCGGAAGCCCCGCGCTACTACCTGCTGACACCGCTGCCCGGCGGGCAGAACCTCTATGTGTTCAGCCAGTCCAACACCTCCATCACCGCCAACATCATTCCGGAGGGGCTGGCAAAAGAGGTCGCAACCGGCAGCGGCCAGTACCGCCAAGCCCTGGCGTTGCCGGTCGGTGACAGCGACGTGCCGGCCATCGGCTTCGGCACCCAGGTGCAACTGCCGCCGGGCAACGCCTACGCGTTGTACCTGGTCTATGACCTCTCTTCCGTGCAGCAGACCCTGGACTTTATCCACCGGGTGCTCTGGATCGGCGGCGCACTGCTGCTGCTGCTGGTCGGCGGCATCGTCTGGCTGCTGACCCGGGCGGTGGTGCACCCGGTCAGCCAGGCGGCCATCGTGTCGGAGAAACTGGCCGCCGGTCAGCTGCAGGAACGGCTGGAAGTCCGGGGCGAGGATGAGCTGGCCCGGCTGGGGGCCTCCTTCAACCACATGGCCGGCAGCCTGCAGGAGCAGATTACGCAGTTGGCCACGTTGTCCGAGATGCAGCAGCGGTTCGTCTCCGATGTCTCGCACGAACTGCGCACTCCGCTGACCACGGTCCGGATGGCCGCCGAGGTGCTGTACGAATCGCGCGAGGACTTCGATCCGATCAACGCCCGCTCCACCGAACTGCTGTACAACCAGGTGGAGCGGTTCCAGGCGCTGCTGGCCGACCTGCTGGAAATCTCGCGGTTCGACGCCGGCGCCGCGGCGCTCGACGCCGAGCCCACCGACGTGGTGGAAATTGCCCGCACCGCGCTGGACGCCGCCCAGCCGCTGGCGGACAACTGCGGTTCTGAACTGCGCCTGATCGCGCTGGAACCGCGCTGTATCGCGGACATGGACCGCCGCCGGATCGAACGCATCCTGCGGAACCTGATCGTCAACGCCCTGGAACACGGAGAGGGCAACCCGGTGGAACTCACCGTCGGCGCCACCGAGGACGCGGTGGCCGTCGCGGTCCGGGACTACGGCATCGGCATGACGCCGATGGAAGCGTCCAGGGTCTTCGACCGCTTCTGGCGCGCCGACCCGGCCCGGGCACGGACCACCGGCGGCAGCGGCCTGGGACTGTCGATCTCCACCGAGGACGCGCGTCTGCACGGCGGCTGGCTCCAGGCCTGGGGCGAGCCCGGCAACGGTGCCTGCTTCCGGCTTACCTTGCCGCGGCACAGCGGCGGCACGCTGACCCATTCGCCGCTGCCGTTGCCGCCGGCCGGCGCCAACGGCCTGCACGGGCACCTGGCGGCGGAGAACATACTTCTTGAACAGCAGGAGGAAAACGGTGTTCCGGACCCCAGCTGACCCCGCCCGCATGAGCCGGCTGCGCACCGTCGTCGTCATGGTCTTGGCCATGCTGGCGCTGGCCTCCTGCTCCTCGATTCCGATGTCGGGGCCGGTGGCGACGGTCCAGGCCGACTCCGGCGCGAGCCAGGGGACCGGATACACCTTCAACCCGCCGGGACCGACGCCCGGGGACGACCCCAAGGAAATCGTCGAAGGGTTCATCCAGGCCGGCACAGCGCCCCAGGACGACTACCGGATAGCGCGGGAATTCCTGGCCCCCGATCTGGCCGGCGAATGGCAACCGGTGCAACGGACGCTGGTGTACCGAAACGTCGTGAAGACCGTCGGATCGCCGTCCGAAACCGAGTTCGTGCTGCAAGTCGAAGTCGACACCTCCATCAACGAATCAGGCGTGCGGACGGTGGCAGAGGAGGGCGCCACCGAATCGCTGCCGGTGGAACTGACGGAGGTGGACGGCGAATGGCGGATCTCCAGCATTCCGGACGGAACCATGGTCTCCACCGTGGACTTCCGCACGTTGTTCTCCCCCTACAACCTGTACTTCTACGACCCCACCTACACCTACGCCGTCCCGGATGTGCGCTGGTTCGCCAACCGGCAGGGAATTACTGCGGCGATCGTGGCCGCCATGTTGGAGGGACCCGCACCGTATCTGGCCGGCGCGGTGATCAGCGCCTTCCCGGAAGGGTCCCAGCTGGTGCGCCGTGCCGTGCCCATCGAATCAGGCGCTGCCAGCGTCGACCTCTCCGCCGAAGTCCTGACCGGCACTACGTTCCTGCGCCGCCAGCAGATGCAGCAGCAGCTGGAATTGACGCTCGGCGAGCTCAATACGGTCTCCACCGTGCGGATGACCGTGGACCAGCGGGACGTGGATCTGGGCACGGGGCCCGATCCCGAGTTTCAAGCCGCGGTGACGGACCCGGCCGTCGGCAATGTACAGATCGGGATCCTGAATGAGGAACTGGTCTTCTACGAGGGGTCGCGGCCGGTCAAGCCCGAGGGCCTGCCCTCGGTCGACCAGCTGAGCCCCCGCGAACCGGCGATGTCGCTGGACCAGGAGCGCTTCGCCTTCTTGACCGCCGAGCACAACCGGATGTTTGTGATCGGCGAGGACCGCAAGGCGGTGCAGGCGGCGTCCGGGAGGGAACTGACCGGCCCCAGCGTCGATCCCTTCGGCTGGGCCTGGACCGCCGCCGGCGATGCCAGCGGGAAGGTATTTGCGGTCTCCGTGGAGGAGCCGGACAAAGTGGTCGCCGTGGGTGCACAGTGGTTGAACGAGCGGACGGTGACTGAGCTGCAGATCTCCCGCGAAGGTTCCAGGGCTTTGATCATCGCGCGTGAAGGCGAGAGCGCTGCCGTCTACATCGCCGGTGTGGTCCGCGACCGGGACGGGCGGCCGCGCGGTATCACCACCCCCAAGCGGCTGAAGGCGTCGGTTCCGGTCGACACCGGCGTCTGGGCGGATGAGGATACCGTCATCGTCATGAAGTCCTCGGCGGAAGAGGCAGTCACCGCGGAAATTCTGCATCTGGACGGCAGCAGCCAGAGGACCGCACCACTGCAGGGCATGGTAGAGATCAGCGCGGGCAACGGCGACCAGGACGTCTACGCCCAAACGAACGAGATGCTCTACATCCGGGTCGGCAACAGCTGGGCCCCGCAGCGCAATTCGCCGCTGGTGATCGACCCCTCCTTCCCCGGGTAAGCCGCTCCTTCCCCGGGTAAGCCGCTCCTTCCCCGGGCAAGCCGCTCCTTCCCCGGGCAAGCCGCTCCTTCCTTCCCCGGGTAAGCCGCTCCGCACCTCCCCGGGTAAGCGCTCCTTCACAGGCCGCGCCGGCCACAGCCTTGTCCACATCCGCCCCATACCGGTGGCCGGAAGGAACCGGCGCGGCAAGGCTTGGTGCATGGCGGGACAACGGCGGTGATCACGACGACGGAAGTGGGCAGCAGGCTGGACCGGCTGTACTTCAGCCGGACCGTCCAGGCACTGCGGATCTGGTCCGGGCAGTTTGGACGGCTGCTGCTGCCGACAGACTGCGTGGCGTGCGGCGCGCCGGACCAAGTGCTGTGCGCAGGCTGCAGGAGGCGACTGCGCCGCGCCACGGTGCGCCCCGTGGCGGCCGAGGAGACGGCCGAATCGCTGCCGCTGGACGAGGCCGGCCTGCCTCTGCCGGTGACGGCCGGCGGACCCTATCGGCGCGAGTTGTCGCAGGCGATCCTGGCCTTCAAGAACCATGGCCGGACCGAGCTGGCCCAGGTCCTGGCCGTTGTCTTGGCGGCTGCCGTGGACGCGGCGGCCGAGCGTGCCGGAGGGCCAGTCGCCGCAGTGCTGGTGCAGGTGCCCGCGCGCGGAACGTCCCGCCGTCGCCGCGGCTATGATCCGCTGCAACTGCTGCTCGCCCGGATGGAACGCCAGGACCTGCTGCCGGCCGGACTCCAGTTGCTGCCGGCCGTACGCCCGGTGGCAACCGGGAAACGGCTGATACGGTGGCGGACTTCGGCCGGGCAGAAGTCGCTGGGCCGAACCGCCCGGCAACGGAACGTGGCCGGCAGCATGGCCGTGCCGCCTCGATACATCCCGCTGATCGCCGGCCGTGGCTGCCTTCTGGTGGACGACGTGCTCACCACCGGGGCAACCATGGCCGAGCTGGCCAGAGCGCTCCGTGCCGCCGGCGGAGTCCCCTTGGGAGGAGCGGTGCTGGCAGCTGCCTCGGCACCGGCTGGACACGCCGACGCGCCTTCCCCTCCAGCGCCGGGCGGTTCGGGTGACCGGGAAGAATCCGCAGGAAATGTTGGAGATAAATCGTCTAAAGGGTGAATAAAAAGCATCCGTGATCTAACGTGAGGTATGGGCTCCCGTAAGGGAGGGTTCCCGTCTTCAGCGGCTGAAAGGAGTTTCTCTTTCGGTCGCTGTTGTGTCATCTAGGCAACTATGGAGGGCACCATGGAATTCAACATCAACGGCCGCAACCTGTCTGTTTCCGATAGGTTCCGCGAGTACGCTGAGGAGAAGATCTCCAAGATCGAGCAGCTGGGCGACAAGGTCCAACGGCTTGATGCCAAAGTCACCAAAGAAGCCAATGCCCGCAATGCCGAGAGCTCGATGACGGTTGAACTCACCGTGCTCGGTCGAGGCACCGTGGTCCGTGCCGAGGCCAAGGCGGCGGACAAGTTCGCAGCTTTTGACATCGCCTACAACAAGCTTCTGGAGCGCCTGCGCCGCGCCCGGGACCGCCGCAAGGTCCATCACGGACGCCACACTCCGACCGCCGTCCACCAGGCCACCGCCACGCTGGAACCAGCCAGTACCGATGTGCCGCTGCACGAAATGATGGCCTCTGCGGCCGCCCGCCAGGAACCGGCCGAGGAACGGACCGGCTACGAGATTGAAAACGACGTCCCTGCCGGAGACTCCCCGGTGCTGATTCGCCGCAAAGTCTTCCCGGCTGCGGCAATGACCCTCGACGACGCCGTCGACAATATGGAACTGGTGGGACACGACTTCTACCTGTTCATTGACAAGGAGACCAGCGCGCCGAGTGTGGTTTACCGCCGCCGCGGCTGGACCTACGGCGTGATTACCCTCGATGCCGATTGCAGCGCCGAAGAAGCCAAGGCGCGCGAAGAGTTGCTGGCCTACCGCTCCCGTGAGGACGCCACCGCCTGATTGCAGCAGCGGCTGCCACATGGATGCCTAGTATGAAGGCATGACAGCCCGCATCAGTCCGGCCCAGGCCCGCCGCATTGCGCTGGCAGCCCAGGGATTGGCCAAGGAACGGCCCACCGGCCTTGTTACCGCAAGGCAGGTGGGCCGGACCTTTGACCGCATCCGGTTGCTGCAGATCGATTCCGTGAATGTGCTGGTGCGCTCTCACTACCTGCCGTTCTTCTCCCGGCTCGGCGGCTACGACGTCGACATCCTGCACCGGTTGGCCGGGAAGGCGCCGCGCCGGATGATCGAGTACTGGGCCCACGAAGCCAGCTACATCAAGCCGGAGGATTTTGCCGATCTGCGCCAATGGCAGCGGCGCCACTGGGTGGGTGCTGCCGGAATGGATCCGGACGTTGTCCAGGATTTGACGGCTCGGATCCTGGCCGCGCTGGCCTCGTCGCGCGGCCTGACCGCGCGGGCGGTGGCAGACCGGATTGGCCATGAAGAGACCCGGTCCACCACCGATTGGGGCTGGAACTGGAACGCGGTCAAGCGGGTTCTGGAGGCACTCTTCGAAGAGGGACTGGTCAGCGCGGCCGCCCGGACACCGCAATTCGAACGGCTCTACACGCTGACCGAGAAAGTGCTGCCGGCACCGTACGAGGCCACGCACCGGCCTCATCCGGAAGAAGCGATGCTGCGGCTGATCGAAGCCGCGGCCCGCGCCCATGGCATTGGGACGGTCAAATGCTTTGCCGACTACTACCGGGTCCCGGCACGCGCCGCGGCCGGCGCGGTGCAGGCGCTGGAGGCCGATGGAACGTTGGAACGCGTACAGGTGGACGGCTGGAAGGCAGACGTCTATCTGCACGGCGACGCGGCGCGGCCGCGCCGGGTCGCCGGCCGGGCGCTGCTGAGCCCCTTCGATTCAATGGTTTTCGAACGTCAGCGGGTCGAACAACTGTTTGGCTTCCGCTACCGGATCGAAATCTATACCCCGGCGGAGAAGCGGACCTACGGCTACTACGTTTTGCCGTTCCTGCTGGGGGACCGGTTGTGCGCCCGGGTGGATTTGAAGGCAGACCGGTCAACCGGCAGGCTGGTGGTCAGGTCTGCGCATTCCGAAGCCGACGCTCCGGCCGAAACGGCTGCGGAGTTGGCAGCCGAACTCGCAGCGATGGCCGGGTGGTTGAAGCTGGACACTGTGGCGGTTGAGGACAGCGGGGATCTGGCTGCCGGACTGGGTCGGGAAGTTGCGAGACGGGCTCGGGGGAACCAAAACAGTGCGCGGCACGTCTCTCACGTAGACTGAACAAGCCAGAATTCTGCGCGACTGACTGGGAGCAATGTAGTGCCAACGATTCTCGAGCGTGTGCTTCGTACCGGCGACAAGAAGACGCTGAAGAGGCTGCGCGGTTACGCCGATGCGATCAACGTGCTGGAAGAGGACTTCAAGTCCCTCACAGACGCCGAGCTGCGCGGGGAAACCGACACGCTTAAACAGCGCTACCAGGACGGGGAGCTGCTGGATGACCTGCTCCCTGAAGCATTCGCCGCGGTCCGCGAAGCCGCCAGCCGCACCCTCGGGCTGCGCCACTTCGACGTCCAGCTCATGGGCGGGGCTGCCTTGCACCTGGGCAACATCGCGGAGATGAAGACCGGTGAAGGCAAGACGCTGGTGGCTACCGCACCGGCCTATCTGAACGCGCTCACCGGCAAGGGCGTCCACGTCGTGACGGTCAACGACTATCTGGCCGAGTACCAGTCCGACCTGATGGGCCGCGTTTACCGCTTCCTCGGCCTGACCAGCGGCTGCATCCTGGCGAACCAGAACCCGGCCACACGGCGCGAACAGTATGCCGCGGACATCACCTACGGCACGAACAATGAGTTCGGCTTCGACTACCTGCGCGACAACATGGCCTGGAGCCGCGACGAACTGGTGCAGCGCGGACACCACTTCGCGATCGTGGACGAGGTTGACTCGATCCTGATCGACGAGGCCCGCACCCCGTTGATCATTTCCGGCCAGGCCTCCGGCGACGTCAACCGCTGGTACACGGAATTCGCCCGCGTGGTGATGCGGCTGAAGGACACCGAAGACTACGAAGTCGACGAGAAGAAGCGCACGGTCGGCGTGCTCGAGTCCGGCATTGAAAAAGTCGAGGACTACCTCGGCATCGACAACCTCTACGAGTCGGCCAACACACCGCTGATCGGGTTCCTGAACAACGCCATCAAGGCCAAGGAACTGTTCAAGCGGGACAAGGACTACGTGGTGCTCAAGGGCGAGGTCCTCATCGTGGACGAGCACACCGGCCGCATTCTGGCCGGCCGCCGCTACAACGAAGGCATGCACCAGGCGATCGAGGCCAAAGAAGGCGTTGAGATCAAGGCCGAGAACCAGACCTTGGCCACCGTGACGCTGCAGAACTACTTCCGCCTCTACGGGAAGCTGTCCGGCATGACCGGTACGGCCGAAACGGAAGCCGCCGAGTTCATGAGCACGTACAAGCTGGGCGTCGTGCCGATCCCGACCAACAAGCCGATGGCCCGCATCGACCAGTCGGATCTGATCTACAAGAACGAGATCGCCAAGTTTGACGCGGTGGTGAAGGACATCGCCTCGCGCCATGAGAAGGGCCAGCCGGTCCTGGTCGGCACCACCAGCGTGGAGAAGAGCGAGTACCTGTCCAAGCAGTTGGCCAAGCAGGGCATCCGCCACGAAGTGCTCAACGCGAAGAACCATGCCCGTGAAGCGGCGATCGTCGCACAGGCCGGCCGCAAGGGTGCGGTCACGGTGGCCACCAACATGGCCGGCCGCGGCACCGACATCATGCTCGGCGGCAATGCCGAGTTCAACGCCGTCGCCGAACTGGAACGCCGCGGCCTGGACCCGGCCGAGAATCCGGAGGAGTACGAGGCCGCGTGGCCCGCGGTGCTGGAATCGACGCAGAAGGCAGTCCAGGCCGAGCACGACGACGTCAGGGCGTTGGGCGGGCTCTACGTGCTGGGTACGGAACGGCATGAGTCGCGCCGCATCGACAACCAGCTGCGCGGCCGTTCGGGCCGGCAGGGCGATCCCGGCGAATCGCGCTTCTACCTGTCCCTGACCGATGACCTGATGCGGCTGTTCAACGCCGGTGCCGCCGAGCGGATCATGAACTCCTCGCGGATGCCCGACGACGTGGCGCTGGAGTCCAAGATGGTCTCCAAGGCCATCCAGAACGCCCAGGCCCAGGTCGAGGGCCGCAACGCCGAGCAGCGCAAGAACGTGCTGAAGTACGACGACGTGCTCAACCGGCAGCGCGAAGCCATCTACAACGACCGGCGGCGGATCCTGGAGGGCGACGACCTGCACGAGAAGGTCTCCTTCTTCCTCGAAGACGTGGTGACCGCGATGGTCAACGAAGCCACCCAGGAAGGCCACGGCGACGACTGGGATTATGAGCAGCTGTGGACCAACCTCAAGCAGCTCTACCCGATTGAACTGACGATCGACGAAGTGCTCGAGGAAGCAGGCGGCCAATCCAAGGTCACCGCGGATTTCCTGCGCGCAGAAATTGTCTCCGACGCCAAGGTTTCCTACGCACAGCGCGAGCAAACCCTCGGATCGGAGACCATGCGCGAGTTGGAACGCCGCGTGGTGCTGTCGGTGATCGGCCGGAAGTGGCAGGAACATCTCTACGAGATGGACTACCTCAAGGAAGGCATCGGCCTGCGCGCCATGGCGCAGCGCGATCCGCTGGTTGAATACCAGCGCGAGGGATTCGTCATGTTCCAGACCATGATGGAGTCCATCCGGGAAGAGAGCATCGGCTACCTCTTCAACCTTGAGGTCCAGGTCCAGCAGCCCGCCGAGGTGTCCGCACCGGGTGTGGCTGACGCCCGGGCGGCAGCAGGTCCGCAGATCACGGCGGCAGGTTTGGAAGCGCCGCAGCGTCCTGCCTCGCTGCAGTTCACGGCACCGACTGCATCCGGAGAGGCCGAAACCCGGGTTGAGCGCCAAAACACAGCCAAGACCGCCGATTCCGCCAAGGACAAGCGGCCCGCGAAGAGCGGCAAACGGCGGAAGTAGCAGGCACGCTGCCGGTCAGCCGATCTCCAGTGCGGTGACTTTCCACAGCCCACGGACCAGTTCCAGCCGCAGGGCTATGGCGCGCACACGCCGGGCTTCGGCGACCACCAGCGACGCTTCGTAGGCGCCCTCGGCGGCCCGGCAGACCCGGGAGGACCTCACTACGGTGCTGCGGTGCAGCCGTAGCGGCGCGCCTCCGGTGGACCGCAGTCTGGCTTGGTGCGCCTTGACGATGTCTGCCCGGTGCACCAGCTTTTCGTAGCAGGCGGGGTCGAGCCAGCGGGCCAACTGCTGGACAGGCCGAGTACCGGCGACCGCTTCCAGACAGGCCTGCGCCACGGACCGGGCCGTAGCCGTCACCTGGCGCACTTCGGCCTCTGCAACCGGGGCAGCAGGGGGATGCAGCAGGACCGGCGGAGCCGCAGCCCTGGGCCCGGCTGGCCGGTCCGCTGCAGGGTCCGGTCTCCTGGGCTGCAGCCGGATGACGGGAGCGTAGTAGCTGTCAGGTCCCGGCGGAGTGACCCGCCGGACCGTCAGCGGCCGGGGCGCGCCGCTGGCGGGTGCCAGCGCGTCGGCCTGGGCCGCAGCTTCAGCGTGTTCGGCCGGTACCGCCTGGAGCCGTCGTACGTTGTCCATGTCCTGCCCTTTCTTTCCATTGGTGGTGCCTGGTGTCCTAACGCGGCGGGGGAACGGCGAGAACCTGTCCCGGCCGGATCAGTGAGGGGTCCTGGCCGATGGTGGCCCGGTTGGCGGCATGCCAGTCCGGCCACCGTTCGGCTATTTCCACATCCGTCGCCAGCGGGCCGAGCTCGGCAGCCGCGAGCTGCCACAGGGAGTCGCCGGCCGTGACGGTTACGGTCCGCACGCTGCGAGGGTCATGCCGGGTGAGCGGTTTGGCGACCAGGCCGGGTGACGCTGCCGGAGGGGCAGGTTGCCACGCAGGGTCCACGGCGTCGTCGGCGGGACCGGCCGGTTGCCACCGTGGATCGATGACACCCGCATCGGCTGGGGCCGTGGAAGCCGGCGGTCCAGCCACGCCCGCCGCGGCGGAGCCATGGGCGACCGGAAGAACCATCAGATTCAGTCCGACGACGGCGCCCGCCAACCGCAGCAGGAAGGCCGGACTCGCTGCGGCGGAGAGCGCTGCCAGCCGGAGGTGTCCGGACTTCGCCAGCATGGCGCCGGCCGCAGCTGCTGAGAAGCCCAAGAGAAGCCAGCACAGCACAGCGGCACCGGCCCCGAGGGACAGAAGCGCCAGCGCGTCCTGGTAGTTGCGCGGCGGCCACAACGAACCGGGGCTGATCCTCGTCCCGGCCAGAACCAGCACTGCGCCGCTTGCCAGGATCAGCCCGGTGGTGACGAGGTCGGAGATCATTCTGCGCATCGGATGCCCTTTCCTTACCCCTCTGAGCAGTCTTTGATGTCATTTGATGCTGTTTAGTTGCGTTTGCAACTAGAGGAGTCCACATCGTGGCACTCAGGGCAGTTGGTTGTAAAGGGCTGTGGACGATTGACGTTGTTTGGCCGACGTTCTTAGGCTTGCGCCATGCGATGGGACGCCCTGTTCGAGGATCTGGAGGCCCAGTTGCACGCCGCAGACCGGCTGGAGCTGGAAGCCGAGGTCAACGAACGCGCCCGGATTGAGCTGGCCGCCGTGGATCTCGCCAACAGGCTGCGCGGACAACTGGGGACCCAGCTGCGCGTCAGTGTCGGCAACCAGCTCGGGTTCGACGGAGCGCTCTCCCACGTCGGGTCGACGTGGCTGGTGCTCAACGAGGGAAGCCGGAACGTGCTCGTGCCGTTGGCTGCCGTGCAGTTGATCGAAGGCATGGGCCGGCATGCGGCGGCGGAGGTGTCTGCCGCTCGCCGGCTGGGGCTGGGCTCGGCGCTGCGCGGGCTCGGCCGGGACCGGGCCGCGATCGGCGTCTATCTGGCGGGCAGTTCCGGCACGGTGGCGGCCGAGGGCGTGATCGACAGGGTCGGCGCCGATTCCTTCGACCTTGCAGCTGTGCCGTCCGGAGAGGACCGGCGCGCGGCGAACGTCCGTTCGGTCTTGACTGTGCCGTTCACTGCTATTGCGGCGCTCGTTTCGCGACGCCTGACGTGACGGCGCCGTTCACTGCAGTTGCGGCATTCGTTGCGCGGCGCCGTGTCCGGATGATCACTCGGCGTTCGACTTGGCTTCTTCGATCAACCGGCGCGTCTGCGCGTACTTGTCCTGGATGTATTGGTCCAGCACGACCTGCTCCACCCGCCACTGGCCCCGGCCGCCGATCTGGATGGCAGGCAGCTCTCCGCTGCGCACCAGGGCGTAGGTCTGGGACGAGGAAATCTGCAGTTCTTCGGCCACGTCGGCCAAAGTGAGGAACCGTGGCATGGGCAGATCCTTTGGAGCGGGAACAAGTTTTCCCCATTATGGCACCGTTTGATGCCGTTTGACGGAGCTGAGGCGCAGTTGTTCATACCGAGGGTTTTTCCACAGCTGGCGTCCTGAACAGGCGGGTGTGGTTCCCAAGCGGCACCGGCTCGACCAGAATGGTGCCACCCGCGGTCCCGGGGCAAAGGTTCGGACCGCAGCATCGCTGTCCGTCCGGACGCGGGGGACTGAGGGGGAGATCCTTGACTGCTGCCATCGCGGAAAAAGCCGCGGCGCCACGCTTGAAGCGCCCGTCCTGGAAAGACCCACGGCTGCTGGTGGGACTGCTGCTGGTGCTGGCGTCAGTCGCCGGTGTTTCCGCGCTGGTGGCCACGGCGGACCAGACCGTAGGCGTCTTGGCAGCCAGAACGGACATTGCGGTAGGGCAGCCCGTCACCGCTGATGACCTGGTGGTCGTGGACGTCAGGCTGGGCGAGGCCGCATCCCGCTACCTGGCGGCGGACACCGGGCTGCCGGCAGGCGCGGTGGCCACCGGGCTGGTCCGCGGCGGGGAACTGCTGCCGGCGTCGGTGCTGGGCACAGCTGACGACCTGGATCGGAAACCGATCGGACTGAACATTGACAGCCCGCTGCCGGAGGGCGCCGGCCCCGGCTCCAGGGTGGACGTCTGGGTGTCCTTGCCCGATGGCCGCAACGGCTTCGACCAGCCGGAACTGCTGCTCGCCGCGGCCGAGGTGTCGCAATTGGCCGACACCGCCTCGGCGTTCGGTTCGTCCGGTGCGGAACGGCTGCACGTGCTGGTCGGTGATGAGTCCATGCCGGCGCTGCTGCACGCGCTGGCCAACGGTGCCCGCATTACCGTGGTGCTTAATCCGGGCGGCACGTCGTGAGCCTGCCGGTGCTGACCCTGGGCACGGCGGCCACGGACTTTGTCTCCGGCCTGGAGCGGCTGCACGGGCCGGTAACGGTGGTCCGGCGCTGCACCGAACTGGCGGAAATGCTGGCGGCGGCGCAGTCCGGACTGGCCCGCGCTGCCATTGTCGCCGGCCAAACCCAGGCCCTTGACGGCGGGGTGGTGGAGCGGCTGCACAGCGCAGAGGTCTCCGTGGTGGCGCTCACCGACGACGACGGCGAACGGCTCCGGCTTGACGGGCTTGGCATCCGCACCGTCGCGGAATCCGTCGAGCCCGAGGCCTTGGCAGCCCTGGTGGCCGAGTCGGCCGCCCAGCTGCAGGGCTTAGGGGCACAAGCAGCGGGCTCCGGCATCCCGCGGCTGGCGGGGCTGGCCGACCCAGCCAGGGCATTGCAGCCACGCGACGCCGACCCTGTGCCACCCGGACTGCCGGCCGCGCAGGGCCAACTGGTGGCGGTGTGGGGCCCGGCCGGGGCTCCCGGCCGCACCACGGTGGCGGTCAACCTCGCCGCCGAATACGCAGCCGCCGGGCAACGCGCGCTGCTGGTTGATGCGGATACCTATGGGGCAAGCGTGGCGGCTTTCCTGGGCCTGCTGGACGAGTCTGCGGCTTTGGCCCACGCCTGCCGGATGGCGGACCAGGGCGTGCTGGACCGGGAGGCCTTCGAGCGGGTCTGCTTGAAGGTGGCGGTGACCGGAACTACGCTGCGGGTGCTGACCGGGATTACCCGGGTGGACCGCTGGACCGAGCTGCGGCCAGCGGCTCTGGCAACCGTGCTGGAGCTGGCGCGCGGCGTGGCGGACGTGGTCGTGGTGGACTGCGGGTTTTCGCTCGAGCACGACGAGGAGCTGAGCTTCGATTCGATGGCTCCGCGGCGCAACGGTGCCACCTTGCGGGTGCTGGAGCTCGCCGACCGGGTGCTGGCCGTGGGCAGCGCCGATGCGGTCGGGCTGCCGCGCTTGGTGCGGGCCCTGGACGAGCTGGAACACGCCGTGCCTTCGGCGTCCGCGGAGGTGGTGCTCAACAAGGTCCGGTCGGCGGCAGTGGGGGCGCGGCCGGAGGCACAGTTGCGGGAAGCATGGGAACGGTTCGGGCCGGTGCGCGAAATCCGTGCCCTGCTCCCGGCCGATCCGACGGCCGCCGATGCGGCGTTGCTGGGCGGCTCGGTGCTGCTGGAGTCTGCGCCGGGCTCTGCGCTGCGCCATGCCATCGCCGGCTTGGCAGGCAGCCAGCTGCCGGCGCCAAGGCGGGGACTCCGCCGTCGGGCTTTGGCCAAAGTGAAGTTTTGAACCTGCCGGGTTAGGCTTGCGAAAGGACCGCAAAGGCGCGGTTTGGACACACCTATCGGAGGCGTTTTACATGTCGACTGGATCCAGCATGGCGGATCTGTCCAGCTCAGCAACGAACGATGAGGAATTCATCGCCAAATACTACGAGCACCTGGCCGCGGACGATGCGGCCAGCTACAGTCCCGATGTGCTCAGTTCCCGGGCGCTGGCACACCGCGACCTGGCCGCCCACCGGCCGCCGGCCCAACCAGTGATCGGGATCCATGACGAACCCGACGCCAGCGTCGTCATGATCGTCACCGATGACATGCCGTTCCTGGTGGATTCCGTCACGGCCGAGGTGGTCCGGCATGGCATTGCCATCCGGATGATCATGCACCCGACTTTTGTGGCAACCCGCGAGCGGGACAGCCACAACCTGACCGGCGTGGAGCGGGTTCCCACCAGCGCCGGAGTCTCCAGCGGCGACACGGCGGCGCTGCCCAACCTGGCCTCGTTCGAGGCCGGCGGCGACAAGGTCCTGCGGATCGAATCCTGGATGGCGGTGGAAACCGCCCGGATCGACCCGGCGAAAGCCGCAGAGCTGGAAGCCGGGCTCAAGAGCGTCCTGGCGGATGTCCGCGCCTCGGTTGAGGACTGGCCGGCCATGCGCCGGCAGGTGCGGCAGGTCGCTGCGTCGCTGGATTCGGTGGTGGGCGCCGAGGAGGTACCGGACCTCAACGAGGCCAAGGCCCTGCTGGAATGGCTCGACGACGGCAATTTCACCTTCCTGGGCTACCGCGAGTACGACCTCGTCACCCAGGACGGCGAGGATGTCCTGCTGGTCCGCCAGGACAGCGGCCTGGGCATGATGCGCCGCACCAGCGATGCACGGCGCGTCCAGCACCTCACCGAGGAAGGCCGCGCCCGGGCCCGGGAGAAGCGCGCCCTGGTGATCACCAAGGCAAACTCGCGTTCCACCGTGCACCGTGCCGCGTATCTGGACTACATCGGAGTGAAAAGCTTCGACGCGCAGGGCAACGTCGACGGCGAGCGCCGCTTTATCGGCCTCTTCGCCACCAGCGCCTACAACCGTTCGGTGAAGAACGTCCCGATTGTCCGGCAGAAGGTCGCTGCAGTGCTGCGGCACAGCGGTTTCCCGGCCGATTCCCACTCCGGCAAGGATCTGCTCTCGATCCTGGAAACCTATCCGCGCGACGAGCTGTTCCAGATGGACACCGAGGAGCTGGCAGCAACGGCGATGGGCATCCTGCGGCTGCAGGAGCGGCGCCGGACCCGCCTGTTCCTGCGTGCGGACGTCTACGGCAGGTTTGTCTCAGCGCTGGTGTTCCTGCCGCGCGACCGCTACACCACCGCAGTCCGCCTGCGCATCCAGGACGAGCTGCGCCGCACTTTTGACCCGCAGAGCATTGACTACGAGGCGCGGATGTCCGAATCCGCCCTGGCCCGGCTGTTTTTCCGCATCCGGTTGAAGCGGGACTCCGGGGTGCCCAAGGTGGATGCCGCCGACCTCGAGCGCCGGCTGGCACAAGCCTCCCGGTCCTGGTCGGAGGGCATCGACGAGGTGCTCCGCGCCAACTTCGACGCCGAAAGCGCCGCCCGGCTTTCGGCGGACTGGAAGGACGCGTTCCCGCCCAGCTACCGGGTGGACTATGAAGTGGAAGACGCGCTGGAGGACATCAGCCGCTTCCGCAGCTACGAAGACGGCGAAGCCGGGGCCGCCCCGGTCCTGCATGTCTATGTCCCGGAGAAGCGGAACGATGTGCTGGCCGCCGACGCCCGGCTGAAGCTGTACCTGCCGGAAGCACGGTCGCTGAGCAACATCATGCCGGTGCTGCAGAACACCGGCCTGGAAGTGCTGGACGAGCGGCCGTTCGAGATCTTGACGGCCGGCGGCGAGGACTACTTCCTGTACGACTTCGGCCTCCGGTACCCTGCCGGCGTTGATCCCATCGCCACCGGCGGCCTGCTCGAAGAAGCCTTCGGCGCCGCCATCACCGGGCGTAGCGAGTCGGACGGCTTCGACCGGCTGGTGCTGGCCGAGGGAATCGGCTGGCGCCAGGTGGCCGTACTGCGCGCCTACACCCGCTATTTGCGCCAGTTGGGCAACCTGGTGTCCTACGCGTTCGTTTCGGACACGCTGTTGGCCAACCCCGCCGTGGCCCGGGCACTGCTGGCGGTGTTCAACACCACCTTTGATCCGGATCTCGACGGTGACCGCGAGGCGGCAATCGAGGCTGCCCGTTCCGACTTGGCAGCCGGCCTGGAGGCCGTGCCGACCCTGGACGCCGACCGGGTGCTGCGCTCGCTGGCCAATCTGATCGAGGCAACGCTGCGCACCAACTATTTCCAGAACAAGCCGTACTTCAGCTTCAAAATCAGTCCCGCGCAGATTGAAGGAGCACCCTTCCCGCGGCCGAAGTATGAAATCTGGGTCTATTCGCCGCGCGTCGAAGGCGTCCACCTGCGGTTCGGCGACGTGGCCCGCGGCGGCCTGCGCTGGTCCGACCGGCGCGAGGATTTCCGCACCGAAATCCTTGGACTGGTCAAGGCACAGACGGTCAAGAACGCGGTGATCGTGCCGACCGGCGCCAAGGGCGGGTTCTACGCCAAGCGGCTGCCGGACCCGACGGTGGACCGCGCGGCCTGGATGGCCGAAGGCCAGGACAGCTACCGCACCTTCATCCGCGGCTTGCTGGACATCACCGACAACCTGGTCCGGACCGAATCCGGCCAGGAAGTGGTGCCACCCGAGCGGGTGGTTCGGATGGACGGCGACGATACCTACCTGGTGGTCGCCGCCGACAAGGGAACCGCGAGCTTCTCCGACATCGCCAACGACATCTCCTTGGAGTACGGACACTGGCTGGGCGACGCCTTCGCATCCGGCGGCTCGGTGGGTTACGACCACAAGGAAATGGGCATCACCGCCCGGGGCGCGTGGGAATCGGTCAAGCGGCACTTCAGCGAGCTCGGCGTCGACACACAAGCCGAGGATTTCACCGTCGTCGGGGTGGGAGACATGAGCGGCGACGTGTTCGGCAACGGCATGCTGCTGTCCGAGCACATCCGGCTGGTCGCTGCCTTCGACCACCGGCACATCTTCCTGGACCCGGACCCCGACGCCGCTGCCTCCTTCAAGGAGCGCCGCCGGCTGTTCGAGCTGCCCCGGTCGTCCTGGGCCGACTACGACGACAAACTGATCAGCACCGGTGGCGGGGTCTACCCGCGGTCGGTGAAGTCGATTCCAGTCTCCGAGCAGGTCCGGGCCGTGCTCGGATTGGATCCGCAGGTCACCAGCATGAGCCCGCCCGAATTGCTGCAGGCCATCCTGCGCGCGCCGGTGGATCTGCTGTACAACGGCGGCATCGGCACCTATGTGAAGGCGTCGACCGAGTCGAATGCCGAGGTGGGTGACAAGGCCAATGACGCCATCCGGGTGAACGGTGGCGAGCTCAGGGTCAAGGTGATCGGCGAGGGCGGCAACCTGGGCATGACCCAGCGCGGGCGGATCGAAGCCGCCAGCCAGGGGATCATCCTCAACACCGACGCCATCGACAACTCGGCCGGTGTGGACTGCTCCGACCACGAGGTCAACATCAAGATTTTGGTGGACCAGATGGTCGCCGCCGGGAAACTGCCGGTGGCGGAGCGGGCCGACCTGCTGCACTCGATGACCGAGGAAGTCGGCCGGCTGGTGATCCAGGACAATATCGACCAGAACGTCCTGCTGCTCAATGACCGCCAACAGATTATCAAGGCAAGCCCGAGCTTTGAACGCCTGATGGACTGGCTGGAGAGCCATGCGGAACTGGACCGGCAGCTGGAGGCGCTGCCGACCACCGAAGAACTGCACGAACGGATTGATGCAGGCCTGGGCCTGACCTCGCCGGAGCTGTCCGTGCTGGCGGCCTACGCCAAGATCGAATTGACGCATGCGCTGAGCATCAGCAATTTGGCCGACGACCCGTATTTCGACCGGGTACTGCGCGGCTACTTCCCGCAGGAGTTGGTGGAGCGGTTCGGCGACGACCTGTCCGGCCACCCGCTGCGACGGGAAATCATTGCCACCGTGGTGGCCAACGACATGATCAACATGGGCGGCATTACCTTCGCCTTCCGCGTCTTGGAGGAGACCTCGGTCTCGGAGGCCGAGGTAGCACGGGCCTTCGTGGCGCTGCGCGAGATCTTTGAATTCGACAAGCTCGTGGAGGAGCTGAACGAGCTGCCGGCCAGCTTCCCGACGGAGCTGTGGTGCACGGTGCACCTGGACATGCGCCGTCTGCTGGACAGGACGGTGCGCTGGTACATCAACCATGTTGACAGCGGCACGCCGGTCGCCGAGGGCATCGCCGCGTTCAAGCCGCAGATGGACCCGTTGCGCAGCCAACTGGTCAAGTACCTGCGCGGTGAGGACCTGGAACGGGTGCGCGGATGGCTCGCCAGGGCGGAAGAGCGGGGGCTTCCGGAGGAGATCGCCCGGCAGTGGGCCGAGCAGTTCGAGAGCTTCGGCTTGCTCGACGTCGCCCGGATCGCCGGGCAGGTGGACGAGCCGGTCGAGTCGGTCGCACACGTCTACTACACGATCTACGACCGGTTCGAGGTGGACAATCTGCTCGAGCGCATCACCGCGCTCCCGCGGGAAGACCGCTGGCAGTCGCTGGCCCGGGCCGCCATGCGCGACGACCTGTACACCACCGTCACCGACATCACCGTTGCGGTGATGCAAAGCACCCAGCCGGACGGGCAAGCGGAAGCCAGGCTCGACGAGTGGGAGCAGGCCAACGCCGAGAACATCAAGCGTGCCAGGGACATGTTCGAAGAAGTGAACAAGCTCGAGCAGGACGACATGGCCTCCTTGTCGGTGGCCTTGCGCCTGATGCGTTCGACAGTGCGGCGGTAGCTTGGCGATCTTCACCGACCCCATCCGCGACTACGCCGATTTCCGGCCGGGCGATGCAGAATGGCTGCATCTCCTGGTCGGCGACTGGCAGCTGATCGCCGACCTGGCGTTCGCCGACTTGGCCCTCTGGTTCCCGACGCCGGACGGCAGCTACGTGGCCCTGGCGCACGTGCGGCCGTCGACCACCCATACCGTGTTCCACCGCGACTTCGTCGGGGAGCGCATCCGTGCGGACCTGAAGCCGCTGGTGGACGCGGCGCGGGAGTCGCAGACGATCGAGCGGTCGTCGGAGGCGGACTGGACCACGGAGATGGCCATGCGCGTCGAGGCGGTTCCCATGGTCCGCAACGGCCGGACCCTGGCGATCGTGACCTCGCACATGGATCTGTCCAGCTCACGGATGCCGTCCCGGCTGGAGCTGACTTACCGGCAGTGCGCCTACGATCTGCTGAAGATGGGCACGCTGGGGTTATGGCCGGACTTCGCGTCTCCGACCGGGTCGCGCCGCGGCGCTCCCCGTGTCGGAGACGGGCTGATTCGGCTGGATGCCGACGGGGTGGTGGAGTACGCCAGCCCGAACGGCGTCTCCGCCTTCCGCCGGCTCGGCGACGTCGAGTCATTGGAAGGCCGTTCCCTCGCGGAAGTGACCACGGCCCTGCTCAAGGACCGCCGGATGGTCGATGAGACCCTGCCGTTGGTCGTGACCGGACGCATGCCGTGGCGCACCGAAATCGAATCCCGCGGCGTTTCGCTCTCGCTCCGGGCCATCCCGCTGAGGAACGAACGGGAGCGGTTCGGCGCCCTGGTGCTCTGCCGGGATGTCTCCGAACTGCGCCGGCGGGAGATGGAGCTGGTGTCGAAGGACGCCACCATTCGGGAAATCCACCACCGGGTGAAGAACAATCTGCAAACGGTGGCGGCGCTGCTGCGCATGCAATCGCGGCGGATGGTCAGCGACGAGGCCAAGCAGGGGCTGGAGCAGGCCATGCGCCGCGTGGCAACGATCGCGTTGGTGCACGAGACGCTCTCGCAGGGCTTGGCGCAGAATGTCGACTTCGACGAACTGATCGGGCGGCAGTTCCGGCTCTCGGCCGAAGTCGCCTCACCCACCCAGGCCGTCCGCACCGAACGCACCGGCGAGTTCGGCGAGCTGCCCAGCGAATTCGCCACCCCGTTGGCGCTGGTCATTAACGAGCTGGTGACCAACGCCGTCGAGCACGGCTTGGCCGGGCGGCACGGCACCGTCCTGCTGACGGCCGAGCGGTCCCGGCGCGGCGAAGAAGAGCTGCTCACCGTCTCGGTGGAAGACGACGGAGTGGGGCTGCCCGATGAACCTCGGCGGGAGGGCCTGGGGCTGCAGATTGTGCGCACCCTGGTCACCAGCGAACTGGGCGGCCGGATCGAATGGACGGCCCGGAATGGTGGCGGAACTTGCGTGCGGATCGATCTGGTGCTGAACAACAACACGGCCCGTTAGGCCGGAGCTGCCGGGCCTGGAAACGCCAGAGGCCGCTGCCGGAATGAATCGGCAGCGGCCTCTGGTAAAACCTGGGTTCGGGTCAGGACGCCCGACGGGCCCGGGCAGCGCGGCGCTTAAGTGCACGGCGCTCGTCCTCGCTCATGCCGCCCCACACACCGGCGTCCTGGCCGGATTCGATGGCCCACTGCAGGCAGGTATCGATTACCGGGCAGCGTCGGCATACGCTCTTGGCCTCTTCGATCTGCAGGAGTGCCGGCCCGGTGTTCCCCACGGGGAAGAACAGTTCGGGGTCCTTATCCAGGCATGCCGCGCGGCTACGCCAATCCATGCTGATCACATACTCCTCTAAATGGTGTCCGGGTTAAATAGTGTCCGGCTGGGGGATTCGTGAAAACATTCACGAACAGACTCATAGAAAAGGGAGCCGGACCGGCCCCCTTTGCTTCGCCATCCAGCGTTTCATGTTAAATCCATGTAAACAAGGGGTCATGCCGACTTATCCGGCAGTAGATCGTGAGTCATTCATCACACGGGTGGTTGGTGTGGTTCCGGCCCGGAAGCCGATACCTGACTATCTAAGGTAGGGTGCGAATGTGTCAATGCCTGCCCCGCCGTCCAGCTCTGCCTCCCGCCCGATTGCCATCAAGATCATCGCCGCCGCCGTCGTTCTGGAAGCGCTCGTGTTGCTGGCCGGGGCAGCCCTGTATGGCTACGGCCTGGCCACGCAAACCCCGATATCCTTCGCCGGAAGCGTCTTCCTTCTGGTCCTGATGCTGGTCTTCGGCAGCTGGCTGCTGGTGGTCGGGCATTTCCTGTTCCGCGGCTACCGCTGGACCCGGGCCGCTGCCCTGGTGTGGCAGGTGTTCGTTGTGGTGGTGGCCATCTCGATGATCCAGGCCGGCCAGCTGGTGCTTGGCCCGATCCTGCTGGCGGCGGCCGGAGCCTCCTTCGTGCTGCTGCTGACCAAGCCAGTGACGGCGTTCCTGGTCAAAGGCGCCGCTCCGCGCGCCCTGTAGCCAGCGCAACCTGCAACGGCACGACCCGTCCGGAGCCGATCCGGTAGGCACGCCCTGGAGGTCGCCACCCGTCGTCCAGCCTGACGCCAAAAAACTCTGCATCCGCTGCTGCCCGCGGAGCCAAAACCATGCCGCGTCCACCGGCCCGGGCCTGCAGGACCAGCGGGACTTGCTGCAGCAGCATCGGCCCCGGACAGGTCGCCACGACGGCCGAAGCGCCGCCGGCCACCAGGGCGGCGACGGACTCCTGCGCCCGGGCACCGAGACTGGCGGCGTCGTCGACCAGCAGCACGGTGCCCCGCGCCACGGGGGAGTGGCAGGACCAGAAACCGTCGGCGTCGGCGCCGTCGAGCGGGCCCGAACACGGCCGCACTCCGTCGAGCGCCCGCCGCAGGAGCGCCAGCAGATTTGTTTTCCCGCTGCCCTCGGGGCCGAGGACCAGGTACACGTCGCCGGCGGGCAGCGGCAGGGTGGAAGGCTCCAGTTCGTCGCCTTCCACACCGATCACCGGGTGTCCCTGCCGAACGCGTGGCAGTGCGCTCGCGGGAACCGACCGCGGCAGTGCTTCAACCCGGAACGGGCGGATCCGGGTCCCGGCCGGCGGGGGAGCCCCCGCCGTGATCAGCTGGCAGACGCCGCCCTCGCCGCCGATCCGCCCCAGCACCAGCGCCCTGCCGGGTACCGGTTCCATCGGAGGAAGCCGCGGCCAGCTCATCAAGGTCTCCCCTCCGGCGCCGGCTGGAAGGTGGATCCTGTTGGCCAGCAGCGGCAGGAACCGACTGCTGGCCAGCTCGCGCTCGCCGGTCACGGCGAGGGTGACTCCGGTCGCTGGGCCGTCGCGGGCGATGTCCTGCAGGCAGTCTTCGGCCCAGCCGAGCCGGCCGGAGCGGAAGCCGCCGAGCCAGCGGCCCCATCCGCTCACCAGCAGGACCATTGGAACACCGGCCGCCGGACCGGCCGGATCCGGCGTCGCTGCCAGGGCGCCCAGCCGGGAGGAGACCTCGCCGGCCAGTCGGCGGAGGACCCGTGCGGCCCGCTCGACGTCCTCCGGCCCGACGTAGGCGCCCGTACGGGCCGCGCCGGACACCGGCCCCAGCGAACCGTCACCGTCCAGCACATAGCAGTGCCGCTCCGACGGACTGCCGAGGATCTGAGCCGCCAGCGTCCGCAGGAACTCCCGGTGCCCGCCGCCTTCGACGCCGAGAATCGCCAGGTGCCCGTCGCGCTCCGGTAGCCAGCGCAACAGCTCCTGCCGCTGCCGTGAGGGCAGATCCAGCAGCCCGATGGCGATGCTGCCGCCCGCGTCGGGCGGGAACCGGTCACCGCCCAGATCGGAGACGGCCAACTGACCCGGCAGTGCCGGCAGCAGCTTCCGGGCGCCGGCCAAACCCAGGCCGGCGGCGGCACGGGCGGCTTCGGCCACGAGTTGCTCGAGCTGCCCGGTGCCGTGCGCGTCGTCCGGAGCCGGGCCGTCTTCCGCCCGCAGCCATTCGTCCACGGTTCGGAAGAGTGCCTCGGAACTCGGCGCCGGCAATGTGCTGGATGCTGATTGGAACGGCACGGCATCCCCGGTGCCGATGCGCAGAAACGCCCTGCCCCGTGAAGTCACCGGGATCTCCGCCGCCACCGGCGCATCGAGCAGGTCCCGCGACTCGGCGGTGTTCTGCGTCCGCAGCGCAATCATGGCGGTCACATTGGCACGGATGTCGGAGGACACCGCACCCTGCGGCCGCTGCGTGGCCAGGACCAGGTGGATGCCCAGGGCACGGCCGACCGTGGCTATGCGCATCAGTTCCGGAAGCGCCTGCGGCGCGTCCTCGCCGAGCATCCGGAACTCGTCCACCACCACGACAAGTCGTGGCAAGCTGCCCGGCGTGCAGTCGGCAACGTCGCTCACCCCGAGGCCGGCCAGCAGCGTTTCGCGGCGACGTACTTCCGCCTGCAGCCAGGCCAGCGCCCGGTTCACTGACTCTAGGGTGAGATCGGTCAGCAGGCCCGCGCAGTGCGGCAGCCGGGCGAGCGGGCCGAGGCCCGAACCGCCCTTGAAGTCCAGCAACAGGAAGTTGATCGCGACAGGAGACTGGGCCAGGGCCAGCGAGAGGACCAGGCTGCGCAGCAGCTCGGACTTGCCAGCCCCGGTGGTTCCGGCGACCAGCAGATGCGGCCCGTGCACGGCCAGGTCGAGCGCCAGCGGTCCCTCAGCGCCGGCGCCGAGGATGGCGGTCAGGCCGGGACTGAGGTCGCCGCGGGACCAGCGTTCGGCGAGCGGCTCCGGCGGAAGCAGCGCCTGCAGCCGGCAGCTGGCGGGCACGGAACCTTTGGCCTGCGCGCCGCCACCGAAGACTGCCGCCGCCCGCCGGGCGAACCGGTCCAGCACCACCTCGGTGGCCAGGTCGGCTGCAAACCGGTCGCTGGCCCCGTCGCCGATCAGCAGGCTCTCCGTCCCTGCCAGCACGATCCGCGTCGCCGGTCCGTCGGGCCCGCCGAACCACAGCGCCGCCGCCGGCGCAGCGCCGGCCGCCAGCACCCGGGCCGCCTCGGCATGGCGACCGGCTACCAACAGCACGGCGCTGCCGCTTCCGGCGGACAGCAACTCTGCCAGCTGGCCAGGCCGCTCCGCGAGCCCGATCCCGGGCAGGAACCGCGCCGCCGACCGGATCGGTTCCGGCAAGGCATAACAGACCACCCGCAGCGCGCTGCTGCCACCGGCCCGGGCGGTCAGTTGCAGCAGCACCGACCTCAGCATGCCGTCCAAGCCTGCCGCTGTGCCCTCGAACTTCTGCCCCTGCTCGGCCAGCAGGTCCACGCAGACCGGGACATGCTCCAGCAGCGGAGGCTCCGCCACGGGTGCCTCCACCGAGCCGATGTGGGCCGGCAGGCTGGCCGTCCCCAGACGTATCCAGACATGGTCCGGACCCGGCTGGTGTTCGCGCGGCTGCGCAGTCGGGCCGCGCGCCGGGGCACCGCAACGCAGCAGGGACACCGTCAGGGCGGCGGCATCCGGGGCTGCCAGACGGCGGCGGCGGGCATCGGCTTCAGCCGCCGCGGCCACTGCCGCCCGGTAGCGTCGGCGCTGGCGGCGCCCGGCGGCGTAAGGCACGGCGGCGGCCAGCAGGGACATGGCACTGAAGACCAGGAAGAACCACATGCCCGTCAGCAGGGCCAGAGCCAGGCCGGCGATGAGCGGGAGTCCAGCCAGCAGCAGGGTCATGGTGGTCCGCGGTTCCGGGCGTTTTTCCGCCACCGGGACGGGAGCGGACAGCTCGGCTTCCGGCTGGAACGGTTCGCCGGGTTCGCTGCCCAGGACCAGCCGAAGCTGGCTGTTGCCGATCCACACGGAGCGTCCGGACGCCAGCGCCACCTGCCGAGTACGCTTGCCGCCGGAGATGATGCCGTTGGCCGATCCGGCGTCGCGCAGCAGCACCTGGCGGTCGGTCACGTCCAGCGTGGCATGCAGCCGGGACAAGGAAGGATCCGCGATCGTCACCGCGCAGGCGTGCCGGCCGACGGTGAACCTGCCGCGCTGCAGGCTGAACAGCCGGCCGGCGTCCGGTCCGGCGGTCACGGCCAGCATCAGCGGTGGCAGCGGGGTTGTGTCCCGCCGCGGAAAAGAGGCGCCCTCCGGGGCACAGACCACCACGGCCCCGTCCACCAGCGGGTGCATCCCGGCGGTCAGCGAAGCCAGGCTGTGGCCGGCCACCGTGAAGGCAACGCCGGCCAGCCGCTCGCGCAGCCACAGGTCCAGCGGGGCAGCGCTGCTTCCGGCCTCCAGTCCGCAGACCGCTTCGGCACTCCCGGCGATCCAGGCAGCAGCCGCGGCCGGGATGCCGGGCGCGGCCGCGAGCGTCAGCTGAAGGACCATGACAAGAACCTAGGCAGATTGCCGCGACCCTTTCCTCCACGGCCGCCCGAGCTGTGGATAACGTCCGGACCTCAAGGCTGCCGGTTCAAGCGATACGCTTGACTCTGGGCCGGAAGCGGCCGCCACGTTGACCTAACGAGAAAAGGCCTTAGCTCTTGAAGATCGCTGTCATTGCTCTGGGAAAGATCGGGCTGCCGTTGGCTGCCCAGTTTGCTTCGAAGGGGCACCAGGTCATCGGCGTGGATGTAAACGCCGCCGTGGTGGACCTGGTCAACGCGGGCACCGAGCCGTTCCCGGGCGAGGCGGGACTGCAGGAAAAGCTGGCCGAACTGGTGCCGGCCGGCCGTCTGCGTGCCACCACCGACTATGCCGAAGCGGTGCCCGGAGCGGACGCGGTGGTGCTGGTGGTGCCTCTGTTCGTCGACGCCGAGGCCAAGCCGGACTTCGGCTGGATGGACGCCGCCACCCAGGAACTGGCCCGGCATCTGACCCCGGGCACGCTGGTGTCCTACGAGACCACGCTGCCGGTGGGCACCACCCGGACCCGATGGAAGCCGATGCTGGAAGCCGGTTCCGGACTGGTCGAGGGGCAGGACTTGCACGTGGTCTTTTCCCCGGAGCGGGTGCTCACCGGGCGGGTGTTCGAGGACCTGCGCAAATACCCCAAGCTGATCGGCGGGCTGTCCGAGACCGGTGCCGCCGTGGCGCAGAAGTTCTACGAGGCCGTGCTGGATTTCGACGAGCGCCCCGACCTGGCGCGCGGCAACGGCGTCTGGGACCTGGGCTCGGCCGAGGCCTCCGAGCTGGCCAAACTGGCCGAGACCACCTACCGCGACGTGAACATCGGGCTGGCCAACCAGTTCGCCCGCTACGCCGCCACCGCCGGCATCGATATTTACCAGGTCATCGAAGCCTCCAACTCCCAGCCGTACAGCCACATCCACCAGCCCGGCATCGCCGTCGGCGGGCACTGCATTCCGGTGTATCCGCGGCTGTATCTGTGGAATGACCCGTCGGCCACGGTGGTGGCGGCGGCGCGCGCGGCCAATGCGGGCATGCCGGACTACACCGTCGGCCTGCTGGAGGGTGCCTACGGCGACCTGGCCGGCGCCCGCGTGGTGGTGCTCGGCGCGGCCTACCGGGGCGGAGTGAAGGAAACCGCATTTTCCGGGGTGTTCGGCGCAGTGGAGGCGATCACCGCGCGCGGAGGCACCGCCGTCGTGCATGATCCGCTGTTCAGCGATGCGGAACTCAGCGCCCTGGGCTTTACGCCCTACCATCTGGGCGAGCCGGCCGACGCCGCCGTGGTGCAGGCCAACCACGCCGCCTACGCGGAGCTGGGCCCGGACGACCTGCCCGGCGTGAAGGTGTTCATCGACGGCCGGCGGGTCAGCTCGGCCGAGCGCTGGCCGGGCGTGGCGTACCGGGTGATCGGCAAGGCCTGAACCCGCTGCCGCGGGAAAGAATTGACGACGGCGGCTGCGGCCGTGAGCGGAAAGAGGGAAGCTATGGCGTTCATCGCCGATTCGGCAGATGTGGCCGCCGCCGCCCGGTTGGGCGAGGGCACGAAAATCTGGCATCTGGCGCAGGTCCGCGAAGATGCGGTGTTGGGCGAAAACTGCATCGTGGGCCGCGGCGCCTACATCGGCACCGGGGTGCAGGCCGGGGACAACTGCAAGGTGCAGAACTACGCGCTGGTGTACGAGCCGGCGCGGCTGGGCCACGGCGTGTTCATCGGCCCGGCGGTGGTGCTGACCAATGACACCTACCCGCGCGCCGTCTCGCCCGACGGGTCGCTGAAGAGCGCCGACGACTGGACGCCGGTGGGCGTGGAGATCCGCGACGGCGCATCGATCGGTGCACGGGCGGTCTGCGTGGCGCCGGTCACCATCGGCGCCTGGGCCACGGTGGCTGCCGGGTCCGTGGTGACCCGCGACGTGCCGGACTTTGCGCTGGTGGCCGGGGTGCCGGCCAAACGGATCGGCTGGGTGGGCCGGGCCGGGCAGCGGCTGGGCCAGGACCCGGCGGACCCTGCGCTGTGGGTGTGTCCGGCCACCGGCGCGCAGTACCGGGAGGAAGCGGGCATCTTGCAGGAAGTTGGCCACGAAACGCGAGGAGAACAGCAGTGAGCAAGGACTTCATACCGGCGGCCAAGCCGATCATCGGCGACGAAGAGCGGGCCGCGGTGGACGCGGTGCTGGCCTCCGGCATGCTCGCCCAGGGGTCCGAGGTGGCCGCCTTCGAGCAGGAGTTCTCGCAGGTGCTGCTGGACGGCCGGCATGCGGTGGCGGTCAATTCCGGCACCTCGGGCCTGCATCTGGGCCTGCTGGCCGCCGGCATCGGACCCGGGGACGAGGTGATCGTGCCATCGTTCACCTTCGCGGCCACCGCCAATTCGGTGGCCCTGACCGGTGCCACGCCCGTGTTCGCCGACATCGAGCCGGAGCATTACTGCCTGGACCCGGAGGCGGTCGCTGCCGCCGTGACGCCGCGGACCAAGGCGATCATGCCGGTGCACCTGTACGGGCACCCGGCCAACATGGACGCGCTGGGGGCGCTGGCCGCGGAGAAGTCACTGCTGCTCTTCGAGGACGCAGCCCAGGCCCACGGCGCGTCGCTGGGAGGCCGTCCGGTCGGCACGTTTGGTGAGTTCGCCATGTTCAGCCTGTACCCGACGAAGAACATGACCTCGGGCGAAGGTGGCATGGTGTCCACCGGCAGCGACGAGGTGGCACGGCGGCTGAAGCTGCTGCGCAACCAGGGCATGGAACGCCAGTACGAAAACGAACTGGTGGGCTTCAACGCCCGGATGACCAACCTGCACGCCGCAATCGGCCGGGTGCAGCTGGGCAAGGTCGGCGGCTGGACCGGACAACGCCAGGCCAACGCCGCGTTCCTGGACGCGAACCTGGCCGGCGTCGCCACGCCCAAGGTGGCCGACGGGGCGGTGCACGTGTACCACCAGTACACGGTGCGGATCGGCGCGGGGGAGCGGGACCGGTTCGCCGCGGCGCTGAAGGACGAGTACAACATCGGCTCCGGCGTCTACTACCCGATCCCGAACCACCGGCTGCCCTCCTTCAACATCACCGCGGACCTGCCGGCCACCGAGGCTGCCGCCGCGGAGGTGCTCTCGCTGCCGGTGCACCCGTCGCTGGACGCCGAGGACCTGGACCGGATCGCCACCGCGGTCAACGCGCTGGCGAAGGCAGGAGCCTGAGCATGGCAGCGAACGGAAAAACCGTGCTCCGCGCCGGACTGATCGGGCTGGGCATGATGGGCCGGCACCACGCCCGCGTGCTCCGGGAGACCGACGGCGTGGAACTGGTGGCTGTCGCCGACGCCTACGGCGACCCGCACGGCGCCGCACCCGGCCTGCCGGTCTACTCCGGGGTGGAGGAACTGATCAACGCCGGGATCGACATCGCCATGTGCGCGGTGCCCACCGGCCTGCACGTGGAGGTCGGTTTGGCCCTGGCCGAAGCCGGCGTCCACACGATGGTAGAGAAGCCGATTGCGGACACGGTCGCCGGCGGGGAGAAGCTGGCTGCTGCGTTCGAAGCCCGCGGGCTGGTCGGCGCAGTCGGCCACATCGAGCGCTACAACCCCGCGCTGCAGTCGCTGCGGGCGCGGCTGGAAGCCGGCGAACTGGGCCGGATCTTCCAGATCGCCACCCGCCGGCAGGGTCCCTTCCCGGCGCGGATCGCCGACGTCGGCGTGATCAAGGACCTGGGCACGCACGACATCGACCTCACCGCCTGGCTGGCGCAGGCCGGCTACGCCTCCGTCAGCGCCAACACCACCATCCGCTCCGGACGCGAGCATGAGGACATGGTGGCGGCCACCGGGCTGCTGGAGAACGGCGTGATCACCAGCCATTTGGTGAACTGGCTCTCGCCGACGAAGGAACGCGTCACCGTGGTCACCGGCGAACGCGGCGCGTTTGTGGCCGACACCCTGACCGCCGACCTGACCTTCCACGAGAACGGCACCTTCAACACCGAGTGGGAGTCCGTGGCCAACTTCCGCGGCGTCTCCGAAGGCAACATCACCCGCCTGGCCATCCCCAAGCGCGAACCGCTGAAGGTGGAACACGAAGCGTTCCGCGACGCAGTGCTGGCCAACCGGGGGCTGCTGCCCCAGGATGCCCACGGTAGTGCGGCTGCGGAGCACGACGGCGGTGACCGCCCCGAGCGTCCTGCCGCCGGGATCGTCACCATGCGGGAAGGGCTGAACACGCTGCGCGTGGCCGAAGCGATGATCGCCAGCGCAAAGGAATCCCGCACCGTCGGGCTGCACGCCTGATGGGCCTGCGGATTCTGCTGGCCAGCCGGATTTTCCTCCCGGAGGCCGGCGCTGCCGCCTACCGGCTGGCCGCGACGGTGCGGGCGCTGACCGAGGCCGGCCACGACGTGACGGTGCTGACCACCCGTCCGCCGCGCGGACTTCGCGCCGCGGGAGGTGCGGCCGCCGGTGCTTCGGAGGGGGCAGCGGCCGCGGAGGGAGCGGCGGCCGGCGACGGCCCACGGATTCTGCGCTGGCCGGTGCTGCGGGATGCCAGCGGTGCGGTGCGCGGCTACCTGCAGTACGCCAGCTTCGACATCCCGCTGTTCTTCCGCCTGCTGGCGCAGAAACCGTTCGATCTGCTGCTGGTGGAACCGCCGCCGACCACCGGGGTGGTGGTCCGGCTGGCTGCCGCGCTGCGCCGCAGACCCTACGTCTACTTCTCCGCCGACGTCAGCTCCGACGCTGCGGCCGGGATCGGGGTGGATCCGCGCGTGGTCGCGGTGCTGCGCGCGGTGGAGCGCTGGGTGATCACCGGCGCGTCCGGCGTGCTCAGTATTTCCACCGGCGTGACGCTGGCGCTGGCCCGGCTGACCGCTGGACGGGCCAAGGTGGCGGAAGTCGGCACCGGCATCGATACGGATACCTTCAGCCTGGCCGGCCCCGCAGATCCTCATCCCGGCCCCACCTTCGTCTACGCGGGGACCATGTCCGAGATTCAGGGCGCGGGCGTCTTCGTGGACGGCTTCCTCAAGATCCTGGACCGCTACCCAGATGCCCGGCTGCTGATGTACGGCGGCGGAGTCGAGCTGGAGGAGCTGCGCCGGCGTGCGGCGCCGGCGGGGGAGCGCATCCGCTTTATGGGAACGGCCGACGGCGGCACCATCGCCCGGGCGCTGCGCAGCGCCACCGCGGGCCTCGCCTCAGTGCGGCCTGCCCGCGGCTATGACTTCGCCTTCGCCACCAAAGCCTTCGTCTCGCTCAGCTGCGGAGCCCCGGTGGTCTACGCCGGCGTCGGACCGCTGCGCCAGCTGGTCGCCGACCACGGGCTGGGGCAGAGCGTGGACTGGGATGCCGGCCAAGCGGCCGAGGCGATGGCCACGGCCCTGGAACAGCCCTTGTCCGACGCCGAACGCCGCCGACTGTCTGAATGGGTGGAGCGAAACTACTCGCTGCGCAGCGTGGGAAACCGCGCGGCCGCAGCCATCGCCGACGCCGCCGAGGCCTTCCGCCAGCGCTAGCTGACGCCTGACTGCGCCCGGACCGTCTAGGTCAGGGGGTGAGCACGGCGGCGAGGATGCCGCGGGTGACGGCCTCGTCTTCGGCGGAGCTGAGCGCTGCGGCGGCGCCGTGAGCATTGGCCTTGTACTTGTCCACCTGCTCCGTGGTCAGCGATGCCAGTGCGCGCGCCAGCGACTCCGTACTGAAGTCTTCGGTCACCACGCCCAGATCGTAGGTCTGCATTAAGGCTGCGGTTTCCGGGGACGGGCTGAACACCAGGGCCAGCCGGGCCTGGACGAAATCGAAAAACTTGTTCGGCAGCATGAAATGGTGGTTCATGGTCTGCGGCGGCAGCGAGAAGACCCCCACGTCGTAGGCGTTGAGCGTGGCAGGCAGCTCTTCCGGCGGGACGGCATCGTGGAAGGTGATGCGGGGGTCGCTGGCGGCCAGGTCCTTGAGCTGCTGCCAGTAGCGTCCGCCATCGCGTGCCTTGACCAGGTAGAGGTCCAGGGTGAAGCGGTCATCGAGCATCTTGACCGCCTCGATGGTTCCCTCCAGATTCCGGCCCGGCACCGCGGCGCCGCTGTGTACCAGCCGGATCTTCCCGGGCAGCGGCGGGGACGGCTCCAGATGCCGGAACGGCCCCGCGTTGCGGACCACTTCGACGGTGCAGCCGAACTGTTCCGCATACATCCGGGCGATGGACGCGTTGACGGCCGTGATCGCCGTGGTGCGCGGCAGATACTTGGCGCAGATGCTGCGCATGTAGGGAGCTACCAGCAGCTTCCACGGCAGCACATGCGAGCGTTCCTCCGGAGCCCACTCGTGCAGGTCGCCCCAGACCGGTGCTCCCTGGGCGAGAGCGTGGGCCAGCGGCAGGGCCCTGGCCTCGTTCGCCACCACCAGGTCAAAGCGGCGGCCTGCAACGAGGGCGCGGGCCTGCTTGATCGCGGGAGCGCTGAGCTCCACCGCGGAATGCTGGCGCAAAGCCAGCAGCAGGACGCCCAGCGGTGTCTGCGGAAGCGACGGCAGCGAGGCGTCGATTTCCAGATGGTGGGTGGCGCCGGGCGGACGCTCGCCGTAGCTGAGCGTGGTGACTTCACCGGCTTCGGCCAGCAGTTTCAGCTGCCGCAGCACGCGGGAATCGGCCTGGATATCCGAGAAAGAGATACACAGGATCTGCTGGGCCACTACTGCTCCTTGTCACCGATGCCTGGCGGATGCCGGACAGTGAAAGATTACCGTCCGGCGAACGGCTGGCGGTGCGGGCAGCGCACCCGGCGCGCCGACCACCGCACCCTGCGCGCCCACCGCCATCAGGCGGCGGCCGGCACGCGGCGGCCGGAGCTGGCTGCTGAAGCGCGGCTGCCGAAGCCTGGCCGCCGGAGCATGGCCGGAGCTTGGCACGGGGCGGAAGCACCAGATGGCGTGCAGGCCGCCGGGCTAGGATTGCGATGGAAGCCGGACGCAGCCGGCTGCAGCCGAAAAGGTCCAGGAGCCCCGTGAAGATCGCCATCACCAAGAGCACGTTGCGGATTCCGCCAACGTACTTCGCCACGGCGCACGCCGAGCGGTTGAAGGACCGGCACGACTTCCACGTATTCACCTTGGTGGCCCAGATCGAGGACGCTTCGGTCACGATCCCGGTCACCGACTTTGTCCCGGCTCCCGGGCTGGGCTTCCGCCGCCGCGAGCTGGTGATGCCCGCCTTCATGCGGTCCATGGCCGTGGCGGTGACCCGCTTTAACCCGGACATTATCCACCAGCACTTCGCCACCTGGTCGGAGCCAGCGGTCAAGGCCTCCACCGTCTCCGGAGCCCCGCTGCTCACCACCATGCACGGTTCCGATCTGGTGTCGCTGGCCAATCCGGCGGACACCATGATGGCCCGGTGGCACCACCGCAACGTCCTCTCCGCAGCGGCGCACAGCTCCCGCCTGCTGGTGGTCAGCAACTACATGGCCGGGCGGGCCGCCGACCTGGAACTCGATACCGGAAAAATCCATGTGCACTACCAAGGCGTGGACACCGATTACTTTGTGCCCACCCGCCATCAGTCCGACGAGACGCCGGTGGTGTTGTTCGTCGGCGCGCTGAACATGCAAAAGGGCATCCGTGACCTGCTGGACGCCTCGCTGGCCGTCTGGCGCAAAGCCAGGCACCGGCTGGTGGTGATCGGCGACGGGCCGTTGCGCGACGCCGTGGCCGAGCACGCGGCCAGCCATCCGCACATCGATTTTGTGGGCCGCCAGGACCGGGCCGGTGTCCGCGCCTGGATGCAGCAGGCACAGATCCTGGTGGCTCCCAGCCAGGAAGCCGGCGGCGCACGGGAAGCGGCCGGCTTGGTGCTGCTGGAAGCCCAGGCCTGCGGCACTCCGGTGCTGGCGTACCGTAGCGGCGGCATTCCGGAAATGATGGAGGACGGCGTCACCGGCCTGCTCGCGCCGGAAGCGGACTTCCGCCAGCTGCAGGACGGCCTGCAGCAATTACTGCAGTTGGGCAGCGCCGAATACCTGGCCATGCGCCGGGATGCGCGCAAGTTTGTGGTCGACCAGCGGAGCCTGGCCGGCAGCGTCCGGGAGCTGGATGGCCACTACCGGGATCTGGCAGCGCAGGCACCGGCCCCGCGGCGGCCTTAGGTGCCGGTGCTGCTGCGACCTGGACCATTCCCATTGTGGAATACTAGGCGGGTGAGTCGCTGCTGGGTCGTCGTGCCGATGTATAACGAGGCCACCGTTGTCGGCTCGGTCATCCAGGAGCTACTGCAGACCTTTCCGAACGTGGTCTGCGTCGACGACGGCAGCAGCGACGATTCCGCCGCTATGGCGCGCAAAGCGGGCGCCGTCGTCGTGGCCCATCCGGTGAATCTTGGCCAGGGCGCCGCGCTGCAAACCGGATTCGAATATGCCGCCCAGGATCCGAACCTGGACGCGGTCATCACTTTCGACGCCGACGGCCAGCACCGGGTCCAGGACGCGGCCGCCATGCTGGAACGGGTCCGGGCCGGCGAGGCCGACGTGGTGCTGGGCTCCCGGTTCCTCGACGGCCGGGGCGAGGTGTCGGCACTCAAGCGGCTGGTGCTGCGCACGGCTGCCGTCCAATCCAGGCTGTCCACCGGCTACCGCCTCACCGACGCGCACAACGGACTGCGCGCGCTGTCCGCCGACGTGGTGCGCAACATCCACCTGACGCAGAATCGGATGGCACACGCCTCCGAGCTGATCCATCAATTCTCCGCGCTCGAGGCGCGGGTGGTGGAGCAGCCGGTACACATCGTCTATACGGAATATTCCAAATCCAAGGGGCAGTCGCTGCTCAATGGAGTCAACATCCTCGCAGACCTCTTCTTCCGGTGAACCCATGCTTATAGTCGTCCAAATTGTCCTGGTCCTGGCCGTCGCCCTCGGCGCCCTGGCGCTCATGCGCGGCGGCCAGAATGCCCGCCACCAGGCCGTGCGCCGGATCCTGCTGATGCTCTTCGCCGTGCTGGCCGCGCTGTCCGTGTTCTTCCCCCGCATGCTGACCGCCGCCGCGAACGCGCTGGGCATTGGCCGCGGCACCGACCTGGTGCTGTACGGGCTGATCGTGTGTTTCCTGATCTTCATGGCCAGTTCGTTCCAGCGGACGCGCCAGCTGGAGGCCCGGATCACCAAGCTGGCCCGCCGGATTGCGCTGGACGAAGCGCCGCGCCCGGAAGAGGCCGCCGGCCCCGAGGAAGCGGCACGGCCGGGGGACGGCCCGTGACGGCTCCGGAAGCCGAAATCGTGATTGCCGTCCACACGGCGGACCGGCCCGTCAGGCGGGCGGTGGAATCCGTGCTGGCCGCCGCGCCGGGACGGGTGGGCGCCACGGTGGTGTGCCACAACATGGACCCCGGCCCGGTGCGCGAACAACTGGCGGGCCTGCCGGAGACCGTGCGGCTGCTCGAACTCGCCGACGGCATTCCGTCCCCGGCCGGCCCGTTCAACTTTGGCCTTGACCAGGCACGTGCCGGGTTCGTCGGGATCATGGGGTCGGACGACACACTGGAACCGGGTGCGGTGTCCGCCTGGCTGGACGTTGCGCAGGCCACCGGCGCTGCCGCCGTCATCGCGCCGGTCCGCTACCGCGGCGGCGCGCGGATCCTGACCCCGCGGGCCCGCGTGTTCCGCGGCCCGCTGGTGGATCCGCTGCGCGACCGGCTGGCCTACCGGACCGCGCCGCTGGGACTGATCCGGCGTGAGGCACTCAACCGGCTCGGGCTGCGGCTGCGCCAAGGGCTGCGCACCGGCGAGGACCTGGAATTCGGCCTGCGGCTGTGGTTCTCCGGTGAAAGGATCGCCTACCCGGCCCACGCCCCGGCCTACCTGGTGGGACAGGACGCGGACGAACGTGTGACGTCCGCCGTGCTGCCGCTGGACACCCAGTTCCAGGACGTCACCGGGCTGGTTTCCGGCGCCTGGTTCCCGGCACTGCCCGCCGCCCAGCGCGAAGCCATCGCGGTGAAGCTGCTGCGCGGCCACGTGATCAGCGCGGCCGTCCGCCGAGGCGGGGAGTTCGTATGGGGAGCCGAGGACCGGAAGGCGATCTCCGCCGTCGTGCGTTCCCTGACCGCCGCCGCACCCGGCGCGCCGCACCTGCTCAGCGCCCCGGACGAACGCTTGCTGCTGGCGCTGCGCGACGCGGTATCCGGCACGGACATAGCAGCAGAAGTACGACGGCGGGCGGCCGCCGGGGCGCTGCAGCGCACCTTCACCCGGCGCTGGCTGGCGAACCTCCGGCGTGAAGCACCGCTGCGGACCAACCTGAACTCGCTCATATTCAGCGCGGCCAGCCGGCTTCACGGCATGCTGCCCACGGCCCGCGCCGCGGCCGCAGGTGCGGCAACATCCGGCGCACCGGCACCCGCACCGGCACCTGCACCCGACAGAACCGACGGAAGGCAGCCACGTTGACCGGACCCCGCTCCCTGCTGATCCTCTCGCTCTCGCCGCTGCGCAGCGACCCGCGGGTGCTCAAGCAGATCACACTGTTCCGCGACCAGTACCGGGTCATTACCTGCGGGTTCGGCCCGGCGCCGGACGGCGTCGCCGGACACGTTGAACTGGACACCGGGTTGGCGAGCTGGCCGCGCGATCCGCAGCGGCTGGCCCTGCGGCGCTACACCGACGTGTACTGGAACATTGCCGCCGTGGCGCAGGCGCGCAAGCTGCTGCGCGGCCAGCAATTCGACGCCGTGCTGGCCAACGACACCAACACCGTGCCGCTGGCGCTGAGCCTTAAACCGAAGCACGGCGTGCACGCGGACCTGCATGAATTCGCGCCGAAGGAACACTTCAACAAGCCCGCCTGGCGGGCGCTGGTGGCCCCGTACGTGCGTTGGCTCTGCCGCACCTACCTGCCGGCGGTGCGCTCCGTCACCACGGTGGCCGAGGGCATTGCGGAGCAGTACACCAAGGACTTCGGCGTCGCGGCCTCGGTGGTCACCAACGCGGCCCCGTACGCGGACAAGCAGCCGCGGCCCACCGGCGAGAAGATCCGGATGATCTACAGCTCCGCCGGTCAGCGGTACCGCAAGATCGAAGACATCATGGAAGCCATGCGCGGCGCTCCGGAGCACCTGGAACTGGACCTGATCGTGATGCCGAACGAACCGGCCTACGTCGCCGAGCTCAAAGCACTCGGCGAGGAGCTGCCGCGGGTGCGCTTCCGCGAACCGGTCCCGTACGACCAACTGGTGGACACCGTGGCCGAATACGATGTTGCCATCTCCATCATTCCGCCCACCAACTTCAACCTGGCGCACGCCCTGCCGAACAAGTTCTTCGAGGCGGTCCAAGCCCGCACCGGGCTGATCATCGGCCCCTCGCCGGCGATGGAAACCTTGCTGCGCCGGCACGGACTGGGCGCCGTCACCGCAGACTTCAGCCCGGCGGCGCTGGTGGAGGTGCTCAAGACGCTGACACCGGAGATGGTGGACGGCTGGAAAGCGAACGCACACGCCGCCGCCCGGGAGCTGTCCTCCGAGCACCAGATCAAGGGCTGGGAGCAAGCGGTGGCCAGCCTGTTCACCCCGCAGGAGGCCTGAGCCTTGGCCGCAGACCCGCGCGTCCTGCACATCTATGACGCGGCCGACGTCGGTGCCACCTTGGTCAAGTACAGCCGGCGCGAGGGGCGGCCATGGCGCCACTTCACCGCGCTACCGCCCGAGGGAGCGGCACCGTCGGCGGCCGCCCGCGCCGGGAAACTGGCCGCCGGTGCACTCTGGCAGGCCCGGCGGACGGCCGCCATCCTGCGGTCGGACCTGCTGCATGTGCATTCCGGTTCGCGGATCGGCGTCGTCCGGTCCCGCCCGATCAAACCGTTCCTGCTGCATTTCCACGGCACGGACATCCGCACCCAGTACTACGACCCCGCCCGTCGGCCGGCGCTGCAGTGGGGCGCCGACCATGCGGTCACGGTGCTGTACTCCACCCCGGACCTGCGCGAACACGCCGAGTCCGCCCGGTCCGACGCGGTGTACCTGCCGAACCCGGTGGACCTGGAGGAACTGCCCCAGTGGCGGCCCGCCGGCCGACCCCGCATTGTTTTCGCCTCCCGCTGGCATTCCTCCAAGGGAGGCCAGCAGCAGTTGGAGCTGGTGCGGGTGCTGCGCGCCGCCGTCGGGCCGGACGTGGAACTGCAGGGGCTGGACTGGGGCGACGGTGCGCCGCAGGCAGCCGAGCTCGGCGTCAACCTGGTGCCGAAAATGGCCAAGCCGGAGTACCTGCGCTGGCTCGCGTCGGCTCACGTGGCGATCGGCCAGAGCGCCGGCATCCTGGCCATGAGCGAACTGCAGGCCATGGGCATCGGCGTTCCCGTCGTCATGCCGTTGGGGGAGGGGTACTACCAGTCGCCCCCGGTGCTGCAGGGGGACTCCGCCGAGGCGCTGGCCGCTGCGGCCGCCGCCGCGCTGGCCGACCCGTCCGGCACCTCCGCCGCCCTGGCCGCCCGAAGCTGGCTCCAGGAACACCACGATCCGGTGCGCCTAGTGCACCGGCTCGCTGGAATCTACGCCGCCGCAGGCTAGTCCGCCCGACCGCTTCGTCGCGCCGCCGCGGGAGCAGGCCGCTCCGCAGGCCACCGCGGGATAATCCGCCGGGCCGCTGCAGCTGGGCATAATCAGCCGCACATCGTGCTGGCTATGGTTAAAGGTGCCAACCACCCGCCCTATTGACGCCCTTCCGCGGTCCCGCCTAGACTCGCTGAACTTCCAGCTCGTTCCATTTTCGTGACATTTCCTCGTATCTACATGAAATGGTGCAAAATGACCCCCACCTTAATGCGGCGGCTTGCAGCCGAAGTGATCGGCACGGCAATACTGGTGACGTTCGGCGTCGGGTCGGTGATCGCGGCGTTCACGGTCGGCGCCGGGGAGATCACCTATCCGGGCATCGGGTTTATCTCCCTGGGGTTCGCCATTGCCATTGCCGTGGCCATCTATGCATTCCTGGCGGTTTCCGGCGCCCACATCAACCCGGCTGTGACCTTCGCACTGGCGGTGACCAGGCGCTTTTCCTGGGTAGAAGTGGTTCCCTACATCGTTGCCCAACTGGTCGGAGCCACCATCGGGAGCCTGCTGCTGGTCGCGTCGTTCGGGACACGGGCGGTGGACTTTGGCGGAGGCGCGACCGCACTGGGGCCGGACGTCTCTTACGGCCAAGGCATCGTGGCGGAGGCGGTGGGAACCTTCCTGCTCATGCTCTCGATCATGGCCGTGGCGGTGGACAGGCGGGCACCGAAGGGCTGGGCGGGCCTGATCATCGGGCTCGCTGTCGCCGCCGCCATTTTTGTGATGGCTCCGCTGACCGGCGGGTCGCTGAATCCGGCCCGGACCTTCGGCCCCAACCTGGTGCAGTCCATCTTCGGCGGCACGGTCGAGTGGTACCAGTACCCGCTGTACATCCTCGGTCCCTTCATCGGCAGCGTTGCCGCCGCCGTTGTCTACGACCTGGTGGTCCGCCCGCGCGAAGTCCCGGAAGGCGAGCCACGCGCCGACGACCGGGCAGTCTCGGCGGAGAAGGACAAGAGACCCGATTCCGACAAAGGATAGAAAACACGCAGAAAAATAACGCGGCTGCGCGGGCCCGTCGGCTTGAGCGCGGTTGAGGGATAAATACGAAAGGGAAAAACCATGACGGGAAATCGTGTAGTCGTCTACAAGGGCCCAGGGGAAGTTGCGGTTGAAACGATCGACTACCCCAAGCTGGAACTGCCGTCCGAAGTCGCCAGCAAAATGGGAATCCAGCAGAAGGCACCGCACGCCGCGATCCTCAAGCTGGTCACTACCAACATCTGCGGCAGTGACCAGCACATGGTCCGCGGGCGCACCACCGCGCCGGTCGGCCAGTCGCTTGGCCACGAGATCACCGGGGAAGTGGTCGAGACCGGCGACGACGTGCTCTTCGTGAAGGAGGGCGATATTTGTTCGGTGCCCTTCAACATCGCCTGCGGCCGCTGCCGGATGTGCAACGAAGGCAAAACCGGCGTCTGCCTCAACGTGAATCCCGCCCGGCCCGGCGCAGCCTACGGCTACGTGGACATGGGAGGCTGGATCGGCGGACAGGCCGAGTACGTGATGGTGCCGTATGCGGACTTTAACCTGCTCAAGTTCCCGGACCGGGACCAGGCGCTGGAGAAGATCCTGGACCTGACCATGCTCTCGGACATCTTCCCCACCGGCTACCACGGCGCCTTTACCGCCGGCGTCACCACAGGTTCCACCGTCTACGTCGCCGGAGCAGGGCCGGTGGGACTGGCCGCGGCATTCTCCGCACACGTGCTGGGCGCCTCGGCGGTCGTCGTGGGCGACATGAACGCCGACCGGCTGAAGCAGGCCGCAAGCTTCGGCTGCGAGACCATCGACCTGAGCAAGGAAGGCTCGCTGCCGGACAAACTCGAGCAAATCCTCGGCGTCCCGCTGGTCGATGCCGCGGTGGACGCGGTCGGGTTCGAGGCCCGCGGGCACGGTGCCAATGCTGCAGAGGCGCCGGCCACGGTACTGAACGACATCATGTCGGTGACCCAGGTGGGCGGTGCCCTCGGTATCCCGGGCCTCTACGTCACCGGTGACCCGGGCGGCATCGACGAGAACGCCAAGGTGGGCCAAATCGGCGTGCAACTGGGCACCGGTTGGGCGAAGTCGCTCTCGTTCACCACCGGACAGTGCCCGGTGAAGCGGTACAACCGTCGGCTGATGGAACTGATCCTGGCCGGTAAGGCCGACATCTCCAAGGCGGTGAATGCCACCACGATCAGCCTGGACGAGGCGCCTGAGAGTTACCAGGCGTTCGACAAGGGCGCGGCCAGGAAGTACGTCATCGATCCGCATGGGATGGTCCCCGCGTAGGACGGCTGTCCAGACACAAAGTGGTGGCTGCGCCCAGGTCCGGTACCTGGGCGCAGCCACCGCCGTCTTAGCGGCGTTCGCGTACCGCCGCCTCAGCGGCGTTCGTCCACCGGATTCTCGGTCTTGCCCAATCCCGCCAGCGCGGCCTGCTCGGCGAAGTCGGGAACGCTGGCCACCACCTCGTCGAAGGTACCGGCGGCCGCCACCGTCCCTCCACGCATGAAGAACACAATGTCCGCATCCCGGATGGTCGCCAGACGGTGCGCCACGGTGATGACGGTGACGTCGCCGTGCAGCTGCCGAATCGCCGTCGTCACCGCGGCCTCGGTGGCGGTGTCGAGGGCGGAAGTGGCCTCGTCCATGACCAAAACCCGGGGACTGTCGTAGAGAGCGCGGGCAATGCCGAGCCGCTGGCGCTGACCGCCGGAGAGGGCCATGCCGCGCTCACCCACCAGCGCGTCCAGGCCGCCGTCGCGCTCTATTACCGTGTCCAGCAGCTGCGCGCGGCGCAGCGCAACGGTCACGCGCTCCGGGTCCACGCGGTCCCGGTCCCAGGCCAAGGCGACGTTCTGCGCGATCGACGCGTCAAAGAGCGAGACTTCCTGCGGCACGTAGCCGATCCGCCGCCGCCAGGAATCCAGCACGAACTCCATCGGTTCGCCGCCCACCATGACGTGTCCGTGGCTGGGCTCGAGCAGCCCCAACAGCAGGTCCACCATGGTTGATTTTCCGGCGCCGGAAGCACCGACGAAGGCCACGTGGCTGCCGGCCGGAATCCTGATGTTCACGGCGTGGAGGGCTGGAGCCGCCGCACCCGGATAGCTGAAGGCAACGTCCCGCAGCTCAATGTCCGCAGCGTTCTCCGGCAGTTCGTGCTGCGGACGCTCATCCCGCTGCCGGTGCATTTCGGCTTCGCCCTCGTGGATGTCTTCGACAATCTGCCGGGCAAAGGATGCGCTGGTATTCACCGAGGACTGCACCGCCTGCATCCGCGTCAGCGACGGAATCAGGCGGAAACCCGCGACGGCGAACAAACCCACGGCACTCACCGCGCCGGCCGGTCCGCCGGTCAGGTAGCCCACCCCGCCGAGCAGCGCGAAGCCGAGGACCAGCGCTGTCTCCAGCACGTAGCGCGGGATCTGCGAAATCTGAATGGCGCCGGCGCGCGCAATCGAGGACTTGGTGCGGGTGCCGTGCACCTGTTCCTGCACCTCGGGTCCCCGGCCGGCCAGCGTGATTTCCTTCAGTGCGCCCAGCGCCTCGTACAGGGTCTTGGCCGTCCGGTTGGACCATTCGCGGTTCTCCCGGCCAATGGCGACGGCTCGGGGCGAAATCACCTTGGCCAGCAGCAGCGCCACCAGGCCCAGGTAGATCATGGTCACCACCGCGATCAGCGGCTGCGCCACGAAAAGCACGACGACGACCGCCGCCAACGTGCCCAGCTCGCCGAACAGGCTCATCGCCGGCATCAGCACGCCGGAAACGGTGATGCCCACGCCGACGTCCACAGAACGCACAATCTCGGCGGAGTTGCGTCCCAGCCGTTTCTCCCACGGCGAGGCCAAATAGGCGGCAAACAACCGGTCACCGATGGCCACCTCGTGCCTGGCAAAGCGCTTGGTGGCGAAGCGCAGCAGCAGCACCGCCAAGATCCCCTTGAGCACAATCAGCAGGCAGATGAACACCAAGATCGGCAGCGCCATCCCGTTCTCGGCGACGTTGCCGATCAGCGGCAGCTCGGCGTCGGAGCTCCCCACCAGAGCCGGCAGCAGCGCGGCGATCAAACCCAGCGCGACGACGTCTAGCAGGGCCAACGCCGCCGACGCCGCGCCGTAGCCGGTGAGGAAACGCCGGCTGCCGGCCGGCAAGGTACGCAACAGCGGCACGAGGACGTCGAAGATGCTTTTCATACTGTCCCTCAGCCTATTGCATCGGGCCATTATCACCCGCGGCAGGTTCTGGCCAGAGACGAAGGAAAGTTGGAACGGGTTTTCCACAATCCGCCTGCCGGGGCTAGCCCGTCCGGAGATACGTCGCCTAGGGTTCAGTGCAAATGACTGCCCGCCGGTCTCAACTTTGCGGGGCGGTTGCGCTTGGGGGTTGAAAAGGGGGGGGAACGGATGGATGCCATCCGGATCGTCGAGGGCGAGGTCCGCGAACTGATCCGCCAACGGGGGTTGGACCCTGCCCGCCAAGGCCCGGAGGTACGGCGTCTGGTCGAAGCAGCGGTGATTGACTATGACGAACGCTCTTTGTTGGGAACCCTTCCGCCGCTCGGGCAACTGGACCGTGCACGCAAGTACATTTTTGATGCCGTGGCCGGATTCGGACCGTTGCAGCCGCTGCTGGACGATCCCTCTATCGAAGAGATCTGGATCAACTCCCCTTCGGAGGTTTATGTAGCCAGGAGCGGCGAGTCGGAGCTGACATCGGTGACGCTCACGCAACAACAGGTGAGGGATTTGGTGGAGCGGATGCTCAAGTCCTCCGGCCGCCGTTTGGACTTGTCCTCGCCCTTTGTGGATGCCGCCCTGCCGGATGGATCCCGGCTGCATGTGGTCATTCCGGACATCACACGTCAGCACTGGGCCGTGAACGTCAGGAAGTTCATTGCACGCGCTTCCCGGTTGGAGCACTTGGTGGATCTCGGCTCGCTGACTCCCGAAGCCGCCCGGTTTCTCGCCGCGGCCGTCAGCAGCGGCCTGAACATCCTCGTGTCTGGAGCTACGCAGGCGGGGAAGACCACGATGCTCAACTGTCTGGCGGCCGCTATTGGCAGCCGGGAGCGCGTGGTCACGGTGGAGGAGATTTTCGAACTGCAATTGCCGCTGCGGGACGTCGTCGGGCTGCAGTGCCGGCAGCCGAATCTGGAAGGCGAGGGAGCCATCCCGCTGCGTCGCTTGGTGAAAGAGGCCCTGCGGATGAGACCCGACCGGCTGATTGTCGGCGAGGTCAGGGAAGCGGAAAGTCTGGACATGCTTGTGGCGCTGAACAGCGGCATGCCAGGCATGTGTACCGTCCACGCAAATAGCGCCCACGACGCAATCACCAAGATTTGTACGCTGCCGCTGCTGGCGGGCCAGAACATCTCATCCGCCTTCGTGGTCCCCACAGTGGCGTCCTGTATTGATCTTGTCGTCCATTGTGCCCGTAGGCCCGACGGCCGGAGGCACGTGGTGGAGATTGTCTCGCTGGGCCGCCGAGTGGAAAACGGCATTATCGAGACGTCCACCGTCTTCAGTCGGCAGGGCGGCAGGTTGGAAGTCAGCCCTTCCGCGAGTCCGGCCGAGGAAAAGTTTGCGCGTGCCGGATACGAGGTCATGCAGCTGCTGGAACCTGTGCCATGACGGCAGCGGCGGGACTTGTAGGCGGTATCGGGCTGTTTTTGGTGTGGTGGTCTTGCTGGGAAAAACCGCCGGCCACAGCACCGCGGCCGAAGCGGCCTGGCCGGCTCCAGCTCGTCATCAACCAGGCCGGTATCGAGAAGGTCTCGTCGAAAGCGCTCCTGGCCAGCTGTGTAGGAATGGCCGCGGCAACCTCCCTGATCGTTTTCGCGCTGACGTCATCCGGCCCGATCGCAGCCTGTTTCGGACTGTTCGGAGGCTGGCTCCCGCTCGTTCTCGTGCGCTGGAGGGCACGCCGCCGGACCGCCGCTCTCCGCGAAATCTGGCCGGACGTCGTCGACCATCTGCGGTCCGCCATCCGCGCGGGGCTGTCCCTGCCCGAGGCCCTGGTTCAGTTGGGAACGCGCGGACCGGTGGAGTTGCGGCCGGCCTTCAGCGGGTTCGCCGCCGATTACCGGGCAGGCGGTCATTTCGACGATGCTTTGGAACGGCTCAAGGCCAGGCTAGCGGATCCCGTCGCTGACCGGATTGTGGAGGCGCTGCGCATGACGCGGGAGGTCGGCGGTACCGATCTGGGCAGATTGCTCGGAACCTTGGCGGACTTCCTCCGCGACAGCGCAAGGACCCGCAGTGAGCTTGAGGCCCGGCAATCCTGGACGGTCAATGCCGCCCGGCTTGCCGTTGCTGCGCCGTGGATCATTTTGATGCTGCTGGCCACCAGGCCGGAAGCTGTGGCTGCCTACAACACGGCGCCCGGAGCCGCCGTCCTGCTGGGCGGGCTGGTGGTATCGGTGGTCTGCTATCGCGTCATGCTGCGCATCGGATCGCTCCCGGAAGAGGAGCGGGTACTCCGATGAGTCACACGGCGGCTTTGACAGTGTTGGTCGGCATTGCCCTGGGAGTGGGCCTGTGGCTGACGGCTATGCGGTTGCCGTTCTTCCGCCCCACGAGATTTGCCGATCGTATTGCGCCTCAGTTGAAGGCGATCGAACTGAAGTCCCGACTGCTGGACAGCGCGCCGGGAAATCTCACGCCGTTCGGCCCCTTGGAACGAATTTTCCGCCCGGTGCTGCGTGACTCGGTCGCTTGGCTCGGGCAATTCAATGTCGGTTCGACCTTGTTGTCGAAGCGGTTGCTGCAAGCTGGCCGCAAACAGAGCACGATGGATTTTCGCGCCGAGCAATTGATCTGGGCCGCGGCGGGCTTGCTCATTGGCATCGCGTGGACGATGACATCTGCGGCAGGAGGGTCGCTGGATCCAGTACTCGCAGTCATTCTGACCGTGGGGCTGGCCGCCGGCGGGTTCATGCTGCGGGATTATCTCTTGACCGCCCAGATTCATCGCCGCGAAGCAAAGATGCTGGCGGAATTCCCCAGCTTGGCGGAGCTGATGGCACTTGCAGTCAGCGCTGGGGAAAGCGCGACCGGTGCACTGGAGAGAGTCTGCCGCAGCGCTCACGGTGAACTGGCCGAGGAATTTGCCGTGGTGCTTGCCCAGACTCGATCCGGCACTCCGGTACTAACGGCGCTGCAGGAGTTTTCGCATCGGACCCGTTTGCCCGCGCTGGTGCGTTTCGTCGACGGGATCACGGTGGCTGTTGAACGCGGAACCCCGCTGGCCGATGTCTTGCGGGCCCAAGCGCAGGATGTACGGGATATGGCGAAACGGAATCTCATGGAGTCGGCCGGAAAGAAGGAAATTGGCATGATGGTGCCGCTCGTTTTCGGTGTTCTGCCGCTGACGGTGCTGTTTGCGGTGTATCCGGGCATTGCGCTGATCAATCTCGGATGGTGAAGCAGAGAGGAAGCCTCATGAGCCAAATCGCATACTGGGAAGGAACGAAGACATGACGAAACTATCGCTCACGGTCGTTGCCACGTTGGCGCTCTTGTGGAGCGGGGGACTGGATCGCCTGAGAAACTCGATTCGATCCGACGACGGCGAACGCGGGGATGTCCCCGGGTGGGTGATGATCACACTGATGTCGGCAGTCCTCGTGGCAGGCATCTTGGCTCTAGCGAAACCCGCCTTGGAAGGGCTGTTCAATGACGCAATCGGCCGCGTGACGCAGCCCTGACGTGGGATCGAGTCGCTGGGTCCGCCGCTTGCGGCGGTCAACCGAATGTGTGGTTTGCCGTAGTCCAAGCAATGAGCCGGGCCGCCAGACCGATCGTGGCTCGGCCAGCGTGGACTTCGTTTTGGTGGGCGGAGTCCTCACCCTGATCTTTGTGTCGATCATGCAGCTGACCTTGGTCCTGCACGTGCGCAACACACTGATTGACGCCGCAGGGTCCGGTGCCCGCTACGGAACCCTGGCCGATCGAGGCGCGGCCGACGCCCAGGAACGGACCGTTGCCTTGATCTCCGCTGCGCTGACCGACGATTACGCCCAAGATGTCCACGTTGAGGAGGTGCTCCGGTCCGGCGTGCGCACGATGCGGGTCACGGTCCGCGCGCCACTGCCGGCGCTGGGGCTTGTCGGCCCGCGCGGTGCCTTGGAAGTCCACGGTCATGCGGCGCTTCCACGCTGACTGCCTCCGCCAGCGGCTGAGGGACTGCCTGGGCGACGGACGGGGAGGCGAGGCGGGAAGTGCGGTGGTTGAGTTCGTCTTCTTGGGAACGTTGCTTTTGGTGCCGGTGGTCTACTTCGTTATCGCCGTTTCGCAGGTCCAAGCCGCCTCTTTTGCGGTGGTGAACGCGGCCGACCAAGCGGCTAAAGTGTATGCCGGATCCGACGAGGCCGCCGCTGGAAGCCAGGCCGCGCATCAGGCAGCGCTCTTTGCTGCCGGAGACTTCGGTATTGACCCGGATCAACTGGACCTCAGGATCAGCTGCGGCAACGGGGCGTGCCTGGACCCCGGCTCGACCGTTACGGCGCAAGCATCAATTTCAGTGCCCTTGCCCCTGCTGCAAGGCACTGGACTCAGCATGGCCACGGTGAACTCCTCGGCGACGCAGATTGTGGAGCGGTACGGATGACGGCCGAAGCAGCCGCGCACACCAGAGTGAGGGGCGGCCGTGCAGGAGCCGGCAAACGGCAGTGGCGGAAGGACGACGGCGGCCAAGTGATGGTTCTGCTGATCGGCTTCGTCTTATTGAGCCTGCTGATCCTGACGGTGGTGATGGGAGCATCCACCGTCTACGTCGAAACGAAGAAGCTGCTGTCCGTTGCGGACGGGGCGGCGCTGGCAGCCGCAGATACTTTTGCCTTGGCCGACGTCGAGGCTGGCTCAGGTGCTCCTGTCCCATCGTTGGACGCCGAATCCGTGCGGGGATCGGTCCTGCGCTACTTGTCAGAGACGGATGCGTACGGGAGATTCGACCAGTTGACGGTTGGCCGTGGCACCGGCTCGCCGGAGCGGCGCACGGCCCATGTCGAGCTGAGCGCGGTAGTCCGGCCACCATTGGTCAATTTCCTGGTCCCCGCGGGCATTCCGGTGACTGTATCCAGCGACGCCCGCTCCGAGCTCAGGCGCTGACACGGACGGGGAATCCGCACCGGTTCGGCTGGCTATGGCCCGGCCTGTCGTTGAGCAGTTACCGAAGCGCTTGTTGGTGGAGCTGCTCGAGGACCGTTTCGGCGGAGGCATCCAGTACGGAGATGTGCCCGCCGTCCTCAACCAGCTTCAGCTGAGCGGAAGGCAGCCGCTCGGAGAGCCAGCGCGCCGTCGCCACCGGAACATTCCGGTCCACCGTTCCGTGCCAGATGAACGCCGGCACACCAGAGTCTGCCACGGTGAAGCCCCACGGCGACGCGGCGAGCCTCATGTCGTCGCGCACTCCAGTGGTACCGTTCCGCATCGCGTCCGCGAGGAAGGCGGCGAAGCGGGGTGCGGCTCCGGACCGGGCCGCGACTGCCTGGTCCGCTTCCGGCATGCTCTTGCCGGACGCGGCGATCATCTTCTCCGGGCTGCGGGTGCCGAACTTCATGAAGGCCAGCACGGCGGACGTCAGCCGCGGGCGGTGCTGCGCGAACCTGAGGACCCGGGCGACGTCGGACGACCGGCCGTCGGCCAGTCCGGGGACGTCGGAGGGGCCGGATCCGGAGACGATGCTGACTCCGTTAAGGCGGTGCGGAATACCGTGCAGGCAGGCGAGGGCCGACGGGGTTCCCATCGAATACCCCATCACGCTGAACTTCCCCAGGCCCAGCCTGTCCGCGAATGCTTCGACGTCGTCGGCCCATTCAAGAAGGGTGCGGCCCAGTCTGGGCGTGGACCCGCCAATTCCCGGCCGGTCCACCGCCAGCAGCCGGACACCGGCCTTGGCCGCGGCCTCGCCGAGGTTGAAGAACGCGGTTTCCAGCTTGCCGCTGGGTGCCCCATGGTGGTGCAGCACCGGCGGGCCGGAGGGATCGCCAAGATCGAAGTAGGCCAACGTGCGGCCATCACCCAGAGTGCAGGACTTTTCCTCGTACACGCTTCCCCCGTTCAAACCCGCCAAAACCCGATCAGCCTAACAGCACCAAGGCCGGAAGAGCCCGCATTCTTCGGCTATAGCTGGAGTCCTGCACACCGTGGGAGCCACGTGTATGCGGCGTGTCGCAGCGGCGCCGGTGGGAGCCTTATTCCGGGGGCATTTAGAACCGAGGAAAGGAATCAGAAATGGCTGGCGGATCAGGACTGATTGAGCGGTTCTATCGGGAAGTCATGGAGGGAGGAAATCTTGATCTGATTGACGAGTTGGGCAGCGAAAACTACACGGATCATGAAGAGCCCATGCCCGGGCAGCCGTCCGGTCTGGACGGCATCAAGTTCTACGTGAAGACGTTCAGATCGGCTTTCCCGGACATCAGGGCGAAGGCCATCGAGCCCACGATGGTCGATGGAGATCTGGAGGCGGCCCGCGTTGTCCTCACCGGTACCCACCAGGGTGACCTCATGGGGACGGCTGCCACCGGCAACACGGTGGAGTTCAGCGGCATCGACATCATCCGCATCCAGGACGGGAAAGTAGTGGAGCACTGGGGCTCGACCGACATGCTGAAGCTGCTTCAGCAGACCGGCGTCGTCCAGATGTAGCTCCCACAGCTACAGACGCCGGCCGGGAGCTCGCGCCCCCGGTCGGCAGCAAGGCAAGGCCCCGTCACAGCGCGGAAGAGACGCACCGCGCTGGGATCCTCTAGAACCCTAGGGTGGATGTGGTGAGGTAGCCGAAGTACTGGCCGGACGACGGCCGAAGCGGGTCCCCGGTGAACCCGAAGCGAGGGTCCTCATTGTTGTATTGCTCGACGGCGGCAAGGAACTGTTGCATCACTGACGACCCGCCGCCTTGGCACGCCCCGCTATAGATGCAGCGGGCCACCGAGCCGGCAACTGCCGGACTCGCAAAGCTGGTGCCGTGCGCCGTGTTGTAGAGGCCGCCAGGGTAGGTAGAGGTGATGCAGACTCCGGGCCCGGCAACGGTGTGCTGCTGGTCTGCTGCTTCGGTGGCAAAGTTGGAGAAATTGGCGAAATCGTCGTCGGCGCTGGGCACAGTCCCGCCGCTGCAGATCGGAGTTGCCTCTCCGCCGGGGCGGCCGTCGTAGTCCGCCATGGCGGTGGCGGTGAGGACTTCGTCATACGTTGCCGGGACAGTGGTCGCAAAGTCCGCGGCCTCATTGCCGGCGGCAACCGTCCAGGTGATGCCCTGCTCGACCCCCTGGCAAATCATCTGGTGCAGGGGATCCACCCCGTTGCCGCAGGAGCCCTGGTCTTGGCCGGGCCCGCCGATGCTGATGTTGACCACCTGGATGTCATTCTGCTGGTCCGAGTCCGTGCGGGTGGAGACCACCCAGTCGGCGGCGCACAACAGCGCGGCCTCTGAGATCGTGCCGCTGTCAGACATCACCCGGACGGACCAGAGCGGGGCGCCGTAGGCGGTGCCGATCACTCCAAAGGTGTTGTTCTTCGCGGCGATAACGCCGGCAACCATCGTTCCGTGGCCGTTGTGGTCAACGGGAGTAACTTCGACGGCGGTGCCAGACGAGCAATCCACGCCGCCAACGACGTTCAGGTCCGGGTGCGAGCTGTCGATGCCGGTGTCGATGACTGCGGTGTTGACCGAGATCTCCGTCCCGTTGTCAGCTGCCTCGTCCTCTGTGCCGCCGACCCGCAGCCACCACGTTGGCAGGAACCCGGTGACCGCGGGTGGCTCAGGGCCATCCGCTTCGTCGTCGGCCAAGGTGAATTTCCGCTCCGGAGCGATGAATGCAATGGCGGGATCGGCGCCGAGCTCTGCTTCCTCCGCGGACGTCATGGTCCCCGAGTAGCCTTTCAGCCCGTGCTCATAGGTGCTGGAGAGCGTGAACCCGTATTTCTTCTGCTGCGCTGCGGCGGTGGAGTCGACATTCGTGACGTTGTCCTTGAGGACGACGGTGTAGCCACTTTCTTCCTCAGCTGCTGCTGGGCCGGACGCGGCGACAATGGTTGCGGCGGCCAAGACCAGCGCGCTGAAAGCCCCCAATAGGTTTCGAAATCTTTTTGTATGCGGCGGCCGGCTTTCCTGCCGGCTTTCGGGCTTGTGCCGCTGTCGCCGGCTTTGAGCCGGACGGTGACTTTGACTGGACATTGCAGCCTCCCCACAAGGTGGAATGTAAATCAGGATGCCCTCGTCCCCGTACGCGGCGCGTGAACAACCTGCACCTTCGCACTCCCAAAGGTTATTGCAAGCAACGCGCGGGAGCTAGAGGCAGGCAGGAAGAGCGGGCAAGTTTTGCCGCGGTAGCAACGGGATCGGCCACGGGGGCCTGTGCCGTGACACCGCAGCCGCCGGGGCTACGCGTGGAGGAGCCCGGACGAAGGCCAGACCCGCCGGGGGAGAGGATTCCTCGCCATGGCGTACGCTTGAAGAACCATGGCTGAGATCGACTTTCCCGCTGAAATCCGCGCATTGCGCGCCACGTATGACTCCATTGAAGCAGTCTCCGATGTGGAGACGATCCGCAAGGACATCGCCGAGCTGAGCGAGCAGGCGGGCGTGCCGGATCTGTGGGACGACCCGGCCGCGGCGCAGAAGATCACGTCCAAACTCTCGCACCGCCAGAGCGAACTGGAGCGGCTGGAGAAGCTCGCCGCGCGGATCGACGATCTTGAGGTCCTGGTGGAACTGGGCCAGGACGCCGGCGACGAAGACTCCATGGCGGAGGCCGCCAGCGAACTGAATGCGCTCAAGAAGGCACTATCCGAACTCGAAGTCGTCACCTTGCTGTCGGGGGAGTATGACGAGCGCGAGGCCGTGGTGACCATCCGTTCCGGCGCCGGTGGCGTTGACGCTGCCGACTTCGCGGAAATGCTGATGCGTATGTACCTGCGGTGGGCCGAACGCCATGGTTATGCAACGCAGGTGCTGGACACGTCCTATGCCGAAGAGGCCGGGCTGAAGTCGGCCACCTTTGAAGTCAAGGCACCGTTCGCCTTCGGCACGCTCTCGGTGGAGGCAGGCACCCACCGCCTGGTCCGGATCAGCCCGTTCGACAACCAGGGCCGCCGCCAGACCTCGTTCGCCGCCGTCGAAGTCATTCCGCTGATTGAACAGACCGACTCGATCGACATCCCGGACAACGAGATCAAGGTGGATGTGTTCCGCTCCTCGGGTCCGGGCGGCCAGTCGGTGAACACCACCGACTCCGCCGTGCGGCTGACCCACCTTCCCACCGGAATTGTGGTGTCGATGCAGAACGAAAAGTCGCAGATCCAGAACCGCGCCGCCGCCTTGCGCGTGCTGCAGTCCCGGCTGCTGCTGCTGAAGAAGGAGCAGCAGGATGCGGAGAAGAAGGCGCTCGCCGGCGACGTCAAGGCCTCGTGGGGCGACCAGATGCGCTCCTACGTGCTGAACCCCTACCAAATGGTCAAGGACCTGCGCACCGAACATGAGGTCGGGAACACCGGTGCCGTCCTGGACGGCGAGATCGACGACTTCATCGATGCCGGCATCCGCTGGCGCGCCAACAGCCGCAACGCGGAAAACTAACCCAACGTCGTACGAAAGCCCGGCAGCTCCCTCTGGAGCAGCCGGGCTTTCGCCGTCAAGGGGTTGATCCTCCCGGGATCTGAGGCCCGCGGAAGGTGCCTCGACGGCGTCACCTCGGGTCCGCAGCCGATCTCCTGACGAGGTCCGCATCCAGCCTTCGATCGAGCTCTGCAACCGAATCGTGACCTAGCCCGCGGGCGCCGTTATTGACACTGCTGTGAGCCGCGCCATAGATTATCCGTAATCTGAATCACCTTTCAGGTTTGGATGACCCGACCATCAGGTTCAGACAGTTCCAGTTTTCTCCTCAGCAGATTCTTTAACGAAAGGCATCGCCAGTGAAGGCAACAAAGAAGTTCCTGATGGCCGCAGCACTGGCCACCGGACTTGCCGTGAGCGCATGCGCGCCGACAACCGGCGGCGATACTGCCGGTGCGGCCGGCGAGGCGAGCAGTGCGCCCGAAAGCATCAACGTGGGCATCGTCTATTCCGAATCCGGCCCGCTCGCCGCCTATGGCGCGGCCTACCACGCTGGCCTGCAGGCCGGCATCGACTATGCCACCGAGGGCACCGGCGAGGTCAACGGCACCAAGCTGAACCTGACCTACCACGACGACGGCGGCGACCCCGACAAGGCGGTCAACGTCGCCAAGGACCTGATCGGCAAGGACTACAAGATCCTGGCCGGCACCGTAGTCTCAGGCATTGCGCTCAAGCTCGCCGAGCAGGCCGCGCAGAACAAGGTGCTGTACGTTTCCGGGCCGGCCGCCACCGACGCGCTGCAGGGCATCAACGAGTACACCTTCCGTTCCGGCCGCCAGAGCCTGCAGGACGTGGCGACCGCCGGTACGTTCGTGGATGACCTGAAGGGCAAGAAGGTCGTGGTGTTCGGCCAGGACAACGCGTTCGGCCAGGGCAACCTCACCGCCGTCAAGGCCGTCCTCGGCGAGCAGGGTGCCGAAGTCGACGACGTCCTGGTGCCCGAAGACGCCACCGAATTCACCCCGTTCGCCCGCCAGCTCATCGATGCCAAGCCCGATCTGGTCTTCGTCGCCTGGGCCGGCGCCACCTCGGGTTCCATGTGGCAGGCACTGAGCCAGCAGGGCGCGTTTGACGCCGCTCCGATCGTGACCGGCCTGGGCGACGCCGCCACCTTCGGTGCTTACGGCGCCGCTTCGGACAAGATCAGCTTCCTGAACCATTACTTCCCCGGCGCAGCCGGAAACGACGTGGAGAAGGCCATGATCGAAAAGGTCGAAGCCGAGGGCAAGAAGGCCGACCTGTTCACCCCGGACGGCTTCGTTGCCGGCCAGATGATTGTCCAGGCCGTGAAGGAAGGCGGGAATGACGTCGACGCCATGGTTGCCGCGCTGGAGGGCTACACCTTCGACGGCCCCAAGGGCGAGACGACCGTCCGCGCTTCCGACCACGCGCTGGTGCAGGAGATGTACCAGGCCAAGCTGGTGGAGCAGGGCGGCGACTGGGTGCCCGAGCTGATCAAGGCGATTCCGGCCGACGCAGTGGCTCCGCCGGAAGCCAAGTAACCGCAGCCGCACCGCTCCGGCGACCGGTACTGCACCTCCAGAGGCGCCGCCCGACCCACGTGGCGGGCGGCGTCCCTGGGGTTGGACCCCCCCCTGCAACAACCACGGTCCGCGACCGCACAGAAAGTGACATGATGACCTCCCCAGATCAGCCCGCGCTCCTGGTGCACGGCCTCGGCCTGCAGATCGGCGGCGCCCGCATCCTCGAGGATGTCGGATTCTCCGTGGCGACCGGCGAAATGGTTGGCGTGATCGGCCCCAACGGTGCCGGCAAAACCACGTTGTTCAATCTCATCTCCGGTGTGCTCAAGCCGACCGAAGGAGCCGTCAAGCTCAACGGCGCGGACGTCACCTCGGCGTCGATCCACCACCGGGCACGGGCCGGGCTGGGCCGGACGTTCCAGACCTCCAGCCTGTTTCCGCGGCTGAGCGTGCTGGAAAACGTCCGGCTGGCAGCGCAGGCCGCTCTCGGCGGAAGCCTGTCGGTTTTCCGGTTCCCATCGCGGACGGATTCCGCAACGTCGGTCGCCCAGCAGAATGTGGCCGAGGTCGGACTGGAGGACAAGCTGCATACCGCCGCCGGAGACCTCTCCCACGGCGACAAGCGCAAGGTGGAAATCGCCATGCTCCTGGCCGGCGATCCCGCCGTCATCCTGTTGGACGAGCCGATGGCCGGCGTGGCCTCCGGCGACGTCCCGGGACTCAGTGCGATTATCCGCCGGATGCACCGCGACCGCGGCTGCACGGTGATGATGGTGGAGCACCACATGGACGTGGTCCTCGGGCTGGTGGACCGGGTGGCTGTGATGCACCACGGCAAGCTGCTGGCCATTGACACCCCGGACGCGGTGATGGCCAATCCCACCGTCCAGAGCGCCTACCTGGGAGAACCCGTATGAGCCAGCAACCGCAGCCCCATCCGGAAGCAGCGAACCCCGCAGCAACCGGCGGCCCGGCCCCGGCCACAGCCCAGACCGCAGCGCAGTCCACGACCCAGGCCACGGCCCTGCACCCGGCGGCACCGCAGCCCGGCCACGCCCGCCCGGTACTGGAGATTGCCGGCCTGACCGCCCACATCGCCGGCCAGCAGGTGGTGGAAGACGTCAGCTTCTCCGTGCCGGCCACCGGCATCACCGCCCTGCTCGGACGCAACGGCGTGGGCAAGACCAGCACCATCAAGGCCGTCATCGGCCTGATCTCCCGCACCGGCAGCGTCACGCTGGACGGGGAGCGGATCGACAAGGAACCAACGTTCAAGATCATCCGCCGCGGCGTCGGCTACGTCCCCGAGGACCGGGAGGTCTTCTCCAAGCTCACCGTGGCGGAGAACCTGCGGCTGGCCGAACGGGACGCCTCTCCGCGCCGCCAACTGGTGGAGGAACTCTTCCCCGACCTGCTCAAGCGCGCCTCGCAGATGGCCGGCACGCTCTCCGGCGGGCAGCAGCAGATGGTCTCGCTGGCGCGGGCGCTGCTGAACGAGAACAAGCTGCTGCTGATCGACGAACCCACTAAGGGCCTGGCACCCAAGATCGTGCAGGAAGTCGCCGAGACGTTGGAACGGGCCGCGGAAACGGTGCCGATCCTGCTGGTGGAACAGAACCTGCAGGTGGTCCGCCAGCTGGCGGCCGGAGCGGTAGTGCTCTCCGGCGGAAAGGTGGTCCACACCACCGACAGCGCGCTGGGTTTCCTGGACAACGAAGACCTGACCCAGCGGCTGCTGGGCGTCCACGCCGACGCAGGGCACGGCGAAGAAGCCGACCGGAACGGAGCGCAGAAGTGAGCACCATCGTCTTGCTGACCGTCACCGGCCTAGGCCTGGGCGCGCTGTACTTCCTGGTGGCCTCCGGGCTGAGCCTGATCTACGGCCTGATGGGCGTGCTGAACTTCGCGCACGGCTCCTTCCTGACGCTGGGCGCATTCGCCGGCTGGGAATTCGCCCGCCGTGCCGGCGCGGACAACTGGTGGACCTTCCTCGGCTCGCTCCTGGTGGGTGCCGTGGTGGGTGCGCTGTTTGCCGCCTTCACCGAGTTTGTGCTGATCCGCAGGCTGTATGAGCGGCACATCGAACAGGTGCTGGTCACCGTCGGCCTCTCGCTGGCCTCGGTCGCACTGTTCGACGGCATCTGGGGCACCGACACGATCCACATCTCCGGCCCGGCCTGGTTCCGCGAGACCACGGGCATCCTCGGTGCGCAGATCGCGAACGACCGCTTCGTGGCCATCATCGCCGCCGTGATCGTGCTGCTGGGCCTGGTGTTCTTCCTCAAGCGCACCCGCTACGGCATGATCATCCGCGCCGGCGTGGAAAGCCGCTCCATGGTCACCGCGCTGGGCATCGACGTCCGCAAAGCCTTCACCCTGGTCTTCGCCATCGGAGGCGCCGCGGCAGGCCTGGGCGGCGTACTGGCCAGCCACTACTTCCAGTACGTCTCGCCGTTGCTGGGCGGTTCGCTGCTGATCTTCGCCTTCATCGTTACCGTGATCGGCGGCCTGGGCTCGCTCACCGGCGCGGCCATCGCGTCCGTGGTGGTGGCACTGCTGCAACAGTTCGCCAACTTCTACCTCAACGGCACCGGGGATTTCGTCGTCGTCGTGGCCCTGGCCCTTGTCCTGCTCTTCCGGCCCTCCGGCCTGCTCGGGAGGAAATCATGACCACCAGCAAGACCGACCCGCAGTCCGAAGCACAGCCGGACCCGCAGCAGGCCACCGCCGGCTCCGCCGCGCAGGGCGCCACAGCCGCCACAGCCGCGGGGCAGCGGCGCAACCGAAAAGGCCAGCACGACGGCGGTGCTGCCGCCGGCGGCCGCACCCTGCTCAAGTGGGGTGCCGGCGGGGCCGGGGTTGTCCTGCTGGCGCTGCTGCCGCTGCTGAACCTGTCCCTGCCGGGCGTGCTGCCCGGGCCCACCTACACGCCGGGGTCGCTGCAGCTGCTCGCCATGTGCATGCTGATGGCCGCTGCGGCGCTGAGCTACCACCTGCTGCTGGGCGTCACCGGGCTGCTGTCCTTCGGCCACGCGCTGTATTTCGGTGCCGGGGTGTACGGGCTCGGCGTCATCCTGGACACGTTCGACATCCCGCTGTTGCCGGCCATGGGCTTGACCCTGCTGCTGGTGATCGTGCTGGCCCACGTGGTCGGCGCGGTGGGGCTGCGCGTCACCGGCATCCCGTTCGCCATGGTGACGCTGGCCTTCGCCGAGGCCGGCCACGTGCTGGTCGGCCGCAACCCGGGCCAGGCCACCGGCGGCGAAGAGGGCCTGACCCTGGCCACCGATAACCTGCCCGAAGCCCTGCTGGGCGTGGCCAACACCCGCAACCTGTACTGGCTGGCGCTGATCGTGCTGCTGGTGGTCTTCGCCGTGGTGACCTGGGTGCAGTTCAGCCGGGCCGGCCATGTAGCCGCGGCCGTGCGGGAGAACGAACTGCGGGTGCGGGTGATCGGCCTGCAGCCCTACCTGATCAAGCTGCTGGTGTTCGTGGTGGGCGGCGTGCTGGCATCGGCGGTGGGCATGGTCTACCTGCTGCTGCAGTCCGGGGCCGTGCCGCGCAGCCTGTCCGCCGACTTCACCATCACCCTGCTGGTCATGGTGGTGCTCGGCGGCGTGGGGTCGCGCTGGGGCGCCATCATCGGCGGCGTGTTCTACACGCTGCTGGACCAGCGGCTCACATCGCTGGCGCAGTCGGAGGCCATCGCCGGACTGCCGGACATCCTGCGGATTCCGCTCTCCGAGCCGCTGTTCATCCTCGGTACACTGTTCATTCTGGTGGTCCTCTTCCTGCCCGGCGGCATCACCGGAGCGGTGCAGCGGGCCACCCTCAGCCGCGGCCAGCGCCGCCAGGCAGCCGCCCGGCAGCGCCAAGCACTGGAGAATGCCGAGTGAACCAACAGCACAACCTGCAGGACGGGCTCCACACCCTGGGCCGCTGGACCGCGGACCGTGCCGTGTCCACACCGGACCGGGTGGCCATCGACGACCGCGGCGTAGTCCTGCGCTACCGCGAGCTCGACGCCCGGGCCGTTGCACTGGCCGGCCGGCTGCGCGCCGCCGGCTACGGGGTGGGGGACCGGATCGCCACCCTGACCGGCAACTCCGCCGACCACGTGGTGCTGTTCTTCGCCTGCGCCAAGGCCGGGCTGGTCCTGGTGCCGCTGTCCTGGCGGCTGTCGCCGCGGGAGATCGCCGAGCAGCTGCAGCTGGCCGACCCGGCGCTGCTGCTGGTGGAGCACGAGTTCGATGCGCTCGCCGCGGCCGCCGCCGCGATGCTGCCGCTGCCGCCGCGCACCGCGGCGCCCGGACCTTCCGGGGTGGAGCGGCAGGTACCGGGTCCCACCCGGCGGGCCGCAGGCACCGTGGCCCAGGCCGCAGTGCAGCGGGACGTGCACGACGACAATGCGCTCCTGATGATTTTCACGTCCGGCACGGAGGGGCAGAGCAAGGCCGCCATCCTCACGCATGCCAACTGTTTCTGGACCAACCTCTCGCTGTCCCGGACCATGGAGCTGTCCAGTGCCGATGTGGTGCTGGCGGCGCTGCCGCAGTTCCATGTGGGCGGCTGGAACATCCAGCCGCTGCTGGCCTGGTGGACCGGAGCCACGGTGGTGCTGGAACGGACCTTTGATGCAGGCCGGGTGCTGCAGCTGATCGCCGAACGCAAGGTCACCACCATGATGGGCGTGCCCGCGCAATACGCCATGCTGGCCGAGCATCCGGACTTCGCGTCCGCCGACCTCTCCAGCCTGCAGCACGCCATCGTCGGCGGGGCGTCCATGCCGGCACCGCTGCTGCGGATCTGGCACAAGCGCGGCGTGGCGCTGAGCCAGGGCTACGGGCTGACCGAGGCATCGCCGAACGTGCTCTGCCTGCCCAATGAAGATGCCGCGTCCATGATCGGCTACGCGGGCAAGCCGTACCCGCACGTCAGTGTGGCGGTGGCGGACCCGGTTACCGGCCAGATCCTGCCGGGCGAGGCCACCGGCGAGCTGCTGGTCTCGGGGCCGGGCGTCTTCGCCGGCTACTTCCGTAATCCGGAGGCCACGGCGGCGGCGCTCGCCGGCGGCTGGCTGCGCACCGGGGACCTGGTGGAACGCACCGCGGACGGCTTCTACCGGATCGTGGACCGGATCAAGGACCTGTATATCTCCGGCGGCGAGAACGTGGCGCCGGCCCAGGTGGAGCAGGCCCTGCTGACGCACCCCGCGGTGGCGGAGGCCGCCGTCGTCGGGGTCCCCGACCCACGCTGGGGCGAGACGGGACTGGCCTACGTGGTGGTCCGCCAGGGCCGGATCACCGACGCCGAAGAGCTGGCCGAGCACTGCAAGGCGCAGTTGGCCTCCTTCAAGGTGCCCGGACGTTTTGACTTTGTACCCACCCTGCCGCGGACGGCACTGAACAAGGTGGCGCGGGGCCGGCTGCGGCAGGCCGCGCTGCAGCCCGAGCACGCCGGATCGGCCGCGGCGTCTGCAGGATCGGAGCAGGAAGCATGAGCGCTGCACCACGCACCGCCCGGGGCACCCGGACCCGCGCCAAGCTGCTGGCCGCGGCGGAGACCGTGTTCGCCTCGGTGGGCTACCACGACGCCTCGATCGTCAAGATCACCGAGCAGGCCGACGTCGGACTGGGCACGTTTTACCTCTACTTCCAGGGCAAGCAGGCGATCTTCGACGAAGTGGTCGAGGACCTCAACCGGCGGGTCCGCCATGCGATGACCGAGGCCGCCAAATCGGCCGGCAACCGGATGGAGGCCGAGCGCGCCGGCTTCAAGGCGTTCTTCCGCTTCACCGCGGAGCATCCCGCGCTCTACCGGATTGTCCGGCAGGCCGAGTTCGTCTCGCCGGGCGCGCTGCGGATGCACTACACCCGGATTGTCAACGGCTACATCGAGGGGCTCAAGGCGGCGCAGGCCACCGGCGACGTCCGGCCGATGGACCCGGACGTGGCGGCCTGGGCGCTGATGGGCATCGGCGAGCTGATCGGCATGCGCTGGGTGCTCTGGGAGGACGACGACGGTGCGCAGCCCGTTCCGCGGGAAGTGCCAGACCATGTTTTTGAAGAAATGATGCAGTTTATCGAGCGGGCGCTGGCCCCCGGACAACCGCACGGGACGGAAGGATAACTCCATGGCTGAACAGACTTTGACGGGCCGCAGCGCCGTGGTCACGGGCGGGGCCAGCGGGATCGGCGAGGCCTGCGCCCGGGCACTGGCCGAGCGCGGCGCCAAGGTCACCGTGGCGGACCTGGACGGCGCGGCCGCCGAGCGCGTGGCCCAGGAGATCGGCGGCGTCCCGTGGCAGGTGGACCTCAGCGACACCCGGGCGCTGGAGACCGCGACCGTGGATACGGACATTCTGGTCAACAACGCCGGCATCCAGCGGATCAACCCGATCGAGGAGTTCGCGCCGGAGGACTTCCGGCTGATGCTGCGCCTGATGCTGGAGTCCCCGTTCCTGCTGATCCGTGCGGCGCTGCCGGGCATGTACCAGCGCGGCTTCGGCCGGATCATCAACATCTCCTCGGTGCACGGGCTGCGGGCGTCGGCCTACAAGTCGGCATACGTCTCGGCCAAGCACGGGCTGGAAGGCCTGTCCAAGGTCACCGCGCTGGAGGGTGGGGCGCACGGCGTCACCAGCAACTGCATCAACCCCGGCTACGTCAAGACGCCGCTGGTGGAGAAGCAGATTGCCGACCAGGCCCGACTGCACCAGTTGCCGGAAGAAGAGGTGGTGGCCCAGGTGATGCTCACCGAGAGCGCGGTCAAACGCCTGACCGAACCGCACGAAGTGGCCTCGCTGGCCTGCTGGCTGGCCAGCGCCGACGCCGGCATGGTCACCGGGGCGTCCTACACGATGGACGGCGGGTGGTCCAGCCGATGAGCGCTCAACCGGCAACCCTGCCCTACACCACGCTGGACGTCCCGGTCCGCGGCGGCACCCTGCGCACCGGTGTCTGGGGGCCGCAGCACCCGGAGGCGCCGACGGTGCTGGCCGTGCACGGTGTGACGGCGTCGCACCGCACCTGGGGCCTGTTGGCGCAGGAACTCGACGGCGTGCGGCTGATCGCCCCGGACCTACGCGGCCGGGGCCGCAGCAACCAGCTGCCCGGCCCGTTCGGCATGGCGGCGCACGCCGACGACCTCGCAGAGGTGCTGGCCGCCCACCAGGTGCGCAGCGCCGTCGTCGTCGGCCATTCAATGGGCGCGTTCGCCTCCGTGGTGCTGGCGCGCCGGCACCCTGAGCTGGTGCAGTCGCTGGTGCTGGTGGACGGCGGGCTGCCGCTGCAGGTGCCCGCCGGGCTCAGCGACGACGAGGTCATCCAGTCCGTGCTGGGACCGGCGGCGGAACGGCTGGCGGCGACCTTCCCCAGCCGGGAAGCGTACCGCGACTTCTGGCGCGTGCACCCGGCCTTCGCCGACCACTGGAACGCGCTGGTGGAGGACTACGTTGACTACGACCTGGCCGGCGAACCGCCGCTGCTGCGGCCGTCCACCAACTACGAGGCGATGGCCCGCGACACCGCGGACCTGAACGGCGGGGCGGCCCTGATGGACGCGCTGGAATCGCTGGCGGTGCCGGCCGTGCTGCTGCGGGCGCCGCGTGGTTTGCTGAACGAAGGCGCGGGTCTGTACACCCCCGGCTACGTGCAGCAGTGGGCCGGCCGGCTGCCGGACCTGCAGGTCCGCGACGTGCCCGGAACGAACCACTACACGATCGTGATGGACAGCCCGGGCGCCGCCGCGGTGGCCGGTGCCGTGCGGCAGGCGGTGGGCGAGCAGGTGAAACGACACACCCGGGACCCTGCAGGCTAAACGCAAGACTGCGTGCCTATAGTCGAGAGGCTGAGGTTTCTTCCCCCAAGCACAGGCCCTCGTCCTCGGCACTGAGGCACAAAGTAGTCATGATTCGATTCGATAACGTCACGAAGATCTACGATCAGAACTCGCGTCCTGCCCTGGACAGGATCAGCCTGGAGATTGACCGCGGGGACTTCGCGTTCTTGGTCGGCTCCTCCGGCTCCGGAAAATCAACGTTCATCCGGCTGGTTCTGAAAGAAGACCGTGCCACCCGCGGCGCCGTATACGTCGCCGGCCAGAATGTGGCCAACATTCCCAGTTGGCGCGTGCCCAAACTGCGCCGCGGCATCGGCGTCGTGTTCCAGGACTTCCGGCTGCTGCCCAACAAAACGGTTTTCGCGAACGTGGCCTTCGCCATGCAGGTGATCGGCCGCAGCCGCGCGGTGATCCGCGAGACGGTGCCCGAGGTGCTCAAGACCGTGGGCCTGGAAGGCAAAGACCACCGCATGCCGCACGAACTCTCCGGCGGCGAGCAGCAGCGCGTTGCCATCGCGCGGGCCGTGGTGAATAAGCCCGGGATCCTGCTGGCCGACGAACCCACCGGCAACCTGGACCCGACCACGTCGATGGGCATCATGAAGGTGCTGGACCGGATCAACCAAAACGGCACCACGGTGGTGATGGCCACGCACGACGACGTGATCGTCAACGAAATGCGCAAGCGCGTGATCGAACTGCGCGACGGCGTTCTGGTCCGTGACCAGGCCGAAGGCATCTACCTCGGCGAGCCGGAGGAGGCCAAATGAGACTGGCTTTTATCCTCGGCGAGATCGGGTCCGGCCTGCGCCGGAATCTGTCCATGGTGGTCTCCGTGGTGCTGGTGACGTTCATTTCGCTCACCTTCGTGGGCGCGGCGGGCATGCTGCAGATGCAGATCAACCAGATGAAGGGCTACTGGTACGACAAGGTCCAGGTGGCCGTCTTCCTGTGTGTTGATACCTCGACGGCGGCCAGTTGCGCGTCCGGCCCGGTCACGGATGAACAGCGTGCCGAAATCGAGGCCACGCTGACCAGCCCGGCGGTGGAGCAGTACGTGGACACCTACCTGTACGAATCGCAGGAGGACGCGCTGGGCCACTTCCGCGACCAGTTCGCGAATTCGCCGATTGTTGATTCGGTGACCGCGGACCAGCTGCCGGAGTCCTTCCGGATCTCGCTGGTGGATCCGCAGAAGTACGAGGTCATCAACGAAATCTTCTCCTCGCTGCCCGGCGTGGAGGTGGTGGTGGACCAGCGGGAGATCCTGGAAAAGGTCTTCAACGTCATGAACATTGCCTCGCTCGTGGCTGTGGGCATCGCCGTGATCATGATTGTCTGCGCCATCCTGCTGATCGCCACCACCATCCGGCTTTCGGCGTTCAGCCGCCGCCGGGAAACCGGCATCATGCGCCTGGTGGGCGCCTCGAAGGCAGTGATCCAGCTGCCGTTCGTGCTGGAAGGCGTGATCGCCGCCGTGGTCGGTGCCCTGCTGGCCTCGGTCACGCTGTGGGCCGTGGCGCACTTCTTCATCGGCGACTGGCTGGCCAGCCAGTACCCGGATACTGCGTTTATTTCCTCCAACACCATGCTGGTCATCGGCCCCGCGCTGGTGCTCTTGGGGGCTGTCCTGGCAGGAATATCGTCCCTGCTGACCCTGCGCCGCTACCTGAAGGTTTAGAATCGTGAAACGTGAGCAGAACTTGACAATGGGGAGCCAGGCTGTGAGCCGTTCGACGCCGCGGAAGAAATGTCTTCCGCAGGGGATACTGAGTGCAGCCATGGCGGCTCTGCTCGCCTTCTCGCTGGGCTCTGCCGGGCCGGCCCAGGCCGATGACCTCGACGACCGCAAGGCGGCGCTGGAACAGGAAATCGAAGAGATCGAGCACTCCCTGGAGTTCCTCGACGCGGACATCGTCGAGACGGTCAAGGAGCTCAAGCAGTACCAGAGCCGGCTGCCCGGGGCACAGCAGAAGCTGACCGAGGCCGAGGGGCGGGTGGACGCAGCTGCCAACAAGGTGGCAGCCCTGGCCCAGCGTGTGGACCTGGCCCTGCAGACCAAGGACAAGATCAACCAGCAACTGGCCAGCGACGCCGAGGAGCTCAAAGAGACCAAGAAGGTCATCGGCCAGATCGCCACCCAGGCCTACAAGCAGGGCGGTGTGCCGTCCAACCTGTCGCTGTTCTTCGGGTCCGACGGCGATGCCAGCCTGGCCAGCACCATCGACCTGGCCGACCAGGCGCTGCGCAGCCAGAACGCCGCGCTGAACAAGCTGTCCCAGCAGAACGCCACCAATGTGAACTCCCAGGCGCGGCTGGAGGCCGTGGAAGAGGAGATCCGGGGCCTGAAGGCACAGGCCGAGGAAGCGCTGGCGGCGGAACAGACCGCCCGCGACGAGGCGGCGGCCGAGAAACAAAAGGTCGACCAGCTGATTGCCGAGACCTCGGCACTGTCGGACAGCCTGCAGGCGCGCAAGCCGGAGATCGAGCAGGAACTGGCCAAGACCGAACAGGCCCAGCAGCAAGTGCTATCGCAGATCAAGGAGCGGCAGGAACGGCTGCGCCGCGAGGCTGAGGAGAAGGCCCGGCGTGAGGCCGAAGAGCAGCGCAAGGCCCAGGAAGCCTGGGAGCGCGAACAGGCCCGGATCAAGGCAGCCCAGCAGGCGGCGCGGAACAACGGCCAGCCGGTGCCGCAGATCATTCCCAAGGTCAAGCCGCCCAAGCAGGTCAGCTCGTCGCCGTCGTCCTTCGGTTTGATCGCGCCGACCAGCGGGATCATCACCTCCGGGTTCGGCTGGCGGTCCACCCCGCCCGGCACCATCGACTTTTTCGGCACCGGCGGCTACCTGCACAGCGGGATCGATTACGGACCCGGCTGCAACGCGCCCGTCTACGCACCCGCCGCCGGCGTGGTGGTGCGGGCGGACGGCTCGGTGTGGGGCGGCGGCAACAGCGTCACGATGAGCCACGGCGTGGTCGGCGGCAACGCCCTGGACACGAACTACTACCACCTGAACAAGTACGTGGTGTACGCCGGCCAGAGCGTCTCCCGCGGCCAGCTGATCGGCTACGTGGGCAGCACCGGAAACTCCACCGGCTGCCACCTGCACTTCGAAACCGTTGTCAACGGCGATTTCGTGAATCCGATGGGCCTGCTCTAAAGCTGCGCAGCGGCGGGTGCAGCGGGCGCTGCGGGACGAAACGCTCCGGCGCCGTTATAATGGAACGTTCCGACGACGAAGGAGTTACCCCGTGCCCAGAGAAAGTGGCCGAAAGGTAGTGGCCACCAATCGAAAGGCCCGGCACGACTACCACATCATGGATACCTACGAGGCCGGGATGGCCTTGATGGGGACCGAGGTGAAGTCCCTGCGCGAGGGCCGGGCTTCGCTGGTGGATGGCTTTGCCATCTTCTACAACGATGAGCTGTACCTGGAGTCCGTCTACATTCCCGAGTACCTCAACGGCAGCTGGACGAACCACGCCGCCCGGCGCCGGCGGAAGCTGTTGCTGCACCGGGCCGAGCTGGAGAAGATCGCCCGCCAGACCCGGGAATCCGGCTACACCATTGTGCCGCTGCAGCTGTACTTCAATGACGGCCTGGCCAAAGTAGAGATCGGCGTTGGCCGCGGTAAGAAGGACTACGACAAGCGGCAGACGCTGCGCGAGAAGCAGGACAACCGCGAGGCCCTGCGCGCCATGCGGGAAAAGAACCGGGGGGCCTGATCCCGTGACTCTCCGGGGCGGCTGCCTGGCCGCTCCGGCACCGTGATCTCGGGCACCGTCAGCCGGCCGTGATCGACCGGCTCACCAAATCCAGCCATGATGGCAGTCCGCCGCTGGCCAGCGCCAGCCGCTGGCGCTGCGCGCCGTTGCCCTCCAACCGCAGCCGTGCGCACTGCTCATGCACCCAACCTCGGTCCCCGTGGTGTTCCAGAGCGTCGTCGATGTGCCGGAGCAACAGCTCCAAAACATCGAACGCGGGCCAGAGGCTGGCTGAGTCCAGGTGCACCAGCTTGTCCGAGAGCCCGTACCGCGCGGCCTGCCAGAGCGCCACATCCAGATGCTCGGGGAAGTGGTTGGCAGCGGGGTTGCCGGCGACGGCGTCGGCCTGTTCGGTAGCGACAAGCGCCCGGACCAGCCCGGCCAGCAGCACGCTGTCGTCGGCCGTGAGCTGGCTGTCGGAGGCCCGGACCTCGATGGTGGGGAACTGGTCCGACAGCCGCGCGAGCCAGGAGATGTGTCCCGGGTCCGGTGCCACACCGGAGGCATATAGCTTCCGCACGCGGACCCGGTAGTCGTGCAGGTCGGCAAAAAACGGTGGACAGCCCTGGATTTGCCAGCGGCGGTACAGGATGGTCCGCCAGCTGGCGAAGCCGCTGTCCGCATGGTGCCAGAACGGCGAGTTGGCCGCGACCGCAGTCAGCAGGGGCAGCCAGGGCCGCAGCCGATTAAGGACCTGCAGCCGGACCTCCGGGTCGGGCACCTCAACGTGGATGTGCATGCCGGTGACGTACTGATCCGCGACAAGTGCCGGCGCGCGTTCGGCAATACCGCGGTATCGGGGAGAGTCCGTCACGGACGCCGGCCGCAGATCGGCGTCGAAAATCACGCCGATTCCGGCCGCGGCCGCCCCTGTAGCGATCGCACTGGTGGCCAAATCGCGGCGGAAGTCCAGCAAGGCCTCGGCAGCCTCCGCCAGCGTGCGGCATACCGGTGTGGCGGTCTCCACCTGGCAGTCGAGCAGCTCGGTGCTGACCCAGTCCGGGTTGGTGTCCAGGCGCAGGGCCGCCCGTACTGCCGGCCCGGTGGGCACCGGCTGCGCTGATCGGGGATCCATCAACAGAAATTCTTCCTCGACGCCGAACGTCGCCGAGATGGACACCGGTCCCGACGGCGTGCCCTCCGCTGCGCGCACGACCATGGTTCGAGAGTAATCTCGCCCGCGCATGCTGGCTAGAACGGGACGGGAATAGGCAGCTGTACGGATGGGTTACACTGGATGATCCGGACAGGTAACTGGCCGGCACAGCTGGTTATTTTGATAACTACATACGGGGATGACAGGTTTCGACGATGTTAGTCGCGCCAGGGGAAGCGGGCCGAGGATGCAGAGTTATCTCGGAAACGCTCTCTGCAAACCAATAAGTGCCGAATCTAAGCGCACTGACTTCGCACTCGCTGCCTAAGTAGCGTTGCAAGTCCGTCAGCCCGGGGATGCTCTCGCCCCGGATGCTGGCGTCATTAAGAGAGCCACTGCTGGATACCTCCGCCGTTGGGGTATTCGGAACATTTAGACGGCTGGGCCCGGGTCAGCCACCTGTTTGCAGGATGGTTGGGGCCAAGAAAACCCGAAGCAAACTGCGCCCGGAGAAGTCCTGGCAACACAACATCGGACGGGGGTTCAATTCCCCCCATCTCCACTGATCAAGCCCCGGTTTCCGGGGCTTTTTCTTTGCCTGCCCCGGACCGAAGAGCCCGGCCCCGGTGCTCAGGAGCCGGGCAGCGCCACGTCGACGATCCCGATGAACCTGGTGCCGATCCCGTCGTACTCGCTGCGGACCCATCCCGCCGGCAGTTCCGGCAGCTCCCCGGGATCGTGGTGCTGGCAGTAGACATAGGTGAACTCCGGCCACCATTTCTTCGGCCGGGCGGCCTCCGTTTGGCCGCAGATGATGCATTCCAACGTTGTCCAGACAGGCCGCTTGCCGGTTCGGTTGGCACGCGACTGGGCCAGCCAGGCCGGCGGGTTCTCGTCCATCGCGGCAAGCTCCTCCTGCGATATGCGGGCAGGGATGCCGTGGCGTTTCGCCATCTCCGGTGGGATATCGAGGTATTGGGCTGCTTCGCGTCTGGTGATCATCACCTACAACCATGGACCGGGACCCCGACTGCCGCAACTTTGAGCCCAGTGGCCGGAGTGCATTGCCAGGCGACTGACTGTGGGGCTGGCTGCGCCGCGTGGGCGGTGGCTGAAGGGCGCAGGGCGCAACCGGGCTGGTGCCGTCCAGGCTTTCGCCGGCAGAAAGGCGTTCTCAAGGATTGGACTCAGGTTATTTTCAGGATGAATCCTTTAGCTGCGTTGACAACGCCGGACAGGATGGGAAGCTGATCAGGAAGGTGTTTCGGCAGTGGGTTGGGGTGCGCATCAAGATGCCTGGGGGGCACAAAAATGAATGCAATAGAACACATCTGGGAAGTCCGATTGCTAGGGGGATGGCAGATTCGCCGCGGGACGATTCCCGTCAAAGTAACCATTCGACAGCAGCGACTCATCGCCGTTTTGGCCTTGTACGGCAGTGCGCCACGAACGTTTCTGGCCGGGCTTCTCTGGCCTGACAGTCCCGACCGGCAGGCAACGGGGAGCCTGCGGGAGACCATCTGGATGATCTCCCATCAGCTGCCTGGCTTGCTGGTGGAAAGCAGGGATCCGCTGGCGCTCGCTCCGGACGTGGTGGTGGATGTTCATGAAATCAGCCGGCGCGTAGCTGCGCTGGAGGGGGACCGGAGCGCCGGCCTGCCGCCGGCCATGCTCGATCGACTGCGCACCGCCGAGCTGCTGCCCGGATGGTACGAGGACTGGGTCATGGCAGAGCAGGAGCGGTGGAAGCAGCTGAGGCTCTCGGCGCTGGAACGTCTCGCCAGCCGGTATCTGGAGCGCGGCGAGACCGATCAGGCCAACGATGCGGCCGGATTCGCCATCGCCATTGAGCCACTGCGCGAAAGCGCCCAGCGGCTGTTGCTGGAGACACATATTGCCGATGGCAACTATGCCCAGGCCTTGCGGGCGTTCGAAGTCTTCAAGTCCCGGCTCTGGAGGGAATTCGGCGTGGAGCCCTCGGCCAAGATCACGAAGATCATGGCGCCCTTGCTGACGTAGCCGGGTTCGGCGCCGCGGCCTACGGCTCGGCGGTCAGCGACGTTGCGTAGAGATCCATCAGCGCCGGCAGACCACCGGTCTCCATGGCTTTCCGCTGCCGTTCGGCTCCGGTTCCCGTGGCGAAAAGCCGTTCTATGCTGGCATCCACCCAGGCCGAATCGCCCTCATCCTCCAAGGCGGGCCGGATGTAGCGCAGCAGCATGCCCACCACGTCCCGTGCCGGCAGCAGCAGGCCCGACTCCGGGTCCACTAGCCGGTCGGACAGGCCCTGACGTCCGGCCTGCCACACGGCGGCATCCAGCAACTCGGGCTCCGGCTGCAGGAAAGTGCGCGAGGCAGCTTCATCGGCCAGCACCGTGGTGATCAGGCCCCGGATGACTGCCGCGATCAACACGGCGTCCTGGGCCTCGAGCTGCACATCTGCCGCCCGAACCTCCAACGTGGGGTAGCGGTCGGAGAGCCGGGCCAGCCACGTGAGGACACCCCGGTCAATGATGACGCCGGAGTCCACCAAGCGCTGGATGCGGCGCTCGTAGTCGGCGGCGTCGCGGAAGACCGGAGCGCAGCCCTGGACCGGCCACCGGCGGTAGTGCACAATCCGCCAACTGCCGAAGCCGCTGTCGCGGTCCAGCCAGTACGGCGAGTTGGCGCTGAGCGCCACCACCGCCGGCATCCACGGTCGGATCCGGTTCAAGGCCTGCACTCCGGCTTCCTTGTCCGGGACGGATACATGGACGTGCTGGCCGTTGACGAACTGGTCGGCCACAATGCCCTTCGCACTGGCCTTGAGTTGGTGGTAGCGCTGGTTGTCCGTGACTTCCGGGTAATCGTCCTGGATCCGCGGTGCGGTGCCGGTGGCAGCGGCCCGCACGCCGGTCTTCCGGGCGGCTGCATCCAGTTCCCGGCGGAAGTTCAGCAGTGACTCCTCGGCTTCGGTCAGCGTGGCGCAGACCGCGGTTGCGGTTTCAATCTGGCAAGTGAGCAGCTCCCGCTGGATGTCCCCGCGGGCAACATGCAGCGATCCTTCAAGGTTTTCGGCGACCTTGTCGGCCATCGGGACGGGCATCCCGGTGGTTGGATCCAGCAGCAGGTATTCTTCCTCAATTCCCAGAGTTGCCATGGGACACCTTTCTTCTGCCGACGTCGGACAATGCCGAGCCTAACCGATAGGCAGCCGCTTATGTGCGTGGCCCGGACCGCCTGAGCCCGGACAATACCCAATCGGCGGGGTGTTAGGGGACGCTCGGAAGGGGTCCTGAACCCCGCCCCGTCCAGCGCAAGGCTCGCGGGCGGCGTCGTACTCAGGAGGCGAGCAGGCAGCCCGGGTGCGGATCGCTGTGCACCCACAGCGCCGCGGCCGCCTGGTCGCCCAGGTCAAGCTCGCGGGCGGATCCGCTGGGGCCAAAACGCACCACCAAGGCACCGCCGAAGGGTCGCCGGCCGACAACCTCCACGCGGTCGTCGAGCCTGATCTGCTCCGAGCTGAAGAAGCGCAGCAGATCGGCGTCGGCGTCGCTGATCCGGGTGATGCGGCCGGTGTGCCCGCCGTCGAGTTCCTCCAATTGCACGGCATGAGGCACATGCACTGTGCCGTCCGCGGAAGGAATCGGGTCGCCGTGCGGATCGCGCTGCGGATCGCCCAGCTTGGCCGCCATCCGGTTAATGAAGGTGTCGGAGACGGTGTGTTCGAGCAGTTCGGCCTCGTCGTGGACCTCGTCCCAGGCATAGCCAAGTTCCTGGACCAGGAAGGTCTCCAGGACCCGGTGCCGCCGGACCATGGTCAGAGCCAGTCGGCGGCCGGCACTGGTCAGTTCAATGGCGCTGTACGGCCGGTGGTCCACCAGTTGCAGGTCCACCAGCTTGCGCACCATCTCTGAGACCGACGAGTTGGCCACGCCCAGGCGCACGGCCAGCTGGGAGGACGTGATGGGCTTGTCCTGCCACTCGGTGAAGGCATAGATGACCTTGACGTAGTCCTGCACACTGGACGAGCCGCTGCTGAGCGCGGATTTCCTGGCCGGTGGCATTGCGGTTTCACCCTCTCTCTGTACGTCCTCAAAGGACTGCAGACTTACAGCGTGGCGCTGCTGGTATCCGGCTGTAAGGCGTCGCTCCGCCGGGCAGACCGGCGGCGTACCAACTGCCAGATTACCCCGGTTCGGGGCGCGGACAGGTAGACCACCAGGAAGACCAGCGCCTGCGCAAGGACCACGGCCGCGCCGGTCGCGACGTCCAGATAGTAGCTGGCATAAATGCCGGCGATCGAGGCCGCGGCGGTGACAGAGGCGGCGATGACCAGCATCGCGTCAAACCGTCGGGTCAGCAGGAAGGCCGTGGCACCCGGAGTAATCAGCATGGCCACCACCAGCACGATGCCCACCGCCTGCAGGCCGACGACGACAGTCAGCGCCAGCAGCCCGAGCAGCAGCACCGACAACCATCGGGTGTTCAGCCCGATGGCATGGGCGTGGACGCGGTCAAAGGCGAACAGGGTGAGATCGCGCCGCTTGAACAGCAGCACGCACAGCGTCACGGCACCCAAGCCGAGCACCTGCAGCAGCTCACCGTCGCTGACGCCCAGAACGTTGCCGAACAGGATGTGCTGCAGGTCGGTTTGGCTGGGGGTTTTGGAGATGATGGCCAGGCCTGCCGCGAAGAACGCGGTGAACACCACGCCGATGACGGTGTCGCCCTTCAGCCGGGTGGAGGAGCGCACACCGCCGATCAGCGCCACCGCGGCCGCGCCGAAGATAAACGCGCCGAGCGAGAACGGGACGCCGACGATGTAGGCCAACGCGACGCCGGGCAGCACTGCGTGGGAGACCGCATCGCCCATCAGCGACCAGCCCATCAAGATCAGCCAGCAGGACAACACCGCGGAGACGATGGAGGCTGCCAGAGTGACCAGCAGGGCTCGGGTCAGGAAACCGTACTGCAGCGGTTCCAGCAGCCAGTTAAGCAAGTCCACGGCGGGCTCCTTCCGCGGGGCCGACCAGCGCGGAGCCGAAGGCCAGGGCCAGGTTGTCATTGGTCAGCACTTCCGCCGGCGATCCGTGCGCCAGTACCTTCTGGTGCAGCAGGATCGCCTCGTCGCACAGCTGCGGAATGCCGGCCAGATCGTGCGTGGAGATCAGGATCGTCTTGCCCTCCTGGCGCAGCTCCTTCAGCAGCGAGATCAGGCCTGCTTCGGAGGCCTTGTCCACGCCGGCGAAGGGCTCGTCGAGCAGCAGCAGCCCGGCGTCCTGCGCGATGCCGCGGGCCACAAAAGCGCGTTTCCGCTGGCCGCCCGACAGCTCGCCGATCTGCCGTTGCTGCAGGTGGCTCAGTCCGGTCCGTTCCAGCGCCGCTTCCACGGCTTCGCGGTCCCCGCGGTGCGGCCGGCGCATCGGGCCCAGCCGGCCGTAGCGGCCCATCATCACCACATCCCGCACCGACACCGGGAAGGTCCAATCGACATCTTCGGACTGTGGAACGTAGCTGACCAGGTTCAACTTCCGTGCCTGCCGGGGCGGGAGACCGAACAGTTCCACGGTGCCGGAGGTGGGATGCGCCAGACCCATCAGCGACTTGAACAGCGTGGACTTGCCGGAGCCGTTGACGCCGATCAGCCCGCAGATGGTCCCCAGGGCCACCGTTGCGCTGACGTCATCCAGCGCGACGACGTCGTTATAGGCCACATGCAGGCTGGCCACCGAGATAGCGGGGGACCCGGCCGGAATGACGTGTGTGCTCACGGCGCCAGTCCTTCCTTGATCAGGGAGATGTCGTGCTTGATCAGCTCCAGGTGGGTGGGCACCGGTCCATTGGGGCCGGAGAGCGAGTCTACGTACAGCGGCGTGACGAACCGGGCGCCCGTGGCTTTCGCCACCTGGCGCATCGATTCCGGGTTGACGGTCGATTCGCAGAACACCGTCGGGACCCGGTGTTCGCGGACCTGTCCGATGACTTCTTTGATCTGCCGGGGCGTTCCCTCGGCGTCCGAGTTCACCGGCCAGAGGTAGGCCTCGTGCAGCCCGGCGTCGCGGGCCAGGTAGGAGAAGGCCCCCTCGCAGCTGACCAGGGCGGGAACGGCCGCCGGGTGGGCGAAGGCAGCCTTCAGGCCGTCCATCAGCTTGTCCAGTTCCCCGCGGTAGGCCGCGCCGTTGCGCCGGAAATCATCGGCGTGCTCGGGCGCCAGGTCGCTGAAGGCACGCACGATGTTGTCCACGTAGATTTTGGCGGCTTCCGGCGACATCCAGGCGTGCGGATTGGGGCGGCCCTCAAAGTTTCCGGCAGTGATATTCACCGGCTCCACACCCTCGCTGAGGACCACATGCGGGGCCGGGACGGCGTTCAGGAACCGCGCGAACCAGCGTTCCAGCCCCAGCCCGTTGTCCAGGATCAGGTCGGCATGCTGCGCTTTGATCAAGTCCGACGGCGTGGGCTGGTAGCCGTGGATTTCCGCGCCGATCTTGGTGATGGAGATGACCTCCACGTGTCCGCCGCCAATCTTGTTGGCCATGTCCGCCAACACGGTGAACGTGGTCAGGACCAGCGGCCGGTCGTCGGCCGAGGCCGCGGTTGGTGCGGGAGCAGGGGCGCAGCCGGCCACCGCCAGCATGGCGGCAACGGCCAGCAGGCATACCTTCACCCAATATTTCGGCATGCCTAAATTTTGCCGGACGGCTGGCCTCATGACAAGCCGCGGCATGTCTGTGACGGCGCCCGTGGGGACGCCCGGGGCGGCGTCCCGGAGCTCAGGCTGCCCGCGCCCGCCAGCTGTGGGTCAGGTAGGGCAGCCCGATCGGCGCCCCGGGGGAGTGGCCCAGATGGTCGTGGAGGTACCAGTCCAGGTTGGCCAGCACTTTGCTCCGGGTTGCCTCGTTGGCGCGCAGGTAATAGCTGCGGGTCTTGGCCAGCTCCATCACATCGAGCGTGCTGAGCGGGTCCTGCCAGTGGGTATCGTGCCCTTCCAGCCCGCTGAACTCCGGTCCGATGCGGGGACGGAAATCCGGTTTTAGCACATCGCCGGCGTGCATGATGCGGGTGAGCCGGTGCACCCACGGCACGCCGGTGTCCAACTGGTTCCAGACCAATCCCAAGACGCCGCCGGGCTTGAGGATGCGGGCGGCCTCGGTACTGGCCCGGAGCGGGTCCGTCCAGTGCCAGGCTTGGGCCACGGTGACAACATCCATGCTGGCATCGGCGATCCCGGTCTGCTCCGCGGTACCCACCACGGTGGCCACGCCGGGCAGGTTGCGCTGCAGCTGGGCGAGCATGTCAGCAGACGGGTCCACCGCAAGCACCTGCAGTCCCCGCGCGGCCAACGCAGCCGTGTACTTCCCGGTGCCGGCACCCAGATCAGCGGCGGTGCGGGCGTGGGCCGGCAGCAGCCAGTCCACCGCCTCGTCCGGGTACCCGGGACGGATGCGGTCGTAGTGTTCGCCGCCCTGCTGGAAGGTGTCGCCGTAGGCCCGGCGCCGATCATCGTCCATCCGGGGGCCGCCGTGTGCCACGTGTGCTCCTTGTACAGCGGCCGGTTACCGGCCCTCGCCGCCGGCGTCGGTGCTGCCGGCTGCTTCGTCGTCGTACGCCGCGGTGGCCGATCCGGCCGGTCGCTGGCCGCGCAGTTCGGGGTTCAGGCGGTGCAGCGCGGTCTGATGCAGCAGGCCGTTGGTGGCCAGCGCATTGCCGCCGAACGGGCCGTCTTCGCCCTCCAGCGAGCTGAACCTGCCGCCGGCTTCGGTCACGATCGGCACCAAAGCGGCCATGTCGTAGAGATTCAGCTCCGGTTCGCAGGCAATGTCCACGGCGCCTTCGGCCACCAGGCAGTAGGACCAGAAGTCGCCGAACGCGCGGGTGCGCCAGACCGATTCGGTCAGCTCGAGGAAGTCGTCCAGGTTTCCGCGTTCCTTCCAGCCGCTCAGGCTGGAATAGGACATCGACGCATCCTCCAGCCGGTCCACGGCGGAAACCTGCAGCCGGGTGGCAGCGGCCAGCGAACGCCCGGTGTAGGCGCCGGTTCCCTTGGCCGCCCACCACCGCTTGCCCAGTGCCGGCGCACTGACCAGGCCCACCACCGGCTGCCCCTCGTCCACCAGTGCGATCAGGGTGGCCCAGACGGGTACGCCGCGGACAAAGTTCTTGGTGCCGTCAATCGGGTCGATGATCCACCGGCGGGTGCCGTGTCCGCTGCTGCCGAACTCTTCGCCCAGCACCGCATCCCGCGGCCGGGACCGGGACAGCTGCCCGCGGATGGCTTCTTCGGCGGCGCGGTCGGCGTCGGTGACCGGAGTGAGGTCCGGCTTGGTCTCCACCTTCAGGTCAAGGGCCTTGAACCGGGCCATGGTCTGCGCATCCACGGAGTCGGCCATCACGTGGGCCAGGCGCAGATCGTCGTTGTAGGTTTGCGGAGCGTGGGTCATAGGTTTCAACCTATCGGTAAGTGCAGTGCGGACGCGGGAGGCAGCGCCCGCAACCGGGCAGCGAACCTAGACCGTGCCGAGCTCTTTGGCCTCCGGCCGTTCCTCGGCGCCCAACAAACGGCGCAGCGACGCCAGCCGGACCGCCCCGGCGTCGCCGGCACCGCCGTCAGCCACATAGGCGTCCAGACCGCAGTCGATGGCAGACGCGTCGTGCTTGCAGCCGCGCGCGCAGTCGGCAGTACCAGGCTCCAGATCCGGGAAGGCCGACAGGATGCGGTCGGGATCCACGTGGGCCAATCCGAAGGAGCGGATGCCGGGAGTGTCGATGATCCAGGTGCCGGCCGGCGCGTCCAGGACTTTCAGCGCCAACGCCGACGACGACGTGTGCCGGCCGCGCCCGGTGACGGCGTTGACCCCGCCGGTGGCACGCTGGGCGCCGGTCAGCGCATTGACCATGGTGGATTTGCCGACGCCCGAATGACCCAGGGTGACGGTGACCTTCCCGTCGAGGTAACCGCGCAGCTCTGCCACAGCCTCGGTATCCAGCCGGGCGGACAGGCCCTCGTCGGAGAGCGTATCCACGCCGGCAGCGTCCACGTCCGCTGTGCGGCTGACGATCACCGGCAGGTCCAGATGGGTGTAGTTGGACAACAGCTCGGCGGGATCCTTCAGGTCCGCTTTGGTCACGCACAGCAGCGGGCTGATCCCGGCGTCGTACGCCGCCACCAGCGCCCGGTCGATGAACCCGGTCCGGGGTTCGGGATTGGCCGCGGCCACCACAATGACCAGCTGATCCGCATTCGCCACCACCACGCGCTCCACCGGGTCGGTATCATCCGCGCTGCGCCGCAGCAGCGTCCGGCGTTCCTCCACCCGGACCAGCCGGGCCAGGCTGTCCGGTTCGCCGGAAACGTCGCCCACCAGGGCCACGAAATCTCCGGCCACCACCGGTGTGCGGCGCAACTCCCGGGCGCGGGCCGCGACGACGGTGCGCTCGTCCGGTGTGTCTTCAGCGACGACGGCGGTGTAGCGGCCACGGTCGACGGTCACGATCCGGCCGAGCTCGGCGTCTTCGTGGGCGGGACGGTCCTTGGTGCGCGGCCGCGTGCCGCGCTTGTTGGGGCGGATGCGCACATCCGACTCGTCCCAGCTTCCAGTACTACGCGCCACCGTCAGCCCTCGGTGGGTGCCGGTGCGGCAGAGTACATTTCCTGCCAGAGCTGCGGGAACTCGGGCATGGTCTTCGCCGTCGTCCCGATATCCTCCACCTCCACGCCGCGCACAGCCAGGCCGATGATGGCGCCGGCCGTAGCCATGCGGTGGTCTTCGTAGGAGTGGAACAACCCACCGTGCAGCGGCCGGGGCCGGATCAGCAGCCCGTCGGCCGTCTCTTCGGCGTCGCCGCCCAGTCGGTTGATTTCCGCCACCAAGGCAGCCAAGCGGTCGGTTTCGTGCCCGCGCAGGTGGGCAATGCCGCTCAGCCGGGACTCGCCGTCGGCCAGCGCGCACAGGGCCGCCGCGGTGGGAGCCAGTTCGCTGGTATCGGCAAGGTCGGCGCCGGTGATCTTTTCGCCGCCGACTACGGTCAGCGTCCCGTCTTCCAGTGTGACCGTGGCGCCGAGCCGGGGCAGGATGTCCCGCCAGGCGTCGCCCACCTGGGTGGTGGAAGCCGGCCAATTCGGCACCCTGATCCGGCCGCGGGTGGCCAACGCGGCGGCCAGGAATGGGCCGGCGTTGGAGAGGTCTTGCTCGATCCGGGTATCGAAGGCGCGGATCGGACCGGGGGAGACCACCCAGTGGTTCGGGCGGGAGTCGTCCACGCTCACGCCGAGGTCGCGCAGCAACCGGACCGTCATGGCGATGTGGTCCAGGCTCGGCACGCGCTCGCCGACGTGCTCCAGATGCAGGCCGTCGCGGAAGCGCGGAGCCACCAGCAGCAGGGCAGAGACGAATTGTGAGGACGCGCTGGCATCGATCGCCAGATGACTGCCGGGCACGCTGCCGGTGCCGGTGATGCGGAAGGGGAGGCTGCCGCGTCCGCCGTCGTCCACTTCCACACCCAGTTGGCGCAGGGCATCGATGGTGGGGGACATCGGCCGGCGCCGTGCAGCCGCGTCGCCGTCGAACTCCAACTCTCCCGTGCACAGTGCTGCCAGCGGCGGCACGAAGCGCATGACGGTGCCGGCCAGACCGCAGTCGATACCGGCACTCCCCAGTGGGTGCGCCGGATCAATCGGCTCCACCAGCAGGTCGGGGCCGAACCGGCCGTCTCCCACCGTCTCGGTAATCCGGGCACCCAAGGACCGAAGGGCTGCCACCATCAGGAAGGTGTCACGTGAATGCAGCGGGGCGCGCAGCCGGGACGGGCCGTCGGCCAACGCCGCGAGCACCAGATACCGGTTGGTCAGGGATTTGGAAGCAGGGATCTGGACCGTTGCGTCGATCGGTTTCTCTGCATAGGGAGCCGGCCAGCTCTGGGCAACCATGGGCATTTCGTTCAGGATCCCACCACGTCCGCGGTGGCTTCCCGCACTGTGCGCTCTGCCTTCTTCAGTTGCTTGCGGGCGTCTTTGCCCATCGACGCGGCATTGCGGCGCGCACCCCTGCTGATCGAGCGGACGTTGCGCCGGGCGTCGGCCGCCAGATGCTCGGCACGCCAGACCAGGCCCGGCTTGCCGGCGGTGTCGACTGCGGCCAGCATGACCGCTCCGGCCAGCGACAGGTTCTTCAGGAGCCGGTTGCGGCGGTCTCGTCTGGCTTCCGGAGTGGTGGAATCGGCGGCCCGGTATTCGACCAGGGTGTTAACCGCGGTGGTGCCGGCCAGCAGCGCCGCTGCCAGGCGGGAGAACTTGCCCATGCCCAGCAGGACGCCTGCGCCGACCTGGGCTGCGCCGATGACGCGTGCAATCGTCTTCTCTTGCCCCGCCAACGCTCCTGCCGCGGGAAAGACGGATTCTGTCTGCTGAACCAGCGGCCGCAAGGAGGCAGCTGTTTCCTCTGCGTGGCGCAGGCGGTCGATGCCGGTGGCTACAAAGCTGGTGGCCAGCAGGGGACGGGCGGCAAGGCGGACGATTGACATGGAAGCCTCCTGGGCGTCGGCGTGCGTCGAAGGATCTGTGCCCTTCCCATTGGCCGGACCGCGGGAAGGCGGCACTGGACACTAGTCTGGCACTTTTGTTGGCACCGCACACCTTGCCTGAGGGTTTGTCCATCAGCGGAAGGGAATAGCCGTCCCGCATCGAGCGTTACGCATCAGAGGAACAACCGGTGCATTGTCTCCGGTCCACCATGTGTCGGAACGAAGGGAAAACCTGTGACTACAGCGCTTGCCGAGCCGGCCCCCGCGGGGTCGGTAGACGGCGCGGCACCGGCCCAGGGGGTCGTGAAGCTCAGCGTAGACTGGGAGCCAATGACGACTGACAATTCGGACGCCGCCACAAACCGCAGCAGCCCAGAAACAACGGGGCAGCCGGACGAGGTTGACGTCCAGACGGAAACTGCCGAAGAGCGCCGCGCCCGCTTTGAGCGCGACGCCATGCAGTATGTGGACCAGCTGTACTCGGCCGCGATGCGGATGGCACGCAATCCCAGCGATGCCGAGGACTTGGTGCAGGAGGCCTACACCAAGGCGTTCTCGGCTTTTCACCAGTACAAACCCGGGACCAACCTCAAGGCCTGGCTGTACCGGATCCTGACGAACACTTACATCAACCTCTACCGGAAGCGCCAGCGCGAACCGCAACAGTCCAATACGGACCAGGTAGAGGACTGGCAGATGTTCCAGGCGGCCTCCCACACTTCCTCGGGACTGCGGTCTGCGGAAGCGGAGGCCTTGGACCACCTGCCGGATTCTGATGTGAAGAACGCCCTCCAGGCCATCCCGGAGGAATTCCGGTTGGCCGTTTACTTCTCTGATGTAGAGGGCTTCGCGTACAAGGAAATATCGGAAATCATGAACACCCCCATTGGTACCGTGATGTCCCGCCTGCACCGGGGACGCAAGCTGTTGCGCGAACTGCTTGCTGACTACGCGCACGAACGCGGCATGGGCAGTACCAAGGACAGGAAAAACGCCGCGGCGGCGGTGGGGACACAACAGGAGAACGTCAAATGAGCGACTGCCACGGACTGGGCGACTGCGAAGACGACCGGATGCAACGGATTTACGAGTACGTTGACGGCGCACTCTCCCGCGACGACCTCGCGGAGATCAAGGCGCATCTGGACAGTTGCCAAGAGTGCGCCGAAGAACACAATCTGGAATGCCTGATCCGCTCGGTGGTGAAGCGCTCCTGCCAGGAAGCCGCACCGCAGACCCTCAAGGAGCGCATCTTGGACAAGATCGGCCACATCAGGGAATCCGACACCGTTTAGCTTGATCGGCCGGCCGGACTCCCCGGCGCTGCCGGCCCGCAGCAACAACGGAAGAACCCCCGCCGCCCACATGGGCGCGGGGGTTCTTTCGTCAGCAGCATCAGCCGCGCGGGCTGGTGCCCAACCGCTTAGGTGTTGGGGCGCTTGCTGTGGTTTGCGCCGCCGCGCTTACGGTCACGGCGCTTGCGTGCACGCTTGCTCATAGCTGCCTCCTTTGCTGGATGTAAAAGAACTGCGCACCAGTCTTTCACATGCCCGCGCCTGCTCCTAACTGACGGAGCTCCCCGCAGAGCGAACTGCGCATGGAAGTCAGCGCAAGGCCGCGGTGATGGACGCTTTGGCTTGGTCCAGCACCGTCCGTATGGTCTGCACGGCAACTTCGTCGACTGATCCGGTGGCGCTGCGCCGGCGCAGGCGCACCCGGACATCGTCGCGGAAGTCATTGAGTAGGTGCTCCAGCTCCTTCACCGTACGGACCCCGGCAGCATCCGCCGCCCGCGGAGAATTCCTGGCCGTGCTGCGGGCGGCCTCGGCCGAGGCCGCGAGATCGGCGCGCAGTCCTTTCATGGAGCTGCGCAGTTCGTCCCGCAGCCCGTCGGCCAGTCGCCGCACGGAGGCGGAGATATCAGCTTCGACGTCGGCCAGCTCGCCCTGTCGGGCGGCCAGTTCCCGCCGTCCGGCATCGGTGATGCTGTAGACCGTGCGCCGTCCGTCCGAGACGGTGGCAACCAGTCCTTCCTCCTCAAGTTTCGCCAGCCGGGGATAAACGGTGCCCGCGCTGGGGGAGTAGGTGCCGCCAAACCGGTCGCTGAGGGCACGGATGATGTCATAACCATGCTTGTCTCCTTCTGCCACCAGGGCGAGCAGGTAGAGCCGAAGGGCACCGTGGGCGAATACCGGAGGCATCAGTTCACCTGGCTTCCGGCCGTGTCCCGGTGGAAAACCGCCAAGGTGCCCGAGACGGTACTGGACCGGACGGTGAGCCCGCGGCCTTCGGGGCCTATCCGGGTCTTCACTTTCTCCGAGAAGCCGAAGAACTTTTGGTCGTTGACGGTGATGCTGCCCGTGGCCGAGGAAGCCGCCACATCCACGCCATAGTGTTCGGGCACCCGAACGGTGACGTTGCCGGATACGGAATTGACGGCCAGATCCTGGGGTGCGCCCTGCAGGTCAAAGCTCAGGTCGCCGCTGACCGTGCTGGCCCGGATGTGGCCCAGGTCGCCGGACGCCGTGACCTCGCCGGAGACACTCTTCACCGCCAGGGTGCCGCTGTGGTGTCGAACAATGATTTCTCCGCTGACGGTATTGACCGTGAGCACGCCGGAGGTCTGGTCAGCCATCATGGAGCCGGACACCGTATTCAAGTCCACGTTGGCAGCGGTGCCACTGACCAGGCCGTCCCCGCTGACGGTGGACGCCTTGACCGCGACGTCCCGGGGCAGGGCGATGCTGATCACGGCCTCCTCCCGGTAGCCGGAGACCGCCAGATTGACCTGCCGCGCCAAGAACCCCCAAGCGCCCTCGCCGCCCTTGTGGTGGCTGATCTCCAGCACGCCGCCGCGCAGGGTCATTTCCAGCGGTGCGCCGATGACCTCGGATACCTCCACCCTGACGGCCGGCTCATCGTGCACGATAATGTCCAGCCGCCCCTTGACGATGGAGGCTTTGAGCGCGCGAACCTCGTCAACCTCGATGGTCTGTGGACCGCCGATGCTCCACGTATCGTTCATGACTTGTCCTGCCTGTAGTGATACACCGCTCCCGACGCGATATATCTCGTTATGGGAGACACGATATATCGCGATTTGGCCGCTGGCAAGGGGTGTGCCGTGCGGGGCAGCAGGTCCAGTAACAGGAGCAGTAGGGGTCAGCGACAGGAGCAGACACAGAACGGCGGAACCGGAGCAGTGCCGGTCCCGCCGTCTGGGAACTGTAAGGAGTTGCCCCGAGGTTCATCGGGGCGTGGCCGCTAGAAGGGTTCGGGCAGGTCCAGCCACGGATACCAGCCCCGGTGCAGGACCAGCCACGCCAGCAAGCCGTAGCCCGCCTGGCCGGGGGTTCCGCCGTTGCCGGCCAGGTCGGTGCGCCACTGCTCGTGGTTGAGCAGGGGTGTGAAGGTGTCCACGAAGACGTGTTTGCGGCGCGTGGTGACATCGCCGAAGGCGGTCGACAGCTCGGCGAGCTGGGAATTGCGCGCGGCGTCCAGCCCGGGCGGCGGACCGACCACGAAGACTTTGACGCTGAGCTGCGCCGCGCCGTCGAGAATGTTCGCCAGGTTGAGCCTGCTGCGGGCCGTGGACAAGCCGAGGTCGAGGTCGCGGCCGGACAGGCCGATGATCAGCCGGTTTTCGAAGCCGTCATCGAAACGCCGGCCGGCTTCCTGGAGCCAGCGGCCGACCAGTTCCTCCGTCCCTTCGTTCGGCGATGCCAGGACGAAGGACTCCAGGGTGGCTGGTTCAGGGTTGGTCCGGGCCAGGGTTCGGCCCAACCATCCGAGGGCGCGCGGGTCTCCCACGCCGGCCAGCAGTTGTTCACCTACGGCGGCGATCCTGATTCTGCGTTGCTCCACAAGTAGCTTTCTGGTTCGACGGGCTGGAGACAGTGCTTGGAACGGTGCTTAAAAGAAAGTGGGCGGGGCGCCCTGCGGCCCCCCGCCCACTATCCTACTTACCGGCGTTCAAAGGCCTTCTTGACCAGAACGTCCTGCTCCACGGCGTGGCGCTTGGCCGAGCCGGTGGAGGTCGCAGCGGATGCCGGGCGGGACACCAGGCGCAGTGGCCGGTCCAAAGCCTCCGGCAGGTACAGGCCCATGAACGGCCACGGGCCCTGGTTGGCGGGCTCGTCCTGAGCCCAGACCACCTCGGCGTTCGGGTACTTCGCCAGTTCCGCCTGGATCTCCTCAACCGGCAGCGGGTACAGCTGCTCCACCCGGATGAGTGCGGTCTTGGTGTCCGAGTTCTTCTGGCGAGCGGCCAGCAGGTCGTAGTAGAGCCGGCCGGAGACCAGCACCACGCGGTCAACGTCCTGGCCGTTGAGGTCCTGGACATCCCCGATCACCGGCTGGAACGTGCCGGTGGTGAAGTCCTCGACCTTGGCGGCAGCGGCCTTCAGCCTCAGCAGCTGCTTCGGCGTGAAGATGATCAGCGGCTTGCGCGGCCGGTTGTAGGCCTGGCGGCGCAGCAGGTGGAAGTGCGAGGCCGGGGTGGTCGGGTTGGCCACGATCATGTTGTCCTCGGCGCACATCTGCAGGAAGCGCTCGATCCGGGCGGACGAGTGGTCCGGGCCCTGGCCTTCGTAGCCGTGCGGCAGCATCAGCACCAGCGAGGAACGCTGGCCCCACTTCTGCTCGGCGGAGGAGATGAACTCGTCGATCACGGTCTGGGCGCCGTTGACGAAGTCGCCGAACTGCGCCTCCCAGAGCACCAGCGCATCCGGCCGCTCCACCGAATAGCCGTATTCGAAGCCCATGGCCGCGTACTCGGACAGCAGCGAGTCGTAAATCCACAGCTTCGCCTGGTCATCGGACAGATGGCTCAGCGGCGCCCACTCTTCGCCGCTCACGCGGTCGTGGAAGACGGCGTGGCGCTGCACGAAGGTGCCGCGGCGGGAGTCCTGGCCGGCCAAGCGCACCGGGACACCTTCCATCAGCAGCGAACCGAAAGCGGCCAGTTCGCCGAAGCCCCAGTCGATGTTGCCTTCGCGGGACATCTGCTCGCGGCGCTCCAGCAGGGCCTTCAGCTTCGGGTGGACGGTGAAGCTTTCCGGGATGGCCAGATGCGCCTGGCCGATCTTCGCCATCGTCTCCGCGGAGATGGCGGTGCCGGAGGGCACCTTGTCCTTATCCTCGGCCTGCTGCGACAGCGGGCGCTCCAAATCGGAGACGGCTGCCGAGTCCTTGGTGATGATCGGGATCGGCGAGGTCTGCGCGGCGTGGGTTTCGGCGAAGACGCGCTCCAGCCGTTCCTGGTAGTCGCGCAGTGCCTGGTCCGCCTCGTCTTGCGTGATGTCGCCGCGACCCACCAGGGCCTCGGTGTACAGCTTGCGGGTGGAACGCTTGGCCTCGATCAGGTTGTACATCATCGGCTGCGTCATCGAGGGATCGTCGCCCTCGTTGTGCCCGCGGCGGCGGTAGCAGACCATGTCGATGACGACGTCCTTGTGGAAACGCTGGCGGTACTCGTAGGCCATCTGGCCCACGCGGACCACGGCTTCCGGATCATCGCCGTTCACGTGGAAGACCGGAGCCTGGATCATCTTGGCCACGTCGGTCGAGTACACCGAGGACCGCGAGGAGTGCGGCGAGGTGGTGAAACCGACCTGGTTGTTGACCACAATGTGCACGGTGCCGCCGGTGCGGTAGCCGCGCAGCTGGGAGAGGTTCAGGGTTTCCGCCACCACGCCCTGGCCGGCGAAGGCAGCGTCGCCGTGGATCATGATTGGCAGCACCGGGAACTCGTCGCCGCGGTCCAGGCGGTCCTGCTTGGCGCGGACGATGCCCTCCAGTACCGGGTCAACGGCCTCCAAGTGGGAGGGGTTGGCGGCCAGGTAGACCTTGGTCTCGTTGCCGTTGTCGGAGGTGAATTTCCCTTCGGTGCCCAGGTGGTACTTTACGTCACCGGAGCCCTGGACGCTGCGCGGGTCCTGGGTGCCCTCGAACTCGCGGAACACCTGTGCGTAGGTCTTGCCGGCAATGTTCGTCAGCACGTTCAGCCGGCCGCGGTGGGCCATGCCGATGGCCACTTCGTCCAGGCCGTCGTCCGCGGCGTCGGAAATGACTGCATCCAGCAGCGGAATCAGGGATTCGCCGCCCTCCAGGGAAAAGCGCTTCTGGCCCACGAACTTGGTCTGCAGGAAGGTCTCGAACGCTTCGGCGGCGTTCAGCTTGCCCAGGACGCGCAGCTGCTCTTCCCGGCTGGGCTTCGCGTAGGGGCGCTCCAGCTCGTTCTGGAACCACTCGCGCTCGGCCGGATCCTGGATGTGCATGTACTCAATGCCGGTGGTGCGGCAGTAGGCGTCGCGCAGCACGCCGAGGATGTCGCGCAGCTTCAGGCGGTCGGCGCCGCCGAATCCGCCGGTGACCCACTCACGGTCCAGGTCCCACAGGGTCAGTCCGTAGGTGTTGATGTCCAGGTCCGGGTGCTTGCGCTGGACGTATTCCAACGGGTTGGTGTCCGCCATCAGGTGGCCGCGCACGCGGTAAGCGTGGACCAGCTGCTGGATGCGGGCAATCTTGTTGACCTGCAGCTCGACATCCACCTGGTTGTCCGCGCGCCAGCGGACCGGCTCATAGGGGATGCGCAGCGCTTCGAAGATTTCGTCGTAGAAGCCCTGCTCGCCCAGCAGCAGCGATTCGACCAGGCGCAGGAACTCGCCCGAGCCCGCACCCTGGATCACGCGGTGGTCATAGGTGGAGGTCAGGGTGATGATCTTGCCGACGCCTTGGGTGGCAATGGTCTTCTCGCTCGCGCCGCGGAATTCGGCCGGGTACTCGAGGGCGCCGACGCCCACGATGGTGGCCTGGCCCTTGGACAGCCTGGGCACGGAGTGGACGGTCCCGATGCCGCCCGGGTTCGTCAGTGAGACAGTCGTGCCGGCGTAGTCGTCCGCGGTCAGCTTGCCCGCGCGGGCCCGCTTGATCAGGTCCTCGTAGGTGTGCCAGAACTCGGAGAAGTTCATCGTCTCGGCGCGCTTGATGTTCGGCACCACCAGCAGGCGGGTGCCGTCCGGCTTGGGCATGTCGATGGCAATGCCGAAGTTCACGTGGGCCGGCTGGACAGCCGCCGGCTTGCCGTCGATCTCGTCGTAGTGGACATTCTGGCTGGGGAACTGGCCCAGCGCCTTGACCACGGCGTAGCCGATCAGGTGGGTGAAGGAGACCTTGCCGCCACGGGCGCGGGCCAAGTTGGAGTTGATCACCACACGGTTGTCGATCAGCAGCTTGGCCGGAACGGCGCGCACCGTGGTTGCGGTGGGCACGCTGAGGCTGGCGTCCATGTTGGTCGCGATGGCCTTGGCCGGTCCGCGGAGCACGGAGACGGTGTCCTCTTCGGCGACGGCGCTGGGCGCGGACTTGGGCAGCTGGGCCGGGATCGGTGCCGGCTTCGGCTCCGCCTTCGGGGCGGGCTTGGCCGGGGCAGCGGCCTTATCGGTGGATGTGTTGGGTGCCGGCGGGGTGTCGGCGGGAATGGGCTTGGTTCCGGTCCGATCGGTGGCAGTGCTCTCACCCGAGGCCTTGGGGGTGTCCTTCACCGGAGCGGGGCGGGACGGGGACTGCGCGGAAGCAGCAGTGTCGTTCGAATTGCCGGCGCCATTGGCCGCTTCGAAGATGCTCCACCATTTCTTGTCCACGGAATTCTTGTCTTGGAGGTACTGCTCGTAGATTTCGTCAACGAGCCATTCGTTACCGCCAAATTCCTCGGGTAGACGAAGGTTGGGATGCTCTGGCACTTGTAATACGCCTCTTCCGTGAGTTGCCGCTTGCCCTGCAGATCACACGCTTCCCTGGCTGCCTTCCGGACCTGCCGTCAGCAGCGGAATTGCGAGTGCGCGTCTGGCGCGCACTAGATCTGGACCAGTAGCCAGTCTAATGACACTTTCGCAACGCAGGCTAATCTTTACCGCCCGCGCCGCCGAACATCTGTCCGATTCGTTCCCGGCGCCGCTGCCTCTAGACTTTCCGGGGGAGCTTGGCGCCTCCACTGCGGTGCGCTGCCGCAGGCTCCCGGGGCACCGTACGGTTCCCGTACCACCTGCACCGGCCGTTCCGGCGGCCTGCACGGCGACGAGGAAAGTGAGCAGCCATGCGCCTGATCAACCAGCCGATGACCGACCTGACCTATTCAGACGTCTTCCTGGTGCCTTCGCGCTCCGACGTCACCTCCAGGCTGGACGTGGATTTGTCCGCCGGCGACGGCACGGGCAGCACCATTCCGCTGGTGGTGGCGAACATGACCGCCGTGAGCGGGCGCCGGATGGCGGAGACGATGGCGCGCCGGGGCGGGCTTGCCGTGCTGCCGCAGGATGTGCCGCTGGAGGTGCTTGCGGAGGTCACCGGCTGGATCAAAGACCGCCACACCGTCTTTGAGACCCCGTTGAAACTGACCGCAGGCAACACCGTCATCGACGCCCTGCACCTGATGGACAAGCGGTCGCACGGCGCCGTCGCGGTAGTGGACGACGCCGGCAAGTGCGTGGGTGTGGTGCGCGCCGAGGACTGCGAGGGCGTGGACCGCTATGCCGCGCTGGAGTCGGTGATGGCGGCCCACCCGCTGCTGCTGGAGGCGTCCATGTTCGACGCCGGGATGGAGTCCTCGCTGCGCCAGGCCTTCGATTTGTTCGACTCGGCGTCGGCGCAATTCGCCCCGGTGGTGGACGACGACGGCGTGCTGCTGGGTGCGCTCACCCGCTCGGGCGCGCTCCGGTCCACCATCTACACCCCCACGCTGGACCCGCAGGGCAGACTGCGGGTGGCGGCCGCCGTCGGAATCAATGGCGATGTCAAGGGCAAGACCGAGGCGCTGCTGGAGGCGGGAGTGGACGTGCTGGTGGTGGATACCGCGCACGGGCACCAGCGCAAGATGTTCGACGCCCTCGACGCCGTACGCAGTCTGGATCCGCAGGTTCCCGTGGTGGCCGGCAACGTGGTCAGCGCCGAAGGGGTCCGCGACCTGGTGGAAGCCGGCGCTGACATCGTCAAGGTCGGCGTGGGGCCGGGCGCCATGTGCACCACGCGGATGATGACCGCGGTGGGCCGTCCGCAGTTCTCGGCCGTGCAGGAATGCGCGGAAGCCGCACGCGAGCTTGGCGCGCATGTCTGGGCCGACGGCGGGGTCCGCTATCCGCGCGACGTGGCGCTGGCGCTGGCGGCCGGGGCCAGCCAGGTGATGATCGGCTCCTGGTTCGCCGGCACGCATGAAAGTCCCGGGGACCTGCTCACGGACAGCAGCGGTCGCAAATACAAGGAAAGTTTCGGCATGGCCTCGGCCCGTGCGGTGCAGAACCGGACCCGCCGCGACGACGCCTTCGAGCGGGCGCGCAAGGCACTTTTCGAGGAAGGCATTTCGTCCTCGAAGATGTACCTCGACCCGCTGCGTCCCGGTGTGGAGGACCTGCTGGACGAGATCACCGCCGGCCTGCGCAGCTCGCTGACCTATGCCGGCGCGCAGAATCTGGTGCAGTTCCGCGAGCAGGCCATCGTCGGTGTGCAGTCGGCCGCTGGCTATGAGGAGGGCCGCCCGGTACCGCAGAGCTGGTAGCGGAGCAGGGGGTCCCGCGGCGGGGTCTGCCTGCTACGCTAGTTCGCATAATGGACAGCTATTCTAGGAGCCGGTCCGTGACGCGCCCCGCCAGTGCATGCCGCACTGCGGGAGCCGCCCAAGTGGTGGTCAATTGCGAGGCGTCACCCAGCACCGGCAAATCCCGTGCACGTGCCCATCACACACTTGCCGCCAACGCGGCCGGTCAGGAGCCTTCTAGTCCGGGCTCGGATGACCACCCTCCATCTGACCGCCTGATCTGCAGGACGGTGGCGCGCTGATGGAATGGGTCCAAATCGCCGCCGGCATGCTCTTGATCCTCGGCACCGGTTTCTTTGTTGCCGTTGAATTCGCCCTGGTGGCCCTCGACCAGCCCACTGTGCAGCGCGCCGTCGACAAAGGCGACCGTGGCGCAGTGCCGCTGCTGAAATGCCTGAAGTCCCTCTCCACGCAGCTGTCCAGCTGCCAGCTCGGCATCACGTTGACCACGCTGCTGACCGGTTTCTTGATGGAACCGGCGATCAGCAGCCTGCTGCGTCCGCCGTTGGCGGCCCTCGGCCTGGCCGAGGCAGTGATTCAGCCGATCGGGGCTGTGGTCGCCATGGTGATCGCCACCCTGCTCTCCATGCTGCTGGGCGAACTGGTCCCGAAGAACGCTTCCATCGCGCTGCCGATGGCAGTCGGCAAGCTGGTGGCGCGGCCCCAGCTGATCTTCACCGCGGTCTTCAAGCCCTTCGTGCTGATCCTCAACGGCTTTGCCAACAAGGTGCTCCACCTGTTCGGACTGGAGGCCAAGGAAGAGCTCTCCGGCGCGCGGACTCCCTCCGAGCTCGCATCGCTGGTGCGCCGCTCAGCCGAAATGGGCACGCTGGACGCCGGGACCGCTAACTTCCTCGCCAAGACGCTGTCCTTCTCCGGCCGGACCGCTGCCGATGTGATGACCCCACGGATCCGCGTGGAGTTCATCGATGCCGACCAGACCGTGGCCGACCTGATTGCCGCTGCCCGCCGGACCGGCTACTCCCGGTTCCCGGTGCTCGGCGATTCGCCCGACGACGTCCGCGGCGTCGCGCACATCAAGAAAGCCATCGGCGTCCCGCGCCCGAAGCGTGCGGCGCTGCCCGCGGCCACCATCATGACCGATGTGCTGCGGGTGCCGGAGACGGTGCACCTGGATTCGCTGCTCTCCGAGCTGCGCGCCGCGAACCTGCAGTTCGCCGTCGTCCTGGACGAATACGGCGGAACCGCGGGGGTGGTCACGCTGGAGGACCTGGTGGAGGAAATCGTCGGCGAGGTCGCAGACGAGCACGACCGGGTCAAGCCCGGAGTGCTGCAGAGCGCCGCCGGGAACTGGTATTTCCCCGGACTGATGCGTCCGGACGAGGTCACCGAGCAGATTCCGCAGCTGACCGTGCCTGACGAGGCCAGCTATGAAACGGTGGGCGGCTTCATCATGGCCGAGCTGGGCCGGATTGCCGTTGTTGGCGACACCGTCCCGGTGGACGGCGGCACGCTGGAGGTCGAGCGGCTGGACGGACGGCGGGTGGACCGCGTGCGCTTCATCCCCGACCCGGCAGCCGGGGCCGGGCTGCCCGATGCCGGCAAGGCGGGTGAGCTCTGATGGCGGCCATGGGTATTTTCTGGCTGGTGGTGCTGCTGCTGGGCAACGCCTTCTTTGTCGGTGCCGAGTTTGCCGTCATGTCCGCCCGCCGCAGCCAGATCGAGCCCTTGGCGGAGGGCGGATCCAAGCGTGCCAAGACCACGTTGTGGGCCATGGAGCACGTCTCCCTGATGCTGGCGTGTGCCCAGCTGGGAATCACCGTGTGTTCGCTGCTGATCCTGAACGTGGCTGAACCGGCGATCAAGGAACTGCTGCTGCTGCCGCTGGAGGGCTGGCTGGGCATTCCGCATGAGGTCTCCTACGGGATTTCCTTTGCCGTGGCGCTGCTGCTGGTGACCTTCCTGCACGTGACCTTTGGCGAAATGGTGCCGAAGAACATCTCCGTTTCCGTGGCGGACAAGGCCGCGCTGCTGCTCGCCCCGCCGCTGGTGGCCGTGTCCAAGGTGGTGCGGCCGGTCATCGCCACGCTGAACTGGTCGGCGAACCACATTCTCCGGGCCATGCGGATCGAACCGAAGGACGAGGTGTCCTCCACCTTCACGCTGGAGGAAGTCCAGTCGATCGTGCAGGAATCCACGAAACACGGGCTGGTGGACGACGACGCCGGACTGATCTCCAGCTCACTGGAGTTCTCGGCCGTCACCGCGGCCACCGTGATGGTGCCCCTTGACCAGCTGGTGACCATCGGCGTGGATACCACCCCGGAGCAGTTTGAGCGGGTGGTGGGCCGGACCGGGTTCTCCCGGTTCGCCGTGGCCGATGCAGAGGACAACCTGACCGGATACCTGCACCTGAAGGACGTCATGACCATCCCGGAAGACCGGTTCAATAAGACGATTCCGGTCACCAAGGTCCGCACTTTGGCCAATCTGGCGCTCGATGAGGAAATCGAGGACGCGCTGGGCGTCATGCAGCGCACCGGCTCGCACCTGGCCCGCGTGCTGGGCACCGACGGCAGCACTCACGGCGTGCTGTTCCTCGAGGATGTGATCGAAGTCCTGGTGGGCGAGATCCGCGACGAAACGCAGGCCCAGGGCCTGCGCCGGACCGGCGAATAACCAACACCGAGGGCGCGGAACTGCTCAGGCGGTTCCGCGCCCTCGGCGCGCGGTAATGCGAACGGTTCGCAATGCGCTATTCTGGAAATCCTTATTGTTACTGATTCTCATCTGTGAGTAGAACCGAGGTCGCCCGTGAGGCACTCCCGCACCACCCCCGTCCTGGCCGGCCTGGCCGCCACGGCACTGCTGCTGTCCGGCTGCGCGGCTGCCGGAGGCGGGGCCGCAGGCGAGGACACGGCGCAGGGAACGTTGCGCGTGGTGGCTTCCACGAACGTCTACGGAGACGTGGCGCGCAGCATCGGCGGCGACCGGGTTGAGGTCACGTCGATCATCGACCGGATGGCCCAGGACCCGCACTCCTACGAAGCATCGGCCCGCGACAAGCTGGCGGTGTCCAAGGCTGACCTCGTGCTGGAAAACGGCGGCGGCTATGACACGTTCATGCACACCCTCGCCGACGATACCGGCGTCGACCACAACAACATCATCACTGCCGTGGACCTGTCGCCGCTGCCCGGTGCACAAGATGGGGCACACACTGCAGCCTCCACCGACACCGACGACGGCGGCGCCGGGCAGGACGCCGGCCACGACGGCCACAGCCACGGACAGGATGACCACGCCGGCCATGACCACGGCGGCTTCAACGAACACGTCTGGTACGACCTCGCCACCATGGCCCAGGTCGCCGATGCCATCGCCGGGAAGCTGTCCGCGCTGGACCCGGATCAGGCCGACACCTACAAGGCCAATGCCGAGCAGTTCCATGCCGGGCTGGACAAGTTGGGCGCCGAAGCGGACGAAGTGGCCGGCTCTGCCGACGGGGCGGCCGTAGCGGCCACCGACCCGGTGCCGCTGCACCTGTTCGATGCCCTGGGGCTGGAGAACAAGACCCCCGAGGACTTCATGGAGGCTGCCGAGGAAGGCAACGACGCCGCCCCGCAGGCCCTCAAAGCAGCCGAAGACCTGGTCACCGGCGGGTCGGTCCGGTTCCTCGCCTACAACGAACAGACCGAGGGCCCGCAAACGCAGCGCCTCCGGCTGCTGGCAGAGAAGGCGGGCATCGCCGTCGTCAATTTCACTGAGACCCTGCCGGAAGGCCAGGACTACCTGGGCTGGATGAGCGGCAACCTCCACGCCGTGGAAAAGGCGCTGCGCGGATGAGCGCGGCTGCGACCGCCGCCGTCCGCCTGCAGGGTGCCTCGCTGTCCTTCGGCCAGCGCGTGCTGTGGCACGACCTGGATTTGACCATCAAGCCGGGGGAGTTCTTCGCCGTGCTGGGCCCGAACGGCTCGGGCAAGACCAGCTTCCTGCGCGTGCTGCTGGGCCTGCAGCCGCTGAGCCACGGCTCGGCCGAGATCAATGGGCGGCCGTTGGAACGTGGCAGCCGGGAGATTGGCTACATTCCGCAGCAGAAGACCTTCGCCCCGGAGACGCCGCTGCGGGCCCGCGACCTGGTGGGCCTGGGCCTGGATGGTCACCGCTGGGGCATCCGGCTGAACACCCGCAAGCATCGTCAGCGGGTGGATGAGCTGCTGGAAATGGTAGGCGCCTCAGAGTACGCGGAAGCCCCGGTGGGGCAACTGTCCGGCGGCGAGCAGCAGCGGCTGCGGGCGGCCCAGGCGCTGGCGTCCGACCCCAAGGTCCTGCTCTGCGACGAGCCGCTGCTTTCACTGGACCTGCACCACCAGCAGGCCGTCAGCGCCATGATCAACCGGCAATGCCACGAGAAGAACAGCGCCGTGGTCTTCGTGACGCATGAGATCAACCCGATCATCGATTACGTGGACCGGGTGTTGTATCTGGCCGGCGGGCAGTTCCGCGTGGGCACCCCGGAAGAAGTGATGACCACCGAGGTGCTGTCGCGGATGTACAACAGCCACGTGGAAGTCATCCACAACCAGGGACGCATCATCGTGGTCGGCCTGCCGGACGCCACCACCCACCACCACGGCGAGGGGGAGTAGGGGTGGACGTCTCGGAACTGCTGAACTCGGTCTTTAATTTCAGCGACTATGGCGACTTGCTCCCGCTGGTGCGCAACTCATTGATCGCCGGCGCCGTCCTGGGTTTGGTCGGCGGCCTGATCGGCGTGTTCGTGATGATGCGGGACCTGGCCTTTGCCGTGCACGGCATCGCCGAGTTGTCCTTCGCCGGGGCCGCTTTCGCGCTGCTCATCGGGGCCAACGTGGTGTTCGGATCGCTGGTGGGCTCGGTGATCGCGGCCGTTGTGCTGGGCGTGCTGGGCATGCGCGCCCGGGACCGGAATTCGATTACCGGCGTGATCATGTCCTTCGGCCTGGGCCTGGGCATCCTGTTCCTTTCACTCTACGAGGGCCGCTCGGCGAACAAGTTCGGCCTGCTGACCGGGCAGATCGTGTCCGTGGACACCGTGCAGTTGAACCTGCTGGCCGCGGGATCGGCGGTTGTGGTGCTGGGATTGCTGGCCATTTGGCGTCCGCTGACCTTTGCCAGCGCCGATCCGGACCTGGCCGAGGCCCGCGGCGTACCGGTCGGAGCGCTGGCCATCGTGTTCATGTTCCTGCTGGGGCTGGCCGTGGCGCTGTCCATCCAGGTGGTCGGGGCGCTGTTGGTGCTGTCCCTGGTGATCACCCCGGCGGCAGCCGCGCTCCGGGTGAGCAGTTCGCCCCGGGTGGTGGTGCTGCTCAGCGTGCTGTTCGCGGTGACCGCAACACTGGGCGGAATCCTGCTGGCGCTGGGCGGCAGCCTGCCGATCAGCCCCTACGTGACCACGATTTCGTTCCTGATCTACGTGGTGTGCCGGCTGACCGGAGCCCGTCGGCAGCGCCGCGGACGGGTGGGGCGGCGCACGGTGGCCGCGGTCAAGGTCAACGCAGGCTAGCGCAGGGCCGCGCGGCGTTACGCGGTTACGCGCTGGGTTACTGGGGTAGCTGGCTGCGGTTGCCGAGTGGAGTTACTGCGCCGGGTCGCCGCGCGGAGTTACTGGGCGGCGTTACTGCGCCGCGCTGCAGTCCGGGCACAGCCCGTACATTTCCACGGTGTGCGCCACCTGCGTGAAGCCGTGCTCCCTAGCCATCCGCTGCGCCCATTGTTCTACCGCCGGTGCCTCGATCTCCACGGTCTTGCCGCAGTTCCGGCACAGCAGGTGATGGTGGTGGTGCTCGACGGCGCAGCGGCGGTAGACCGCTTCGCCCTCACCGTTGCGCATCACGTCCAGTTGACCGTCGTCGGCCATGGACTGCAGGATCCGGTAGGTAGTGGCCAGCGAGACGGGCTCGCCGCGTTCCTGCAGCAACCGGTGCAGTTCCTGGGTGCTGACGAAGTCCTCCAGGCTGTCCAAAGCGGTGGCCACCGCTACGCGCTGGCGGGTCACTCGCTGCTCCGAACCGCGGCGCTGCGCCTGCGGTTTGGCTGACGGGACGGACATGTCCGCTTCGGCTCCTTGCTGCTGGTTCTGGACGCCCGTGGGCTCTATCCAGCCTACCAGCAGGCCCGATTTGCCGGGTCGGAGAGGCTGCCATGCCCGTGCCGGAGAGGCCTCCATGCCCGGGCCGGAGAGGCTGCCATGCCCGGGCCGGAGAGGCTGCCATACCGCGGATCGCCCGGCGCAGTTAGGGTTGGTGCCATGCAGCTGACAAAATTCACCCACTCCTGCGTCCGGCTCGAAGAGGACGGACACGTCCTGGTGATCGACCCCGGCAATTTTTCCGAGGTGGAGCAGGCGCTCGACGGTGCCTCCACCGTCCTGGTGACCCACGAGCACGCTGACCACCTGGACCGGGATCGGGTGCTCGGCCTGCTCGCGGGGACGGACGGAATGAATCTGTATGCGCCGGCCTCGGTGGCGGCCGAACTCCGGGCGCTCGCTCCCGAGGCTGCGGCGCGGATTCACGCCGCCGAGCCGGAGACGGAGTTCGAGGTGCCGGGGTTTCGCGTCCGCACCTTCGGCGGCCAGCATGCGTTGATCCATCCGCACATCCCGGTGGTGGCCAACATCGGCTACGTCATTAACGACAACCTGTACCACCCGGGGGATTCCTTCATCGTGCCGCACGGACTGATGGTGAAGAACGTGCTGGTGCCCATCCACGCGCCCTGGTCGAAGACCGCCGAGGTGATCGACTTCGTCACGGCCATGCGCGCCGAGCACGCGTACCCGATCCACGACGCCGGGCTCAGCGACCGCGGCCTGCCGCTGGTGGAAAAGCACGTGACCCTCTTTGGCGGCCACTACGGCACCAGCTACCAACACCTGTCGCCGGGGGAGAGCGTGGAGTTGGCCTGACGCGCAAGGTGGACGGCCTCCGTCCACAGCTTGGCCCGGTGCCTGCTGCTGTGATGGACTGGCCGGACACGGCGGACAACGATGCCCGCCAGCAGTCAGGAGGAGATCTCATGAGGACTCTGATGGACGTGCAGACGCTGCGGGAACGGATGACCTCCGGACAGCGCACCGTACTGCTGGATGTCCGCTGGAAACTCGGCGACGGTGCCGGCGACGGCCATAACCGCTACCGCCAGGACCATATTCCCGGCGCGGTCTATGTGGACCTGTCGTCCCAACTGGCATCCGCGCCGACGATTGCCGGTGGACGCCACCCGCTGCCGGAGCCGGAAGTCTTCCGCGAGGCCGCGCGGGACTGGGGCATTAACAACGACGACGTTGTGGTGGCCTACGACGACAGCGGCGGTTTGTCCGCAGCCCGGATGTGGTGGCTGTTGCGCGACGGCGGATTCGACACCGTGTATCTGTTGGACGGCGGACTGGCCGCGTGGCGCGCCGGAGGCTTCGAACTGGACAGCGGCGACGAGCTTGCATCACTGGGCAACGTAGAACTGGGTAGCGGCCACATGCCCCGGTTGGAGCTTGCTGACGTGTTGGACTTCGCCAGGACCTCGCTGCTGCTTGATGCCCGCGCAGCCGAGCGCTACCGCGGCGAACTGGAGCCGGTGGACCCGCGCGCGGGCCACATTCCCGGCGCAGTGAGCGCACCGACTACAGGGAATCTTGCCGCCACCGGGCATTTCCTGCCAGCAACGGAACTCGCCGTGCGGTTCAAGGACCTGGGCGCCGAGGATCGGGATGTCGCGGTCTACTGCGGCTCGGGTATCAACGCCGCGCACCAAATCGCGGCCCTGGCGGAGGCCGGCATCGAGGCGGCGTTGTACCCCGGCTCGTGGTCCCAGTGGTGCGGCCATCCGGAACTGCCGATAGCAACGGGTGAGCAGCCATGACCGCCGGCAGCCCGGCGTGGTTCACCGCGGGACCCGGAGCGTCATGCAGGGTGCGTCCCGGTGGCATGGCGGACCGGCAAACGGTAGCGTCAAGCTCATGACACTTGGCCGTCCGGCACCACCGCCGCTGGGAAAACCGCTTTCACTTCAGCAGGAACAGATGGCCCACGCGGCATCGGACCGCCAGACACCGAGGAGCGGTATGAACACGGCCTTGGCCTATGGCGTGGAGGCCCCCGGCTCCGGCCTGGTGCCGCTGCAGGTGGAACGCCGGGAGCCGGATGCGCATGACGTGGAGATCGCCATCGCGTTCTGCGGACTCTGCCATTCCGATGTGCACACCGTCCGCGGGGAGTGGCGCGAGATCGACTACCCGCTGGTGCCCGGCCACGAAATCGTCGGCCGGGTCACCGCCATCGGCCAGGACGTGACGCTCCATGCCATCGGCGACCTGGTCGGCGTGGGCTGCATGGTCGACTCCTGCCGCGACTGCACCTCCTGCGACGAGGGACTCGAACAGTACTGCGAGAAAGGCGCGGTGGGCACTTACGGCGCCCGCGACCGGCGCCACGGCGGCGAGGTGACGCAGGGCGGATACGCGACCTCCGTCGTCGTCGATGAAAACTTTGTGCTGCGGATGCCGCCGGAGTTGGACCCGGCCGCGGCGGCACCCCTGTTGTGCGCGGGCATCACCACGTACTCGCCGATGCGCTACTTCGGCGTGGAAGCCGGCGATTCCGTGGGCGTGGTGGGGCTCGGCGGGCTGGGCCACATGGCCGTCAAGCTGGCCAAGGCCATGGGCGCCTCCGTGACTGTCTTCACCAGTTCGGCGGACAAAGCAGATTCCGCCCGCGCGCTTGGCGCCGACCATGTGGTGGTGACTGGCGACGACGAGGCGCTCGCCGCCGCCCGGCGCAGCGTGGACCTGATCATCGATACGGTGTCTGCGGCCCATGACCTGGCGCCGTTTTTGCGGACCATCCGGCGCGACGGCGCGCTGATCCAGCTGGGTGTGCCGCCCGAGCCGATGCCGCCGGTGCCGGTCAACCTGCTGATGCGCCACCGGATTGCCTACGGCGCGTCAAACATCGGCGGCATCGCCGAGACCCAGGAGATGCTCGATTTCTGCGCCGAATACGGCATCACCGCCGACGTGGAACTGGTGCGCGCGCCGGACCTCAACCTGGCCTACGACCGGATGGTGGCCGGCGACGTCGCCTACCGGTTCGTGCTGGACATCGCCTCACTCAACGACTGAACACCTGCTGCGGTCGCTGGTCCGCTGGCGGCTGCCCAACTCACTGACTAGCTGACTGACTCACTGACAAGGATGGCGTACATGAGCACACTCTTCACCAAGATCATCGACGGCGAGATCCCCGGCCGCTTCGTCTGGAAGGACGACGACGTGGTGTCTTTCCTGAGCATCGGCCCGCTCGCGGACGGGCATGCGTTGGTGGTGCCGCGGCAGGAAGTGGACCGCTGGACCGATGCCCCGGCGGCCCTGCTGCAGAAGCTCACCGCGGTCGCGCAGACCATCGGCAAGGCGCAGATGGAGGCCTTCGGCGCGGAGCGTGCCGGCCTGATCATCGCCGGCTTCGAGGTGGACCACCTGCACCTGCATGTCTGGCCGTCGAATTCCCAGGACGAGTTCGACTTCAAGCGGGCCCAGCAGAACCCCGACCCGGACGTGATGGAGGAATCCGCCAAGCGGCTCCGGACGGCGCTTCGCGAGGCCGGCCACGGAGACTTTGTCCCCGAAGGCTGACTCCTTCTGGAAGGTTGCTGGACATGATACGGTGGGGGCGTTTCGCGGGCGTTGCGGGCCGGGAGATCAGGTCTTAGCGTCGAGATCACCCCGCGTCGTCCAGGTGCGGGGCAGTACCCTCTCTGTCAGCCTGAAGTGAGACGAATTCCGTTTCATGAGGGCCGATGGAGAAATGTTGGAAATGACCAGATCAACACGTCTTGGCCCGTTTCGGACTGTGGCTGAGAAAATGGAGATCCTGGCGGAGTACGAGGCCGCGCCAAACGGGTCGAAGGGCGAGGTGCTTCGCCGGCACAGACT
>NZ_SUKC01000019.1 GCF_005047635.1 Arthrobacter sp. CAU 1506 | reverse complement strand
TCCGTAAAGCGACGGGGTGGAAAGCAGGACCTCATGGCGGCCGAGCCGGCAGTGAATTAACCACCAGATACAGCTGCGGTCCAGCGCGAATAGTGCCGAATCAAATATGCACGGTTACCAGTAAAGGACGGCACATACGTAGGAAGTGCGAATACGCCGGTCCGTCGACACCTGCCCCGTTTGGCGCATGAATCCGGGGAACAAGGCGTAACGACGGCCCGACGTCAGGTTACGTTGACCCCGGTGCGCCGGACGGCCACGCGCAGGTCCGGGTCGTTGGCGGCGAAGCCCTCGCCGGAGCAGACGGTACATCCTGTATTCGGGGCGGGGATAAACGCTGCCCAGCAGTAGTCGCCCTCGCTGAAGCCGAACTTCGACGGATACCTGATCCCGGCCGGCAGCTGCCCGCCCTCGAGTTGCTGGGCGCGGATCCACTGGGCGACCAGGGTTGTCACCGCACGCTCATCTCCGGTCAGGTCGGATACGGTCAACCGGTCGGCGGCGGCGATGCCCGAGCCCTTGATGGCCTGCACGGTGTCCGGGTGGGTCAGATCGACCCAGAGCCGGTCGGGAAACTGGAGCGTGAAGATCTCCCGAGTCAGGCGCCAGTCCGGCCCCATTCCGTCAACCGGGATGCCGGCGCTGCGCAGCTCGTCCAGCAGCTGGTCCAGACTGATGCCCTGGTCCTGGGCAATCTCAACCAGCGAGGCGTAGTTGCGCGCAGACGGCGCCTTGAAGGCCAGGGATTCGGTGAAGGCGGTATCGCGGCGGGAGGCACCGTAAATGGTCAGGCCCGGGGTGTCGAACCGGCTCCAGTCCTTGCGGTCGTCACCGGGATCGGCCGGGCGCTCCCTGGGGTTGAGCGGTCCGCGCCCGACCCGGGCCACCGAGACCCGGTACATGGTGACGGGCCCCTCCAAGATGGCGAGGCCCGTCGTGCTGGTCCACTGTTTCAACCGTCGTAGCCCTCGTCCAGCACCGCTTTCACGGCGGCACCGGTTTCCGGGAAACGGTCCTCGCGGATCGCCTTGATTGGCGATTCGTACCCGAGGCGGGGGTTGATCGACATTATCCAGGCCTGGGCGGTTTTCCTGCCTTGGACGGACTCGATCTCGTGCATGATGTCGTAGGTGAACCGGAGCCGCTGTTCGGCCGGCTGAGTCGGCGACAGCTTGCCGTTCGCCCATTTCCGGACCTGGCCCGGGTCTTTGACCCCGGCGAGGCTGGCAACCATCCGGGCGGTGATGGTGTCGCAGAGCTCGCGGACAATATCGGTGATATCCATAAACACGGACCCGGCCCTGTGGCGCGGTCCGCCTGGTGCAATCGTCATAAGTAGCCTCCCATCCACTACCATCCTATCCCCGGTGCCCCGGCTATGCCAGCCCTGTGCCCTAGTTGTGCCCGTCTTGTGCCTGCGTCGTGCCCTGCGGGTTACGGTGCGGCCGCATGGACCGGACCTGAACCAATTGTCCAGACGCCGTCTGGACAATTGAGCTGGAACCACAACGTCACGCTCCTCAACAAGATCAACGACCACAAACTTCGGCGCTGGTACGCATCCAAAGCCGTCCAGAACGGCTGGTCTGTCGCCGCCCTTGAACACCAGATCCTCACCGACCTCCACACCCGGACCGGCGCAGCTCCGAACAACCTCGAAGCACGCCTCCCGGGTGAAGGAACAGACCTGGCCCGTGCCGTGGCGAAAGAACCACTAGTGCTCGACTTCCTTGGCCTGACCGAAGAAGCCCAAGAACACGCCATGGAAGAAACCATGACCTTGCGGATGGCCCAAACCTTGGCCGAGTTCGGCCCCGGATTCGCCTTCGTCGGCCGGCAATATCACCTCGACGTTGACGGTGACGACTTCTTCATCGACCTTCTGCTGTACCATGTGCCGTCAGACCGTTACGTGGTGGTCGAACTTAAGGCTGGAAAATTTAAGCCTGAGCACCTGGGACAGCTGAACTTCTACGTCGCAGCGGTAAACGACATGCTCCGCCTCCCGCGGCAGGCACCCACCGTCGGCATACTTGTCTGCGGTTCCCGGAACGAGCGCACCGTTCGCTACGCACTCGATGGCTCCGCCCAGCCGCTCACAGTCACCTCATACACGTACGAAGCCCTCCCCGCTGACGAACAAGCAACACTGCCTTCGCCAGCTGCAATCACCGCCGCTTTGGAACACGACCCGGCCGACAAACGTGTAACTCCAGCGTTGGCCAACCAAAACCGGCAATGACCTCATTCCCACGGTTATCGGTAAAAGGGTTGCTACTGCAGAGGAGAGGTCATTGGAAAGCGCGAAGGCGGCACATAGCGCTGTGCCGCCTTCACCTCCAGACGTGCTCGACAATGTACGTTTGCCCCCAGTCTTTCGTTGCTTCTGTAGCGGCTACTCCGTTTCGTGTACCGTCGCCTGCACCGCTGCTGGTGGCATAGGCGTACCTCCCGCGTGCGGCGTGGCGTCCATATCTCGCCGCACGGCTGCTTTACCTTCGAAGGTTAGTCCGTCTCGGACCGGCTTTCCGCGGACATAGCCACTGACTCCCAGGAGAAGGATGCCGCCGAGGGTTCCAAGCGCAAACACTTCAAATGTCCACTGCTCCACGCCCCAGATGTCCATGAAGTTGTAGTCCACGCCGAAGAGACTTTCCAGTGTCCCTGGGAAAATGGCAACCCAGGAACCCAACAGAATCCAAGCGAAGCAAATGGCGCCCAGGACTTTGAAACCAGTGTCTGAGACCGGCACCTTGAACGGCCGGACCTCATCGGGGTACTTGGTGCGCAGGCGCACGGCGGCAGGAATCGCCAGGAGATAGCTCAGCAGAAACGTTGAGATCGCGATCGTGAGCACCACTTGGAAGAGTGCTCCATTGCTGCCGCTGAGCTGCATGGCTGCGAACATAAAAATGGTGGCCACTACGCCTGAGAGCGTATTGACTCGAATGGGCGTGCCGAGCTTCGGGTGGAACCGGCCGAAGAATCCGCCAAAGAAGGACCCGTCTGCTGCCGCCATGGCCTGCATCCGATCACTGATGATCATCCATGCGGCGCCCTGTGAAACGAGGACGAAGCAGAAGATAACTGCGGAAATGGTGAGCATGATTTCCGCTGCAGGCCCAAAGACGGTGTAAACGGTCGCGACGGCGCCGAAGAGCCCGCCGATTCCGGTGATGTCGTCAAGTGGCACCACCAGGAGGATGGCCAGGATGGGCAGAAGGTAACTCGCAGCTGCGATCAGCGACGACCGGGCAATGGAGATGGGAACGTCCTTGGCAGGGTTCGTCATTTCACCGGCTGCGCTATTGCCGGATTCAAACCCCAGGAAGGAGAAGAGCAGCAGCGGGGTGACCCCCAGGAAGCCCATCAGTGTTGGAGAGAAGAAGCCCAGGTTTAGCCCGTTGAAACCGTGCTGGATGCCGTAGATGACCGTGATCACAAGGAAGAATGCCAGGAACAGGATTTTAAGGATAGCCCCGAGCGAAGGCAGCCATTTTCCGTGCTTGAGGCTGATGATTGCAGAGGTAACGGTGATCCAGATGAACGCCAGCTTGAAAAAGTAGTCACCGACACCGCCGACTTCAACCGGACTGACGAATTCCGACCAGGTTTCGACAGCGACGAAGGCCATCGCACCGCCTACCCAAACCGGCTGGGTCACCCAGGTGAAAAGGGCTGTGATCGCGGCGACTACCCTGCCGAAAGCCATTCGTGTCCACACATAGACGCCACCTTCTTCGGTGAAGGCGCCGCCGGTCTCGGCGAATATCAATCCATACGGAATCATGAAGGTGACAGCCAGGATGAGGGTCCAGGTGAAAGTCTCTCCGCCGAAGCCCGAAACTTGGCCCAGCACTTCTATCGACACCACGGCGGCGACAACCAAGAGCAGGATGTCGAACCGACCAAGCGTCTTTTGCAGATGACGGCTCTGCTCCTGTGCAAGAGCCGTTTGGGATGAGTGTTCCATCGGATGTCCTTTCAGGAGCAAAGCGCACTCACAAGCAGTAAGCCCACATTAGGCTGTGATTCATATCACGTAAAACGAGTCTTTTTGATGGTCTGCATCTGCAGATCCGATGCCACGCGAACGGAGTTTGATACGCACGCGCCCGGCTACCAGTTCTCATTGTTGGCACGAAGGGCAGCCGAAGCATCTGGCAGGCAGCGATATGGTCGCTCGACGGTTCCACCAAAGGCCTCGGCTAAGGCGAGGTCAGACAGATGCCCATTTCCGTTTCGGGGCCCCTTCGGCCAGCCGCCGTGAGGCCGTCGCCGCCATGAGGCACGCAAGTTCAACGGCGATCACAAGGAGCATCACTGCTGCGTGGCTGCCATGGCCATGCTCGTTCAAGGAAGACACCCTCCCATGCTGATGTCCACCGCTCCTGCTGGACATCACAATCCACAGCAGGTGGACGGCGATCATCACAACACTCATGACCATGAGGTGCGATGCACTACTGAGGCAATGGCGTGAAGTGCCGCCCTGCGGTGCGTGTAGCGGGATCAGACATACGAGACAAGCCACGGCCATAGCTGCCATCACCCAAGCCATCTGAACCGAAGGCGCCCCCAAGCTCGCAGCCAAATGGACAACGCAGCTTGCGCCTGAGGCGCAAAACAACAGGACCACCGATGCTCGCCGCCTTATCTCCAGGGCATTGCGGGTGGCCACGGCCATAAGGCACTCCTTCCAGTTGCCCACCATCCGTCATGCCAAAGTGGCACCTTTACGAATCGGGGTGAGCTGAGTAACATTCAGAACGTTGGTAGAACAGTTGTATCACCAAAAGTCCCCCGATCATCTAGGAATGAGCATGACCCCCGACACCACCACCAGCCCGGCTCCCGTAACGCTGCACCCTCTTGAACAGCTGACAGCGGAAGAAGTCCGCTCCGCCCGTGAGGTGCTGGAAGCCGCACAGCTGATCTCGGAATCGACCCGCTTCGCCTATTTCGGTCTGGCGGAGCCGCCTAAGTCGGCCTTCTATTCGACAGACAGCTCTGAAGCACTGCTCGACCGCCAGGCGCGAATCATGCTCTGGGATGCGGCTGCGTCCTCTTCCCTGGACGTTCTGGTTTCGCTGACGCGCGGGGCTGTCATTGAGCAGCGCCGTTTGGACCCGGCAGTGGACGGACAGTTGCCGGTCCTGCTGGAGGAATTCGAGATCATCGAAGAAATCCTTGCTGTCGATCCACAATGGATCGCGGCACTGCAAAGCCGCGGCCTGCGGCCGGAGCAGGTACGCGTGGCTCCGCTGTCCGCCGGCGTTTTCGAGTATGAGAACGAAGAGGGCAAGCGTCTGCTGCGCGGTCTGGGATTCCGGCAGGACCACCCGGGTGACCACGCGTGGGCACACCCCATTGACGGGCTGGTCGCCTTTGTCGATGTGGAGCGACGGCGCGTTGACCGCCTGATCGACGACGGACCGGTTGCGATTCCCGAAGTGAATGGCAATTACACCGAGGCTGCCGTTCACGGCGAGCTGCGGACCGACCTCAAACCCATCGAGGTCAGCCAGCCGGAAGGACCAAGCTTCACGATGGATGGCAACCATCTGACGTGGCTTGGCTGGGATCTCCGGGTTGGATTTGATGCACGGGAAGGCGTGGTGCTGCACCAACTCCACCACACGCTCGATGGCCGGCGCCGCCCCTTGATCCATCGTGCTTCCATCTCCGAGATGGTGGTTCCCTACGGCGATCCCTCGCCCTACCGCAGCTGGCAGAATTACTTCGACTCCGGCGAGTACCTGGTCGGCAGGGATGCTAACTCGCTCAAGTTGGGCTGCGACTGCCTGGGTGAGATTACGTACCTCTCCCCTGTTGTCGCGGACGATTTCGGCAACCCGAGGACCATCCCCAACGGCATCTGCATCCACGAGGAGGACGCCGGCGTCCTCTGGAAGCACACGGACGAGTGGGCCCAGTCGAATGAAGTACGCCGGAACCGCCGGTTGGTCATTTCATTCTTCACCACGGTCGGGAATTACGACTACGGCTTCTACTGGTACCTCTATCTGGACGGCACCATCGAGTTTGAGGCCAAGGCCACCGGAATCGTCTTCACTGCCGCGCTTCCCGACCGCGACTATCCCTACGCTTCGGAAATCGCTCCCGGGCTCGGCGCCCCCTTCCATCAGCACCTTTTCAGTGCCCGGCTGGATATGATGCTGGACGGCACCACCAACCGCGTCGAAGAGCTGGACCTGGTCCGACTGCCAAAGTCGGGCGACAACCCGCACGGCAACGCCTTTACCCAAAAGCGCACCCTGCTGTCCACGGAGAAAGAAGCTGTGCGGGACGCGGACGGGACGGTGGGGAGGGTGTGGCACATCAGCAACCCGACGTCGCTGAATCACGTGGGCAAGCCGGTGGGATACACGCTATATCCGGAAAACAATCCGACCTTGGCCATGGCCCCCGATTCGTCGATCGCGGCCCGGGCGGCCTTCGCGACCCACCACCTTTGGGTCACCCAGCACAGCGACGGCGAACTCTACGCCGCCGGCGACTTCGTCAACCAGCACCCCGGAGGTGCCGGCCTGCCGTCCTACATCGCTGGCAATCGGGATATCGACGGCCGGGACCTGGTAGTGTGGCACAGCTTCGGCCTGACCCACTTCCCGCGTCCGGAAGACTGGCCAATCATGCCGGTGGACACCACGGGTTTCAGTCTGAAACCGCACGGCTTCTTTGACACCAACCCCACCCTGAATATTCCCTCCTCGGCCCGGGACCACTGCGCTACCGCTTGCGGCCCGGAGCACGGCGGGCACTAGGCAGGCCTCCCCTACCACCGCGTTGGCCGAGTCAACGCGGTGGTAGGGTGACGGCCAGTGGGGTGAGGGACGTTTTCGCCCCCGCCCCGCTTTCATCCACCTTGGAGCACTACGGAAACTGAGGGGACCGATGCCACGGTTAGTTGACCATGCGGAGCGCCGTCGTTCCATCATTGAAACGACATGGCGGCTCATTGCCGATTCCGGCATAGAGAACGTCAATATGCGCGACATCGCCAAAGAGTGCGGCTACGCCGGACCGGGAGTCCTCTCGCACTATTTTCCGAACAAGGATGCACTCCTGCTGGCCTCCTACCAACTGATCTGCGACCGCACCAACGAACGGATCGATGCCAGCACGCACGGACGCCGCGGCCTGGACGCGTTGCGCAGTCTGTGTCTGGAGATCATCCCGGCCGACCCGCTGACGGTGACCGAGGCCCGGGTGGCAGTGGCCTTCTGGCAACGGGCCCAGACCGCCGGCGACCTGCGGGCGGTCGGTAGGCAGGCCCTGCAGGCCTGGCGGGACCGCATGCTGCGTTTCGTTGCCGAAGCGGAGCACGACGGCAGCTATCGTTCGCCCGAACGCGCCGACGACTTCGTCGACGGACTGCTGAATTTCATGATGGGGCTGCATATAACGTCCATGCTGGACGCCCATTCAATGTCCGGCTCGCGGCAGCGGACCCTGATAGAACAAGCACTCCAGCGGCTTGCGCTGCCCGAGGCGACGTCCGCACAGTAGCGCGGAATGGCGTCCGCACGCGACGCCCCGTTCGGGCTGCCGAGTGTCAGGGCGTGGTGTTGTTGTCCCGGCCCTTCAACGCTTGGGGCTTTCTGCCACGATCTGCTGACGGACTGCGGCAGCAACAGCACGAATGCGGCTCGTCGGGCGCTGCGCTTCCAAGTGTGCCAACACGGTCCGCAGGTCCGGAACCTTGTCTTTGATCTCGACGACGACGACGCGTCCGCCGTCGTAGGTCAGGTCATGGTGCGGGCGCTGGTGCAGGATTGAATACCCGTGGCCGTGGGCGACGAAGGTCCGCACTGTCTCGTAGCTGGCAGACCGGAACTTGACGTTGGGTTCGCCGCCTCCGGCAGCAGCCAGCGAGAGCATGAGATCGCGGGTATGCGGCATATCCAGCAGCACGAACGGCTCACCCTGCAGTTGGGCAAGCCCCACCTCGGCTTTTTCCGCCAGCCGGTGGCCAGGCGGCAGCGCAAGGTAAGGGCGCGCTTCGTCCACCACGGTCCGGGCGATTCCGTCGGGAAGGTCCAGGTCATAGCACAGCGCCAGATCGGCCTGCCCGGTGAGCAGCGCGTTGACACAGCCGGCTGTGTCGGCCTCGATGACGTCCAAGACCAAGTCCGGGTGCTTCGCTCGCAGCCTGGTCAGCACGCCCGGCAGCAGAAAAGGCGCCAGCGTGGTGAAGCAGGCCAGCCGGACCCGTCCGGCCAGACTCCGCTGCTCCCCGCGGGCGTTATCCAGGCTTTCCTCGACATGCGCCAGAATCGACTGCGCATCGCGCACAAAGAGCTCGCCGGCCGGCGTCAGCACCAGTCCCTTGGATCGTTGGCGGACAAAGAACTGGGTTCCCACCTGCCGCTCCAGCTGGGCGATCGCAGCCGATACCGCCGACTGCGCCACGTTCAACCGCTCCGCTGCCCGGGTCATTGACAGTTGCGCGGCGGCTTCCACGAAGTAGCGAAGCTGGGTCAGAGTGATGTCCATGCGAACAGGATACAGAAGTCCATCGGTTTTACAGATCAAAGGAAGCGGAAAGAACTGTTCGACAGATGAGCTCAAAGGGTCGCATTGTAGAGATGGGCCGCTCGGTCCGGCTCCTTCCGGTGGAGGAGGCTGGCACTGCGACCCCTCCGGCAACACCTCCATTCCAGAAAGACAACGATGTCAAACACGTCCCTTGAGAACAGCACCTCCACATCGCTCCGCCCGGAGAGCGACAGCCTGGGCGGGCGGAACGTTCCAGCCGACGCCTACTGGGGAATCAGCACCCTGCGGGCCTTGGAGAACTTCCCGGTCAGTGGGCGCCCCGTCGGCAGCTTCCGCTCCCTTGTGTGGGCTTTTGGCGCTATCAAGTACGCCGCCGCCCGGGCGAACGCATCCCACGCGCTGCTGAAACCAGAGATTGCGGCCGTCATCCAAGAAGCAGCAGCAGAGGTCATGGCCGGGAAGCTCGATGAAGAATTCGTTGTCGACCGGATCCAGGGCGGTGCGGGTACGAGCACCAACATGAACGCGAACGAGGTCATCGCCAACCGGGCGCTGGAACTGCTGGGACACCCCAAGGGGAGCTACGCCGTCGTCAATCCCATTGATCACGTCAACCGCAGCCAAAGCACTAATGACACCTATCCCACTGCGGTGAAGCTCGCCCTTCACCGGGAGCTTGAGGCGCTATGCGAGGAGCACCGGATGCTGAGCGATGCCTTCCACACAAAAGCAGGCGAATTCGCGGGCATCCTGAAGGTCGGCCGGACCCAGCTGCAGGACGCGGTGCCGATGACCCTGGGCCAGGAGTTCGGTGCCTTCGCCGAGACCCTGCGCGAGGACCTGGCGCGGCTGCAGGAGCTGCAGCCTCATTTGCGCGAGTCCAATCTGGGCGCCACTGCCATCGGCACCGGCATCACCACTGTGCCGGGGTACCGCCAAGCAGTGCTGGCGGAGCTGTCCGCAGTGACGGGTTTGCAGCTGGCATCTGCGGCGGATCTGGTCGAAGCTACCTCGGACACCGGGGTGTTCATCCTGGTGTCCGGAGTGCTGAAGCGTGCAGCGGTGAAGCTGTCCAAGATCTGCAACGACCTGCGCCTGCTGTCCTCGGGCCCGCAGGCTGGCCTGAACGAAATTTCCCTGCCGGCCGTGCAGGCGGGGTCTTCGATCATGCCCGGGAAGGTCAACCCGGTCATTCCGGAAATGGTCAATCAGGTGGCATTCCGCGTGGTCGGGGCCGACGCCACAGTGACCATGGCGGTGGAAGCTGGCCAACTTCAGCTCAATGCCTTTGAACCTGTGATGGCGGACGCGCTGCTTGAGTCGATACAGTGGCTCGCCGATGCCTGCAGGCTTCTGCGCACCAAATGCGTCAGCGGCATCGAGGCCAACATCACCGTCCTGGAACGCCGGATGCACGAAACCATCAGCGTTGTCACCGGATTGGCACCGCTGCTTGGGTACCGGCCCGCTGCCGAACTGGCCAAGAAGGCGCTGGCCACCAACACTTCCGTGGCTCAGCTGGTCCTGGACCAGCAGCTGCTGACGTCGGAGCAGTTGGTGGAGGCCCTGTCCGAAGCTGCGCTCACCGGCATCCACACGGGATCACTACCTGCTCGGAGAGCATGACCTGATGACCCTTGAACGATAACGGCAGCCCCATGGCGGATCATCCTGTCATCCGGCAAGGGGCACGTGCTTGCGTCAGCGAAGGGTCATGTGGCCACGACAAAATTCCAGGCAGTGCCATGCGACGTGAGCATGGCACTGTCTGGCTGACGAGGCGGCATGTAACTGACTGCTGACATCCCCGGGGAAACCAACTGTGGTGGAGCCTGGTAGTCAGCGAGTCGACAAGCAGGGTTAAGAACTCGGGGTGCTCTCATACACCGTGTCCCCGCCGAGGATGGTTCGGCCCACGCGCACTTGGTCGAAGCTTTCGGCCCCCTCGATCGGACCGGTGAGAATCACGAGGTCGGCGAGCTTTCCAGACTCGAGGCTACCGATCCGGTCCGCGATTCCCGAGGCCTCGGCGGAGCCGAGTGTGTAGGCGTAGATGCTGTCATCAATCCCCAGACGCTCCTGGGGTTGTGCAGGCACGCGCGATTCCGCGTTGAGTGCATGCACATCGTCGATTGGGGCGGTTCGCGTGCTCGCGGTGTAGAGACCCCACAGCGGGTCCGGACTGGTCACCGGCCAGTCACTGCCCATCGCGAGGTGTGCTCCGGCTTGGCGGAGTGATTCGAAGGGGAAGTGATAGCGGGCCCGGTCCTCGCCGATGAGCGGGAACTTCCGCTCAAGAATTTCCTGGTCGTTGCGCGCCCAGAGAGGCTGCAGATTCGCCGTCACCTTCAGCTCCGCGAACCGACCAAAGTCCGCTGGATCGACGACGTCGAGGTGCGCGATCTGGTGTCGCTGCCCCGAACCATTCCGTTGCCGGGCGTGGGCGACCGCGTCCAGGCACTCACGCACGGCGCGGTCTCCGACACCATGGAAGTGAATACTGAGCCCGGCCGCATCCAACTGCGCAACGATCTCGCCGAGATGTTCGGGGCTGATGACCGAGTCGCCCCGGACTGCCGGGTGCACCCCGGTGTACGGCTCAATGAGCGCTGCCGTGCAGTTCTCGCAGATTCCGTCCTGCATGATCTTCACGCTGCGCACCTCGAACCCGGCCTCCCCTGCAGCCCGGATCCTCTCCAACAGCTCAGGGATATAGTCCGGTCCGGCTGCCGGCGGCCACCACATTGAACCGGTTACCCGGGCCCGCAGCGAACCGTCCGCCAAAGTCTCGATGTAGGCAGGCAGGCTGTCAGGCAAGGTGAGGTAAGCGCCTAGGATCGCGTCATGCCACGCGGTAATCCCCAGGGAGAAGAGGTGCTGTTGGGCCTCGAGAAGAGCGCGGCACAGTTCCTCCGGGCGGTTTGGCGGGATGAGGCGGGTCACGAGTTCGCCCGCCGCATCCATGAGCACGCCTGTCGGCTCCCCGAGCTCATCACGGATAATTCGGCCGGCAGCCGGGTCAGGTGTCTCCCGGGTGATGCCGGCGCGTTCCAGAGCTTTCGTATTGACCCACACCCCATGGGCGTCGTGGCTGGTCAACACTGCAGGACGGTCCGGCACGATCTCGTCGAGCAGTTGCCGTGTCGGCAGGCCACCCGGAAATACGTCGCCGAACCAGCCGGACCCGACCAGCCATTCGTCGTGGTGCTGAACGGCGTAATCGTGGATAAGGGCGGAGTATCCCTCCAAGGAGTGCGCGCGTTCCAGGTCGCACCCAAGAAGCGCGAGTCCGCCCGCCTGGGCATGGATGTGGCCGTCGTGGAAGCCTGGCAGCACCGCGGCGCCGCCTGCTTCAATGCGCACGGTTTCGGGTCCTGCAAGCGTCAGGATCTCCCCGTCGCTGCCGATTGCTGCGATCCTTCCATTCGCCACGGCAAGGGCAGTCGCACTGCTGCGGGCAGGAGTCCACAGTTGCGCGCCGGTGATCACAAGACTCGGAGCGGTCATCGGACCGCGCCACTGGTGATTGCGGAACGCTTCCAGAAGCCGTAGATCACGGCCGGCACCGCGAAGCCAACCACCCATGCCATGTCGACGAAGCCGAGCGGCTCCGCAAACGGACCGGTATACATTGAGGTCACCATGAACGGGAGTTGCACCAGGATTCCAACGAGGTAGCTAACCAGCCCGATGCTGTCCCAGCGACCGTAGCGTCCTCCGTCCCTGCGGAACATGTCGTCCACCACGTAGTGGCCCTTGCGCAGGATGAAGTAGTCAACGAGGTTGACTGCCGACCAGGGAATCAGGACATACAGCAGGATTATGACGAAGTCGCCGAAGATGACAAGGAAGTTATCTTTACCCAGCAGTGCTCCGATCATCGCAAGAAGTGCATACGCCACGGTCATGCCGACCCGCTTAGCCGTATCAATTCGGATCTTGGCGGAGAGCGTTTCAAAGACGGTGAGCGAACACATGACGCCGGAGTAGATATTGGACGAGTTCATCACCGCGGAGGCGATGCCGAATGCGAAGAGCACGACCGGGCCGAAGCCGCCGAGCAGTCGTCCCAGCGCAGCCATCGCGTCACCATCGGCAGTGCTGAGGCCAACGAGCGCTCCGAGGACCATGACCAGCACAGTGCCGATGACGAGCCCGAGGTAGGTCGCCCAGAATGCTTGCTTCGCACCGCCGTCGTGCGGCATGTAGCGGGAGTAGTCCGAGACATAGGGGGCGTAGGCGAGTTGCCAGGTGACGCCGATCGCGAGCATGCCGAAGAATCCGGCCAGGTTGAAGCCGAGTTCGTTGTGCTCCGCGAAGGTGATGGGGTTCGACACGATGACGAAGATCGAGACGACGACGAGAACACCGATGACGATCGAGAACACAGCCATCATCTTGCGGACGAGATCGTAGCCAAAGATTGCGACGGCAAGCGCGATCACGGCGCAGATGATGATCCCTGTATTGATCGCATCTGATTGGAAGACAGCGGCGAAGCTTTGGGCCGCCACTACCAGGTTCGAAGCGAAGAAGCCGAGGAACATGATGAGCGCGATAAGTGCCAGCAGGCTCCCGCCGAAGTATCCGAACTGACCCCGGGCCTGCAGCATTTGGGGAATCCCGAGCTGCGGTCCTTGGGAAGCATGCAGCGCAGCGCCCAGCCCGCCGATCACATTCCCGATCACCACCGCAGTAATAGTCCACCCGAGCGACAGCCCGAACAGCGTCGGACCGAGCGCTCCGGTGACGACCGTCAGCGGGAGCATGTTGATGCCGAGCCACACGAAAAACAGCCCGCGCGAAGTGCCGCGGCGTTCGCTTAACGGAATGGGGCGGATATGGCGGCGTTCGAGCGCGACGATCCTCGGCTTCCCGCCTAAGCGGTTTGCGTTTTTGATCGTGTCAGTCATGGTGCACTCCTTCGTGCGGTGGTTGTGGATTGAGGTGCTTACGGGTCTTGCTTCAGGCTCATGGTTCCTGCGGTCTCTTCCGCCGCGTTCATCCCCACTGCATCCAGGTGGTCTTGTAGTCGGTGTAGTTTTCGAGCGCGTGCACCGAGAGGTCCCGGCCGAATCCCGACTGCTTGAACCCACCGAACGGCGTGGTGAACCCGAGCGCATCTACCGTGTTTACCGAGACGGTGCCGGCCACCAGGCGAGCGGACACGCGGTGCGCGCGGCTGAAGCTCCCGGTCCACAGGGAAGCGGCGAGTCCGTACGGGGTCTCGTTTGCCGCCGCAATGGCTTCCTCTTCCGTGTCGAAGGGGGCCACCACTGCGACGGGGCCAAAAATCTCCCGGGTGTGGACCTCATGGTCGGCGGGCACGTCGGTCACTATCGTCGGTTCGATGAACGCGCGGGAACCGTTGATCTCCGGCCGGTTCCCGCCGGCCACAATGGTGCCGTCGCGGCGCGCGTTCTCGATCGTGGCCCACACGCTGTCCGCGTGCGCCTCCGACACCAGCGAGCCGCTGCCGCATTCGGGGTCCAGCGGATCTCCGGGCAAGTAGGCCTGCGCGGCCTTGGCGTAGAGCTTGAGGAACTCCTCATACACCGGGCGCTCGACGAAGATACGGGAATTCGCCGAGCACACTTCGCCCTGATTGTAGAAGCTGCCGAAGGCAGCCTTCTCGGCAGCGAGCGCCAGGTCCTCGCAGTCGGCAAACACGAGGTTGGAGCTCTTGCCGCCGGCTTCCAGCGCCAGACGCTTCATATTCGACTGGCCCGCGTACTGCTGCAACTGCTTCGCCACCTCGGTAGACCCGGTGAACGCGAGCATGTCGATGTCCTGATGCAGCGCCAGGGCCTTGCCCACCACCGAACCCCGGCCCGGAACCACGTTCAGGATGCCGGCGGGGATGCCGGCTTCCACCGCCAGATCGGCGAGCAGCAAGGCTGAATGCGACGCTTCCACCGGCGGCTTAACGACGACGGCGTTGCCAGCCGCGAGCGCGGGCGCCACCTTCCACGTCGCAATCTCGAGTGGGTAGTTCCAGGCGACGATGACACCGATGACGCCGAGCGGCTCACGGGTTACGAGCGCCGTAGAACCGGGCGGGGTCACCGGAATGAGGTCTTCCTGTTTCTCGATCGCCTCGGCATAGAAACGGTAGAGGGCCGCCGAACCGGGAGCGTCGATCGTGGAGGATTCGCGGATCGGCTTGCCCATGTCGAGTGTGTCGTAGAGGGCGAACTCGTCGGCATGTTCCTCGATCAGCCGGGCGAACTCAAGCAGGCGTTCGCGGCGGAAGCCCGCGCCGGCCTGTGACCAACCGCCGGCCTCGTAGGCAGCGCGGGCCGCGGCGACGGCGTCGTCGACGTCAGCCGTATCGCAGTCATGGATCTGGGAGATGACTTCGCCGGTGGCCGGGTTCCGTTTCTCGATGGTTTTCCCGGTCCGGGAGGACACGCGTACGCCGCCGATGACGGGGCGTCCGTCGAACTCCAGCGCAGCGGCCGCTGCTTTCCATTCGGCGTGGGTGCGAGTCATGATGACCCCTTTCGTGGGGCGTCGGTGGTGGGGAGAGATTGAGGTGCGGTGGCAGCGGCCCGCTGCCGTCCGACGTCGTACGCCGTCCAGGCGAGAGCCAGCGCGCCATCGCGCAGCGTGCGCTCAGCCGCGGGGCCGACACAGGCGGCGGCAAAGGCCGGCTGGTGATTGCTCGCCTCGCCACCGACCCCGATGTAGGGGTGGATGGCGTTCACGACCTGGGAAACATTGCCCATGTCCGTCGAGGCGCGGTTCATCGCCGCTGCCACCGGATCGACGTTGAAGTCCCGTCCGATGGTAATGGCGTTGCGGCGGTAGAGCTCGAGCGCTTCGTCATCGGTGCGCATCTCGGCGTACCGCTTGCTCTCCGGGGTGACGGTGAGCTTTGCACCGGTAGCCAGGGCACCGGCTTCGAAGCACTTGAGCATGCGTTCTTCTAGTTCCAGCAGCTGCTCCGTAGTGTCCGCGCGGACATACCAGCGCCCCTCGGTCCGCTCCGGAATGGCGTTGGGGGCCTCGCCGCCGCGGGTCTGCACACCGTGGACACGGACTCCCTGGGGCAACTGCTGGCGCAGCAGCGCGATCCCCAGTTGCGCAACCAGGAAGGCGTCGTTGGCGTTCACGCCGCGCTCCGGGTAGGCCGCCGCATGGGCCGCCTTCCCGTCGTACTGCACATGCCAGTGCGTTACCGCGAAGGGCCGGGCTTCCGCCACGTCGACCGGCGCCGGATGGGCCATGAGGGCGAAGTCCAGTTCCTGGAAAGCGCCGCGCTCAAGCAGCTCGATCTTGCCCCCGCCGCCTTCCTCCGCGGGAGTGCCGATCACTACCACGGTGATGCCTGCCTCGCTGGCTACTTCGGCCAAGGCAATGGCACCGCCGGCGGACATGGCGGCAATCAGGTTATGCCCGCAGGCATGGCCCAGGCCGGGGAGCGCGTCGTACTCCGCGAGAAACCCGACGGTGAAGCTGCCGTCCCCGCTGCCGAGGACGGCTCGGAACGCGGTATCGAGGCCCAAGTAGGGTTGCTCGATCTCGAAACCGTGCGCCGCCAGCAGCTGCGCCACCGCGGCCGAGGAACGGTGCTCCTGCCAGCCAAGCTCGGGATCGCCGTGCAGCTGCTCCGACAGGGCGATGAGATCGTCGCCGACCTTCTCCAGCCGATCGGCGATCCGTTGCTTGAGCACGTCATTCATCGCCGGGCACCCCGTAGGAGGGAGCAGCAGCGGGATTGATGCCGCGGCTGGTGTAGTCGTCGCGCTGCGGCAGCCACACCTGCAGGAGGCGTCCGAGTTCGCCGACGGGGTCTTCCTCGGCCCAGTCGACGCGCAGATCGGTGACCCGCCAGCCGGCAGTGCCGACGACCGAGAGGCCGGCGGAGTGGAGGGGTCCCTCTTCTCCGCCCGCCGCGACCGCTGCCTGCATGGCTGCGTACAGCCGCTCTTCAATCCGGCCGCTGGCGCCGAGGGCTGTATCCACCAGGGCATCCAGCACGTTCAGGTCCGCCAGCATGTTGCCCGCGGCGACAGCGTCCTGCCGCATGGCAGCCCCATAGGTTCCGAGCGCGCGGTCACCGGAATAGACGGCAGCCCGGCCCTGGGCATCGAGTACAGCCAGCTGGCGGTAGCCGATGATGCTCTGGTCCACGGTGTCAACCACTGCATCCAGGGCTTCCTTCGCAGACTCACCTGCCGCGAGCCGGTCAATGAGCTTCGGTCCGAGCCGCGGATCGGTGACGTTCTGCGAATTGGCTCCGCCAACCCCGTCGGCAAGATTCACGCAGCGGGCAGCAACGGCAGGCGAGGATGAGGAGATAGCCGCACCGAACTCGCCCGTCTCCCGGTCCCGAAGAATGAGCGAAAAGGTCATGCCGACGCCACCTCGCCGACCACCGCGATGGCGTCAATTTCCACGAGCCACTCCGGACGGGCGAGCGCCTGCACCACGATGCCGGTCGACACCGGGAAGACACCCTTCAGCCAGGTGCCCATCGTGCGGTAAACGTCCTCGCGGTAGCGCGGGTCGATGATGTACACCGTGACCTTGACGATGTCCTCGAGCCTGCTCCCGGCTTCATCTAGCAGCATCTTGATGTTCTTCATAGCCTGCTCGGTCTGTGCCACCACGTCCCCGATACCGACCGACTCGCGGGTCTCCAAATCTTGGCCGATCTGCCCGCGCAGGTACACCACTCCGTTGGCGACAACAGCTTGGCAGAGATCGTTGTCAAGGTTCTGCTCGGGGTAGGTCTCTTTGGTATTGAATTTCCGGAGCCGCACATGGGTTGTGTCGGGCACAATATCCTCCTGATCGATGATGACGGTACGCGGTCTGAGCCCATTCTTGAGAACTGTGTCACATCTGTAAACCAGTGAAAATTTAGGCAGTGCATCTTCAAATCCGATTCAGAAACTGAAGCGCTTTTTGCGATCAACCGCGGCTCTTGTTATCTGAAGAATCGATCAAGTGAACCGTGAACAACTATTGGCCAAGGCGTTCCGGCTGCTGTTGGCTGGTCTCACCCGGAATCAACAATCAGCCGTCTGGCAGGGCCTCTCAACCCTTGCCGGGCAGTGAATCTATTCGAGTTGGAGATGAGCATGTCGAGTCAAGAGACCGAGGTCCTCGTCATCGGAGCCGGCCAAGCCGGCCTGGCGATGAGCGAGCACCTGACGGATCGAGGTGTGCCGCACCTTGTCCTGGAACGCAACCGCATCGCCGAGCGCTGGCGCTCCGAGCGCTGGGACAGTCTCGTGGCGAACGGGCCCGCTTGGCATGACCGCTTTCCCACGCTGGAGTTCGACGTTCACCCCGATGCCTTCCCCACCAAGGAGCAGGTGGCGGACTACATGGTGGCCTTTGCCAGTGCGTTTAACGCGCCGGTCCGCTGCGGCGTCGAGGTAACGTCGGTGCGGAAGAAGGAAGGCGGTGCAGGCTTCCGGGCCGAGACCTCCGACGGCACCGTCGACGCACGCTACATAGTGGCTGCGACCGGTCCGTTCCAAAAGCCGGTGATCCCCACCGTCGTGCCCGCGGAAGCAGGCATCCATCAGATCCATTCGAGCTCCTACCGCAACCCACAGCAATTGCCCGACGGCGGTGTGCTGGTTGTCGGCGCCGGTTCCTCTGGGGTGCAAATCGCCGATGAGATTCGCAAGTCCGGCCGGCAGGTCTATCTAGCCGTCGGTCCGCACGATCGTCCCCCGCGTCGCTACCGCGACCGTGACTTCGTGTGGTGGCTCGGTGTGCTGGGCAAGTGGGAAGCCTCTGCACCGCCCGCCGGCGCGGAGCATGTGACCATCGCAGTGAGCGGGGCCAACGGCGGCCACACCGTAGACTTCCGCGAACTGGCAGCAAGCGGCATCACCCTCCTAGGCCGCGCGGGTCGCTACGAAGACGGCGTGATGCATTTCGCCCCTGACCTGCGCAACAACATAGAGCGCGGCGACGCAAACTACCTCTCGCTGCTGCAGGAAGCCGATGCGTTCATCGAACGCAACGGGCTGGACCTTCCCGAAGAACCCCAAGCGCACCTGCTGGGACCGGATCCAGAGTGCGTCACCGATCCCATCCTCGAGCTGGATCTCGCCGCCGCCAGCGTCACCTCCATCATCTGGGCCACCGGCTTCGGCGTCGATTACAGCTGGCTGCAGGTCAATGCCCTCGATGAGCGGGGCCATCCGAAGCAGCAGCGCGGAGTATCGACCGAGCCCGGGGTCTACTTCCTCGGCCTGCCCTGGCAGTCCCGCAGAGGTTCGAGCTTTATCTGGGGCGTCTGGCACGACGCCAAGTATCTCGCCGACCAGATCGACATTCAACGCGGCTACCTCCGCTATGAAGGCGACGGCCGCGCCCACGAGGTTTTGGGCTCAACACTCGAGGAGCCGCAAGTGCTGCAGCAGGCGTAGCTGTCTCGCAGCTTACCGGGCCGCTTTGAAAGACCTCCGGCGAAGCAGGGCTTCTCTCGCTCCCCGGAGGTCTTTTGGCTGTTGGTTAAGGCGTCCTGTCACTGCACCTCCCCGGCGTAAAGGGAGGCCTCGACGGCGTTCCGCGCGAGGCACGGGCTCCCCTGTCGGTTGCGGCATAACTCGCTACCATCTGTCGGGCTGCCTCTGCCATCGACGCTGCCTGACAAGCAGCGTTTCCGACAACTGACGACGGACCGTGCAGCGCACCCGCGCGCCGAAACGCGGAGTGCCCTGCCACCCCGATTGGAGCCCCTCTTTTGTCTGTCCGGGCACTCTGCCGCTACCAATATCCGGTCTGCTTTTGCTGAGCCCTCGACTGGGCCAGCCCCAAAACGAGGCCTCCATCGGGTCATTGATGCCATGGTCCTTTTGTCTGGGTTTCTAACGGCTTGGACCGCTTTGGGTCGTGTCTCTGCTCCACCCGATAATTTGACGTGTTTTACCCGCTTTAGGAGTTCTTTTGGGTGCGCTCACGTGGACCAATTCATTTCGATGAGCTGGTTATTGACGGTGCGCAGCGCCTCGGTGCGTGCGGCCCGAACTAGGTCCTTTAGTTCAGCGAGGAGTTCGGTGTAGCCGGCAGGGAGGGCGAGGTCACGGGCGTCAGACATGCCTTTGATCCTATCGATGGGCACTGATCCGTCGGGCCTTTCGCTTAGCGGCTGGGACTGCTTCTACCTCGTTCTGCCCCCATCGCGGGCCCGCCCCGGGCCTTCCTGGCCTTGGCTACGCCTTTACTTGTGGCGACGGCTGCGCTGGGGTGTGCGCCTTCACTGCGTTCCGCAGCGACACGTCCCCGGATTTGGGTTTCGTTGGCGCCGCTAGTGGCAAGGGAGGCGGCGAATGCTTCCTGGCGCTCTGCTGATCCATAGTCCACGGCGGATGTGCTGTCCCTCTTCAGGCTTCGGTCATTACGTCGGCTGCTGTCGTTGCCGGCCACACGGTTCTCGATATCGCGGCCGACGCCTTCGAGGCGTGCGAAGAGTTCCTTCTCGGCTCTCTCGTAGCGCTGTTCCATTGACGCGGACTGCGAGCCGGTGAAGCCGCCCTCGGCCAGGAGCCTGGTTTCGCGCATGTCCTTGGCGGCTTTGACGAACGCGGGATCTTTGAAGTGTGAGTCGTCGGCGCCGTTGACGGTGGCGGCGGTTTCTTGGCGCAGTTGGTCAATGTCGGGTCCGTTGATGCCGTCTTTGCCGATGAGGTACAGGCGTTCCTTGATCTCGGTCTCGGCGGCGGCCACGGCGTTGGGGGTTTTCGCGTTGTGTACCCGTTGCAGGGCCCGGGCGAGCTCGGGGTTGGCCAGGTACTCGACGGGTACTTGGTGGCGTTCCATTTCCGGGGCCAGTTTCTGGGCCTGGGTGCGGAGTTCTTCGGCACGGGCCGCTGCGAGCAGCACCATGGCCTTCTCGTGTTCGGCCGCCGCCTTGCGCGTCTCGTCGTGGCTGGCTGCCAGCGCGTCCTGTCGCGCCTTTTCCGTTGTGGTGGTTTGGATGTAGGACTCCAGATAGGCACCGTCCGCACCGACGTCGTGGGTGTCGATGGCGTAGCGCGTCAGGACTTCCTGACGGATTCTTTCCGAGGCTGCCAAGGCGGCGGGGTCATGGTCTTTCCAGCCCTCTGCGACGGCGTGCGCGGCGGCGATGTCATGGGGCTGGGCTTTATCCCACCACTGGTCTTTCTCCACAGGTGCCAGTGCCGCGCGAGCGGCACTGCGCTCGGCCGCGAGGCGTGTCCCGGCTTCGTGTGCTGCTTGGGCGTCCCTGTGTTCCTGCTGCCGCAGGGATTCCTGCCGGCGTCGGGCAAGTGTTTCGGCAAGGCGTGACGCCATCAGCAGGGCCTGCCGCATGCCGTTGTCCAGGACATCATCCATTCCGTCTGATTCACTCATGCCGTTCTCCTTATCCCTTGGCGTGGTTCTTTATCGGTCGAGCACAGGTCCGGACTCGTGCCCTGTGTGGTGGTGGGTTCTTGCTGGTGTTGGAGTGGTCGGCACGGCCGACCCTGGGCGGGTGGGTGCCATGCCGCGAAGGCCAAGCTCCACCGACTTCGGCACCGGCCTCTGCCCTGGTGCTGCCTGCTCCGGTGCGCCGGCCGTGACGGGTCCGGGCATGGCTGCTGCGAATGGTTTCAGCTGCTCGGTGACGATGGAACGGAGCCGCTGCGCTTCCCTGGTTCGTCCGGACTGTTGGTGCATTTGGTGGATGGCGAAGGCAGTGTTGACCAGCTGCAGCATGAGCGCTGACTGGGCAGCCGTTTTGTTCTTGCCCGAGGCCGCCATGAACAGCATCGCCGTCCCGGCAATGGACGGCAGCGGCACCGGCTTGCCGTGTGCCTTGGGGGTCCTGAGTTGGGCTGTGCGGGAGAGTTCAGCTGCGGTGGCCGCCAGCGGTCCGGGCGTTGGTTCCAGGCGGTGCGACCACGCCGCGAAGGCACCGGATACTTCCCGTGCAGCTTTCGCCCACGTGGCGTGATCATCATGCGGCAGTGCCCGCAGCTGCTTGACCAGTGCGGTTGCGTTACGGGTGTACTCCACCCACATTTCTGCCGGCGGAATTGTCTTCTCGGGGCCGGTCCTGGACACCTTGCGCTGATTGCGGGCAGCTGCGTTCCATTCGGCTGCAGCTTCCATCGCCAACTGTGGCGAGTCCCTCCATCCTTCCCGCAGGGCGGTGAGCTTGAGGTCGGAGGCGAGGGTGCCGCCACCGAACCAAATAGGCCGCTCCCCCGGTCTTGGCCGTTCAGCTACTGAGTACCCGACAATGACGTCGGTGGTGTTTTTCGCGTAGCGCGGCCGGACCAGTAATCCGGTGTCGCGGGCGCGGCGGACGAACTCCGCTTCGGATGCTGACGCGCCTGCGCTGGCACGCACCTTCCGTGCCAGCGAGGACCGGTGCATTTCCCGGTCATCCCTGGCCGCGGTGGCCTTCTCGGCACGATCGTAGCCGCGGGCGGCGTGCACCGTGGAGAGCTGTTCCAGCCCGTACTTGGCCTCCAGTTCCCGGCAGGTTTTCTGGGCCCGCTGGTAATCACCATGGGTGGAGGCTTTGGTGCCGTCCTCGCGGACCAGGGACACCGCAATGTGGATGTGGTGGTTGCCGTTCTCGCTGGTTCCGTGATTGATCGCAGCCCATCGGCAGCGAGCCTTGCCGCTGGCCTCGGTGAAGCCCATCGAGTCCACGAAGTCGTTCGCGATATCACCCCACTGCGGGTCGGTCAGCGCTCCTTCTTCTGCGCGTAGGCTCAGCGAGCAGTGCCACACGCTCGCGTCCTTGTAACCGACGTGGACGCGCTCCCGCTTGGCCGCATCCCAGACCATGTCCTTGATCTGAATCGTAACTCCGAACGCCTTGCGCGGCCGGTCCAGATGCTTGGCAATCGCCACCGCATCGTCGCGATCCAATACCCCGTCGTCGTACCAGGCCATGATGGCCGCATCCCCGGCCACCAGATGCGGCTCTGTGTGTGCGTTCTTCGTCTTGTCCGTCTCCGTGGAGGCCAGGTAGACCATGAGGCCGGCCATCCGCGAACCGCGGGTGATGTTCGGAATCACCTCTACACCAGCCCGTCAATAGCGTCGTCGATACGCATGGCTACAGAGCGGATGAACTTCAGTGCTTCACGGGCCTCAGCGGGGAACTCGCCGGTGGCATTTGCCTGCCGCGCAAGCTGGTTGATGTTGTTCGAGGACCGGGCCAGCAAGTTGTGCAGAGACATCAACTCCGCGGCAATGGCCCGGCGCTCGGTCGGCGAATCGGAACGCTCCGAAAGCGCTGCGGAAATCATCAGGTTGGGCACTGTCACCCGCTCCCGGGCAGCACGAGCGATGAGGGAGGCTTCCTCTTCCGCCGTGACCCAGACGTCGCGGCGCTTCTTTGTCCCGGCCGGTGCGTTTGCGCGGCGTCGGCGCGAGAGCCGGGAGCGGGAGGAATCATCTTCAGCCACCCATCTCCCCTTCCCGTCAACAGCCCAGCGCAGCGACCCCGAAACGGGGACCACACCCACCAGTGTGCCCGACCGACAACACATTGTCGAAAGGATTCACCACTTACACCCGTGTAAGTGTATAGCTTGCTCCGCCGGGGCCGGCTTTTCGGGGCCAGGTGCCCTGCGGGACGTGGATCGGACCTGTCGTGCCATCCGGCTAGGCTGGCACCATGGCTCCCCTCGATATTGAACAGACACGCAACCAAGCCCGCGCACTCCTGGACTCACGCATCGAATCCGTCACCGCACTGGTGAAAACCCGCCAACGGATCACCGACCTCAAAGAACAACTCGCCGAAGCCGAACGCGACGACAAACGCGCCTACGTGCGCGCCACCAAGGACGGCTGGAGCCCCGAGGAACTAAAGAAACTCGGACTCGAAACCAGCGCCGCCAGCCGCCGCAGGAAAGCCGCCGGCCGCTCCGCGGAAGACAATTCCGCGGCACGCACAGGCAGCGCCACACCCGCAAACCAGTAGCATCTCCCCTCGCCCACCTGTGCACGGCAAAAGCTAAATCCTTACGGTAATTGAGGCTGGATTGGGGGCGTTGTAGGCTCTCGACCAACCCAGGGGTGCCGGGTATGGCTAAAAGCTAAATGGCCGGACTCTACGTGACGGCTCCGAAGGATTGGCCGCCCGGCATCCCGCGATGGCTCGACCGCTAATTGAGAGAAGCGACCCGATCGCCATGTAAGGACACGACGGCGCGGCCATCCGCTTGGGCCCATAACTGGACAACGCGATGGAGGGATACATGCCTGAACTCTGGGCCGGCATCGACGCCGGAAAAGCTCATCACCACTGCGTGCTCATCGACACCGAAGGAAACCGGCTGCTGTCCCGCCGAGTAGCCAACGACGAGGCTGCACTCACTGAACTTCTCAACGACGTCCGGACCCTCGCCGCAGGCAAGGAAATTCTCTGGGCCACCGACCTGAACCGCGGCGGAGCCGCGCTCCTCATCGGCGTGCTCGAAGCCCACACCCAGACCCTGGTCTACATCCCAGGACGATCCATCTACCACGCAGCCCGCACCTACCGCGGAGACGGAAAATCAGACGCCAAAGACGCGGCCATCATCGCCGACCAGGCACGAATGCGCAGGGACCTCCACCCCATCCGCAGCGGCGATCAAATCAGCACCGATCTGCGGTTGCTTATCTCCCGGCGCACGGACCTGGTCTGTGACCGGACCCGTGCAATCAACAGACTATGCGCGGTCCTCCTCGAATATTTTCCCGCTTTGGAAGCAGCCTTCGACTACGCCATGGTCAAGGCAGCAGTAGTACTCCTCACGAAGTACACAACTCCGGCTGGCATCCGCCGGGCAGGCCAAGCTCGCATCGCGGCCTGGCTGCGCAACCAAGGCTGCTACAACGCCAAAACTATCGCCGCCAAAGCCGTCGCAGCAGCCCGCGCACAGAACACCACAGTGCAGGCCCAGGAAGTCGGCGCTAGCCTGGTCGCCGCCCTTGCTCGTACCGTGCTGGACCTGCATGAACAAGTCGCAGCGATCGAAAACCAGATCGAAACTCGCTTCCGTGAACACCAGCAATCCGAGATCCTCCTCAGCATGCCCGGATTCGGCACGCTTCTCGCGTCCGAAATCCTCGCCGCAACCGGCGGCGACATCACCGCCTACGACAGCGCCGCTCGCCTTGCCGGCGTAGCAGGGCTTGCCCCAGTCCCACGCGACTCAGGACGCATCAGCGGCAACTTCCACCGGCCCAAACGCTACGACCGCCAACTCCTAAACGCCTTCTACCTCGCAGCCCAATCCGCGGCACGATACTGCCCCCAAAGCCGAAGTTATTACCAGCGCAAACGCGCCGAAGGAAAAAACCACAAACAAGCAGTTCTCTCCCTCGCCAGACGCCGCCTCAATGTCCTCTGGGCCATGCTCCGCGACGGGACTCCCTACCAACAACCCACGGTCCTAGCCGTCTAACCCAGAAGCAAGGACCCGTTGAACAATAGTTCCATGAGTGATCAGCCTTTCGAGTCCAAGTTCTCTTCCAACGACCCCCCGTGGGAGGCTCCTGATGCCGAATTAATTGCGGTTGCTAGAGAAAACGCTGTTTCTCTGCAGGCCCTCCTCCTGGCCGCGCAAGACCATGCCCGCAAACTGGATGAGGTTCTGCGAGCCATGGGCAACTCAGGCAGCGCTCCACTCGCGATCGCGGCCGACGCCGGCTTAGGTGAAGCGCATGTTTCGGCCGTACTCGCTGGCCGAACTACCCTGGACTTCCTTCTGGAACTCTCAAAGACCGACTAGCCAACGCTCCACAGCTTCAGCTGACTGAGGACAGGGCTGCTGGTACTTGTCAGACGCGTACGCTGCCCACAGTCCGGGACAATCCTAAACGGGTTATCCACCGCTACCGCTGCCGAGGGAGCTACCCCAACGGCTCCCATAAAACCCAGCCGTGGATAACCCCGGATTGCCCCCAACTGTGGACAGCTCAACCTCACCCTGGGTGCCCGCAACGGCCCGCCAAAGCCATCATTTGTCCTTGACAAAACCCATTGAGAATCCTCCGGGCTTTTCCCGCACACACCTGGACGACGGGACCCAACCGACCGGCTGCACACAACCGCCAGCTCACCACCGACCCCGACACCCACCACCACGCCCGGCGGTCATGCACAGCCTCCACACCGGGGCGGTTGCCAGCGCCAGACCTTCCCACGGTCCACGCCGTCCTGCGCCCGCCCGCGGGCAAGGCGCGGCAGGTTCCTATCAGGCTTAGGCAACACCGGCGGATCAGGTGGAAACACAAGAAGGTCGATCCCCAAGCCGACGCCCGGCGCCACCGTTGAGGGGTGCCGGACTATACGGAAAAGGGCCGGAGAGGCGCCCCACTTTGCTGCTTCCTGGTGACTGCGTCGAGCGGCGGTCCGCAGATGAGTGGCTGCCGTTGTCCGCTTCCCGGCGGCGTACTGCCCGACCATCGGAACGTTCCCGGGCATACGCGGGGAATGGCCCGAGGGCCGTCGGCGGGCTGTACGTGTTTCCGTCCGGCAACGGACCCTTAGGCAGCTTCATGCTTGTGCGGCAGCACGCTGGTCGAGCATGATCTGCTCCACCTGGTTTGCCGTGTATCCAGCCAACGAGCCGTCTTGGTAGTCGATGTGACCGCGTCCCCGGGACCGCCAAGAATCCTTGGCGAAGTTCTTCTCATACCGGCACCGGCCAGCGCGATCAGAGACACCTCGGGCCGCGGCGTGGAGTTGTGCCAAGTGATTCCGCAGCGGGTTCCAGCCCCACCTGTCCGAAGCCCCCCGGCTTAGCACCGGCCATTTCAGCGCCATTTCCCTCGTAGCCGCTGGCCGTTTCGGGATGGTGGGTGATGGCGTGTACACGGACGTGCCACCATCGCTTGGGCGACTGATCTGCAGACACCACGAGTTGGTCGCTCCGCTGGGACTCCGGGCCTGTCGCTCCTTACCACGTAAGGTGGCCTCCGCCAGGCAAACCTCTACCAGCTACAGCTTCCTTTCGCCTGACTCCATTCTCGTTTCCAGCACCTGGATAGATGCGTATATCCGCGGTTCACCCAAATGAGGGTGAAGGTGCAATCGATTCTCTCGTCGCACATCCTGCAACGGTCTCTGCCAAGACTGAAGAATTCGAATTTACTGGGAATTCAACTGCTCGGCAGCGGGCACGGATCGCACGAATGGTACTCCGTGCCGCGATAGAGGGCTCACTAAGACTCTAAGGAGAAGACATGGTGAGAACAGAAGAGGAGCCGATCCGAATCGTCGGCTTCATGCCGACACCGTTCACGGAGGATGAGCGTATCGACGTCGCCCGACTTACGGCGTTGTCGGAACAAATCGCTTCTGTAGGTGTACACCCAGCAGTCCTCGGGGGTATGGGTGAGTACTACGCGCTCAATAAGGAGGAGTCCCGCGAATGCATGACCGCGGCCATTGCGGGGGCACGAGGCGTCCCGGTAGTGGCCGGGATCGGCTGGTCGACGCGGGAAGCGGAGCAACTTGCGACCGACGCAGGCATGCTCGGAGTTGACACGCTAGTAATCAATCCGCCTTACTACGCGAAGCCATCGCCGCAAGGATACGCAGAACACGTCCGTCGCGTGACAGAGGCGGCGGGAATAGGAGCGATCGTATACAGTTCCGCTCACTACCCGATGACTGAAGCTCATCTAGAGCAACTTGCTTCGGTGGACGGTTTCCTTGGCGTCAAGGAAGAGCACTACAGCGTAGCCGAGACTGCAAATCGCATCGCTGTCTGGGGAGAGCGCATCCAATGGTGGGGTGTCGGGGAAATGGGCGGCTCTGCTTACGCACGGGTCGGCGCAGACGCCGTGACTAGCTCACTCAGCAACATTCGACCCGACCTGGCGGTCCGGGCAATCACGGCGCTAGTAAACGGCACCGAAGACGCCGACGCCATTCAAGCCGCGCAAGCATGGCAGACAGCTCTGGGCGCGGACCAGCAGGGTTCCCCTGCATTTCTCACAGAGGTCATGCATCGGGTTGCCGGGTGGAACCGGGCTGTCCGTCTACCACTACTTCCGTCGGACCCCGAGAGCCAGGAAGCGGTCGAGACGTTCCTTCGTACTTGGGCCGCTGAAGCAATCGGTCATAATGCGTTCGCGGGGAGGACACGATGAGCACGCAACCGCTTCACCCACAAGCTCCTGATATCAGTACTTTGCTATCGGCGGATGGGGACCCAAATCTCATACGCTCCGTGTTCGGATGCTTTCCGACGGGCGTTGCCGCGGTCACCGCGGTGACCGAAGACGGCCCAGCCGTTCTCGTTGCGTCCTCCTTCCAAGTCGGGATCTCTCTCGATCCGCCGCTCGTGCTCTTCGCGGTTCAACACACATCGACGAGCTGGCCACGGATTCGCCGCGCTGAACGTATCGGTGTCTCAGTCCTCTCCGCCGCGCACAAGGAGAACGCGCTCATGCTATCCCGTCGGGGCGCGGATCGATTCGCTGGCGTGGAAACCGTCACGAGCCCGACAGGGGCAATATTCATTCGTGGCGCATCCGCGTGGCTCGAGACGAGCATTTTCAGCGAGATCCCCGCCGGCGATCACGACGTAGTCCTACTGCGCGCCCACGGAATCGGAATGAAGCCTGAACGAGACCCTCTCATCTGGTTGGGGTCAAGTTTTCGCGCGCTCGTGAACCGCACGGATGTCGACTCGCCCTCAGCCACCACCATCTCGTCGAATGCTGGGAAAACGAGCGTTCGCGTCTAAGAGACCGTAATCGATAGCGCTACCGTCGCCGCTCTTGGAATACAGCAGCAACGCACGAATTTCTGTTGCGGCGATTGCAACAAATCAGAATCGGGACATCATCATCCCCGACTCTGGACGGACACGAATCGGACAAGGAGTGCTAAATATGAAGATCGGTGCATTCACACAAGGCTACGTACGGGCGGACTCCACCCCGCAGCAACGCTTCGCGGAAGTGATCGAGGAAGCAGTCGCTGCCGAGGAAGCGGGGCTGGCTTCATTCGGTGTATCCGAGCAGCACTTCCGGTTCCCGACGAACTCCACCGGGCCGATCGATTCGCTGATGGCTGCGATCGCGCAGGCCACCGAACGGATCTCAATCATGCCTGGAACAGTGATCCTCCCGCTTCATCACCCGCTTCATACTGCCGAGCGCTGGGCAGCCATCGATATCATCAGCAACGGCCGAGTGAACTTCGGTGTCGGCAAGGGAAATAACCCGCTCACCACAGACGTGTTCGGCGTGAACGCGGAAGAGGCCGAGCAGATGACACGCGAGGCGCTGCAGATCATCGTCAACGCATGGACGCAAGAGAAGTTCGGGTTTGAAGGCCAATACTGGAGCTTTCCGGAGATCGGTCTTTGTCCGCGACCGGTCCAAACGCCGCACCCTCCGATCGCGTGGTCCGGCTTGACGGCCGCCACGGCCGCCACTGCGGCAAGCATGAAGCTCGGGCTAATGGCGGGCGCGCTTGCAAATGACTGGGAGACGGTGGAGCACGTACTCGATACGTATCAGGACAATTGGGACGCGGGTACCGCCCTCGACAACGCGGTTCCGAATCGGAGCGTGAACATCCTGATTAATGGGCACATCGGTCCCTCGTTCGAGGTGGTGCAGAATCAGGTCCAGGACGGTCTGATGAACTATGTCCGCCGCATTGTGACGTTCAAGCGAGAGATGCTTGCACGTAACGGCACGCCAGACCCGGAGTATGGTGCCAAGTATCTCGATAACTTTGAGGCTGCCGTCCGTCTCACACCGAGCCTGTACGGCACACCCGAAGAGTGCCTCCCCGTGCTGGAGCGGTTCCGGGAGCTAGGTGTCGACCAGGTAGACGTGACGTTCGACTACGCGAAGCATGAGGACATGCTCAGCAGCATCCGCCTGCTCGGTGAACTGGCGGGCGAAGTTTCGAAACCGCTTAGCGATGCCAGACTCGGGTGAGGGTGCCGATCGGCGCCTAGCTGACTTGCACCGGCTCAGCGACGATCTCGCTGACGTATCCCTTCGCAGCCTCTCGCAAATGCTTCAGACGGGGGAGATGACCAGCCTCCAAGTTTTCGAAAGGACGATGGTCTCCGTCGAGGCTCAGAGCCATCTCGGCGCGTTCGTGACTATTGCACCGGATTCTGGTGAGACACAGGCGATCGAATCGGACCGACGGTTGCGTGCCGGCCGTGCACGCGTGCTGGAAGGTCTCCCAATGCCTATCAAGGATGTAGAGGCAACCCGAGGATTACGTACGACGAACGGCAGCCGCGCTTTCGATGATTGGATCCCTAACGAAGACGGAGGGGCTGCGCACGCTGCACGTGAGGCCGGCGCAAACATTTTCCTTAAGACGAATACGACGGAGCTTGCGCTCACCGAACAGAGCAGTAATCCCTTGGGGATCGTTACCCGGAACCCGCTCAGCTTCGGACTGACGAGTGGAGGGTCGAGTGCAGGAGCTGCAGCAGCTGTTGCGGCCGGTATCGTTCCGGCAGCTCATGGCTCGGACGGTGCAGGTTCAGTCAGGCTACCGGCTGCCTTATGCGGCATTGTTGGGTTCAAACCGTCATATGGCGTCATTCCAAGGCACCCTGTAAGCGACCAGTGGGGCGGACGGTCACACCACGGCGTACTCGGCCGCACCGTGGATGACATCCGCTACGCCCTGCAGGGATTCGCTGTGGTCGACACACGTGATCCCATGACGTTTCCCCTTGCCATGGATTCCAAGCCCATCGATGATTCCTCGACTGCGAACCATCTGACCTTCGCCGCGCTGGATACTTGGGGAGAATGCTATGTGGAACCGGAGATTCGCACTGCTATCTTGACGTTCGCCGATCGGCTCGTGAGTCTCGGGTTCGAACGCCACGAGTTCGAAGCCACTCCAGATGTAGGCTCCATATTCGAACGCATATACCTTCCCCAGTTGGCCTACGATGTCGCGCGCCTTAATGACCCGCAAAAAAGCCTATTGGGGGACGAGATCCGTTTCTGGGTGGACCGCGCGGCCGAGATCGATTTTCGGCAGTACATGGACGCGCGCGACCAACGGGGGCAACTCAACCGATGGTGTTCAGCCGCGTTTGCTGACATCGACTTCCTCGTGTTGCCCTCTCAGCACGTGCTTGCTTGGCCTGTAGACGGCGATGGAAGCTGCAATGAACCACTCCACACAGAATCCATCGGAGATCGACTCCAGTTCCTGGCAGTCTTCAACCTCTTGGGTTGGCCAGCCATTTCAATCCCGTTGGGAAGGTCAGAGGACGGTAGAGCGATCGGGGTACAGTTGGTCTGCCGTAGGGGCGAGGACATGAAGTTGCTCGATGTGGCAACGATTCTTGAGCAGCTGCTGGGAGCGTGACCATTGGACGAAACCCGTAAGACTCAACGCGATGACGGCCTCGGATCGCAGGCTGCGACGCTCCGCCGAGGCATTAGACTGCTCAATGCTTTGTCGACGGTTGACGGGGCTCAGCATTGCTGTGAGACAGTCAGTCGGCTCGCGCGCTTATTGGAGACACATAAGAGTCAAGTCTCACGAAACTTAGCGGTGCTCACCGATCTTGGCCTCGTTGAACGGTGCTCCGATCACCGTGGCTACAGACTTACATGGGCACTGTACCGGATCGGCATGCGCGGGCACCGCCACTGGATGGTGGAGAAAGCGTCAAAACCACTCGAGTGGCTTGCCCGGCGGGTGGGGTTATCAACCTACCTTGTAATCCGCTCGGGGCCGGGAGTATATCCCCTTTGGTCAGTTGCTCCGGATGATCACACGCCCCTTTCCCCTCCTGGCCAAGGTTGGAGCTTACATGCATCTGCGGCCGGCACAGCCCTGCTAATGGACTACGACCGGGAAACGTTTTTCGAGGAGTTCGCCGAGACGAGGTTTGAACGATATACCGCCGAAACGCCGATCACCGCGGAGCACCTGTGGGAGCGCGTCCGGAGGGCGAAGCAGCTCGGCTATGCGATTCAGATTGGCGAATGGGACCCAGCTCTAGGTGCCATCGCCGTTCCAGTGGTCGGGCCGTTCGAGAGTCTTGCGGTTGCGGTTTCTGGGGATCCGGAAAGGGTTGCCGATCGGGCAGCAGAGTTAAGTCGTGCCCTAGCATTCACCGCCGGCCATCTACGGCGTGAGTTTAGAAACCTCCGGATTCAGCAGGGCGCAGAATACAACGTTCCCCGCTGGCTTTCGCGGCTCTCGTTCGCGGAACGACATCAAAAAGGATAAATTTATGAGCTCAATCGTACTGTCCGGGCCCCAATCGACACGTATCACTGATGTGAAGGGCCGCGGGCTGCTGAACTTCGCCTCAAATGACTATCTTCAGCTCGCCAACCATCCTGACATCGTCGACGCCGGAATTACTTGTCTACGAAGCAGTGGCGCCGGGATGGCGTCGGTCGCATTCATCTCCGGACACCATGAGGCACATTCTGAGCTCGAGGAATTGACAGCTCAAATGCTCCGCGCCGAGGCCACCGTCCTGTTTTCCTCGTGCTATTCGGCTAATGTCGCGTTGTTCAGTGCGCTTTACGGTGATGGAGACCTTATTATCTCCGACAGCCTGAACCATGCAAGTCTCATTGACGGCATCCGCCTATCGCGATCTGCCCGTGCCGTATTCAACCACGGTGATCTTCAAGCATTGCGAGATCTGCTTTCCGACCGAGACCGGTATGGCCGCTGTGTAATTGTGTCGGACACCGTCTTCTCTATGGAGGGTGATTACGTCGATCTCGAAGCCCTCGTGGGTTTGGCAGCGGAGTTCGACTGCGATCTCGTCCTGGATCATTCCCATCTCATCGGTACCGAGCCGTCGGACGGGGTGGGAAAGTTTACCTGGACACCACTACCGAATACCCACGTCCTGATCACAGGAACGTACGGCAAGGCGCTTGGTGGGTCAGCAGGAGGCTTCATCGCAGGTTCGGAAGCAGCCATCGAAACGTTAAGGCAGAAGGCACGTCCCTACATCTTCTCGAATCTAATGCCCCCGGCCTTGGCTTCCATCGCTGCCGAGGCGATCCGGGTCATGGGACGTGAATCCTGGCGGGTGGAGAGGCTTCATCACAACGTCATGATGTTCTCCAGCCTCGCTGCTTCGCTCGGAATCTCGGTCTCGGAGAGTCATCGCCACCCCATCATCCCACTACACGGCCCCGACGATGCTGCCGTGTTGCGCGCGAGCGGGATGCTGCAAGAACGGGACATCCACGCTGTCGCCGTGACTTACCCGGTCGTGCCTAGGGGGGAAGGCAGGATCCGTGTGCAACTGACGACCGGCCATTCACAAGAAGACATGGCCCTCCTCTTGTCCACTTGGCGTGAATGCATCTAGAAGGGCAGACCAGATGATAGACATCGCAACGGCGCAACGGGTCGTTGACGCGCGACTGCCAGCAGGCTTCGCTTTGAGCGAGCAGATCTACTCGGACCCTGAAATCGCCTTCAACGAGGTACGAAGCGCCGAGAGGATCGTTGAGATGTTGCGTGGCGAGGGTGCCGCTGTCACCGCACCAGCATGGGGTCTACCGACCGCTTTCGTCGCGGATACTGGGTCTGCGAGGCCCTGTCTCGCATTGTTCTCAGAGTACGATGCGCTCCCACTCGTCGGGCATGCATGCGGACACAACCTCATCGCCGCATGGTCGGTGGTCTCATTCCTCGCCCTCCAGGATGTAAGTGACATCCTTGGGATCCGGGTCCGTCTGATCGGCAGTCCTGCGGAGGAGTCAGGTGCAGGGAAGCAACTCATCATGGATCAAGGGGGATTGAATGATGTCGACTGGGCGGCAATGGTCCACCCGGCACCGCAGGATGTGCTCTTACCCAATGTCCTCGCTATGAGCAGATTCTACGCACGCTACCTGGGCGTCGAGGCTCACGCTGCGGCGTTTCCGTGGCGCGGCCGAAACGCCGCAGATGCCGCAACTGTTGCAGAAACTGCAATTGGCTTGTTGCGGCAGCAGATGCATCCTTCTGATCGCGTCCATACAGCGCGCCGTACCAGTGAAAGTGCAGTGAACGTCATCCCTGATCGTGCAGCAATCGAGTGCATGGTGCGTTCTACCGATGACGGAGCCCTGGAGTCGCTCAAGACGCGAGTACTGGATTGCTTCCAAGCAGGAGCAACCGCCACCGGAACCGAACTGCATGCAGAGCCCGCCGCACCAGATTACGCGGCGATGCAGCACGATCTCAGCTTGGCTGCCTTATTTCGTCATGCCGGACGCGAGGCCGAGATCGATTTCCTTGAGTCGGAGCCGCTGGAAGCTGCCGGTTCCGGGCTTGTCACAATATCTACCGACATGGGGAACATCTCGCGCCGCGTGCCCTCAATACACCCCATGATCGGGATCCCCACCAACTCCGTAAACCACCAGGCAGCGTTCGCCGATGCTTGCGCCGGGCCGGAGGCGAGGGCTTGGATTCGCCGCACGGCCATCGCGACGGTGCTATTCGCAGGGCGCCTAACGCCCCGAGAACAGACCTGATCCCGTCCAACGGGGGATTCACAGACAAACTGTTGCAGATGCTGCAATCGCACAGCACGACCCAAGACGAGGCTGTGATTCTGGGCACATCGAGGAATCTACTGACCGACGACACGCAAAGATGCCTGACTCGGTTCGCAGGACCGCCTCGACGCGCGCGAAGAACAGCACGCGCAATGTCACCACAACTACTTCGAACCGTTAGAGGAGCATCATGACTATCGTCAAGAACCGGGGCGGACGCCCGGTAATCGCCGCCACAATTGGCACCTCCCTCGAGTGGTACGACTACTTCCTCTACGGCTCGATGGCCGTCATCGTCTTCCCCGCCGTATTCTTTCCCAGCGGTGACCCGCTAATCAGCACCTTGGTCTCCGTTTCAACTTTCGGTCTCGGCTTCCTGGTGCGTCCGCTGGGGGCCTTCGTATTCGGCCGTATCGGCGACCGCCTCGGTCGTAGAGACGCCCTGATGTACACAATGGTTCTCATGGGCGTCGCGACCCTCGCGATCGCGCTGACGCCAGGGTTCAACGATATTGGTATTTGGGCACCGATCGTCGTGATCATTGCCCGGCTCCTCCAAGGTCTGAGCGCTGGTGGGGAGTGGGGTGGCGCGGTCCTAATGTCCGTTGAACAGTCGCCGAACGAGGCGTCTCTCGGCGCGCAGAAAACAGAAAAGGCCGGCTTCTTCGGCAGCTTCGTTCAGGCGGCCTCTCCGATAGGGCTGATGCTCTCTAACGCAGCCATCCTAGGCGTGAGCCTGCTCGGACCCGAGGCGCTGACCGCTTGGGCTTGGCGGGTCCCGTTCTTCATCGGCGGGCTCATCGCGATCGTCGGAATCATTATTCGCCTGTCGGTACAGGAGTCGGCAGTCTTCGAAGCGATGCGGAACCAGGATGCTCTGTCCTCGACCCCGATCGCCTCGGCGTTCCGCCACGACCTCGGTGCGATGATCCTCGTTGCACTGACCTATATGGGGGTCGGCACCATCTTTTACGTCGCCGTCATTTTCGGACAGAGTTACGGGAAAGGTGTCGGGCTTACTCAGCCCGAGATGTCTCTCATCATCGTGGCCTTCGCTTTCGCGATGCTCGTCGCTAGCATCATAGCTGGTGCGCACTCCGACCGGATTGGACACAAACGGTCGATGCTTATCGGGCTAGCTGGATGCGCCCTTTACGCACCGCTATGGATCCTGATGTTCTCCAGCGGAGCCTTCGCACTCAGCCTTCTATCCTTCGTGATTCTCGCCGTTATCTTCTCATACTGCTGGGCACCGATGGCGGCCTTCTTCGCCCGAGCGATGAGCACGGCCTCACGCTACAGCAGTCTCTCGATCGGCTACCAGATGGGGTCAATCCTTGGCGGAGCACTTCCGCCAATCATTGCCGTGTGGATGTTCGGCACAACTGGATCCATTTGGGCCATCCTCGGATATATCGTCTTGACCCTCATCATCTCTCTGCTCGCCGCGACCAGGCTGACACAGCACACTGTCAAGGTCAGAGTGGCCGTTTCGGAGGCATCATGACAGCAGCCCACGAGTCCACAGACATGTCGGCACGTGCTGTCGGAGCGCTGGGAATTGGAGCCATGGGCTCAGGCATGGCAGCCAGACTGTTAGCCGCCGGATTCGAGCTGCATGTCTTAGATGGAAGAGCGACGTCAACCATCAACCGACTCAGTACCTCCGGTACGATCCGCCGCCACCACTCCATACAAGAACTGGCCGGCTTCGCCCCGCATGTTCTCACTTGTCTGCCGACTGGTGAAGATGTCCTCGCGGTTGCCAAGTCTCTCCCGATTGACGGAGAGGGCCGGCGTGCCTTCATCGACTGTTCGACTGTGGGAGTGAGCGCCGTTGGCGATATCCGGAGCGCCGTCGAGTCTGCTGGCTGGCAATACGTCGACGCACCGGTGACTGGTGGTCCGCAACGTGCCGCCAAAGGCGAACTCCTCAGTTATTTCGCCGTTGATGGTCGCCCACGTGATGGGGTAAGGGAGATCCTCAGCACCTTCTGTACTCGCATGGTGGAGCTCGACTCCCCAGGAATGGGGCAGCTCCTGAAGCTAGCTAACAACGCCATCCTGCTCGGTCTGGTCACACTTAACGGCTACGCGCTGACCTTCGCTCAGAGCATGGGAATTTCTCCCCAAGAATTCGCCGAGATCACCCGAGATGGGGCTGGAGACAACTGGCAGCTGCAGAACTACCTGCCGACAGCGCTCGAACCCGGATCAAAACCCGGCTTCGCCTTAAATCTTGCCCACAAGGATCTCCGGCTGGTGCTCGATGCAGCCGGTCGCCTAGGACTGGACACCACCGTACTCACCTCAATCGAAAAGCTCTATGACCGTGCGTCCCTGACCGAACGGGGAGCCGGACAAAGGGCCGACTTTAGTGCCGTAATCCAGGAGCTCAGCTCCACTCAGAAAGGAATACCTATGCCGACGACCACCGTCATGACAACGCAAGCTCCGGAGTGGAGGGGGCTGCCCTATCCGCAAGCAGTCAGGGCCGGCGATTTCTTGTTCATTTCGGGACAACTCGGAGTGGACCTCGCTACAGGAAAGCCTGTCGGCGATGCACGAGAACAAACACGGTTAATCTTCGAGTACTTGCAAGAGATTCTCGCCGCCGCCGATCTCAGCTTGGATAACGTGGTGAAGACCACATGCTTCCTCACAGATCGGGAACGGGACTACGACGCGTTCAACGATGTGTACAGCACCTACCTCGAAGGGGCCGCACGTGCGACTGTGCAAGTCGCTGCCCTGGCGCCTGGCTGCTTCGTCGAGGTAGAAGCAATCGCCCACATTGCCTGACACCCACCATGCGTTAGGTGAGTAGCAGATGTTACGGATCAGGCGCCCCCATGCCACCTTGGCTGCTTTACCCAGAAGGATATACATATGCCCCTGCAATCAGCTACCGGCGATGCTTTGGAAAACCTGCTCCAAGAGAACCGCACGTTTGCGCCAAGCGCTGAATTCGCGGCGGCAGCGGTGGCCAAGCCGGGTGTTTACGCGGAAGCCGAGGCGGACCGTCCGGCTTTCTGGGCCCAGCAGGCCCGCGAGGTCCTGTCCTGGGACAAGGACTTCAGCCAGGCCCTGGACTGGTCCGAGGCGCCCTTCGCCAAATGGTTCGTGGGCGGCGAGCTGAACGCTGCCTACAACGCGCTGGACCGGCACGTGGAGAACGGTCTGGGCGACCGGGTGGCGATCCATTTCGAGGGCGAACCCGGCGACACCCGCACCTACACGTACGCGCAGCTGACCGAAGAGGTGAAGAAGGCCGCCAACGCGTTCGAATCCCTCGGCGTGGCCAAGGGCGACCGGGTGGCCGTATACCTGCCGATGATCCCGGAAGCGGTGATCACCATGCTGGCCTGCGCGCGGATCGGCGCCGTGCACTCGGTGGTCTTCGGCGGTTTCTCCGCCGATGCGCTGCGGTCCCGGATTGATGACGCAGAGGCGAAGCTGGTGGTGACCGCCGACGGCACCTGGCGCCGCGGCAAGCCCTCCCCGCTCAAGCCGGCCGTGGACGAGGCTCTCTCCGCCCCGGGGCACACCGTGTCCAACGTGGTGGTGGTCAAGCGCAACGGCGAGCCGGTGGACTGGCACGAAGGCCGCGACCAGTGGTGGGCGGATACCGTGGAGACCGCCTCCGCGGAACACAGCCCGGTGCCGCACGATTCCGAGCACCCGCTGTTCATCCTCTACACCTCCGGCACCACCGGGAAGCCGAAGGGCATCCTGCACACCACCGGCGGCTACCTCACGCAGACCGCGTACACCCACAAGGTGGTCTTCGACCTGAAACCGGAAACCGACGTGTTCTGGTGCACCGCTGACATTGGCTGGGTCACCGGCCACTCCTACGTCACCTACGCCCCGCTGATCAACGGCGCCACCCAGGTCATGTACGAGGGCACCCCCGATTCGCCGCACCAGGGCCGCTGGTGGGAGATCGTGGAAAAGTACAAGGTCTCCATCCTCTACACCGCGCCGACCGCGATCCGCACCATGATGAAGTGGGGCGAGGACATCCCGGCCAAGTTCGACCTGTCGTCCATCCGCGTGCTCGGCTCCGTGGGCGAACCCATCAACCCCGAGGCCTGGATGTGGTACCGCCGCGTCATCGGCGGCGACAAGGCCCCGATCGTGGACACCTGGTGGCAGACCGAGACCGGCGCACACATGATCGCCCCGTTGCCCGGCGTCACCGCCACCAAGCCCGGCTCTGCGCAGGTCGCCGTGCCGGGCATCGCCGTGGACGTGGTGGACGAACTCGGCGCCTCCGTCCCGGACGGGCACGGGGGTTACTTGGTGGTCCGCGAGCCGTGGCCGGCCATGCTGCGCGGCATCTGGGGCGACCCGGAACGGTTCAAGGAAACCTACTGGTCCCGGTTCGACAACATGTACTTCGCCGGCGACGGCGCCAAGAAGGACGACGACGGCGACATCTGGCTGCTCGGCCGGGTGGACGACGTGATGAACGTCTCCGGCCACCGGCTCTCCACCACCGAGATCGAATCCGCGCTCGTATCCCACCCCGCGGTCGCCGAAGCCGCCGTGGTCGGCGCCAAGGACGAAACCACCGGCGAAGCCGTCGTCGCGTTCGTCATCCTGCGCGGCGAGGCTGCCACGCAGCAAGGCACAGATCCGGACATCGTCGCCACGCTGCGCAACCACGTGGGCAAGGAGATCGGCCCGATCGCCAAACCGCGCACCATCCTGGTAGTGCCGGAACTGCCCAAGACCCGCTCCGGCAAAATCATGCGCAGACTGCTCAAGGACGTCGCCGAAGGACGCGAAGTCGGCGACGCCACCACCCTGGCCGACAACACCGTGATGCAACAGATCGCCGCCTCACTGAACGGGTGACCCGGCGACACAAGCGCACCCGTATGTCCAGCGGCAACCTACGAATGCGGGCAGCATAGGATCCTGCCCTGCCCTAATCAGCTGAGACCTGGCAACACTGGGCAGGCCGGCAAAAAAGATGCCTCCCCCAAAACCCCGTCGATCATAGCGGCTGCCGGTGCTTTCCGGTATCCGTTTCGCCGGTTAATACCGCAGCCGCGACGCGTCCGCCCGGAATGGTCAGATTCTGCAGCATTGCCTTTAGCGAAAGTTTGTCGCATAGACCGGTCCCACTCCGCGTCATGGATGAGCGAGATCTTATGCAAGTACGTGAAAGTGGGCGATGGAATTCGCGTTCCATCAGGGCTCATTACTGTCCCGTTTGAGGATCCTCCAACGCTCCGCTCCCCCCGATGTCAGTCTCCGCTCAGCAACGGCCCCGGTCGACATATTCACGGTTATCGGCGGTTAAAGTACGGGAGTAGAAGTAGCTGCGAGAACTTCCGTTCCACGGCTATTTCGGTGTTTTCGCAGATCAGACGAGTCTTTACTGCAATGACAGCATTGGGGTGCTCGGTGTGAATTTGCTCCTGGATCCCTTGCCGCTGTAGGTTTCCTGCATCTAATGCATGATTCCATGGTTTAGGGGTTGCAGTGAGTGGTGCCGTTCCGGGTTTCGTCCCGCGGATGCTGGTGGATCCGACTGTCGGGCTTTTCAGGGCCGACGAGCGTGTTTTCACGGCCATGCTGGATGGCTGGCGGGCGCAGATGCTGGCCCGTGGGCTCACGACGCAGACCATCAAGCAGCGCTGCCAGCTGCTGGCGCGGTTCCAGGAATTCACCGGTGAGTTTCCGTGGCAATGGCGTCCGGTGGACATAGATGAGTTCCTGGCCGGACTGCGTTCCGGTGAGAAGCCGATCAGCCTCAAGACGCTGCGCTCGTACAGCAATGCCGTGGCGATGTTCTGCTCCTACCTGACGCATCCTGGCTATGGGTGGGGCGAGTTCTGCGAACGCACTTTTGGCGATATCCCGAGCCAGATCTGCTTTGAATGGAACACGCCCAGGCACACGACCGATGACGCCGTGCCGGCGCAGCGGCGGGCATTCACCAAGGTTGAGCTGCAACGGCTTTTCGATCACATCGACGATCTCGTCGACCGTGAGTACGCGGCCGGCAGTAAGCGCTGGCTGCCGCTGTTCCGTGATTCGGTGGCGTTCAAAGTCTGTTATGCCTATGGTCTTCGCCGGCGGGAGATGACGATGCTGGATCTGGAGGACTTCGGCCCCAATCCCCACGTCACTGACTATGGCCGCTTTGGTGCCGTCCAGGTGCGGTTTGCCAAAGGCACGGCAGGTTCAGGACCCAGGCGGCGGACTGTTCTGACCGTGCCGGAGTTCGACTGGGTCGTGGATCAGCTGCGTACCTGGACCGGCGGGATGCGGGCGCGGTTCCCAACAGCTGACCGGTCATCGGCGCTCTGGCCAAGCGAACGGGGCGCCCGGATGTCACTTGGCAGCTTCGGCGATGCCTTCGCAGCAGCACGCGACGCCGTTGGATTGCCCAAGGAACTGGGGCTGCACTGCCTCAGACACTCCTACGTGACCCACCTGATCGAAGCCGGCTACGACCCGGCATTCGTGCAGACGCAGGTCGGCCACTCGTACGCCTCGACCACCGGCCTCTACACGTCGGTATCGTCGGACTTCAAGCAGAAAACCGTGCAACAGATGATCGCACGCCGCATCACCACCTTGGAGGACCCAGATGCCTGAACAGCGCCGGATCGGCTACCGCTGGAATTTGCGTGCCCTCATGGCCAAGCGAAACCTCTGGAAGACCACCGAACTGATGCCGCTGCTGAAATCCCGCGGCATCAACCTGTCCGAGAGCCAGGTTTACCGGCTGGTCACGGCCACGCCGGAACGCATTCCGGCCAGGACGTTCGCGGCCCTTTGCGACATCCTGGACTGCACCCCCAACGACCTGTTCGAACCCTTCGTCGAGCTGCGCGCCGCCGCGACAGCCGACGCACCGCAGCGCAGCGAAGACCTGGGCATCCAACCCGGTAACCCGATCGCCAAACGCATCCGCCTCGTCACCCCCGAAGACGGTGAGTAGGCCCCGCAAGCCGGAGGACCCGATCCGCTGGCCGGTCCCCTGTAATCGTTGCGGCCAGCACCACCAAACCGTTGCACGGTGGCCCGACGGCGGAGTCTGCGGCTACTGCTACCAGCAAGCCAAACGCACCCGCGGCGTCTGCGCCTGCGGACACGAAGGCGTCCTGCCCGGCCTCATCGACGCCCAACCCGCGTGCCGTCGATGCTCGGGCATCCGCCTCAACGTCGACTGCCGGTCCTGCGGAGCCGAGGACGAACTTCACAGCGGCGGCCGCTGCTGGACCTGCGTCCTCGGCCATGCCGTGGATAACCTGCTGACCGACCCGGCCACGGGATCCGTCTCCAACGATTTGATCCCTCTGGCGGCGGCGTTGAAGTCGATGAAACGGGCCAACAGCGGCCTGACCTGGATCCGGCAAAAGCACGTCACAGCGTTCCTTCGAAGCCTCGCGACCGCACCCGCGATCACGCACGAAACTTTCGACGGACTGCCCGAGTCACGCACCCGCGAATACGTCCGAGGACTCCTCATCGAGCACGGGGTGCTCCCCCGACGGGACGAGCTCCGGATGCGCTACGACAGTTGGGCCGCACAAGCCCTCGAACGCGTGAGTGACCTGCAGAACCGTGAAGTGATCCGCCGCTACATCCGCTGGCACCACCAACGACGGATGAACCACATGGATGAAGTCAGCCGCGGAACCTTCCTGCGTGCCAAACAGGAGGTCACCGTGGCCATCGACCTGCTCAACTGGCTCACCGGCCAGGGCATCAAACTGCCCGAACTGCAACAATCCCACCTGGATGTCTGGCAAGCAGAAGGGCCAACGACGCGGCGCATCGCCGAGCGCTTCCTCAAATGGGCCATCAAAATCAAGGCCGCTCCGGCAGGTCTCGCCATCCTCCCGCACCGCCGCGGAACCAGTCCCAAACTCGACAAGACAAGACAGGACAGGACGAAGCGCTGAACAAGGTGCTTCAACTGGACGGACTCGACGCACGGGACAGGGCCGCCGCGATCCTCATCCTCGTCTTCGGACAGCAAGCTGAAAACATCGCTCGGCTAACCTGGCACGACGTGACCATCACCGAAGACCTGGTCACCGTCCGGTTCGGGACAATCCAGATCGCATTGCCGGATCCGCTGGACCTGCCGTGGCGGGAACTCGCCGAGAATCCCGGCCACGACCTCACCGCCTCACACCCGAGCACCAACTGGGTATTCCGCGGAACATCGCCAGGACGACACATCAACCCAGGTCACCTGACAGTGCGATTGCGCAGAATATTCAGCACCCGGGCGGCACGGCTCGGAACTCTCCACGAACTTACCAAACTCGCGCCCGTGGCCATCATTGCCGATGCGCTCGGCTACTCCCCGGCTACGATCGAGCGCCACGCCACTGACTCGGCCGCCGCTTACGCCCAATACATCGCAGCAGCAAGAACCTCCCGGCGAAACACGCCACGTGCCGCCACAGGCCGAACTTTCGAAAGCGCAACCAGCTAAGAGGGCTTACGGCAACGACGGAAATCGCCTACTCCCGGCTCATGAATACCCGCGCATGCCAGTTGAATCAATCGAAGAACAGGGGCTTTCCTAATTTCGGTTGATCAGGCCACGCGACACTGTTCCCAGCCCCGATTCGCGTATGCCATCGGAGTTCACCGCAAGATTCTTGACGCGGGTTAGGTGCTAAACGTCAGACCTGTGTTCGGGCCCTACTTGTCTGTGAGCACCGGAAAAAACATGGTTCCATGGCCTGGATAAGTTGAACTTACGTGAGCAGCTGGCCGGTTTCATGCCGAGCGCTTGCTCCTCTCCAGTACCCTCGGCACATGTTCTATTTCAATTGCAATTGACGCAGTTCCCAACACCCTCAGCCGGGGGACGCCCATTTCAGGCGGGAGTTGCTCCGCGCAGGGTCGTGCGATGACAGAAGAGCAGTTCGGTTAGCGACTGGTCGACGAATCTATCAAGGTCTGCCATGACCAGCGGGATACTGGCGTCGCTCGCGAAGCGGCGGTTACGAAAGTCGAGCAGCGTAGGATAGTAGGCTTGGAAAATGCCATCAAACTGCACGGCATCGGGCGTGAGGTCCTCGCTCACCGCGGCTTGGCGCAGCTGATAGGTGCCGGGGTGGTGGACCCCGACCATCTGAGAGTGCTCTTTGCGCCAGACTTCGATAAACCTCTCGCGGGACACATCCTGCCGGCGGCGAAGGAAGCCTAAGCGCCAGAGCCCGTCGTTCTCACCCTCTCCCCCCGTGTGGGCCTCGCCGGCAAAATTCGTGATCGATTCGGTCATGAGATAGGCATCGGCTCCCCCAGCGGTCAGCTGATCGAGCACTTCCGCCGGCATACCTGTCCCCTCGGGGACGTAGGCGTGAATCAGACCGGTGATATCGGGCGAGTCGGCAACCTCCAGTTGTGGGTAGCCGACGCGCTCGTCAAGGACGAGTCGAGTGATCTCATCGACGTCAAGTAGCGAAAGTGCGAGATCGATTAGATCTGCGCGATCGGTGGTGGCGGACGAACGCAGCACCACCATCCATTTTGTTGCTATCAAGGGAGTCTCCGACGAGTAGAGGACCACTGTTGTGATCATCGAGTGGTTTCAGTTGTCAGACCAATTGGAATACAAGAATTCCAAAAAATCAAACATTTTGCCTTGACATCATCAAAATAACCAGTTTTGATATACCAAACACGAGAGACTTAGTGGTGGATCACAACGAGGCGACCACCCAGATTCAACTGTTCAGCAGCACGCATTTTCCGTTCACCGGCGTTTGTGATCTTTCTATGGATGCCGGTCTCCGCCCCTGCGCGTCGGGTCGCACCCCCTGGTCGATCCGCGGCGTTCGAACCTCGCCCGGCACAACGCCGGCTTCTCCGAGAGGAACTACGTTATGACGAAATCGAAGATGAGGGTTGTGCGCACAGCCGGGCTCGCCGCATTAGCGGCGTCCGCTCTCGTGCTGTCCGCGTGCTCCGGTTCTCCATCGTCCAGTGCAGGTGGCGACGGTGCTGTCGCAGCTGATGGAGGGCACCTGACTGTTGTCACTAGTGCCCGCGGGTGGGAGGGGCTGGACCCCGCAGCCTCGGCTGTCTCGACTTACCGCGTGATGTTGTTCTCAATCTACGATCCGCTCTTCAAACTCGATGAGAAGGGAGAGGTCGTTCCATGGCTAGTCAAGGAGGCGAGCAGCAGTGATGACGGCCTCGAGTGGACCTTCGAACTGCAGGATGGAGTCAAGTTCCACGACGGCACCGATTTCAACGCCGAAGCGGTGAAGATTAACCTCGACCGGCAGACCGATACAGAGAAACGTTCGGGCGAGGGCGGGAACCTGCCCCGGGGGGCCATGTCGACCGAGGTGGTTGACGACTTGACGGTTAAGATCCTTCTCGATGATCCGGTGGAATCGCTAACCTCTGCTCTTGCCTCATCGGTCGTTGGGCTCATGGCCTCGCCATCAGCCATCGAGAAGTACGGCGAGGACTACGGGCTTCACCCGGTTGGCACAGGCCCATTCGTGTTCGACGATACGGCACACATCGTCGGTCAGTCGGCCCACGCGACCAAAAACGAGGACTACTGGGTGGATGGTCAGCCGAAGCTCGACGAGATCACGTTCAAGCAGATGGACTCTGCCGCTTCCGGGCTGCAGGCGCTCCGCTCGGGCGAGGCACAGATGCTCGACAACGCGGGTCCTATGCAGGTTGACGCCATCGCCGGCGACAGCGACTTCACCGGTGTCTTCCAGCCCCCGGTAACGGTCAGCCAACTCTACATGAACACGAAGAAAGCACCGTTCGACGATATTCGCGCCCGGCAGGCGATTACCTTGGCAATCGACCAGCAGGATCTGATCGACAACCTCTTTTACGGTATCGGCGCTCCGGCATCCTCACCGATCGGCTCCGGCAGCTGGGCCTTCCCCGGATGGGTCGAGTCGTACCCGAAGCCAGATGTCGAGGCAGCCAAAAAGCTCGTCGACGAGATCGGCGGCCTCTCCTTCACCGGCCTCTTCGCCAACACGAGCGAGGGCGCGGAGCTCGGGGCAGCGATCCAGTCGCAGCTGGCCCGAGCGGGCATCAAGATGGAAGTCTCGACGCCAGACCAGGCCACACGCATTTCCGATACATTCGGGGGTAAGTTCGAGCTAGTCCAATTCGCGGTAATGGGATCCGCCGATCCCGACGTGCTCTTCCGCCCCTGGTTCGATCCGAGCGGGGCGAACCCCAGCGGCATCGACGACGCCGAGCTCCACTCGTTGCTCATGGAGGCCCGCACTACGCCGGGTAACGACGCCCGCGCCGCGATTTATGCCAAGGCTGCCGAACGTGTGGCCAAGCTCTCGCCCACGGCCTATCTGGCGGAGGTACCTCTGTACAAGATCCTCTCCAGCGATCTCGTCGGCTTCTCTATGCCTCCGGCGGATGCCCCTTACATGGGCGAAGTGGCGTTCAAGAAATGAATGACCGTCAGCTTTCCCGGGAATGTCGTGAAGGCGAGGTGGTGTAGATGCGGAGAATGATCCTCGCCCGACTGGCGAGCGGTGTGCTCGTACTGTTCGGAGTGACCCTCCTGGTCTACTTTCTGGTCAACGCGCTCCCGGGGAGCGTGGCGGCAGTAATGCTCGGCGACCAAGCTACTGAAGAGGCGGTCTCCGAGCTCAGCGCCCAGCTCGGGCTGGACCGTCCCGTGATCGTGCGCTACTTCGAGTGGATGGGGGGAGCTCTCACTGGGGATCTCGGCAAGTCCTTCACTAGCGGCCAGCCGGTAAGCGAGGCAATCCTGCAGCGGATCCCTGCCACTGCCCAGCTGACGTTCATGGCGCTCGTGGTCGCGATTTTCGGTTCGGTGCTGCTGTCGGTCGTGTCGCTTAGTAAGCCGCGCGGGGTGATCGACCGTACGATCTCGACCTCGATGTTCGTCCTGCTCGCGACCCCGAACTTCCTTCTCGGACTCCTGCTGGTGTTAGCCGTCGCTGTTAGCTGGAGCCTGTTGCCGAGCAGCGGCTGGACGAGTTTCGCTGATGACCCGATCGACAACCTGAGACGCGCGATCCTGCCCACGCTGGCACTCGCTGCAGGCCCCTTAGCCATGTATACACGCTTGCTGCGCGGCGACATGATGGAGCAGATGCTCCGCAGCGATTACGTGGTGACGGCTCGGGCCAAAGGGGTGAGCGAGCGGACGATCCGGCTGCGCCATGTACTCCGGAACTCCTTGTTCCCGCTGCTCACAAATATCGGCCTCACGGTAGGGATCCTCGTCGGCGGCTCGGTCGTCATCGAGAACGTCTTCGGTATTCCTGGACTGGGCCGCTACCTCGTGCAGAGCATCGGCTCCAGAGATGCGCCGGTCGTCCTCGGAGTCGTCGTGATCATCGCTACGACCGTCGTCATAGTGAACCTACTCATCGACATCTTGTATGGTGTCCTCGACCCGAGAGTGCGGCATGAGCGTTCCAACAGTTAGCATCCATCTCCAGAAGCTGCGCCGCAGAAAATGGCAGGGGGCGCCGATCACGATCGCGCTGCCCGCGACGATCCTTCTCCTGCTACTCGTGCTCTGCTTCCTCGTGCCGCTCACCGGATGGTTGGCAGATCCCATGCAAGGCACCCTCTCCGAGGCACGAAAGCCACCCGGCTCTCCGGGCCACGCTCTCGGCAGCGACGCTCTCGGCATGGACATCCTCGCGCGGGTGCTCGTCGGCGGCCAGGCCTCCTTTATCGTCGGAATAGGCGCAACCGTTCTGGGCCTCATCGTCGGAGGCCTCTTCGGTGCCGCGGCGGGTTTCTTCCACGGCGCGTTCGATGCCATCACCATGCGGGTGCTCGATGTCTTCCTCAGCATCCCGGCGCTAGTGCTGGCCCTGACTGTCGCTGCTTTCCTCGGTCCAAGCCGCTTCAATGAGATCCTGGCGGTGACGTTCTTCCTGGCTCCTGCCAGTGCTCGTATGGCCCGAGCCGCGACCTTAAACGTGCGCCACGAGGACTACATCGCAGCGGCGCGGCTTAACGGCAGCAGCGACCTCTTCATCCTGTTCCGTCACGTCGTGCCGAACATCGCTTCGCCGATGCTCACCTTCGCGATCCTTCAGGTGGGTGTCGCGATCATCGTCCAGGCAAGCCTCAGCTACCTAGGTCTCGGTGCGCCGCCCCCGGCCCCCAGTTGGGGCAGCATGATGGCGCTAGGCCAGCAGTATCTGGCTACAGCACCATGGATCGTACTCATTCCTGGTGCCTTCCTTCTCACCACTGTCATCTGCTTGAACCTGCTCGGCGAAGCCGTGCGCGAACGATGGGATGCGCGATGATCGCCGAAACGCACACGCAATCAACCACGGCCGCCCCCGCCGTCGAAACGGTGGTCGAGGTCCGAAATCTGGTCGTCGGCACGGCGACGGCTCGCCTGGTCGACGGGGTCAGCTTCACGGTGCCTTCGGGCAGGACCGTGGCTCTCGTTGGAGAATCGGGAGCCGGAAAATCGGTTTCGGCCCGAGCGCTGATGGGTCTGCTCCCCGCAGGAGTCGAGGTGCTCGGCGGGGAGATCCTCGTGAACGGGCGGGATGTCTCCCGCTTCAATCCGCGCCAGTGGCGGAGCGTCCGTGGGCGCGAGCTGAGCATGGTGTTCCAGAACCCGCTGCGCTCACTCAATCCAACCATGCGTGTGGGCGCCCAGATCGCCGAGGCCGTCCGCCTGTACGATCCCAAGCTCGGCCGCGCGGGCGAGCGGGCCCGGGTGCTCGAGCTCCTCGAACAAGTGAGGATACCCGATCCCGAGCGGCGCCTCTTCGAGTACCCGCACCAGCTCTCTGGCGGCATGCGCCAACGGGTGGTGATCGCCATCGCCTTGGCCTCGAACCCGCGCGTGCTCATCGCCGACGAACCCACGACCGCCCTCGACGTAACGACGCAGGCGCAGATCCTCGACCTGCTCGATACGCTACAGGCCGAGAACGGAATGTCGATCGTCCTCGTTACGCACGACATCCGCGTTGCAGAAGAGCGCGCGCACGAGGTGATCGTCATGTACTCGGGGCGGATCGCTGAGACCGGCCGCATCGGCGACGTGGTCCGCTCACCGATGATGCCGTACACACGTGCCCTCATTGCCGCAGTACCGTCGTTCGACGTAACGCCGCGCTCGCTGCTGCCGACCATCCCAGGACGCCCGCCGCATCCCTCACAGCGGTCCGCCGGCTGCGCCTTCGCGCCGCGCTGCCCCCTCGCCGAGGCCCGCTGCGACTTAGCAATTCCCGATGTAACCTCGCGCCCCGGTAACAACGGAACGCGACAGCAGTGGAGGTGCTTCGTTACTGGGAAGACCGATCAGCCCGGGCCCACCGGCCAGGCCGGCGCATCCGAAGAAGGAGAAAAGGCATGACCGCGACCTTGAGCGAGCAGCGACCGCTGCTCTCCGTGCGGGATCTGAAGAAGTTTTTCCCTGGACCGGCAGGCGCGCCCATCCAAGCGGTCGCGGGTGTGACCTTTGATGTGCAGCCGGGTGAAGTGCTCGGGATCGTCGGCGAGACCGGCAGCGGGAAGTCAACGCTGATCCGCTCGATGCTCATGCTCGATCCACCCACCGCCGGGACCGTCGACATCGATGGCGAGAGGATCAGCTCCCTGAGAGGTACGAAGCTGCGCGAGGCGAGACAGAACGTGCAGTTGATCTTCCAGGACCCGCACTCCTGCCTCGACGGACGCTGGCGCGTCATCGATTCTATCTGCGAACCAATGCGCAATGCCGGTGTGAGTCGCACCGAAGCCCGCCGTCGAGCTCGCAAACTCATAGAGCGAGTGGGACTCGATCCCCATACCTACGCCAGCAAGTTCCCGCGCGAGCTCTCGGGAGGCCAAGTGCAGCGTATCGCCATTGCGCGGGCCATCGCCACATCACCCAAGCTCTTGGTCTGCGACGAACCCGTATCGGCACTGGACGTCTCCGTGCAGGCGCAGATCATTAACCTGTTCGAGGAACTGCGGAGGGATCTCGGTCTCACGATTGTCTTCATCTCGCACGACCTCTCGGTTGTGCGCCACATGTGCGACCGAGTTGCGGTGCTCTATCTCGGGACGCTGTGCGAGGTCGGCCCGGTGACGGAAGTGCTTCAGCAACCGGCGCACCCCTACACTCAGGCACTGCTCGACGCGGTGCCCGGTCAGGCACGCGACCGTGAGCGCGTCGTACTCAAGGGGGAGCTTCCCTCGCCGAGCGCCCCGCCTACCGGATGCCGCTTCAGAACGCGCTGCCCCATGGCGCAAGAACGTTGCGCTGTTGAGGTGCCCGAGCTCTCCCCCACGGGCGACGCGTTCGTCGCCTGCCACTTTCCCATGCGCCGGAGCGCATGACAATGCCCAGTGATCAGAAAGAGAAAACATGAACAAGACCATGAGCGAGGCCCAACAGTCGTTCGACGAGCGCTTCCCAACACTGTCCCTGGCGGAACGCGATCGACGGTATGAGAAGGTGCGCGAGTTGCTGGACAAGCATGGTCTGGACGCGCTGGTGCTTGTTGGCGGGGGCCGCGACAAACTCGACCGCTACCTCGCGAAAGAGGCGATCGCCGGTGCGGTCGTGTTCCCGCGCGAAGGAGACCCGACGCTCATCTGCCGCTTCAACGTGATGCCGCTGCTGCGGTTCGACGAAGCGGGCAAGGACACAGAACGGTGGATAGAGGACCTGCGACACGGACCGCTGCCGAAAAGGATCGGCGAGGCACTGCGCTCTACCCGTGCCGACCAAGGCCGAGTCGGAATCATCGGTCTCACGAGCTACTCCGGCGGCAACATCACACTAAACGTCAATCTCTGGAACGCGATCCAGGCCGAGCTGCCCGAGGTGACCTGGATGGACGTCGCACGTGACTTTGAGAAGATGATGTTAGTGAAGAGTCCCGAGGAGATCCGACTGGTCCGCCGCGCGGCCCAGCTGGGTGAAGACGCCTCGCTCGCCTTCCTCGAGGCTGCGAAAGAGGGGGCCCTTGAATCAGAGGTGGGAGCCGCTGCGACCTACGCGATTACAAGTCAGGGCGGCCATGAGGTACCGCCCGGGATGCTGCTGCGCAGCGGCAGCAAGTGGCTGATCGGCCCGCCTGAGTGGGGGTACTCGGGCGAGGAACCGCGTCGGTTGCGCCGCGGGGATCTGATTGGCTCAGAGCTCTTCGCCTGCTACGGCGGTTACGAGACTCAGCAGCAGATGCATGTCTTCATCGGCGAGCCCGATGCCGAGACCCTGCGCCGGGCCGCAACCGCGCAGCTTGCGAACGAGGTTGGCGCCGCCATGCTGAAACCCGGCGCGCTTTTCTCAGAGGTCTACACCGCCATGCAGGAGGTGGTGCTCGACGCAGGGTTGTGGATTCGCGGGCCGCTCGTGCAGACCGTCGGTCCTGTCTTCATCAACAGTCCCATGGTCGTGGGGCCCGAAACGCAGCCCGAATTGCAGAGCCTGCCGGTACCAGAGCACACGCCGGCGGAGGACGATTTCGAGGTGCAGGAGGGAATGACGTTCGCCCTACAGTCCTGCGCGAACGATGGGCTCTCAGGAATGTGCCTCGGCGGTAGCGTGCTGATTGGGGCAAATGGTGCAGAAGAACTCAACACGCTCGCCCGTAAGCTGCAGGTGAACGACTAGATGGGAGATCAGAAATCCACGTGTCTCACCCTTTTGTCGCGGGTTCTGCGCTCCCCCACCCGGAGATTAGCGGGTGCGCGATGATCGCCCGGAACTAGGATGTCGTTAACCGGCGCACTTCTGCCAGGACAAGCTGCAGCAGCCGCCGGAAGTCTGAGAGGAAATCATGCCAACACTCGATCGGGAACGCGTCGAAAACGTCGTGGCCGGTGGCGCGCCAGAAGTGGCACTCGATGAGTTCGTCTACGAGTGGGTCCGAGACCGGATCATTGACGGCACGCTGCCCACCGGCAGTCGCATCAGAGAGCGCGAGGTGGCCGAAGAGCTGCAGGTGTCGCGGATCCCCGTGCGGGAGGCGTTCCCGCGGCTCGAATCTGAAGGGTACATCAAGAGCTTGCATCGCCGTGGTGTCGTCGTGGCACCGATGGAACTTGAGGACGTCGTCGAGCTTTTTGCGGTGCGGCGCTCGTTGGAAGTGCTCGCAGCCAGACTTGCCGCCGAGCAGTGCGCGGCGGGCGGATCAGGGGAGAGCCTGGTCCAGCGGCTCGACGATGCGGAGGCGGCGATCGCCCGCGGGGCTGGCGATGAAATCGCCGAGGCTACGGCCGCGATACACGACGAGATCGTTGTGCTGTCGGGCAATCGCCTGCTGCAGACGCTCATGATACCCGTACGGGGTCGGGTGCAGAGGCTCTTCCACATCGTCACCGAGCGCGACGAACGGCACCTGCACCACGAACACCGCGACATGTGCTCGGCTATCGTCAACGGCGAGGTCGAGCGAGCTGCCGCGCTCGCACTCGCCCACGTCGAGCATAGCCGACACGAAACGATGCCCATCGTTGCACGAAAGCTGGGGGTGGGCGCAGCCTAACGCGATTCCTCGTCTTGCCGCATCGCACCTGACCCTATGCCTTCGGCGCGGCGTACCTTCAACTGCCCCGCATAGCCGCTCGTTCCTATTACTACGTGCGTTACCAATCGCGCGCGATTAGGTCGAGGCATGGGCCGATCCCCGTCAGGGTGACCCCTCTAGGGACGATGCTTTGTTTGGCATGCGGTGGCAGGGCCTGAGCTCGACCTTGTGCGTTTTGCTTCCATCCTGGTGGTGCCGCTGTTGCTCGCACCGTTCGCTGGCGTAGTCTCGCACTCTCCTTGGACGACTGCGATTACCGCGGTCCACGGATGCGTTGCTGTACTCCCTTCGCGCCGATTAAGGCGCCGCAGTCCTTGCTCACCGCGCGCGCTACCCTATGGTGCTTCGGGGATTGGTCTCCAAAAGAGCTAATAGTGGTGCCCTTGGAAAATCATCGCTCGATGGAATACCAAACTTCATTAGAGTCCCGTTATTTGGATGACATTGTGGCGTATCTGTGGCATTCTGTATGCCAACGACGAAGTTTGGAGTTTTCATGGCATGGACCATTCTGCGGAACGGCCGCAACCGCGAGGGCGATCCGATCGATGTTGAGATTACCGAAGGGCGCATCGTGGCCTTGCGTTCCGCCAGTACAGCGCCGATGGCCGACGGAGAGGTCGACCTCGACGGACGACTCGTCCTCCCGTTGCTCGTCAATGGGCACGCACACCTCGACAAGACCTTCCTTGGCACAGAATGGCAGCCGCACGTGCCAGGCTCATCTGTGATTGAGCGCATTAAAATCGAGAAGCGGCTCCGCGCCGATCTTGTCGAGAGTGCGGGCGATCGGGAGCGGCTGCTCGCAGAGCGGATGATCGAGTTCGGCACCGGAGCCCTGCGCACTCATGTCGATGTGGACGCGGCTCTCGGCCTCTCGGGCCTTGAGCGGATGCTGAAGCTGCGCGAAGACCTTCGCGGCCTGCTCGATATTCAACTCGTGGCCTTCCCGCAAAGCGGGATCGTGCGGGACCCAGGCAGCTACGAGCTGCTTGAGGAGGCGATCCGGCTCGGCGCGGAGGTCATCGGCGGAATTGACCCGATTGGCATTGACGGCGACGTGGACGGGCACCTCGACGCGGTCTTCGGGTTGGCAGATCGTCGCGGTGCAATGATCGACATCCATTTGCACGCAGTCGGCGATGATGCCGTGCGCGAGTACCGCGGCATCATCACGCGTACGCGTGCACTCGGCATGGAAGGCCGGGTCGTTCTGAGCCACGCATTTGGTCTTGGTGCACTCGGTGCCCGCGAGCAAGAGGAGATCTTCAACGCCTTGGCTGAGCTGCGGATTGCGATAATGTCGAACGGCCCCGCCGGACTAATGCCGCCCGTCAAGCAGCTCGCCGAGCAGGGTGTTATCGTCTTCGCGGGCAGCGACAACGTGCGCGACGCTTGGTGGCCATTCGGCAGCGGTGACGTGCTCGATGTGGCGCGGAATATCGCGTGCCGGTCCGGCTTCCTCCGCGACGAGGACCTTGGGCTCGCGCTTGATCTGGCGACGAGTAATGGCGCTTGCGCGCTGGGCCTCCCGACGTGCGGTCCGAAGGTTGGCGAGCCGGCCGACCTACTCGTCGTTGATGCCGGCTCGGCCGCTGAGGCCGTGGCTAATCCCCCGGTCGGACGCGACGTAATGCGCTCTGGTGAGTGGGTGTCGCGCCGTCGCCTCCACACCGTCTCCGGGCCAACAAATCGAAGGGAATCGCCCGCTCAGTTCACTTCCGCGCTTTCTTGAGCCGCGTAGAGACTTCAATGATCCCTAAGAAGACGCGTGCGAGCCTGGCATCTCTGCCGATGCCGGAGCTTCTGGACCCGAGGCCTTCCCCTCATAGACCCTGAATAAGCAAATCACGGTTGCGGGGCGACGGCTCCGGCCTAATTCCAACAAACGACGATCTGCAGGACCCCGCCGGATAGCTGCCAGCGGAACGTCGATAAGAGCGAGCAGCATGTGCTCGAGGCGGTTGTATGTCGAAGCCGAACTGCGGCCATGTCAGTACTTCGGTGTCTTCAACAGCAGACGGGGATTATGTTCGCACCAGCACCGCGTCCTTCTGCTGCCGCAGGGGGTCGGCACACTCACGGAAGTGCGCAGTCCTTGTAAGCCGGCCAAACCGTAACACTGACAGACCGTAAGAGAGTGGAAAGTGGATAATTCGCAGTGGGCCTGCCCGGCAAGTTCGGGCCGCATGGCCAAACTACTGCCCTTGGCCGCCATTTTTATGTCGGCGGCCGCGATGAGGCCGGTGATCACTTCCCTCGCGGCGGTGTTGGACCAGGTCCGGATGGATTTCGACTCGCCCTTGGTCCTGTCTCTGTTGGTCTCCTCGCCTATGCCAATCTTTGCCATGACTGGTTTCCTTGCGCCGCTCGTCGTGCGGCGACTCGGCACAGTTGGTGCCATCACCGCGGCAATCGTGGTGTGCGCGGTGGGGCTGGCCCTTAGGCCGTGGGGATCGTTGGCCCAACTAGTCTCCTGCACGCTGCTGGCCCTATGCGCCACTGCAATGATCAATGTGCTCCTGCCCGCGCTCACTGCGAGTTACCTACCGGACCGAATCGGACCGACCACTGGGGCCTATACCGGCGTGATGACAGTGAGCACCACTATTGCAGCTGCTGCCACCGCCCCGCTCGCGTTGCAGTTGGGGAGCTGGAACGCATCCCTGACAGTCTGGGTGGTGTTTCCCGTGCTGGCGGCCCTGCTTTGGTTGCCCTTGCTCGGACGGTCGAAATCCAGGCGGGAAGCAGGGAAACAGTCTCCGTCACACGCGAATCAGCACTCACTGAAGACCGGATTCACCGCGCTGTTGGTGGTCCTTTTTGCCGCCCAGGCAGCCTTGGCTTTTACCATCATGGGCTGGTTCCCCACAATGATGTTGAGCCGGGGAATTAGCGCCGATGTGGCAGGGTACGTTTTTGCCCTTCTGCTGGTGGTCGGGCTGCCCGCCGGGCTCATCGCCCCAACATTCTTCGTCCGTCGGGGGCGAATTCGCGTGATTGCGACCTTGTCGTGCGCCACGGTCGCGGGCTGCACGGTCCTCCTTGTGCCCGACACGGGCCTTGCAGGCGCCGTTACGGCGGCGGTTCTGCTCGGCACAGGAACCGCGATCTTCCCCGTCGTCTTGACGATCATCGGGGACTTAGGCCGACTGACAGGCCAAGGGGTATCGCTCTCGGGCCGTGTACAAAGTCTGGGGTATGCGGGCGCCACCGCCGTTCCGCTCTTGGCGGGGCTGGCAGCAGGCTCCGATTGGTCGCCCGTTCATATGGGGCTGATAGCCGTGGCCTGTATACAGTTCCTCGCGGGGTGGCGTCTCGTGGGAATCGTCCGACTCAAGCGGCGCCTCGACAAGGAAGCGGCGATTACTGCAACGGATGAAGTTCTAGGCTGACGATGATGTGACCATTGCTGACAAGATGGAGGAACGGGGGCATGAGCCCCGTTGTCGTGACGTCGTGAGGCACCACTTTTCCGAGCTTCGCAGTGGCGCCAAGACCGATCGGCCGACGGATAGTATGCGCCGGCCGGTCATGCACGCTTTGCCGCCCAGCACCGTGCCACGGCGGATGTATTTAACCTCCGTGGATCAGATAACTATTCGCATCAATGCGAACATCAAGGAGTGTACTTGACGTCAGGCAGATTATCGGCCTTCAAAGTACGAGAGTTGAAGCAGCTGCAGGAACTCCCGTTCCACGGCCACTTCGGTGTTTCCACAGGTCAGATGAGCCTTTGCCAACGACCGTATTGAGATGGATCTCGCCGCCTCACGCCCGAGCACCAATTGAGCATTCCGCGGAACTTCGCCAGGGCGACACATCGACCCAGGTCACCTGACCGCGCCATTCCGCAGAATATAGCACGCGGGCGGCACGGCTCGGAACTCTCCACGAACTCACCAAACTCGCACCCGTGGCCATCATTGCCGATGCGCTCGGCTACTCCCCGGCTACGATCGGACGCCACTCCCTGACCCGGCCTCCGCCTACGCCCAATACGTAGCAGCAGCCAGAACCTCCGGACGAAACACGCCACGTGCCGCCACGGGCCGAACTAGCGCAACCTGCTAAGAGGGCTTACGGGCAACAACGGAAATCGTCTACTTCCGGCCCCTGAATACGTGCGCGTACCAGTTCAAATCAGCCGAATACCAGGGGAGTTTCCTACCTGTTCCTACTGCCGAGTATGAGGCAGGGCATGACAAAGGGGCTTGGGCTGAGAAATCCTGTCCGTGGTGCGCCGAGGGGTTCACCTTTCCGCTGCCGATATCCGACCTCCGCGTGGCGGGTAGTGAATCCACTGTCACTTTCTGAATCGGAGCGTGGCACTGGCCGATGATGATCAGCGTCTGGCAGCTCGCGCCGGCACTGCGGATGGGCAATACCGTGGTGATGAAGCCCTCCGAGTACACCCCGCTGTCCGTGCTGGCGCTGGCCGAGGTGCTCAACACCGTGCTGCCGGCCGACGTGCTGCACGTAGTCCCGGGTGGCCGCGAGGTGGGCGAGGCGCTGGCCGCGCACCAGGGCATCGACAAGGTGATGTTCACCGGCTCGACCGCCACCGGCAAGGCGATCATTCGTTCCTCCGCGGACACGGTGAAGCGCCTGACCCTGGAATTGGGCGGCAACGACGCCGGCATCGTGCTGCCGGACACGGACCCCAAGGCGGCCGCCCAGGACCTGTTCTGGGGCGCGTTCATCAACACCGGGCAGACCTGTGCAGCGCTGAAGCGCCTCTACGTGCACGAGGACATTTACGACGACGTCTGCGCCGCGCTCACCGAGGTGGCCGAGCAGATGCCGATGGGCGTGGGGCTGGACGAGAATAACGTTCTGGGTCCGCTGCAGAACAAGGCCCAGTACGACATCGTCGCCAAGCTGGTGCAGGCGGCCTAGGATTCCGGGGCCCGCGTGCTCACCGGCGGCAACCCGGAGGAGGGCCAGGCCGGCTACTTCTACCCGGCCACGTTGGTTGCGGACATCGATAACGACAATCCGCTGGTGGCTGAGGAGCAGTTCGGTCCGGCGCTGCCGATCATCAAGTACTCCACGGTGGATGAGGCCGTGCAGATGGCCAACGCGCTGAAGGTGGGCCTGGGCGCCTCGGTTTGGTCCTCCGATCCGGCCAAGGCCCGCGAGGTCGCGGCCCGGATCGAGGCCGGCACGGTCTGGATCAACAAGCACGGCGCCATCGACCCGCGCGTCCCGTTTGGCGGTGCCAAGCAGTCCGGTTACGGCCTGGAGTTTGGCGTCGAGGGCCTCAAGCAGCTCGGCTCGCCGCAGGTAATCAGCTACTTGCAATCACCCGTGGTGGGGCTGCCATCCCTCAGTGGCAACCCCACCCTCGCCGAACACCAGAGACTGTCTTCGGGGGCTTTAGCCGGTCCCCCACCACGACACCTTCGACCCGCTCCCCCGCCGCGAAAATCCCACACAGATGCTGGGATCCGAGATTCGCGTATACCCCGCCCGCAAAACTGTCCTGGTTAGGTCGCTCAACAGGTCATGCCGGGGCCAAAAAGGTTGACATAGTCAGAAGCTCGCGCCTCAACCGCGAAACAGCACCCCGACCGGCAGATCGAAGCACTTCGCTGCGGAGGCATCCTGACCGGCACATCTATGTGAGCAAGAAGTGATTCAGGGGCGGGCCCAGCCGATCATCCAGCTCTAAGAATTTCCCAGAAGAGCACGTCCTATGCCAGCGTTAATGCCCTAACGATCGGTTAGGCTCAGCTCGCGAACAAATGCCAGATGGACTTGGAGGGTCGCATCGGTCGTCGACTGCAGAAATCGATCCTGGTATTTATATCGAGTTCCGGATCCACCCGATGACCCTCCCGCGCGTAGAACACCTACCGCTGAGGCCTCGAACAGCTGATCGAGCGCTACCTTCGCATCTGGCGCCGTCATACCGGCTCCAGCTGCTGCAGCGGTCCATTCATCAACGGTGAATGACCGGCGCCCAAGTTGTTTCAACGCATTGATGACCGTAGCAAACGACGAGACATGGTCTGCAATCTCGTCACGCAGCTCATCAAGGGCATGTTTGCTATAGCGCATCTCCGCGGAGTAGATGTCAGCCTTCTCGATGCGCAAGTTCCCGTTTTGTAGCGCAACCTCGTGCGCGAAGCTCGCGAACGCGATCACATCTCTGGGACGACCAAGTGTCCTCTTGAGGATGTACGTCTGTGCCCCTGCCCGCTGTCGCATCTCCTCGTCTGTAAAGACGGTCTGCCATCCTTGGTCATCCTTCTGAGTACTCGTGCGAATACGGCGCTCAACGACCTCTGCCAACTCCTCGTTATGCCAGTCCAAGTAGATCGTCACTTGCCCAGTTTTATTCTTGTCATTGAAATTCAGCTTTTCCCACAGATCTGTTCGCAGAAAAACCACGACGGGCGCGGGGCCGGATTGCTTGAATAACCGTGCGAAGTGACGCGACGCTCTTACGGCACCGGTGATGAGCCTGAGGGATTCCTCGGAACCATCCCAAGCATCGTCAAGTCTGTCAACGAGGACAGTGATCGGCCTCTCGGCGGCAACTTGCGCCAGCAGCTTTTCAAGCTCGTCGAGCAACTGCACCGTTTGCACATCAATCAGGTCGGTAGGACGGTCAGCAATCTCAAGGCCGCCCATCGTGGCCACACCATCGATACCGGGAAGATCCAAACGACGCACCCGCTTCAGCCACTCCACCATCGATCCGAACGATCCGCCATCAGAGCCGAATCCGATCTTCTTCAGAAGCTTCTTACCCTTGCGCCGCCTCCAAAAACCGATCTTCGTCTGCACGCTGGCAAACATTGCAACGGCAATAATCAATCGCCAGGATGTGGTGTAGGCGAGAGCTTCCGGGCTTCCTCCCTCCCGCAAACTCTTGTGCGCGTGGAAGACGTAGTCCGATAGATCTAGCTCCACCACTTGGCTGTCCAAGGTCGCTGACAGATGCCGAAACAGGGCCGTTTTCCCGGAGCCTTTTCGGCCGATCACGAGTTGTGTTCCCGTTGCAGCTTTCTTGGTCGTACCTGTTTCTAAAAAGTACTCGAGCAATCTATCGTCACCCTCAGCGTCGTAGCGCCCGAAGTCCACCAGCTCGAATACAGAAGTCCCCGCGTTTTCATTCATACGTCGTTCTTACAGCATCAATAAGCCCCTGGGCGCATCCTCTCCAGGCCGCGGAAGTTATGTGTCGTGTCGCCGGGAGGACCAGACCAGCCGAACGCCTAAACGCCACACTCCTGGTCGTCTCACATCCCTAGAGATACGAGACGTCTCACTGGCACTGTCCCGCAGGATCCTGATTCCGATGAAATCACGCGACTTTCTCTGCGTCCCGCGACTCTCATAACTATGTCTCGAAACCTTGTGCTTGAATCGGCGTACGAATCATTAGTTATGAGACACATTGGAGGCAGTCATGTCGAAACTTATTGGCTATGCACGAGTCTCCACGCGGCAGCAGTCAACGGACCGGCAGCGAGCGGATCTACTTGCCGCTGGCGTTAGACGCGATGACCTCTATGTTGACCATGGCGTCTCCGGAGCGCGTGCGTCACGACCGAAGTTTGATCAAGCACTTGCCGCGCTCATGGAGGGTGACACGCTCGTCATCACGACTTGGACCGGCTCGGTCGACCCACACAGAACATGCTCGCTTTTGCGGATGAACTCCGCGCTCGGGGTGCCGGCCTGCGTGTCCTGAACCTGGGCGGAGGCGACGTCGACACAGCCACACCGATGGGCTCTATGTTGTTCACGCTCGTGGCTGCCCTTGCGCAGATGGAACACGAGATCAAGCGCGAACGCGTCAACGATTCCATAATCAAGCGAAGAGACGCTGGCGAGGACCTTGGCGGGCGGCCCCGCCGGGTCACTGATAGCCAGATCAGAAGCGCTGTTCGCCTGGTCAAAGGTGGCGAGCCCGCGGCGCAGGTTGCCCGGGATCTCGGTATGTCCCGAGCGACGTTCTACAGGCGGCCAAGAGCGCTTGCCGACGAGCAGGGCGACATTTAGCGCCACAAAAGGACCGCCATTTACCGCCAACAGTCACAGCTGCCCGATTGCAGCGAAATACGCCAAAAGCGTCCTGTTAAAGGAACCTTTGACGAGACGGCCTCGAACCTATAAAACAGGGCAACTCAATAAGCGGACTCAGCCGAGAGTGGTGGTCGTTGTCATCCCTTTGTGCTCGACCTACTGTCAGCCGACAGGGATGCCAGTAAGAACGCTGATGAGAGCTGTAACACCCTGGGTGGCCAGCACCGAAGCGGCGGTTTCTGTTCCCTTGTTCACCGCCGAAGACGCCAGCGACCTGATTTTCTCCCCCAGCCGCTGCCGCTGTTCCGGCGGCGTATCGGTGCTGGCTGCCTCAAGCAGGTCGTCGTGGCACTCCTTGGCCATGGCCTCGCTGCGCTCATCTCCCTCGAAGTCACCGTTGAGAGAAGCGATACGGACGGCTGCTGCCAACAAAGCCGCCGCATCCTGTGGATTCTGCACCTGAGTCCAGGCGTTCATGGTGCCGTGGTTGTCGCCGGCCACAAAGTTCCCGACGCTGCCGACGTTGTATGTATTGTTCACACCGGTGCTCCTTGACGCTGCCTCAAACGCCTCAAAATCGGCGTCATAACGGATAACACACTGCTTTCCCTTGGATGTCAGGGCAAGTCCCAATGTCTTGTCCTGGAAGCTCCCCATCGCCGTGAGCAGACCATGCTCCACGAGGTTGTTGAATGCGTCCGTCAACTCACTTTCCTTGAACGAGTCACCGTAAAAGTACCCGTAGGGTGTGCCGGAGATTTCCTGCAGGACTGCCCGGTTCTTGTCGTCGTCTCGCCAGCGGAGAATTGCCTTGTTGGCGGCAAGGTACCGCAAGCTTCGTACGTCTGCACCGCGGGCCCCCACCCTCCTGTACGTCGCCAGAAGTTCTTTGCCGGTGGAGCTGGGGTACAGCACCTCGTCAGCCTGGAAACCACCGGCAGTGGCGAACTGAGGGTTTAGCATCCCCTGGTCATCCAGAAGCTGTGTCAGCGTTTCCGCTTCTGCGCTGCCCAGTCCCAGCTCCTCTACAGCCTGCAACGGTGTCAGTTCAGTGGCGTAGGAGTTGACACCCCCTCGTGCCAGAACAGACAGCATCCTTGTTATCTGTACATCCTCCTCCGTCGAAGCCGTTCCCGTGTAGAGGACATATGAGGAACTCATAGTGCAGACTGCCTTTCTGGTTTACGTGTGGATCGGGGCGAGAAATCAGGGAAGGGGGACACCTCCGGCAAATATCATCCTTGAGTTCGTCCGGTCGCAATGACCGCAGCGTGCTTGAAGTTAAGAGTTCCCCTGGCTCCGACGATCCAACGCCTGCTGTTTTCCGCGAGCCGTGGATTTAATACAGGATTAAATCGAACGTCGTCAGGGAGGTTTTGACCGATCACGAGTAATTGAGTGGGGGAAAGGGGGAAGGATACGGTGCAGATGCCGGCGCCCTTGGTTGTCTCCCACAGGAGCACGGCACCGTCTCCTGTTACGAGACCTGGTATATCCCTCACCTGCCAGGGCCATTGTTCGAGCCCGAGGGTGGTCAATCTGAGGACATCCTGCAAGGACTGTGACAGGACCAACCTATCGCCGAGGGTCATCTCGGCATGTTCGATCCGACCCCCGGTTTTCAATACAACCGCGGGGACGCGAGTTTTGGCCTGATCCGCGTAGCGCCCCCGATCCAGATGCATATCGAGGAAGGCGACCACCGCGTTCCGTTCGGCTGCCGTCAACGTGTATCCCTTGCGCAATCTAACGATCGCCGGGATGCCGCGGTCTTCAATACGCCCATATTCGTGTTCGAGGTCGTAGCTAAGGATTTCAGAGTCGTAGCCGTAGCGTACGACTGTGGCACTTAGGTAAGAGGAGGGATAGCCTCGACCGTCCTGAAGATCGATAACATCGACGACGTTCCTATCGTCGGCCCATGCACGGATATAGCTCTTTGATACCGTATGTGCGTTTTTCACAGCGCTTTTTGCCATTATTGACGACACCCCCTCGCATCTCAAGGTATCCGATCCGAACCCTTCCCATGGTTCGTGCTGGAATGGTACTAACGTCAGGCAGAATGGCCTCATGTGCGGCAGATACTTGATGTCCAAGGCCACTGGTGACTTATTGAACCACTTTGAGGCCATGTTCAGCGGCTAAACGGGCGGTCCGGAGGCGGAAGAGCATTGTCAGGGCTTAGCGATCGCCTTCGAGGAGAGCCGAAGGTGGTCTTCGGTACATCGCCTAACGGATTCGTCCGAACGGCACCGTTGCGCTTCCGCTCTTCAGCGCGAAGCAACAAGCGTTGGGGGAGAATCCTTTGGGAAAAGGGAACGGCGAAGTGGTAGGTCGTCTGGTCGTGGACGGCGACGGGGCACTGGATGCACTGATGCAGAACGTGGAACAAGCAACTGCTGGTCTCTCACCGGCAGAATCCTGGGACGGATTACGGCAGCAGGTGCCCGGCATCATTCGCGCATGCGTCGATGTGATCACGCACGAGCTCCAGGGACTGGATTTCTGGGATGTCCTGGAAGCGATACGGCAAATCACCTCGCCCTCGGATCTGGGGACGTACAGGGAAAGTGAAAACACTAATCTCCCGGTCATAGTCGAAGTGATCGCGCTAGTAGGCCTTGCGCAAGCGCCCGACGGAGGACAGCAGCCTGATCAGGGACTCAGGACACCTCGGCAATTCAACGAGTCAGTCGAAAAAATCCACGCAGCCGGATATCAGATTGTTCAAGTTGCGCAGTTAATGGCTTTCGCCTCTTCCGAGGACGTTCACCTGGGTAAAGCGGCAGAGCTTACGGGCATACTCAGGGGCCATGGAGTCACGGTACGCGGGCGAAACTACCTTTCCATGTCACGCAGCGTAGTGAGTTCGATCTTTGGCGCCCCTCACCTCGAAAAAATCGTACGGGAGAGGATCGGGTACACGCACGAAGACGTCCTTAGGGTGTGGGACGGGATTCAGCGGTTTCGTAGCAACGTGCACGAAGCCCGTATCGAACGGATGGATCAGATTGTGCAGGAGTGGGCTGCCGGCAAGCCCCAGCCGCCAACTGTGACTGCGGAAGGGCGGCAAATAGCTCACACGCTGCTCCAGGGACCCGGGAGGGGATTGACGTTCACGCCCTCTGATATCTCGGCGGAGTCCGGAGTCAACGAGTCGTCGGTCCGGAGCATTCTGAATGCATTCAGCATCGCTGAAATCTCCACGTCTGCATACGACGCCTGCGCAAAGTTTGTCGATGGGGAAAACCTTCTGGCCGGAAAGGGAATGATTCGGGACGAAGATACCTTCATGCTCTTTGGGGACCCGATCCCGCACGATTACGTACGTCCAGTGATGGAATCACTCCTAAAGCCAGCGCCTGGGAAATCCGCCAAGGACTGGGAGCGTTACAAGCGCCACCGTGACGGCTGGGCAGAGGACACAGCTGCCTCTGCCCTTGCAAACCTTTTGGGCGTCGATTCGCCAACGTTCTCGTCCCTGAAGTACCGCGCCCCCAACAAAGCCAGCTCAGCAGACCTGTCACAAGAATCCGAGGATCCTAAGCTTGATACCCATGACACGGAGGCTGACGCCCTCTTCGTGATTGATGACGTTGCAGTCTGTGTCGAAGTAAAGGCAGGCTCAATCACAGACAAGGCCCGGACAGGAAACGTTCGCCGTGTTGAAACAGATCTTCGGAAAACAATCGGCGAAGCTGCCGAACAAGCATCCCGACTGGAAGGACTCATCCGGCAGAACGGCGGCCTCTGGCAACCCAATGGGAAGTGGCTTGACCTCGCAGATGTGCGGGAAATTCACTCAGTAGTCGTGTGCCTCGACGATTGGGGGCCACTGGCCATCGCCACCGATGCTCTTGTTCGGGCCGGCTTCATTACAGACACATCGATTCCCTGGCTGGTTTCCCTCCACGATCTTGAAGTCATCAAGCTTCTTTTTCACCACCCGGCCGACTTTCTCACCTATCTCAGGAGACGGACTGATCCTGTCAGCTCCCGCCTCATCGTGGCAGCCGACGAACTGGACCTGGTGATGTGGTACATCAATGGCGACATGTACATCGAGCCAGACCCAGACCAAATCCACGAGCAGCACCCCATGACGTCCCCTCCCACGGCCGCCGACCGCCGACGGTTCGCAGAAAGCAACGTACCCACAAGGATCAGCACTCTGACCGATCCCCTCGACGCATGGATGTATTACTCCACCGGACAAACCGGCATTCCAGCTGAGAAGCCCCTTCGAAAACACTCGGCATTTGTCAGCGGGCTTCTGGACTTTCTGCGGGCAGAACACAAGCCGGGATGGCTCCGATTTGGTGCCGACCTGGCCGGCCTTTCGGGAGTCGCCCAGCAGGGCATCGGAAACCATGTAAAGAGGCTCGTCACCATGACACGCGATGACGGAGAATTTCACAGGTCAATACAAAATTTCCCGGGGCCCTGGGGCCACCCTGTGCTGTTTATGGGTTCTAAACCGGAGCGCCGGCCGTTGCAGCAAGGCATGGAGCGCCTGGCGGCATACGGGACACTCAAGAAGTACCAGCTCCAGGCTGATCGAAGCCTTGAACTACTCTTTGACACCAAATACCAAATCGTTTCCGTGCGATACCTCAACGACCCCTACGTGAAGTCCGACTACATGGACCAGCGTCTTAGAGAGTCAACACTCGTTGCTCCTGCACGTATGCCAAAGGCGGTTCCGCCTTCGGCCCGTCGTTCCACTGTTCGCCTGAAGCCCAAGAAGAATAAGAAGCGTTAGATCCGAAGAGCACCGGACCACGCCGACACTGAGGCCGCACCCCTTGGATCACACGCTCTCGTCGCCAAACAGGTAAGTAGACGTCGCTCCTCCGGCAATTGACGCGGTAGCTAAACTAGGGTCCTCATCATCTCCGGTGACGAGCTGTAGGAGCTTGCCAAATACGCGCTCAAGGATAAAGGTGAGGCGCAACTGCAGCTTTCCGGCGAAGGTGAGCTACTAAAGTCCCTAACTGATCCGGGAACCGGCCAGGCCAAGGATCCTGTCCTGGTCACCTGGAAGGAAGTCATACAGCAGGCCAAACTGCCCTTCGAAGGAGAGGAACTGGACGCCGTGGCCCACTTCGTGGAAGGCGTGCGGCGGGAGCTGGTGAAAAACGAGACGCTGCAGAAACAGGCCAAGAACAACTCTCGGAGCCACTTCGGCAGCAGTGTTAACGCCAACCGAAAAGGGGGCCAGTTTTGCCGATTGAAAACAGGGCCACGGGTTGCTGTTCTATTGTGCCTGAAGCTGGCTTCTTGTCTTGTTCCGGAGCCGGTAGCTGCTTCCGGAGAGGTTCAGGACTTCGGCGTGGTGAACGATCCGGTCGATCATCGCTGAGGCCACTGTCGCGTCGCTGAAGACTTCGCCCCACCTGCTGAAGGCGAGGTTGCTGGTAAGGACCAGGGATGCGTGTTCGTAGCGGGATGAGACCAGCTGGAAGAACAGGTTGGCGGAGTCCTGATCGAAGGGGATGTAGCCGACTTCGTCAACGATGAGCAGCTTGTAGCGGCGTAGCTTGGCCAG
>NZ_SUKC01000018.1 GCF_005047635.1 Arthrobacter sp. CAU 1506 | reverse complement strand
GGACAGATTCCTCAGATTCTCGCTGTTCGGCACAGCCTCAAGTGTCGCGGCCACGTCCGGCTCCTCCCCGCCAGGCCACTGCCCGGCGTGTCGAGCCGAATACACCGTTATTTACACAGTCCCGGGGCCAAAGCAGCGGGGGCGCAGGCTAAGGGCGTGAATATGTCCGACGATGTAATTCCGTACGCATGTGCCTTGGTATATGAACGCAGACCCGACCTGCAGCACAGTGTCATGCGTCTCTGGAGACAGATGAGTGGGGACGCTCATGCGCTGGCGTGGGCAAAGATGCTGCGTGCGCAATTTAAACAGCCAAAGAGGGGTCACGTGCTGGCTGAGGGCACCTTGGGCGGTTCTTTGGAAGACGTTGTTGAACCCTTTGAGGCCTCCTACCGCATCTTAAAGCGCGGCTGGTCCCTCTTCGACCAACGATGCGAGAGCTAAAGGCCGGCGAACCTCGCCATGCTCTCTTACGTGTCCTGCAGCCGAATAAACTTCTACGGTGAGCGACAAGAAGCAACCAAGCACGAGACGTAACAACCCATGGTTCTATGTCGCGGAAACCTTGTTGGTCGGCCTCGCTATTGCCGCTGGCGGCCTGTTTCTTGAGTATTTTGTATTCAATCCAGGAGACGTGTCGTCTCAACAGGAGCGCAATGCCCGATTGTGGGACCTTGCCCCTTGGGCCGGCGGGTTAGTTGTGCTGATAGTGCTAATCACATCTGCCATCCGTGAAGACGGCAAGGCTTGGTGGCGTCGCCGCTGGCACGGGCTCATTGGCTTGCGCCCTCGCTTTCCGTATACGACGGCCAAGCAGCGCTTGGCTGGGGCTCGCAAAATTGCCGAAGACCGACGCGACTTGAAGCGCCAAAAGTACGAAGAGGGATTTGCTGCGCGAAGCGCCGAAGTGGCCGCAGAGCGCGCAGAGGTGAAACCGCCATCTTGGAGTTTTCGCCGGATTGATGAGACGGATCGGGGAGAATTTATCCTCTACAACAAGGGGTGGATGGTGGGTAACGTCTTTCTGGACGCCCCGGAGGATCAGTTCATCTTTGATGGCGATCCTCCTGTGTTCAAAGGCGAATTTGGGAGCGATCAGGATGGGGTTACATCAGGAAAACGCTTCTATGGCCGACCCACACAGAAGGGCTCGGCCGAGGGCGTCACCTTCACGGTTGAGTGGAGTGACAGAAACCTAGACAGACGTAAGAGAATAGTCCTTGTTGAGCCGAAGGACCTCGCAGCCCCGGACGAGCACAAGGCACACCTCTGATCGTAGACAGCAGAAGGGTCGGCACCTGTGTGCCGACCCTTCATGGGTTTCCCTCTGCAAAGGAAATCTGTGTTTCAGCGTAGCTGAGTTGTTGGTGGTGCTGCCACGGGTTCGGATCGTCGTTGTTCCTGGTCCCGCGGCGGATTGGTTGTGGGTGTTGTGTCGCGTGAGCGGCGGTCCGCCGCTGGTGAGTGGCTGCTTTGTCTTGGCCTGGCGGCGGACCGCCCCACTTTTGAAGGTTCCTGGACCGCTTGTGGTGGTTAGTGCCTTGCCGGGCGGTGTTTCGTGCCGCCCGGCAAGGGGCTGTTTTAGGCGGCTTCGGGGGTCTTTTCTTTGCCGCTGTCGATGATGATCTGTTCGGTCTCTGATGGGGTGTAGCCCCAGGTCACTAGCTGGTTGAGGTAGTCGCGGTGGCTTTGGTGCGGTGAGCGCCATGAGTCTCTGGCGATGGTCTTTTCGTATCCTGCGCAGATCAGTGCGATCAGGGAGAACTCGGGCCGGGCGGTGGTGTTGGCGACGTGGTCGTGGAGGGGGTTCCAGCCCCAGCGTCCGTTCTTGTCGTCGGTTTTGGCTCCGATCATGTCTGCGGCGACTTCGCCTTGGTAGCCGCTGGCGGTCTCGGGGTGGTGGGTGATGGCGTGAACGGTGAAGTATTGCCAGCCCTTGGGTGCTTGCTTCCGTGCCAGCAGGTTCCTCACGAACTCCCGGCGGACGAAACCAGCGGATTCCATGGCCTTGTTATTGGCGATCAGGGTCTTCCGCTCTGCTTTCTGTTCCTCGGTCATCGGGCCGGACTGCGCCTGGCGGCCGCCGTCGTAGCGTTCGTGGCGCGGGGTGAAGCCGAGTTCCTTCCAGCCATTGATGACTGGTTTGGCGGAGTGGTTGCCTTGCCAGTCGCGCTGGATGATGTAGGCGTTGGCGTCGTCCTCGGTGGCAGGTTCACCGTCGGCCCGGTTCGCGGCCGAGACGTACAGGGCGTCTTCGTCGGCGTAGTGGCCCGCGTCCTCCACGATGGCCTTGCCCTGGCCTTCGAGTTCGGCGATCAGCGCGGCGCGGGCGGCGGCGATGTCCCGCTTGTCCCGCAGGCGCTGGGTGACGTGCAGGAGCATGTCGGGTTCGTCGGCGAGGACTGATTCAAGTTCCTCGGTCGCGTCGGGGTCGTCTTCAAATTCGGCCAGAATCAGGGCTTCTTCGATGGTGCATCCCCGGCCCAGGGCGGCGTCCCCGGCGGTGGTGGACTTGGCTTTCAGCGCATCCTCGACGGTGTTCTTGGTCCGCCCGGTTTTCTTGGCGATCTGCGCCGCTGAAACCCCGATCAGGGAGAGCTGGTGGTAGGCCTCGGCCTCGTCGGCCTCGGCCAACGCGGAGCGTTGGATGTTTTCGACCACCTGGGTGAGGATGCGTTCTGCTTCCTGGGGGCTTTCGGTGACCATGACCGGGATCTCGGGCCGTTCGGCTTCGACGGCGGCGCGGGTGCGGCGCTGTCCCATCAGGACGTGCACGGTGCCGTCGTCCTTGCGGTGTGCGATCACGGGTTCGAGTACGCCGTGTTCTTTGATGCTGGCCACGAAGGCGGGGGTGAGCGCGGCGTCCTTGCGGACGTTGATGTCGATGGTCAGGGTCTTGGGGTCGAGCATTTCCAGCGTGGGTGTGGTGTTCATGGTGTTGCTCCTTTTGCAGAGGAATGGTGGGTGGGGCGACCAGTGGTGACCGGCCAGCTTCCCCTCTCCCCCGTTGTTTTTGGCTGCTGGCGGAGCTTGCGCAGCTGTGCCCGACGGAGGCCCGTCTACCCGCAAGGGCAAAGGGTGGGAAATTCCTGGAGGAAATAAGCGAGGCACGAGCGCCGGAATGAAATTCACGCCCCTGCAGGCCCCGACGAAGGAGGGGCTAGACGGGGTGGAGCGGGCACGTACGATCCGAAGGACAGCAGCCAAAAAACGTCGTAGACACACCAGGTTCAGGGACGGTGGAGCTCTGCGGAGCCGGCACTGGACCCAACAGCCGGCCGCGACAGCGGACGACCGAATCAGTGCGAGCCCTGCGAGCACCCTCTTTGTCCAGCAGCCTGTTGGACTTTTCCCGTGCCGGCCAGGGCCCTGGGGCGGGTCCGGGGCGGCAAGGTGATGAGCGTCGGACTTTTCGGGATTGGCGGGCCGCCGCCGGGGACCACGGCGGCAGCTGCACCGTGCGGCGGCCCGCCCGAACTTTCGCCGGGACGGGATGGTGGCCGGAGCTGAGCGGTCCGGCCACCAGGGGTGCTGGTTAGGCGGCGTGGACGGTGTAGGGCATCCGGTACCGGCTGGGCAGTTCCGCGGCGGCTTCGGGCAGGTCTGCCGGTCCGTGGGCCTGCCCGTTCTTCCAGTGGAAGAATGCCTGCTCGGTGATCGCGTCCCACTGCCGGGCTTTGGTCCGGTAGTAGGTGGTTTCCACGTCGCCCTCGCAGTAGGTGGCGACGCCGAACAGGTTGCCAATGGAATCGGCGGTGCGGATGGCAGCGACCATGACGTAGGGCCACTGGCCAAGGTCCCAGCCCTCGCTCCCCCAGCTGGGAATCACGGCCCAGCCGTGTTCGGCGATGCGGTCCATCCACTCGTACCCGCCGTCGGCGTGGTAGTCGCGCAGAACCGGGGCGTCGGTGATGACCTCGCCGGTGTCGGCGGTGGTTACCGTCTCGGTGGTGATGGCGTTCATGGTGTTGCTCCTTTTGCAGAGGAATGTGGTGGGTGGGGCGGCCAATGGTGACCGGCCAGCTTCCCCTCTCCCCCCGTTGTTTTTTGGTTGCTGGCAAGCTTGCTTGCTCGGCGGCCGACGGAGGCCCGTCTACCCGCCAGGGCAAGGCCGGGAAAATCCTCGGAGGAAATAAGCGAGGAACGAGCGCCGGAGAGGAATTTCCGGGGCGCAGGCCCCGACGAAGGAGGGGCTAGACGGGGTGGAGCGGACGCCTAGAATCCGTAGGACAGCAACCAGAAAACGTCGTAGACACAACAGGGCCAGGGGTGGCAGAGCTCTGCGGAGCCGGCACTGGACCCAACAGCCGGCCGCGCCAGTGGACGCCCGCCAGGGTGTAGCGCAGCGAAACCCCCAGCGCGCCCCGCGCGCTGCTTCTGCGTAGGGTATGCGCATGGATGATCCTGCCCTGCATGATGGTGGGCGCCCGGGCCGCGCGAGACGCGCTCCTGGGTGGGATTCTCTGCGGGTTTACCGGGGCCTGGCCGTGGTGTTCACGGTCGCTGCCGGCGGGGCGCTGGCGTTGGTGATCCTGGATCTCTTCATCGGCCGGCCGATCGCCGGCGACCTCTTCATCCTCACACTGAACAGCCTCGCGGCGGCCTTTTTCTGGCGGCATGCCCAGGCAAGATCCCGGGCATGAAGAAGGCCGGCACCTTGCGGTGCCGGCCTTCTCGTTTTCCCTTGGGCAAAGGAAATCTGTGGGGCAGCGTCTCGCTGCCAGGTCGTTAGAAGTTGTGGTGCTCCTGGGCCCATTCGGTATCAACCGGGCCGGTGGTTTCGCCGGCGGTGAGCAGGCTGAGCTCGATGACGTCCTCTGCGATGCTGGGATCTGCGGGTCGTTCGTCGTCGGTACGGGTGTTCTCGGTGCTCATGCTCGCGGTCCCATGGTCGATGCAGTGTTCGTTTCTCCACTGTATCGGGGGTTTCTGCCCGTTGGTTGGGTTTGGTAGCTGCGCCCGCGCGAGCGTATGGCGGCCGGAGGAGCGCCAGCGGGGGAGGCCGCCCCGCCACCGAAAAAAGCCGGCCCGGGTCCTGTGAGCCCCGGGCCGGCCTGTTCCTGCTTAGATCATGCGGCGCTTGTATGCGGTTTCGACGTTCCGTGCGACCTCGGCAATTGAGCCGCGGTTGATGAGTTCCTGTATGAGGACCGCGAGCCGGAAGCCGGGCACGTCGTTGGCGGCGTGCTTGAGGTAGCGGGTGGCGCCGGTGGCGTTGCCTTTGAGCCATTCCAGCCAGCCCATCAGGGTCAGCATGGGTGCGCGCTGGCCGGTGGGGACTGCTTTCATCAGTTCGAAGGCCATGGCTTCGGCGCGGTCGATGCGGTCCCAGTCGGGGCGGCCGGTGAACTTGCCGAGCATCACGTCAGCGAAGCTGCCGTTGTGGGTGGTGATGGTCTCCCGGAACATGAAGTCCCGGATGAACTTGTTCTGGAACGCGGCCGCGAGGTCCCGGGCGCTTTGCCCGTCCGGGGTCGCCGTTCCGTCCAGCAGCACCGCCCACGCCGCGCAGGCCGCCTCGGTCTGGGCTTCCGTGCCCTCGGGCGCTTCGACGCGCAGCGCCCAGGTTCCCAGCAACGCCGGGTTGTAGACGTCGACGTCGGTGGCGCTGCCCATGTAGGTCAGGGCGGCGTTGGCTTGGCTGTCGGTGATCTCATCCAGCGGGTTGTGTTCGTCGGTGCCGAATTCGGCCCAGTGGGTGGAGGTGACAAGCCAGACGTTCCGCACGGGCATCCGGGCCGCTGCGAGTTCGTTGACCAGGGCCGCGACGTGCGCGGCGTAGGGGTAGCCCTCCGGGTCTTCGTCGGTGTAGACGATGACGTAGGACGCGGTAGCTTCCTCGTCGTTGGCCGCGTGGCTGGTCAAGGTCTGCGCGTAGGGCACCGGTTCGGCGTGCTCCGGGGCGTCCACCCGCAGGGTCGCGCCCAGGGCGCCCGCCCGGGCGGTGAGGACGACGAACGACTCTGTGGGCTTGCTGCCCAGCAGGTGCGGGACGGTGGCGAGCAGGTCGGCGGGTCCGGTGAGGTTCAGTTTCTCGTTCATGGTGTTGCTCCTTTTTGCCCAAGGATTTCGGTGGGTGGGGCGGCCATGGTGACCGGCCAGCGTCCCCTCTCCCCCCCCCGTTGTTTTTTGGCTGCTGGCGGAGCTTGCGGAGCTGTGCCCGACGGAGGCCTGTCTACCCGCAGGGCAAGGGGCGGGAAATTCCCGGTGGTAATAAGCGACGAAGGAGCGCCGCAGGGACATTTCCTGCACTGCAGGCCCCGACGAAGGAGGGGCTAGACGGGGTGGAGCGGGCACGTACGATCCGAAGGACAGCAGCCAAAAAACGTCGAAGACGTGGGAAAGGGCCAGGGATCCCGGAGCTCTGCGACGGAAGCCCTGGACCCAACAGCCGGCCGCGCCAGCGGACGACCGAATAGGGCGTAGCGCAGCGAAGACCCAGGGCTTTTAGGGGCTCGGGTTATGCCCATTGGCGGGCAGGTGGAGCCCTCCGCACAGCTCAAAGCTGTCCCCACTGGGTATGACCCGGGTCCTCGAAGCGGTTATCTACGGCATTCTTTCTTCCGCGGGGTGGGTCACCGCTGCCGGATCCAGCTCCGGTCGGACCCGGAGGAAGCGCAAGGTATGCCTAAAGGAGGTACCGGTCATCGCCGTATCGGCGGATACTTCGACGACCAGCGGTTCCACCAGGGTCAGTTCGGTTTCGCCGGCGTCGGCGTTGAACCGATCCATGATCGTTGACTTCACCCGCTGCGGCCACGGATGATCCGGGCCGGCTGCCTGCAGCTGGGATCCCAGCAGTTTCGAGGCCGCCGTATTCAGCGGGGCGGAGCGTCCGACGATGCGCAGTTCCCCGTCGATCGGCAGCCCGGCGACGATGGCCTCGGGCCGGGTGCGCAGACCAATGACTGCCGCGCAGATTACTTCAATGCTGTCGCGGTGCTTGATCTTTTGCCACTGACGCTGGCCGCCCTCGTAGCGCTGGTCGGCGCCCTTGATGACGAGGCCTTCCAGGCCCAGGGCGGGCAGTTCCTCGAACCATGTCGCGGCTGTTTCCGGGTCACTGGTTCCGGGGCACAGTTCGAGGCCGCCGGCCCAGTCTTTCGCGAGCTCTTCGAGCAGCCGCCGTCGGACCCGGAACACCTCGCCCCGGAGGTCGTGTCCTGCGATAGCGAGCAGGTCGAAGGCGACGAAGTGGGCCGGCACCTTCCGCACCAACGTGGGGAGAGCCTTCGCCGAGGTGACGAGCCGCTGTTGCAACGCAGTGAAGTCCAGCCGGTCCTCGGACCAGATCACGACTTCGCCATCAAGCAGGCAGCCGGGAGGCAGCAGCTCGGCTGCCGCGTTGATCAGGTCCGGGAAATACCGGGAAAGGTCCTTGCCCTGCCGGGACCAGAGGGACGTCTCATCACCGTCGCGGCCGATGACCGCACGATACCCATCCCATTTCGGTTCGCACCAGGCTCCCCCGGGCAACGCACCGGGACCCTGCAGCTTTTCCACCGCTCGGGCCAACGCCACCTTCACCGGCAGACTCAGACCCACCGGCAGCCCGGCATCCATGCAGCCCACGATACAAGGAACGCCTTGAACTCACCGGGCGGGGCCAGACGCTGGAATTGGTTCGGGCGCTTCGCTTAATTCGAATATGTGTTCTATTTTTAAGGGATGGATCGGGAGGTTCTGGCGAAGCTGGCGGCCCGCTACGGCAGGCGGGCCGAGCCGGTGTCGCTGACCCGGGAGGAACTGGATTTCGAGCACTGCAAGGTGACCTGTGTGGTGCCCGGGGTGCCGGTGTGGGCGTGGATCCGGTTCCCGGGTTCGGCCGAGCTGGTCGCCGGTGAGGCGTTCGGCTGGACGTCCCGGCGGTGCAGGTCATCTGGACGGACGCAGGGGTCCGCCGGGTGACCTGGGTCTGGGCGTCCGCGGTGCGGCGGCGGAACGATCAGGTACGGAACACGGCTTTGGGAGAGAGGACGGCGCAGGCCAATGACAGCGGTACAGGAACACACAGGCCAGAGAGCGCTCAATGAGCCGGTCGAACTCCGCTTCACACCCCAGGGGGTGCCGTTGGCGGTGCGCTGGCGGGGCCGGCTATGGCCGGTAGCGGCCGAGCCGCTGCACTGGTTCAGCCGGTGGAACTGGTGGGAATCAAACCTGCCTGCCGGACGCGGGCAGGGCAACATTGTCGACGTCGAATTCTGGCGCCTGCAGGTGCGCGCCACCTCGACGTCGCCGTTACGGACCGTGGAGGTGCGCAAACACCCGGGCTGGGAAGGCTGGCATCTGGTCCGCCTCTCCGACGAAGCCTAAGACTCCAAGACCCGCACAGAGCAGCCCTCCGCTTGTTTTCCCGGCCAAAAGGCACCCGATACCAAGCCTGCGGTTTCCAGGCCGGAAACTCGGTCTTGTCTATGGGATGCACGCTAGATTCCTGAGCGCATTTCCCATTCGGGCAGCTGGCTCAGACAGCGTGTGGGCGTGTACGTCGACTGCGGCGAGATGATCCGCTTTTGGACAAGCTGCTGTGGGCACACGGTCACGGGAAGCGGCCAGGAGCGGGCCGCTTCCCGCAGGTCCGAATTGGCTGTGTGGACTTCCTTCCTAGCAGTCGATCTGCAGCAGTTTGCCAGCTCTCCGGTGCATCGACATTGGTGTCCCCGGATGCGAATGTCTGGAACTGCCTGTGTCTGTGTGATTCTTCACTTGAGACGGGATGAGGAAACTCTGAGCTTTTACGGTTCACTGTTGCGGCCTTAGACTTGCAGGGCTTCGAACGCGGTCCGGAGCCTGCTGCCCTGTCCCTCAGGTTTAGCCGGGTGTGCGAATAGTGCGGGCACTGAGTCTTACAGGCCCCTTTGAGCGGGAATGTCGGCGCAGAACTGGGCGTTGTACGCCGTTCTTCCAACTACCGAGAAAAGAGATCCAACGCAGTGGCAACCGATTATGACGAGGTGCGTGCCGACGTCAAGGAGTCCCAGGACAAGTCCCTGGAGGCGTTGCAGTCCGCAAATGCGCCGGACGCACGTAGCGTGACCTTGGAACTGGATGAGACCGACGGCCTGGACGGAGCCGGCATTCCCGGCGGCGAGTTCATCGCCGAGGAACTCAGCGTTCAGGTCATTCCGCAGGCCGACGACGAATTCACCTGCTACTCGTGCTTTCTTGTCAGGCATCGCTCCCAGATCGCCCGCCGGCAGGGCGACCATGCTTACTGCAGAGACTGCGAAGCCTAATCTTTTAGACGCGCAGGCCGTCCTGGCCCTCGAGAGCCGTTTCGCTGCCGGAGCCGCGCCCGGCCGGGCCCGGAAACGCGGCCCGCACCGTATCAAGGCGAGAACGCCGGGAACGGAACGTCGGCGAACTTCAGCAGCGGCACTCAGGGTGTGATCCGGGGTGTGATCTGAACGGTTTGTGAGCTGGGATGGGCTTGTCATTCCGTTGCATGTGGGGAATGATCGAAACATGAGCCAGACTGCGTCACCCGGAATACGCGCGTACCGCGATTCGGTCAACCTCGAGACCGCCCCGCTGGTCGCGGAGCTGCGCGAAATCCTCGGGGCAAAGCTCGTCGCCTATCTGGGCGGGGTCCAGGAGACCCGTGCCGTCCGCCAGTGGTCCGAGGGCAGCCGGAACATGCCGGCCGAGACCGAGGCCCGCCTGCGGTTGGCCTATCACGTGGCCGGAATTGTCGCGGAAAGCAACGGACACCGCGTCGTGCAGACTTGGTTCCAGGGCATGAACCCGCAACTTGAGGACCGCTCCCCCGCCCGGCTGATCCGGGAGATGCACCCGCACCAGATCGGCCCCGAGGTGCTCTCGGCCGCCCGCGCCTTCGCCCGTCTCGGATGAAGTTCGCTGAACTCGACCGACGCGTATGGCGCGTCGGATTCCCGCCGCAGCCCTGGGAGTGGTCGGACTGGCGGTGGGCCGGAGCAGACGGCCGGTTCAACGGCCGGTGGGATCCGCTGGACCACGGGCTGTACCGCACGGTCTACGCAGGGGAAAGCCTCCTCGCCTGCCTCGTGGAACTCCTGGCCCCGCACCGTCCGGACCTGTACCTGCTCCAGGACATGGAGGACATCGTCGAGGACGAAGACGACAGGCAGGACCACCCCACCGTCTCCCCGGGCGAACTGGACCTGGACCAGTGGCTGGCGCACCGCGTCGCCGCGTCGGCCCACCTCACCGGACGCTTCATCGATATCACCGCCGCCGAAACAGTCCTCTCGCTCCACCCCCGGTTCAAGGCCCGGGCACTGGCCTACAACCTCAAGGACTTCGACGCCGCTGCGCTAAAAAGCGCAGAGCAACGCCTTCTGACCCAAGAGGTGTCCCAATATCTCTGGACCCTCAAGTACCCGGACGGTGCGGACTTCTGCGACGGCGTCCAATTTCGCTCCCGCCACGGCGACGACCTACTGCTCTGGGCGATCTACGAACGCGATACGGACGGCGAAATCAGCTCCCTCATCACCGGCATACAAGTCACTGACCTCGACATGGGCAGCCCCGAACTCCGCAAAGCCATGGCACTGCTCGGTCTGACAGGCCTCGGCGAACGCCGCTAACAGCGCCGACAACGGAGCACCCGTCCCGGTGTCACCAAGGTCAAGCCCCCAAGGCCCTGCCCGGACGGAACCTCAACCGGAGTGAAGGGACGTCGGCAGCGAAAGAACCCTCAAGAGTGTCAATGGTGAGTTCGGGACCCAGATGGGCTAGTGCCGTAGGTTAGAGATTGCAATCGTTTTAGCGGCGAGGATGGGGAGCCTGCCGGGTGGAACGATGGCAAGGAACGTCTAGAGGCGTTGTTCCCTTTCCGATAACTAGAAGGTAATAAATTTGGCTCAGAAAGTCGTAGTGCGACTAATCGATGACCTGGATGGCTCTGATGCGGATACCACGGTCAACTTTTCTTTGGACGGGGTCGCGTATGAGATCGACCTCGCCGACGGAAATGCCCGCCAGCTTCGCGACAGCCTGAAGAAGTACATTGGCGGTGCCCGGAAAGCCGGAAAACCCGGCAGGACCCGCCGGCCGCAAGTTACTAGTGGCGGACCCGCACCCAAGGATGTACGCGACTGGGCTGCCGCGAACGGTGTTGCCGTAAACGCCCGCGGGCGGCTCAGTTCCGACGTCGTAGAGAAATATCTGGCGGCTCACTGAAATTGCACTATTAACAGCCCCGGCAGGTATTCGCCGGGGCTGTTCTCATGCTCCGGAAAGATATGCCATTCGAGCACTCAAGCCAGTGCAGTCCGCGAACGGGGGCAATTAAGGCCCCGCTTAGCCGTGCCCGCCGTCATACTGCCACCGCAGATCAGTCCCCCGCGATCAGAAGCTTCATACTGACTTTCTATGCGACGCAACCGGTTACGGCTGCCCCCCGGGCCCTGAGGGGGAACTTCTCTGTCCGGCAGGGCGGCCAGGTAGCCGGCCACGCCGTCGATGTGGCTGACCACCGGGGCGGGCAGGACGGGCACAGAATCCCCGCGGACGCGTCCCAGCCCTTCCGTGCGGCCAGCCGCAAGGCGACCAACGGCGGCAGCGGAAGGGCATCTGGGCTTAGGACGGGCAAACACCGTCGGGCCCTCCATCGCAGTAGGTTTGGCGATGTGGAGGGCGCTGATGGCCATGGTTTCCTTCCCGACTGAGTGGCTTATGCCGGGAAGGCATTTCGGGCTGAATCTCCGCTTCGCTCCCCTGCAGAATCAGATGTAGATCCGGCAGTGGTGCCCGAGACCACGGCAACGGCCGTTTTTAACCCAACCCTTAACACACGCTGTGACAAAGGCCATGGCCCGATGCGTAACTCGCACGCGGCGGATTCGTTGCGCTCCGGTCAGCCTCCCACGGGACGGCCGCGCGGCACGTCATCCGGGTCGGAATCGTAGGGCTCGCCGTTGTTGTACTGGGCCTCCAGCCGGGCGCATTCCTTCTCCACCGCGGCGCAGATAAACTCCGACAGGGTCCGGTACCGGGTCATCGGCCGGGTCGAGTTGTAAGTGGAACGCATCCGGTCCCCCTGCTCCTTCGTCTGAAAGAAACTGGCCTTCTTCGGCGCTTCCTTCTTGGCCTGCCCGGGGACAGGCTCAGGCGACGGGGCGGACTCGGCCGGGGCAGCAGCGGGTGCGGGAGCATGCTGCTGTGCCGGGGCAGGGATCTGCTGTATCACCGGGACAGGCACCTGCTGAACGAACGGGACCGGCTGTACCGGCTGCTGTGGTGCTGGTTGCTGCACCGGTTGCTGAGCCGCCGGCTGCTGTCCGGCCTGCGGGGCGGGCTGGACCGCCTCCTGGAGGCTCGCGGCGGGCAGGTCTGGTTCCGGCTCGTGGGCCGGTGTCGAGGCGCCCATTTCTTCGATGACGCTGCGGCCCGAGGCCTTGCCCAGCCGGCCGCGGCGCTTGATCTTGTCCAGGGCCGGGTTGCCGCCCCGTCCTGACACAGGGTCAACACTCACGCTTCGCTCCCCTTCCAGATAGCGCGCGCCAACTGCTCCAGGTCGGCACGGAGAGTCTTGGCCTCAGAACCGAAGGACTTCAGCGGCCGGGCCGCCGCCTGAGCCTTGGCGAAGAGCTCGCGGTCCGGCAGCAGCGGATCCAGAACCAGGTCGCCGAAGTCGGTGCGGATTTTCTCGATCCACGCGTCCTGGTCTTTGCGGCCCTTGCGGACCTTGTTCACGACGACGCCGACGATGTCGATGTCCTCGTTGAGGTTTTCCTGCACCTCGGCGATCGTGGTGACAATCTCGGCCAGGCCCTCCACGGACGCGACCCGGGGTTCGCTGACGAGCAGCGCATGGGTGGCGGCGGTAAGGGCGTTGACAGTGAGCAGGCCCAGCGAGGGCGGGCAGTCGATGAGGACGACGTCGTAGTCCTCGGCCACGCCCTTCAGGGCGATCCGAAGGCGGTGCTCACGGGCCATCATCGAGTCGCGTTCTCGCGAGGCCAGGTTGCGTTCGGAGGCGATCAACCCGAGTTCGGAATGGTTGGGCGATTGCCATTCCTCCCCCACTTCCAGGACGGCATCCGCTGCCACCCCGGGGAAAATCTTCTGGTTGTTCGATTCGTCGCCGTACAGTACGTCGTTGAGAGTGAACTCAGGACCCGACAGGCCCAGGGCCGAAGTCGTGTTGTACTGCGGGTCGGCGTCGATGACTAGCACTTTCTTGCCCATCATCTGCGTGTAAACTTCGGCCAACCCGGTGACAAGGGTGGTCTTGCCTACCCCACCCTTCTGGTTACAGACCGCTATGATTCTCGCCGGCATGGGAATCATTACCTCTCTCCTGGTGCAACGTGCCGGAGGAGACCCACCTGTGGCAACGAGTCAACCGGCCGGCACCGATTGCTCACCACACTATCGGCGCTCCCCTGCCGTCCCCGGTAGCCACGCCCGTGCCTGTTACAGATTCTTAAATGGAACCTTTAGTACCCTTACCTCCGTTGCTGGCACTGGAGGTATCGGTACTTTTTGCGCAGTTAGTACTGTTACCACCGTTGGAGGGCTTATCTCCATTGGTCTCGTTGGTCCCCTATGCGCCGCTGCCGCAAAAGGTACCGTTTTGCGGCAGCGTGACCCTGGCGCAAAGTGCGCAAATGGTTCCTTTAGCACTTTTTGCGCATCTAGACTGGCCTCCGGCAGGACGGTGCCCGGTTCCAATGCCACTTATGGAACTATTTGCGCCTTAAGAACCATAACCACCATCGGGGGTGTTACCTCTTTGGGTTCGATCGGAGGCTTTCGAGGCGCGTTCCGCCCGCCGGGCCTTGATATTCCGGTGTTCCCCGGTTTCGGCCGTGAATGAGAATGCCGCAAATGGAACCTTTAGTACGTTTTGCGGCATTGGTTCCTGTGGGGTCACGGATCCGTATGACAGGAGCCGCCGGGTTCGGAACGCTTGTCCTGGGCGCAAAAAGTATAATCAGTACCGTTTGCGCACTTATATAAATCGGTTTCTATTCTTTCGTTCGAGCCCTGATGCGGGCGTGGTCGACTGTTGTCGCGTCAGAGCCACCGCCCTCCAGTTCCGAAAGAACTAAAGGTTCCATTGCTTCCGTTGGTACCGTTGGTAGCAAATGCACCAACCGTTCCGTTGTCTCTAATCCCCGGACCAGAACCAAAGGTGGCATTTGCGGTATTGGTACTGATCCTGAGGGAGTGGGCTCAAGTTCGGGCACTCTCAAGTTCCGTGAGGCACCGGGCAGGGGAGGGGCCGCAAGCGCATCCAACGTCGCAAAAGGAACCATCCCCTCCCATCGGTATTAATGAAGGCATTTAGGCGAGCCGGAGTCCCGGAGTTGGCCCTGATGAAGGCGGGCTATCACCAGGGCCAGGAGAGTGGGGAGCGGAGAGCGGGGGAGTGCAAACACTTCCAATGGCATCAAAACGAACCTTTCGGGTGATCGGAACTAATGGCGGCATTTGCGCCGCAGTCATCCTGGGACCGGTGTCGTCCCCCGACGCGGTGGGGGCGTGGGCGCAGAGCGGTGCCAATGGAGGGTGCCATACCTTCTCCTCTGTTTGACACCAGCGGAACATAGGGGGATGACAGCTCTCCTCGGGGAACTGATTCAGGCCGCGGTGCCGGCCGCAATTTAGTGACTCGTCCGGGGAGAACGTCTGGCCAAAAAGGAGGCAATGGAAGTAAAGGTTCCTTTCTTTCCATTGCTTCCCGCCAGTGAAGGGGTAGGCCGGAATTTTGAAGGCCATGTCGGCCAGCGTCCAGTCGTCCGGTGGGCCTTCGAAAGTCTCCCAGGGGTAGTCATCGCCGGGGGAGGGGAGGACCGCGCCGGTCGTGAGGCGCTCGGACAGCCACTGGCGCCACAGGGCACGCTGGGCACGGTACCGGTCCAGCTGCTTGGCCACCTCGTCGAGAACACCGAACAACTCGGCGAGCTGCCGCAGCGACGTGGCCGCGACCAACCGCCAAGAGAGATCCCGGCCGGAGCGTTCGGACAGGTTCCACGCAGCCAGCGTCTCCAGGGCCTCGGTGACGGCGGTGCGGCTCAATCCGGTGTGCCGGACTAGATCGGAGGTGGATAGAGGGCCGGAGGAATGCTCAAGTGCCTCGTAGACGAAGGCGGCCGGCATCCCCAACTCGCGGAACACCGGGCGCAGCGAGTGCAGTTTGCCCCTGTCCCAGGCGCGGTTTTCCGCGCCTTCCTGCAGGGATTCCGGAAGGTTCAGGCAGTAGAGGTCTCCGTGGGTTCCCCGGCCTTGGCTGACGAGGACGACCAGCGGATCATTTTCTTCTCGGAGGGCACGCAAGTGGGCGGCCACGGTGGTGTGTTCGACACCGGAGGCCACTGCGAGAGACCGAACACCGAATTCGATGAACCTGCTGCCCGTCATGTGTGCAGCGGCGCCCAAAGCCCGAAGGATCATTCGCTGAGCCATTCCTGCACGGGAACCCCGGTAGCGCTCTTCAGCCAGGACCAGAGCGTTTCTCCAGGTGCGGATGAAGCGGTGTTCGCTGTGTGGCGATTCAGGCAAACCCCCTAGAAGCTGCCCCCCCTGTGTATTTGGCTGGCTTGTGTTGTTTTTACGGGCATCATCTTTCCTATGCCTGTCGGCGATGAATTTGACCGCTTTGTCCCAGTCCCGGCGAAGTGCGGTGAAGCGCTGGTGTGCCCGGTAGCGGGCGTAGAACTGGGCCAGTCCCGGCCAGATGCCTTGCTTCATCCGGCGTTCGACGTCGGTCAGGCTCATCCCGCAGCCGGCAGCTGCGGTCAGGACGGCCTGCCGGGCTTCGGATGGAGTCGCGTAGCGGGAGGTGTCGTAGATGCCGTCCACTGCGGCGGCCAGCATCGTCCGGGACATCCGGCCGGTCCCGGTGGCGGCGTCCGGCAGCTGAGCGGCGGGCCCGGTCAGGGAATGCTCAGGCTCCTCGAGGCGGAGCGCCCTGGCGGCGGCCATCTCGGGAGCCAGGTCGGCGGCCATCCGTTCCCATACGGCGGGGGAGTTGGGCCGACGCACTATGTCGTAGGCCATGGTGAGGCTCATGGCCAGTTTCTGATGGCCGCCGCTCTTGTGAGGGCTGCCGGGTGTGCGGATGCAGCCGTGGCTGATGTTCTGGTGCGGGGACCGGTCCAAGCTGCGGTAGCGGCTGCCCAGGGCTTCGACAAACTCGCGCGCTTCAGTGAAGGTGACGCGCTGCTCCAACGGGATGTAGACGTGACGGCCGCCGTTAGGGGATTGGTCCTCGATCCAGCGGGCGCCGTGTTCGTGCAGCCAAGAGGTCACTCGGTACACGTCGGCAGCCACCCGGTCGACCCCGTCGACGGAAGAGTCGAAGTCCAGGCAGATGGTCCGGCAGGTGCCGTCCTTTCCAAAGATGCGCACGGCCGCCGGTTGCGATGGCAACGCCGGGGTAAGCTCGCGTTCGTGACGCTGGGGGTAGCTGCGTCCGCCGTCCCGCGAGATCCGCACGCGGGGTTGGCCAGCTAGCTCGGAAGCCAGCGCCGCCCAGACGGTTTCCGGGTTGTCCGCGGCAAGATGGTCTCGCGGCACGCCGAAGGCACGGTCTGGCAGCGCGCGAAGGCGCTGATGTACGATGGGGTTATTCCTCTCGTTGGGAGGGGGAAAGAAAGCCCCTTAGGACTTTCGTGCGATTCCCGTGAGGGAACCGTTGGGCTCATCACCTGGTCGCCGGCAAGCTCTTAGGTGTTGAGTGTTGAGTTGTCATAGAAGGCCCGCCTCGTGCGGGCCTTCTTATGCTTTAAGAGACCATGCGGCCGATAGGCAGCTCCTCCTGGCCTGGATGCGCGAAGTCGGAAGGATCCATTGAAGCGAGTTCCTTCTTGATCGTGGCTTCGACGAATTCACTGACGGTGACGCCCCTGCCCTTGGCAGCCCTGACAAGCTGATCGGCAGATTTCACGTCTACGCGGGTGCCAACGAACCGACGCTCGCCCTTACTGCGACGCCCGCCTCCGCGGTTTCCTGTAGTAGCCATGGCTCTCAACTGTCCTTTGAATCTCGTGTCGATCTGTCCGCCTATAGGTGGACGTCCCGGCCGCCTGGAAGGTTTGGGAACATTCCTGCCGGAACAGTCACCGGATCTGCCGGGGCTGATCCTTTAACTGTTTCCAACTACTACGAAATTACCACCGTGTAAGACGACATCCGGGCAACCTGTAAAAGTTTCCGCTTGGGTGCTGCCGCTCCTGCGCAGGGCCTGGCCGGCGGATTGCCGGAGTGATCATGGCACAGGCCGAAGACATGCGTGGCACAGGGGTTCCGTAGGTGCAAATGGTTCCAATTCCCGCAGCACGAAAAACGGGGTCTGAAGGGGTGTTTTGGGCCACTTTTGCCCCGGTTTCCAATGGAAGAAAAGGAACCATTTCCCAGACTTTTCCTCTGCAGGTGGCTCCGGCGGTGTTCGGAGCCCGACGGCCGGCCGGAAACTGCGCATGGAAGGAGGTCAGGACCGGGCCAAAAATCTGCAAAAAAGAATTTTCTTCCGGCGTGTCGCAACCGCGGATACAGCACCCCGGCGGGGGAGTGGGTGCCCTGAAGCCGCCGCCAAACGAGGAAAGGACGGAACCGTGTTGCTACAGTCCGCCAGCTACAGCGGCGGCTGCCAGCCGCGCGCGCTGCGTTGCCGGCTGTAGTGATCCGGACCGCACTACGACGCCGATTGTGGACGGGCCGAAGAGACGGGCGGACTGGCTGTCTACCTCCGGCGTGTCGCCGAGAAGACGCGCAGTCGGGGCGAATGGCGGTGCAGACCTGGTGTAAGCCGAAGGTGGCGCCATCGGGAATGGTCGGCAATCCGTTTCCTCTTCCTGTAGTCGGTGTCTTGGCATCCGCTTGATAAGGTCAGCCCGAGGCGGGCCAGCGCTACTAAGGCCTGCATCTAGTGTAATCAAGTTTGAAACATGTTTCAGACACGTCGCCCACCAAAGCTATCGAAGGGTGAATTTTCTGTGACGCAAGCTCTGCGGTCCCTGCCCGATTTCTCAGCCGAGCAGGCCTTCCACGCCGCTTCAACGGCGTTCAGGTCTTTGGCACTGCCGGGCGGTCTGAGCCTCGATTCGTTGCTCAAAGTCATCGAAAAGATGCGTGGCAAGCGAATCAGGGTTGTCTCGACAGAGAAGCTTGCCGGCACCGCGATCTGTGGCCTCTGGTTGCCAGGCCGGGCCCAGGAGTGGGTGTTTCATCCGCCAACCCCATGGGAACTTCAACGACAACAGTTCATTCTTCACGAACTTGCGCACATGATACTTGGACACGATGCGCTGCCAGATGCAGGCACTGTCCTGAAGGCGGGCCTGCGGGGACTTTCCCCAGAGATCGTTCGGAGGGCCCTCATGCGCACGGAGTTCAGGACTCTGGAAGAGGCGACCGCGGAGTATCTCGCCGATTTACTAGCAGATGCGCTCCGGGTTGGCCCCGGCGAACCGGGCGCTTTCGAGCAGGTCTTCGGCTGATGGAACTCCTTGCTGCTGCACTAATGGTCGCGCTTACGGCGATTGTCACGGCTTCCAGAGGTCAAGGCAAAGACACAAGCATCCTCTGGGCGTCAACCCTGATTTGCATCTCAATGGTCCTGAACGTCGACGCCGTATTCATACTTGTCGACGGCTGGTTTGGCGGGAGGAACTACGCGGACCTGGCAGCGAATCTACTTCTCTTGGTTGGTGTCTATTTCCTTGCTCGGGCCATTCATCGAGCCGCTTCGCCCGCATCCGCGGGCACGAGAGCGTCGTACGACAAATGGGCTAAGTGGGGCCTGGTCATTGCCATATCCGGGACGGCGGCAATGTTCCTACGGATAGACGCCCCTGTCACATCGACGTCCTTTATGCGCGACTACGGCGGGCAGTGGGCAGCCGGCTCTTACTCCGCTGTCCAGTACATCTACGTTGGAGCTGTTATGGCAGCCGCAGGTTGGACCTGCATCCGGTTTCGAAGGGCCTGGACGACCGGGATCTACAGCGTGGCGTTTAATCTGATAGGCCTTGGCTGCGCGGCCGCAGTTTTGCTAGTCATCGATGTACTCCTGCTCGATGCACTACACGTACTTGGTGCAACGGACTCGATGGCCACACTGTCCGCGGTCTACAACATGTTGAACTCAGCCACATTTATCCTTCTTTGCACAGGCTTGGCCCTGCCTCCTGCAGGACGAAAACTCACAACCCTCTATGAAACTGCGAAGACCACCTCAGTTCTTGAACACTTGACACCGGTGTGGAAGAAAGCAATCGACGGCAACAGCGGACTGACCTTGGACCGCGGTGTGGTTCCGAGGCGGACCAACCGTGGGCGCACGGAACTTCACCGAATGATCGTCGAGATTCAGGACGCCTTGGCCCGTGACCCCTCAGCGGGCAAGAGGATCGGTGCTGAGGGTTTTAAGACACTAACCCAGGCGTCCAATCATCTCGAACGGCTGACATGGCGCCCTCACTGAAGGCGGTTCTTTGGGGTGCCGTGCTGATTGTCACAGCCCCGATCCTTGGCTCGGTCTTGGCCGCCCGAAAGGCCACGTCAGCGACTTACGCGCGGCGCTACGACATTTCTCCCAGCTCCATATCTGAGGGCGAAATAGAACTTCCCGCAACTGAGCAAACACTCACGCCGGGCGAGTTCGGTCTGCAGCTTGAGACCGGCGGCCCTCCTGTTGTCATCGGGCAGATCCTTTCGACCCACCACGACAAAGTCACGAGGCGTCTCGTTTGGAGCCCCGAAAGTTTGTCTCTGGATTCCAGAGGGAGGTGGAGCGGGATTGTCGCCATCCATCCCACAGCGGACAGTGCCGTTGATGCAGTTGTCGAGACACCCATAGGAGAAGCCCCGGCTTGGGTGGTCAACGGGGGAGCTTCACGCTGGGCCCTTCACGTACACGGTCACGGGAGCGATCGGACGCAAACACTGCGCGGGGTTGAGACTGCCACCCGCATGGGTCTCAGTTCTCTCGTGATCTCATATAGGAATGATGGCGACGGGCCCCGCTCGGGCGATGCGCGATCACATTTGGGCGAAGCGGAATGGCTCGATCTCGAAGCCGCACTTCGGCTAGTTGCGGATTTTGGCGGAACGGAATGCGTGATATTTGGTTGGTCCATGGGCGCAACCATGGCTTTGGACACCCTACGGCGGTCGCCCTGGGCAGGAATGATCAAGGGGCTCGTGTTGGTCTCTCCGGTCCTGGCCTGGGAGGACGTGCTGCGCGCCAACGCACGCCGCCAGCGATACCCACAATTCCTAGGCTCATTGGTGACTCTGCTCCTGGCGTCCAAGGGTTTCAGCCAGCTGGTCGGTTTGAATACTCCTCTGGACATCCGGAACTCGGATCGCGCCAGGATTGAAAGTCCACTGAACACTCCCACCCTGATCCTCCACAATAGAAATGACTGGTCGGTCCCGTTTAAAACGTCTTCCCGCTTCGCGACCACCCACAAGGGCATGGTGGAGCTCATAGGGTTCGACTGCACCGGGCACACTCAAGAATGGAATTCCGACCCGGTAGGCTGGGATCTGGCAGTTCGCCGATGGTACGAAAATTTATTCCCCACGGGTCGTGAACGCGCTACGGCAGAAAGCCAAGGAATTTGAATGGGGCTGAATTGATGGTTGGCGGAGGCACCCCGCGGGATCGGCTCGAGCGGGCAGAAACACTAGCCCGCAAGGTGAATCTCCTTCTCGACGTCGTGGTCGCCGAAGGAGGCGAGCCCTACGAGTTTGCCGACATTCAAGCGGGCGTACGGGAAAACGGATACGTGCTCTCTCGTACCCGCTGGTGGCGGATACGATCCGGTGAGTCGCCTGAAGCCGTGCCCAGAGAGGCGCTGGTCGCCCTCGCCAAATTCTTCGAAGTTGATCCGGCCTATCTGACCGAGGAGACGGGCGAACTCCCCGAGCGGATTGAGCGAGAGCTGCAACTCCTGAAGAAAATGCGCAGAAACAAGCTCAAAAGCATTGCAGCCAGGACCCTTGGCGACATCGACTCAAAGACCCTCGATGCCATCAACGCTCTCTTGGACGACGTGAACGCCTTCGAAAGCGAAGATCCCCAGTCGGACTGAATCATGTTTGAAACATGTTTCAGTCCTGCTACTGTGGAAGCGTGCCCATCACAGTCAGCAGCATCGCCCAAGGCAGCATCGCCCAAGGTCGGCTATCTCTTTACCGAGGACGCGCCCTGCACCAATCGGGCTCAGTTTCCTTCGACGTAGCTGATGTACTCCCTCGCCAGTCCACGCAGCCGCGCCAGCTGAACGGCATAGACGACATCCCTACCTTGGCGCATTCCAGGGGGCGGGTCAGTCTGCACCAGGCCAGCCTTGGACAGGGCATCGAGGTGCCGGTTGAGGCTGGGGCGGCTGATCTCCATCGCAGCCTGGAGGCGGCCGATGGCCGACGGGCCCAGGATGGCCAAATGGCGCAGAATCTGGGTCTGAGCCCGATTGCCAATGACGCCGATCGCAATCTCAACCTCGCCGGGAAGCACTGGTCGAATGAGGTTTGGCATGCGTCCATCTTGCCTGATGTCTCGGCAGCTAAAGATTCGCACCTTTGCCCCACTTTATTACTAAGCAATAAGGTACGAGTTCCTTCGACGGCGTTAAGCCCATCATGAAGGCCCCGAAGCCGCTCACCGGGAATGCCGTCGCGGTTCCCTTGCTGTTGTTCGGCCTGATCTTCTCCGTCCTCCTGCTCGCACCCGGTAAGCCTGCTGCGGCTGACTGTGGCCCGGCTGTCTCGGTGTCCGTGGACGCCAACACTAAGGTCGATGGCTACAGCCAAGAGCAGTTGAAGAACGCCGCAGCGATCATGGGTGCCGGTAAGGCCCTAGACCTGTCCGTAAAAGGCCAGATGATCAGCGTCATGGTGTCCCTGGGGGAGTCGGGGCTGCGCGTCCTGGACTACGGCGACGGGCCGGGACCTGACTCGCGTGGTTTATTCCAGCAGCGAGACAACGGCGCGTGGGGCTCCTACGCAGACCGCATGGACCCAACCATCAGCGCCACGAACTTCATCAAAGCCTTGCAGAAGGTTGAGGGCTGGGAGCTGTTGGAGCCGACCCTTGCCGGGAACAAGGTCCAGCGCAACGCAGACCCGTACCACTACCAGAAGTACTGGCCCGAGGCCGTAAAGCTCGTCCAGGGGCTCTCGGACGGGAAGTTCTTACTGGAGGGCAGCGGCTGCGCCATCCCTGGGAATTCCGGTGCCGGGGATGACTACCCGTGGAAGGACTCTCCCACTTGGATGCAGGTGGGAGCCGGATCTGCCGCCGCGTCGCCGCTGGGCATGTTTTACCGCGAATGCGTGGACTTCGCCCTTTGGCGGGTGAACCAGCAGATGGGGTCGACCAGCGCACCGTTCAAGTTCCTCAACAGCAACTTCCGTCCGGATGGGCAGGGCCTTGGTTCGGCGCTGATGTGGAAGGCCGGCTGGGATGCCAAGGGCTGGCCCACCGGTTCCGTTCCTCGTGTCGGGGCGGTTGTCTGGTACGCGCCTGGGGTCGGGGGAGCGGATGCGAACTTCGGCCACGTCGCGGTGGTCAAAGCGGTCAAAGACAACGGCACCTACGTCGAAGAGGGCTACAACGGCAACCCGCCCCCGGATGACCACAACTACTACACCCGGACCGTCAGCAGCGATGTCCCTTCAGCCTTCCTATACCTGCCTACCCAAGAGGAGAGAACGTGAAAAAGTCTCTGGCCCTCATTGCGGTGGCCCTGCTCTGCGCCGCGTGCGCCCCGGCGGCGACCACCACGTCTGCACCGGCTGAAACCACGACAAGCACGCCTTCCGCACCGGTTTCGTTGAGCGCGGGCAGTGGCCCGCAGGCTCCAGGGGGCACGGTGCCGGCCACGATCGGCATTACCTGGGATCAGGCAAGCAAGGACGCGGCCGTCGACGTTGCTGAGAAGGCCATGGCGGACTTCGCCCGCCCGGGCGTGGAGGAAAAGCAGTGGGCCAACGACCTGGCCCGTTGGCTCACGCCGCAGGCCACCGCCGATTACTCCGCCGTGGATCCCGCCAATGTCCCCGCCACTAGGGTCACTGGCCCCGCGACGCTGACGGTCGATGAGGCGAACGGCTACGGCGTTATGGCAGCCGTGCCGACTGATGCAGGGACCTACACCGTGCAGCTGCTGCGTACAGGCCAGGAGGCCCCGTGGAAGGTCAACCGGCTCACCCCGCCCACGTCCTAAGCGCACGCACCTCGCCAACCCCGTCAACGTAAGGAATCAGGTTTCATGAGCACCCCTCCAACAGAGGTCCTGGCCTTCCCGAACATCAAGGCCATCATCAGCGACAACGGCACAGCCGAGGTCACCGTCGCAGGAAACTCCCGCCTCGTCCCTGCAGGGCAGACGCTGCAGGACCTGCGCGACAACGCCCTGGCCCTTGTCGTGGCCGAAGCCAGGACGCTGCAGCGCCCCGTCCGCGTCCGCATCGAAGATCCCGAAGGCCACGGCGAACTGATCGTCCACCCGGGCGGCAACGTCGAATCCGTCTCCTACGAGCCCCGGCCCGGCCGCCGCCGGACCGCCGCACCCGCCAGCACGCCCGCTGCGGCCGCCGCCGAAGTCACCGACACCACTCCAGGGCCAACGCCTGCGCTGAAGGCTGAAGCTGCCCAGCCGACGGTGGAACGCCACCCGTGGCCGCCCCTGGCCGGGGAGACTGCGTTGGCCGAGGACGTGGCTCCGGCCGCCGAGGCACCGCAGCAGGCTGTTGCAACCGACGCACCGGTGACCCGACGCAGCTTGAAGGAGACCTCCTTCCTGGTGAGCGCCCCGGTGCTGGAGCCAGCCACGCAGGGCTGGCGCGGGACCTTGACCCGCCTGGGCTTCCGGATGGACCCCTCAGAGGAGGAGCTGTCCGAGCGTGAGGATATCCGCACCGTCAGCCAGCACTGGCCCGGCCCGCGGACCATCGCCGTGGTCAACCGAAAGGGCGGGGCCAACAAGACGCCCACGGTTGTGATGCTCTCGGCGATCCTTGCCCGCTACAGCGGCGCCGCAACCGTGGCATGGGACAACAACGAATCCCAAGGCACCCTGGGATGGCGGACCGAGAAAGGCGCCCACGACCGCAGCGTCCTGGACCTGATCGATTCCTCCACCAAACTCCTGTCCCCGTCCACGAACGCGGCCGAGATCGCCAAGTTCGTCCACCACCAGACCGCCGACAAGTTCGATGTGCTGCGCTCGGACGAAAACGAAGAAGGCGACCACGAAGTCACCGCCGAGGAAGTGGACATCGCCCACCAGGTCCTCACCCGTTACTACCGGCTGGTCATCATGGACTCCGGCAACACCGCCAGGGCCGCCAACTGGCGGCGGATGATCGACCACACCAACCAGCTCGTCGTCCCCGTGACCGCCATCGAGGACCGTGCAGAAGCAGCCCGGCTGACGCTGCAGACCCTCGAATCCCGTGGTGGCCACGACGCCGAGCTGGCACGCAACGCCGTCGTTATCGTCTCCGAATCCACCGACGCCAAGCGCAGCATGACCGGAGACGCCCTCAAGCGCGCCAAAGCCGAGGCGCAGCGGATCGCGGACGGCTTCGAACCGTTCGTGCGCGCCGTCGTCCGTATCCCGTACGACCCCGCCCTGGTCAACGGGCCGATCCGTTACGAAGCGCTCCAGCCCGCGACCCAGCGGGCGTGGCTCGCGGCAGCGGCCGCTGTCGCCAAAGGCTTCTAGAACGATCCCTACGAAACATGAGAGTTGAGAGGAGGACCATGCAACAGACCCTGAACCCCTGGGTCACCCGCCCCACGGCGGACGATCCGGCTGAGGAAACCCCGGCTGCGGCTGTCCCCCCGGCGGCGGTCATCAGCAGACCGCTGCGGGGCATAGTCGAGCCAGACGCGGCAGACCGGTTGGCGTCCCGCAGCATGGCCGGCACAGCCCACCTCTGGGTTGTTGGTACCCATGGGGGAGCGGGTGAAAGCCGGATCGCTGACCTCATCGAATCTGCCCGTTCCACGGATCATTGCTGGCCTGTCCTCCCCGGCGGCGGCAGTCCGCAGGTGCTGCTGGTCTGCCGCGCAGACATGCGCGGCCTGACAACTGCCAGGAACGCACTCACCCAATGGGCGTCAGGTGCTGCCCCGCAGGTCGACCTGCTCGGCCTCGCCGTCCTGGCAGACGCCCCGGGAAAGACACCCAAAGCGCTTCGGGACTTCACCGCCCTCGTAGGCGGCGGGGCGCCACGATTCTGGGCTCTGCCCTGGGTGGACGCCTGGCGGCACACGGACACCACAGCGCTGCCGGCCGTCCGCGAATACCAGCGCTTCATTACCGACGTGGCCGCCCTGGCCACGGCAACCAACAACTGAAAGGTCTCACCATGAACACGTTCACTGCACTCTCAACCAGCGTCATTCCCAACCCCACCCCCGTCGTCCCCGCGCAGGCCGGCGGCCTGTTGACCATCCTGAACTGGGCCTCCGGTATCGGCCTGGTCCTCGGCGTCCTGGGCGTCATCATCGTCGGCATCGGCATGGTCATCCAACTCCAGCGCGGTGAAGGCGCACAGGCGATCGGCAAGCTCGGCTCGGTCCTCATGGGCTGCATCATCATCACCGGAGCCGCGGGCATCGTCCGCGCCTTCGTCTAAGCCAGCACCATCAACGGGAGGTTCCGTATGAGCCAGTCAACAGAGAGCACCACCGAAAGCAATCCGTTCACCAAACCCGGATTCATCATCGCCGCAGTGCTGGTGGTTGCGCTGGTTGCGGCAGGGATCGTCATCTTCCTTCTCCCCAAGGGGCAGAGCGATGCCCGCCCCATACCGGACACAGCGGAATCCGCCTCAGCTGCAGCAAGTCCCAATCCCGCCCGTGCAGACAAAAGCATCTGTGGGCTGCCTTCTTCATCTGACACAGCCCTAGGAGCGGCTCCCCAATCCAAGTGGGAACTGGTCGGCCGCATGGCTGCACCGACTGAGCCCACGACTTCCGGCCCAGGTTTGACCGACACCAGCGGCTTCCGTTCATGCTTTGCACACTCACCGACTGGAGCACTCTATTCTGCGGCGAACGCCGTCGCTCTCGGTTCCTCCGCTCAGGACGAGGTCAAGCTCGCGGAGCGGCTACTGGTACCGGGCGCTGGCAGGGACGCGGCCATCAAGGCTGCGACAACACGAAGTTCATCGACCGAATCCAGTCAAAGCGCACAAATCAGGGGCTTCATCCTGAAGTCCTACAGCCCCACTGAGGCCGATGTTGATCTGGCCTTTCAGCTCCAAAACGGTGCCTTGGCGCACAGCGTCCTCTCGCTGCGGTGGGTGGACGGAGACTGGAAGGTTAAAGCCTCAGATGATGGCCAGATATTCACTGGCACCGCCCAGCTCACCGATCTGAGCGGCTTCATTGCCTGGTCTGGGGTGTAAGCGATGGCTGACTGCAAACTGGGTGACATCACGTGTGTTGCCGGCAACGTGGTATCAGGAGCCGTGGACGACGCTATAACCAACCTGGGCAAGGCCATCACTGAAGGCATGAGCCAGATGGTGACGACGTTATCCACGTTCTGGGTTTCCATGCCGACCGTGAACCTGACCAGTGAGGACGGGTCAGCAGCGAGTCCCGTGGTATCCGCCGTGAACAGTGAGCTGATGCCCTGGACTCTGACTCTGGCCGTCCTTGCGGTGATTATTGGCGGCATCCGGATGGTCTGGGAACAGCGCGGCGCGCCCCTAAAGGATTTACTCCGGTCACTTCTCACACTCACCCTGGTTTCAGGACTAGGTCTGGGAGTCATCGCCATATTGGTGATCGCAGCCGACACCTTCGCGGCCGCGATCATCCAGCGGTCCACGGACGGTAAGGGTTTTGCCGAGGCAATGAATGGCCTGGTTATGACCGGTCAGAGCGGTATCGCCCAGTTCATTCTGATCGTTCTGGGCCTGGTTGGATTGCTCGCATCTTTGGTTCAGATAGTGCTGATGGTTGTCCGCAGCGGCATGCTGGTGATCCTTGCTGGCATCCTGCCCACCACCGCCGCATTCACGAACACGGAAATGGGCAGGCAATGGTTCCAAAAGGCCGTCGGCTGGACCATCGCCTTCATTCTCTATAAGCCGGCTGCCGCCATCGTGTACTCGGTCGCGTTTCTACTGATGGGCAACACCAGCGGCCGTGACGCTCTGGTGGGTTCCATCAGCGGGTTCACGTTGATGATCGTGGCATTGTTCGCGCTTCCAGCCCTGATGCGGTTCGTCACCCCCATGGTCGGAGCCGTTGCCGCTGGCAGTGGGGCAGCGGCAGGAGCCGCCGTAGGTGCCCTTGCCACCGGGGCTGTGTCAATGGGCCGAGTTGGCAGCGGACGCGGCAATGCAGCGCCCACCCCAGCCAGCACCAGCAACACAACCAACACGAACACAGGCAACTCTCCCAAGGGCAGTTCCGGACCTTCAGGCCCCCGCGGTGGGGGAGGGCAACCAACGCCTGGCTCTTCGAGTCCGCGGGGAGCCGCCGGCACCGCAGGCAAAGCGGGACCAGCAGCACCGGCCGGAGGTACTGGGGCCGCGACGGGAGCCACGGCGACGGGCCCGGCCGCCATGGCCGTAGCCACCGGCGTACAGGTGGCGTCCAGGACGTCAGAGGCACTCAAGACGACCGCGCAGGATTCAACCGGGGAGGGCCCCAGTGGCAGCAATTAACACCGAATACAAGGAACCGTCCTACGGCAACTGGCGCGTTCCGCGCTCAGCAGGTCTGGCGAACCTGGGCACTATTGGCACAGCGATTGTCATGGTCGGCCTCCTGCTGGGCATCGTCAGCTTCGCGATCTGGGGCCTTCTCGTTGGCCTGGGAGTTCTGGCCGCGGCCGGGACCGCTGCCTTGTTGCTGACGGTCAAGGACAAGCACGGTCAGTCCGTTATCGACCGCTTCGGCACCCGGATGAGCTTTCGTCTTTCCAAGTCCTCTGGAACGAATCTGTACCGTTCCGGTCCGCTGGGCGTGACCGAGTGGGGCATGTACCAGCTCCCAGGGCTGGCTGCGAAGTCCACTCTTTACGAGTTCACCGACTCCTACAAGCGCACCTTCGCCATGCTGCACGTCCCGGCCACCAGCCACTTCACCGTGGTCTTCTCCACCGAACCCGACGGGGCATCGCTGGTGGACCCGGAGCAGGTTGATGCCTGGGTCGCTAACTGGGGCGGCTGGCTCGCCGGTCTGGCCGACGAGGCCGGCCTGGACGCGGCCGCCGTCACCGTGGAGACCGCCCCGGACTCCGGCTACCGGCTGCGGAATGAGGTCACGTTGAATATCGACCCGGACGCCCCTCAGTTCGCCAAGGACATGCTCCATGAGGTCGTCGAAACCTACCCGGAAGGATCAGCCACGGTCCGCGCCTGGGTGTCCCTGACCTTCAACGCCTCCCTGCGCGCGGGCTCGAAGAAGCGCACCCCGGAGGATGTCGCCCGCGACCTGGCCTCGCGGATCCCGGGACTGTCGGCCCGGCTGCAGTCCACCGGGGCCGGGATCGCCCGGCCCATGTCCGCGCAGGAACTTTGCGAGGTCGTCCGGATCGCCTATGACCCGCCCGCAGCGCTACTCATTGATGAGGCCCACGCGGCCGGCACCCCGGTGTCGCTGACCTGGGGCGAGGTCGGCCCGACCGCGACGCAGGCCAGTTGGGACGACTACCGCCACGACTCCGCGTTCTCTGCCTCCTGGACCATGACCGGTGCTCCCCGCGGGTCCGTGAACTCCTCCGTCCTCTCCCGGCTTCTGGCCCCGCACGGGGACATTGACCGCAAGCGCATCTCCCTGCTTTACCGTCCGATGGACTCCGCCCGTGCCGCAGCGGTAGTTGAGCGGGACCAGAACAACGCCAACGTCCGCATCACCTCGGGCACCCGGCCGACAGCACGGGCGCTGGTGGATGCCCGCTCTGCTGTGCAGACCGCCCAGGAAGAAGCCCAGGGCGCCGGTCTGGTGAACTTCGGCATGGTCGTCACCGCTACCGTCACCGACAAGGAACGCCTGCCGGACGCCGTTGCTGCCATTGAGCAGACTTCCGGTACCGCACGCGTGCTGCTGCGCCGCGCTTACGGCTCCCAGGACACCGCGTTCGCGGCGTCCTTGCCCTTGGGGCTGGTGCTGCCCAAGCACAGCATGGTGCCGTCCGAGATTAAGGACGCCCTCTAATGGCCCGCCTGAAGCTTTTGACAGCAAAGAAGTCAAAGACAGTAAAGACAGCAAAAGCACCGGCGGACGAGACGCTGAAGCGCCCTGCACGGGAAGCTGGCCCTGGCTCGCGGGGCTGGACCGGACGGGGCGGCGGCATGGCCCAACTCCTGCCGTCCGTGCGGGAGTACCGGGGAACCACGGTTCAGGTCTGCGGGCTGTGGCCGTTCTCTTCGGGTGCATCCTCTCCCATGATTGGGGTGCCGCTGGGCCGCCACGAGGAAACCCAGGCAACGGTGTGCTGTGACCCGATCAGCTGGTTCCAGCGCGCACGGCTGATTTCCAACCCCTCGGCCTTCATCCTCGGCAAACCCGGCCTCGGAAAATCCACGGTGGTGCGCCGGATGTTCATCGGCCTCTCCGCCCAAGGCGTGCACCCGCTAATCTTGGGCGACCTCAAAGGCGAGCACGTCAAAGCCGTGAAGGCCTTGGGCGGGCAGGTCATCAAGCTCGGCCGCGGCGTCGGCTACCTTAACATCCTCGACCCCGGCCAGGCCGTCGAAGCGGCCCAGCTGCTCGAGGCACACGGCCACCACGAAGCCGCCACCCGGGTCCGGGCCGACGCCCACGGCCGACGCCTGACCATGGTCGTCTCCCTCATCACCATCAGCCGGAACAACCCGCCCACCGATCAGGAACAAACGATCCTGGACCGGGCACTGCGGGTCCTCGATGAACGCTTCGACGGCATTCCGGTCCTGAAAGACCTGCTCGATGTCATCGTCTCCGCCCCCGACGAACTGCGGCAGGTCGCACTGGACCGCGGCGACATGAACATCTACCTGCAGGAAACCCGGGCGCTGGAAGCAACGCTGCTGGGCCTGACCGGGGGAGGAAAGCTCGGCGAAATCTTCTCCCGTCAGACAACTAACCCGATGAAGCGGGACCGCGCCGTGGTCTTCGATGTCTCCAGCATCGACGAAACCGAAACCGATCTGCAGGCCGCCGTGCTGCTGGCCTGCTGGTCTTACGGATTCGGAACCGTGAACGTCGCCAACGCCCTCGCCGACGCGGGCCTGGAACCACGCCGGAACTACTTCGTGGTTCTGGATGAGCTGTGGCGGGCCCTGCGCGCCGGGAAAGGCATGGTTGACCGGGTCGACGCCCTCACCAGGCTCAACCGCTCCGTCGGCGTCGGACAGATCATGATCTCCCACACCATGTCCGACCTGCTGGCCCTGCCGGCCGAGGAGGACCGGATGAAAGCCCGCGGCTTCGTCGAACGCTCCGGCATGGTCATCTGCGGCGGCCTGCCCGCCTCAGAGATGCCTCTGCTGACCTCCGCGATACCTCTGTCCCGGCAGGAGCAGCAAAAGCTCATTTCCTGGCAGGATCCGCCCGCGTGGGACTCCCGCGGTGTGGACGTCGAGCCGCCAGGGCGTGGGAAGTTTCTCATCAAGGTCGGCGGCCGCCCGGGTATCCCGGTCCAGGTGGGGCTGACCTCGGTGGAGCACGGCCCGGATGGGGTCAACGACACCGACGGGAAATGGCACGGCTCCCCGGAACCGATCATGGACCCGACCGCACCCGTCCTGCCGACTGAAGGAGGCTCACTGTGAGCGCACCGAACCGCAAAGGCATGGGCCTCGGGGACGCCATCCTCGTGTGGCTGGCCATCGGCTTTATCGTCGTCTTCGGTGGCGGCACGTACGCCGCCGCGCAAATCGGATCCTGGATGGCCGGCATCGAGGCACCGCCGGCCCACCCGGTTGACCTGATCGTTGGGCTCATTAAGGGCAAGGTGCCCTGGCCCGTCCAGTCCACCGTCGTCGTCTGCGTGCTGGTGGGGTTAGTTCTGGCGCTGGCCGTCGTCGTGCTGGTGGCGTGGCGGCAGGGTGCGTCCAAGCGTGCCCGGGTCGACAAGGCCGCCCGCTACCTGGGCCGGGGGAAGTCGCTGGCCGCGTTCTCCGAAAAGGGAGCGCAGGCCAAGGCCGAACGGCTGGGCATCAAAGACAACCCCGGCATCGTCGTCGGCAAGGTCGTTTCCACCGGCCGGAAATTCGTCCAGTCCTGGGAAGACCTCAGCCTCGACATCTGGGGACCCCGAACAGGTAAGTCGACCTCCCGGGTGATGCCCGCCATCCTGAACGCACCCGGCGCCGTGGTCTCCACGTCCAATAAGCGCGACGTCGTGGACGGCACCCGTGGCGTCCGCGAGGCCACGGCTCCGGTGTGGGTGTTCGATCCGCAGAAAATCGCCCAGGAGGAACCTCACTGGTGGTGGAACCCGCTCTCCTACGTCACGGACGAAGAGAAGGCCTACAAGCTCACCCAGCACTTCTCGGTCGGTTCGCGGGTCCCGGGGTCCAAGCCGGATGCCTACTTCGATCCCAAAGCCGAAGACATTCTTTCCTCGTACTTCCTCGCGGCAGCGCTGGGCGGGCTGGCCATCACCCAGGTCTACCTGTGGGTGACGGAGCAGGTAAACCGCGAACCCATCAACATCCTCAAACAGCACGATTACGAGCTGCAGTACAAAGGTCTGGAGTCGACGCTGGAACTGGCAGACAAACAAAGGGACGGTATCTTCGGCACGGCCGAGAAAATGATTCAGTGCCTCAAGAGCAGGAACACGCTGCGGTGGGTAGCCCCGACCCGCGGCGCGGGCGTGGCCGCGGATAGGCGCCGCCGGTTCAATCCGCACGCGTTTGCTGCCTCACAGGAGACGATTTACATCCTCTCCAAGGAAGGGGCCGGCTCGGCGGCCCCGCTCACCACCGCCTTGACGGTGGCCATTGCCGAGGCGATGGAAGAACGCGCCGAGCGCAGCGGCGGCCGACTGCCCAAGCCTGCACTGTTCGCCCTCGATGAGCTGGCGAACGTGGTCCGCTGGGCCGGGCTGCCTGACCAGTTCAGCCACTACGGTTCCAAGGGCCTGATCGTGATGGGCATCCTGCAATCTTGGTCCCAGGGCGTCGAACTTTGGGGCGAGGCGAACATGCGCAAGATCTGGTCCGCCGCGAACGTGAAGGTTTACGGCGGCGGCGTGGCTGAAGAGGGATTCCTCCGGGCGCTCTCGGATTTGGTCGGGGACTACAGCTACATCAATGTCTCTGTCTCTTCCGGCAAGTCCGGGTCCAGCCGCTCCCGCCAGGAGGGCAAGGAACGCATTTTCGATGTCTCCAATCTCGCTGAGCTCGACCGCGGCCGGGCGGTGGTCCTCGCTTCGGGGGCGCCGGCAACGCTGGTGCGCACCCTGCCCTGGTACACGGGCCCGCACAAGGAAGCCGTGGAAGCGTCCGTCCGGAAGTACAGCCGGCAGCCCGAAGTTGAGCCAGTCCCGGTCCCGGCCGTGCCGGACGCTAATCCCTGGGTCACGAAGTAAGGAAGCGCCTCCCTCGTGGAAGATGATTTCGGATTATTCGATACCGACGCCCCCGCCCCCGCTGCCAGCCAGAGCGGGGACGGAAAGGCCGGGGAGACAGCGGAGCTTGTCTACGGTTCGGCCGAAGAATTCCTGCATGAACAGCTGCTGCCCACCTATGTCCGCAGCGTCACCGGGAAATCAGCGAAATGGTGCATCGAGTGGTACTTCCACCCCGAAGCAGTCTCACGTGTTGCGGCGATGTGGCGATCCTGGGAGCACCTGCGCCTCGATCCGGCCACCGGCATGAGTGTCTGGTGGCGTGACCATGCAGACCACCACATGAGGGTCCTCCTGGACCCACAAGGACCGTTCTACAACTGCGATATGAAAGAACACCGCGAACCCCAACACCTGGAACCAAAAAAAGCCCCGGAAGATTGGTTCCCAGACGTGCGGGTTCAGGAGAAGTAGCTCTGGCAGAACCAGGTGACTCTAAGCTGTCGATGGTTGGGGGCAATCCGGGTTATCCACGGCTGGAAAATCGGAAGCCGTTGGGGAGCTCCCTCAGCAGCAGCGGTGGATACCCAGCAGGATTGCCCCCGGTTGTTGGCAGCTGGCCTCTACCCTTGGCCCCCCAAGACACCCGGCAAAAGTGAACAGGCTGTTGCACCGTTGCCGAGCACCCTCGCCGGCAGCTTCGGTGGGGCCGTCCGGTTTGTATCTAGACTCTTTGGCGAATAACCCCGCATCAATAGCCCTGCATCCCAGCAGCCGCGCGGGAGTTGTCTCAAGAAAGACTTTCCAACCTGTCAGCAAAAAATTTACTATCACCACCGGTACCGCTGGCGCGGGTCCAAGGGGGTATCCCCCGCTGGGGGGCAAGTACGCTTCCATGATCGCCATCGAGAGAACAGGACAGCAGCAGTGGACGCAAGTCCAATCAATCCGCGGGTTGAGTCATCCCTCTAAACGAACCCTGATTACCGGGTTGACTTTTGGGGGCCGGAAGCGGCCGTGTGGTGGCTGACGGAAGCGACGAATGGCTGCTCACCGATGTGCGTGACGTTTATGAAGCCCTTGACTGGGCCAATGACAATGCTGATGGACGAAGGTTTGTGCTTTATGCCCGGTTCCCCGATGGCCAAAGCATCGGCGTGGCTCGCTTGGCAGGAGAGCGACCATCGCCGTGAATATTCGTCTCAAGAATGCGCAGTATGTCTCTCCGCTGGCCGGGTCAGGAGGGCGCAGGCTAAGGCGATCAGGGCCGGCACGTAGAACCAGCCGATGGACGCCAATCCAATCCAGGGAAAGACTGCCACGAGACCAGTTGCGGCGATGGACATACCCTTCCACTTTCCCGGGCATCAGGAGCGGAAGCCCGGTCAGGATCACCGGGATCAGCAGCAACGGCAAGTAAAGCGCCGGCCGGGTGGCGCCGAGCAAGGTCAGATGTTCGGTCACCACTGGGCCATTCGGATTCCCCGGCGGCGTCCCGAGCCAGCCCTGCGGGGTCGAAGGCACCGTGAAAGAAACCGACGACATCCCGATCCCAGGCGCCAGGATCGAAGTCTGGGAAGCCGACGGGGACAGCTTCTACGACGCGCGGTACGCTGACGGACACGTTTCCGGGCGGGCGCACCTGTTCACCGACATAGCGCCAAGAGCTGTCGGCCGCATAGGGAAAGCAGCAAGCCGGCAGGAAGGTCTGCGGTAGCGGCTCTGAGTAGAGGCCTCACGATGAACCGGGGCGCCATACCGCATCCTCATACTTGAGCCTATGCAGTAACAGGACACCTTCGGCGAAACGCACTAGGGCAACATCCAGCACAGGATTGGTGTCTAAACTATATCCATTGCCCCATGCACATATGGGGCCGGCCAAGGTATCTGCTAGTCGAAAACTCTCTCCATATTCTCCTTTAGGGCCACTAGTACTTCCGTATTGTAGTCCGCCTTAGCCCCAGGGTGATACGCAACTCTCAGATGCTCCTCAGTCCAAGGGAAGTGACCTCGGCGTGCAGCTAACTCAGCGTCAACGGGGCCTCCTTGATCTGCCGCAACGCTGATTCCTGTCATCGGCGCCAACCCAAAGAGCGCCATGACAGGGCCCAGTCGCGCCTTCTCTTGCCCATCAATGAGTATGGTGATTTCCCAGCGAAAATCAGGGCACGAGTTGAAATGTACTTCTACGTTGGCTTCGGCCGCGCTGTCCATCGGTTCTCGAAGTCGGTGGCAGCGGCCGTATTCGTTATAAGTAAGACAGAGCATATTGTCTTCAACGAAGATAACGTAACCACCGCTCTGGTCGCCGTGAGCCACCAAAACCCCGTTCCCTGATTCCACTCGGGCAGTAATGACGAAGGAGCGCAGGTTCGTCAACTTACTGGAACGGTAACGCTCCATGGGCGCGAGAGTGCGCTCCAGGACGATTGGCTTTTCAAGGACGCCTTCGGTGTCGGGCCGGAACCAGGACATTGACCCGTCATCGATGGGAAATACCTGATTCTCCCACGCTGCTGCGAGCCATTCGCTGCTCAGCGCAGATACCATTTCTGGATATTGACTTGCAATGTTCCTGGTCTCCGTGGGATCCGAGTTGAGGTCGTACAGTTCCCATTCATCATCAGTGAGCTTTGTCCCGAAGGGATGTAGAGTCACCAGCTTCCACCCTTTCGATATGTAGAAACGGTGACCCAGGAACTCAGAGTACTGCTCTGAACGAGTCTGCGGAGCGCTAGCGTCTCGTAGCCAAGGAGCGAATGATCTGCCGTGAGGGGGGTGGGCGTCAATATTTTTCCTGCCGCGAAGCATGGGGACACCGGCCAGGTTCAGAACTGTCTGCCCGACGTCGGAAACATAGGCGAACTGGTTGCGTAGACCGTCGTCGCCTGTCCGACGCGGAAGCCCTGACGGCCAAGAGACTACCAGCGGCGCTCGTACGCCGCCATTAAAAGTATGCCCCTTGTAAAAGCGAAAGGGCGTGTTGGAAACACTGGCCCACCCACGCGGATAGTGGACGGAAGAGAACGCTCCACCCAATAAATCCAGTTCCGAGGGCACGTCCACCTCCCAATCAGCTGGAGGCTGCGGCACATCGATAAATTTACTGAGGTAACTACGGGTACCTCGGCTTCCGCCTTCGCCCGACGCGCCGTTATCGGAGGTAAATACGATAATGGTGTTGTCGTATTGTTCGCTGGCTCGCAGATATTCGATGAGTCTTCCAAGGTTTTGGTCCACATTATCGACGGCGGCAGCATACACCTCCATGTACCGTGCGAAGCGAAGTCGCTCATCCTCGTCGAGCTCCTCCCACGGAGCGACTTCATAACCCGGTTCTGATGCTTTTGGCAACGCCGTTCCCTCAGGAAACAAGCCCCGGCGCAGCTGTTCGGAAAAGCGCCGGTGTCGCACTTCGCCCCATCCGGCCTCATACATCCCCCGGTACTTATCCATATCAGCTGGCTTCGCTTGCAACGGCGCATGGACTGCATGATGCGAGTAGTATAGAAAAAAAGGCCTCTCAGCATCGGATGCTTTCAACGTCCGGATCATATCCACGGCCTGGTCAGTCAGGTCATCGGTAAGGAAATAGTCTTCCGGGTACTGGTCTATCGGCACCGGACTGTTGTCCCGAATTAGCCGATGCGGATGGAACAGTTGTGTGAAGGCATCCATGCATCCGTAGTAGCGGTCAAACCCTCGCTGACAGGGCCACGATTCTTTGGTTGCTCCGTCGTGTAGTTTGGACTCCTTGGTGAGGTGCCATTTTCCGACCATAAACGTCGCATAACCGGCGGCTTGAAAGCTCTCGGCAATCGTAGGAGCGTCCTCCGGCAGTTCCAACCGACTGTTTGGATACCCTGGGTCTCCATGCGCCACCGTTGAAAAACCCGCGAAATGTGGGTTGAGTCCCGTCATCAAAGATGCTCTAGCCGGTGAACAAACTGGCGCGGTGTAGTAGTTGGTCAGCAAGTAGCCGCTCTCCGCAAGGCCTTCTACATGAGGTGTAGCGATTTCTGCTCCGTACGGAGAGATGTCGCTGAATCCCAAGTCATCTACAAGCACGATGATGACGTTTGGCGCTCCTACGGGAGGCTTGGGAGACGTCGGCCAATCCGGTACAGATTCGGAAGCCGTTTCACGGATGGTTCCTGGAAAGGCGTTCTTGCGGGCTCGTGAGTTCATCGAATCCTCGAATGTCAGTTCGGTGTGTGGTTACCGGGCCTGTTGGATGAGCTGAAGCACATGAGTGCGCGCTTCCGCAAACGCTGGCAACGCCCGTGTGCTGAACTGGCTGCGTGGTTCGGGGAAGCTGACCGGCAGTATCTCCGTGACGATGGCCGGCTTCTGGCCGATAACGACGATTTGATCCGAAAGATAGACCGCCTCGTCAATGTCATGGGTGACTACGACAATCGTCATATCGTAGTCTTGGCGAATTTGAAGGCAGAGATCCTCCAACTCGAATCGGGTTTGTGCATCTACTGAAGCGAACGGCTCGTCCATCACAAGCACTTCTGGCCGATAAGCGAGAGCGCGGGCTATCGCCACACGTTGTTGCATGCCGCCGGACAGCTGCCAGGGATATTTGCTTCCAGCATGTGCCAGACCAACCACTTCCAGGGCCTCGTCCAGCCTGGATGCTTCCTCTGTCGTGCCAAGCTTGAGATGCCGCAGCGGGAGTCTGATGTTCTGCCGAGCTGTCAGCCATGGCATGAGGGAACGCGAGTAGTCTTGAAAGACGAGAGCCATTTCTGCCGGCGGTCCTTGTATCGTCCTCCCGTCGATCGCTGCGGAACCCGCCGTAAGCGGATGCAACCCGGCCAGGCACTTCAGCAGGGTCGTTTTACCGACTCCGGATGGGCCGACAATGCAGGCGATCTCCCCTGCATGGACCTCAAAAGATAGATCCTCAATTACTTCTACCCTTGACTCACCGCTGCCGTAGCTTTTAGCGAGGCCTTCTACTGAAAGGCGCACCGGGCGATTGGTGAACCTGGCTTGTATGTTCGCAAACGAGGAAGATTCTATGGACGCCTTGCTCACGATGCCGCTCCTTGTTTTTGTGCTTTAAAGTACCAGCTCAGGATGCGCGCCCTAGCCATCTCGAAGAGAGCATTGGCCGCATAACCAATAGTGCCGAGCAACAGAATTCCCGCCCACATGTCGGCGCTTGCGTAGGATTGCTGGGCAAGCAAGGTCATGGCTCCGATACCAGTCGACGTCCCCATCATTTCGCTGGCAATCATGACAACGAATGCACTTTGCAGACTGATTTGTACGCCTGCCATGATCATGGGACTTGCTGCCGGAAGATTCACGACCAGTAGTCGTTCACTGAAGGTCAGGTTGTAGGCGCGCCCTACGTCCCTGAGGCCGGAATCTACTGAACGCAGTCCATCCACTGTGGCAATCAGTGTTGGAAACACCGCGGCTACAACAATGCTCACAAGACGGGTCTCGTTGCCATAGCCAAGGGTCGCAACGAAGATCGGCACGAGGGCTACCGGGGGTACCGCGCGCCAGAAGTGGATCAGGGGGTCCGCCAACCATGCGATTGGTCGCATAAGCGCCAGCAGAACACCGCCGATGACGCCCAACAAAACAGCAATGGCAAATCCCAGAACCAGGTTGGACATGCTGGGCACGACGTCGCTGTGCAGATGGTCGAACAGCCAAAGTTCGTGGAATCGATTCAGGATTTCTGCCAGTGGAGGGAAGAACGGGTTCGATGACCTCTGAGAAGAGATGAACCAGGCGGCCAACAAGACGATAGGTACGCCAATTTCCAGGCAGATATGAAGTGCCCGACGCGGGATGCCACGCTGGCGCTTGTTCGATGTTGTGTCAGTAGCCAGTAGGACTCTCATCGAGTTTCCTCGACTCTCTGGGACGGATGCCAATGTAGAACTCGCCGCTCAGCGACGACACTGATGCTCTGAAAAAGGAGACCAAGCATCCCCGCCACGAGCACTATTGAAAACACCTCAGTTTGCTGTCCTGAAGATGCCGCGCGCATCAGTAGGCGCCCCAATCCTGGCCCTCCTCCGAACAATCCTGCAACGACAGCGACAACCAAGGCGATAGGTGCAGTAATTCGAATCGAACTGCCAATAAATGCCATCGCCGAGGGCAAGACAACCTTGAGAGTGGTTTCCAGCTTTCCGATTCCGAAGGAACGAGCGCTGTCCAGGGCTACTGGATCCGTGTCCACAACACCGGCCGCGGTCTGCACGAGGATTGGGATAACGCAACCTATAAATACCAAGAAGACGCCCATTCCCATGGTTGGTCCGAGAACTAGCACGACCACAGGGAGGATGACTATCGGGGGCACTGGCTTTAAAAACTCAACTATCACCTTGCTGCCATGCCTTACAGTGGCAGACAAGCCAATCAAGATTCCCAACGCAACCCCCGCGACGATGGCCAAGAGTAGCCCAGATAAAGCCATTGCCACGGTCTCCCCAATGACGGCCCAACTGTTGGCCTGGCCAAGAAACTCAAAAGTATGACTCAAGGTCGTGAACATTGCCGGAACTGAAGAACCAAGCAAACCGGACCATGCGATTACTTCCCACGCTGCCAAGAAGAAGACAACACTGACGATTCCAAATACCAAACGAGGTGGACGAGAGAGCTTTAGCATTAGAAGTCGCTACTCCATGATTGAAACGGACGTGCCGGGCTGCCCCTTCAGGAAGCCCAAATCCGCCATCAACTTGGCTCGTGAATCGATGTCATTCGGCTCTAGGTCCGTCGCCCAGTACAAGGGCGTCACCTGAGAGGGATCGACATCGAATCCGGCTATTTCGATGCCCAAAGCGACTGTCTCATCCACGTGCTCGTTTGCGTAGGCGTTTGCTTTGTAGATCGCCCTGCGGAATTTCTCTAGTGCTTCGGTCTTGTCTTCTACGACTTGGTCGGAAGCTACATACATGCCACCAGCGCCAGGTCCGAAAGCTGTTGTTGAGGGTGTCCCCAATAATTTCATGCCATCATCAAGAGCCTGGGCAGTGAAGGGGCTGGTCATTGAAGCGACATCGATGCTGTGGTTCTTGACCGCTTCAATCGCCGCGCTGAAATCCAAGGCGACCCACTCGACTGTCTCCGGGTCCACCCCTGCCTTGATCAGAGCGTCAGTGATGACCATTTCGAACTGGCCGCTCCGCGCCGGCACCGCGACTTTCTTGCCCTCGAGGTCAGCAAAGGATTCAATTCCACTATCGGGGCTCGCAACTATGGCCCCGTCGTCGTACTTCTCGGTGTCTTCCTCTGGCAGTTCATCGGCACCTGCGACGGCAGTGAGACCGATTCCCTGAGACACGGCATTGATGAGCGGAACTGCTGGAAGGTATGAAATGTCAACCTCGCCGCTCTGTACAGCAGCAACCGCGGCCGGCGGGACCGATATCACTGTAGTTTCGATCCTTACTCCTTCTTCCGCGAAGTAGCCTTTGTCGATGGCGATTTGTAGGGCTGCATCCGCCATGGAACCCAGCGTGCTGACTTTTAGCACTTCAACGTCGGATCCACTCCCTTCTGAAGTGTCAGCGTTACCGCAAGCGGTTGCGATGAGGACGGCAGTCGCGGATACGGCCAGGGCGCGGTATATGCGTAGCTTCATATGGAGTCCTTAGCGTGGGACGGGTGTGTGGGTGTGAGCAGTCCGTGTGGGGAATGGAGCCGTGGCGAAAACAACCGAAGGAATTGGTGATCCACTTCACGGTGCATCGGCCATTAGTATGACCAGACCCCTGCGGAAGCCAAAATCTTCTGGTCCGGTGAGTGGACCCAAAGCCGCACGTTACCCAATGGGGTGTTGAGGGCGCCAGATCAGGTCTTCCCGTTACCGTGGCCCGGAGCCGTCGAAAAGATTGGCCCCCTGGCTCCCTCCCACTACGGAACGTAGGTTGACCTCAGGGGGCTCACTGCCGGCCAACGTCTCGACCAGAAACGCGGACCCTAGAGTTCATGCATCAAGACCTGGCCGCAGCAGCGCCCTATGAGGAAGTGAATGCCAATCAGATGTCGAGCGGTCGAGTTCTCTATTAGGTCGCAACTGTCCCCTGTCGCAAAGGTCCTCTGTGGCATCGACTGGGACAGAGGGACACTACGACATCGCACTCGTGGACCTGCAAGGCACCGTGCTGGCCTCGCAAGGGATTGAAGATACGGCGGCGGGTTTGGCAGAACTGCTGGACCTGCTCCACACCTATGGAGACCAGGCAGGCGACCGTCTGCCCGTGGCCCTCGAAACCCGCGCGGTCTCCTCGCCGCGGCCCTCCGATCGCGCGGCCGGGAGGTCTACGCCATCAACCCTATGGCGATGGCCCGGTACCGCGACCGGCACGCGGCCTCACACAAGAAACCCGATGCCCAGGACGCCCGGCGCTGGCCAACATCCTATGCACAGACCGCCACGCCCACCGCCCGCTTCCTCGGGACTCGGAACTGGTCCAGGACATAGCCGTGCTCGTACGGGCACAACAGGACGTGGTCTGGGACCGACAGCAGCACGCCAACCGCATCCGTTCGCTCCTGCGCGAATACCATCCGTCGGCGCTAAAGGCCTTGACAACCGTGACTGTGTCGAGGGCGCCGTTGGTAGTGCTGTGGACGCCGAAGCCACCCGAGGAAGGTTGCCCACGGGAGCTGACGTCTCCTCAGAGACGTACTCTTAGACTGCGAGTCGCAGGGCGCATAGAAAGGGAGACGCGGCACGTCTCTGACGAAATTCCGGCCACTTGCCTAGGCGTCAGTTAGGGCGCCCTTCGGCCGACACAAAAGCCTGCCCGCGCACCGGTAACCGGAGATGAAGCTTTGGTGCGACTACGTACCGGCAGAATTTACGCGTGGTTTGGTGGAATTCGGCGAGCTGATTCCCCTGGGGTGGCCGCGCACTCGAGCTCGCCGCTGGCAGGCATTACTGATCCAGCAAGCCATCCGGTGGAGCTGTTCGGGGGACCGTCCAAGGGCGCGATTCCCTCTCCGATGCAGTCGACCGTGGTGGCCAACAGTAGCGCCTCTGGGCAGCTGACCCTGGTAGTTGTGCTCCTGATGATGTCGGTGAAACGGCTGGGAAAGGAAGCCCATGTGGACACGGCCGCCCGCTACTATGCCACGAAGCAGTTTGGAGGACAAGGATCGGGTGGCGGATTGCCGCGATAAGTTGTTGTCCATTTGGACAACAAAGGAGATGATGATCACATGACTTCAATCATTGAATCGAGTCCCTCTCGTCAGCGGACCGCCACTGGTCCCACAGTGTTCCGCGTTCAGGACACGACTGCGGATGATTCGGTCCTAGGCAAGGTGCACCTCCTTTTGCGGGTTTTTTCTCCCACCTTGACCCGCGTCGGGTTGACCGAGTTGAGCCGCCGTTCAGGCATTCCAAAGGCAACGACGTACAGGCTCGCCAGTCAGTTAGTGGACTTGGGGTACCTCTCCAAGACGGGTAAGGAGTACCAGTTGGGCTGGAAAATCTTTGAGATGGGCCAGCTCGTCACCGGTCCCGCGCGCCTCTCCGCCGTTGCGCGGCCCACCCTCATCGACCTCCGAAGCGCATCGAATGCGTTAATAGTGCACCTTGCCATTGCTCGAGGTAACGAGTGTGTCTATCTCGAGCGGATCGTGGGCCGCCGCGAAGTACCGTTCCTCTTAACCCCGAGCATGCCGATCCTGTCATCGGCATCGGGTCGGGTGCTTATGGCATATCGGGATTCACGTCGACAAGCAGTCACGGAGTTAGTCGGACGGGAAAAGGCAGAAACTGCCCTCGCCCAACTTGAAACGATTCGATCGCGGAGGTGGGCGAGCGACAACGGGGAGCTGGTGCCGGGCCTGAAAACCTACGCCGTTCCCATTGCGCTTGTCGACCGCCAACGCGTGCCCGCAGTCATCAGCGTCACCGTACCCGCAGACCGGAAGGACGACCAGACTATTCTCCACGCACTATGGTCGGCCTCTGCAGATGTCGGACGTTCTCTCGATCGCAGATGAGCGCCCGCCGCTAGCCCTGTGAGCAGGCGGCACCTCGCGCATATCCGGAAGATATCGGGCGTGATAGACGTGGAAGAGCTCCTTCGTCGTGCTGTCACGGCGGTTGATTTTGGGCTTCCCGTTGACCAGATCACTGCCGCGCCGCCGACGCGTAACCTCGGTTGCCGCCAAGTTCCCATCTACACGCCGACGGCAGGGTGTATCGCGCGTCTGTTTCGGGCTAGTCGCGCCGGGGCCCACTCTCACCACCAAATCCGGCGAGCGAGCCGTGGAGCAGTCCACTGAACGGTCCAGGCGATTGGTTCGCTGGACTGTTGCGGAAAGAATCCCCGCAGGGGCACACATCGCCAGTAGAGGAGTCGGCAGCGCTTATGACGATTGGCAGCTGATCGGACTCCCATCCATATGGTCCCTGCGTCAGGATCCGTCCTGACTAGGGCATGTCAGTTAAGGCAGTACCCGGCCCGGGTCGTGACTTGGAACGGCCAGCGCGTAAACGTTGACCATCGCGATTATGGCCGCCCACCAACAAGGAGAACAACGTGAAGTTCGGCATCATCAGCGAAGCCCAGGTCAACCGGGGCATGTCTTATGGAGTACGTCTCCGGGAGAGTATCAAGGAGCTCGTATTCGCCGAGGAGATGGGCTTTGACTTCGTCGGCACCTCGGAACAACACTTTATGGGGGGCCAGTGGTCGATCTCTGCACCAGAGGTCGTCTTGCCGGTCATCGCGGACCGCACCCACACTACCCAAATTCGTCAGATGGCGATCTCCGCACTTTCGTTCAACAATCCAATCCGTGTTGCAGAGCGCGTGGCTACGATGGATATCCTCTCCAAGGGCCGGTTCAGTTTCGCCACCGCACGCTCAAACAATGACAAGTACATGAAGGGATTCGGCGTCAATCCCGAGACCACTCGAGAAGAGTTCCGGGAGCACCTGGAAGTCGTTATCCGGCTCCTCGCTGCAGACGGGCCCATAAGCTTCGACGGAAAATTCTTCTCCTTCAAGGATGTCGAGATCTCCCCAAAGCTCGAGAGCAAGACAATGCCTCCGATCTATGTCACCGCGACCAGCCCGGAGTCACACTTCCTAGCGGGCAAGTTAGGCCTTGGTCTGATGACGGCAGATACCTGGCTCGGGTGGGAGTTCCAGCAGATGCTGGTGGACTCTTACAATAAGGGCCTTGCCGAGGCGGAACCCATCGACAATCTTTATGACGTGAATCCTCACATTACCGCGTTCACCTTCCCGGCCTATTGCGCCGAGTCTAACGAGAAGTCTCTTTCGGAAGCTCGCGTCGCTATGCAAGCGATGCTCAAGAGCGTCGAAGGGATCGCAGCAGGACTGGCCGGCAATAAGGCCGAGGGATACCAGTACTGGGCCAAGCTGCACGACAACATCGTCAACCACTTTGATGACCTCGAGTATCTTAATGAGTCCTCTCCGATGTTCATGGTCGGTGACCCGGACTGGTTCATTGAACGCGCAGAAAAGCTCGAGACCATGGGCATCGATGAGGTCGTGCTGAAAATCGACGGATACGGTCATTCCAAAACACTTAAGACGATCGAGATGATCGGCAAGTATGTCATTCCGCACTTCAAGGCTCGCAAGGGCTCCATCCCTGAGAACGCACAGATGCGTGCAGGCATTAAAGATGTGGGCAAGTTCCAGCTTTGAGCCGCAGAGAGAATGCGAGGTGGTCGGGTTCCGGCGGCTGTTCAGCCGGTGGAACCCGACCGTCGAGTGTTTCCTGGCTTTTGGGGGACTCTCGTGGGCCCGAGTGGGGCAGGAAGCTGCGTGAACTGCTCCATGTAGCCCACCCGTTCTTGTCCAGGCGCTTCCGATTACGGCACCGACACGAGAACCCCTCCCTCGTCCCGCTCACCACCGGCGGGCAGAGTCCAATTCCGTTGCGAAAGAGGTATGACCATGATCGTCCTGGCCACTCGCGAGGGCTTCGACGTCACCGACAAGGACCGCTTCGACAGCCTCCACATCGAGACCGGTGACCTCGTGCATGAGGAGTTTATCGCTCTGGTGCGAGACAGCTCTGACATCCAACCTCATGAAAAGCCGCGTCACTTGTGGATCTCCATCGATTTCCTTCGCCAGGCGCTGGACACCGCTTCCAACGTCCAGCGTGCCTCCGAGCTGGAGGATATGTTTGCTTACGCAGGCACGCAGGGATGGCTGAATGTATCAGGCACTCATGTGGCGGCACACGTTGTCTTGCCCGGATGATAGGGATCACTTCGTTCGGCAGGGATACGTTGCCGTGATGCAAGCGCGGACAATTTTGGCAAGCGTTCAGGAACACCTGCCAAAATTTTCCGCGGAACGAAGTTCAGCGGAAGCGAACGACCGCTGAGAGGGAACTGATGGTCTGCGTCACGAAGCCTCGAAAGCAGTCGCCGCACCAACAACACTTGAACCACGGCGTCGCGAGGGCCGCCGGGTTAAAACTCGTTCAACCCAAACCGCCGCCCGCAGGGCCCCGATTTCATCGCGCGCCTTGCCAACGATTTGGAGGCCGAGGGGCAGCCCCTTAGAGTCCCGAAGCCCCGGAACGCCAACGGCCGGCAGGCCTAATGCCTGCCAGGCCCTGCTGAGGACAGGATCACCCGTGGTGTCTAGGTCAGCAGGGGCTGCGCCGGGTGCACCGGGACCGATGACAGCGTCGTAGCCAACCATCGCGTGGGCGATCTTGTCAGTGGCTCTCGCTATGGTCATCCTAGCCTCGGCGTATTCGGCCTCCGCGATCCCTGCTCCGGTGCGCAATAAATGCGCCAGCGCCGCGCTGAGCAGGTCCGCCTGGTCGCGTTCCCAAGAACGCTCCCGGGCGGCTTCATACGCCATCTCCACAGGATGCGCTGCGGTCACGCGGGCCACCAACTGTTCCAGGGGCAACAGGTCCACGACGGCACCGGCGGCGCGGAGCGCCTTCAACGTCTCGGATAGTGCGGAGGACATCTCCACGCTAACGACATCGAGCGGTGCCGCAGTCCAGAGCAAGAGCCGGGGTGGCCTGAGAGATTCCAGCCCAACGTCTGGATCGCCGGTGAGCGCCGACCAAGCGAGCGCAAGATCGGAGACAGTGGCAGTGTAAACGCCGTGGCTGTCTAGGCTCTTGCTTAGCCCCACAATGCCGTTTCCCGGGTAGCGGCCATGGGTCATCACCAGGGAGGCGACTCCGCAGTAGGCACCTGGCCGCGTCACTGATCCGGCTGTCTGGGAACCGAGTGCGATCGGGACCTGACCAGAGGCGACGGCGGCCGCTGAGCCACTGGAGGAACCCCCAGGTGTGTGCGCGGGGCTGGCAGGATTTCTGGTTGGTCCAGGGGCGAAAAAGGCGAACTCCGTCGTAACGGTCTTGCCGACCGGTACCGCACCGGCAACTCGCCAAGCGGAGACGATGGCAGCGTCCTTATCAGCCGGCGCCGCGTCGGCACGAAGCCCGGACCCGCATTTTGTCGGATAACCTTCGACGTCGATGATGTCCTTTACGCCAAGCGGCACGCCGCCCAAAGGGCCATCGGGCACCAGGATCGTCTGCGGCTCGTGGGCAGCCCAAGCGTGCAGGGTGGGATCCGTGGCCTCAATGCGCGCTATGCTACGTGCCGCAACGCGCTCCCCTGCAGCCCCGCCTCTGCGAAGTTCGGCAACAGCGTCACGTAACGACCAAGGCTGCCAGAAACTCATGCCTCGTCGCCCCACGCTGCATCCGCTTCCCAAAAGTCCATGCCGCTGGGACTCTGTCCGTGTCGCCACTCGGATGTGCGTCTGAGAGTAGGTTCGACTGTGGCAGTGACTCGGTCCGCCGCGTCGGGGCCGTCCTCCGGCACAGCCCAATGGACCCAGTTGAGTTCCAGTCCAGCGGCGTCGCGCGTGAAGAGGTCAACGTGCTTCCATCCCCAGCCATGCGTGTCGTTGTAACAGGTCAGTGTCATATGGGCCGCACGCATATTTCTCGTCATCGCTTAAGCCGGATTGTTGACGCCGTGAAACTTGCGCTGAAAGTAGACCAGGCCGCCAACCTCGGGCGTGGTCACCACCTGGTCAATCTCCACGAAGAGGACCGAGTGGGTCCCGTGGGTCGATACGGTGCCGATCCGTCCGACCAGCGAGGCGGCCGCCCCGGCAAGTACGGGGACTCCATAGGTCGTGAGGTCCCACCGTGCGTCGTCGAAGCGCTTTTCACGCGGGGTGTCTGTGGCGTTGGCGAAGACGAGCGCTACATCCTCCTGCTCGTGAGCGAGCACATTGATAGCGATCGTGTTATTCGTAACGAACGCGTCATGTGCCGAGGCGGACTTGTTGATGCAGACCGCCATGGTCGGTGGAGAGTCCGTAACCGAGCATGCAGCGGTCACGGTGGTGCCGGCACGGCCGGATTCACCCTCGGTCGTGACGACATTCACGCCCGCGGACAGGTTAGCCATCGCTGCACGGAATTGCCGCTGGGTAGGGTTGAGCTCCGCGGTCATCGTGGTCACAGTTCCTCCTGTGGTTGATCATGTGGGGGACAGCCCCGGTGATGATAGTGAGGCTAGATCGGTGGGAGTTCTGCGGTCAGTCCCAGGTTCGCTGACCGAACCGTGCCGTTGGAGAAGCTGCCCGAATCTCCAACGATGGGTACATGACCATGAAGTTGCCCCAAGTCACCGAAGCGATGTGGGAAACCCTCCTTGCCGAGCTCACCGAGAGGAGAGCTGAGTTTCACGAGCAGAGGTACATCCCACGCGACTTCATTGAGAAGGTCGTTCCGTTCGGCGTATATCGCCATGCAACACCAATCCAATTCGGGGGTGAGCCGATGCCACCCTCGGAATTCCTCCGGATCATCGAGCGGTTCGGGCGCGTCGACGGTTCCACCGCGTGGGTGATCGGATTCGCCTCCGCCAACACGTACCTTGGCGCACTTCCAGTGGAAACCCAAGCCAAGATCTACGCCGCCGGGCCGGACATCGTACTCGCCGGCGGTCTCTACCCCATGGCTGAGGCCGAGGTAACCGAGACCGGATACCGCGTCAGTGGACGTTGGAAGTTTGCCTCGGGATGTATGGCCGCCGACTACATATCCGTCGGCCTTCTCGATCCGTCCGCGGGCGGGAAACCTCGCGCCGCGATCGTCCCAAAGGAGCAGCTCAACATCATCCAGGAATGGGATGTGTCAGGCATGAGGGCCTCCGGATCTTTCGACACCTCCGTGGAAAACGCTCTTATCCCATTCGAGTGGACTTACGTCCGTGGTGGAGCGCCGCTTATCGATGAGCCTCTGTTTCGCTACCCCCTCATCGGTTACCAGGCTCAGTGCCACGCGGCCATTGGCCTGGGGGTGGCGCAAAATGCCCTCGACTATGCCCACGACGCCGGCTCCTATCGAGGCATCACGGGTGCCCCACCGGTCGCCCAGCGGGCCTACTACCGCACCGAATTTTCCCGCGCATACGCTGCCCTCCAGTCCGCCCGATCATGGTTCCTCGACGTGGCCGACGAGGTGTGGGTGTCTGTGACCGGCGGTGACGAGGTTTCCCCAGAGCAAATAGCGAGAATTCGGCTAAGCGCGGTGAACATGTCCGACGTCGCCGCACAAGTCGTCCACGACGTCTCGAAGATCTCGGGCGCCAAGATCATCGATAACTCCCACCCCCTCAACATCATCCGGATGGACGCCCAAGTGCCGCAGCTCCACGCCTCGCTGTCGCAGCACATGTACGACGACGCGGGCGCGGTCCTGCTCGGACTCGACCCGACCACCCCAGGCTTCCTATGAACGCCCGTGTCCACCACCGACCTAGGAGATTGAAAGCATGACCATCGAGTTCACCGCAGGGAACATCCACGATCTGGCGCCTGCCGATCTGGTGCAGGGCGACAGGGTGGCTGGCCGAATTTACACTGACCCCGAGATCTTCGAACTGGAGATGAAAAACATCTTTGAGAAGACTTGGGTCTGGGTGGCACATGAGAGCGAGTTGCCCAAGCCTGGCAGTTTCAAGTCCACCTACGTCGGCCGCAACGCCGTTATCGTAACGAAGGACCGCAAGGGAGCGATTCACACCCTGGTTAACCGCTGTCGGCACCGGGGAGCCAGCGTCTGCGAGCAGCGCACTGGCAACGCCAACGGCTTCACCTGCCCGTACCACGCTTGGTCGTACAGCTTGGACGGGAAGCTTCGCGGCATTCCATACCCCGAGGGCTACGAAGGCGTGATGAATAAGGAGGACATGGGCCTGCAGAAGCTTCGTACCGAAAGCTACCGTGGCCTGATCTTCGCGACATTCAATCAGGATGCCGAGCCGCTGGAGGAATTCCTTGGGGACGTGACACTTTGGGCCGACCACTTCCTCAAACAAGGCGCCGGATACCCACTGAAGGTGATCGGTACCCAACGGTTCAAGTTCAATGGCAATTGGAAGATTCAGTTGGAGAACACCACCGACGGCTACCACTTCCCGATCGTGCACCGATCTTGGATGGCGACCGTCGACGCAGAGACCGCGGACATGCTCTCCTTCATGACTGATCCGGAGTCGACCTGCCACGATCTGGGCAATGGCCACAGTGTGATGCACATGGTCCCGGAACACATTGATCTCGACGTTGATGACGGCACTGAGCCCCTCCAGGCCCGCTTCGACGGGCTCGTCGCTGAGCTCAAGCAAGCCGGCGTCGACGACGTGGAGATCCGCAAGCTTGTCCGCTCCATGCACGGAACCGGGTCAAACCTTAACCTCTTCCCGAACGTGGGCCTCTCTTCGGCCTTCTTCCGGGTGTTGCGCCCGGTCAGTGTTGACGAGACCGTTATCGAACACGTGGCGCTCGGACCAGATGCTCCCCCGGAGATAGCCGAACCGGTGATCCGTGAACGAATGCGAATCCACGAGCATTTCCAAGGCCCGTTCGGCTTCGGCACACCTGATGATGCTGAAGGCTGGGCCCGCGTACAACGTGGCGCGCAGGCCAGTCCTGAAATGCCGATCATGGTCAACCGCGGTCTCAATCGGGAGTACAAAGCCCCCGAGGGGTGGGTTACCTCGCACAGCACCGATGAGACTGGCATGCGCGCCGCGTATGCCAAGTGGAAGGAGATGATGAGCAATGACTGAAATTCTCGAGAGCTCTGTAACCGGGAGCGGCGTGTCCGTGTCCGATCCACGGATCGTACGGACGATTAACTTGATCTGGCGCGAGGCCGATCTCCTTGATCGCAAAGATTACTCCGCTTGGGGCCAGCTCTACGCTGAAGACGCCCTTTACGTTATCCCGATCGACACGTCGATCGAGGACTTCGACAACGTTCTCAACTTGGTTTACGACGACGCCCGAATGCGTGCTCTCCGAATCCAACGCTTCACCGAGGGCTACGCTATTTCCGCCGTCGACTCCGCAAGGACCGTCCGGACGGTGTCGCGGTTTGTCCCGGGCAGTGCATCAGAGGACATGATGACGCTGCGGGCCGCCCAAATACTCGTTGCCTACAAGCGAGGCACATACGACATTTGGGCCGCGGACGTTGACTTCCAGATCCGACTTGGAGACGAGCCTACGAGTGACCGGATTGTGAAGAAGGTTGTGCGGTTAGTGGACGCGGAGGACATGGTGCCAGCAGCGGGGTTCCTGTTGTGAACATGCTGGTCCGTGTCGCCGATATCGAGTCGGAGACGCCTGACATACGTACGCTGAGGTTGGTCCGTACAGACGGGACCCTTTTCCCGCTGTACTCCCCTGGCGCTCACATCGACGTAACCGGACCGACCGGGGTGCTGCGGCAGTACTCGCTATGCAGCCCGCCGGGGGACCCATCTTCCCTCCTCATAGCTGTAAAGAGGGAACCAAACTCCCGAGGCGGTTCCGTTGCGCTGCACGAAGTGAAAGTGGGCGACCACCTCAAGATCAGTGAGCCGCGTAACCTGCTCACAATCGCCGAGGACGCGAGCGAACATGTGTTGGTGGCAGGAGGCATCGGGGTGACGCCTCTGCTGTCCATGGCCTACGAGCTGTGGCAGCGCGGCGCGGACTTCACACTGCACTACTTCGCCAGCTCCCGGGAAAAGATGTCATTTCGCGAGTTCCTGGAAGAACGCGCGGAATTCCGGCATCGGGTCAGGCTACATTTCGGTGTCCCCCTCAAGGAACGGACGCGTCTCCTTACCAAAGTCGCCAAAGGCCTGCCCGCCGGAACACACGCCTACACCTGCGGTCCGGGTCCGTTTATGGAACACGTCACCTCGATCCTCGCCCCGGTCGTGGGCGAGGGCAACGTCCACGTTGAACACTTCGTGGCGGAGGGTATCGACACCAGCCGTGACAAACCGTTTGTGGTCGAACTCGACGGTGTCGAATATGACATCCCTGAGGATCAGTCGATCCTCGGAGTCTTGGAGGAAAACGGAGTTGAGGTCTTCAAGTCGTGTGAGGAGGGCATTTGTGGCTCCTGCATCTCCGGTGTCCTCGAAGGTGTACCCGACCACCGCGACAGTTGCCTCTCCAATGCAGACAAGGCCGCTGGCAAGGAGATGGCCCTCTGCGTCTCCCGCGCCTTGACAGATAAGTTGGTCATCGAGTTGTACTAACCATCGCAGTTCACTCATAGGAGTCGCCATGACCGAACAGACTCACGCCGGCAGCCTGGTGCGCACAGCCGAGCAGAAGTCATACTGGCGCCAGGTGCTAGGGCACTACCCGACAGGGATCACAATCATCACGTCGACGGACCGGGGCGGCCGACCCGTCGGCATGATTGTTGGCACGTTCACGTCTGTCTCGGCAGAACCGCCCCTCATTGGTTTTATGCCGCAGCGAACCTCGCAGACCTTTCGTGAGATTGAGCAGACGGGCCGATTCCGTGCTTCCGTACTTGGTGCCAGTCACGAGAAGTTCTGTCGGGACTTTTTCTCTGCACCGAAGGAGAGTCGCTTCAGCAGCGAAGCGTGGGAGTTCGACGCGCACGGCATCCCGCGCCTGACGGACTCTGTCGCCTGGTTTGATGCGACGGTGTACAGCGTTCTCCCTGCCGGCGACCACGTGTTGGTGCTGGGTGAGGTTGCCGACCTCGGTCTAGGGCCACGAGCTGGAGCCGTTCCGCTCGTATTCCTCAACGGGGGTTATGGTACGTTCACCAAGCCTCAGCCCGGGTTCAGCCCGGAGGACTTCGGTGGCCGGTTGCGGGTTGCGAACAGTGTCACAGGACTGGTCCGACAGCTGACGATGGAACTGGGCGTTGAATGCGCGCTATCGACTGTTGTGCACGATCAGGTCGTGGTGCTGGCCGCTGCTGATCTGCGTTCGCCGTACGTCGGCACCTCCTTTCCGTTCGCGGCGCCGATGGGTCCTGGCGCCGCTGCCTGGTCCCCCCTCGAGGTCCGCGAAAGGTGGATCAACAACGGGCTGCAGATAACGGGCAAGATGGATACCACTCTCATCAGCGACATCATCGATTTGACCCGCTTCCATGGGTATGCCATATCGTTTGGACACACTATGGACGACGGCTTCGAAGCAGTTCTCTCATCCGCCAAGGATGATGCACAAGCTTTAAGCCAAGTCTGGGAGGCTCTCGAGATGTCGTACAAAGAATTTCGTTCGGATCCCAGACCTGAGGCGCACGCGTCTGTCTTGCAGATCCCTATTTTCGGCCCCGACGAGCACACGGCGTACGAGCTCGTCGTAAGTGGCTTCGCAGGTAGTCACACTGAACGATTCAAACGAATCCTCGCCACATCACTCAGCTATGGCCAACAAATTACTGGCATGATCGGAGGGACGGCGCCGGCCCACTATTCCCCACAAATCCCCTAACACCCCCAGAGCGCCACGGCTGCCCTGTCACTGTCCACCGCGCCTCACCCACGTTTGTGGATTGAAAGCCGGCGTTCGTCGGCAAAGTTCCCGCCGGCTGCTGACCCCAAGATTACCAAGCCGTGTCCGTACCGTGTCGGGTCAGAACATTAAAGCTTTCGACGGGCATGGTGATCTTGACCCCGGGATCTGTCTGGACTCGGGTTTTCACTTGGGTATGATCTCTAGGTCCTGCCTGCTGCCCAAGACCGACAGCGGCATCCGGATCAGGAGGATGCAGTTGCCACCTGGCCTCTCGATCGGGTGGCCGGCGGGAAGGGGAAGCAGCAGTCTTCACCAGTCCATCGCCTTAGGCCATTGATCCGGAAATCCGGTTCCACTCGTGATTCCGAGGTGAGCTCCGGCCAAGCTAAAGCAGGAGGGCCTGCTCCGAGTCCATGCGTCTGGGGCAGCGACCGCCTATGGACTTCGATCCTGCGCCTGAACGCTTGGACAGGCTGCGCCTGTCCGACGCGCGTGCCGCGCAGGCCGCGGAGAAGGCCATCCGTGGCATTCGGAACTGCTCAGCTCACAGATCAAACTGTTGGCGGTGCCTACGCGGTTCCGGCGGGAATCTTCTATTAAAGAATGAGGTCTTCTTGAGGAGTTACACACCTATCTTGTCAAGGTAGGTCACAACGTGGGCCGAGAACTCCTCATACATATGCTCATCCGCGCACACAAAGCCACCCTCGATCTCGATTAGGTCCACCGAGGCGGCGTTAGTGTAGCCGGCCGCGACCTTGTCTTTGTGTGGGTAGGCCACCGGGTCGCCGGTGTTTGCGATGACGAGCAGCGGGGCGGTAACCAGGTGGGCCCTGTCCTCCATGACGTAGCGGGCACAGGCTATGTGTCCCTCGACCGGATCGACGGCAAGTGCGTCGCGGATAAAACGGTTGAGAATATCGGGACGGCCTTTCGGGTACAGCGGATAACGTTTGGCCCAGAGTGTCATCAAGTGCGATCCGTCTTCCCGGTTGGGTGCACGGTCAACGAAGTCATCTCGTGAGATCAGCGCCCACGCCTCGTCACGAGCTGCCTGGTCTCCGTACTCTCCGGCCGAGAATACACAGGCTAGGACTCGGTCCGGCACGGCCGCCGATATCTCCGACGCCACGAAAGCGCCGGTATGATGACCCACGACAGCAAAACTCTCCAGCCCTAGGGCGTCGGCCAGAGCAATCACTCCCTCGGCGTACATCTCAATCGTCTGCTCGATGCCCGGTTCTGGCTTGGCCGAGGCGCCGAACCCGTACATATCCATCGCAATGGCGCGACGGCCGGAGGCCGCGATGAGCGGGATGACATCGCGAAACTCGTCCCAAGACCGCGGAGTTTGGTGGAGCAGGATAACTGGAGTACCGCTGCCCGCCTCCGCGTAATGCAATTGGCCGAGCGCGGTGTCGGCATAACCGAAACGGACAGTCGGAGCGGGCATGGGAGATCCTCCTCGTTCTAATGAGTCAGTAACACCATCGCCTGTCGACGATAGCCGGATCAAAGCCTCGGTCCTCTGAGTGGTCCTCTGGTGCGTCAAGCGGTCTCGATGATTGCATCATCCGTAACAGGAGGCTAGCTACCGGAGGCCTAACCTTGGTCTCACGAACTCTTCAGAGCTCGCCTATTACGGACGTAACGACAACCATATTTATGGCCCCACGCACACCCCTGGAAAGCCGGTCATACCCCGGAGGTTGCAGTGGGGTTCCGCTGCCGCAGTGGCCGCCGGACTGGCTCGGCTGGTCGAGGGGACGGACGGAGCCGGCTCGGTCCCGGTTCAGGAGCGAACCGGAAGCGGGCCGTTTCAGGGCAGCCGGCCCATTGTGGTTCAGAGCGATTAGGCAGAGTGGACGATTTGGCCACCGACCATAGTGAGTCGTACCGGGCGATCTACCAACGAGTCCACTTCTGGGTCGTCCGGCCAAGCGCCTTCGAGCACCGCTAGATCAGCGGCTTGGCCGACCGCCAGCGTACCGCGCCAATCCTCGGCGTGGTCCCGAACAGCCGCCCCCTTCGTTAGAAGCGCCAGTGCGTCCAGGGTCGTAATGCCCTCGCCATCGTCCTGCGGCACCGGGCCCGCCCAACAGTGCTTTCTGGTTACGGCGTACACGACGGCGGGACGCCAGTCCGGGGATGCTACGGGAGCATCCGATGTAATGCCAGGGAGGACGCCGGCCCGCAGCACGGAACCGATTGGCTCCGTCCGCCGCACCCGGGCCTCGGAGAGCTGGGTGGCGAAGGTACTGATGATGCTCGGGTTGAAGGAGACGCCGATGCCATACTCCGCAAGGGCTTCACAACCGCTCGGCCAGAGTTCAGTGGCATGGATGAGGTAGTGGCGGTGCGGGCTGTTCGGCGCCAGCTCCGCGATCGAATCGATGACGGTCTCGATCGTCTGATCACCGATGCAGTGGATGGCCACCTGCAGCCCTGCGCCATCGACGGTTCGGATAATCTCGCGGAGCTCATTGACCTTGTCAGCATCGCTCTGGCCCGCCAAGACCATGTGGCCACACTGATGGCCAGGAGGGTTCATCTCATGGACCGGCTCTTTGTGCCAAGTGGTGCCATTCTGGGGGGTGCCGTCTGCGAAAACTTTAACGCCGGCTATACGCAGTCGTGTAGGGTCTATGCCGCGACTTTCGAAGACTTTGTGGAGGCCCGCCTCAAGCTGCTCCCTCACCGCCCCGGCGTTGCCGTCACCCGTGCCGACCGGCAGAGTGAGGACTGTTATGCGCAGAGTGAGATCCCCTGATTCGGCGAAGTCGCCGAGCACTTGCATGGCGGCGACTGAGGGCGACCCGTCGAGGAGCGCAGTTGCTCCCGGACCCATTCCCGGCTCGGTCAGCGCCGTGATGCCCATAGCGTGTAAGTCGGCTTGCCCTTTGCGATACGCGTCGAGCAGCTGCTCGACGGGGATCCGCGGAATGGTCTCGAGCAGAGGGATGATGGCGGCGTCTTGGAGGAAGCCCTCGGGGTTGCCCTCGGCGTCCCGATTAATTACCCCGCCCTGCGGGTCTGGGGTCTCCTTTGTGACGCCCGCGAGCTTGAGGGCGATGGAATTCGCGGTGAGAGCGTGACCGCTCCAGTCGAAAATGACGACGGGAGTGCCGGCGATGCCGTTGACGTCGAGAGCGTTGTCGATGTCGTTTGCGGTGATGTTGCGCCCGAGCACGAGTGGGTCGGAGCCGTGACCGCGGATCCATCCGCTCGCATCGATTCGGTCCGGCGTCAACAAGTCCGGGAGCTGGCCGAGGTCCGTGAAGACATCAGTGCCCATTTTTACGTAAGCGTGCGTGGCCACAGCGTAGGCAGTGAAGTGGAGGTGACCGTCGTCGATTCCAGGAATGACGGTGTTTCCAGCCAGGTCTATGACTTCGGTGTCAGGACCGGTGAGGGCTTCGGCGTCTGCGCCAAGCGCTGTGATCACCCCGTTAGCGATTGCCACTGCTTGTGGGCGGGAGGCTAAGTAGTCGGTAGTTGCCCTGTCACCCGGCCGCCAGTTGGTGAGGTCGAGGACGGGTCCGCCGCGGAGAACGGTATCGGCATATTTGGTGCTCATAGTGCTCCTAGTGTCGAGAGTGCAGCGGGGTGTTAGAACCGAATGATGGCGCGGCCGGTGATTTGGCGGGAGCTAAGTCGGTTTAAGGCCGTGGATACTTCATCGAGTGAGAACTCTTCCATGGCGAGGGTGAGGCTGCCGTCGGCAAACTTAGGCAGCAGCTCAGTTGCGTAGCGCTCCGCCGCAACCCCGTAAGCCATCAAATTGACCGGCAGGATCGCGACTGAGGAGAAGAACCAGTTCGGCAGGTCAAGGGTGAATTCAGTACCCGCCGTATAGCCGAGGATTGCCGCCTTGCCTCCGAACCGGACCCAGTCGATCCGCTCACGGAGGCCCTGGCCCCCAACGGTATCGACAAGGAGGTCAGCGGGGCGCGTCCTCGCCAAGGCCGCCGTCCCCACCGAGTCATCGAGTGCGACGCCAAGGACACCCGTGGGAAGGCCAGAAATCTGCGATGAGCGGGATACCAAACCGATGACCTTAGCACCGGCTGCTAACGCCAGCTGCGCGGTCATCGAGCCCACAGCGCCTGAGGCGCCGGAGACGATTACAGTCTGTCCGGCCTCTAACTTCCCGATCTCAAAGAGTGTCACGGCGGCTGTTGCCGTCGGAGTGAAGAACGCGGCTGCAACGGCGGCATCGACGGCCACGTCCAACGGCAGCAGCGCGCCATTTGGGGCCACGGCATACTCTTGCCACGTCCCGTTCTTGTCCAGGCCGACGGCTCCGTCGCGGAAAATTACTTGTGTGCCGGGTGTGTGCTTATCAGATTCGATGACAGTCCCCGCGCCCTCGCAGCCGGGCACGTATGGGAGAGGCGGGGTCAGCTCAAACTGCCCCGTTTGCACGGTAACATCCAGGTGGCTCACGGTGGCGGCCTCAATGCGGACCAGTGATTCGCCAATGCCCCGTTCCGGGATCGCCACTTCCTCGACGACTGGGGCGCTCTTCCATTCATGAATCCTGGCCGCGCGCATAAAAACCTTTCTCCGAGATAGTACGAACCCAGCCTGCCAGTTCGAGAAGGACATCGTTTGCACGTGGTCCACTGGCCGGACTCGCAGAAAGTGCCGGAAGCATATGCTGTTCTGATGGGAGCACATTAAGTTTCAACGGGCGTCCGGTATAGGAACACGCCTTTGGCAAAGGCCTGAATTCGGGAGAATGACATGACGCAGTACTTGGCCACGCAGCCTTCCGCAGCCGCAGACGAGGACACCCGCACCCGGTTATTGGACGCGGCGATTCACATCGCCAGCACCCAGGGGCTGGACAAGGTTACCTACCGATCAGTGGCAGCCGGGGCGGGGCTCTCGCACAGCCTCGTGCGGTTCTATTTCGGGACAGGCGAGGCGATGCTCACGCAAGCATTGGAGCGAGCAGCCATGCTTGACATTGCTGAGTCTCACCTCAACGCCGGCAGTATTGATGAGTTCGGCAAGGACTTCCTTGGGGTTATGGCCCGGGAGCACCAGCGGGGGATGCTGCAGTATGACTACCTCCTGCGTGCGGCGCGGGGCGGTCCTGATTCGGAGCGGATCACGGCCATTTACGACTATTACATCCGCGAGATCTCAGCGACGCTCGCTAACTTGGGAATTCATGACCCAGAAGGCTCCATTGCAGCGATGATCCAGGCAGCCATGGACGGGCTGGCCCTCCAGCACGCCGCGTACGGGTCGAACGAGCGCTCCGAGCGGATTCTGGAGCGTATTCGTGACATGCTCCGCTTGCTCAGCGGCATTTCTTCACAAACAGCACGGCAGCAATAGCAGTGCCCGCAAGCTGGGCCTGGACTATGCATGATGCATTGATCCGCCTTGAGCCACCGATTCCTTTTTAAAGCGGTTCGGCCAACGAACCGTGCGAGGGCCATCCGACGTGATTTCGTGTTTCATCTTATTGGGGAACACCAACGACTTAGGAGACACCGTGCGCACGACGCAGCTGCTTATCGGCGACCAGTGGGTCGACGCCGCCACCGGAGCGACCAGTGAGACGATGAATCCCGCGACCGGTGAGGTGATTGGACAGTTTGCCGACGGCGGAAAGGCAGACGTCGATGCAGCTGTTGACGCGGCGAGCGACGCTTTTGAATCCGATGCGTGGCGGTCAATTTCGCCGGATGCGCGCGGCAAGATGCTGTGGCGGGTGGCTGAGCTGCTCGAGGAGAACGCTGAGGAGATTGCTGCGCTGGAAACCCTGGATCAGGGTCAGCCCGCATTCGTCTCCAGGAACATTTCGCTGCCTCTGGCAGCCCAGGTTTTCCGCTACTACGCGGGGTTTGCTACCAAACTCGAGGGAAAAATCTCACCCGTCTCGATCCCGCACCAACTCAGCCTCCAGCACCGGGAGCCAATCGGGGTCGCGGGACTCATCACTCCGTGGAACTTCCCGCTCGACATCGCAGCGTGGAAACTCGCCCCTGCTCTCGCCACTGGCAACACTGCGATCCTCAAGCCGGCCGAACAGACGCCGCTGTCGACCGTCCGGCTTGCGGAACTCTGCCGCGAGGCGGGTATCCCGGCAGGTGTTGTCAACGTTGTCACGGGTGGCCCAGAGGTCGGCAAGGCACTCGTCGCTCACCCCGGGGTCGACAAGATTTCCTTCACCGGCTCTACGGCGGTGGGACAGGAGATCGTCAGGACCGCCGCAGTTGACCTCAAGCGGGTCGGCCTCGAACTCGGTGGCAAGGCCGCCAGCATCATATGCGATGACGCTGACATAGACGCCGCGGTTATGGGCAACTTGCACGGTGCATTGTTCAACACCGGCCAGGCGTGCGGTGCTTTTACCCGCTTCTTCGTCCACCGTTCCCGCGCCGACGAGTTTGTGTCTAAGCTTGCAGCGGCGGCGAATGCACTCAAGGTCGGGCCCGGTCAGGACCCGGCCACCGTCGTGGGGCCGCTCGTGTCCGAAGATCACCTCAACCGAGTCGACGGCTTCGTGAAGTCAGGCATCGAGCAGGGTGCCCAGCTGGTCACCGGTGGGAGCCGCGCCGGCGGCGCCCTAAAGAACGGCTTTTTTTACAAGCCGACGGTCTTTACTGAAGTCAAGGACGACATGACGATCGCCCGTGAAGAGATCTTCGGCCCCGTTCTCTCCGTCATGCCATACGACGACCTCGACGAGGCCGTTGCGCGGGCCAACAGCACGTCCTACGGGCTCGTGGGAGTGATCTGGACTCAGGATCTACAGCTGGCCCACAAACTGCCGCCGCGCATCAAGGCCGGCACTGTTTTTGTCAACCAACTCCCGCTAATCGATCCCGGCTCACCGTGGGGAGGGATCGGCCTTTCCGGCTGGGGTCGCGAACTGGGGTCCTACTCGATCGATGAGTACACTGAAACGCGGTCGGTTTTCATCAACTTGGGCTGACCCAACCAACCCCACTCCCAACCAGACGGTGAACTGCGGTCCGGAAGAAACGGACCGACGTGTCGTAGCCGAAGCGCGCACAGAAGGAACACCTCATGCACAGTCCACTCTTTGACGCCCTAACCGCGGATGAGATTACCAAGGTCTCGACCCTGATCAAGCAGAAAGGCATCGGGGGAGAGCGTCCCGGCTTCGGCTCGGTCTTCACCCACGAGCCGGACAAAGCCTTGCTCCGGAGCGGCGAGAAAGTGACGCGGCAGGCGCGGGCACTCGTCCTGGACCGTACCTCAGCGGCCACATTCGACGTCATTGTCGACCTCGAGGCCGATACCGTCGTGTCCTCAGTCCAGCTCACCGACGGCGGGGCACAGATGCTCGCCGAGGAGATCGTCCTCGTGGACGAGATCGCCAAGGCTTCCCCTGAGTACGTCGCGGCGCTCGCTAAGCGGGGCATCACTGACCTGACACTAGTCCAACTGGACCCGTTCGGTGTTGGGAACAGAAGCGACATCAACCTCGAGGGGCGCCGACTGTGGGCCTGCGTGTCGTACTTGCGCCACTTTGAGGACGACAACGCCTACGCTCATATCATCGAAGGCGTAATAGCCATCATCGACACGGTCAGGCGCGAGGTTTACGCCATCGAGGACTCCGGCGCAAAACCAATGCCGATGGCGTGCAGCAACTACACCCCGGATGCGAATGGGCCAATGCGCGATGACATCAAGGTCCTCGACATTGTCCAACCTGACGGGCCGAGCTTCACCCTCCATGGCCCGCAGATGAACTGGCAAAAGTGGCGATTCCGCATCAACATGCACCCCATCGACGGCCTGGTCCTCTCCGGAATCGAATACAACGACAGCAAAGCGGGGGAGGCCGAGAACTACCGCTCCGTGATGCACCGGGCCTCCCTCGCAGAGATGGTGGTGCCATACGGCATCCCTGAGGCTGCCCACTACTTCCGCAGCGCCTTCGACGCCGGCGAGTACGGCATGGGCAAGATGGCCAACTCCCTCGTTCTCGGATGCGACTGCCTTGGCGATATCACGTACCTGGACGCGGTCATGGCCGACGACGACGGGAACCCATCAGTAATCAAGAATGCCATCTGCATTCATGAGGAGGATGCCGGCATCCTTTGGAAGCACACGGACTGGGTGACCGGGAAGGTCGACGTACGGCGCTCCCGGAAGCTCGTGGTCAGCTTCATCGCCACGATCGGCAACTACCACTACGGCTTCTACTGGAACTTCTTCCAGGACGGGCATATCGAAGTGGACACCAAGCTCATGGGCGTCGTGCAGACGATCGCCTACGAGGACGGCATAGTGCCCTCGAACGCCAGCCCCATCGCACGGAACCTGGCGGCTACATGGCATCAGCACCTGTTCAACTTCCGCCTTGACATGGAGGTCGACGGCTGGCAGAACTCCGTGTACCAGAACGACGTGGATGGCGAGCCGGTCGGCCCGGCAAACCCGTACGGCAACGCCATCCGGTTGACAAAAACTCTGATTGCCCGCGAGCAGGACGGAGACGGCCTGACTAGTCCGCAGACAGCACGTACATGGACCGTGGTCAACCCCAACAAGCCGAATTCCTGGGGCGTACCGGTCGGCTACAAACTCATTCCCGGCTGGGCTTCGGACACACTAATCGCGCAGGAGCCGTCGCTGATGGTCAAGCGGGCGGGATTCGCTACCAAGAACCTCTGGGTCACGCCATACGCGCCCGATGAGATGCATTCCGCAGGCGACTACCCCAACCAGGACCGCTCCGGCGCTGGCCTGCCTGCATGGACGGCTGAGAACAGATCCGTGGAGAATACTGACGTGGTGCTCTGGCACACGGTAGGGGTCACCCACATCCCGCGGTCGGAAGACTGGCCCGTCATGCCAAATGAGGTTGCAAGCTTCATGCTGGTGCCGAACAATTTCTTCGACAAGAGCCCCGCACTCGACGTCCCCGACCTTTCGAAGGACCGCTGCTCATCGGGTGGCTGCTCGCACTGCCCTCCCGGTGCCTGCAACTGCGGCCACTGAGGTGGCAAATTCGGGCCACCGGAGATTTAGTAGGTCTTTGAAGGAGACGCGGACTGACTGAGTGTAGAGGAGGGGCTCCTCGCGCGTGAACTGGTCCCCGAAAGTTGGACTGGCCAAGTAAGATCCTAAGCCGCGAGGGCCTGGGCACGGTATTGCACCGGACTCAGGCCCTCAAGCTATGTCGAGATCCGTTCGGTGTTGTACCAACGGATGTACTCCTTCAGCGCTGCGGTTAGTGCGACGGTGTTGAGGAATCGGACACGGTGGAAGAGCTCTTCCTTGAGATGTCCGAAGAAGTTCTCCATCACTGCGTTGTCGTAGCAGTTGCCCTTCCGGGACATCGATTGCACGGCGTCGGCGCCCCCCAGGAGAGCCCGCCACGAGGCGTGCTGGTGCTGGATGACGTCCCCACTTCTCGATCAACTGCGGAGAGGACAGCTGGAGCTCTTTAGCCAGGGCGACTTTGCTCTCTCCAGCTTGAAACCGGCGCACAGTATCGAGTTTGAGCTCGAACGAGAACACGCGCTTGGTTGGCTTGGTCACTAGCGTTGTCCCTCCGCGAACTCTCCACCGGTATAACCGGCGGATCGCTTGTCGCGCACCCCGAGCCTTGTTGCCACGGATTTGGCACCCCAACCGGTTTCGAACAACGCTACCGCGCTCTGGCGTTGGTCCTCTGACAATGAACTGCATGCATGCATGAAGCTGCTCCCCGTAAGTCAGAACTGATTTCAGTCCAACTTTCGGGGAGCAGTTCACGCGCGAGTGGAGCCCCTCCTCTACACGTAGAGACGCGGAGCCTGGCGGGTTTTCGTCTTGCTCGCTAGCAGTTGGAAGATGGTCGAGACGCTCGTCAATTTCTCATACCTACGGTGGAACCAGGCTCTAGTGAGTTCTTAATACGTCGTTCGTGGGCTCGTAACAGGACCTTAGCGTTTGGTTCTTCAGCCGTATGAAACCGCGCACAATGGCAATGCTGACGGACAAGCCGCCCTAGTAGGAGCCGGGTTGGCCGGCTCCTACCGTCCTGATGTCCACCCCGCGGACAGGGGACCTAGGTGTCGGTGGAAGTGTTCTGCCGTCGCGCGGATGACCACTGACCGCTCATATTCCGCGCCGCTTCGTAGGTCTGAGAGTTAAGGAATAGCGCCGCCTCGGACCTTTCCATGGGTATTTCGCTGGCCTCGAGCCAGGACCGGGTCAACATGGCCGCGAGATCGAGAGGTGCCCTTCCCCAAGTGGCTTCGACTTGGGTGACAGGTGACAGAGGCACTTCAAGTAAGTGCCCATTATCGTCTATCGGAGACGCCAGGCCCAGCAGGGCCGCCAATGTGCTAACGGCCGAAGATTCCCAGCTGCCACGCCGTGCAACAGAGAGCCCATATGCTGGCCCGACCTCCCGCACCCATCGCACCGCTGACCGCGCATCGAGCAGCTGCGCTGGAAAAGACGCGACATCCGTCAGGCGGTACTCCACCGACACAACAGCTATCCCGGTAGCGGCCAACGGAAGAATACGCGCGTCGAAGGAGTCCTTGCGGTCACCGCCGGCCCAGCCTCCACCATGAAAGTAGAGAACCGTCGGCGCTGGACGATCCATCTCGGGCCGATGGATGTCAGCGAGTAGTTCAATACCATCGACCAGAGAGTAGATGAGGTCGTTGACCGAGATGACCCGCCGGTCTTGAACGCCTCCCGCGGTAGTCACGACTCGCGAAGTTCCCGTCGAGCACCCCGCACGGCGACAGCCTCAATTTCAACCTTCATGCGCGGATCTACCAAAACCACGCCACCCAACAGCCCGGCTGAAGCGGGCGGGGCTTCCCCGAATGCCTCGGTCATCGCCGGCGTCAGTGCATCGACGTCCGCGATGTCGCTGAGGTAGGGGTGAACCCAGACCACTTCTTCAAGGCTTGACCCCTCACGTTCGAGGAGGGCAGCAATGTTGCGCAGGGTCTGGCGGATCTGCTCATGCGCGTCATCAGAAATGGACCCGTCCGGCAGATGGCCACCAACACCCGACACAAAAATCGTTTCCTCGTTGGCGAGCGTGAGAGCGGCGGGGTGCGAGGTCCCTTTGGGCCGAAAAGACTTCCATACCGACATGTAGATTCTCCTTACTAATTGCGGTACTGACCGCCGAGCAGGACACCGCACGCGTTCGATGATCTTAGTCAAGCTGAACCCAGTCCGGCCGGAATGCTCCGGGTCTGTCCACTGGACCGAAGCCACGATTCCTACACCAACCCTTACCCGAGCGGCCACTCGTCATGTTGCTGTCTCAGCAGGAATGGCTTCACAGCAAGGAGATGCACCACGCGTTTCGACACGAAACGACGTTGTTCGTCTCGCTTCAGTCCATTGAACGGACCGTAAGGTTGGGTCGGAGGCCAGCATGACCAAGATTGGTCTTCATGACGACTAACACCCTGATCGATACCGAAACACTTACCGGCCTAGTCAAGCGCTTGGAAGTCCTTGAGGCCGAAGCAGATATCCGCCGCATCCAGGCACGGTACATGTTCCTCTGCGATGTTCCGCTCCCTGAGTATGGAGTAAAGGACAACCAGGAGCGGATCGAGCTCCTGTTGGACCTCTATGCGGACGACGCCGTATGGGAGGGTGTCGGAGAGTACTACGACAACCAGTTCGGTCGCTCTGAAGGCAAGGATCAGCTTCGGGCCCATTTCAATAACTTCTTTGACGACACACGTGAACCCAAGCTGCTCCTCAACGCGCACTACTTGACCTCGGAGCAGATCCACGTCCACGAAGACGGCGCTACTGCCGACGGACAGTGGATTCACTTCCAGCCGTGGCTCTTCGCCGACGGCAAGAGCTTGATCCGTGGCAGCAGGCTCAACAACCTCTTCCGTAAGGTCGACGGTGCCTGGAAGGTCGCCAGAACCCGCACCGAGAACGTCTTCATCGTTGACCTTCCCGATAACTTCGCCAGCGACTTTCCATCCACTTCCGTACTCCTTGGGCCCTAAGCAGCCGAGGTGGCACAGGCGATCCTGGCAGGAAGCGCAGCGGCGCCGCTGACGAGCTTCCATTCCAATGCCGCATAGTTCTCAAAGGAGCCCCACTGCGAGAGGAACCAGAGGAGGTAGAGAAACGAGGTCTCGCGGAAGTCACCATGGAAGTGAAGTCAAGAGCGACGAGGTTTCGCACCGCGTCGGACGCCACGTTGGTCGTTAGCCACTGCGCGGCGCTCATCGCGTCCCACTCTGCCGCGCGAGAAGCATCCAAGGCGCAGCTGCCCGCACTTCAGCCGCGAGTTCGGCAAGTAGCTCGTGTGCGGCGGCGTACGCGACGGCTTCCTCGGGGTTGCTCACGCGGTGTGGTCTCGGTAATTCGCGTGCCGCGATGCACGCGGACGCCTGCGCCTGAAGATCGTGCGTGGTCGACGGTCATCCCGAGTTCCTCGGCGAGTGCACGCAAGGCGAATTGCCCCGGCTCCGTAAATTCACCGCCACCCAGCAACACCGTTCCGTTCGGGCGAATGAAGGGCTTCAGACGGCCGCCGATTTCTGGCTGCGCTTCCAGGACGGCTACCTCTGCCCCCGCAGCTGCCAGGTTTCGCGCAACCACCAGTCCAGACAGACCTGCGCCGACCACGGCACTGAGATCGACTCCGGAATTCTTCCAGAACTATTCATGGGAACAGTTTTAGTGTTCTTGCTCACAAAGCGAACGTCGTGGTTCGGTAACCGGACCGGATGGGATGCGAGTGCCGTGCGGTGAGCGTCGGCTGGCGCTACCCAGTGCGCCCATCGCCGTGGTGGCACGCGGTGGGGCGAGGCGGCTCGACTAAGGGTACTTACGAGGGAGGCCGGGTGCCGCCGTCTTTGGTGACCACCACTTCGGCTATCGAGTGGGCGATCTCGAGTTGGGCCTCTTCCCAAGGGACGGAGGGATGGAGACCTTTCATGGAGGTGCTTCCCTATGCGTCAAGCTGGATCCTCACCTACAAGTGGTTCAGCTTGAGGTCCTCATGCATGCGCGACGGCAGCCGAAATAGGTACCTTGGCTGCGCAGCTGCGGGAGGCGTATCGTCAGGCTACGTGCACCGGTCTCACCGGTTCGGCATCCTCGCGATTGTCGTGACGGTCATAGCTGCGATCGATGGGCTGGTTCTCAATCAGTCACAGTTGGTACGTCGGAAAATTCTCGCCCACGGGGATGCCGGCGTTGAGCGTGGCGGGGCATCCGTTCCAGGCGCCCCCAGATCTTAGGAGGTGGGGAGCATGACAAGGCGGTAGACCTCAGGGGGTAATGGCCCGCCGGGTCCTCGCACGCCCAAGTCATGTCGTGGGGGACTCGGTGCCGACCGCGACACTAAAGGCATCGTGACGCTTCCGGATGGCGAGTGTCCCCTACCAGCCGCGGACACCACGGTTGCGTCGTGGGCTAGGGCACTGGGCAACACCACAACAGCGCCGGCAGACAGTCAGGAAGACCTGTCCCAGGCATCGCGTTCTTCGGTGCGGCCGAAGGGAACCTCATCGCTGAGCCCGACGGTGAAGTGACCTGCCCCCCCAGACGGGTGACCTGGACGCCATGTCGGCGGTCTTGTAAGGCGACCGCCATCATCTGGTCGACCGCGGCGTTGAGGCACTCGTCCCTGGAGGCCCCGTCACGGACCCTGACTTCGGCGATGATGTCAACCGAGGTGTCCATGGTCTGTCCCTTCGTGATCGGCAACCGACAGCACCGTGTGGCCCTGCGCCTTCTCGTACAGGGCCCGCCGGTCGATCCCGTGGGCCGTAATCCATAATGCGTCCGCGGGCGCGGTCACCTCCTCGACGTAGCCGGTGCGGATGGTGCGACCGCGGTGCTGGATCTGCACCTTCCGGCCGACCAGATCATTCCAGTCGCTAAAGCTGCCCATGACGAGGCCTTTCCCTAATTGCCATTTGTATATGGTTTATGCGCCGATGCGTAGCCTTTCGCGTTCCACTACGTTCAGCACGCGGTTTTCCTGAGAGAGGAAGGCCACCGGCGCAAGGGCAGGGCCGTCGTGTCAACGTTAACGCCGGTGCGTCTAGGACAGGACGCGATGGCAACCCTGGACTCGCTTCAGGCCTTCGGGCCGTATCGGTACCCGGTAAGGCACCGCCCGCGTTCACCTGTTCGGCAACCTTCCCCCTGCCCATACCTGATCCGGCTATGGCAAGAAGCAGCCACGTTCTAGGCCACGGCGGGTGCGAGGACGATGTCGAAGCGTGTACGGGCCCAGGTTTGGTCGGCCAAGGCGCGGCCGTCGGGGGTGGGTGTGCCGGCGAGTTGTTCGTCAAAGTTCTTGATGAGGGATTGTTTGACGCCGAAGACAGTGTCGGATTTGAGTAATTCGTCGCCTGTGACGAAGATGTGTGTGACGAGGGTGCGATAACCTTCGGCGGCGACCATGAAGTGTAAGTGGGACGCACGCATCGGGGATCGTCCGGTGGCTTCGAGCATCTGGCCCACGGGTCCGTCGTGCGGAATGGGGTATGGGGTGGGGGTCAATCCCCAGAAGTTGTATGTGCCATTCTCGTCGGTAAACAGGTGCGCCCTTCCTGAAACGCGTCCGTCCGGGTATTGGACGTCGTAAAAGCCGTCTTCGTCGGCTTCCCAGACCTCGATACGGGCGCCGGGGATCGGATTGCCATCGGTGTCTTTGACGGTGCCTTCGACCCAGCAGGGCTGGCCGGAGGCGCCGTTGGCGATGTCGCCACCGATCGGGATTTCGGGGGCGTCGTCCACGAAGAACGGGCCGAACACGGTGGCTTCGGTAGCGTTGCGGTAGGCTTCGTTGTTCACGTTGATGGTCTGCATCGAGGCGCCCAGAACGTCGGAGAGCAGGATAAATTCCTGCCGCTTGTCATCTGTGATGTGCCCGACTGCGGTGAGGAACTCGATCGCTTTGTTCCATTCGGCCTCGCTCAGGCGCACGTCGCGGATGAACGCGTGCAGGTGGCGCACGAGTGCCCGCATGATCTGCTTCAGTCGGGCGTCCGAGGCGTTATCGAAGGAAGCCAAGACATATTCGGTCAGGCGTTCTTCTACGGCGGTTTGTTCCGCAGACACTGGGGCGCTGCAGCTGATATGGGTGGTGTCGGTCATTGTGGTGTCCCTTCAGATGCCCGGCGTAGTGCCGGCCCAGGCAGCTGTGAGCAGCTCCGTGAGATTTTCAGCAGTAGCGGGGCGGGGGTTGGAAGCCGGGATGATCGGAAGGATGATGTCGACTGCTTCGGCAATGTTTTCTTGGGTGAATCCGTAGTCCCTCAGTGCTCGGGGCGCATCCAGGACCTCGCGAAGGTGGTTCAGTCCGTCCACAGCGTCGGCGGTGCCGAACGCGGCAGCGATGCGGGCGGCCGCGTCAGGGGCGGCCGGGGCATTGAAAGCGAGCACGTACGGCAGCACTGTCGCGTGGGTCTGAGCGTGTGGCATGTTCCAGGTCCCGCCGAGCACGTGGCAGATCTTATGGTGCAGGCCGGAGGTAGCGGAGCCAAACGCGACCGCTGACAGATAAGCCCCGTACAGGGCCTGTTCTCGTCCGATGAGGTCCTGCGGGTGTTTCTTGATCAGCGGCAGGCCCTGATCAAGCGCCCTGATGCCTTCTGCGGCCAGGGCCTGGTTAATCGGATCGGCCCGAGGTGCCCACATCGAATCGATGCAGTGCGCCATGCCATTCAACCCGGAGGCGACTGAGAGGTCAGCCGGCAGGGACAGGGTCAGAACGGCGTCGTAGATCACCGTCGCTGGCAGCACGCAGTCTGCAACGCCGGTGGTCTTGCGGGCAGCCTCGGTCAGGCCCCAGACGTTGGTTGCCTCGGACCCGGCGTAGGTGGTGGGCACGGCCACGATCGGCAGACCGGAGGTCAGCGCGATGGCCTTAGCCAGGCCGGTGGTTGAGCCACCGCCGACACAAACCAGCAAGTCAATACCGTGCTCGGCAGCCGCGGCCCTGGCTTTTTCGGCCTTCTCGACCGGCACATGCGGGGCCACGTCGTCGTAATTCAACGCCACTTCGATGGCGGAAGCGACCTTGGCGGCAATCGGCGCCTCACGCTCGGAGGCAATCATCATCACCTTCTTCGCCTCGAACCGGGCGACCTCGGCCGCAAGGTTCTCCGCTGCCTTGTCGGAACCGAAGAGGACCCGTTGGCCCAGGGTGACGTGTTCGAAGGTCAGGCTCACGGCCGGTCTTCCTCTCTGATAGGGGACTGTTCGTTAAGGTCCCGTTTGCATTCGTGATCCATTTCCGGCTCCAGCCCGAGCCACGGATGGGCTACATAAGTGGAAGGAAGTTCTTTATCGTTTTTCATGACTTCGTTTCCCTTGCCGGTCGAAGCGGGCTTTACAGAAGCTTTTGCAATCGTGCGATTCCCGTAACGGCTTGACATACCGAGAGTGGTGGCAATCTGAGCCATCGCCGCCGGTTCCGCGAGAGCGGAGACGTCGCCGGTCTCGCGGCCCTCGACGAGGTCCTTGAGCAGGCGTCGCATAATCTTGCCCGAGCGTGTCTTGGGCAATTCTGGGACCACAAGGATGTGCTTAGGCTTAGCGATCGGACTGATCTGCTTAGCAACATGCTTGCGCAAGACGGCGGCGACGTCTGGGGCGTCCTGTGCAGCAGTGTTGAGAATCACGAACGCAACCACAGCTTCGCCGGTGGTCGCATCTCTGGCTCCGACCACCGCCGCTTCGGCGACGGACGGGTGGGCGACCAAGGCAGATTCGATTTCGGTAGTGGATAGCCGGTGGCCCGAAACATTCAACACATCGTCCACCCGGCCCAGTATCCAGAGGTCGCCGTCGCCGTCCTTCTTCGCGCCGTCGCCGGCGAAGTAGATGTTTTCGAAGCGGGACCAGTAAGTTGCCACAAAACGTTCGGGATCGCCCCAAATTCCTCGCGCCATGGCTGGCCAGGGTTCGCGAATGACCAGGAACCCGCCCTCCCCGCGTTCCACAGGCGTGCCCGTCTCATCAACAACGTCAACCGAAATGCCTGGTACAGCGACCTGCGCGGATCCGGGTTTTGTCGCGGTGCTGCCGGGCAGAGGCGCGATGATGTGTGCTCCGGTCTCGGTTTGCCACCAGGTATCCACGATTGGGGCAGGCTTATCCTTGCGCGGTCCGGGCTTCCCGTTATTTCCGGGCCCGGCGTTGGAGCCGATTACCTCGCGGTACCACATCCATGCCTCAGGATTGATGGGCTCGCCCACCGAGCCGAGCACCCGCAGACTGGAGATGTCATAGCTGTCCGGGATGGCTCGCCCCCATTTCATGAAAGTACGGATGGCAGTGGGAGCGGTGTAAAGAATGGTGACACCATACTTTTCGACGATCTCCCACCAGCGGCCTTGATGCGGGGCATCCGGTGTACCTTCATAAATTACCTGCGTGGCGCCGTTGACTAATGGTGCGTATGCCACGTAGGAATGGCCTGTTATCCAGCCGACGTCCGCAGTGCACCAGTAAACGTCGGTTTCGGGGTGCAGGTCGAAGGTGTCCTTGTGAGTTACGGCGGACTGGGTCAAGTAGCCGCCGGTGGTGTGCAGGATGCCTTTGGGAGTTCCCGTGGTACCGGATGTGTACAAGATAAACAGCGGGTGTTCCGCCTCATGCGCGATGGCGGTGTGCTGATCGTCTGCTGCCCCCACGGTCTCGTGCCACCAATGGTCCATGCCTTCGGTCCAGGCCACGGTCTGATTGTTTCGCCTGACCACCACGACGTTTTCCACACAGTGCCCGGGAGCGCTCAGCGCTTCATCCACAACAGGCTTGAGCGAAGAAGGTTTGCCGCGACGCCAGGAGCCGTCCGCCGTAACGACCAGCTTTGCGGCAGCGTCATCGATGCGCGACCGGAGCGCTTCAGTAGAAAAACCACCGAAGACTACCGAGTGGATGGCTCCGATCCTTGCGCAGGCCAGCATTGTGATCACTGCCTCAGGAATCATGGGCAGGTAGATGGCCACTCGGTCCCCTTTAACGACACCAAGGGACTCGAACGCGTTGGCCGCCTTCTTGACCTCTGCGGTTAACCGGGCATACGTGTAGGTCTGAGTGTCACCGGGTTCACCCTCAAAGTGGATCGCTACTCTGTCCCCCAGTCCGTTTTCCACGTGCCGGTCCAGGGCGTTGTATGCCGCGTTAACCGTCCCGTCGGCAAACCACCGCGCCATGGGCGCTGCCGACCAGTCCAGGACCTGGGTGAAATTTCGCTCCCATGTCAGCACTTCTCTGGCTCGGGAAGCCCAATATCCCAGGCGGTCGACGTTTGCAGACTCGTAAAGTGACTTGTTCGCTACGGCGTTCGCGGTGAATGCAGGGTCCGGGGGAAAGCTCCGGCTCTCATGCAGGCTGGCCAGGGTGCTGGATTCCGACACGGTGGTCCTTTCAGTTCCGTAGGAGTAAAGGGTCCATCTGGATGATCCGTCTAGCGCGGGCCGAACGGGTTGCTGACTCCAAGTAGGACCATTTGGCGCGCCGGCGCCCGTCGGATTCCTGTCTGGCTTCCCCGGCTCTCCTCTCGACGGATCAGGGATTCGACGATCACACTGCTCAGTGATGAGTAGAGTCTTAGCCACCTACGTCGACGTGTGAACACCGCGGTCCAAGGACCGGACCGCCGTCGTCGTTCGCCAGCTGGCAACGCCTTGCGGTGCTGCGCGGCACCACGCGCCGAAATCTGTCCATCAGCCGGAATGGGTACTGTGCTGAGGTTCACCAACCGGACCGGGACCGCGCCGGCGGTGACCTGACGGATAGCATCGATAGATGCGGCCATGCGCCCTGAGAGTCAAGACGGAGATGAGGAGCGTTGACGTTGCCTAGTAGCGGGAGCACACAGGAAACTTTTTATGCGGTTGGGCTGGAGGTAAGCAAACGTACTCCGCTGAGCGGCCAGCACAGGTTTGACGCCGTCGTGGTCGGCGCAGGGTATGCAGGGGTTTCCGCGGCGCTCACTTTCGCCGAGGCCGGGATGAGTGTCATCGTTTTGGAGAAGGACCGTGTTGCGTCCGGGGCATCTGGTCGTAACGGAGGAATCCTTTTGCTTAGCGAAGGGACCCACTTGGCGGATCCGGAACAGTCCAGCGGCGTAGACGACACGCTTGGAGCTGCGGCGCAAGAACTCTTCCAATTGATGGAAGAGCACAAGATCGACGCGGATGCCCGGCGGGGAAGTCTTCGTTTGGCGATCACTAGCGGCCAAGCTAAGCAGCTCGCCAAAGCGGCGCGTTCAGCGGGGGAGACGACGTCGGGGCGTTCTTATCTGGACCAAGACGCCTTGCGGGAACACATCCGTTCCGACCGATACGTCGGCGGCCTCCATGAGCGGGATAATATCGCGCTGAACCCGCACCGGCTGTTGGAAGGGCTGGCTTCCTTGGCTGAACGTCGGGGTGCAGTTATAGCTGAGGACTCCGAGGTGGTGGAAGTGCAGACCTCGAGTGATTCCATCGTTGTGCGGACGGCCGCCGGCGAAGTGAAGGCCCGGAGGATGGTCGTAGCGGCCGGTGCAGGTACGGGGAAGGTGTTGTCGTGGCGTCGGCAGCAGCTCATGGTCGGCTTTTCGCAGATCGCGGTGACAGACCCGATTCCGGCCGACCTGCTTGAGTCGGTACTTCCGTCATGGGTGGCAACCAGTGAAATCGCCACGTTCTCGCGGTACTTCCGCCGACTTCCCGATAACCGACTCCTCTTCGGCATCAGCACGCTCTTCGAATCGATATCCGGAGACAGACTCGAGGAACGAATACGCCGTGAACTCCGTGACACGTTCCCAGCCCTCGGCGATGTCCTCTTCAACTACTCATGGGAAGGGGAAGTGGCTTCGACGATAGAAGAGACGCCGTTACTGGACCGAATTGCTCCCTCAGCAGTGGTGACTTCGAGCAACGGCGTACTGCCATCGTGGAATACCGGCCGGATCGCTGCCCAAGCCACCGACCCCCGTTACGCGTCCTATGACGTGGTGCGCAGCCACCGCCACCGCTCGTGGCCGCCGCTGGGGTTGCCCGACACGTTGGTGCGACGCGGAGCGAAGGTGTTCTTCGCGTTAAAGGACCGGATCTGATTCATCGTCCGGATCTTCCTGGACCTTGACTGTGCCAGGGTGGCCGCGAGTGGCGAGAAGTATCCTGCTGGAACGGTTGTTGCAGCCAGTGCGTCTGCTTTCGAAATGGAAGCGGACCTAGGTAGACCAAAGCACAACGACAACGTGAGCTTTACTCTCGTTCAGTGGACCATGCAGGTTGGGAAGTTGAAGGCTTAGTTAAAGTGCAGGCAACGTCGACGTGGGCCGCCCAGGCGTTGCGTCATCAAGGAACAGGCGGGGCATCCAAGCGTCGTTCACTTGACTGCGGCAATTGGTCCGAGGGGACGAGCCCCCGACGGAGAGGACTTCTCCGGTTCGGAAACACTGCTAGAACAGTGATCGCCATAGCGGAAGTCCTAGCCCCTGTCTTGCTGTGAGCCGGACTACACTAATCGGTTCGGTAGGTGAACCGAAGCGTTCTTCCCCTGCCGCTGTCCTGTCACGCTCAAACTGCATGGCCGCGCCTGAGTGCCCTCGTGATGGACTCGCTCGGTCGAATGACGCGTCAAATTCAGCGGCGCCCGGCTGGGAGCCACACGGTATGAGGAGAATGAATTGACCGAACGAACCGTTTCACTGGATGGCCCCGAGGGACTTAGTTCCGGGGCTGACGCTCAACTCAAGGGCGAGAGCATCGCCACTCGACATATCGTCGCAAGCGTTATCGCTGCGGCCGCGCCCATTGCCGGCATTGTAGGTCTGGTTCCTCTGGCCATTCTGTTGGGGAACGGAGTCGGCACGCCGGGAGCGATCCTACTCATCGCGATGCTGCTGGTCCTCTTTTCGGTGGGCTTCGTACGAATCGTCCCCCACGTGCGGAACGCAGGCGCTTTCTATGCTTATGTCTCCCAAGGCATTGGGAAGGCGACCGGTCTGGGCACCGCCTACGTACTAACGTTGTCGTACATCGCGCTGTCTATCGGTGTAGTGGGCGGTTTTGGGTTTTTCGGTCAGGAGCTTCTCCACCGGGTCGGAATAGATATTCCATGGATCTGGTGTGCCGTCTTCGGAATTCTAGCAGCGACTGCCTTGTCCATAAGCGGGATCCAGGTGGCAGCCCGCGTGCTCTTGGCCATTTTGGTTCTCGAGACACTAGCCCTCCTCGTTATGGACGTCGGTATCCTTGCCCAAGTAGGTCTCGGAGCCTTCTCATTTGACGCTTTCAACCCGAACGTGGTTTTCAGCGGCGCGATCGGCGTCGCAGCAATCTATGGTTTCTCCTGTTTCCTCGGTTTTGAGGGCACCGCGATCTACGCGGAGGAGGCCAAGGATGCAAACCAGGCGGTCCCTAAGGCCACATACATTGTCATCGTCCTTGTCGGCTTGTTCTACGGCCTTTCTGCATGGGTTCTCATCGCAGGCGCTGGCTTTGACCAGGCAGTTGGTCGCAGCGGTGAAGATCCTGGTCTCTTCGTCTACGGGCTTGCTGAACAGTACGTCGGCTCTGGCCTATCAAACGTGATTGGAACCCTCAACATTGTCAGTCTGTTTGCCGGCGCTCTTGCCTTCCAAAATGCAGGCGCCAGATACCTCTTCGCCTTGGGTCGTGATGGTGTCCTGCCCAATCAATTTGCTCATACATCGCCGCGCCTCGGTTCGCCGATTCCCGCTCTGCTTGTTGTGGGGGGACTCGCACTCGTTGTAACGGTCGCCTTCTACGCAGCGGGCCAGGACCCCTTCGTCGGACTGTCCACCACAATGACCGGATTCGGCACCATCGGGCTAATCGCTAGTCTGACAGTGACGTCCTTTGCCATTGGCATCTTCTTTTTTCGCCGCGGGGAGAGGACAGTGGCGAAAGTCGGCGCGCCCATCCTGGCCGGCGTCCTGCTAGCCGCCTGCGCCGTTGCTGGGATTGTCAACTACGATGCCCTCGCAGGCAGTGAGTCGTCGATGACTTGGTTGCCGGTGATGCACGTGGTGATGTTCGCCGGCGGGATCGCGTTCGCCATTTGGTCCCGAACAAAGAAGCGCTCTACTTACGAAAACCTGGGCACAACACGCGTCTGAAATTAAGCGTTCGATCCGTCGGGTGTGTCTAAGGTCCTTCGTCGACACACCCGGCGCCGCTCTGCTATTCGCCACGTGTAGACGGGGGTCCTCACGCTACTAACACGGAATCACCCACTCGACCCCGAATGGGGTTCATTCGCTATGAAGATCAACGGTAATCTGCATTCAATTCAGGGAAGGAAAACGTGCAATACGAAATTTTGCACATTGCCCTAGGGGTTGTCCTGTTGGGCCTCATCATCTTCCACGTTGCGTGCCTCGTGGGTTCACGAGGAATCGTGACACGTATAGATGCGGGCATCCATGCTTTCATGTCTCTGGTCATGGCAGCCATGGCGTTCGGGGTGGCACTTCCGATTCTTCCGATATTTGCCCTTCTTCCTTCCTCGGCCTGGTGGTTCGTGATCCGAGGCACTGCTCGTACCGGTTCTTCCATGTCCGGCCAAACCCGGCAACGAGTAAAGAGCTTTTACAACGCAGCAATGATGACCGCCGCATGGGTCATGGTGGCACTACCCGTCATACAGAAATCGGGAAGCTCGGGTCCACCATTGCCTCATCATCACATGCATGGACGAGTAGGGATGCCAGACACAACAGGACTACCGGCACCTAGCGACGCACCGAATTGGAACCTTTTCTATCCTCTACTTGGCGGGCTGTGCCTGGTCGCAGCGCTGGTCTTCGCCGCTCGGTCAGTGCAGTATTGCTGCCGACACACGAGTTTGACGCGCGGTGCGGGGACGGCACCTCAGCAGTTGTCGACAACGGTGGCGGAGATGTTGGGTGCGGGGACAATGGGCCTGATGTTCATCTTCATGTAGGCGGGTGAGCCCGGCTGGATGGGCGCCAGCACAGCATGTCGGAACTGCTCTTGGGCACCGAATGGGACTACGAGTTCGATTCAATAGGAGTCGATGCCACGGGCAGCCCTTGCTCCCCGGTCAAAAGCTGAATGTTCGACACCGCACCAACGTATCGCTGCAAAGGCACCTCGGCTCCTCTCGGAGGGGGTGGAACAGAATGACTTGTAATTATCGCTGGCTTCGGGTATGGCCGGCATGGCTAGCGCATCGTGCCCGGGTCCATAACTTGGCATGGCCTTCACTACGCCGGTGCACTCTGCCTCGCTAGAGTCAAGGTCGCGTAGCTACGACGTCAAAAAAGATACGGATGCATCACTATGTTGTAGGCTAGCTGCATGAAGTAGCCAAACGCACGGAATAGCTATCCGCCCATGCCTACGAAATTACAAAGGTGACACTCCATGCCGCAATCGAACCAACTCGCCAGCAAAGCTGCCAACGTAGTCGCCGGAGCTGCTGTTGGGGCCTTTACTGCATTGGCACTCTCTTCCCAGCCACGATGGCTGCTGGAGTCTGGACACCCGCGGGCCATTTTCACGGAAACTGATCCGATTTCTCAGATTCCCAGTGAAGCCGACGTCGTTGTGATCGGCGGGGGAATCGCCGGGATCTCCACCGCGCTGTTCCTGAATGAGTACGGGTTGCGGACTGTCGTGTTCGAAAAGGGGTTCGTCGGCGGTGAGTCCTCAAGCCGCAACTTCGGCTGGGTGTACTCCAATGGCTTCCATGAGGACAAGCTTCCGCTGGCCGTGGATGCCAAAAACATTTGGACGGGACTCGCAAATCGGTTTGGTTTCGACGTCAGCGTCCGGCAGGGCGGTAACCTGCAACTGGCCTCCAACGAGGAGGAATTGGAAGCGCAACGAGCTTGGCAACGGGAGGCTTCCCAGCGTTTTCCGAAGGATATCGATGCCAAGATCCTCCGAGCCTCGGAACTCGACGAGTTGATTCCCCGCGCTAGTGCGAAGTACATCGGTGCCCTTCATCAGCCAAGCGACGGGTCGGCGGAGCCGACCCATGCCGTGCCGCTCATCGCCAAGGGGGCGCGTGCGGAGGGTGTCAAGGTATTCGCTCCTGTAGCTGTGCGCGCCGTGGAGACGGAAGGCGGCGCGGTGCACAGTGTCGTGACCGAGCACGGCGAGGTCCGTACTAAGCGGGTTGTGGTCGCTGGTGGAGCGTGGTCAAGGCTGTTCCTCGGTAACCTCGGCATCAATCTCCCGCAGCAAAACATCACCTCAAACGTGATTCGGGTTAAGGGCGGCACTGCGCATCAAGGGGCTGGCCACGGTGGTGGGGTCGCCTGGCGGGAACAGATCGATGGCAGCTACTCGATCGGCGTAACCCCGCACCCGATTCCGGTCACTTGGGATAGCTTCCGGGTACTCCCTGACTTCATGCCAGCCTTGCGCCAACTGCTCAAGAACCCGCTGAACTCGCCTTTGACTATTCGGGTTGGAAGTGATCTGCTGCAGTCCATGCGCACGAATCGCCGATGGCGAAACGATGAGATCACCGAATTTGAGCGGGTTCGTATGCTCACGGCGAAGCCCCTTATGCGCGCGGGAGATCGCGCTGTCGCTGCGACGAGGGAGTTTTTCCCGGCATTGGCAGACGCTCGAATCATAGAGAGGTGGGCCGGAGTCATCGATGCAACTCCTGATTACACCTCGGTCATCTCTGAAGTGCCCGCTATGCCGGGTCTCTTTATCAATACCGGGCACGGCGCTCAGGGCTTCGCGCTCGGTCCCGGCGCCGGCCGGCTAGCCGCGCAGCTCGTAGCCGAGCAGGCTCCACTCGTCGATCCAGAGCCCTTCCGGCTCAGTCGGTTCTCTGACGGACAACCCTTGCTCCTGCGTGAGTTCCTCTAACGTTGGAGATGTCAATCGTTCGTCTCGGATCGTGCCGAACCCCGCGACTAATGGTTTAGTCGCGGCTTGTTATCGTGATGCTATGGCTCCCCCCGTTACCTAATGGGTTGTGAGGGAGCCAGATGAGGACTTCCCGTTACCGTGGCCTGGAGCCGTCGAAAAAGATGGTTCCTCTGGCTCCCTCACGCCACGGAACGTAGGTTGACTTCGGGGGCTTGCTGCCGGCCAACGTCTCGACCAGGAAAGCGAACTCAGAGTTCTCACGCTAAGACCCGGCCCCGGCAGCTTCCGACAGGGATGAGAATGCCAATCAGATGTCGAGCCGTCGAGCTCTTCCATTAGGTCGCAACTGTCCCAAGTCGCAACGGTCCTCTGCAGCTACCGACGACAGGGGAAGGAACAGCCACATGACGGAAGTGTTCTGCGGCATCGACTGGGCAGAGGGACACCACGACATCGCACTCGTGGATCAAC
>NZ_SUKC01000017.1 GCF_005047635.1 Arthrobacter sp. CAU 1506 | reverse complement strand
GCTCGGTCAAGGCTCGTAGTTCCTGTCATTGATGAATGCGTCAAGAACATCCATCACAACAGGGCTACGGGCCCCTTCTGTCTAAAGACACGACCCGTCATTCACCACGAACCTTGGAGAGCCGTCATAACGGGCCCTTCCCGGTCAGTTGGGGGACAACGGGTTGTTCCCCCGCCAGCTCTACAATGTGCTGCTCCATCGCCTGGATAACCCCACCCAAATAGGCGACCACCGCCTCCTGCTGGTCCGGTTGCATGTCCCGGACCAGTTGGTCCGTCTGCTGGATCATCGGCATCAGCTTGGCCATCGCGAAGTCGGCCGCATGGGTTGTCGGCTCCACCATCGTGCTTCGCCGATCCAAAGGATTCGGCACTCGGCGTGCGTGGTCGGCCCGCACCAAACGGTCCACCACCGTGGTGGCCGCGGCAGTGGTGATGTGCAGGGCATCCGCCAATTGGGACGGCGTCATCGGCCCCTTCGCCATCAGATGTTGCATCGCTTGAAAGTCCGTCTCGTTCGTCCCCATGACGCGACGCATCTGGTACTCCACCATGTCGTTGAGCACCAGCACCCTACGCATCAACACTGACGCGGCATGCATCTCCGGACTTCCAGGCCCTTCACCCTCGCGCAAATCCCAACCCAACTGATCATCAGAAAGTTTAGCTACATGATGGTCTAAATAAGTGGGTTTGTCGAGGAGCCAAATGAGAGCAGGTTGTTGTAGCAGTTCCATCTGCTGGTCCGCCACCGCACGCCAGGGTCAGCGGGCTAGCTCTTCTAGCGCTGTCTGTCGGTGGCCAGCGCCTTGCCCGACCCAACTCGCATAATGCCGTCTACGAATTCTGTACTAGAACTCAAACTCATGTCGTGGTCGTACCATCCGTTGTACTCGCCATCTATTTGATTGCGACCCATCGTCTTTGTCTCTTCAGGTTGCTGCGGTGAAGTAAACGACCGCAGCCATCACTCACTTTAACTGGCATCGCACATGCTAAGGGCAGGCATAGGGTGGGCCTAGGTATGCCGGGAGAATTACTTCACTCCTTCGTGACTGAGACAGTCGAACCCTGTGCCGGGGACACACTTGAACTTAAGCTGCCAAAAATTTTTGAAAGGATATGTCCAGTAAGTCACGTCGAGGACGTTCCGACAGACGATCTGGCACTTTCATGAGCTTTTGCCCATGACGTTCCTTCAGCCCGTGTTGAAGCATTGGCCCGTCAATTTCCGCCAATAGCTCAGGACGAATATGAACTGTCAGATCTGGACTAATTCCCAGAATATGAGCATCGAAAGCGGCATGGTGAATCTTACAAAGAGCAAGACCGTTGACCACCGAGGCGACTCCGCGTTCGTCGGAGTCGGGCACAATATGTGCTGCATCCAGCAGAACACCGTGCCCTAGATTACACACGGCACAACGAGTTTCATAAGCATGCAAGACGGTTGATCGGAACACTGGTTGGTGCAAGCGCCGCTTCGTCTCCACCCGAACATATCGCCGGATGGCCTCCTCCATAACGTTTGCCTGATTTACAACCGCCTTGTCGACGTTGGGAGCAATGGCGAACTGATGCAACTCCGGTTCTTCCCACAGCACGTAGATGGGATAGACGACTTGGAAAACAGCCGGACCTAAACCGACCCCGACGAACCATAGGAGTGGCAATTTGTTCTCCATAGCCACACGAAGCGACTTGTTATCCCAAGAGTCGTAATCCGTACCCTGCCACTTATACCTCAGGACGCCATCAACCCCCATGGCGTCTTCGTAAGGCCGCTTCTGGCCAGGACGACGATAGACCGTCTGAATCGAAAGAGCAGCCTGAAAGGCCCTAGGTTTGTGGATTCCGTTTTGCGTCGGTTGGAGCCGGAACCTTTCCCCGTCGAGCCTGAAATCCAATATTTCTTCGCGAGTTAGCCATTCTGAGCCGTCATTGGTTCTCGCGGCTAGCCACTCCATCGCCTCGAAGCGCACGCGTCGCTCGATGTCCTGTGCGTCTGCATGCGCAACTTCATCACGCATGGCTGCTCTAGATTCCCGCCCATGCCGAAGTAGCTACAACACCAAAGCTCATGCGACTCCCTATTCGTCAACCGCCCTATGCGGCCAGGATTTCACAGGTTGAATGTAAAACCAGGGATTTACGCGTAGCAAATAGTCGGCCGCCGGGCAACGGTCACACATTGCCGGTACTTACGTTGGTGGATTCTCTATTGCATCCGGGGATTTCGCAGGACTACGTTGCCGGTCTTGCGGCCGGCATCGGCGAAGCGGTGGGCTTCGACGATGTCATCGAGGTTGTAGGTTCTGTCGATGACGGCTCGAAAGTGGGCGGTTTCTGCGAGGTAGACGAGGTGTTTGAGGTCGTCGGCGGAGTACTTGCTGGTGACGACGACTTGCTTGCCGGTTCTCCGGGTGCGACCCGGCGCCCTCAGTATCGCTTTGAGATCGGCGATGACCAGCAGCAGTGAGCCGCCGGGATTGAGCGAAGCCTCGACTCGCTCGAAGGGTGCGTTGCCGACACAGTCCATGATCACGTCGTAGGTCTTGCCTTCAGCGGCGAAGTCGGTCTGGGCGTGGTCAATGGTCCGGTCGGCGCCGAGCGAGGCGACGAGATCGGCGTTGGCCGCGCTGCTGACGCCGGTGACGTGGGCACCGAGTTGTTTGGCGAGCTGTACCGCAGCCGTTCCTACAGCGCCGGATGCACCGTTGATGAGCACGGTGTCCCCGGGTTTGACGTCGGCGCGGTTCAGGAAGCTGCGTGCGGTGAGTCCGCCGAAGACGAGCGTCACGGCTTCTTGGAATCCCAAGTTGCGGGGCTTTGCGGTGATGACACCGTCCTCGGGTATGCACACGTACTCTGCGTGGCCGCCAAACTTCGCGCCGAGCATTCCGACGACGTTGTCGCCGGGGTGGAATTTGGTGACGTCGGTGCCTACGGCTGCCACAACCCCGGCGAAGTCCATGCCAAGGATCTGGTTGCGTGGCCGGAAGAGACCGAGGCCTTTCGCGGCCAACAATCCGAGGCCTTTGGGGACCCGGCGACTCCTGGAACGGTAGTCAGCCGCGCTCACCGTGCTCGCGTGGACTTTGACCAGCACATCGCGTGTACCGGGCGAGGGCTGCGGCACCTCTTCCACGCTGACGACCTCCGGAGCACCGAACTTCCGGTACACCGCGGCCCTCATCGGGAAGCTCCAGCCGGGAGGGCAGCGGACCTACCGAACAGCCGCCGCGAGGACGCGGACCGGTGGGCGCGCCGGCGGATGAAGTATTCGGCGACCGCAAGGTTGAGCACCCACGCCGCCCCCAAAAGGACCGCCCGGCTTAATTCATTGGTCGGGCCGACCAACACGAACCAGGGGATGCTCACCAAGGCTTGGGTTCCGGCCGCGATGCCGATGGCGTAGCCGCGGGCCATCCAGGCGCCGTGGGCAACGAAGTTCCGGCGCCGGATCGCGACGATGCCCAGGACAATGCTCGCGACCATTGCCGTGCCGAAGACCAGCCGAAGGATCAGCAGGATGACGCCGTCATCCTTCGGCAGATCGTAAAAGACCGCCATCCAGAGTCCGGACAGGGCCGAGAGCAGCCCCGCGGGAATCAGAATCGCCCCGGCGATGCGGTGCCAGTTGCGCCGGCCGCGCTTACCCCGCCGCAGCGAGGGAACAAACTGGAAGGCCCCGACCAAGCTGTACACGATGGCGGCGGGGATGTGGATCAGCACCGGGACGGGCGAGTCGAAGAATCGCTGGTTCGCCGGAGTCACCGCAGCGCCGCCGGTCAGTTCCGCCATCCGCAGCGACCCGAAGATCACCGGGATGATGCTGATTAATATCAAGCCGGCGGGCACCAGCCAGCCGGCTCGGGAGCGCTTGGCCGCCGGAGCGGCGCCAGTGGTTTCTGTAACCATCATCTGAGCCTCGGGTTGTTGGTGTACGGCGTACACCTCGATGCCTCTAAAACTAGGTGTACGGCGTACACTTGTCAAGAGAAAGTTTCCAGCTCGCCAAAGGTGGTTCAGATGGCACAGCAGTCGGAGGCGGTGCACCGCGCACCGCTGAACAGAGAGCGGGTGCTGAGCGCCGCCGTCGTCCTTGCGGACGAAGCCGGCGTCGATTCGCTCAGCATGCGGAAGCTGGCCCAGGAACTGGGCGTGGTGCCGATGGCGCTGTACAAGCACGTGGCCAACAAGGAAGAACTGCTCGACGGGATGGTGGACGTCATCGTCGGCGAGATCGATACGCGGCCCGCCGGGTCGGGCTGGCGGAGCGAGGTCCGGCAGCGGGTGCTCTCGGCCCGGGCAGTACTGCTGCGCCACCCATGGGCCCACCGGGTGCTGGAGTCGCGGACCAACAAGACGCCGGTGGTCCTGGACTACATGGACTCGGTGATCGGCATGTTCCGGGCCGGCGGGTTCTCGGTGGACCTGACGCACCACGTGATGCACGCGCTGGGGAGCCGGATGTGGGGCTTCACCCAGGAACTGTTCGACGATTCGCAAAGCGCGCCGGCGGATGTGCCGCCGGAGATGCTGCAGATGATGGCCGCGCGGTACCCGCATATTGCCGAGATGGCCATGGCCGGCGCGCACGACGACGGGTCCGTGGTGGGCCTGGGCTGCGACGACCAGTTCGAGTTCGAGTTTGCGCTGGACCTGCTGCTGGACGGGTTCGAACGGCTGCACCAGCAGGGCTGGACCTCGGCCCGGCGCTGACGCGGCAGGCCGCGGGCTCAGCGCATTTTGGCGGCGTGGACGAAGTCGCGGATGAGGCCGATGTCCTTGACGCCGCGGCTGGATTCGACGCCGCTGGAGACGTCCACGCCCTGCGGCCGGAGCGCGGCAACCAGCATGCCGACGTTGGCCGGGGTCAGCCCTCCGGCCAGCAGCCAGTAACCGCGCGGCGGCTGCGCCTGGATGGCCGTCGGATCGAAGGTGACGCCGGCACCGGGTTCAACGGCGTCGAGCAGGATCCGGCCGGTTTCCCAGTCGGCTTTTTCGTCGTCCGGGAGTGCGCTGTAGTCCTCCGCGGAGAAGGCACGGAGCGTGCGGAACCCGGCGTCCTCCAGCAGGCGGAGGTCGCTGAGCGGTTCGTCACCGTGCAACTGGACGGTACTCACCGCGGCGGCGCGGGCGGTCTCGATCACCTCGCCGATGGGCTGGTTGCGGAACACGCCGACGGTTTCGACTTCCGCCGGCACGGCTTCGCCGAGCGCACGGGCTGCTGCGGCAGTGACGGTGCGCGGGCCGCCCGGCGCGAAGACGAATCCGATGGCGTCTGCGCCGGCGTCGACGGCGGCCGTGACTGCTTCGGGGGTCCGCAGTCCGCAGATCTTGACGTAGGTTTCAGCCATTATTCCTGCCCCTCTGTGCCGTGTGTGTAGGTATGCATCTGCTCGCCGTCGGGACCGAAGATGCTGAGGATCTCGACGCGTTTGCCGTCTGCGGAGCCCATGCTGTGCGGCACGCGGGTATCGAACTCCGCGGCCTCGCCCGGTTCCAGCACCAGGTCCTTCTCCCCCAGCTTCAGCCGCAGCCGGCCGGAGAGCACGTAGAGCCAGTCGTAGCCGTCATGCGTTCGCTGCGGTGGCATGGTCTTGCGCGCCGGGTAGGTCATCTTGAAAGTGCGGGTCGGCGAGCCGGGCGGGGACAGCCGGACAATCTGCACGCCGTTGCGCATGGACTGCGTGGGCTTGATCCGCGGATCCGGCACCTCGGCCGGAATCAGGTCATCAATGGTGATCCGCAGCTCGCGGGTGAGCGGCAGCAGGATTTCGAGGCTGGCCTGCCGCTTGCCACTTTCCAGCCGCGAGAGCGTGGACACGGACATCCCGGTGCGGGTTGCCAAGTCCTCTAGCGTGCGGTCCTGCTTGATCCGGGCGGCTCGCAGCCGCGGACCGATCTGTTCTAGCACCGAATCCTTCATGCCCCTCCTCCCTCAGTTTGCTGTTTCCGCAAAGATACTTGCAATCCTATCATCGGCTCCCACACCCTTGACCCATGGAAAACAACGAATGGGATGTCATCATCATCGGCGGCGGCGCTGCCGGGCTGAGCGCGGCCCTCATGCTGGGCCGGGCGCTGCGAAAGGTCCTGGTGCTCGACGGCGGCAGTCCGCGCAACCGCTTCGCCAGCCACATGCATGGGGTGCTGGGGAACGAGGGCGCCGACCCGCTGGAATTCCTCAGCCGGGCCCGCGCCGAAGTGGCGGGCTACGGTGTGGAGGTGCGCTCCGCCGTCGTCAATCAGGTGAGCGAGACCGCCGCGGGCATCGCGGTGGAGACGGACGACGGCGGCCGGCTCACCGCGCGCCGTTTGATCGCCTCCTCCGGCGTGCGCGACGACCTGCCGGAGATCCCGGGGATGGCGCAGCGCTGGGGCCGGGACGTTCTGCACTGCCCGTATTGCCACGGCTGGGAGGTCCGTGGGAAGCGACTGGCCGTGCTGGCCACCTCCCCGATGGGCATCCACCAGGCCCAGCTGATCCCGCAGTGGAGCCCGGACGTGGTCTTCTTCACGGCCCTGGCCGGACCGGTGGATGGCGACATCGCCGCCCAGCTCGCGGCGCGGAACGTCAGCAGAGACCCGCGGCCGGTGACCGAGCTGGTGGTCAGCGACGACGCGCTGACCGGCATCCGCGTTGAGGGCGGCGAGGTGGTGGACGTCGACGCGGTCTTCACTGCCGCCACGCTGATCCCGCAGGACGGCTACCTCGCCGGATTCGAGCTGGAGCGCGAGGACTCGGCGTTCGGCAGCTTCCTCAAGGTCGATCCGACCGGCCGCACCAGCCATCCCCGGATCTGGGCCGCAGGCAACATCACATCGCCGGGCGCTAATGTGCCGATCAGCATCGCCGCCGGCGCCATGGCCGGCGGAATGATCAACGCGGATCTGGTGACCGAGGACTTCGCACTGGCCGCGGCGTCCGCTGAAAGCCTTCCCGGGGCCTCTGATGAAAGCTCCCCCGCGGACTCCGCCTTAGCTTCTGCCGTTTCCGCCGAAACTTCCACCGCAGCCGGCGCAACGACTTCTGCTGCCGCGGGCGAAGAGAGGGCATCATGAGCGGCCACTTCTCCCCCGAGCAAGCGACAGACCCCCGCACCTTCTGGGATGCCCGCTACGGCGAGCGCCCCAAAATCTGGAGCGGAGCGGTCAACCGGGTCCTGGCAGATACGGCTCCCGGACTCACACCGGGGCGCGCTCTGGACTTGGGCTGCGGAGAGGGCGGCGATTCGGTGTGGCTGGCCGAACACGGCTGGCAGGTCACCGGAGTAGACATCTCAGCCACAGCACTGGAACGCGCCCGGGAGGTCTCCGAGTCCCGCGGACTGGAAAAGGAACAGATCAGCTGGCAGCAGATGGATCTGGCGGAGGACTTCCCCGCCGGCGAATTCGATCTGGTCTCCGCCTGTTTCCTGGCCTCCCCCATCCACCTTCCCCGCGCGGCCATCCTGCAGCGGGCGGCCAAGGCCGTTGCCCCGGGCGGAACCTTGCTGGTGGTGTCCCACGCCGGCGCTCCGCCCTGGGCCGGGAACGCGGCCGGCCACCGGCACTTCTTCCCCACCCCGGACGAGGAGCTCGCCACCCTGGACCTGCAGGACGATGCGTGGGACGTCCGCTGCGCCGAAGTCAGGAGCCGCGAGGCGACGGGACCTGACGGTGAACCGGGCTTGCTGAAGGACACCGTGGTGATTGCCCGGCGCCGCTGAGTTGCGGTGGGGCCGGTTCGGGTCCGCGCGGGCTGGGACGGCCCCGGAGCACGGTCAGCGGCCTCGTCGGGTCTGTGCCCAGGCGTAGGGTGGCGATAAGGCGGCTGGATCTGCCGCAACCCGAGGGAAGGACGGTCATGGAACCCGAGGAATTCGATCTGTTGGTGGTCGGCGGCGGCAAAGCCGGCAAGTCTCTGGCGATGGACCTGGCGAAGTCGGGACAGACGGTGGCGATGGTCGAGCGGGCGATGATCGGCGGAACGTGCATCAACGTGGCGTGCATCCCGACCAAGACCATCATCCATTCCGGCCGGGTGCTGGAAACGGTGCGCCGGGCGGCAGAGTTCGGCGTAGCCGGGGCGGAGAACCCGCGGATGGACATCAACCTGCTGCGCCACCACAAGGAAGACGTAGTGGACACCATGGTGGCCGGACAGGAAAAGCTGTTCACCCGCTCCGGCATGGACTTCATCCTGGGCGAGGCAAAGTTCGTGGCGCCCAAGACCGTCGAGGTCTCGCTGAATGACGGCGGCGCCCGCGTGCTGCGGGGCACCGACGTCGTGATTAATCTGGGCACCGAGCCGGCCCTGCCGAACATCGACGGGCTGGCCGAATCCAATGTCCAGACCAGCAACACGCTGCTGCACCTGGATGAGCTGCCTGCCAGCCTGGTGATTCTGGGCGGCGGCTACATTGGCTGTGAATTCGCGGATCTGCTGAACACCCTGGGCGTGCAGGTCACCGTGGTGCAGCGCGCCGGCCAACTGCTGCCGCGAGAGGATGCGGACGTGGCCGAGGCAGTGGCGCAGGACTTTACCGACGCCGGCATCACTTTGAAGCTCGAGGCGTCCGCGGAGAAAATTGAACGCGCCGACGACGGGACCGTTACGGTGAGCCTGTCCACCGGGGAGTCGGTCAGTGCCGAGGATGTGCTGGTGGCGCTCGGGCGCCGACCGGTGACCGACGGCATCGGGTTGGAGGACGTGGGCGTACAGCTTTCGGACCAGGGCATCATCCAAGTGGACGACCGGCTGCACACGTCGGCCGACGGTGTCTGGGCCGCAGGCGATGCGGCAGGCTCCCCGCAGTTCACACACGCGTCCTATGACGACTACCGCATCCTCAAGGCGAACTTGGCCGCTGCCCACGGCGAGGGACAGCCGCGGTCCACGGTAGGTCGGCTCATCCCCTACACCGTCTTCACCACGCCGGAGCTTGGCCGGGTGGGCCTGACCGAACGTCAGGCACGCGATGCCGGTCATGATGTGCGGATTGCACGGATGCCGGTGAGCGCGATCCCGCGAGCCCGGACGGTCGGACAGCTGGACGGCGCATGGAAGGCAGTGCTGGACCGGAAGACCGGCAAGATCTTGGGAGCAGCACTGCGAGGGGTAAACGCCAGCGAGGCGATCGCCGTCCTGCAGATGGCGATGATCGGTGGACTCGACTACACCGCAGTACGCGACGCCGTCATCACCCATCCGACCATCGCCGAGGGGCTGAACCTGCTGTTCACGCCGGCATGGCTGGAGGACTAAGCAGAACAGGGATGGAGGACTAGGCGTAGGGGGGATCGCCTAGTCCTCCGGATCTATGAGCGCTAGGCTCCGTTAGCCTGATGTTTCGCGGGCTTCGAGCTCGCGCGCGATGGCGTAATACTGGACCAGCGCATCGCGAACGGGATGCTTGCGGTCCAACTGTCGGAAGGACCGGCTGCTGAGCTCCAGGAGTTCCTCGACCGTCAATTCAGACAAGTTCGCCGGAACAGTGGCTGGAACCGTTTCCTGGACGGCAATTTCCTGACCGGAAGGAGCCAGGCCGGAAGATTGGTCCAGGACGGCTGGCCCGGCTGCTTGGTCCGGAACAGCTGGCGCGGAAGCGGCAGGTTCACAAGCGTATTGGCCGGAGTCGGCGAATGCTGTGCTCATGTCGCCACCTCCGACGTGCGTTGACCGAGGAGCAACGCGAGGCAGCGGGAAGAATGTGGATTGCTTTTTAAGGGCAGCTGGAACTTCATGAACATTTCTTTCCAGACGAGTGTTCGATGGCCAACTGCTTAACCACGTTCCACGCTACAGCACCACACCCCTGTGTCAACGCGGCGTGTGTTCCACGCCCGTTATCGGTCGAAATGGACTCCCTCGGTGGACGGGTCGGCGGAGGTTACTAGATCTGCTGCCAGGTCCCGCAGCTTCATATTGCGGTTGCTGGAGGCGGACCTGAGCAGGTGGAATGCTTCGTCCTGGCTGCACCTGTTCTGGCCCATGATGATTCCGATAGCCAACGCAACAGTCGTCCTCGACTCCAGCGCCGCTTGCAGGTCGGCTTCTGCATCGCGCTGGCGGGCAAGGCGCACTGCCAACGTTAGGGCTCGGGACGCCTGACGCGCGTACTTCTGCGCAGCTTCGATGGACTCCTCGTCAAACCTGCCGGCTTCGCTCGAATAGAGATTTAGGCCGGCTGCGTCGCCGGAATCAACGGTAATTGGCACGCCTAGGATGGACCGGACGTCCTCCTCCATGACGCTAAGGCCATATTCGGGCCAACGATCGTCCTCCTTCACATCCGCGATGTGTACCAGCACCCCTTCCCGGGCCGCCTTGATGCACGGGCCGTCGGAGTAGTCGTGCTGGATCTCATCCAGCCTCTGTGCGCGCTCGCTACTGCTGCTGGCCACGGTGACAGCCTTCTTCCGCCGCAGCAGCGTGATGCCGCAGAGCAGTTCTTCGTTCGAATGCGAAAGATTATGTACCGCAAGGCGCGCCAGGGCATTGAGGAAAACCTCAATGTCCGTACTGCAGACTGCCGCGTCGTGGAGGAACTGCTCCACCGTCAATTCAGAAGCATCAAGATTTTCGCCCGGCATGACGCTGCCCTTTCTCCGTTCTTCCCGACGTTAATTTAGCCCAAGCCTGCCGGGCTGTGTGTGATTTTCCTGCCGTTGCTTGCATCACTCCGTCGGGCGCCTAGCCTCCCTGCTGCCTGCCGACGCCTTTGGCACTAGTGTTTGTCGGATACCCGCCATCGCAAGCAGGAGGAGAACCATGCGCGCCTATCTCCTGCTGATGCTGGTGGTGGTCTTCTATGCCGGCAACATCCTGACCGGCAAAGCGCTGAGCGAGCTGCCGCCGCTGACCATAGCGTTCGGTCGGATCGCCGTCGCCTTCCTGGTGCTTCTCCTCATCGGCTACCGCAGCGCGTGGCGTTCCCGGCACCGCTTTATCCGCCATTGGAAGCCGCTGCTGCTGATGACAGTCACCGGGGTGGCCGGATTCAACACCCTGATCTATTCGGCACTGCAGTTCACCTCCGCCACCAACGTTTCGGTCCTGGAGGCGTCCATCCCTGCCGTCACCGTGATGCTGGGTTTCTGGTTGCTGCGCGAGCGGTTGCGGCCGCTGCAGTGGGCCGGCGTCCTGCTCTCGCTCTGCGGGGCGCTGTGGGTGGTTACCAACGGCCAAGTGCTGCGGCTCACAGAGATGGCCTGGAACGCCGGCGACGGGATTATGGCCATTGGAGCGCTGTCCTGGGCCCTCTACTCCATCGCCGTCCGGCGGTACCTCCCGTTATTTCCGGCACACGGTGCCGTCCTGGTGATGACCGGTTTGTCCGTGCTGTTCATGCTGCCGCTGCTGCTGGCGGAGTGGGCGGTGGTGGGCATTCCCCCGATCAGTGGCGGGCAGTGGTCTGGCCTGCTGTATCTGGGGATTTTTCCTTCAGTGATTGCCCTGCTCCTCTACAACCGGGCGGTGGCCACGCTCGGCGCTTCCCAGGCATCTGTGTTCTTGAACTTCGTGCCGGTGTTAACCATGCTGGGTGCCTATGTCCTGTTGGGCGAGGCCATCAGCCTGATGCAGATCCTCGGCGCTGTGGCAGTGATCCTGGGCGTTTTCTTCACAACTCGAAGCCGCCGGGTGCTCGTCCGCAACGAAGAGTGCTCCTCTGTGACGGTGGAAGAGTCATAACGATTCAGCATTCCGACTCGTTATGGCCCGATCCTGGATCCGGCGCCCGTACGATTAGTAAGGATGCTGTCAAAGTGATGGCCGGTGTGCCGTCATGTAACGGCTAGAAAGCAGGAGACGTTGGCGCCTCATCTGGATCGATCCGGCATGCTGCTTAATGGGCGATACCGGCTAATAAACTTGGTCGGCACCGGAGCGAACGCCAAGGTGTACCGGGCCGAAGACCAAGTGCTGGGGCGCGAGGTAGCGGTCAAGGTCATTCAGCGCCCCTCGATGAATGAAGAAGAGTTCCACCACGACGACGCCGAGATCAAGCTCCTGGCCCGGCTGAACCACGGCAACCTGGTGACCCTGCTGGATGCGGGCATCGACCGGATCGAGGCCGGACATCCGCAGATTTACCTGGTCATGGAAATGATCGAAGGCGCAGACCTGAAGGCCCGCTTGAAGGTCGGATCCTTGCCGCCGCTACATGTGGCGCAGATCGGCCACGATCTGGCCGAGGGCCTAGCCTTCATCCACAACAACTCCGTGGTCCACCGGGACGTGAAGCCCGGCAACATCATGCTCTTCAATTACGACGACGACGGCGCCCGCCTGCGTGCCAAACTCACCGACTTCGGCATCGCCGTCGTGATCTCAGAAGATGCCCACGTATCCGGGATGTACGGGACCGCCGCCTACCTGAGCCCGGAGCAGGCCAAGGGCGAACCGGCCGGCCCCGCCAGCGACATCTACGCACTGGGCCTGGTGCTGTTGGAATGCCTGACCGGTGTGACAACTTTTCCCGGGCCGCCGCTGGAAGCAGCGGTCGCCCGGCTGCTGCGCGACCCGGAGGTCCCGTCCGAGCTGGGGCCGGACTGGGTGCCACTGCTGACCGCGATGACCGCACACGAGCCAGAGGCACGCCCCACCGGCCGTGACGTGGCGCTGGCGCTGTCCGATCTGGCCCTCTCGCTGCGCGGCCGGCACCGGGACGTGTCCGTCCTGCCGGTCGATGAGCCGCTGCGCATGGAAGCGGTCCATCGCTACAACATCCTGGACACCCCGCCGGACGGCACCTTGGACCGCATCACGGCAATGGCCGCGCGCCTGTTCGCGGCACCCATCGCCGCGATCAGCGTGGTGGACCACGACCGGATCTGGTTCAAATCGCACCACGGACTGGGCATCCAGCAGATCGACCGCGAGCCCGGGCTGTGCGGATCGACCATCCTGCAAAACGGACCGTGGATCATCAACAATGCCCCCACGGATCCGCGCGCGTCAGCGAATTCCTTGGTGGCCGGCGGCTTCGGCCTGAAGTTCTACGCCGGTGTGCCGCTGAAGACCCGGGATGGCTTCAGTCTGGGCACGTTATGTGTGATGGACTTCGAGCCTCGCGACTTCAGCGCCGAAGACACCCTCACGTTGGAGGACCTGGCGGCCGTGGTGATGAACAGCCTTGACCTGCAGTTGGACAGCGGCCGGCACCTTTCCGCCGAGCCGCTGGCCTCCTAGTGCTCTCCCGAGGCCGTCTGGCGTTGCCCGCCGCGTCGCAGCGGTCCATCGAGTCGCAGGGAAGGGCAGACAGCCAGAACGATCTGCGGTAGCGTCCCAGCATCACGCCTACCGTCGCCGGGGCGGTGCTGGCTAACGACCGGAAGGGCACCCATGCTGCGAGGAATGAGCACGGTCAGCTACTGGACCGCGGATCTGCCGGCAGCGGTGGAGTGGTATTCGGACTTCCTCGGCACCAAGCCGTACTTCGAGCGGCCCGGCTATGCCGAGTTCCGGATCGGCGACTATCAGCATGAGCTCGGCCTGATCGACACCCGGCATGCCCCGGCGGGCCACGCCATTGATCCGGGTGGCGCCATCCTCTACTGGCAGGTGGACGATGTAGAGGCCGTGCGCCGTCGACTGCTGGAGAAAGGCGCGACGGAACTGGAACCCGTCATCGACCGGGGGCACGGCTTCATCACTGCCTCGGTCGTCGATCCGTTCGGCAACGTACTGGGCATCATGCAGAACCCGCACTACCTGGAGATGCTGCGCTCCCGCACCGGCTCCTGAACGCCCCGGTTCCTCTGCCAGCGGTCGCGCTGGTCAGGCTAGCTGCGCCCCGCAATCTTGTCAGATGCGGCTACTAGGTTGAAAGCAGCTTCACGAGATGCGCGCCGCCCTCCGGCTAGGAGGGCATTTGCTCCGACATGGCCGCACACCAACCCCAACCTCATGGGTGGTTCGGATGACGAAGCGGCCCGTCTCCAACCGGAGCAGGCAAGAGCGCCCGCCTTGGCGGGCCTTTGAAAGGAACTGGCATGCCCAGCTACACAAACCGAGCCAACGATGAGCCTCACATCAGAACGGAACGGTGCTCGTGGTTTGGCCCGGGACACAACGTCCATTGGATCCAGGCTCGGAAAGCACTCCACGACGATGTTGGTATTCCGGTCACCCTTCATCTGGAGGCAGAAGGAAGAGTCCGCCTGGACGATGCAGGGCAGGAGCTGCGTTACTGGCACCATGACACGGAAGGCCTCGCCGACGCCTTGGCTCTCCCGTGCGGCGATATCACATGGTACGCGCGGTTTAGCGTGCTGATGATCGAGACGATCTTGGACCGACGCCTTTTCAACCTAGGACCGGTTGGCAAGGCAGTGGAGTGCCGGGCTTAGGCTCAGCGCGCCGGGACTGACGCGCCGGGACTAAGGTGTGGGCTGACGTGCTTCCGTGCCGGTTGGGCGCGGAAGCACGTCAGCTGCTAGCGGCTTCCAGGTTGGCCAGGTAGCCGGCGAAACCGCCCGGCGTCCGGCCCTTCAGCCGGCCTGAGGTGGTGACTTGCAGATGGGCTGCCGGCAGGACCACGCCGCCGAGGGAACGGATGGCTTCGACCAGTCGGACGTCCTCATGCTCCGCGAGCGCTGGGAAACCGCCGGCCGCCAGATACAGCGAGGCTCTGACGCCGAGGTTGGCGCCGTGCACCCTGGTGCTCGGTTCCTGGCCGGCGTAGTTGTGGCGCCAGGCCCGCAGGAGCCCGGGCGCCAGGCTGGCGGTGTCGGGTTCCACCGTTCCCGCCACCGCGTCGGCACCGGCATCGGCCAGCCGCACAAAGGAGGTCAGCCAGTTCTCCGGCACCAGGGTGTCCGCGTCCGTGCAGGCCAGCCAGGTCTTCTCGGCGGAGACGTGGTGGCTTTCGGCTTCCAGCGCGGCGCACACCCCGGCCGCCCGCGCGGCTCCGACGGAGCCGAAGTCGCCGGCCAGTACGGCGATCCGTTCATCCGAGCGGGCCGTGTGCTCGGCGATGGCGGCCGACTGGTCGGTGCACCGGTCCAGCACCACCACCAGCTCCACGCTGCAGTGCGGCTGCCCGGTAATGAGCGCGTCCATCGCCCGTTGCAGGCGCCGCAGGCATCTTCCCAGCAGCTGTTCCTCGTTGTGCACCGGGACAACGACGGCGATGTGCCGCAGCGCGGGTGCCTCGTCCAATCCTCCCGCGGCGGAGGCGGTGGGTATGCCCGAGGCGGGGCCGGCTACCGGGGCGGCGGTCACGGCGCACGCTCCGGTGCCTGCAGGACTTCCAGCAGGAAGTCCCGTTCGCGGTGGAGGGCGGCCACGTCCCAGCCGGTGGTTTCCTTCGCCATCGCATGGACCTGTTCGCCGTCCAGTTCCCACCCGTCGATCGGATGTAGCCAGTGGCACAACAGCAGGTGCCCTCCAGGGTTCACGGATTCCTGCACCTTGCGGAGCAGCTCCCGCAACTCCGGACCGGTGAGGAAGTAGCCGATTTCCGAGATGGCCACCAGATCCAGGCCGCTCTCCGCCGAGGATGGCCACCCGGCGGGCAGCTGCGCGTGCACCAACTCCACGTTGCCGACGTCCGCCAGCCGGCGGCGCGCTTGGTCCAGTGCAACACTGCTGGCGTCCACCGCCGTCAGCCGATTGCAGCGAAGGGCGAGTTCGGCGGTCAGCACACCGATGGAACAGCCGATCTCCAGGGCATTGCCGTACCGTTCGGCCGGGAGGGACGCCAGCGTGACCGCCCGCTTCCGGCGTTCGTACCAGCTGGACAAGTAGTTCCACGGGTCCGGATTGCTGCGGTACAGCCGGTCGAAGATGTGCTCTGCGTGCTCGGATCCGGCGGGACCGGCCGGGGTCCACGCGAAGATTTCGACGTTACGGTCGAAGTGTTCCTGGAACTTTTCGCTGAGCAGCACCTCGTCGCCGGCTGCTGCGGACAGCGGCTGCGTCTGCGAAACATGGGAGGCCAGGGCCAACTGCTTGGCGGCCGCATCCGGCGCCGAGAGCCCCAGCGACCGCCACTCCGTCCAGCGGCTGTCCGCGCCAGGGGCAGCCCAGTGCCAGTACCAGATGGGGAATTCCAGCAGGTCTGCACGGTGGGCGGTGGCTGCCCGGGCCGCCGCGTGGCCCACAGCTTCATGGTCCGGATGGCCGTCCTGGCGGTAAGGTGCGGCGACCACCGTCTGCGCGTGGCCGTCCAAGGCTGCGGCGAAGGCTGCATCAAGGACGTCAGCATGTTGGCTGACCTTCCCGTCCGGGATGCCCAGGAACCTCCATTCCAGCCGCCCGGAGCCCGTCCTGTCCTCCGGGATGACTTGGGCCTGATCATTGGCCTCAGCCTGGGCCCGCCCCTGTGCCTGTGCCTGTGCCTGTGCCTGTGCCTGTGCCTGTGCCTGTGCCGAGGATTCCAGCGCCTGCATCGCGGCGCGGAATTCCGCCAGCCGACGTCTGCGCAGGTCCGCGGCGGAGTACGTGGGCGAATCCGGGTGGGAGGCTTCGCCGGCGGTGCAGAGCAGCACGGTGACATCCGCGCCGCAGGCCAGCGCGGAGTGGATCAGCCCTGCCGCGCCGAGTGACTCGTCATCGGGATGTGCCGCGGCCACCACCAGCCGGCGGCCGCGGCCGGGTGCTACTCCCTCGGCCAGCGCCGGCAGTCGCTCGATGCCCGCCGCGCGCCACTCTGCTTCCGGGGTTCCGGCATCGACGTGGGAGAAGGTCACCATGCCGGCTCCGCCTGTTCCAAGACCAGGGCGCCGAGCGCCGCGTCGTCACGGGAGGAATGGTGCTGGCGAAGGTACACCGTCAGGTCGGCCACCCGCCGGGCGTGCGGCTCGTCCCACACCAGCGGCCCTGGTCCCAGCGCGTGGCCGCAGATCTCCAGCATCCGCGAACAGATTGCCGCGATCTGGGCGCGGACGCGGTGTGCCTGCACCGCTCCGGCCGCTCCGGCGTCCACCGCAGCGGCCGCGGCGACCAGCACATCCGCGCCGGTAGCCAGCAAGCGGTCCGCCTCGCCCAGCCACGCCAGGGCCAGCTGGTCCGGGGTGCGGGAGGTCGCGGCAGTACGGAGCGTGCGGAAGAGCCCCACGGCGCCGCCAAACCAGCACGCAGCCACGCCGATCCCACCCCAAGCGAAACCCGGGCGGTGCAGGTACCAGTCGGTTCCACCGACCGGCACGGCAACCGCTTGGTCGAAGGCCACCGGGCCGCTGGGCACGGCGGCGAGGCCGCGGCTGATCCAGTCGGCGGGCTCAACGCTGACCGCCGACTGTGTCAGATCCACCGCGAACGCCCGGCGACCGCCGTCGACGTGCGCGGTGACCACCGCGTAGTCCAGGTGCGCTGCCAAGGAGCACCACGGCTTGGTGCCGGACAAAAGCCAGGCACCGCCGTCGTTGTTCTTGGCATCCAAACGGGTGCCGGCGGATTCCGCCGCGAACACACCCCAGGTTGTTCCTGCCGGGTGCTCCATTTCGGCCTGCGCCAGAATGGCGGCCGCGTCCAGGTGCGGCTCCACCGCGCGGGCGGCGGTCAGGTCCTCGGCGGCCAGCGCCGCCAGGAACTCCCACAGGGCCAGGGTCTTGCCGGAGCCGGGCACGGGCGCAGGGGCCGGCGCGGCGCGGAGGATCGGGAGCAACGGCAGCGGATCACCCGCGCCCCGCGAAGCTTCTGCCAACAAGGGCCCGGCAGCGCCCCACTCGAGGCGGGGCTGCTGCCGGACCCTGAAGGCGCTGTTAGGTTCCACAGCGTGCGGCCGGGCTACTTGGTGTTCTTGGCCGCGCCCTTTTCCGTTTTCTCACCGCCGCTGGCGAGTTCGCCGGCGCTGTTCTCCAGGTGCGCCCGCATGAACCACTGGAAGAGTTCCAGTTCGGCCGTCTGGCCGATCAGCAGGTCCTCGGTGATCGGGTCGATTTCACCGATGGTTTCGATGGCCCCGCGGTGGTCGGCGACCACCCCGTTGTAGACCACGTCCAGCGCGGCGAGGTGCTCGGCGGTGCCGGCACGGTGAATGTCATAGTCGTCCCAGGTGCGTTCCTTGACCAGGGCGCCCGGCAGCCCGTTCGGGGAGACGCCCAGGGTGGCGATGCGCTCGGCGACGGCGTCGATCATGGCGCGGACCTTCTCGATCTGCGGATCGAGCATTTCGTGGACCCCGATGAAGTCGCGGCCCACCACGTTCCAGTGGGCGTGCTTCAGGGTCAATTGCAGGTCATTGAGCGCGTGGAGCCGCTGCTGCAGGATCTTTGCGACCTTTCGGCCGTCTTCCAGCTTGAGGCCGGGAACGGTGTAGCTTGCCTTGGATCGGGTTGTTTCCGCCATGAGAAAACCTCCTTGCTCGGCGATGCCGCCTGTCGGCATCCTGCTGTTTTCCAACCTAGCGGCGAACCCCTCGCTACGTCCCGCCGTACGCCGCTTCGTCAGCCAAGGGCGAAATTCAGCAAGCTTACTAATTGGGCTAATCGCGCGGGTTAATCGCGCGGGCTGCCGCCGGCGACCAGCCGGATGACCACCGCGGAAAGCAGCACCACCGCCGCGCAGATACCGGCGGCGATGGCGGTGCCCTGATCCACCAGTCCCCCGTCGAGGCGTCCGACGGCGATCCAGCCCAGGCCCCAGCTGGTGGCCAGCGCCGGGGCAAGCCGGCCGCGGCTGTACACCGCGGTGGCCACGCCGATGGCCGCGGCCAGTGCGAGGACGATTGATGAGAGCAAGGTGACGGAGAGCCCGGAGCCGTCCACACCGGACGCGGCGAGGACGGCGGCGAAGTTGGCCACCGTGGCCACGGTCACCCAGCCCAGATAGAGACCGAACGTGCCGTCGACGATGAGGATGTCGAGCCTGCCGCCTGGCAGGGTGTCGACCAGCAGCACCAGGATGCGCGCCAGTACGGCCAGCAGCACCACGATCACCGCGAGGCTGATGACCAGCAGTCCGGCCTGCACCACCCAGATCCATGCCGCGTTCAACAGCATGGATGCCACCGCCCAAGGACGCAGGGCAGCGTGCCGCTCGGATCGCCGCTGGGTTGGCAGCAATTGCCAGACCGCGTAGGCGAACAGGCCCAGGTAGATGACGGACCAGATCCGGAAAGCCGGCGAGGCCGGGGCCAGCGGTGTGGAGTCTGCGTTCAGCCAGCCGTCTGCCGCCTCCTGGATGGGGGTCCCGACCACAACCCCGCTGCCCATGAAGGCCGCAACGATCGCCACCAGCGAGCTGACGAGGACCACTATTGGCCAGCCAAGTCCTTGTTCGCTTTGTGTCTGCTGGTGCATGCTTCCTCCGGCTGTCGTCGGGATGTCCGCTGCTGGGGTCAGCAGTGGACGTGTCGGTCAGGTGCCGAGGCTGCCGCGGACGATGCTGACGGTGGAGTGTTCGGGGTTTCCGTCCAGCGGCTCGTCCGAGACATCCACGATGGGGAATTTCGACAGATCCAGTCCCTGCGGGATGGGGAACCGGCCGCTGTCCGAATCCATGACGCCGAGGCTGACGAGCCCGGAAAGGTCCGGCGCGATCAGCCACACCTCTTGATAGCCGCGGGCCTCGTTGGCGCTTAGCCGGATCTCGAGTTCCCTGATCCCGTTGTTCTCCACCACGCGCGCCGTCCCGGTGGCTGCGTACTGCTCCAAGGGCTTCAAATCCGCCTGTGCCAGGGTGGCAGTGTTCCGGTTAACGATCCATGACACCCCGATGGCGGCCAGGAGCACCACGGCTGCCGCCGCGGCGAGCCAAGCCGGGAAGTTCCGGAGCCGTGGTCGCGGGGCGGGCGCTGCCGATGCAGGCCGCTCGGCAGTGGCGTCGTGCAACGGAGCGGGGCCGGGCGCGGACCGCAGGGGATCTTCCGCGAGTTCCGGAGCGAGTCCCAATTCGCGGTGGATGGCCTGCCAGACCTGCGGGCCCGGAGACTCGAGTTCCGGATCGGGGTCGGCCTTGGCAGCGATCACTGCCCGGCGAAGGGCTCGGTACTCGTCGGCGCATTCGGGGCAGGTGCGGAGGTGTTCCCGGTCGGACCGGTCGCCGACGGTGTTGTCCAGGGCCAGCAAACTGATCAGTTCCGGATCAAGGTGCTGCATGGTCAACCTCCAATCGGCGCTTCAGGTGCTGCAGACTGCGATGGATATGGCTCTTGACGGTACCAAGCGGCAGGTCCAGCCGGCGTGAGATCTGTTCGTGGGTCAGGTCCTCGTAGAACGCCAAGCGCATGATCGAGCCTTTGGGTTCACCGAGCCGTTCCAGTTCGCCGTCCAGCAACAACCGGTCCGCGAGCGCTTCCGGCGACTGGCGACTGTCGGCGTATTCGGGGTCCGGCAGGACCGCCGACACGGCATGGAGTTTTCGATTCTCACGGGCAGAGGACGATTGCGCATCGGCGATGACGCGCCGGGTAATCCCTACGATCCACGCGGGAAGCCGGCCCAGCGAAGGGTCGAAGCCGTCCCGCAGCCGCCACGCCCGGATGAAGACCTCCTGGGTCACATCGTCCGCGGCCGCCAGATCCCGCAAAGCCCGGGAGGCCAGCGTCCGGACCAGCGGAGCCAAGTGTCGGTAGGCATCAGCGATGGCTGATTCGTCACCGGCCGCGAACGCTGTATCGATGCCGGTGTCCCATGCGTCGAAAGGAGGAGGTACCAAACCTGCGTCCTTCCGGTCGTCGGGAGGGGAAGCTACCCCGCGGCGTGGTGCTGAAGCGCCGGAAAAGTCAGTCAGGGACCGCTGTGACAACCACATTGTGGCTGTAATCCTGCCGTGCGTCCAGCCACGTGCCGCCGCAGGTGACCAGTTTCAACAGCGGTTTTCCGTCCCGGCGGAACACGGTAGCTGCATCGAATTCGTCCTTGTCCATCAACTCAACCTCGGTAACGCGGTAGGTGAGCGCTTCGGCCTCCGCGCGTTCTACGGTGATGGCTGTGTTGGGCTGAAGCTGCCTGAGCTCGGAAAACGGAGCCAATCCGGAGAGGGTGTCCACGTGGGCTGCGATCACCGCGGTTCCGGTCTCATCCCCCGGCGTCGGGCCATACCGGTACCAGCCGGCCCGGTCAACGGAGTCCGGGATCTCCATCTGGTTGCCCTCCTCAATTCCGACGGCGACCACGCTGAGATCGATTGACGTGCCGGCCACCATCAACCGCGTGGGCGGCGGCGCTTCCTGATCGGCCGCTGCGGGCAACGCACGGTGCACCGGAATGGCCGCCGGGTCCGGGATCAGTGAAGATTCCGGCAGGGCGGATTCACGTGGGGCAGATTCCGGCTGTGCGGATGCCGGTGGCGCCGGGGTGCCCGGGTCCCTGCCCTCCGGTGGGGCGCCGCCCCCTTGACCTTCCACCGGCCGCACGGAAACTGCGTCCGCCGCGGCCGGGGTCGGCGGGATGCCTCCGACCGGCTGGGGTGCGGCACAGCCGGCAGCGGCAACAAGGAGCATGCTGAGCAGGACCCCGGTCCGGGCCGCCGTCGTCGTCGTGTTGGACATGGCACCTTCTTGACGTTTCGGGTGTGGTTTCGCAAGTGGCCGGGGGCGGAGGAAGCCGGTGGCACCCCGGGCAGGCGCCACCGGCTTCGGAGCCCGCCGCAGCTAGTCTGTGGCGCGAATCGCTAGCTTGCGACGGGCGGCGGCGCCGGCGCCGAGGAGCAACAGGACAACCCCTCCGGCGACTGCGGCGCTGGTGTAATCCGGTCCGGTCTCACTGGCCGCACCGGAGCGGCCGCCGGGCACCGCACCCGGCGCCGAGTGGAGCCCTTCGATGTTCTGCACGGCCACGGCCAGGTTGCCGTCGTCCAGGCTGCCCCACGCGTAGACGATGGTGTGGGTGCCTTCCGCAACCGGCACGTCGGCCGGTCCAATCACCGGCTCGGTGGTCCCCGCTGCGGCAACCGAGGCCGAGATGGTTCCCGGGTCCAGGGTGAGCGTCTGTTCGTCCGGATTGGACAGGCCGTTGATCACCGCGGAACCGCCGGCCAACACGTCCACGGCGGGCGCGGCAGCGACGTGGCGCACGGTGAGCTTGCCCTTGCCGGCGTCGATGGTTGAGACGTCGTTGGTGAACAGGTTGGCGGTTGGATTGCCCTCGGCGTCCAGGTTGGCGACGGCGGTGTAGTTGCCGCCGGACTCGAGTTGGACATCGACGGGGCCGATGGCCGGGTTGTCCGCGTTCTCGGCGTCCGAAGCGGTAATGGCCAGCGAATACTCACCCGCAGGGAGCGCCAGCGGCCCGGCCAGATCGCCGGGAGCAAAGTCGTCCAGGGTCCGCTCGCCGTTGACCCAAACATCCACGGTCAGGTCCGGGACGCCGTGCAGGACCGAGAGCTCGGCCTCTTGGTCGGCTGCCTGGGCCGGGGCTGCGGCTCCGAGCGCCAGAAACCCCAAGGCGGAAACAGTAAAAATGCTCTTGCGCATGTGAATCTCTTTCAAAGGCCCGGGTGCACCAGGCGTGTGGCTGCTTACACCCCTACTACTGCCCGGACCGCGTGCTTGGATGCACTTTCATGAAGAATTTTTGGCCGGCCCCAAAACCTTGTAGATGGCGCAGATGAAGGACCGGTTGCGCGCCAGATCAGTGAGCTCCAAGTCGAACTTGCGCGGGAACAGCGGCCGGCCGGAGCCCACGGTGGCCGGCGCGATCGAAAGGACCAGCTCGTCCAGCAGCCCCGCCTCGGCGAACTGGGCGGCAAGGTCCCCTCCACCCACCACGTAAATGTCCTTACCGGCGGCTGCAGCAGTGAGTGCGGCATGGATCGGCTGGATGTCGCCCTGTGCAAAGCGGATGTCCGCGCCGTCGACGCCCGGCAGTTCTGCGTGCGAGAGGACCCAGGCAGGCATCTTGAACGACCACGGTTCCTGCGCCGCCAGCAAATGTTCACGGACCCACTCGTAGGTTGTCCGCCCCATCACCACTGCCCCGACTCCGGAGATGAAGTCGTCGTAGCTGTTCGGGCCGGCGCTGTCGATGTCTTGCTTGAACAGCCAGTCGAGCGAGTCCTTTTCATCCGCCAGGTAACCGTCCAAGGTGGTGGCGGTAAAGAAAATGGTGCGGGTCATGGGGTTCCTCCTGAACGGTCACGAGTCGAGCAGTTCCGGGCAGCCGGCCCCACGCTCCTGGCCGGTCTGACAACAGTGTGCCGGAAGGGCGGTCCGATGCCCACGGTGGCGACCGTCCGAGCCCTTGGAGGGCACCGCCGTCGTGCTTTTCGGCACGCGAGGGACCACCGGAGACGCTAAGTTTTAGGTATGGCTACGGATGAACGCGTTAACGAGGACTCGAGGGGTCGCCACGAGACCTTCGAGGAGAAGCTGGACCGCAACTGGAGTGAACTGCTGCAGGAACTGCGGGTCATGCAGACCGGCGCACAGATCATCACCGCGTTCCTGATGACGCTTCCGTTCCAGAGCAGTTTCCAGGACCTGGCCCCGTACCAGGTGGGCCTGTACATCGGTTTGCTGGTGTTGGCCGCGCTGATGACCGGGTTGATCCTCACGCCGGTGGCGATCCACCGCCGGCTGTTCGGCCTGCACCTCAAGGACGCCACGGTGGCGCAGGGGCACCGGATCGTGAAGATCGCGGTGCTGGGCATCGGGCTGCTGGCCACCGGCTGCGTGGCGTTCATTGTGGATGTGATCGCCGGGGATGTGCTTGCCCTGGCGATCGGCGGCGGGGTGCTGCTGGTGATGGTCTTCCTGCTGTGGATCCTGCCGCACGTGCTGCAGCGCGGGCTGCGCAACAGCGGAGCGGGCACCGAGGACTGACGCTCGGCTGAGGTGCGGCGACTAAGCCGGGGCGGGCGGCGCCGTCGCGGGCGGTACAGGAGCGGGCCGTGCCGGCGCGGGCGGCGCCGTCGCGGGCGGTACCGGAGCGGGCGGCGCCGTCGCGGGCGGTACCGAGGCCCCTGCGGTCAGCTGAACCCGTGACAGGCTTCCGCCCGAGTGGAAGCATGGCCGCATGAGCATTCCATCAGAACCGGCACCTCCCACCGGAGCCCGCACTGATCAGCGCGGTCCGGAAGGGAAAACCTTCTTCGGCCAGCCGCGGATGCTGGCCAACCTGTTCAGCGTGGAGCTGTGGGAGCGCTTCTCCTTCTACGGCATGCAGGTGGTGGTCCTGCTCTACATGTACTTCGAGGTGGCCGAGGGCGGCCTGGGCATCGACGAGGCCGTGGCCACCGGCATCATCGGCGCCTACGGCGGCACGGTGTACCTGTCCACGATCGTCGGCGCGTGGGTAGCCGACCGGCTGCTGGGCTCCGAACGCACGCTGTTCTACAGCGCGATCATGATCATGCTGGGCCATATTTCGCTGGCGCTGATCCCCGATATCCCCGGGCTGGCGATCGGCCTGATCCTGGTGGCCTTCGGCTCCGGCGGGCTGAAGGCCAATGCCACCTCGCTGGTGGGGTCGCTGTACGCGCTCGACGACGACCGCCGGGACGCGGGCTTCTCCATCTTCTACATGGGCGTGAACATCGGAGCGCTGTTCGGGCCGCTGCTGACCGGCCTGACCCGGGACACGCTGGGCTTCCATTTCGCGTTCGCGCTGGCCGCGGTGGGCATGGCCATCGGCCTCACCCAATATGCGCTGACGCGCAAAAACCTGCCGGAGGAATCCCACCTGATCGCCGACCCGCTGCCCCGGAGCAAAATGCCGGTGGTGGGCGGCATCGTCGCGGTAGTGGTGATCCTGATTGTGGTGGCGGTGCTGACCGGACTGGTGAATGCCGGAAACCTGGCCACGGTGGTGGCACTGGTGGCAGTCGCCGCGGCGATCTCCTACTTTGTGGTGATCCTGTCCAGCAAGCACATCAATGAAACAGAACGACGGCGAGTGCTCTCCTTCATCCCGATGTTCATCGCCAGCGCGGCCTTCTTCTCCATGTTCCAGCAGCAATTCACCGTGGTGACGCTGTACTCCGACCAGCGGCTCAACCGGAATATCCTCGGTTGGGAGATGCCGATCGAGTGGGTCCAGTCCATCAACCCGGTGTTCATCATCCTGCTGGCCCCGGTCTTCGCCGCGGTGTGGACGCGGCTGGGTCCACGGCAGCCCATTACGCCGGTGAAGTTCGCCATCGGGCTGGCGATAATGGGCTTGGCCATCCTGGCCTTCATCCCGCTGGCCGGCGGCGGGCCGAACACCGCTCCCCTGCTGGCCATGGTGGGGATCCTGCTGATGTTCACGCTGGCCGAACTCTTTATCTCCCCGGTGGGGTTGTCGCTGTCCACCAAGCTGGCGCCGCACATTTTCCGCACCCAGATGGTGGCGCTGAACTACCTTTCGGTTTCGCTGGGCACGGCGCTCTCCGGTGTGCTGGCCGGCTTCTACAACCCGGAAAACGAAGTTCCGTACTTCGGCGCGATCGGGCTGGTGGCACTGGTACTGGCCGTGGCGCTGTTCCTGGCCGCGAAGCCGATCAAGAGCCTGATGAGCGGGGTGCACTAAGCGTGGTGGAGACCCACACGGTGGTCGACCAAGCGAGCGCGAGCGAGTGCGTGGAGACCCACACGGTGATGGCGGCGCTGTGGTGACGCCGCAGCGGGTGCTGGTCACCGGGGCCACCGGCTATATTGGCGGCCGGCTGGTTCCGCGGCTGCTGGCGCGCGGGTACGCGGTCCGCGTGCTGGTCCGTTCCCCGGGCAAGCTCGCCGCCGTGCCCTGGCATGACGACGTCGAGATTGTGGCCGGGGATCTGGCGGACGAGGATGACGCGCGGCAGGCCTGCGCGGATGTCCAGACCGTGTTCTACCTGGTGCATTCGATGGCCTCCGGAACCGACTTCGAGGAACGCGAGCTGGCGATGGCGCGCACTGTGGCCGGTGCCGCTGCTGCTGCCGGGGTGAACCGCATCGTTTATTTGGGCGGGCTGCATCCGGAGAACGTCGAACTCTCCCGCCACATGCGCTCGCGCGCCGCCGTGGGCCGAGCGCTGCTGGAAGGCGAGGTGCCCGCGGCAGTCTTCCAGGCCGGCGTCGTGATTGGCTCGGGCTCCGCGTCCTTCGAGATGATCCGGCATCTGACCGAAAACCTGCCCTTCATGCCGGCGCCCAGCTGGGTGCGGCGCACGGTGGAGCCGATTGCCATCCGCGATGTGCTTCACTATCTGGAACGTGCGCCGGAGCTGCCGGCGGGGCTCAACCGTACCTTCGACATCGGCTCGCGGGAGCGGATCACCTACGCGGGCCTGATGTACGGGTATGCGCATGAGGCAGGGGTGGGGCGGCGGCTGATCTATGCGTTGCCAATTCCCGCTCCCGCACTCGCCGGCTGGTGGGTGGCGCTGACCACGCCGATCCCCCACGCCATGGCGGTGCCCCTGGTGCAGTCGCTGCAGCATGATGCGGTTTCTGCCGAACACGACATTGACCGCTATATCCCGCAGCCCGACGGCGGACTGACCGGCTATCGCATGGCGGTGCAGCTGGCGCTGGGGAAGATGGCCAGCGGTGAGGTGGAAACCAGTTGGACCAACGCGTCCGGCGCGCCGCCATCGGACCCGCTGCCTAGCGACCCTGAGTGGGCTGGCCAAACCGTGTTTGTAGACAACCGGGAGCGGGGATCCGAGGTTCCCGCGGAGGACGTCTGGCGGGTGATCCAAGGGATCGGCGGGGCGAACGGCTGGTATTCGTGGCCGGCGGCGTGGGCGATCCGCGGCGTGTTGGACAAGCTGGTGGGCGGCGCCGGACTCACCCGTGGCCGCCGCCATGCCGGCCGGCTCGTCGTAGGCGACGCCGTCGACTGGTGGCGGGTGGAAGCCATCGAGGAGGGCGCCGAGCGCCGGCTGCTGAGGCTGCACGCGGAAATGAAGGTGCCCGGGCAGGCCTGGCTGGAACTCTCGGTGGCCCCCAAAGACGGCGGCAGCGTGTACCGCCAACGCGCCATCTACTTCCCCAGCGGGCTCTCGGGAAAGCTCTACTGGTGGCTGGTCCTGCCGTTCCACGGTCTGATCTTCCCGTCCATGGCGCGCAACATCATTCACCGGGCCGCCGTCCGCGAGCAGACTGCTGACGCAGCGGCCAACGTCGGCTAAATTGACGGAGTATGAACCCCGACGACGGACCACTGGAACGCTACCGACGCCCCCAGGGACTCGACGACGCCACGGTGGAGGCGTTGGGCAAGCTCTCCGAGGCGCTGGAAATCATCGAACACGCCCGTGGGCATCTCCACGCGTTCCACCGGCTCACCGGCAAGGCCGACTTTGCCCTGGGCGACGCCGTCGAGTTGCTCCGCAAGGCCGGGCACCACGAACTCGCCGAGCGGATCAACGAGGAATTGGTGGGCCGGAACGTGATCGAGGGGCGCTGGACCTTCCAGATCATCGACGAGTACGACGAGACCTACTACGGCCCGTGCAAGGAACTGGAACTGCAGGCCCGCGAGAAGCTGGCCGACGGCCGTAAGCACTTGTTCGAAGCCGAGATGAAAGAGGACCGGCGCACCCACGGGTTGAAGAACCACGAGGCAACACCTCCCAGCCTGCGCGGCCACGGCTCCTAAGGTCCGCCGCCTGCTGGGACCGCGAGGCCCAGCAGATTTCTGCACACCGTCGGCAGTGGGCCTCCAAGCCGTGTGAAGGATGCGCCACATTCGCTGGCGATTGACCAGCATTCCTCATGCTTGCCTGGAGTCAGGCCTACAACTCCGCCCGTTCGAGCGAACCAGCACCAGTTTTGCTTACCGGCCGGAAGGCAATGTGGCGCATCCTGTACGCACAACCACCGCAGGTTGCCTACGGAACGGCTTCCAGATTGGACGGTCGGGCAACGCCTTCGGGGATTGGACGGTCGGTCGGGCTAGCCCTCCGGGTAGACAACCGCCAGCGGCAGCCGTCCGCACTCCAGAACCGTGAGCTTGAGACCCGGGTAGTGCTCACCGCGGGGCAGGACGGTCCTCGGCGCAGCGGGCAGGCATGCAACCGCCTCGAAGCCACTGGACGATTCCGCCGCGGCCAGGGCCTCCGCGGCAACCCCACCCTGCTCGTCCGCCATGGACTGCACCGCCCCCGGTACCAACAGCGCTCCGGCCACTCCAGCCTCCATCGCCCCCGGTGCCAACAGCGCTCCGGCCGCTTCAGCCTGCACCACCCCCGGCACCAGCAGCGTGCCGGCCGCCTCAGCCTGCACCACCCCCGGCACCAGCAGCGTGCCGGCCGCCTCAGCCTGCACCGCCCCCGGCGCCAGCAGCGTGCCGGCCGCCAGTTGCGCGTCGGCGGAGACCACCACCCGGCCCACATGGTTGACCAAGCTTGCGGCCGGGTGCAGTTTCTTCAGCGCCGGCAGCAGCAGCCGTTCCAACGATTCAACAAAGACGTCCGCACCGGCCACGCCGACCTTGCGCCCGCCGGCAGCCACCGGGACCGTCATGGTCATGGTGTATTCGTCGGTGCAGAGGAAGTCCACGTAGGGCCCGGTCACATGCGGCAGGCCGGTTGCCATCGGCCTGGTGAACCATTCGCGCCGCATATAGGCGTCGGACGCGGAGGCGAGCGCAGGCAGCACCAGCCGCTCCATGGTCTCGCCCTGCCACCACGCCATATGCCACGCCGCGTCCGCCACCACTTGGTCAGCGGCCACAAAACCGGCGCCCACCACGGGCCACTCGCCGCGCTTCACCAGGGCAGCGGCCAGCGGCTGCATGGTGGTGGTGACCTGTTTGCCACCCGGCGGCCGCGCCGGATCGGCAAAAAGCTCTGCCAGAACCGGTACCCAACCCGCTACCTCGGCCAGGATCTCTTCGAAGAATCCGGTGACGTCGGCCAGCGGCTCCGCGTGACGTTCTGCAGCCAGTTCGGCCGGTGAGCTCATCCCGTTCTCCTTTGATCGGTAGCGGACGTGGGGTCGGCGGGCCGGTCGGTCAGCCGGGCATGTTCATCAATCAGTGCCGAGAGGCCGGTGTGGATCTGCGCCGTCACGGTTTCGCGGGCAGCCGCGGCATCAGCGGCTGCGAGCGCGTCGGCGATGCGTTCGCAGTACGCCACCATGGCGGCGTCGAACTCGTCGTCCTCATGCAGCAGCGACATCAGCGGGCCAAAGTCTTTGTAGAGCCGGACGAATTCGCGGGTCAGCCGCGCCGACTGGCTTAAGGCCGCCAGTTCCAGGAGGAACTCGCCGACCACGGCGCCGCCCACTCCCGAGGGGTGCGAACCGTGCAGGATCCGCCGCAGCGCCTCGGCGTCGTCGGGGTCGGCAAAATCCGCGGCCAGTTCGGCCGCAGTGGCGGCGATGGCCCGGTAGTGGATGGCCAAATCGCGCAGCTCCACCCGGCTCATGCGGCCCAGCCGGCCACGCACCAGCTCGGCTCGCCGGCCGGTCGGAACGGTAACGAAAGTTCCGCCGTCTCGGCCCCGTCGGGTGGCCACCAGCCCCCGGGAACGCAGCCCCACCAGGGCCTCCCGGGCCGTCACGGTCGCCACGCCCATCGACGAAGCCAGCTCCGCCTCGCTCGGAAGCCGGTCGCCGTCGGCCAGCACGCCGGCGGCAATGCCCTCCACAATCCGGTCCTCCACGCGCTGCGCCTTGCCGCCCTCACCCAACGGGGCGAAGACCGCAGCGAGCAGCCGCTGTCGTGGCGGGGAGTCCTTGGGCATGCGGTAGATCCTTCCAGACGGATCGGTCGCTGATGGTACGACGCGGTCATGCGGAGCCGCTCCGAATATCCGTAACAAGAAATTTACACGATGTGACCCGCTTTACATTTAACATCTGCTTTCATAGGTTAACGCAGGACGAAGTAACCCGCACCACATCAGACTTGGGAAAGGATCCAGCCGTGCAAGCCACAGCCACCTCCGCAACCACCGCCCCGGACGGCACGGCGGCCACCGCTACACCGGCCATCTCGCTGCGGCAGGTGGTGAAGACCTTCGGCGACTTCACCGCCGTCCAGGGCCTCGACCTGGACATCCAGCAGGGCGAGTTCTTCTCGCTGCTGGGCCCTTCCGGCTCCGGCAAAACCACCGTGCTGCGGATGATCGCTGGCTTCGAACTGCCCAGTTCCGGCCGGATCGACCTGGCCGGACGCGATGTCACCCGCAAGGCCCCGTTCGAACGCGACGTGAACACCGTGTTCCAGGACTACGCGCTCTTCCCGCACCTCAGCGTGGCGCAGAACGTGGAGTACGGGCTGAAGCTGCGCAAGACGCCGCGGACCGAGCGCCGCAAGCTGGTGGCCGAGGCGCTGGAGATGATCCGCCTGCCGCAGGTGGCCGACAGGCTTCCCTCGCAGCTCTCCGGCGGCCAGCGCCAGCGCGTCGCCCTAGCCCGGGCCCTGGTCCTGCGCCCGCAGGTACTGCTGCTGGACGAACCGCTCGGCGCCCTGGACAAGCAGCTCCGTGAGCAGATGCAGGTGGAACTGAAACAGATCCAGCGCACCGTGGGCATCACGTTCGTCTTCGTCACGCACGACCAGGAAGAGGCGCTGACACTCTCCGACCGGGTAGCCGTGTTCAACGACGGCGTGGTGGAACAGGTTGGCACCCCGGAGGATCTGTACGAACGCCCGGGCAGCCGGTTCGTGGCCTCCTTCCTAGGTAACACGAATCTGGTGGAAGGCGCCCTCGCCAAGCAGCTCACCGGTTCCGAGGCACTGCTGAGCATCCGCCCGGAACGGATCCACGTCCGCCGGCTGGACGAGCCGGTGGACTCCGACGGCCTATCGACCGTGGAAGCGGTAATCGAGGAGATCATCTACACCGGTCCCTCGACCCGCTACGTGGCACGCACCGCCGGCGGCCAGCACCTGATTGTCCAGGAACAGAACGACTCCCGGGCCTCCGGCGCCCAGCGCGGCGACCGGGTCCGGCTCCAGTGGTCCTCCCGCTTCAACTACACCGTCTAGACCTGCACCACTCGCATCAACTACGCACCTGAAGGAAAGGCACCCACCATGAAGATCACCAAGGCACTGCCGCTCGCGGCGCTCGCCTCGCTCTCGCTGGTCCTGGCCGGCTGCGGCGGCTCCGCTCCCGCGTCCTCGGCCGGAGGCATCGAGGTTCCGGACATCCCCGCCGCCACCGAGGTGGGCGAGTCCGAAGGCGAAGTCAACATCATCGCCTGGGCCGGCTTCGTCGAGGACGGCTCCACCAACCCCGACGCCGACTGGGTCAGCGAATTCGAAGCCGAGACCCAGTGCAAGGTCAACCGCAAGGTCGGCGCCACCAGCGACGAGATGGTCCAGCTGATGCGCACCGGTGAATACGACCTGGTCTCCGCCTCCGGCGACGCCTCGCTGCGCCTGATTGCCGGCGGCGACGTGGCTCCGATCAATACCGATCTGATCCCGAACTTCGGCCACATTGTGGACGGCCTGAAGGGCCAGATTTACGACACACTGAACGGCAAGAGCTACGGCGTCCCGATCGGCCGCGGCGCCAACGTGCTGATGTACAACACCGAAGCCGTACCCGAAGCACCGGACTCGTGGGCAGCCACCTGGGACCCGAGCAGCGAGTACGCCGGCAAGATCATGGCCTACGATTCGCCGATCTTCATTGCCGACGCCGCGGTGTACCTGATGGCCACCCAGCCGGACCTCGGCATCACCAACCCCTACGCGCTGGACCAGGACCAGCTGGCCGCAGCGGTCGAGCTGCTCAAGTCCCAGAACAAGATTGCCGGCGAGTACTGGAACGACGCGCTCAAGGCAGTTTCCTCGATCTCCTCCGGCACGGCGTCGCTGGGCACCGGCTGGCAGGTCATCGTGAACATCGCCCAGGCCGACGGCGGCAAGGTCGAGTCCGTGCTGCCGAAGGAAGGCGCCACCGGCTGGTCCGACACCTGGATGCTCTCGTCGAAGTCCAAGAACCCCAACTGCGCCTACCAGTGGATGGACTGGGCGTCCTCCGCCGAGGTGAATGCCAAGATCTCGCAGAACTTCGGCATGGCCCCGGCCAACGCGCTGGCCTGCGAGGGCTCCAAGGAGAACGAGGAGCACTGCGCCACCTACCACGCCACGGACGAGGCCTACTATAAACAGGTGTGGATGTGGACCACGCCGGTAGAGCAGTGCGTTGACGGCCGCACCGACGTCACCTGCACCAACTACCAGGAGTGGACCAAGGCCTGGACCGAGGTCAAGGGCTAGCCCTCCCCCGGCGGCCCATCCAGAGGCAGGGGTGCGGCGCGCGGTGAGCACCGCCGTCGTACCCCTGCCGGGGAGGCACTTCCCCAGCACGACGCCGGTGCCCGCCGGCCGTGTGCACCGCACCTTGATCAACAACGCACCTTGATCACCACACGTTGATCAGCACCGCACCTGATGAATACCGCATCTGAAGGAGGATCGGCGGCCAGCCCGCCGGAAACCGCCATGGCAGCACCCACGATCGAACCGGAAGCCGAATCCGGCACCGCCCCGGCGCCCGGCAGCACGCGCGGCGGACTGGGCGACAAGCTCTCCCGCCTGCTTTACGCGCGGCCCAAACTGCGGCTGACCGCGCTCCTGACCCTGCCGCTGGCCTGGCTGGGCGTGCTGTACATCGGATCGCTGATCCTGCTGTTCATCACCGCGTTCTGGACCACGGACACCTTCACCTCCAAGGTGATCCCGGCGTTCACGCTGGAAAACTTCATCGAGATCCTCACCGTGCAGGCCTACCAACTGACCGCGCTGCGGACCATCGGCATTGCGCTGGCCGTGACCGTGCTGTGCGCGGTGCTGGCGCTGCCGCTGGGTTTCTACATGGCCAAGGTGGCCTCGCCGCGGATGCGGGCAGTGCTGGCCATTGGCATCACGCTGCCGCTGTGGGCCGGGTACCTGGTGAAGGTGTTCTCCTGGCGCATCACGTTCATGAGCGGCGGCCCGCTGGACTGGCTGCTGGCACCGCTGGGCATGACCGGGCCGGGCTACGGCACCACGGCGCTGGTGATCACGCTGGCCTACCTGTGGTTCCCGTACATGGCGGTCCCGGTGTACTCGGCTTTCCGGCAGATCCCGGACAACCTGTTCGACGCGTCCTCCGATCTGGGCGCGAAGGCCTGGTCCACGGTGCGGACGGTGGCCATCCCGCTGCTGAAGCCGGCGTTCATCGCTGGCTCCATCTTCACCTTCTCGCTGAGCCTGGGCGATTACATTGCCGCGCAGTTCGTGGGCGGCAAGACGCAGGTGATCGGCACCGTGATCGCGTCCAACATCAACCTCAATCCGCCGCTGGCCGCCGCCTTCGGCACCGTGCCCATTGTGGTGGTTGTCCTGTATCTCTTCCTGGCCCGCAAGTCCGGCGCCCTCAAGCAGCTTTAGGAGCCGACCGATGAGACTTTCCTCCTCCGCCAAGGTCACCCTGCGCGTTTTCGCCGGCCTGGTGATGGCCGCCATCTACCTGCCGTTGCTGCTGGTGATCCTCAATTCCTTCAACGCCACCACGTCCGGCGCCTTTCCGATCACCGAGTTCACCACCCGCTGGTGGGAGGCCGCCTTCCACAACGAAGGCGTGCGCGAGGCCCTCTGGACCTCGCTGCGAGTGGCCACGGTAGCCACCGTGATCGCGCTGCTGCTGGGCAGCATGATCGCGTTTGCGCTCTCACGCTACGACTTCTTCGGCAAGAACACCGTCAACCTGCTGGTGGTGCTGCCGATTGCGCTGCCCGGCATCGTCACCGGCGTCGCGCTGAACAACACGTTCAAGACCGTGCTGGAGCCGCTGGGCATCGGGCTGGGCCTGTTCTCCGTGATCGTGGGGCATGCGACGTTCTGCATCGTGATGGTGTTCAACAACGTGCAGGCCCGGCTGGGCCGGATGAACAAGGGCCTGGAAGAGGCGGCCATGGACATGGGCGCCAACGTGGTCAAGACCTTCTTCCACGTCACATTCCCCGGTTTCCGCTCCGCTTTCGTGGCCGGTGGCCTGCTGGCCTTCGCGCTGAGTTTCGACGAGATTGTGGTGACCACGTTCACCGCCCCGCCCGGCACTGAGACGCTGCCGATCTGGATCTTCAACAACATGGCTCGGCCCAACCAGGCGCCGGTGGTCAACGTGATCGCCGCCGTACTGATCATAGTGTCGATGATTCCGGTGTATCTGAGCCAGCGGATGACCGGCGACGACAAGAAGTAGGTACGGAGGCGGCCGGCCCTTTGCCGGCCGCCTCCGGCCTGGTTGTGCCGCCGGCGCGGACAGTGGGCGCCACATTGGTGGCTGGAGAGCCAGCATTCCTCATGCTTGATTGGCGGTGCACCTGTGTTCCCGGCCATGGAGGCGGCCCAGCACCAGTTTCACTAACCAGCCGGAAGCCAATGTGGCGCATCCTGTACGGACGACTGCGGCCCGCGCAGGCGTCGTTTCAGTTTCCGGCTGCCGGCTCCGCCTGCACGGATGCCGCGAGGCCGAGTTCAGCGTCGCCGAGATCGGCGAAGTAGGACTCGACGGTGGCGCGGTCCACCTCGGCCAACGTGGCCGGCTTCCAGGTGGGGTTACGGTCCTTATCGATGACCTGGGCCCGGACGCCTTCGGCGAAGTCCGGGGCGCTGACCAGCCGGACCCCCAGCCGGTAATCCTGGTCCAGCACCTCCTCCAACGTCTGCATCGTGCCGGCACGGCGCAGCGCTTCAAGCGTGAGCTTTACCGCCGTGGGCGATTTTGCCGCGATCTCCTCGGCGGCGGCCCGGGCGGCCGGCTCCGGCGAGTTCCGCAGCGCGGCGAGGATCTGCTCCGCGTCGTCGTGCGCGTAGCACTCGTCGATCCAGTCGCGTTCCTTCATCAGCTCCGACGCCGGCACATCCGTGTGGGAGAAGGCCGCCAGAGCTTCCTTCGCCGGGACCTCGGCGAGCGCGGCGGCCAAAGCGGGCAGCTCGGCACTGTCCACAAAGTAGTCGGCCAGGCCCAGGGCGATGGCATCCGCCCCGGTGCCGGTGCCGGCGGTGAGCGCCAAATGGGTGCCCAGCTCCCCTGGTGCCCTGGAGTACAAGAAGCAGCCGCCGACGTCGGGAATGAAGCCGATGCGGGTCTCCGGCATGCCGATCTTGGTCCGCTCGGTCACTACCCGGTGCGAGGCGTGCGCGGAGATGCCGATGCCACCGCCGAGCACCACCCCGTCCATGAAGGCCACGATCGGCTTGGGATACCGGGAGATCAACGAATTCATCCGGTACTCGTCTTCCCAGAAGATTTCGTCGCCGCCGTCCTTCATATGGCGGTAGATGGCCACGATGTCCCCTCCGGCGCACAGCCCCCGCTCACCGGCCCCGGAGATCAGGACGGTCTCCACGGCGTCGTCCTCCGCCCACTCGCGCAGCGCTGCGGTGGCCGCGGTGATCATCGAGTCATTCAGGGCATTGATGGCCTTCGGGCGGTTCAGCACAATGTGCCCCAGACGGCCGGTACGCTGCAGCAGAATCTCTTGAGTACTCATCGCAGCACAGCCTACCCCGACGCGGCCGGCCCGGCAGGGCTGGCACCAAGAACGGACCGGCGACGTCCGGGCGGTCCGAGTTCGGGCGGCGGCCTCACAGATTGGTCGAATCCGGTCGGATGAACAGCTAACTTATGGTCCCTTGGCGCCGACTGTGGAAGACATCGAGTCGAGACTCTGCGCCAGCTGAAGGCACGTGATGCCAGGGCTGTCGTTTGCCACTGATAGGGAGTATTTGTGAAAGCGTTTGCTTGTGGAGATGTTGTTCCTGGCTGCGAGGCCCGTTGGGTGTGCAGTTCCGAGGACGAGATCCTGGTGAACGTCGCTTCCCATGCCCGTGAAGATCACGGACTCGCCCAGATCACCGATGAACTTGAACAGGCGGTACGTGGGTCCATCGTGTCGGTCGGCTGAGCTGGCCTCCGCTACCCATGACTTTGGGGATGGCACCAGACCGCTCTGAGTGGACCGACCTGCTGGATCAGGCTTGCCGCGGAGAGGGCCTGGGCGTCGCGTACCAGCCCATCGTGGACACCGTCCGCGGCACAGTCGTCGGCTACGAAGCCTTGGCCCGGTTTCCGGGATTCGATGAGAAGAGCCCCGAGGTGTGGTTCTCGACCGCGCGCGCGGCGGGCCGCGCCGCGGACTTGGAGGCTGCTGCCCTCCGGCTGGCCCTTGGGGCGCGGAACAGGCTTCCGGCCAACTGCTTCCTCACCGTCAATGTCTCGCCCGACCTGCTCGCCGGTGATGTCATCCGCCACGTCTGGCGTGAGCAGGGAGACCTTTCCGGACTCGTCATTGAACTCACCGAGCAAGTACCGATTGATTCCTACGGGCACCTTGAGCCGGATCTGGACCAGTTGCGGGCGGCCGGTGCGCTGATAGCGGTGGACGACGCCGGCGCCGGCTATGCGGGACTCCGGCATCTGATCTCCCTTCGCCCGTCGATCATCAAGATTGACCGGGACCTGATCCGCGACGTTGACCGTGATGAAGCCAAGCGGGCCTTGATCGACATGCTTGGCACATTCGCCAATCGTGTGGATGCCTGGATCCTCGCCGAGGGAATCGAAACAGCTGAGGAGCTGGACACGGTCGCGGCCCTTGGAGTCCCACTGGTTCAGGGCTACTACCTGGCCAAGCCCTCCGACCCGTGGGCACCGATCCCGCTGGAAACCGCGCATCGTCTGGCCGCCCGGGACAGGACAGATCAGGGGCACGCCGTGCGCCATCTTGTCGAGCCGGCGTTCACGGCGTCAACGGTTGAAGCCGCAGCAGATGCCTTCGCCGTGGATGCGCGGCTGCAGTTCGTTGTGCTCCTGTCCGACGATCGGCGACCGATCCGCGTCCTCACCCCATTCTCGGCGGCCCGCGGCGAGACGTCCCCCGGGCTCCGCCTGAACCTGGACACGCCGATCCCCGCCGCGCTTGCCCGCGCCGTGACGCGCCCGGAAGAGCACCGGTTCGAGCCGATGGCCGTGACGGACAATGCCGGCCGGTTTGCGGGCATCGTCCGCATGGAGCGCCTGATTACGGCACTGGCCGGGAACGGATCCTCAGCGACCTCCTAGGGGCCGGGCCTCGGGCCGCCGGGTTCCGCTCCCGGGCCGCCAGTATCGGGGCCCGGCCCGGCAGGACCCGGTCCCGGTGTTCCTGGGGCTCCCGGCGCTCCTGGCGCTGCCCCCGGGCCACCGTCATACGGCCCCGGCGCTCCTGGCGCTGTCCCCGGGCCACCGGGATACGGCCCCGGCGCTCTAGGCGCTCCAGGCGCTCCAGGCGCTCCAGGCCCGACGCCCGGCCCCGGGCTCCAAGTTCCCGTTGCCGTCCCGGGCGCGCCGGGCATTCCCGCCCCCTCGGGCGGTGCTCCGGCCGGAGGTTCGTCGGCGCCCTGGTCCAGGCGGAACGGCGGATACTCATCGCGCATCAGCAGCACGTAAGCGGCGAGCCGATAAGTCCAGCGGTTGATCCCCATGATGAAGGCAAACAAGTCATAGCGGTAGCGGGCGGTGAACAGCAGGATCACGGCGGTGATCAGAATGAGCAGTCCCAGCAGGGACCAGCCCCAAGAGGACACCGAGACATCGTCGCCCCAGCCACGGCTCCAGACGAGTCCGCTGCCACTGGTAAAGATGCCGACAATCAGCAGATGCGGGATCGCCAGCAGCCACCATTTCACCAGCACGAGCCCGTGGGAGAGACGCTGCGGATAGGCAACGTCCAGGTCTGCGGGGTATTCGGCGGTAGCCAGCGTGAACGGCGGGTACCGGTCGGTGCCCAGCGCCGAGTATCCGTAGAAGCCCACCCGCCAGGACCAGCGCAGCACACCGACGTTGAAGCAGAACCAGGACCGCGGGTAGCGGCCGGTGAACAGGATGACGATTCCGGCGGCGATGGTGCTGATCAGCAGGGCGAACCAGAGCAGCGCCAAGATGATGTAGTGCGGGATCGCCAGCAACCACTTGACCAGCCACAGCCCCCGCGAGAGTCGGCTGTCCAAGTAGCCTGCAAGCCGGACGGGATACACCGTCGTCGGTGTCCTCTCCCAGCCCGCGTTTGCGGCCAGCGCAGCGCCTGGGCCTTCGCCGGGGCGGGGGCGGGCGAGGTCGATATTCCGGCCCAGTCCCGCGGATCCAAGCAGCAGCAGTGGAATTCCGATGACCAGCCCGATGATGCCGGGGATCAGTAAACCGCTCCCGATCGGCCCCAGCAAGTCAGAGCGCGCCCCGGCCTGCAGATCCACCCAGACCGGCCGGCTGGCATCGGCGTTCATGACCACCAGCGACCACTGTCCCGGTTGCACTTTCCAAGAGATGGTTTGGGACCCCGGACCCGTGGCGGATTCGGTCCAGAAATCCTGCTCCGCCGGTGCGGCCGGGGCACGGTTGCCGGGCGTCGTCCGGTCGTGAACGTTCCGCCAAGACATGGGCCCGTCTCCGGCTTGGGGCCATGAGGCACCACGCAGCGGGCTCACCGGTACGTCCTGCAGATAGGTCTGGACGTCGGAGGCCTTGGCGATGCCCAGGAAGACCTCCTGGTCCGGGACTGCTGCCTCGGCACGCACTTGCACGCTGGCAAGGTCTCCGACCGGCGGCATCCCTTCGGTCCAGGGGTCGACCACCACCGACGGGCTGGTCAGCGCGTAGCCGGTGCTCTGGAATCTCTCAGTGCCGCCCGTGAGGTAGCCGCCGCCGCTTTGCGCGGCAGAGGCGCCCAACACGATCGATCCGGCGATGGTCATCCCAATCCCGAGCATGCTCAGCAGCACGCCAATGATCAGCATGACCCAGTTGCCGGGCTTCATGTGTGCCCGTGGCGGGCCGGGAGGGGGTGCGTACGATGGGGCTGGTTGGGCGGTCATGGCGATCCTTTCGCACCGCGCCAATACCGTGGTCGGCGCGGCCGCCTAGGTCTGGATGGATAGAATCTTGGCGGCCAGATCGGCTCCCCACTGACGCGCCCGGGCCTCCTCCTCCGGCATCAATTGATTGGTCGAGGTGACCAGAAAGCTCTCCGGTTCGGCCAACAGTTCGAATCCGTGCCGCCGCAGGGCCCTGGCAATGGTGTGGCTGGCCCGACCGGTGAACAGCGCGGGAGCTTTGATCCGGGTGTCGAACGCCGCGGCCTTGCCGGTGCTCTTTCCCAGCGACGCCAACCAGTCCCGCACCGCCGGTCCCTGGGCGGCAGGGTCCAACTCCAGTTCATTCTTCGAGGCATCGGTCGCTGCCGCCTTGCGGGTAGAGTCCCGGCTGAGTCCGTGCACGTGGGTCGGCGCACCTACCACCAGCACATCGCCAGGACGCGTCCCCCGATCGCGAGCAGCTTCGACGGAGAAAACTTCGGCCGGGCAATGCGCTTCGGTCAGGCCACGGCCGATGGCTCGTGCAATCTGGTGGGTGTTGCCATACATGGATTCGTAAACCACTACTACTGCCATGCCATGCTCCTTCTGCCCGTATCCCCTTACACCCCACCGGACGTCTGAAGACTGGCCGAGCGAAGGTCATGCGCGATTCCCCGTGCCCAGTCCTCGATCCGGTCCCAGTCGCGGAAGTCCCCGAAACGCGCACCCACTATGCGGAACAGGACGCCGATCCAGCGCGGAAAGTCCTCCTCCCGCGCTACCCCGGAGAACAAACCGTGCCCGCGCGGACGCACCAGATCCCGCAACGCCCCGGCCAAGCGCCGGTCCTGCGCTGTGCGGGCCGACGAGCGGACCGGGCGCGGCAAACTGGCGGACATCCCCACGCTGAAGAGCCACACCGGGCGGGCCTGCAGTTCATTGACATGCTGTTGGACGAATGCCATGGCCCCCGGCAGCCAGGCCTGTTGGTGAATGGCACTGCCCAGCACCGCTGCGTCATAACCCTTGAGGCCGCCCAGCTGGCGGATCGGAACGACGTCCGCTGCCAGGCCGTCATGTTCCAGCACGCCAGCAATTCGCTGCGCGATGTCCACGGTAGATCCGTGGGCGCTGGCATGGCCGATCAAGACCCGCACTGCGGCACCACCCCCCTTGGCGTGCTTCCCCATTCCGCCGGATGGCTGGCCCCCACGACCCCGTACGGCTGCAGGCACCATGGTACTCAGCCGCCCGTTACGTGAATAGGGCTGTGGCAGCACCGGATGGTAGTGCCACTGGCTGACGACGGCGGTGCTTACCTTCCGGCCAGCGCTCGGCTGACAATCCCGGGTTCCGGATTGGTCAGCACCTCGCTGCCCACCAGCACGGTGGGGACGGTTTCATTACCGTCGTTGTGTTCGCGTACGAACGCGGCCCCGTCCGGGTCCCGCCAGATGTTCACCCACTGCGCTCGGCGGCCGCCGCGGCCCAAGGATGCCTTCAACCGCAGGCAGTAGACGCAGCCGGGCCGCCAGAAGATCACCACCCCGCCGTCGTCGTTCTTGTCTCTGATCGACGCCCATGGCTCCTGCCGGCCGCCGAAGAACGGGCTGACCGCCCAGGCTGCGGCCAGCAGCAGGGCGGCAAAAACGATGCCGGCCAGCCAGTCCCCGTCCCGCCCGGACGAGACCAGCAGTGCCACCGCGGCAGCAGCAAGAGCAACTGCCCCAAACCAGCGCTCGAAGCGTTTCATGGCCACAGACTACCCGGTCGCGGAAACCGCTCTTTCCAACGCGCCGGTCGGGATTCCTCGGGCGCAGCCCGACGTTCCGTGCGCGGGGGCAGCGAGACCTTCCGTTCGGGTGCGGGAGACATCCCGCTCGAGGTTCCGGACGGCGTTCCGCGCGCGGCGCCAAGGTTTCTCCCAGCTTTTGCCATGGCGGCGCCCATCTGCGCCGACTAACGTCGCACACTGGCCACCGAGATGGGAGATCAGTGTGACTAAAAAATGGTTGTTGAGCCTGGCTGTTGCCGGCTCCATCGCCGTCCTCACCGCATGCGGCGGAGCGCCTTCTGACGGCGGTGCCAGCCCGGCCGCGTCGGCCGAAGCCAGCGCCGGCGCCGAGGGACAGGCACAGATGCCGGAGCCGGACCTGAAGGACATCCCCGATGTAGTGGCCGAGGTCAACGGAACGAAGATCACCAAGGACAAGTTCACTGCCGCGTACGAGGGCCAGTTCCAGCAGATGGCCATGCAATCGCAGATGACCGGGCAGGAAGTGGACCAGGCTGCGCTGAAGAAGCAGACCGCCGAGGCCATGGTGGGCACGCAGCTGTTGATCCAGGAAGCGGACCACCGCGGCATCAAGGCGGCGCAGAAGGATGTGGACGCCGAGCTGGAGAAGATGGCCAAGTCAAACGACTTCAAGACCGTCGACGAGCTCATGGCCGCGATCAAGAAGCAGGGCATGGACGAGAACGAGGTCAATGCCGAAATGCAGACGCAGGTCAAGGTGAACAAACTCATTGCGGAGGAAACCGGCGACACCAAGCCCTCCGAGAAGGAGCTGAAGGCCGCCTACGATCAGGCGAAGCAGCAGCAGGAGGCGATGGGCGAACAGTCCGGCCAGAAGGCCGAGGTCCCCTCCATGGAGGAAATGCGGCCTAACCTGGAGCAGCAGGTGAAGGCGCAGAAGGAAACCGAAGCCACCCAGGCGCTGGTTACCGACCTGCGGAAGAAGGCGGACGTCAAGATCCACGTCTAGTTCTTCCCCCAACCACAAACGTTCGACGCCGGTGCCCGCCTCAGGTGGGCAGCGGCGTCGTCGTCTCAGCGCCGCAGGTGCGCTGTCTAGACTGAGGCATGTCTGCAGAAAAGAAGAACTGGCACGCCAGCCACAAGCAGTCGCTCACGCGGGGCGAGCGGGCCGCCGATGTGCTTCGCAACAGCATGGGCAGCTGGCGGTTTGTCGCGGGATTCATCGCCTTCATGCTCGTCTGGGCGCTGATCAATCTTTGGGTCCGGAATCCCTGGGACGCCTACCCCTTCATCTTGCTGAACCTGTTCCTGTCCATGCTGGCCGGGCTGCAGGGAGCCATTCTGCTCATCGCCGCCAAGCGGCAGGATGCGATCGCCGCCGCGATGGCCGAGCACGATTTTGAGACGGACACGGAAGCCAAAAGCGGCATTGAACAGCTGCTGGCGATCAACCGGGAACAGCTGGAGCTGATCCGCCGGCTCCAGGAACAGGTCGCCGGGCGCAGCGAACAGCGGTAGCGCGCGAACACGACGAGGCGCAATACCGTTCAGTGATAGGTTCTCCCGGCGGTGCGGGCGTGGCTGCCGTCAGGCCGGCGGCCGGACCGCCGCGTAGAGCAGCATGTCCCGGCGTTCCCCACCGATGGCTTGGTAGCTGCGCAGCAGGCCTTCGCGGCTGAAGCCGGCCGCTTCGGCGGTGCGGAACGACGCCGTGTTCCACGGCTCGATGTAGAGCTCCAGCCGGTGCAGTTCAGGAATGGTCCAGGCGAACGATGCCAGCGCGGCCAGCGCATCGGCCGCGCGGCCCTGTCCGCGGTGCACCGGCGCCATCAGGTAGCCGGCAGTAGCCCGGCCCTCCGGCAGATAGGTCAGCCAAAGCCCGATTTGGCCCAGCGCGCAATCCGTCTGCGCATCCGCCACCGCAAACGAGTACCCCGCACCGGACGTGAACCGCCCGTTCTGACGCAAGATCCACTCCACCGCATCGTCCTGGGGACACGGCGACGGGATGGAACTGATCAGCGGGATGTACGGATCCTCGGCCAATTCTGTGGCCAGATGTGCGTCCTCGCTGCGGAACTGGCGCAACACCACTCCGCCGTGTGCCGGCGGTACCTCCGGCCAAGCGAGCGGCAGACGTGCATCCATGAGTTCGATTCTGCCAGTTGCCGCCGGCTTGGCCAGCGGTGCTGACTCCAGCGGCGGCCGGCTGGACCGGAAGATTCGGTCCAGCCGGCCGCTCGCCAGGATGAGTTGCTGTTACTTGTTCTTGCTCATGGGCGCCGCCATCTTCGATTCGACCTTGTGCGGGCCTGATGCCGAGGGCCGGACGTCGAAGTCGAAGATCGAGGTGGGCAGGTAGACAGTGGAGCACGAGTTGGGGATGTCAACAACACCCGAAAGCCGGCCTTCGATCGGCGCTGCGCCGAGCAGCAGGTAGGCCTGCTCCCGGCTGTAGCCGAACTTGGTCAGATAATCGATAGCGTGCAGGCAGGCCCGCTGATAGGACAGGTGAGAATCCAGGTACTTCTGCTCTCCATCCAAGGTCACCGAAGTTCCGGAGAACGCGAGCCATTCGCTGAACCGCGGATCCACGATGCCCGGCATGAAGATGGCGTTTTCGCGGACTCCGTAGGTGTCCATGCCGCCCTTGATGAGATCGACGTGCAGGTCCAGGAAGCCGCCCATCTCGATGGCGCCGCAGAAGGTGATCTCGCCGTCGCCCTGGGAGAAGTGCAGGTCGCCCATCGACAGGTTGGCACCGTCCACGAAGACCGGGTAGAAGACCCGGGTGCCCTTCGAGAAGTTCTTGATGTCCTGGTTTCCGCCGTTCTCGCGTGGCGGCGCGGTGCGGGCGGCTTCGCCGGCTACCCGGTCGAAATCGGACTGGGGTACTCCCCCGAGGACCGCGTCTTGGGGCAGCGGAGGCAACGCCAGCGGCGGCACCCGGTTCGGATCCGTCGCGATGAGATCGCCCTCGCGCTTGTTCCATTTGGCCAGCAGTTCCGCGGACGGCGCCGTGCCCATCAGCCCTGGGTGGATCAGCCCGGTGAACGCGACCTCCGGGATGTGCCGCGAGGCGGCCACCTGGCCAGTGAAGTCCCAAATGGCCTTGTAGGCGTCCGGGAATTGTTCGGTCAGGAACCCGCCGCCGTTGTTCGTGGAGAAGATGCCGGTGTAGCCCCAGCCCTGTCCGGCCAGGGGACCGGAATCCTCTTGCGGGATGGCGCCCACGTCCAGGATGTCTACCACCAGCAGGTCGCCCGGCTGTGCACCCTCGACGGCGAAGGGGCCGCTGAGCTTGTGCACGGTCGGAAGCGGGGCATTAAGAATGTCGTCCGCCGAGTCGTCATTGACGATCGCGCCGTCAAACCATTCACGGCAATGCACGCGGAAGGAATCACCGGGCTTGACCGTGGCCACCGGCGGGATCTCCGGGTGCCACCGGTTGTGGCCGACTTTTTCCTGATCCTCGAACTTCTTTGATGAATCAAGGGGAAATATAACCTCAGGCATTTTTCTCTCTCCTTAGGACGATCGGCAAAAATTTGTTTCCTTAGGGTCTGGGAAGCTTTTGGTGCAGCGGGTTGGCGGTGTACACCGGGCGATTCTTTCCCTTACCGGGGAGCCCGGTAACAACCGGGGGTTCGTGCGCACTGCGCTTGGAGTCATCGATCAGCCGAAACTGCGCAGACCCGGCACGGGAAAGGTGCGGGGCACTCATCTTGCGAGGTGACGTTGTGCCACAGGACGGGCAAGGCGCCGCATCAGGTGCCTCACCCATTCCACGTATCAGGTCGAAAACCGAGCATTCGGGGCACCGGTATTCGTAGATCGGCATGGGCAGCGGTTTCCTTTCCTTGAGGATGTTTCGCTCAGCTGTTTCCCTCGGGCCGGCACGTCCTCCTAGGCAGTGGAGGCAGTGGCCGTGTCTTCGGTGGTACTCGTATGCGGGAGTCCCCTGCTGGCCAGGAAGAAGGCCACGGCCAAGCAGATTGCTCCGGCTACCGCCATAAGCAGGGCGCTGCCCCCACCGGTCTCATATCTGTTCAGTAGCAGGAGGAACGCCGGGATGGTGCCGGTCAGGAAGCTGACCAGGATGGTGAACCAGCCGGTTGCGAGGGTCAGTGTTTCCTTATGCAACCCCAGCACGAGGAAGAACATGAACCAGAGCACCGCCCAGATGAGCCAGATGGATCCGAAGACCGGATCCATGACCGTGGTGAACTGAATGATGCCGATAACGACGGCGCAGATGGCGACGAACAGGGAGAACCAACCCAGTCCCTCGCCGGGGTAACCGGTGATCTGGAGAATTCCGACGTACAGGTATGTGAAGCCGAAAAGGTACAGGCCGGCAGCACCGAAAATCACCGCGGGATCATTGTTTGCCTGCAGAATAATGAGGGTCGGGAAGATGACTTGCATAGTACCGACAAAAAAGTTGAGGATGGCGGCTGATTTTCCCGGAATGAGCCCCACCAGCATTAGACCGTTGATGAACAAAACGGCCCCAACATACAATAAACCGACACTGCCCATGTTCGCTCCATCGCGATACAGGTGATGCTTGAGGTGTAGCACTGAAGAGTATGGTGTTAAACCCACTTCTGAAGGCTCAACACCACGCACCGTAAACGGTGCCCGGATAGCACGTGTAGGATGTCCGGCTCAGCATAGTGGGACAAATTCTGGAGTGTCAACGGCGTGGCGTTTAACCTGCCGGGGCGGGTGGGTTGGCGGGTCAGAGCAGCGTCAGGGCCAGTCCGGCGGCCGCTGCCACAACGGTCGTGATCAGCGTTCCAGCGGCGTTGATCAGCGCAAGGATGGGGCGGCGGGACTGCAGCAGCCGGACGGTGTCTACGCTCGCCGTACTGAACGTGGTGTAGCCTCCCAGGAACCCGGTTCCCAACACGGTCTGCAGGGCAGCCGGGGCGCCGTGGAAGATGACGGCGCCGGCGAGCAATCCCATGAGAAGCGATCCGCTGACATTGACCACTATGGTGCCGAGGGGCAGTTCGCCCCGGAACCGCGAACTGATCAGCCCGCCGAGGACGAACCGGGCAACCGCGCCCGCCCCACCGGCCAGCATCACCAAAAGGATCGTCATCTCGCATCCGTTTCAGTGCCGCTGGACTCTTGAGGACCGGCGGCTCGGCGAGCGGCCGCCACCCACACCCCGGCTGCCCCGGTTGCCAGCCCGCCGATCACGGACAGCAGCATGAACGCCACGGCATCGGCGATCCTGTCGGCTGACAGGAGGAGGTTGGCGTCCAGGGCAAGGGTACTGTACGTGGTGAAGGCTCCCAGGAAGCCGGTGCCTGCGAGCAGCCGCAAGGTCCGGCGCATGCCGACATCCGGCCCACGTCGTGCGAGTGCTTCCAGCAACAGGCCGAGTGCGAAAGCCCCGCTGAGATTGATGAGGAGCGTGGGCAACGGCCAGCCGTCCGGCGTGGGGATGGCCGTGTTCAGCCAGTACCGGCACAAGGTGCCCAGAGCCCCACCGCCCATGACCATCAAGATCGCGGGCAGCTGCAGGTGCAGCGGTCTGGAGCCGGGGCGCTCTCGGCCGCCGCGGCTCATGGGTTCACCCTGTTGGGCACATGGCTACGCAACAGCACATCAGCCAGTCTAGGGTTTCTCGCCCGGGTTCAAGGGATAACCCACCCGGCGAGGTTCCGGGCCGGGTGCGGCTACCGGCTGGGCGCTGCCGGAACAGCGGTCAACAGCTGCAGCAGCGCTTCGCCGGGTGCCACCCCGTTGATGACGTAGTCGCCCACCGCCTGCTGACGATGGAGGGCGGGGTTGTGCGAGGAGATGGTCCGGGCATTGCGCCACAGCCTGTCCAGTTGCCGCGAACTGGAAGTTGCGGACGCGCCGCCGACTTCGAACACCCGCGAGATCAGCCGCAGCACCTGATCGATGACGACGGGTTGGATCCCAAAAACGTGCGCATCAGCGCGGGAAAAATCGCCAACGACGGCGGCGCCCTGCTGCTGCGCGACGCTCGCCTGCTGCACGGTGCGCGCCGCCGCGAGGACCGCGGCCTTCACCGTTTCCACGGTGCCGAAGGTCTCGCCGATGATCTGCAGGGATACTTGGTCCTTGTTTGGGGCCACGGCCGGATTGAACAGATTGCGGGACCGCGACCTGACAAAGCCGGTGATTTCCTCGAGTGCGGCCGCAGCGATGCCGGCCAGGTTGGCCAAATGCACCAACTGATACACCGCGTGCTGGATCCCGCCGCCGGCTTCCTCGCTCCCGCGGAAGTGCAGGAAGCGCGGGTCCACTTCCACATCGACGAATTCTGCGGTGCCGGAACCGGTCAACCGCTGGCCAAAGCCGTCCCAGTCGTCGTGGATGCTCACGCCGCTGGCGGCGGCGCTGACCTGAACGGTTGCGAAACCCTGCTCCCCGGTTTCCGGGTGTGTCGCCAGCACGCTCACCAGGATCCAGTCGGCGAAGATCGATCCGGTGGTGTAGTACTTGGTGCCGTTGAGCAGCAGCCTGCCATCCTGTTCCACCACCCGGGTGGACTGGGCGGCAAAGGTTCCGGCGCGCTCGCTCTCCGCGTTGCCCACCAGAGCCCCCGCGGAGAGCTCGGCGAGCCAGTGGTCACGGTAGGCGGAATCCGGATGCGCCAGCACATACTCGGTAAACCCGATGTGGCCACGCAGCGCCTGCGGAATATTCGAGTCCGCGCCCCCAAGCCCATCAGCAACCGGGTTAGCTGGTCTACGGAGGCGCCGAAGCCCCCGGCCTGCACCGGAACGCGGAGCCGTCCGAAACCGGCGTCGCGCAGCCAGCCAATTTCCTCAAACGGAAGTCTGCGGTCCCGTTCCCGGCCGAGGGCGCCTTCACGGATCCGGCTGAATACGGGCTGGAAAATCGCGTCTAGTTCCTGGTCCGTGGCGGTGCGTGATGCAGACATGGTGTGGGTCATGAAGAAGATCCTCCAATGGTCGGGGTAGCGGCAGCTGCGGGCGTACGCTGGCCCGGTGCCAGGCCCAGCTTGGGCAGCGAGGCCAGCAGCTCGCGGGTGTACGGGTGCCGGGGGCGGTTGAAGACGTCCTCGGCGCTGCCTTGCTCCACGGCCCGGCCGTCCTTCATCACCAGCACCCGGTCGCTCATGTGGTGGATCACGCCCAAGTCATGGGAGATGAACAGGTAGCTCAGTCCCAGTTCCTGCTGCAGATCGGTGAGCAGGTCCAGCACCTGGGCCTGCACCGAGACGTCCAGGGCGGATACCGCCTCATCCAGGACGATGACTTCCGGTTCCGGGGCGAGTGCCCGGGCGATGGCGAGGCGCTGGCGCTGGCCGCCGGAGAGCTGGAGCGGGTGTTTGGCCAGATGCTCCACCTGCAGCCCGACTTGCCCGGCCAACTCCAGGACGCGGGCAGCCCGCTCTGCCTCGCCGGGAAAGTCCCGCCGCGAGATCGCGTCCAAGAGAATCCGCTCGGCGTTCCAGCGCGGGTCGAACGAGCTCAGCGGGTCCTGGTAGACCACGGTGACCGAGCGGCGGCGGGAACGCCGGGCCGCCGTCGAAATCCCGGTCCAGGCCGCACCGTCCAGCAGCACCCGGCCGGCATCCGGTTCCAGCATCGCCAGCGCGATCTTGGCCGTGGTGCTCTTGCCCGAGCCGGACTCGCCGACGATCCCCAGTGTCTCCCCCGCCCGGAGTTCAAAGGAGACATCGTCGACGACGGTGCGCACCGCGCCGTCGTGGCCTTGGTAGCTTTTCACCAGTCCCTCCGCGCGCAGCACCGGCGGGGCGTCAGCGGGGCGTGCGGTCCGGGGTCGCCGGCTGGTGGCGGTGATGCGGGCGCGGCCGTCCTTGGTCAGCGGGGTGCCCTTGGTGTGTTCGGACGGGATGGCGTCCAGCAGGGCCTGGGTATATTCGTGCTGCGGGTGGTACAGCACGTGGCGGGCCGGGCCCTGCTCCACGATGGACCCGCCCTGCATCACGGCCACATGGTCCGCCAAGGTGGCCACCACGGAGAGGTCGTGGCTGATCAGCACAATCCCAGTGCCGCGTTCCTTCATCCGGCCCAGCAGCTCCAGGATCTGCGCCTGGACGGTCACGTCCAGTGCTGTGGTGGGTTCGTCGGCAATCAGGATCCTGGGGTCCAACGCGATCGCGGAGGCGATCAATGCCCGCTGGCGCAGTCCGCCGGAAAGTTCATCCGGACGCTGCCCCGCCCTCAGTTCCGGCTGGGGGACGCCCACACTGGCCAGGAGCTCCACTGCCTTTGCCGCACGCGAGCGCCGGTTGCCCCAGCCGTGCAGCCGCAGTGCCTCTTCAATCTCCTTGCCCACCGGGCGCAGCGGATCCAGCGAAACCAGGGCGTCCTGCAGCACGAACCCGATGTCCCTTCCGCGCAGCTGGCGCCACTGCCGCTCCCCCAGCGTCCCGATCTGGTGGCCGGCCAGTTCCAGCCGCTCCGCCTGCACCGCGGCGTTGGCACCGGGCAACCCCACCAGGGTGCGCGCGGTGACGGACTTGCCGGATCCGGACTCGCCCACGATGGCCAGGCATTCGCCAGCGGCGAGCCGCAGGTCCACGCCCTTAACCACGTGGTTCAACCGGGCGTTCCTGCCGCGACCGGCGCTGAAGGAGACGTCCAGGTTACGGACGTTGAGCAGTTCTTGCCGGACGGTGCCGGCGGTTGCGGTTTGTTCCAGTGTGGCGGTCATGAGCGGGCTCCTTCAAGCTTCTTCTGCAGGTGGTGTCCCAGCACGGTGGCGGCAAGGGCAATAGCGACGATGGCCAGACCGGGCATCACTTCCAGCCACCAGGCCCGGGTGATGAACATGCGGCCGGCGTCCAGCAGCGCACCCCATTCCGGTGAAGGCGGCGCAACGCCCAGGCCCAAAAAAGCGAGACCGGACGCCCAGACAATGGATTGCCCGATGCCCAGCGTGACGACGGCGACCAGCGGGCGCATGGCGTTGGGAAAAACGTGCTGGCGCAGCACCGTCCAGCGGCTATGTCCAAGCGCGTGCGCCGCCTCCACATATCCGGAGTTCTTCACGGCGAGGACCTGGCCGCGGATCATCCGCGCGTAACCGGGCGCGGTGCCCAGCCCGACGGCAACAATCTGGGTGGTGACGCTGGGGCCGTAGACAGTCACGAACAGCATCGCCAGCAGCAGCACCGGAAAGGCAAACAGGACCTCCAGGCTGCGGTTGATCAGCCCGTCGAAAATTTTCCCGCCGAGCCCGGACACCACGCCCAGCACCACGGCAATGGCCATGGACAGCCCGGTGGCGCCGAGCCCGATCAGCAGCGACTCCCGGGTTCCGTAGACCACCCGGGTGTAGAGGTCGCGGCCGGACTGGTCGGTGCCGAACGGGTGGGCCAGGCTGGGTGCCTGCAGCGCGTTGGGTAGGTCGATGGCGAACGGATCGCGGCTGGTGAGCAAGTGTGGCGTCAGCGCGGCCAGCACAAAGAAGAGCACGACGGCGGCCGCCACCGCCGGGAGCAGCGGAACCTCGCGCAACCGTTGCCACGCGGCGGCCGGGACGTTGGCGGATGGGTTCAGGGTGGAGGTGCTCATGAGTTCTTCAACCTCGGATCAATAAGGGTGTAGGCGATGTCCACCAGCAGGTTGGCCAGCACGTAGATGGCGGCGATCAGAATGACGATGCCGCAGACCACCGGCAGGTCGCGGGAATTGACCGCGGTGACCAGCACCTTGCCCAGTCCGGGACGGCTGAAAATGCTTTCGGCGATCACCGCCCCGGAGAACAGCGAACCCAGCGCCCAGCCGGAGAGCGTGACGCCGGGCAGCACCGAATGCCGAAGCACGTGGCGCAACCGCACCCCGGTATCCCCCATGCCGCGCATCCGGGCGGACAGGGCAAACGGCTGGTCCATGCCCTTTTCGAATTCGGTCCGGGTGACCTGGCCGAGGAATCCGGCCAACGGGATGCCCAGCGTCAGGGCGGGCAGGACCAGACCGGCCAGACCGGAGCCGCCGACCACCGGGAACCAGCCCAGGTTGAGCGCGAACACCACCAACAGGATCACGCCCAGCCAATACTGCGGCAGCCCGGCCGCCACGGCTTCGAGCCCGGAGGCCACGGAGGACACCGCCCGGCTGCGGCGGGCCGTTCCCACGATCACCACGGCGGAGATGAGCCACGCGACCAGCAGCGAGGCGAACGTCAGGCCGATGGTGGGGCCGACCTGATCGCCGATCACCTCCGTGACCGGTTTGTGCAACTGGTAGGAGACGCCCAGATTTCCGGTGGCCAAATCGGCCAGGAAGCGGAAGTACTGCACGATCAGCGGATCGTCGAAACCGTATTTCGCGTTGATCGGGGCCAGTTCCGCGGCGGTGCGCTGCTGGACCTGCCCGGCGAGCTGGTTCAGCAGCAGCGTGGCCCGGTCGCCGGGCAGCAGCGCCTGGATCAGGAAGGTGAAGGTGGCGGCGGCCCAGACCACGCCGACGGCGGTCAGCAGCCGGCCAGCCGCCCGACGCAGCCCCGGCGAGGTCACCAGGTTGTTCGGCCGCGGCGGGCGCCGTCCCGGTTGGCTGGCTGCGCCACCGGGGCCGCCGCCCGCAGTGGAGCCGGCGCCGTCGTTCCTTGCCCCCTTCGGTAGGAGGCCGGTGACGTTATTGAATGTGCTCATGGCGGCCGTTCCTTACTCGGTGAAGTAGGCGTCGTGGAAAACCGGCTCGCCCTGCGATGCTTCCAGCCAGACGTCCTGCAGGTTCTGGCTGGTGGCGACGGTGGAGGTCTGCGTGTAGAGGCCGACGGCCACTGCTTCGTCGCTGAGCCGCTGCTGGGCCTGGGCGTAGAACGTGTTGGCTTCCTCGGTGCTTGGCGCCGAGTTCGCCTTCAGGATCAGGTCCTCGATTTCGGCATTGTTGTAGAACGCGGTGTTGGCGTAGTTCGGGTTTTTGGCGGTGTTCTGCCGGAAGTTGATGTAGAGGATGCCGGCGGTGGGGCTGGTCCAGTACCCCAACTGGGCGTCGTAGCTGTCCGGAGTGGAATAGGCGCCGCCGAACAGGTCCGCCTGGGTGACCGGCAGCAGGTTCACCTTGAAGCCGACCGGCTTGACCTGTTCCTGCAGGTTCTGCAGCGCGGTGGCCCCCTCGGTGGTGACGATTGAATTCAGTCCGAAGACGATGTCGATCGCCAGCTCCTGGCCGTCCTTGGTGCGGATGCCGTCCGCGTTGCGCTCGGTCCAACCGGCCTCGTCCAGCAGCGCGTTGGCCTTGGCCTGGTCGAACGGGTATTCACCAGCGATCTCCGCGTTGTAGCCCGGGGTGCTCTGACTGACCGTGCCGTTGGGCTCGAACGGGACTACGCCCAGGAACGCGGAGTCCACCACTGCTTTACGGTCGGCGCTGTAGGCGAAGGCCTGGCGGACCTTGGTGTCAGTGAAGGGGCCCTCAACGGTATTGAGCGAGAGCGTGACCGGGCGGCCCGGCGTGATGTACTGCTGCACTTGGAACTGGGGCTTGGCCGTTTCGAAGTCCACCGTGGGCACCTCGCCGATGGCGTCCGACTCGCCGCTGGCCAGCGAGCCAAAGCGCGAGGTGTTGTCCTGCACGAACGACCAAACCACCGAGTCCACGTAGGCCGGGCCCTGGTGCTTGGCGTTCTGCGGGGCGGAGTTGTAGTCCGGATTCTGCTGGAACGTGACCGACTCGCCGCGCTTCCAGTCGCCCACCGTGAACGGTCCGGAGCCGATCGGAGCCTCGCAGTTCTGCTGTTCGGTCCGTTCCTTGAGCGCGGCGGCGGACTGGATGCCGAAGTAGCCCTGGCTAAGTGCGGAGAGCAGTGGCGAGTACGGCGCGGACAGCTTCACCTCCAGTGTGCTGGCGTCCACCGCCTTGCTGGACTCGTAGTACTCCTGGATGTAGGCCTGCACGGTGCCGTTGCCGCCGCCGGTCCAGTATTCGAAGTTGTCGCTCACGGCCTGCGCGTCCACCGGGGTGCCGTCGGTGAACTTCACGCCCTCCTTCAGTTTGAAGGTCCAGGTCAGCTGGTCCTCGCTGACGCTCCATTCCTCGGCCAGCCAAGGGACGATGCTGCCGTCCTCGGTCTGCGACACCAGAGAATCCAGCACCTGCCGCGACAGGTAGGCCTGCTGGACCCAGCCGCCGTAGATGCAGGGCGGTTCTTGCAGATGCGCATAGCGGATGGTCCCGCCGTCCACCTTCTCCCCCGCGGCAGCGCCGGCCGATCCGCCCGAACCACTGCCGCACGCCGTCAGCGCCAGCACGCCAAGCAGCGCGGCGGCGGAGGCTGCCCTACGGCCTGCCCCCTTTCCGCCATTGGTGCGAAGGTCGCTCCGCCCGATGACGCTCAGGCCGTTGCGCAGTCGGGATCGGCTCGGATCGGTGGTGGACGGCTGGTACGCCGGCTGGCGGTTTGTCACGGTGCTGCTCCTTGGGACGGCCGATGTGGATCGGTCAGGTAGATGGGTGGAGACAGTCCAACCCACGCCCGGCACCCCGGCCAAAGTTTGTTGCGGTAGCCGGCGCCGCCGTCGTCATCACGTCATTGCGAGACATAAAGGGGCAATGTTGCGTCACCCGGCGCCATGGAAACCACGACGGCGACACACAACTTCCGCTGCCCGAGGGACGGAGGCCAGCATCGAGGGCACAAGGAAACCGCCGCCAGGCCCTCGAGGACAAGGACAGCCGTCATGCCCAAGCCACTGCATTTCAACGCGTTCGTGATGAACACCGCCAGCCACATCCACCACGGCCAGTGGCGCCGGCCCGATGCCGGACAGACCGAATTCAACGACGTGGACACCTGGATCGGTTTGGCGCAGACGCTGGAGGCCGCCAAGTTCGACGCCATGTTCTTCGCGGACGTTTCGGGACTCTACGGTGACCCCGAGGCCGACTTCGACGTCTACGCGCATCAGGGCCTGCAGATCCCGTCGAACGATCCGACCGTTCTGCTCGCGGCGCTCGCCGTGCATACCCAGCACATCGGGTTGGCGACCACGTCGAACGTGGTGCAGAACCACCCGTTCAACTTCGCCCGGCAGATGAGCACGCTGGACCACATCTCCCGCGGACGGATCGCCTGGAACATCGTCACCGGGATCAACGAGAACGCCTCGCGCAACTACGGCCTCCCGGCTCTGACGGATCACACCGAGCGCTACGCCTGGGCGGACGAGTACGTCGACATCGTGTACAAGCTCTGGGAGGGTTCCTGGGACGAGGGCGCGCTGTTGAAGGACAAGGAGGGCAGCCGGTTCTCCGACCCGTCGAAGATCCACAAGATCTTCCACCAGAGCGCCCGTTACCGGGTGGAGGGTCCGCATCTGCCCGCGCCGTCGCCGCAGCGAACACCGGTGCTGTTCCAGGCAGGCTCTTCCACATCGGGCCGCGAGTTCGCCGCGCGCAACGCCGAGGCCGCGTTCATTATCGCGCCGACCCGTGATGTCGCACGCCAGATCGTCGACGACACCAGGCGCCGGGCTGCCATCCACGGCCGGCTGCCGGAAGACATCAAGTTCTTCGCCGGGCTGTCCTTCATCATCGGCGAGACGGAGGCCGAGGCGAAGGCGAAGGAGGCAGAGTACGACCGCTATGTCTCGGTTGAGGGCTACTTGGCGCACATGGCCATTCTGGACCGGACCGGACGGGTCTATCCGCCGAAGACCCCGCTCTCGGAAGTGGATACGAACACGTCAAAGGGCTTCACCGAGTGGCTTTCCAAGGCCATCACCGACCGCGAGCCGCTGATCGAGGACCTGGCCTGGCTGCAGGCCCGCAACTCGCGCATTGTCGGCACGCCGGAGCAGATCGCTGACGAACTGGAGCTGTGGCGCGACGCCGGTGTGGACGGCATCAACGTGATCAACTGGGTGATCCCCGGATCCTTCGAGGAGTTCGGCGAGAAGGTCATGCCGGTGCTGCGCGAGCGGGGCCTGGCGCAGCGCGAGTACGCCGAAGGCCCGCTGCGACAGAAGCTGTTTGGCGCTCCGCTGCTCAACGACCGCCACCCGGCTGCCGGCTACCGCGGCGCCTTCGCGGGAGGCCCGGCCAGCTGGGAAGAAGCGAACGCTGCGGCGCAGGCCGCCGAGGACGCAGCCGCGCAGGTCCACGTTTAGGTACCGCTGCCTACCGGCCCGCGCCTACCGGCGCGGCCGCGCCGGGTAATCGGTAGCGCTCGAAAAAATGTGGTGTGCAAAAGCATCTTTTGCACACCACATTTTTATGGGCCGCCGCCCCCCACCCCTTGGCGTTTCAGCGCTCGGGTGGGCATCGCCGTCGACCTTAGTAATTACGTGGTCTCGGCGAGTACTTCCTTGATTCCGTCGACGAACTGGTCCAAGTCGCCGGGGTTGCGGGAGGTCACCAGCGTCCAGCCGTGTTCCCGGTCGATCACCACGGGCTCGTCGTCCCATCGACCGCCGGAGTTCATGATGTCCGCCTTGAGCGAGATGTACGAGGTCAGCGTCTTGCCCCGGGTGCGTTCGGTTTCCACCAGCAGCCAGGGCCCGTGGCAGATCGCGGCGATCGGCCGGCCGGATTCGGAGAAGGAGCGAACGATTCCCTGGGCATCCGGGTCCAGCCGCAGCGCGTCCGCGTTCAGCGTGCCGCCGGGCAGCACCAGCAGGTCGTAGTCGCCGTCGGAAACATCGGGCAAGGGCTTGTCTACCGGGATTTTCTCGCCGCGTTCCCAGTCCCCGACCAGGGTTTCCACCTCGCCGGCCTCGGGCGCCGCGACGAGGACGTCGACGCCGGCGGCACGGAGCTTTTCCACCGGAACTTTCAGTTCGTCCTGCTCAACGCCGCGGTTGCTGACCGCAACCAAGACCTTTTTACCTGCAATTTCGGGCATGGTTTTCCGTCCTTCCTTCAGGGATGTTCGGACTCTTCCCACCTTGCCACCGCTGGGAAGCGAAGCCAAGGGCCCTGCCACCTGCTGGCGGCCAGGTGCGCGACGACCGCTTCGTGGCTCCTGCGGCTCCGCGTTCGGCGCTTGCTGTCCATGTTCAGCAGGAACTGTCCACGTTCGGCACGGCCCAAGCTCCTGACCTGCGGCAATGCCGAACGCTCGCGCAAAACATGGACACCTTCCGGGTCCCGGCCGACGACGCCGGCGGCGGCTGAAGGTCTGCTCCAGGGCTTGCGCTGGCCGGCATCACTGGGGGGCAGTCGGACGGCTGGGCGCTAGGCTGGAAGCCCCGAACGTCAGGAGAGTTCCATGGCTTCTATTGCCCCTACCCTGTTGACCAGCGCCGGCCTGATCGGCGGCTTCCAGACTGCCCGTGCCACCAAGAACCGACCACTCGGCGGAGCCGTGCTGGCCGCGGCCGGCGCCGGTGCCTTTGCTCTTTGGAAGCGCGACGCCGGTGCGGGCCGGGCCGCTGCGCTCACCGCCGGATATTTGGCCGCTTTCGGGCTGTCCCACCCACTGGCCAAGAAGTTCGGCGCCTGGCCGTCCGTCTATACGGTGACCGCAGCGACGGCGTTGGCGTCACTGGTCTTTGGCCGCAAGCGCTGACCTAGTCTTCCGGACGGTCCCAGTAGAGCTGGCCGTCGGCGCTTCTGGCGCCGGCTGACGGCTCATGCCGTGATTCCTTGCCACCCGGCAGCAGGTGCACGACGTCAACTCGGTGCAAGACGACCAACACGTCGGAGATGAGCCGGCGGTGGCACCGCCACCACACGCTCTCGCTGCACATGATGGCAACTTCGGCGGCCTCGGCATCCACCAGCAGGCGCGCCAGACCGTCCGCGAACTGCGGGGTACGGGTGTAGGCGGCATAGGCGCGGAAGGCGGCAACCCGCCACCAACTGTCGGGTTCCGGCTCCCCCGCTGCAATCCGGCGTCGCCCACCCAACGCTTCTTCCCAGCGGTAGCCGAGACCGGCATCGCGAAGCCATCCGGCGAGCGCCTCCCGACCCATCTCCGGGTGCTTGCGACTGCCCGGGAATCGGCGCACGTCAACGACTTTTTGCACGCCGGCATCCTTGAGCAGTGCAGCCAGTTCGTCAGGCGTGCTGGTGCCGTGACCAAACGTGAACAACCGGCGTGGAACGTCCTGGCCCATCGGCAACGAAAGCTACCGGCGGGCCGATCCGCGCGTCTTGCGATCCCGCAGCCGCAACTGGATGATGCGGGCCGCACCGGCGGCTGCCACCACAATCCCGCCGGCGACCGCGGCAATGAACAGCGCAAGCCCCAGGCCAACCTGCCCCTCGAAGCCGAAATAGCGCAAGAGGACTTGGTCCTGATTCTGAGCGATAAAGATGATCAGCAGCACCAGCAGGATCAGCGCGATGACAACCGAGGTCCAGATCATCCCCAGCCGTGTGTTCCGCTGGTTCGCCTGCTTGCTCTTCGGCCGACCGCTGACCGGTCCGCCGGTCCCCGGCTCGACAGCGTCCGAGTCCCCGCGGCCGGAGCCGCCGGACCGTCCCGTAGCCGATCGGCCGCCCTCAGCCTCGACGCCATCCGGCCCGGAGCCCTGCGGATTAGAAGCCATGACTGTCCCGCCTTTCGCGGCTGCCGCCTTTTCCCACAGCGTAGACGAACAGCCCGCCGGGCAACACCGGGCGCAGACCGCCGAAACCCTGTGTGCCGCTACTTCACGGCCGGTCTTCGCTCCTTTTACTCTGCGAGGTTGCTGCGCAGGAGCTTGAAAAAACGCTTCTGGTACTCCGGCCATTCATCGCTGGCCAGCACGTGTTCAATGCTGTGCCGGACCCACTCGCCGTCCCAGTAGCCCAGCTTGACCAGCTGCGGCAGCAGGACGGACAGCCGGCGGTTTTCCCGCGGATTGGCTTCATCGAACTGCATGGCGCTGGCGCCTTTGATGCCGGGCACGTGGAACAGCTCCTTCAGCGTCACGTTGATCAGCCCGGGCCGTTCCCCCAGAAACTTCAGGAAGTTGATGCGCTGCACCTGCGTCTCGCCAAGCAGGAGCAGCATCGCCCCGCGCTGTGCCGGTGCGGGGACCAGCCCGTCACGGACCCAGTCAAACATTGCTTCAACACCGCGGTTGCGGTCCCAGCCTTTCGGGTTCCGTTCATAGCGGGCCGACCAGGATTCAACGAACAGCTCCAGCCGGTCGGGAAACAGCGCCGGCGGCGCATCGCGGGCCACCTTGCGGTCGGTGTAGGACAGGTCGGCGGACCGTTCCGCGCCGATGCAGGCCATGTGTGCGATGTCGGCGGCGGCCCAGTGCTCTGCCGTCAACGGGCCCAGCCACCAGCCGTCCGGGGAGCGTGCGCCGGTCGGTTCCGCCGACACCACCAACCGGAGCTTCCTTACCAGGGACTTCTGCCGGCGCTTTTCGTCGTCGTCCATTGCTGCCGCGTAAGCGAGCGTCCCGGCCCGGTCACCGGACGCCAGCAGGCCGAACAGCGGATTGTGGTCGGCCGATGGCGGCAGGGCATCACTCATGCAGCCAAATTTAGCCCGCCGCGAGCATCCGCTGAGTGAGCGGCGGGACCCGTTTTCAGGCCGGCTCCACCCCGGACCCGGCCGGTCCCGACATCCGGACCGCATAGGCTGGCAAGCATGGACTCCCCTATCCAGAGCTACCTGCGCACCTTGCACGCCGAGCTCAGCGGGCTCAAGGACGGCAAGCCTTATGCCGGCATACCCGGGATGGCAGGCGCAGACCCGGACAAGTTCGCCATCTGCCTGGCCACAGTGGACGGCTACGTGTATGAGGTCGGCGATTCCGGCGAAGAGTTCACCATCCAGTCCATCTCCAAGCCCTTTACGTACGGGCTCGCGCTGTCCGATCTGGGTTTGGATGCGGTGGACCAAAAGGTGGATGTGGAGCCGTCGGGCAACGCGTTCAACGAGATCTCGCTGGCTCCCGGCACCGGCCGCCCTGCCAATGCCATGATCAACGCCGGGGCGCTGACCGCCACCTCGCTGATCAAGGGCAGCGGCGGCAAGACCGGCTTCCGGCGCATCCTGGAGCACTATTCGGCCTTCGCCGGCCGCGAACTGTCGGTCAGCGAGCGCACCTACCAGTCGGAGGCACGGCACGGCTACCGCAACCGGGCGCTGGCGCACCTGCTCCGCTCCTTCGAGATCATCGAGCAGGACCCGGACCCGGTGGCGGAAGACTACTTTCGGCAGTGCTCGGTGCTGGTCACCTGCCGCGACCTGTCCGTCATGGCCGCCACGCTGGCCAACGGCGGCACCAACCCGCTGACCGGCAAACAGGTGCTGGACCTGGAGGTGGAGGAACGGGTCCTCTCCGTCATGGCCACCTGCGGCATGTACGACGACGCCGGGGCGTGGCTTTCGGACGTGGGCATGCCGGCCAAGTCCGGAGTGGGCGGCGGGCTGCTCGCGGTACTCCCGGGCCAGCTGGGTCTGGCCGTCTATTCACCGCCGCTGAACGATCATGGCAGCAGCGTCCGCGGCGTGGAGGCCAGCCGGCGAATCTCGCACGATATGGGGTTGCACTTCGTCCGCGCCGCCCGCACCGGCCGCAATGCCATCCGGGCCAGCTACGACATCACCGACGCCCCGTCCGGCATCCGCCGCAATGACGAGGCTGCGGAAGTGCTGCGGGACAACGCCCACCGCGCCCGGGTGATCGAACTGAACGGGGACCTGTTGTTCGCCGGCACGGAATCCATGGTGCGCGAGGTCAGCGGCCTGGACGAGTCGGTGGAACTGATCATCCTGGATATGCGCCGGGTCGATGAAACCGCCCCGGTCGCCCTGGACATGCTGGAGCGGCTCCGGACATCGCTGGCGCAGGACGGACGCGGCCTGGTGCTCATCGACGGCGAAGGCGCCCTGGCACAGCGGTTCGAAGAAGACGGGCGAGCGGTGCCGTCGTTCGCCACCCGCACCGCCGCCGTCGAATTCGCCGAGGACCAGTTGATCGCCAGCTTTGGGGACGAGCTCTGCCGGCCGGCCACTGTGGACGTTGCCGACTCGCCCGTGCTCAGCCCGCTCGCCGCCGAAGACGCTGCTGCGCTCGCCGCCCTGATGGAGGAGCACAGCTATGCCGACGGCGAGGTCATCCGCCGCATCCGCCAGCGCTTCGGCGGCGTCTACTTCATCCTGTCCGGCAGCGTCGTCACCACGTCGCCGGGTCCGGCGAACAGCCGGGTCAAGCTCACCACCGTCAGCGCCGGCATGACGTTCGGCGAACTGGCGTTGGGCAGCGCCGACCGGCAGGAAACCACCGTCCGCGCCCACGGCGAGGTACGGGTCAACCTGCTCCCGGCTGAAGCGATCAGCCGGATGGAGCACGACAACCCGCGCCTCGCCGTCGAACTGTGGAAGGCGCTGACCCGCGACGCGTACGCGCATGTGGACCGCTATATGCGGGAGACGGCCGTGCGCATCCGCGACTGAGATTAGAACGGATATTGGGCGTGTCCGCTTTGTTGAATGGTGATCCAGCGCTCCTCGGTAAACGAATTGATGCCGGCCTGACCGCCGAATTTGCCGTAGCCGGATTCATGGATGCCGCCGAACGGGGCCATCGGCTCGTCCTGCACCGGCTGGTCGTTGACGTGGCTGATTCCGGTCTTGAGCCGCTGTGCCACCTCAATGCCTTCGGCCAGGTTCTCGGTGATCACGCCGGAGGTGAGCCCGTAATTCGTGTCATTGGCCAGCTTCACCGCCTCCTCCGCGCCGTCCACCTCCATCACCGTGGTGGCTGAACCGAAGATCTCCTCGGCGTAGATCCGCATTTCCTCGGTGATGCCGGACAGCACCGTCGCCGGAACCACCGCTTGGCCCGCCTTCTCCCCGCCGGCCAGCACTGTGGCTCCCTTGGCGACGGCATCGTCGATCAGTGCGTACTGCCGGTCCGCCGATACTTGACTGACCTGCGGTCCAATCACCGTGGCCTGGTTCATCGGGTCGCCAGTGGGCAGCTTGGCCACCTTCTCCGCAAAACGGCTGGAAAACTCCTCGGAGATGCTGCGGTCCACGATCACCCGGTCCACGGACATGCAGATCTGCCCGGCGTTCATGAACGAGCCGAAAGCCGCCGCCTGGACCGCGTAGTCGAGGTCCGCGTCTTTCAGCACCACCAGCGAGTTCTTGCCGCCAAGCTCGAGCACCGCCGGCTTCAGGTTCTGGGCGGCCAGCGTGCCGATGATCCGTCCCACCTTGGTGGAACCGGTGAAGTTCACGTTCCGCACACGCGGGTCGGAGATCAGCGTGCTGACCACGTCGTTCGCATCCGCGCGGTCGTTCGTGATCACGTTGAGCACACCCGGCGGCAGGCCGGCGTCCAGCAAGGCATCCGCAAGGAACAACCCACAGGCCAACGGCGCGTCCTCGCTCGGTTTGAGCACCACGGTGTTGCCCACGGCCAGCGGGATGGCCATAGCGCGGATACCCAGGATGAAGGGCGCATTCCAGGGCGAGAGCGCCGCCACCACTCCGTACGGCTGGCGGATCGAGAGCGAGAACTTCCCCGGCAGATCGGTGGCGAGCACATCACCGCGCGGCGCCGTGGTGGCTGCCGCCGCGGAGCGCAGGATGTTGGCCGCCAGCTGGATGTTGAAGCCGGCCCAGACCGCCACTCCGCCGACCTCGCCGGCCATCAGCTCGATGCCCTGCTGCATCCGGTCCTCGAGCAGATCGGCAGCTTTGAGGAAGATTTTCGACCGCTGAGTTGGAGGGGTCGCCGCCCACGCATCGAACGCTGCCGACGCCGCGTCGACGGCTCGCGTGACGTCCTCCGGACCGGCAGCGGCGACGGTCGCGTAGGAGTCCCCTGTGTAGGGACTTATGTCTTCGGTGGTTTTGCCGGAAACCGCCGGGACGTGCTCGCCGTTGATGATCAGATCTCGGGTGATGGGCATGGCGCTTCATTCCTCTCCGAAGTGGCTGGGCCACGCCGCCGGCTGCGAGCCGAAGCGCCGGCCGTTCCCGCGGCCCGGTTAATCCGGAGCCTACTCCCGCCGTCTGGGTCCCACAATGGCAGTCCTTGCGCCCTGTGGAGACGTTGCGAAGGGCCGTATTTGGTGATGATGTTCACTCGGCCGGCCCTAAATTAGGCCCTAAACTGGCGGGGACGGTGCCGGTCTGTTCCACCCCATGTAGCACACGGCCGGTGAAAATTCGGCGCAAAACGGCCGACGGGAAGTGCGATCCATCCGGCTTTCAGGTTATCCACAGGAAAATCTCAGGGCTTGGACAGTTATCGAACCGTTACGTAACGTATTCATCACGTCGGCGATCATCCGCCGCGTCCTCGGAAGGTCTTGCTGAGCTCTGCCAACCTTCCCGAGTTTGTTCGCTAGACATCTGGCAGAGGCGGGGGACCCACTTTCCGGGCCCCTCTTGGGGCCCTTGGGGTTAAGTCGCGTGGTTGGTGCCTGCCGCACTGCCGCACGACCGGGTGACTCCCATCCGAATCCGACAGCTCACCTCGTAAGCATTGGGAGAGGTTACTTCTTGCTGCTCAAAAACAACCGTGCACGCCACCGTGCCACCCCGGTCCGCAACACCACCGTGGCCGGCCTGTCCAACGCTGTTTCATCCCACGCCGGCACCGTCGGCCGCAGCGCCGCCGTCGTTACGGCTGCCGGCGGTCTGATGCTGGGCGTCGGCCTGCCGGCTAACGCCGCCGCGGACGTTACCGTTCCGACCTACGGTTCGGCCGATGTGGCTGACACTGCCGCCCCGGCCAGCTACGAGGCGGCACCCGCTGCCACCACCGAAGCTGCTTCCGACGCTGCCACCCACACCGTGGTTTCCGGCGACACCGTAGGCACGATCGCCGCCCAGTACGGAAAGAACGTGCAGGACGTACTGGCCGCCAACGGCCTGGACGCTTACACCATCATCTACCCGGGCGACCAGATCGCGCTGACCGGTTCCGGCCAGGGCACCCAGTCCGGCGGCGGCCAGGCTGCCGAGGCCGCCAGCGTTGCCACCGCGGCCACCCAGGCTGCCCCGGCGGACACCGCCACGGTCTCGCTAGCCAGCAACGACATCAAGCCTGCCTCCACCGGCGGCAACCAGAGCATCGTGGACATCGCCATGCAGGGCGTGGGCACCCCCTACGTCTGGGGCGGCACCTCCACCTCCGGCTGGGACTGCTCCGGCTTCACCCAGTGGGTTTACTCCCAGGTGGGCGTTGACCTGCCCCGCACCAGCCAGACCCAGGGCAGCGCCCTGACCCCGACCAGCAACCCGCAGCCGGGCGACCTGGTTGTACAGAACGGTGGCGCCCACATCGGCATCTACCTGGGCGGCGGCAAGATGATCAGCGCGCTGAACCCGAGCCAGGGCACCCTGGTTCACGACGTGAGCGCCATGCCGGTCTCCGGCTACTACACCATGTAGCTCACCACAGACTCCTGGGACGGATCATTCCCCCAACGACCGGCCCAGGATCACAGGGAGCCCCGTCGGCCTTGCGCCGGCGGGGCCTCTCCTCTTTAAAGAGGTCGCTCCGCAGCGACATTCCCGCGGCGGCGAGCACCGGCGTCGTGGGCGGGCAGGCGCTTGGGGCCGAGCGGGAATAGGCGACCATGACCGAGGGTTAGACTACTATTCCGCCGTTTTCGCCGGCGTTCTTGGGCCCCTAACGGCCGACCACAACAGCACGCACTCCACCCGAGGATTCTCCTGTGAGCAATGAACCGTTGACGAATAGTGCCTCGGCGCAGCCCGGACAGGTCCCGGGCGGTGGTTTGACGGCTGACGAGTCGCGCCGCAACCGCCGGGTGATCGGCATCCTGCTGGTTTCCGCGTTTGTGGTGATCCTGAACGAGACCATCATGTCCGTGGCCCTGACCGAACTGATGGAAGACCTGGACATCAGCGCCCGCGCGGCCCAATGGCTGACCACCGCGTTCATGCTGACCATGGCGGTGGTCATCCCGGTGACCGGCTTCCTTTTGCAGCGTTTCACTACACGCCAGGTATTCACCGCCGCCATGACGCTATTCTCTGCGGGCACCTTGCTGGCGGGGGTGGCCCCGGGGTTCGAAGTGCTGCTGGTGGCGCGCGTGGTGCAGGCGTCGGGCACGGCGATCATGATGCCGCTGCTGATGACCACCCTGATGAACCTGGTGCCGGCGGAGGACCGCGGCAAGACCATGGGCAACGTCTCGATTGTCATTTCGGTGGCGCCGGCGATCGGCCCGACCATCTCCGGCATCATCCTCAACGCGCTGTCCTGGCGCTGGATGTTCTGGCTGGTACTGCCGATCGCGCTGGCCATGCTGTTGGTCGGCAACCGGCGGATCCAAAACGTCAGCGAACCCCGCCAGGTGCCGCTGGATGTGCCGTCGGTGGTGCTTTCCGCGATCGGCTTCGGCGGGCTGATTTACGGCCTCAGCCAGGTGGGTTCCGGACACGGAACAACGACGGCGGGGCCCACCTCGGGTGCCGCGATGTGGATCGCGTTTGCGGCTGGCGGGGTGGCGCTGCTGGTGTTCCTGCTGCGCCAGCTGCGGCTGCAGCGCTCGGACAAGGCGCTGCTGGATCTGCGGCCCTTCCGCGCGGTCAACTTCTCCATGTCCGTGGGGCTGATGGCAGTGAGCATGGCAGCCCTGTTCGGCACCATCATTTTGCTCCCTATATATATGCAGCAGGTTTTGGGTCTGGAACCGCTGCAGATCGGCCTGATGCTGCTGCCGGGCGGTCTGCTGATGGGCTTGCTGGCACCGGCTGTGGGCCGGCTGTACGACAAGTTCGGACCGACCGTGCTGTTGGTGCCGGGAACGGTCCTGGTCAGCGCCGTGCTGTGGTACTTGTCCACGGTCACCGAGAACACCGCCCCGCTGACTTTGCTGGGCGCGCACATCGTACTCAGCCTGGGCCTGGCCCTGCTGTTCACGCCGCTGTTCACAGCCGGCCTGGGTTCGGTGCAGCGGCCGCTGTACTCGCACGGAAGCGCGATCATCGGCACCGTGCAGCAGGTGGCCGGCGCCGCGGGCACCGCCATGTTCGTCACCGTGATGTCCATGCAGACAGCTGCGCTGACCGCTGGCGGCGCCGACTCGTCGACCGCGGTGGCCGGAGGGGTGCGGGCTGCCTTCCTGGCCGGAGCCATCATCTCCGTGGTGGCCGTGGCAGCCTCGTTCTTCGTCCGCAAACCGGTGGAAGACGAAACCGCCGAGGTCGCCCAGAAACATGCGCCGGTGGCGCACGAAGCCTAACTAAAGTGCGCCGCGGCGCACTGATAATGGTCGAGTGAGCCCGCCACGCACCAGGACTGCTTGGGCTCCGCCCGCCACAGCTGATGCGGCGGTCGCTCACCTACATTGTTGTGGGCGGCGCAGCCAACGGTGCCCCCACGTTTTCAGGCACCCGTCCCGGGCATCGGCCGCCGGCACACGAGCACTACACAGGTTCCCATCGCGGGCACTTCACCTCCACAGGTACCTATAGCGGCCACCTTATCCACTCGTGAGTGCTTGGTTCTGTCCGCCCATATGCGCGCTTAATAGGCTGGATCTATGGCGATCGAGGCGCTGGCTGTGGCTCCGGGAGCAGAGCAGGATGAGTCCGCTCTGCTGGACCGGTTGCGCGCCGAAATCACTGGGTTGAACGGCCGGCTTCGGAACGGCGGGCTGACGCGCAGCACAAAGTCCGTAGCCCGGACGGCAGAGCAGGTTGAAGAGCTGGCCAATACCATTTCGCAAACCCAGCTCATCCTGGCCCGCATCATCAAAGCGCAGAACATCGCTGCCGTCGGAGAAACGGACACGCCACACGACCCCGACGAACCGAATCGTCGAAGGCACGGCGCGTATAAGACAAACGAGGACTACCTCCGGGCGAAGCTGGGCATTGCCCGGCAGGAAGCGGCGCGTCGGTTCCAACTTGCAGAGGCCACCGAAGCCAAGCCAGCGCCGGAGGGCACGCCTGTTCCGCCGCCGCGGTTGCCAGTGCTCGCCAGCGCGTTGGACGAGGGGATGGTTTCCGGCCAAGCCGCCAGCTTGATTCGCAAGGCCATCGATGGCCTGCGTAGCACCGCCGACCCAGAGCAGCTCTGCAAGATGGAAGAGGCACTGGTCAAACATGCCTCCGATTACGACGTCGACTCGCTGCGGCTCCTGATTCGGCAGTGGGAGGGCGGACTCAACCCCGGCGGCGCCGATCCCCGTCCGGCCGACCTGAAATCACGACAGGGCTTGTTTTACCGGGGCCGGCGCAACGGCCTCCACTGCTACGAGATCAACGCCACCGATGAGCAGAACGAGGTCCTGGCCACGGTCTACAACACGGCCACCAATCCCAGATTGCGGGAAGGCACCGCCACGGCCGGGACCGTAGGATACGACGTCGCCGACGCGGTCAACGTTGCAGACACGAGAAACAGGGTCGACAACACCCAAGCCGCCCCTGCAGCCGAGGGCTCCGACCCGACGGGCGGCCCCACCGACACGTGCGGCACGGTAGACCAGGGTCACGGTCACGATACGGGTCCTGATGCTTCAGCCGATTCGGTGCCGACAGACGGGCGCACCCGGCAGCAGAAGCAACTCGACGGGCTTGTCGGTGCCTGCAAGGTCGCGCTGACCACGGATCTGTTGCCGGCAGCCGGCGGACGCCGTCCCCAGTTGCTGGCCACCATTGACTACAAGGACCTGGCCTCCGACCTCGGCCGCCCGGGAGCCAGCACTTTCTCCGGACCGATCAGTGCCAAGACCATCCGCCGGATGGCCTGCGATGCGGACATCATCCCGGTGGTCCTCGCCGGCATGGGCGTGATCCTGGACGTCGGCCAGTCGCAGCGGCTGTTTCCGAGGTACATGCGGCTGGCCATCATCGCCAGGGATGGCGGCTGTGCCTTCCCCGGCTGCACTGCACCATCGCCTTGGACGGAGGTGCACCACATCCAGTGGTTTGAAAGGGGCGGCCCAACATCCACCGACAACGGCGTCCTGCTGTGCAGTCACCACCACCACCTCATCCACGAAGGAGACTGGCGGATCGAGGTCATTGACGGCGTCGCATGGTTCTTCCCGCCGCCCGACATGGATCCGGAGCGGAAACCACTACGCAATCACGTCTGGCTCAAGGATGCCCAACTGCCAGAACGACTTTCCGAGCCGGCCCTGTTGAGCATTCACTCCGGGCAATCCGCGCACCCACCCGTAGGAGATTTGGGTGGCCCTGACGTGGGCGCTCGAGGAGCATCCGTCGAACATACGGATCCACCGGAGCTCGCGGTGGAAGCAGAACTTGATATTGGCTTGGAGTCCGCCGCAGAAGCTGACAGGCCGGCCGGACGTTCCAGCCCATTCCGCGGGTGGCCAGGGCAGCCGGCAGCTCCCCCGTTCTAAGGGCGATGGGTCGCCCGGCAACGAGGGGCCGTCAGGCCCTTAGCGATCCGCATGATGAATAGGTGCGCGCGGGTAGAACTTAACCGGCGCTGTAGTCGTCGCACGCCTTTTGCATTGAGGCGACGGTTTCGGCCGGGACCTGGTCGCCGGATTCGGCGATCTGTGACATCGGGCCGGTGATCTCGTCGGGAACGCCGGCGGCGTCTGCAGCCGAGACCAGTCCGCCGAGCAGCTGCTTGTCCTCCGCGCCGATGTTGCCGTCCCGAATCGGGGCGCATGCCTGCTTGACGGCTTCGCCGACAGCGGCGTTGGCCAGGTCGGACGCGGCCTGGCTGACGGCCTCGGAAGCCGCATTGGCGGCCTGGTCGGCGGCGTCGGAGGCTGCCTGTTCGATCTGTCCACAGCCAGTGGCAACCAAGGCGACGAGCGGGAGCATCAGCAGAGCAGAGTATCGGCGAATCACCCGGCAACTTTACTATGCGGCAGTCGCAATCCCTCATTCGGGGGATGCTGCTCGCCCGGCAGCGGGATCCGCGCGCGACCGCCGGTGAGAAGACTGGCAGCATGACTACTTCAGACATACAAGAGCATCTTCCAGCGGCGCGGAACCGGTTCATCGAGCGGGTGCCGTTGATCACGGCCGTTGCGGCGGGCTGCTATTCGCTAGCCGCCGTTTTCTTCCTGCTGACGCAAGGTTCCCTGCCCCTGGTTCCCGCCGAAGCCCTGTCCCACGAATTGAATGGGCCGCTGGGCACTGTCCTCAGCTACGTCCTGCTGTCCCTAGCGATGGCGGGATGCTTGCTGGGGTTCGCCGTCCATTACCGGCTGCTTCCGGGCCGGGCCTCCGCGGCCGGAGCCACCGTCTTCGCGTCCGTCTACGCTGGCATCGCGCTGCTGGCGGTTGTCGACAGCAGTATCTTGGCGACTCTGGGGTATCTGCCGTTCCTCGCGGTCAAGTCCATCACCGATCCCGGAATCTTACAGACAGCACTCGATCTACCGTGGCCGATCGTAGGACATCAGTTGGCGTGCATTCTCGGCGTCGCACTGTGGATCCTGACCGCAGCCGTGGCCGTTCGCCGGAATTCGGGCGCGTGTGTGGCATGCGGTCGCCATTCCTCCGGCGGGGCTGTTCGACGGTGGGGAACGCCGGTGACCATCGCCGCAGCCGTCATTCCTGGTGTCTATGCGCTCACGCGTCTTGCGTGGGCGGCGGGCATGCCGCTCGGAATTGAGCCGGCCTTCCTTCAGCGCATGCAAAGCACCGGTCAGGTGTATGCCGGCCTGGGGCTGGCGATCATGGCGCTGCTGGGAGTAGGGCTGACGCTCGGCCTGATCCAGCGCTGGGGTTCGGTGTTTCCGCGTTGGATCCCCTTCGTGGGCGGCCGGAGGGTGCCGGTCCTGTTGGCTGTCATTCCGGCTGGCTTTGTGTCCCTCATCGCGGTGCCCGCCGGGGCCGAGATGATTCGTGTGTCGACCATCCGCGGTACAGGCGGCATCCCATTCGACTGGGCCAACTGGGCGACCATCGGACCGACGCTCCTGTGGATTCCGTGGGGTGTGCTGCTCGGCGCCGCCACACTGGCCTACTACCTCAAACACCGCGGGTCCTGCACACGGTGCGGACTCAGCGGATGACGTGTAGCAGGCAATGGCCGAGAATGAGCCCATGACGGAAACGGGCCGAATCCCCTTACAGCGGGCAGGGCGGATCTTCAGGCACTTCGTGTTCATGATGATCGGCGCCCTGCTCGCTGTCCCGTACATCGTTGTCTTCATCTGGGCCACCCAACTGGCCGCGGTCAGTGCGGCCAACGCTGCCGTCGCGTTTACCGTGCTGGTCCTCCTGCTCGCCGTGCCCGCCGCGCTCTCCGCAACCCGGGCGCTGGAACGAACCGCCGTCGGTGAACTCCTCGGGGTGAAACTGGCTGAACCGGCCGGTCCCGCGACTCGGCAGCGACGGATCAGGGGTGCGGTTTGGTACCTTGTCCATCTCATGGCCGGGGGCCTGACCCTCGTGGCCATCGCGTTCGCGGCCCCGCTGATCGTGGCCGTGTTGATCCTGCCGATGCTCGGCAACGCGGATTCCGCCAGCGAACTGGCGGCCGCGATCGTCCCGTTCACCGATGGCACGACGGCGGCGCTGTGGTCATTGGGGCTGGGAACCGGAGTCATTATCTTCACCATATTGACCGGCATCGCGTTGCCGCACTGGGCAACACTTCTCCTCGGCCCCTCTGCTGCCGAACATCAGGCGCTGGAAGAAGAACAGGCGCGGCTGGAAGCCAAACGGAACGAGCTTGCCCGCGAACTCCACGACTCGGTGGGCCATGCCCTGACGGTGACCACGCTGCAGGCGACTGCCGCGGAAGCCCTGTTGGGACGTGACCCCGACGGCGCAGTGCGGGCGATGCGCGCCGTTGCCGACACTGGCCGCAGCGCACTGGCCGAACTCGACCGAGTGATCGGACTTTTACGGTCTCCCGGAGAGTACCGAGACAGCTCCGCGGGACTTAGCCAGCTGCCCGGTTATTTGGACCGCATGGAAGAGCAGGGCCTGCACGTAGTCCGCCGGTTCGACAGCCAGATGCTGGCGGATGTACCGGCAGGAGCGTCGGAACCCGCGTTCAAAATCCTGCAAGAAGGACTCACCAACGCGCTCAAGTACGCTGCGCCAAGGGAGGCACTGCTGCACCTTGATTCCATTAACGGGTTCCTGCGCGTCCGACTCGAGAATCCGGTTGCCGAACCAGCGGGAGAGACCGCTTCGAGGGCCGGAGGCCGCGGCCTCGCGGGAATGCAGGAGCGTGCCAGGCTGGCGGGCGGCAGCACTCGCTCCCAACTTAACGGCGGCCGTTGGATCTTGTCCGCAGAAATCCCTTTGAAGGAGCCAGCCCGGTGAACCAGCCGATCCGCATCCTCTTAGTAGACGACGAACCGTTGGTCCGCTCCGGTCTGGCCGCCATTCTCGGTGCGCATCAGGACATCGAAGTCGTCGGTGAAGCCTCCGACGGAACTAACGTCTGGCCGGAAGTGCGGCGGCTGCAGCCGGACCTGGTCATGATGGACGTTCGAATGCCGCAGATGGACGGCATCGAGGCGACCGCGCAGATGGTGGCCTTCGGCGGCAGTCGGCCCAAGATCCTTATCCTGACCACCTTCGAAAGCGACGACTACGTTTACCAGGCGCTCAAAGCAGGCGCGGACGGCTTCCTGCTCAAACGGGCGCGGCCGGAAGAACTCCTGCACACGGTGCGTGCCGTGGCAGTCGGCGATTCCATCGTCTTCCCGGCCAAGCTTCGCGAGTTGGCCGCAGTCCATGGCAACAACGCCCCCGACCGTGTTGCTGCTGCTGGACTCAGCAGCCGGGAAGCCGAGGTCCTGCGTCATCTGGCCCGCGGATATAACAACCAGGAAATTGCGCAGACCATGTTCCTCGGTACCGAGACCATCAAGACCCACATCGGTTCGATCCTGTCGAAGCTGCGCGTCAGGGATCGAACGCAAGCCGTCATCGCGGCCTATGAATCCGGCTTCATGAACCCCGGTGGCTGAAACACCCGGCCTAGCCGTCGGCGGTGTATTTGCCGACAGCAATCAGCAGGAATCCACCCACGGCGATGGCGACGGTCCCCGTCAACAGGGCTGCGGCCACCGTTGCCGTTCCAGCAACCATCAGCCAGCTCCCCAGGCTGCGCCGCTTGGGCCGGGGCTGTTCCGGCAGGGGCGGGGTCTGCTGGCCGACGATTGGCAGCGACAGGGTGATCACCGCGCCTGCGCCGCCCGGCGGTTCGGCCTCGCTTGGGTGTCGGGTCCCGATGGGCCACGGCCTTCCGGGCATCGACAGCATGCGCGCCAATGCCGGATTTTCGGCGGCGAGATGCCGTTCGATGCTGGCTAGTTCACGCTGTTCAGCGTCAGAAAGTTTCATCGTTGGTGCCGGCCCATTCTGTGACGGACGCGGGCACCTGCGTGTGGCTGTTCATGGGAATCTCCCGGTGGGGCAACTGCTGACGGCCTTCAGAGTATGAAAATCAAAGCCCGCACAACAGTCGGTTTCACACTGTTACGCGGAGCGTCCACGCAGCCTGGAATTCAGCGCCCACGCAGCTTGGAATTCGGGTGCCAGGCCGGGCGGGTCGACTGGCCAGTCGAGCTTCGGGACCAGCCGGGCTCCGCCGCCGCCAGGGGTAGTCAGGTTGCTGGGCCGTGGCTACGCTGGCTCAGAGGCACAACCTCACGGAGGTATCCAGATGGGCTTTGACCAGTATCACGAACCCGCCCAAGAACTCTCCGCCGAGACGCGGACGTTTGCGCGGATGTGCGCCAACTTGACCGAGGAAGCCGAGGCGATCGGCTGGTACGAGCAGCGCATGTCGTTGGAGAAAGACCCGGAATCGGTCGCCATCATGGAGGACTCCTTGGCCGAGGAGTTCAAGCATTTCAGCATGGACCTGGAATTCCTGCTGCGGCGCAAACCGAAGTGGCGCAGCATTGCCCGCGGCACGTTGTTCCAGGACGGCGACATTGTGGCCAACGGCGGCGCTGCCGAGGCGGCGGCCGCGGCCGGATCCAGCCCGGAAGCACCGGACGCCGGCTCCGCGCCGCCCGGACCAGTTGGCCCTGACTCCTCGCTGGGAATCGGCAGCCTCAGGGAGGACATCGCATGACCGTCAACCATTTGCTGCGCGAGCACGCCCCGATTTCCGACGGCGGCTGGAAGCTGTTGGACCAGGAAGCCAGGGAGCGGCTCACCGTGGCCTTGGGTGCCCGCAAGATGGTCGATTTCGCCGGCCCATTCGGCTGGGAGTATTCCGCCACCAATTTGGGCCGCACGGAGCGGGTGACCGGACCGGCACCGGCCGACGGCGTGGCGGCTCGACAGCGCGGTGTGCTCCCCTTGGTGGAGGTGAGGGCGCCGTTCAAGGTGTCCCGCATGGAACTGCTGGACCATGACCGAGGAGCCGCCGATGTGGACCTGACCGATTTGGATGAGGCTGCACTCCAAATTGCCACTGCGGAGAACGCAGCCGTCTTTCACGGCTGGCGGCAGGTGGGCATCACGGGAGTCACCAGCGCCACGCCGCACGCCCCCATACCGCGCGTCCCGGACTTCAACGACTACCCCAAGCGGGTGGCCAAGGCTGTCTCGGCCCTGCTGCAGGTGGGTATCGGCGGGCCGTTCGGGCTGGCGCTCGGCCCCGGCCACTACACGGCCGTGGTGGAGGCGACCGAGCGCGGCGGATATCTGTTGTCGGAGCACTTGCGCAAGCTGCTGAGCGGACCGATTATCTGGGCGCCCGGTGTCCGCGGCGCGATCGTGATGAGCCTGCGCGGCGGAGATTTCCTGTTCGAGTCGGGCCAAGACCTGTCGGTCGGCTACGACCGGCACGACGAAGAGTTCGTCTATCTGTACATTGAGCAGTCGTTTAGCTTCCGGGTCGCCACCCCGGAAGCCGCGATTCATCTAACCGGCAGCGACGGATAGAGCCCGAAGACGTCGGAGGCGCCAGCCGTCCAGCGGGAACACGCTGACCGAAACTGGGCACCGCACCCTGCCGGACCGTCCCGCCCCAGGGCGGGCACCGGCGTCGTAGGTGGCAACGTTCCCGCCCAGCGCGTGCACCGGCGTCGTAGGTGGCAACGTTCCCGCCCAGCGCGTGCACCGGCGTCGTACTTGGCGGAGGTAACGGGCGCTGGCGTTGTCCGGGCCGGCATGCCTAAGTTGGGAAAGACCACAACGGAAGGAAGCATATGTCCCGCATTGCCATCATTGGCGGCCACGGCAAGGTCGCGCTCCACCTCTCCCGCATCCTCACCGGCCAAGGTCATCAGGTCAGTGCGCTGATCCGCAATCCGGATCATGCCGCCGATGTGCGGGACGCCGGTGCCGCGCCGGTGGTCACCGACGTCGAGACCGCCACCGCTGAGGAATTGACCGATCAACTGCGCGGGCACGACGCCGTGGTTTGGTCCGCCGGTGCCGGCGGCGGCAATCCCGACCGCACCTACGCGGTGGATCGTGACGCGGCGATCCGGTCGATGGATGCCGCATCGGCGGCCGGCGTGCAGCGGTACATCATGGTGTCCTACCTGGGTGCAGGCAAGGATCACGGAGTCCCGGAAGACAATTCGTTCTTCCCGTACGCCGAGGCGAAGGCGGCCGCGGACGAGTACCTGAAGTCGAGTTCGCTGGACTGGACGATTCTGGGTCCCAGCGCACTCACGCTGGAGCCGGCGACCGGGAAGATCCAGGCCGGACCGGGAACGCAGGGCGGTCAGGTGAGCCGGGAGAACGTCGCGATGGTCGCCGCCGAGGTGCTGGCCGTGCCGTCCACCACCGGAAAGGTGATCGAATTCATCAACGGCAGCACACCGATCAGTCAGGCCATCCGCGAGGTCTGAGTCGCCTGAGGTCCAGGCAAACCGCTTTCCTGGTTAACAACAGAACCCCGCGCTTCCATCAGCGCGGGGTTCGGAACGTGGAATTTAGCCTTCGCAGTCGCGGCAGTATTTCTCGCCGTTCTTTTCGCGGGCCACCTGGCTGCGGTGGCGAACCAGGAAACAGGAAGAGCAGGTGAATTCGTCCTCACGGGGAGGAACAACCTGCACTACCAGTTCTTCGCCGGAGAGGTCGGCACCCGGAAGGTCAATGCCCTCGGCGGTGTCCGCATCCTCGACGTCGATCAGTGCGGTCTTCGCACCGCCGGAGCGCTGGGCCTGAAGGGCTTCGAGCGACTCATTGTTGTTGTCGTCGTCCTTGTTGCGCGGTGCGTCGTAATCGGTTGCCATGCGGGTTTAGAACTCCTGATGCACTAGTTGTTTTGACCTATCTGCGAGCGCCCATCATAGCTGCTCATTCAGACATTTCAACATCGATTCAACAACGTCTCGCCGAGGGCGATAATTCCCGTCCCTCGGGAACCGCTGCACGGCGCTGTGAAGGCGGAATTTACTGTGGGCAATACCACGCTTATCAGGGGTACAGGCCTGGGTGCGGGCGGCATGGCCAGCGGCGTGTGCGGCAGCAGATTAACGGGTGCGATTTGAGGGGTGCGCACGCCACCGCAGTAAGCCGGCGTGCGTTGCGGTAATAAGGTGGGCGCAACCGTCAGAGGTTCACCACGTCGCCGATGCGGGCTACGGTTGCCACAGCCCCGGCCCAGCAGGCCAGAATGACCAAGGCGAACCCGGCCAGCCAGAACGCGGCCGGAATCCCCGTTCGCTTGGCAATGATGAACGCATCCGAATTGGCCAGCTGATGGCGGCGCCGCGTGTGCACGCTCAGCAGATTCAACCAGTCCCGCACGGCTCCAACCAGCAGCGCGACGCCAATCGCCAGAGTCACATGGCCCAGGAACTCCACCGGTGCAAACCAGACCAGCAGTTGGGAGGCAACCGCCAGCCCAACAGCAATCACGATGCCCTCGAGATTCCGGATGAACAGCAGCGTGGACAGCAGAAGGAGCGCACTCACCGACAGCGCAGCGCCAGACCAGCCGGTGAACGCCGCCCACACCAGCACCGCTCCCACCAGCGCAGGCACCGGGTATCCCCAGAACCCTGCCCAGGCCGCCGAGGCGGGTCCCGCCCCACGGCTGATCATCGCGCCGGATTGGTCGAACCGCAGGTGGATCCCGCGCACCAACCGGCCGGTGGTCAACGCCGCAAAAGCGTGCCCAAGCTCATGGACCGCAGTGACGAACAAACCGAAGTACCGCCAACTCCCGTGCGGGACCGACAAGACCAGCGCAACAGCCAGGATCAGCGCCAGCTCCAGGAGCCCGGTCTCAAGCGGCTCGCCCCGCGTAAACCCGTCGGTGATCCTGCGCCACCATTCGGCGGCGAACTGCTGCAGCATTTTCCCTCGTCTCAGCCGTGACTACGCGATATAACTAGACCACATTCGCCGACGTCGGAAAGCAAACATGGACAAGCTGGATTTCAAAAAAGACCAGAAGGAGCTCTACTCCCCGGGCAAGGACTTCCGCTTGGTCACCGTGCCGCCGATGCAGTTTCTGGAGGCAGACGGCCACGGCAATCCGAACACGTCCGAGTGGTACGGGCACGTGATCGAGGCCCTGTATTCCGTCTCCTACACCGTGAAGTTCGCCAGCAAGAAGCAGTTCGCCCGCGACTATGTGGTGGGCCCGCTGGAAGGGCTGTGGTGGGCCAACGACATGTCCGCCTTCACCCGCCGCGCCAAGGACGAGTGGTCATGGACGCTGATGATCCGCCAGCCCGACTGGCTGGGGCCGGACCAGATCAAAGACGCGATGCAGCAGGCCGCGGCCAAGAAGGAACTTCCCGCCGTGGACTCGCTCCGGTTCGGGTCCTTGGATGAAGGACTGAGCGTACAGGTCATGCATGTGGGCCCCTACGACGACGAAGGACCCGTGCTGGCCCGCCTGCACGACGAATACTTGCCGGCAAACAATCTGGAACGGACGGGACGCCACCACGAGATCTACCTGAGCGATGCCCGCAGGACCGAGCCGGCCAAGCTCAAGACCATTCTGCGCCAGCCGGTCCGCCGGGCTTGAGCTGCAGGGCTTGAGCCGCCGGGCCGTCGGGCTTGAACCGCCGGGCCGGCCCTGCCCGAAGCACGGCTCCTCCCCTTCCGCCTGTGGACGCCTTCCCGGGGCGTGCGGCTGCCCGCGAAAGCAAAAGTTGACACTTCAACATTATTTCTGTCAAGATTTAGTTGAAGCGTCAACCACTGATGCTTATCGCTCGTTCCAGACGGCCGAGTTTCCCTGACCATTGAAACGGTGACAACATCATGACTAACTCCGCTTTGACCACCACCGCACGTACCGTCCTCCGCGTTGTCCTGGGCTTCCTCTTCGCAGCCCACGGCTGGCAGAAGTTCAACGAATGGACCGTTGCCGGCACCCAGGCCGCGTTTGGCCAGATGGGCATCCCCGCCGCGGACATCGCAGCTCCGATCGTTGCCGGCCTGGAACTGGGCGGCGGCATCGCCCTGATCCTCGGGGTGCTGACCCGAGTGGTCGCCGCCCTGCTGACGCTGAACATGATCGGCGCCTTGGTGCTGGTCCACATTTCCGCCGGCGTGTTCGTGGAGGCTGGCGGCTACGAACTGGTGCTGCTGCTCGGCGCTGCCGCACTGACCCTGGCTCTGGTCGGCCCCGGCCGGATCTCGGTTGACCGCGCGCTCTTCGGCAAGACCAAACTGGCAGCCATGGCCTAACCCCAGCCTCAGACAGCAAGCCCAACGGGCAGGCGCAGCCGCAAGGCCGCACCTGCCCGTTGGGCTATCCGCCGGAGCAATGCCGGGCCGCCGGCCGCCGTGATGACCGGGCCTAAGCGGCCATCAAGATGGACGACGGCGGAGGCACGGGTTGGGTGCCATCGCTCGCTGCGGCCAACGAATTCGGCAGCACCGGCCTGGTCAGGTCCAGTACGGGCCGGCGCTCGACGGCAGCAAATTCTCGGTGCGCAGCGGCCAGGAAAGCAGCCAGCCCGGAGCCCAGCGATGTGCAGATCGCCGCAAGGATCTCCGAGGAGGCTTCTTTACGGCCGCGCTCAATCTCCGACAGGTATTGAAGGGACACTCCGGCGCAACTGGCAACGTCGTCGAGAGTGCGTCGCTGGCGTCGGCGTTCCCGGCGCAGCACAGTTCCATAGACATCGCGCAACAGCGGCACCGGTCCGGAAACGGACTGCTGCTGAAGCTTCTGAAGTTCGAGCACGGTGAACTCCCTTCTGGCTGGTTCCATCGTAGAAACCTGCCGCCCCGGAGTCAGCAGGGTCTGCTGACGGCAGAAAAGCATTCATAGCTACAGTTCCGCAGTGGATTCGATGCTTAAGGTCGATCAGCGGGAGGCCTCCCTTGTAGGGTGACGGCATGGCATCTCTACGACCCATCGGATTTTGGCTGAAGCTCGTTGACCGCCTGATCGACGAGCAGTTCGTCGCGACCTTGGAAGAACACGGCATCACGCGCCGGCAGTGGCAGCTGATGAACCTGCTGTCGGATGAACCGTCCACCGCCGACGAACTCACCCAGGCGCTGGGCCCGTTCATCCCGGAGACGGACGACGAAGGGCCGCAGGCGCCGGTAGAAGAGCTGGTGGAAAGCGGCTGGGTGAGCTCGGAAGACGGGCATTACGCGCTGACCAGTACAGGCCGGGCCAGCCTCGCCTCGCTCGGCGACGTGGTGGACCGCACGCGGGCCGTCCTGGCTCAGGGCATCAGCGACGACGAATACGATGCCACCCTAGACGTCCTGGAACGCATAGCCCGCAATCTCGGCTGGGACGGATAGGAACAAGAGCCGCCGCGACAGGACGGGGGCCGCACGGATGTGCAGGTTGTTTGGACTGCATGCGGGCGGGCATCGGGTCCACGCCACCTTCTGGCTACTGAGTGCCCCCGATAGCCTGTCCGAGCAGGGCAGGCGCCAGCCCGATGGGGCGGGCATCGGCATCTTTACCTCTCTCGGCGCTCCGATTGTCAGCCGGCAAGCCGAGTCGGCCTGGCACGGGCAGTCCTTCGAGCTGGCCGCACGGGACTTCACTTCCTCCACTTTCCTGGCTCACGTGCGGTATTCGTCGGGCAGCAAGGCCTCTGTTGCCAACACCCACCCGTTCGAACAGGACGGCCGGTTGTTTGCGCACAACGGCGTCTGCCGTGGTGTGGAACTGCTGGATGAACGGCTGCAGCGGCTTGGCGCTGCGTCCCTGGTGCGCGGCCAGACCGACAGCGAACGAATCTTCGCGCTGATCACGGCGGAAACGCGCCGCAGCCACGGCGATGTGGCCAAGGGCATCACCGCTGCACTGGGCTGGATCATCGAGACCCTGCCGCTCTACAGCCTGAATATGGTGATGACCACCCCGGAGCACTTGTGGGCGCTCCGCTATCCGGAGACCAACGAGCTGTACATCCTCGAGCGCACGGCCGACGATCCTGCCGGCCAAGGCCAACTCGATGCCCGCAGCAGCCGGATCCGGGCGCACTTTCCCGACCTGGCACGGTATCCCAGCATTGTTGTTGCCAGTGAAGTCATGGACGCCGAAGCTGGCTGGCGGCTGATGGAACCGGGGGAACTGGTCAGCGTTGGCCCGGACCTGGGCGTGGAATCGAGCAAGCCGTTTCCGTCCCGCCCCGCGTTCCCGCTGGCGCTGTCCAGCCTGGGCCGGCATGCCGCCAGCCAACGACCCGACTGACGCCAGGCGGCGGCTGCGCGGCGGCTGCGCGGCCATCCACGCCATGCGGCCGGGTCTTCGTCGCCTCGCTCACGCCAAGCAGCCGGTGCGCGGCGGGACGCAGCCGGCCCACCGCCGTCGTTGTTTCAGTGGAAGTTGGACTCGCCCAGGTAAGGCGCCAGGATCTCCCGCTGACGGTCGCTCAGGCGCAGCAGCCGGCCCGAGTCCGTGTGGAAGAACGCCAGCGTAGTTTCTGCCAGCACGCACTGTTCCGCGGTCACCGGGTCCATGATCATGTACGCAATGGTCAGGCTCGCGCCCTTGATCGCACTGATCCAGACCTCCACGTGCGCCGGGATGTTGCTGTAGTTCAGCGGCCGGACGTACTTGACCCGGTGCTCGGCCACCAGAGCTTGGGTGGATTCCGGCAGGTCGGAAAAGACCGGCAGGTCCACCTCGAGCCCGGGGCCTCCGGTTCCGGCCGGCGGGCCGAACGCGTGGATCCGCGCTTCCTCCAGGATCCGCAGGATCTCCACATTGTTGATGTGCCCGTAGGCGTCCATGTCTCCCCAACGCATCGGAACGTTGCAGGACAGGCGCTGGGCGGAAGGTGTCTCGGTCATGGCCCGAATTACTTTACCGGCCGTTTACGCTGCGGAAACTGTTTGGCATTCCGGATCCGGAACCCTATAGTGGGAGGGCGCCGCATAGTGTGATGCGCAACACAAGTCTCATGATGAATACATACGAAACAGAAGATACAGCCAGCACGGTACCGGGTTTCGACGTTTGGGTGGACGTCGAACTCCATGTCGATACCCAGCTGGGCCTCATTCAGTTCTGCCTCGAGGGCGAGCGCGTTCTGGGGTGGTCCGACGATATTGAAGCCATCGCAGCGGCAACCGCAGATTCCGTCGGTACCGCCCAGTGGTGTGAAAAATACTCCAAGCTCCTGGTGCCGAGTTCACGCAAGGGCGCGGGAAACCGCTTCTTCACCGTGACCAGGATGGACCAAGAGAACGACGACGGGGACCGCCCGGCGGCCTGACCGCGCAGGCCCGCTGACGGCACCGGGGTTTCCGGCGTCGGTGCGGGTCCGGGTTGTCATGCGCGCTGCCCTGCCGCAGAACATGACTACCATGAAGCCGTGCCTACTTCATCGCCTTCACCCCGTCCGGAACGCGGCAAGTTCGCCGCCAAGCTGCTGCGCGGCGGCACCGAACCCGATCCGCGGTTCACACTGGCCAACGAACGCACGTTCCTCGCGTGGATCCGTACGTCGCTGGCTTTGGTGGCCGGCGGCATCGCCGTGGAGGCCTTCACCACCGACATTTTCGTTCCGGCGATCCGCACGACCATCGCCGTCGTCCTCTTGGTGCTGGCGATGGCGATCGGCTGCGGTTCCTTCTTCCGCTGGCTGAACGTCGAGCGGTCCATGCGGCACAAAACTCCGCTGCCGCTTCCGCTGATTGCCCCGATCCTGGCCATTGGCGGCGGGGTGGTGGCGGCCCTGCTGCTGATCTTCGTCCTGCTGCGGCAGACCTGATGCGGCGCACCCGTTCCGTGCCCGAGCCGGAGCACCACGACGCCGGGCTGCAACCCGAGCGCACTTCGCTGGCCTGGAGCCGGACCACCCTGGCCATGATCGTGGCGACCGCCATGTTCCTGCGCTGGTTTCCGCAATATGGCTGGTTCACCGCAATCCTGATGGCCGTTGCGTTGTGCACGGCCCTGGGCATCTACATCACGCAGAAGCTGCGGTACCACCGGGCGGTCTCCGGCATCGCCAACGAAAGGATCCACGCGGATGTCGCCGCAGCCGCCTGGGTCGCCGGCAGCGTGGTGGTGCTGGGCGCGCTCGGCCTCTACGCCGTCCTGTTCCTGACCTTGGACTGATGCACGACGACGGCGCAGTCTTGCGTCAGGCGGGCGGCGGGAACAAAGGACTGGGCGGCGCCAGGGACTGCAGCCCGCAACGGCCTACCGGCCGGAGAGCCGGGACTGCAACGTCAGAGCAGTAACCACAGGACTGCGCCGTCAGGACTGTGACAATGCGTCGCGGTAGACCCAGCGGCCGTCCTCGCGCACAAACGTGCTTTTCTCCTGCTGCGCCCTGTCCTGACCGTCCTCGCGGTAGCTAGCGCGGAATTCCACCGTTCCCGCGTGGTCCGCTTCGCCGCCGCGCACCGTCCTCAGGATCTCCAGTCCGGTCCATGCCAGCCCGGGGTCCAGTTCAAGGTTCGCCGGCCGTGTTTCCGGATGCCAGGTTCGCAGCAGATAGTCGACGTCGCCTGCCACAAACGCCGTGTAGCGGGAACGCATCAGGGCTTCGGCGGTCGGCGCGTCGGCGTCCCCGCGGTGGAACGGCCGGCAACATTGGCCGTAGGCTTTCCCGCTCTGGCAGGGACAGGCCGCATCGATCGGCAAGGCCTTCATCAGTGGGCCAGTTGCCGGGCAGAAGCGTAAATGTCCGGCAGGTTGTCGTCGCGGCCCGCCTCGCGCCGGGTCACCCAGACTTCGAAGGCCACGCGGACCACTGCCGCGCAGGTCTCGAAGGCCAGCCTGATCTGCAGGTCGCTGACGCCGTCGCGGCCGAACCTGTCCGTCAGGGCATCCACCAGCCCGGTGGTGCGGGTGGCATTGTGCTTCAGCAGGGCCGCCTTCAGCAGCGGCTCCTTCCGGATCAGCTGGTTGACCAGCAACATGCTGCGGGCCTGCGGGGCATCGTTGTCCGCGTACCCCTGCATCACCTGCTGGTAGACGCGCTCCAGCTCTTCGCGCGGATTGCCGGCCGGGTCGATGGTCAGGAGCCCGGCTTCGAGGGCAGCGTCGAAGTCCTGGTGTGCCGGCAGGGCGGCCTCTTCCTTGCTGGTGAAGTACCGGAAGAACGTGCGCTGGGAGATTCCGGCGGCGTGGGCAATGCCGTCCACGGTGGTGGCATCAACGCCGTATTCCTGGAACAGGCGCAGCGCGGCCTGGCTGATTTCGGTCCGGGTCTGGCGCCGCCGTCGCTCCCTTAATCCGGGTGCAGCAGCAGGGAGCTCAGCCGTGGCGGGGCCGGGCACGTCGGTTCTGGAAGCGCCGTCGAGCGGCGATTTCTGTGGCATAGCAGCTTCCAAGATACCCCAATATTTGAGTAATCGCTGCCAATGTGGCAGTATCTGCCATAATGGCATGAAAGGGCATCAATGAACATCAAAGTTGGCGACACCCTCGTCTATCCCCCGCACGGCGCCGTCACCGTGACCGATCTCCGGACCCGTCCGTTCAAGGACTGCCAGACCAAGTTCGTGCAGTTCCGCGCGCACCATGACGGACTGATGATCGAGCTGCCGCTGGGCAACGCGGAAACGGTCGGAGTGCGCAAGGCCATCAGCAAAAAGGGCGTCAAGGAGGTCTTCGCGATCCTCAAGGCGAAGGTGCCCGAAGACCAGGAGAACTGGTCCCGCCGCTTCAAGGCCAACCAGGAAAAGATCAACAGCGGCGACATCTTCAAGGTCAGCGAAGTGGTCCGCGATCTCTCGCTGCGCGCCCTCGGACGCGGTTCCTCCGCTGGCGAGAAGCACCAGCTCGAGCAGGCCATGCGGATCCTGTGCTCGGAACTCGCCTTGGCCGAGAAGACCGACAACGACACGGCCCGCGCCATGATCGAAGCCGTCTTCGGCCCGGTCGACGCCACGGCCTGACCAACCACGATTCGACTATTCAACAGGCGGCCTTTTCAGCTCTGAGAAGGCCGCCTGTTGAATACTCGATCTGACGTGGGGACTACAGGATTCCCAGCTGCTGGAGCTGGTTCGCCAGTCCCTTTCCGTCGGGCGCATAGATCCAGGGGATGCTGCGCGCCGGGCCGCTGGGCCGGTCCTGTGAACGACCGCCGGCCAGCACGGCTTCACTGACCGACAGCTGCCGGATGGCGATGGCGGCCACATGCCCCGGATAGCGCAGCGCGAACCCGGCGTAAATGGCTTCATCATGCTGACCGTCGTCGCCAATCAGCAGCCACTTGATGTCCGGGAACTCTTCGGCCAGCCGCCGCAGCTGGTCCGCCTTGTGCGCCTGGCCGCTGCGGAACCAGCGGTCCTTGGTGGGGCCCCAGTCGGTGAGCAGCAGGGCGCCGTCCGGATACAGGTTCCGGGACAGGAACCTGGTCAGGGTCTGCGCAACATTCCACGCACCGGTGGATAGGTAGAGCACCGGGCTGCCCGGATGTTCGCGCGCCACCCGCTCCAGCATCACGGCCATGCCCGGCGTGGGATTGCGCGCATGCTCATCCAGCACAAAAGTGTTCCAGGCCGCCAGCAGCGGACGCGGCAGAGCGGTGACCATCACGGTGTCATCGACGTCGGAGACCACACCGAACCGCTCCCCCTGCGGCACCACATACACCGCAGCTTCCACCGGTTCGGAGTCCTCGCAGCGCAGCGTGACGGTGTGCCAGCCGGGCGCAAGATCCACGGAGACCCTTGCATCCACCACTCCGCCGCGGTCGGCCACCACGTGGTGCTCAATGCCGGCGGCGGAGATGGTCACGCGCGCGCTGGCCACCGGCGGGCTGATGAAGTTCCGCCAGCCGCGGATACCGTCGGCCACCAGCTTGGAGGGCATCCGGCCATTGTCGAAGGCACCGGGCCGGGCCATGACCACCCGTCCGAGCACGCGGACCCAGCCCGCCGTACCGTAGCCGGTAAATGGCATGACGGTAGCCACGTAGCCGCGCCGCCGTGCCCGCCGTTCGCGGTACGCCTGCCAGCGGTCTTCTAGGCGCATGCCGATGTGGGCTGCTTTCTCCTGGAGGTCGTCGCCGTTGCCAGTCCTAGGTGCCATGGATCAAGTCTGTCATGCGTTGCGGCCCGCACTCCCATCATCCGCCCTTGCGGCCGCGAGGACCGGCCATCGGGGCTTGTCCGCGCCGAAGCTAACCTGAAGACTGGTGCCATGACCTTTCCAGCGCGGCACATCAGCATTGCCATCAACCGCCCCGTCGGGGAGGTCTACGACTTCGCCGGCAACCCGGAGAACCTGCCGAAGTGGGCCGCCGGCCTCAGTTCCTCGATCGGTATGGTCGACGACACATGGGTCGCAGAAACATCCACCGGACCGGTGCGGGTGAAGTTTGCCGAACGCAATGAGTTCGGTGTGCTGGACCACTTCGTCGTCACCGCGTCCGGCGAGTCGATCTACAACCCGCTGCGCGTGCTCGGCAACGGCGATGGCACGGAAGTGGTGTTCACGCTTTATCGCCGCGAAGGCATGGATGAGTCGAGTTTCGACGCCGATGCGGCGGCGGTGGACCAGGACCTGCATACACTCAAACGCCTGCTCGAGGCCTGACGCCCACGGAGAGTCGCGAGCCGGTCGACCGGCCCGGACTCGGCGGAGCGGGCCGGCCGCCACCGGATGGTTTGCCGGGGCCGCCCGCAGCGCCGCGCTGGCGCGCCAAGCCGACCGCCGCCGCTCTCCCGCGCCCGCCCCGCAGCGCCGTGCTGGCGCGCCAAGCCAGCCGCCGTCGTCGTGATTTTTTCCCGCCGCAGCGGGCAAACGGACGTACACTGAAAGCGCTGGTTCTGACGTCAGATGCGCCCTACCAACGGCCGAGTTGTCACTCGACGAAGTTTCAAAACTCATTGTTTGGGAGGAGAAATGACAACCGCATCACCGCATGCAGATCATGCACACGTCTCCCGCGGGAATGTGCGTAATGCTGCGATGGCTTCGGGAATTGTTCTCTTTGTGATCGGTATCCTGGGCTTCATCCCGGGCATCACCATGAACTACGGAGAGATGGCCTTCGCCGGTGGCTCCGAAGCGAAGTTGCTCAATGTGTTCCAAGTGTCCATGCTGCTCAACATCGTCTACCTGGTGGTAGGCGTGGTGGGCTACATCATGAGCCGCACCGCCAGTGGTGCCCGCGAATTCCTGATGGGAGCAGGCATCCTGTACCTGGCGATGTGGCTGTACGGCCTGATCGTCGGACCCGCCGAATATGGGGCCAATTTCCTGTCCACCAACACAGCCACCAATTGGCTGAACTTCATCCTCGGCGCGGTCATGCTGGCGTTGGGTATCACCTACATGGTGCGCCGCCGGGACGAGGCGCACGAAGCAACAACCTAGTTGGTTGCTGCGTGCCCGCCGGATTCCCGACAGGACGGTGAGCCCGCGAACCCCAGTCGTCAATGACTGGGGTTCGCTGGCGTTCGGGTCCACTGGATACTAACCGCGTGATGATCATGATCGCCTGCGGCCTGCTGCTGTCCGCAGGATTGGCAGCTGTGCTGTTCGGAGGCGGGGAGCGCTTCCAGCTTCTCTCCTCCACTAACGACGGCGGCGCCCTCCTGCCGGACGTTGCGCGCCGAGTGCTGTGGTGGGCAAACGTCCTGTTGGTCGGCGGAGGTGTGGCCGGCGTGTGCATGGCCGGGGCCGGCGGACGGCTGGTGATGCGGCTGCTGGCGGCGACGTCGCCCGAGGACGACAACAGGTTCACGGAAAACGGGTCGGTCATCGGGGAAATCAGTGTGGGAGGAACCGGATTCCTGCTGGTTCAGGGCATCGCCATCGGCATGCTCACTGCCCTCGTCTACGGATTGCTGCGGCGTTGGCTGCCCGCCGGCCGGGCGGGCGGAGCCCTGTACGGCCTGCTGTTGCTCCTGGCGCTGTCGACCGTCTTGGATCCGCTGCGACCGGACAATCGGGACTTCCAAATCGTCGGGCCCGGTTGGCTCTCGGTGGCCGTGTTCTCGGCGCTGGCCATTGGCCATGGCACGCTGCTGGCCGTGACGACAGCCTGGCTCTCGCGGCGTGTCCCCGTGATGGGGGCGGTGAAGGATTTGCGCTGGTACATTCCCTTGGCCTTGGTCCTTGTGCTGCTGGGTCCCGCCGGCGTCATTGTCGTGGCAGGGATCATCGCCGCCGTCGGCGTGCTGTGGGCGTCGGCCGCCGTGAAGCGGCGGCTCCAGTCCGGGGAGCCGGATAGACCCGCGGCCGCGGATCAACGGCTGGTCATGACCGCAGGACAGCCCGGCCCCGCCGCGGAGAACGGCATGGGAGCGGCGCCGTCGCTAACCGCCAGCCAGACCCAGCCGCCAGGCGCACGGCGGGACCGGCGGGTGATGCTGGCCGGACGCATCGCCCTGCTTGGGCTGGGCATCGCATGCCTTCCGGGGTTCATTGCCTCCATGGCCAGCATCCTGGCGGCCGGCGGCTCGTAGCTAGCGGCGTCCTGCTTGTTAAATGGCACCGCCCGCCGGATGGGGAACGGCGGGCGGTGCGGCAGGAAGTGCGGTCCTAGACAGCTGCGGCCTGCGGGGTGCGGATGGTGGCGAAGCCTTGGGCCCAGGGAATGAGCTGGTCGATCATCGGGGCAAGCGTGCCGGCATTCTGCTCGGTCGGCTTGAAGTCGGCGAAGTTCTCAAAATCGGTGAACAGCGAGAACATCACCTGGTTGCGGACCACGGCCACCTGCAGCTCGGCCAGGAGGTTGCGCAGGTGCTCGGCAGCGCGGACGCCGCCCATCGAGCCGTAGGAAACGATGCCGGCGGCCTTGTTGTTGAATTCAGCGTTCAGGTAGGACAGCGCGTTGGCCAGGGCCGACGAGACCGTGTGGTTGTATTCGTTGGCCACGAAGACGTAGCCGTCGAACTCGCTGATCTTGGCCGACCAGGCCTTGGTGTGGTCGGCCTGGTAGTTCTGGTAGGCGGCGGGGTACGCCTCATCCAGCAGCGGAAGGTTGAAGTCGGCAATGTCGACCACCTCGAACGTGGCGTCGGTCCGCCCGGCCAGTTCGGAGGCCACCCATGCGGCCACGGAGTCGTTGACCCGGCCGGGGCGGGTGCTGCCGGTGATGATGGCGATCTTGGGCAGTGCGGCGGATTCCGCAGGAGCAGCAGTCTCCACTGCCGCCGGGGCAGCCGCACTGGCGGTAACGTTCTCGCTCGAGACGGGCGCTGCCGGGTTGGCGGCAGACCGGCGGGCGCTGGACTTGCTGAAAAGATTCTTGAACCAGGACATGGCAGCCTTCGATAGATTGCTTGACGTTTCAACCATGTTAGCTTCGCGGAGAATGACGTGTCAACAAATAGCGGTCAGGTGGCGAGCGCACTTCCCGGCGGGCGGACGTGCTCGAAGATCACGGTGGTATTGGTGCCGGCCACCTCGGGTCGAAGGCTGAGGTTGTTAGCCACGAGGTCGCGTAGCGCGCTGGAGTCTGCCACGGCCACATGGATCAGGAAGTCGCGGTCTCCAGTGACGAAGAAGATTCCCTCCACGGCGGGCAGCCCGGCCAAATAGTCCTTGAACTCTGCCAGGTTCGACCGGGCATGCGCCTGTAGACGGATGGAAATCAGCGCCTGCAGGCCGCGCCCCACCGCCGCGGGATCGACGTCGGCATGGAAACCCCGGATCACGCCCCGCTCGCGCAGTGAACGGATCCTGCTCAAGCATGTCGAGGGCGCAATGCCGGCCGCTGCCGCGATTGCGTTATTGGGCGTCCGGGCGTCGTTCTGCAGCAGTTCCACGATCAAGCGGTCGATGCGATCCAATCCCGACCCGGCCGGAGCCCCCGCAGGGCGACGAATTTCGTTCGGTTCCACCATGTGACAGCCACCACTTTCTGAACTTTCCTTCACTTAGACCCAGTCTTGCAGAATCTTCTCCCAGCCGCTTGAGATATTGGTAAACATTGTTCACCATGGGTGGCGAGAGCAGAAACAACCCGAGGAGCACTGATGTACTCTCGCGCACACGCCCCCCGCACCGCCGTCGTTGTAGGGGCCGGCATGGTGGGGCTGGCCACCGCTTGGCACCTGCAGGAACGCGGCGTGGAAGTGACCGTTTTGGACAGGTCCGGTGTCGCGGCCGGCGCATCTTGGGGCAACGCGGGCTGGCTAACGCCCGGCATGGCCATGCCGTTGTCGGATCCGAGCCTCTGGACCTACGGCCCGAAGGCGCTGGTTGACCCCGCGGCGCCGCTGCACGTTCCTGCGCGGCTGGACCCGCAGCTGTGGCAGTTCCTGGCCCGCTTCGCCCTGCACGGCACGCAGAAGGCGTGGGACCGGACCATGGCCGCGCTGACGCCGATCGACCGGATGGCGCTGGAGTGCTTCGACGAGCTGACGGACAACGGCGTCGAAGCCTGGACGCGGAAGGGCCCCTTCATTGTGGGCTTCGAAGACGAGAAGGACAGCCACCACTTTGTTCACGAGCTGGCCAATGTGGAGAAGGCCGGCCAGTCCGCTCCGCTGACCCGCTTGGACGACGCCCAGATGAAGGTGCCGCAGCTGTCCGGCGCCGTTTCCACGGTGTTCGAACTGGAGGGACAGCGGTTCCTCGAGCCCGGCCCGTTTGTGGAGGCGCTGGCGGAAGCGGTGGTGGAACGCGGCGGGAAGATCGTCCCGGGCGCCGAGGTCCGCTCACTGCGCCACGGCCACACCGGGATCTCGGTGGAGACCTATGCCCAAGAGCCGTTCCATGCCGACGTCGTTGTCTTGGCCACGGGGGCATGGCTGCCTGAGCTTGCCAAGCCACTGGGCGTGCGCACCATGGTGCAGGCCGGCCGGGGATATTCCTTCAGCGTGGAAACGGACCAGCCCGCCGAGTTCCCCATTTACTTCCCCGCCCGCCGGGTGGCCTGCACCCCGTACCAGGGGCGGCTGCGCATCGCCGGAACCATGGAGTTCCGCGGTCCGGACGAGCCGCTGCAGACCGGCCGGATCGACGCCATCCTGGCCTCGGTCCGCCCGCTGTTCACCAACATGGATCTGGAGCATCTCGAGGACATCTGGGTGGGCCCGCGCCCGGTCACGCCGGACGGACTGCCTTTGGTGGGCGCCACCCGCTCCCCCGGCGTCTTCGTTGCCGGCGGCCACGGGATGTGGGGCATTGTGCTGGGCCCGGCCACCGGAAAACTGTTGGCCGAGCAGATTGTCACCGGCCGCGTGCCGGACGAGATCCGGCCGTTCGATCCCTTGCGCTGACACCGGGCCCGCGCGGGTCTAGCATGGGCGGCATCCGGGGCGCCGTGCGTCCCCAGGAAAGGTGGCTGTCATGGAATCGCTGACCGTGCCGGATCTGGATGCCAGGACGTTGGAAGGACTCCGGATCCTTGCGGAGGCGCACCATCGCACGCCCGAGGCCGAAGCCCGTGCCATCCTTGTCCAGGTTGTCCGAGGACTGGGCGAAGCCGACGATCTCCTCGCGTCGATGGTCGGCGGCGATGAAACTGAAGGCGGCGGTCGCGGCCGGACCGGCCCGCACTAAGCAACCGGCCACAAGGCCGAGCCCGCCTGCAGCAACCGGCGGCAGGCACCGTCGTCGTCGTTTTAAACAGTGCTGCCCCGCACCGGACGGTACGGGGCAGCAGGCAGTGTCCGAGATCAGCCGCCGAAGATCGGGGCGATGGCGGTCCACAACTGGCGCACGCCCAGGATGACGAACAGCAGCGCACAGATACCCAGCGCGATGTTCGTGTGGAGCCGGTTGGCCCACTCCTTCGGAATGCGCTTGCCGTTGAGCAGGCCCAGCAACGTCAGTGCCAGGAACGGCATGAACAGCGATCCGAGCGCACCGTAGAGCAGGATCAGCGCAATCGGCTTGCCCAGGGCAAACAGGATCATCGGTGGGAAGGTCAGCCAGAGCACGTAGAACTTGAAGTACTTGCCGCCCACGCGGGTGTCCGGGTGGCCGGACTCCTTCTTGCGCATGTTGCCCCAGAAGTCGGCGAACATCAGGGAAACACCGTTCCAAACGCCGATGATGGAGGAGAACGACGCCGCCCAGAAGCCGATGAGGAAGCCGGTGCCGACCACGTCGCCGTACTCGAGCTTCAGCACGTCGTAAAGATCCAGCAGGCCCTCGTCACCGGCGCTCAGCGAGACGCCAGCGGTACGGACCACCTCGGCGCCGACGATCAGCATGGCGATCACGAAGATGCCGGTCATGATGTAGGCCACGGAGTTGTCGATCCGCATGACGCGCATCCACTTGGGGGTGTGCCAGCCCTTTTCACGCAGCCAGTAGCCGTAGGCAGCCAGCGTGATGGTGCCGCCCACGCCGCCGGCCAGCGCCAGCGTGTAGAACATGGCGCCCTCTTCCTGCGGGATCATCGGCACCAGGCCGCCGATCATTTCCGGGATGTTGGGCACGGCAATAATGGCCAGCCCGACCACGGTGACGAACATCAGCCCGACAAGCACGGCGGTGATCTTCTCGAACATGGCGTACTTGCCGAACCACACCATGACGAAACCGGCCAAGCCCATCAGGATGGCCCAGGCCCACAGCGGCAGCACCGGGAACACCGCGGCCAACGGCAGCGCCGCCGATGACATTGCGGTGGCACCGTAAACGAAGCCCCAGATCATGATGTACGGGCCGAAGTACCAGGTGGTCCAGCGGCCCAGCGAGCGCCAGCCCTCGAAGATCGTCTTGCCGGTTGCCAGCGAGAATCGCCCGGCGCCCTCAACCAGGATGATCTTCAGGATGACGCCGACGATCACCGCCCAGAACAGGCCGTAGCCGTAGCGGGAACCGGCCACCAGGGTAGCGACCATGTCCGCAGCACCGACGCCGGTGGCCGCGACGACGAGGCCGGGACCGACAATCTTCCACTTGGCGGGAGCGCCGCCGTCGTTGTCCACCCGGACAGCGGCATCAAGCGCGCCCGGGGCATTGTTCTCAGTGGCCATGAGCCATGTATTCCTTACCGTAATGGAGCTTGTCCGCAGAAAACGGGCGGCAAGAGTGCCGCCCGTCACCGGACCCCGTTTAGTTTCTCACGCGTTCCGAACGCCCGGTCAGTAAATCACCGAAGGGGCCACAGGGGGAACCGTTTGTCGCCGCGGAGGCTCCGCTGGAGGGAAATTAGCTGCGTGACTGTGTCCCTTTGCACACCCTGACGGGCCCGGGCTGCCCGCCCGGACGCCTTCCTGTCAGTCCTCCCGAGGCTGTTCGCCCGGGTTATTCGCCGGGGTTATTCGCCGGTGTTAGCCGAACCGGAGGCAACCCGCCCTGTTAGTCGCCGGCGCTACGCGCCCCGGGCCGCTGCCACGGGTCGCAGGCCTCCACCGAGAGCCGGCGGTAGCCTTCCGCGTTGCCGGAAACCACCGTGAGGCAGTGTTTTACGGCTGTCGCGGCGATCAGCGACTCGACGGCCGGAACGTCCTGGATGGCCAACGGCGCCCACGCCGCGGCCACCTGCAGGTCCACCGGAAGGATGTAGGCCGCGAACCGCTCGGTCAGCTCGACCAGCCACGAATCCGCCTGCCCGGACAGTGCGCTGTCCTGGGCGCTGAGCGCGTGCAGCTCCCCCAGTGTCAAAGCCGAAATGTAGACGCGCGAGCGGCGACGCCGTTGCAGGAACTCCACGACGGCGGGGTCCGGGTTCTCGCGCCTGAGCTCGGCGACCACGTCGGTGTCCAGCAGCAGACCGCGAGCTCGCCGACGTCCGGAGCCCTCGGCGGCCGCCGGCGTGGCGGTGGGTGCCGGCGTGGCGGTGGCCGCTGGCGCAGGACCGGCCGCCGACACGGGGCCCGAGGCGGACGGTGCTGACTGGGTCGTTGTGGTCATCGGGCCGCGGCGACGGCGCGCTGCTGCCCGCGGGTTTGCACTGCCGCATCCAGCAGGAAGTCCACAAAGGCTTCCCTTGCTGCGGAGACCTGCTCGTAGTCGGCCAGGCTTAAGACCTGGAGTTGCGGGGATTCAAGGGTGTCCATGGCTGCCGGCGCCGGGCGCCGAGTCCTTTCGGGTGCTCTTGCCCGCACCGGTAGCCAGTGGCTGATGCAGGCCGCTTCGTCATCCGAACCACCCAACGAGCGTGGGGTTGGTATGTGGCCAAAGTCGGAGCTTGGCGGCCACAATTCTTGAAGCTAGTGCTACCTTAGCCAGTCCGGCTGGCACATGTCAGAGACGGTGGTCACATCGCGTAACAGGCGACGTAACGTTCCATGCGCCCGGTGGTCGACCATGCGAGCGCCAGGTGGTCGACCAAGCGAACGCCCCGGTGGTCGACCAAGCGAGCGCCAGCGAGCGCGTGGAGACCCGCATGGAGACCAGACCCGCGCAGAGATCGGCGCTTCTTCCGAAACTGTCCGAGCCGGCTGATACATCTTTAGGTGCCGGCAGGCACCGGTCGGCGGCGGGATATCGTTGGGGGGACCCGCCGCCTGCCGGGGTGGCACCTTTGTCCGTGAGCAAGGAGGCACTGTGTTTCTGCTCGACTCCAACGTCGACGGGGCTGACCCTGACCTGGTCTACACGGCCACCGATCTGGTCACCGCAGCCCAGTGCGAGTACCAACTGTTGCGCAAGCTGGACGAGAAACTGGGTCGCTCCCCGGTGCCGGACTTCGGCCGGGACGAGATGCTCGAGCGCACCGCGGCACTGGGCGACGTACACGAGCACCGGGTGCTGCAGGAGTTCCGCGACGCTTTCGGCGCCGGTGTGGTGGAGATTGCCGAGACACACAGTTACACGCGTGATGACCTGCGCGCCAAGCATGCCGAATCCATTGCGGCGCTGGAGTCCGGCGCGGATGTGGTGTTCCAGGCGTCCTTTTTCGACGGCGGCTTCCATGGGCGGTCTGATTTCCTGGTCAAGACCCAGCACGACGGCGGCGCCCCGGCTTACGCCGTCTATGACACCAAGCTGGCCCGCCACGCCAAGGTCACCGCGCTGCTGCAGTTGGCCGCCTACGGAGACCAGCTCCTCCAAGCGGGCATCAGCACCGCGCCGACGGTGACGCTGGTCCTCGGCGACGGTCGGCACAGCGACCACAGCCTTACTGACCTGCTGCCGGTCTACCGGGAACGCCGCGGCCGGTTTCTGGACCTGGTTGCCGATCATCGTGGCCAGCCGGCAAGGGTGCGCTGGGGAGACGAACGGATCAAGGCGTGCGGCCGCTGCGACTACTGTGCCGAACAAGTTGAGCTGCACCGCGATCTGCTGCTGGTGGCAAACATGAGTACCGTCCGCCGCCGCAAACTCCGCGCGGCGGGAATCCAGACCATCGACCAACTGGCCGCTCTGGAATTGCCCGCGGGCGAAGCGCCCGACAGCGCACTGGCCCGGCTGCGGGACCAGGCGCAAATGCAGGCCGGCACCGCCGAACCGGACGGCGCGGTCACTTTCCGCAAAGACGGTGCCGAACACACCGTTGCCTACCGGGTGCTGGATCAGCACACCCTCGGACGGCTGCCGGTCCCGGACCCGGGTGATATCTTCTTCGACTTCGAGGGCGACCCGCTCTGGCAGGACGAAGCCGGAGTCTGGGGGCTGGAGTACCTCTTCGGCGTAGTGGAGAACCCTCCGGCCGTGGGCAGCCCGGCACCGTTCAAACCTTTCTGGGCACACAGCCGGGCCGGCGAACGGCAGGCGCTGTCGGACTTCCTGGACTACGTGTCCGAGCGACGCCGCCGCCACCCTGGCCTGCACATCTACCACTACGCCAACTACGAGAAAGCAGCGCTGCGCCGACTATCGCTGCAGCATCTGGTCGGCGAGGAAACCGTGGATGAGCTGCTGCGCGAGGGCATCCTGGTGGACCTGTACGACACGGTCCGGCACAGCCTGCGGATTTCGGAGAATTCCTACAGCATCAAGAAACTGGAACCGCTCTACATGGGCGACAACCTGCGTGCCGGCGACGTTAAAGACGCCGGCGCCTCGGTGGTGGCTTACGCGCAATACTGCACTGCCCGGGATACCGGCAATGACGCCGAGGCGGACACCATCCTCAAGAGCATCGCGGACTACAACGAGTATGACTGCCTATCCACGCTGGAACTGCGCAACTGGCTGCTGCGACTGGCCGCCGAACGCGGCGTTGTCCCGGGCCGCTTAGCTGCGACCGCGCCGACCGTGTCCGCTGCCACGCCGGAAGACGACGGCGGACCGTTGCTGCCGCAGGAACGGCGGCTGCTGGACTTCGTGACGGCAGCGACCGAAAGTGCCGCGAGCCGCAACGAATCACTTTCGCCGGACGAGCAGGCAGTCGCCATGGTCGCGGCATCCGTTGGCTACCACCGGCGCGAAGAGAAACAGTTTTGGTGGGCGCATTTTGACCGTCTGGATGCCCCGATCGAAGACTGGGCCGACGTCCGCGACGTCTTCACCGTCGAGTCCGCCCAGGTAGTTTCCGAGTGGGCGAAGCCGAACTCCCGCAGCAACCCGATCCGAGTGCTCCGCTTGACCGGCCGGCTGGCTCCCGGTTCCACCATCAAGGAAGGCAGCCCGCTCTGCCGCCTCTATGACCTGCCTTACCCGGCGTTCCTCTCCGAACAGAACGACGGCGTCAACCACCGTGCCTTCTGTTTCGATACCGAGGTTCTGGCACTGGGCGCGGACGGCGTGAAAGACACGCTCTTGGTCAAGGAACGGTTGCCGCGCGACGCCGAGGCTTACATCGAGTTCCCGGTAGCCCTGACGCCGGACCGACCGGTGCGCACCACTTCCATCCGCCAGGCGATCGCCGACCTTGCCGCCGCCGTGGCTGACATCCTGCCCGGATTCCCCGCCGATCCGGCACTGGAGCTGCTGCGCCGCCGTCCGCCACGGCTGGCAACGCTGGCCCAACTGCCAGAAGTCCAGGACCACCCGGACGGCTACGTAGACGCGATCACCGCCGCGGTCGAAGATCTGCAAGATTCCTACCTGGCCGTGCAGGGCCCGCCCGGCACCGGCAAGACCTATGTCGGTTCGCACGCCATCGCCCGGCTGGTGGCACGGGGCTGGAAAGTCGGCGTGGTTGGCCAGTCGCATGCCGTGGTGGACAACATGCTGCGCGCCGCCATCGAAAAGGCCGGCGTGCCCGCGGAACTGGTCGCCAAGAAACCGAACGGTGGGCAGGACCTGCCCTGGCACAACCGGAGTACCGACGATGTCATCCGGCTGCTCGAGTCGCCGGGCGGCGCGTTGATCGGCGGAACTGCGTGGACCATGACCGGTTCGGCGGTCCCGCCCAAGTCGCTGGACCTTTTGGTCATTGACGAGGCCGGCCAGTTCTCGCTGGCGAACACCTTGGCCGTTTCCCGCGCCGCCAAGCGGCTGCTGCTATTGGGCGATCCGCAGCAACTGCCGCAGGTCACCCAGGGAACGCACCCGGAACCTGTGGACGAATCCGCCCTCGGCTGGCTCTCCGCCGGGCATGCCACCCTGCCGCCGGAGCTGGGCTATTTCCTGGCCCGCAGCTGGCGCATGCATCCGGACCTTTGCCGGGCGGTATCGGTCCTGGCTTACGACGGACGGCTCGAATCCGCCCCGGCCGCAGCGCTGCGCCATCTGGAGGGAGCTCCAGCCGGAGTGGAGTGCGTATGTGTGGACCACGCCGGCAATGCCACGTCGTCGCCGGAAGAAGCCGCCGAAGTGCTAGCTCAGGTCCGCCGGCACGTCGGCTTGCTTTGGCGTGAAGATGCAGCCGCACAGCCCCGGCCGCTGGCCGGAGCGGACATCCTGGTGGTGGCTCCCTACAACGCCCAGGTCCAGCTGATCCGCGGGGTGCTCGACGACGCCGGGCTGTCGGACGTCAGGGTCGGCACGGTCGACAAGTTCCAGGGGCAGGAGGCACCCGTCGTGATCGTTTCCACCGCTGTGTCCGCCGCAGCGGAAGCTCCGCGCGGAATGGAATTCGTGCTCAACCGGAACCGCAATAACGTTGCTGTCTCGCGCGGACAGTGGCGGGCGGTCATCGTTCGCTCCCGCGCCCTGACCGACTACCTGCCGGCACGGCCCGCCGGCCTTGAAGAACTGGGGGCCTTCGCCGGGCTCTGCGACTGCACGAGGTGACCCCCAGCCGGACCGAGAGCCCAGCTGCACGGTCATGTCAGGCGGCAAACCGCCCATCAGGCTGCGGATGTCGCGCTACGTCAGTGGCGAAATCCGCTACAGCGCCAGCCCCGGTCATGCTTGAATGAGGATTGGCAGCCTGGCGGGCCAACCATCTGTTGTCCGTGCCGGCTGGAAGTGTGCACGTAGTAGTTTTCCGCACAGTAATTCCGACGAGAAGAGGAAGAACATGAGCAAGTACGAACTGCCCGAGCTCGACTATGATTACGCAGCCCTGGAGCCGCACATCTCGGCCCGGATCATGGAGCTGCACCACTCCAAGCACCACGCCACCTACGTGGCCGGCGCGAACACCGCACTGGAGCAGCTGGCCGAAGCCCGCACCAAGGGCGAATTCGGCA
>NZ_SUKC01000016.1 GCF_005047635.1 Arthrobacter sp. CAU 1506 | reverse complement strand
ATTCAAACCAGGCTGATAAAAACCGCGACACACCACAGGGGCGGCACGCCACGGCACTTCAACCAATAAATAATTGGTATCAACAAACTTGGCACACTATTGAGTTCTCAAACAACAGGAGCACCCGGCACCCGGACGACCCTCACAGGCCCTCCATCGCTCCGGAGCAACTTTTCTAACTTACCCGCGCCTTCAGTCTTTGTCAAACTGTCCGGCCGGTTCCTTCCGGCGGCCAAGGCCTCCGGTCGGCTTCGCGCTGGCAGCTTCACCGCCCTGCGCGGATATAAACTCTAGCACCGCTCGGCCGGGAAGTAAATTCCGCTGCTGTTCACCCTTCCGACATCCGGGCAGAGGGACCGGCCGAGGGCTTCAAGTACATGACGCCCAGCGGGGGAACCCGCAGTATGGCCGAGGCAGGACTGTCCTTCCAGCCGCCTTCTTCTGCCGTGACAACTCCGAGGTTGCCGACCCCGGATCCGCCGTATTCGGCGGCATCGGTATTCAGGGTCTCGTCCCAGTCCCCCGCCCACGGCAGGCCGAGCCGGAACCCTTCATGCGGGGCGCCGGCAAAGTTGGCCACGCAAACCAGCGGATTGCCCTGGTGGTCCCAGCGGATGAAGGACAGCGTGTTGTGCACGCCGTCGTTCTCATCAATCCATTGGAAGCCGGCCGGCTCATTGTCCCGCTCATAGAGGGCCGGCGTGGAGCGGTAGATCCCGTTGAGGTTGCGGACCAGCCGCTGCAGTCCCTTGTGCGGAACGTTTTCGGAGAGCCACCAGTCCAGTCCGTGTTGTTCAGACCATTCGGACTCCTGGCCGAATTCGGTGCCCATGAAAATCAACTGCTTACCCGGATGCGCCCACTGGAACGCCAGATAGGCGCGCAGGTTGGCCAGTTGCTGCCAGCGGTCTCCGGGCATCTTGCGCAGCATGGATCCCTTGCCGTGCACGACCTCGTCGTGGCTGATCGGCAGCAGGAAGTTCTCCGTGTAGGCGTAGACCATCGAGAACGTGGCCTTGCCGTGGTGATACATCCGGTTGACCGGGTCCTCGGCCATGTACTCGAGCGTGTCGTGCATCCAGCCCATGTTCCACTTCAGCCCGAACCCGAGGCCGCCGGCGCTGGTCGGCCGGGTCACGCCGTCGAACGCTGTGGACTCTTCCGCGATGGTGACGATCCCGGGCACTCGCTTGTACGCAGTGGCGTTGACTTCCTGCAGGAAGGAGATGGCTTCCAGGTTCTCGCGGCCGCCGTGGACGTTCGGGAACCATTCCCCCTCCTTGCGGGAATAGTCGCGGTAGAGCATCGATGCCACCGCATCCACCCGGAGCCCGTCAATGTGGAACTCCTCCAGCCAGTACAGCGCGTTGGCCACCAGGAAGTTGCGCACCTCGCGGCGGCCGAAGTCGAAGATCAGCGTGCCCCAGTCCGGGTGCTCGCCCAACCGCGGGTCGCCGTGCTCGTACAGCGGCTGGCCGTCAAAGCGGGCCAGCGCCCACTCGTCCTTGGGGAAGTGCGCGGGCACCCAGTCCAGGATCACGCCAATGCCGGCCTGGTGCAGTTTGTCCACCAGGTACTTGAAGTCGTCCGGATGCCCGAAACGCGAGGTCGGCGCGTAGTAGGAGGTCACCTGGTAGCCCCACGATCCGCCAAACGGATGCTCGGCCACCGGCATGAACTCCACGTGGGTAAACCCCTGCCAGCTGACGTATTCGGCCAACTGCTCGGCCAGTTGCCGGTAGTCCAGGCCCAGCCGCCAGGAGCCCAGGTGCACTTCGTAGACACTCATCGGCCCGTTGTGCGGGTCACGGACGGACCGGCGTTCCAGCCACTCCTGGTCGCCAAAGCGGTAATGTGACTCGACCACTCGCGAGCCGGTCAGCGGCGGGACCTCGGTCCAGCGGGCCATCGGGTCGGCCTTTTCGCGCCACTGGCCGTCCTGGCCGAGCAGCTCGTACTTATACACGGCGCCGGCTTCCACCCCGGGAATGAACAGTTCCCACACGCCGGACCCGCCCATCGAACGCATCGCGTGGCGGGATCCGTCCCAGTGGTTGAAGTCGCCCTTGACCCGGACGGCGCGCGCATTCGGCGCCCAGACAGCAAAGCTGGCGCCGGAGGTGTCGCCCAGCGCGGAGTTGTAGCGCCGCACGTGGGAACCCAGCGCGGTCCACAGCGTCTCGTGCCGGCCCTCGCCGATCAGGTGCAGGTCGATTTCGCCCAGGCTCGGCAGGTAGTGGTACGGGTCGTCGGCGATGTTGGGGGCGCCGCCGTCGTACACCACTTCAAGGCGGTAATCCGGGACGTGTCCGGGGTCGTCCGCGGGGAAGACCGCCACCCAGATGCCTTCGTGTTCGTGCTCCATCGGCACCCGAAGCGAGGGCGTGAGAACGGTGACGGATTCGGCCAGCGGACGCCGCGTCCGGACGGTCACGTGCCCGTGGTCGTCCAGGTGCGCGCCGAGGACCGCGTGCGGCTGGTGGTAGGCGCCGTGCGCGACGGCGGAGAGCACCTCCGCGTCGACGTGCACCGGGGTGCCGGATCGGTGACCCGACGACGGCGATGCCACCGGCGGCGCGGACGCCTCCTCCGCGGTGGGCCGGACTGGCGCGGCGGCCGCAGCATGACCATTGCCCGCTGCAGCGCCGGCGGCACCGACCCCGGCGGCAGCCATGTCCCGGCTGCCGGCGGCTTCATTGCCCGCCCTGGTCAGCGGAGCCAACGCCTCGCGGACACCGCGGACCGGCACCTTGACCCAGCGCGGACGATTGCGCTGTTCGTAGACCACTTCGTAGAGCGCTTTATCCAGCAGCAGGGCCAGATACAGGGTGGACGAGGTGTCCACCGGGTCGCCGGTCTCTTCGCGGTACCCGTCCAGGAAGGCGGTGCTGGCCTGTGCGGCCCACTCGTCGGCGGTGGCTTCTGCCGAATCGTCGGGCCCGGCCAGCCGGGCTACTCCGGCGGCGTAGTCGAAGGATCGCAGCATGCCGACCACATCGCGCAGCGGCACGTCTTCCGTGCCGCGCTCGCCCATCGGCCGAAGCGGTTCGCCCTCGAAGTCCAGCACCACCCAGCCGCGTTGCGCGGAGTCCAGCACTTGGCCCAGGTGATAGTCGCCGTGGATCCGCTGCAACTCGGGCAGCTCGGTCACCTGGTCCAGCCGGTCCAGCAGTTCCTGCACCGCCTCGTCCAGCGGCCCCACCGAGGCCCCGGCCTGCGCCCAGCCCCAGCGGATCCGTTCGGCCAGCGCGGCCTTGAACGCGCTGATCTGAGCGGCATCCGCCTGATGGCTTCCGGCCGCATCGCGCAGGCTGCGGTGGATCCGTCCGGTGACGGCACCCAGCTGGTGCGCCTGTGAGCTGAAGTCCGTGCCGTCCAGCGCCGAGCCGGACGCGGTGCGCCACGCATCCTGGCTGTCCGGAAGGAATTCCCGCAGCACGCTCAGGTGGCCGGTGTCCCAGAGACGGTCGCTGCCGTCGTCGTTCTGGCCGGGGGTGAGCCAGCCGCCGGTGACCCATCCGTAGGTGGCCGGCACTTCGCGGCAACCGGCGTTGGTGAGCAGCACGCCAACTTCCACGTCCGGGTTGGCGCCGGCTTCCAGGACCCGGAAGAACTTCACGATCAGCGGCCCGTGGTCGGACTGAACCACCACCGAGGTATTGGACTGCTCGCCCAACAGCACCGAGGCCTGTAACCCGGTGGAGAACTCCGGCCAGGTGTCGAACCCGGCTCCAGCATGGCCGCGGGTATGCCCGTCACCGGTCACCGCCTGCCGCCGCATCAGTTCCAGCCAGGCTGCGACGAACACCGGGTCGTGCGCGCCGTCGTAAATCCAACGCTCCCCGCTGCCGCTGTCCGTGCCGCCATTGCCTTCGCCGGTCCAGGCCGCAGCCTGGCCGCCGGCGCCGCCGCCAGCCTCTTGGGACTCCTGCTGTGCACGCCCCACCAGCGCCGCGTCCCCGCCGGCCAACGGCTCCCGTCGGTAGCTCAGCGGCACGTTGACCACGTGGACGGCGTTGGCGGTGTGCACTGCCACGATGTGCACCTCCAGCCCCACCTCGCCGGCGGGGTCCTGAAGCCGAATGCCGCCCAGCCGGTGCAGCACGGAGTCCTGGCCCTTGGCCGGGAACCAGCGCTGGGCTGCCAGCCACGGGTGAAGCAGTTCGGGAATGCTCGGCGTGAATTTAGGCATGGGTTGTTGCCACCTCAGTTCCGTCAGTCGCGGGTCTGATGACCGGCAGGGTCTCAGTTTGCGGTGATGCAGGGTTGGATGCCGTGGAACGCAGTCGCAGCCAGAAGAAGTCGTGGCTGCCCAGCGTCAGGGTGAGCTGGCCGGCGTCGTCAAAGGCCGGGAACGGAGTGCCGCCGAAGAGGTCGCGCAGCCCGCGGCCGGCAAATTGGGGCAACTGCAGCGGCGCCGCCACCGGGTGCTGCGAGAGGTTGAAGATGCACAAGATCGACTCGGGCCTCTCCACGCCCTCCGGATTGTTTTCCGGTACCTCGCGGAGGAACGCCAGCACAGATTCCGATTCGACCGGCACATTGCGGTAACTGCCCAGGCCGAAGGCCGGATGGGCCTTGCGCACCGCCAGCATTTGGCGCACCCAATGCAGCAGCGAGCTGTTGTGCGCCAGCTGCGCCTCTACGTTCACGTAGTTGTAGTGGTACACCAGCGACTGCACCACCGGCAGGTACAGCTTGCCCGGGTCCGCGGTGGAGAACCCCGCGTTGCGGTCCGGATTCCACTGCATCGGTGTGCGGGAGGAATCGCGGTCTTCCAGCCAGATGTTGTCGCCCATGCCGATCTCGTCCCCGTAGTACAGGAACGGGCTGCCCGGCAGCGAAAGCAGCAGCGCGTGGATCAGTTCGATTTCCGCCCGGGAATTGTCCAGCAGCGGGGCCAACCGGCGTCGGATGCCGATGTTGGAGCGCATCCGTGAGTCCGGCGCATACCAGCCGAACATCGCCTCGCGCTCTTCCATGCTGACCATTTCCAGCGTCAACTCGTCATGGTTGCGCAGGAACGTTGCCCATTGGGCGCCGGCCGGGATGGCCGGCGTCTCCTCCATGGTGGACACGATCGGGGCGGCGTTCTGGTCCCGCAGGGCATAGTAGAGGCGCGGCATGATCGGGAAATGGAAGGCCATGTGGCACTCCGGCCGCAACCCGCCGTCGTCGTCCTGCTGGCCGAAGTATTCCACCACCTCATGGGGCAACTGGTTGGCTTCGGCGATGATCACGCGGCCCGGGTACTCGGCGTCCACCATGGCGCGGAGCTCCTGCAGGAAGGTGTGCGTGGCGGGCAGGTTTTCGCAGTTGGTCCCGTCTTCTTCGAACAGGTACGGGATGGCATCCGCGCGGAAACCGTCGATTCCCTGGTCCAGCCAGAACCGCACCACATCGAAGACCGCCTCGATCACCTTGGGGTTTTCGAAATTCAGGTCCGGCTGGTGGCTGAAGAAGCGGTGCCAGTAAAACTGCCGGCGGATCGGGTCGAAGGCCCAGTTGGAGTCTTCGGTGTCCACGAAGATGATTCGTGCGTCCTGGTATTTCTCGTCCGTGTCCGACCAGACATAGAAATCCCCGTACGGCCCGTCCGGGTCGCGCCGGGACTGCTCGAACCAGTCGTGCTTGTCCGAGGTGTGGTTCAACGGCAGGTCGATGATCACGCGCACGCCGCGGGCGTGGGCCTCGGCCACCAGCCGTTTGAAGTCGCCAATCGTGCCGAACTCGTCCAGCACGTCGAAGTAGTCCTCGACGTCGTACCCGCCGTCACGCAGCGGGGACTTGAAGAACGGCGGAACCCACAGGCAGTCGATCCCCAACCACTGCAGGTAGTCGAGTTTCTCGATCAGTCCGGAGAAATCCCCCGAGCCGTCACCGTTGGCATCGGCGAAGCCGCGCACCAGCACCTCATAGAACACGGCCTTGCGGTACCAGTGCGGGTCGTGGGCCAGGCCCGGGGCATGTAGCTGAAAGGGGCTCGCCATCAGCGGTTCCTACGGACATGCAGGACGTGGGCCGGCTCTACGTGGGCGTCCAGCCGCACGTAGTTGTGCTCGCCCCAGCGCCAGCTCTGTCCGGTCAGCAGGTCGTCCACCCAGAACGTGCCGTCGTCGTTGTAGTCATCGTCCCGCAGTCCCAGCGCCGCCAGGTCCAGCGAGACCGTGGATTCGCGGGCACTGTGCGGGTCCACATTCACCACCACGATGACGGTGTCCCGCCCGCCGCTGTGCGATTCCGGCAGGTGCGCCTTGTGCTTGGAGTACACCACGGTGGCCGGATCCGTGCTCCGGTGGACGGTGAGGTTGCCCAGGTCCCCGAGCGCAGGATGGGCCCGCCGGATGGCGTTCAGCCGGGTCAGGTACGGTGCCAGCGAGCGCCCTTCGGCCTCCGCCGCGGCGAAGTCGCGGGCCTTGTATTCGTACTTCTCGTTGTCGATGTACTCCTCCGCGCCCGGCCGGGCGACGTGTTCGTACAGTTCGTAGCCGGCATACACGCCCCACAGCGGGCTGGCCGTCGCGGCGAGCACGGCGCGGATCTTGAACGCGGCCGGGCCGCCGTACTGCAGGTACTCGGTGAGGATGTCCGGGGTGTTGACAAAGAAGTTGGGCCGGAAGAACGCCGCGGTCTCGTGGCTGACCTCGGTGAAGTACTCTTCGATCTCTTCCTTGGTGTTGCGCCAGGTGAAGTAGCTGTAGGACTGCTGGAAACCTGCCCGGCCCAGCGCATGCATCATGGCCGGACGGGTGAAGGCCTCGGCCAGGAACACCACGTCCGGATGCTCGCGGTTCACGGTGCCGATCAGCCATTCCCAGAACCACACGGGCTTGGTGTGCGGGTTGTCCACCCGGAAGATCTTCACTCCGTGGGAAATCCACAGCTGCACAATCCGCAGCACCTCTTCGGATAGGCCGCGCGGGTCGTTGTCGAAGTTCAGCGGATAAATGTCCTGGTACTTCTTCGGCGGGTTCTCGGCGTAGGCGATGGTGCCGTCCACCCGGGTGGTGAACCATTCCGGGTGTTCGGTGGCCCATGGGTGGTCCGGGGCGGCCTGCAGGGCCAGGTCGAGAGCCACTTCCAGGCCGACCGCTTCGGCCGCCGCCACGAAGGCGTCGAACTGCTCGAAGCCGCCCAGGTCGGGGTGGATGGCATCGTGACCGCCGTCCTTGGAGCCGATGGCCCACGGCGACCCGGGGTCCCCCGGTCCGGCGGTCAAAGTGTTGTTCGGGCCCTTGCGGTTGACCTCGCCGATCGGGTGGATCGGCGGCAGGTAGATCACGTCAAAGCCCATGGCGGCGACCGCCGGCAGCCGCTCGGCCGCCGTCGTGAAGTCCCCGGAGGTCCAGGTCCCGGCTGCCGGATCGTAGTGCGCGCCTTCCGAGCGCGGGAAGAATTCGTACCAGGCGCCGCGGCCGGCCCGTTCGCGTTCCACCAGGATGGGGTACTGCTTCGAGGGACTGACCAGGCTGCGGATCGGGTGGCTTCGCACCGCGTCCAGGACGGCCGGCGAGGTGCCCGCGGCGAGCCGATCGTGCACCGACAGCGACTCGTCGGCGAGCGCGGCGGCGGCGTCGCGCAGCACCCGCGCATTCTCTTCCGGCCGGCCGCCCTGCCCGCCAGCCTGTTCCAGCAGCAGCCGGCCTTCGGTGAGCATCAGGTCGACGTCGACGCCGGCGGCGATCTTCACCTCCGCGTTGTGCCGCCAGGTGGCGTAGTTGTCGCCCCAGCCTTCGATGTGGAAGGTCCAGAGGCCGGTACCGGTGGGGCGGAGACGGCCATGCCAGCGGTCGGTGCCGGTGGCCCCGGGGGTGAGCCGGGCACGCTGGACGGGGTTGCCGTCCGGGTCGAACAGCACCGCGGTGGCGCCGATCTTGTCGTGCCCCTCGCGGAAGACGGTGGCGGCTACCTCCAGGTCCTCGCCGGGGATCGCCTTGGCCGGGAAATCGCCGCCGCCCACCACGGGCCACACATCGACGACCGGGATCCGGCCGAATTTCAGGCGCTGCGTAGGTTGGGACGGGCTGTGCTCCTGCATCGAAGTCGTCACAAGACTAGACGTTAGCGAGAATCCTTTCCGATTGCGAAGGATCCAGACACCCCGGAGACGGTTTGGCGGCCAGTTCGGCGCGCATTTACCTGCCGGCCATCGACCGGAGAAGTATCTGCGCTAACCTTGGCCGGGTGAAGGCAATACGCAGATTTACCGTCCGCACTGTCCTCCCCGAGAGCATTGCTCCGCTGGCTCGCCTGGCAGGCAATTTGCGCTGGTCCTGGCATCAGCCAACCCAGCTGCTCTTCCAACAACTGGACCCGCAGGCCTGGGCCGACGTGCAGCAGGACCCGGTGGCCCTGCTGGGCTCCTTTACCCGGGAACGGCTGCGGTCGCTCGCCGCCGACCAGCAGGTAGTGGCCCGGGTTCGCGAACTCGACGCTGACCTGGATCAGTACCTGACCGAAGACCGCTGGTACCAGACGCTGGGCGCCGACGCCCCGGCGTCGATCGCTTACTTCTCCCCTGAGTACGGAATCTCCCATGTGCTGCCGCAATACTCCGGCGGACTGGGCATCCTGGCCGGCGACCACCTGAAGGCAGCGTCCGACCTGGGCGTGCCGCTGGTGGGTGTGGGCCTGCTCTACGCGGCCGGCTACTTCAAGCAGTCGCTGAGCCGCGACGCGTGGCAGCAGGAAACCTATCCCGTGCTGGATCCGGACGGCCTGCCGTTGACCTTGCTGCGCGAGGCGGACGGGCAGCCGGCGCAGATCACCTTGCCGCTGCCCAACGGGCGCCGGCTCGGCGCCTACATCTGGCGCGCCGACGTGGGCCGGGTACCGCTGCTGCTGCTGGATTCCAACATTCCGGGCAACGACGAGGCCGCGCGCGGCATCACCGACCGGCTCTACGGCGGCGGCGGCGACCACCGGCTGCAACAGGAGTTGCTGCTGGGCATGGGCGGGGTGAAGGCGCTGCGCGTCCATCAACGGCTCACCGGCGCTCCGGCCCCGGAGGTCTTCCACACCAACGAGGGACACGCCGGCTTCCTGGGCGTCGAGCGCATCCAGGAGTTGGCGGCGGCCGGACTGAGCTGGGACGAGGCCTTGGCCGCGGGCCGGGCGAACACCGTTTTCACCACGCACACTCCGGTGCCGGCCGGCATCGACCGGTTCGACAAGGCGCAGATCCAGCACTTCTTCAGCGCCGGACTCGCCCCGGACGTGCCCAGCGCCAAGATCCTGGAACTGGGCGATGAAAATTACGACGGCGGAGATCCGTCCAAGTTCAACATGGCCGTGATGGGACTGCGGTTGGCGCAGCGGGCCAACGGTGTGGCCAAGCTGCACGGCGTGGTCTCGCGCGGCATGTTCCGCGGGCTCTGGCCGGGCTTCGACCAGCAGGAAGTGCCGATCGGCTCGGTAACCAACGGCGTGCACGTGCCCACCTGGGTGGACCCGCGGGTGGCCGAGTTCGCCCGGTCGGCATTCGGCAACCAGACCGTGATCGACCGCCAGTGGGACCGCGTGTACGACGCCGCCGACGAGGATATTTGGGCGCTGCGCCGGACCCTGCGGACCAACCTGATTGACGATGTCCGCCGCAGGCTGCGGGCCTCGTGGAAGAAGCGCGGCGCCGCGGATGCCGAATTGGCCTGGACCGATTCGGTGCTGGACCCGGACGTGCTGACCATCGGTTTTGCCCGGCGGGTTCCCACCTACAAGCGGCTGACCCTGATGCTGCGCGACCCGGCCCGGCTCAAGGCGCTGCTGCTGCATCCCGAGCGGCCGGTCCAGTTGGTCATCGCCGGAAAATCCCATCCGGCGGATGAACAGGGCAAGCGGATGATCCAGGATCTGGTGCGTTTCACCGACGACCCGGAGGTCCGGCACCGGATCGTCTTCCTGCCCAACTACGACATCGCCATGGCCCGCACCCTCTTCCCCGGTTGCGATGTCTGGCTGAACAATCCGCTGCGTCCGCTGGAAGCCTGCGGCACCTCCGGCATGAAGGCGGCCATCAACGGCGGCCTGAACCTGTCCGTGCTGGACGGCTGGTGGGATGAGATGTACGACGGCGACAACGGCTGGGCGATTCCGACCGCCAACCCTTCCACCGAAGCCGGGACCGACGACGTGTTCGATCCGGATGAGCGGGACGACATCGAGGCCGCCGCACTCTACGACTTGGTGGAGCACCACGTTGCGCCGCGCTTTTACGCCGCGGAGATATCCGAAGGTGCCGGGGCCGCCGGCCCGTCGGAGCCGATCGGAACGGACACCGTACCGCACCAGTGGATTGCCATGATCAAGCACACGCTGGCCAACCTGGGGCCCGCCGTCTCCGCCGAACGGATGCTGCACGACTATGTGGAGCAGCTCTACCGTCCCGCATCGATATCCGGGCGGGCCGCCCGCTCCGATGATTTCAAAGCGGCAAAGGAACTGGCTGCGTGGACCAGCAGGGTCCGCAGCGCCTGGGGCGACGTTTCGGTGGAGCATGTGGATTCGATGGGCATTACCGACGAACCGCAAATCGGCGAGTCGCTGACGGTCAATGCCTATGTCCGGCTGGGACCGTTGGCTCCGGACAACGTCACCGTCCAGGTAGTCCACGGGCAGGTCACCGACAATGACGACCTCGCGCAGACTTCCAGCGACGACCTGACCGTGGCTGAACAACTGGGCGACGGCCGCTACCTGTTCACCGGCTCCGTGACCATTGACCGTTCCGGTTCGTTCGGCTACAGCGTGCGGGTGCTGCCCAGGCATGACGCCCTGGCCAACCCGGCCGAACTCGGTCTGGTGGCCAACGCCACGAACTGATTCCCGGTCCTGACTGGCTGTGTTCCCCGCCAACCTGCCGTGGCGGGGAACGCGGCCGGGCGAAATCCGGCTAAAAGTTAACCATTTTTGGGCCGTCCTGGCGCACCCGACCAGTGCCGGGCCGCGGCGGCTGCCGTAACCGATCTATCCGCGCCAACGCTTCGTTGTCCGCCATGCCGCGCTGCCCGGTTCAGCTGCGGCCGCAGCGGAAAATCTGCCCCTTCGTACGTTCTTCTGTGTGGCACACCCCTTTATTGTCAGCATGCTGACTAATAGCATGAGGGTGTTCCGTCCGAAAGAACCACAAGGAGGGCGAATATGGGCACCGGTACCGAGCAGGGCACCGCACCACCGCCGGACCATCAGGACAAACCTCAGACTCCCCCACAGGTGAAGAAGGCCTCCTGGAAATACATTCTCCGCAAGACTTTCCGTGAATTCACCGACGACGACTGCACCGATCTGGCGGCCGGGCTGACGTACTACGGCGTGCTGTCCCTGTTCCCGGGCTTGCTGGCTTTGGTTTCCGTTCTGGGACTGGTCGGCCAGGCCGAAGCAACCACCAACGCCATGATGGACATGGTGGAGAGAGTGGCACCGGGCCAGGCAGTTGCCATCATCCGGCAGCCGATCGAGCAGCTGGCCAGCTCGCAGGGAGCCGGATTCGCCTTCGTCATCGGCCTCGTGGGTGCCATCTGGTCGGCCTCCGGCTACGTGAACGCTTTCGGCCGGGCCATGAACCGGATCTATGAGGTCGACGAAGGCCGACCGTTCTGGAAGCTCCGCCCGGTCATGCTGCTGATCACTATCGTGCTGCTGCTGCTGGCGGTGCTGATGATGCTGATGCTGGTGCTGTCCGGACCGGTCGCACAGGCCGTTGGTTCCGTCATCGGTCTCGGCGAAGTGGCACTGACCGTCTGGAACATCGCCAAGTGGCCGTTCCTGGTCCTGTTCGCGGTGCTGATGGTCGCCGTGCTGTACTACGCAACGCCCAACGTGAAGCAGCCGAAATTCCGCTGGATGAGCCTCGGCGCCCTGATCGCACTGCTGGTGCTGGCGTTGGCGACCCTCGGTTTTGCCTTCTACGTGGCCAACTTCGGCAGCTACAACAGGACCTACGGGGCGATCGGCGGCGTGATCGTGCTGCTGCTGTGGTTCTGGCTGGCCAACCTTGCCCTGCTGTTCGGTGCTGAGTTCGACGCTGAGACCGAGCGTGGACGCCAGCTTCAGGCCGGCATCGCCGCCGAAGAAAACATTCAGCTTCCGGTCCGTGACAGCCGCAAGAGCGATAAGGACGCCGAGAAGGAAGAGGAGGACGTCGCGCGGGGCCGCCAGCTCCGTCATGCCTACGGGCAGCAGGAGAAGTCCCGTGAACACACCTGAAACGTCAGGCCTGACAGGAAAAAACCCGACACAGACAAGGAATTGCCATGACCACGAATTCAAGTTCCGGCAGTTACGACGAGGGAGTTCCCGTTTACCCGGCCGGCGGCGCTGCAGTCCCGCCGCCCACGACTCCGCCGACCGCCGGGCCAACCACCGGCCAGTCCAGAAGCGAGACGGCCAAGACCGAGGCCCGGGAAGTTGGACGCGAGGGGGTCGAGGCCGGCCAGCATGTGGCCGAGACGGCCAAGGACGAGGCAAAACAGGTGGCTCACGAGGCCAAGGAGAAGGCCCGGAACCTGATGTCCGAACTGGGCGACGACGTCTACGGCCAGGCCCACGCCCAGCAACAGCGCGTCGCCTCGGGGCTGCGGTCGATCGGTGAAGAGCTGAGCTCCATGGCCCGCAGCTCCGATCAGTCCGGCACGGCCACCCATCTGGTGAGCCGGGCCGCAGGCCGGGCCGACTCGGTGGCCAGCTGGTTGGAAAACCGCGATCCGGGCTCGCTGCTGGACGAGGTGAAGCGCTTCGCGCGCCAGCGTCCCGGTGCGTTCTTGGCCATCGCGGCCGGCGCCGGAGTGCTGGCCGGCCGGCTGACCAAGGGCCTGACCGCCGACAGCGGCGGATCGGGCACGGGAACCGGACAGCGGGTGGGCATGCACCGCGCCACCGCCGGACCGGTCTACGCCACGCCGGAAACGGCCGGCAGCTACGAGGCCCAGAGCGCAGCGGGCTTCGCGGCGCCGGGGGCGCAGACGGGCTCGGCCATCGGTGGTGCACCGGCACAGCCTGAGACAACCTACCCGGTCGGCGAACCGCCCGTCGGCGGTCGCAGGACCGCAATCCCGGACCGCAACCCCTATGACGACGGAGGGACACGATGAGTCATCAGCAGGTGCCCGGTCAGAGCCACGAGCGGGTGCCCGGCCAGGATTCCGCGGAGCCGACGCGGGCGGAAATCAAGGCCGAGAATGAGTCGCTCGGCGACCTGCTCAGCCAAGTCAGCAAGGACATCTCCGTGCTGATGCGGCAGGAGGTGGAACTGGCGAAGGCGGAGCTCAAGGAATCCGGCACACGTGCCGGCAAGGGAGCAGGCATGTTGGGCGGAGCCGGCGTGGCCGGCCATTTCGTCCTGTTGTTCCTCTCCTTGGCCCTGTGGACCTGGCTCGCCTACGCCATTGGCCTGGCCTGGTCCGGGCTGGTCATGGCAGTCATCTGGGCCATCATCGCCGCCATCCTTTACGCGATGGGCCGCAAACAGCTCAAGACCGTCCGGGGGATGCCCCGCACCACCGAGTCAGTGAAGAAGATTCCGGAAACATTGAAGCCAAGTGAGGAAGCACGATGAGCCAGTCACCAGAAGAGATCCGTGCCGATATCGAACGTACTCGGGCCCGGCTGGGCACCGACGTTGACGCGGTGGCGGAGAAAGCCTCGCCGTCGAACATCGTTCACCGGCAGACGGACAAGGTGAAAGATTCCGTGGGCCGGGTCAAGGACAAAGTCATGGGTGCGGCCGACGATGCCGGCAGCAGCACGAAGTCCATGATGCACGACGCCGGCGAGATGGCCAGCGACGTTCCGCACCAGATTGCCCGCAAGACGGAGGGCAACCCGCTGGCGGCAGGCCTGATCGCCTTCGGCGCAGGATGGTTGCTGTCCTCGTTGTTCCCTGCCAGCCGCGTGGAGCAGCAGGCAGCCGAAAGGGTCAAGGAAGAAGCCCAACCGGTGGTCCAGAAGGTCAAGGACGCCGCCCACGAGGTGGCCCAGGACATGAAGGAACCGGCCCGGGAGGCCGCCGAGGACCTGAAGTACTCGGCCCAGGACTCGATGGATAAGGTCAAGGCCGAAGGCACTTCCGCAGCCCAGGACGTCAAGGACCGGGCACAGGAGGCCCGCGGGAATGTGCAGGAGCCGCCGCGGCAGGTCTGATCCGCCTCGGATCGTGTCCCACCGCGCGGTCATCCGGCGCCGGGAGAGCCCGTTGAAGGCCCCGGCGCCGGATTCGTGTCAGGAGCGGTAGATCGAGATGGCGTTGGCGCCGACGACGTCCTTCTCGCCGCTGCGGATCTTGGCCCCGCGCCGTTGGTCGTCGACGTCTGCGGTGGTGTAGAGCAGTTCGAAGGGAATCTTTTCGCCGGGGCGCTTGCCAAAGTCCCGCAGGGATCGTGGAGCAGGCATCACGATCTTCTGCGGCTGGGAGCCGCCGTTGATGACCACCAGGCCGTCGATCACCCCTTGCGGCGAGCCCATCAGCAGCTGGACCATGCGGCAGTCCGGGTCGTTCCAGTCATCCGGCGTCATCGGTTCGCCGTCGGCATTGAACCAGAGCAGGTAGGAACTCTCCTCCCGTGCCGGATAGTTGTAGGGCTGGTGTGCCAGGAAGGAGCGGCGGATCCGCAGCAGCCGGCGGGTGACCTCAAACATGCGGTGTTCGCGCTCATCCAGTTGCCAGTCGGTCCAGGCCAAGGCGTTGTCCTGGCAGTACGCGTTGTTGTTCCCTTGCTGGCTGCGCCCAATTTCGTCACCGGCACAGATCATCGGCACGCCCAGCGACAGCAGCAAGGTGGCCATCAGGTTCCGCGCGGTCCGCTCGCGCGCGTCAAGGATCTGGCTGTCGCCGGTATGCCCTTCGACGCCGTGGTTGTAGCTGCGGTTGTCGTCGTGGCCGTCGCGGTTTTCCTCGCCGTTGGCCTCGTTGTGCTTGCGGTGATAGGACGTCAGGTCGGCCAAGGTGAAACCGTCATGGGCGGTGACGAAATTCAACGAAGCCAGCGCGGTCCGGCCGGAGCCGGCAAACAGTTCGGTGGAGCCGGCCAGGCAGCTCGCCAGCCTGGCCACCGTTCCGCCGCGTCCGCCCGACGCCGCGGCGGCTTGGTCCGCCAGCCAGAAATCCCGGACGGTGTCGCGGAACCGGTCGTTCCAGTCGGCCCAGCCCGGCGGGAAGTGGCCGGTCTGCCAGCCGCCGTCGCCCACGTCCCAGGGTTCGGAGATCAGTTTGGCTCCGGACAGGACCGAGTCCGCGCCGACGGCCACCAAGAACGGGTGGCGGGGATTGAACTGGTTGTGTCCATCCCTCCCCAGGGAAACGGCCAGGTCGAAGCGGAAGCCGTCGATGTGGAACTCTTCTACCCAGTAGCGCAGCGAGTCCAGGGCCAGTTGGATGACCCGGGGCTCGTTGAAGTTCATCGTGTTCCCGCAGCCCGTGGTGTCCAGGTAGTTCCCGTGGCCGTCGTGCCGGTAGTACACGTGGTCCGCCAGACCGCGGAAGGAATATGTGTCCTGGTCTTTCCCGCCCTCGGCGGTGTGGTTGTAGACCACGTCCAGGATCACTTCGATCCCGGCTGCGTGCAGCTTCTTCACCATTGCCCGGAACTCGTCCTGCACGGCCCTCGGTCCGGCGGCTTGGGCGGCCGCGGTGGCGTAGCCCGGCCAGAGCGCGAAGAAGCCCAGCGTGTTGTAGCCCCAGTAGTTGGCCAAACCGAGGTCCTGCAGGTGTGGCTCGTCCAAGTGGTAGTGCACCGGCAGCAGCTCCAGCGTGGTGATGCCCAGTTCCTGCAGGTAATCGACCATCACCGGATGTGCCAAGCCGGCATAGGTGCCGCGCAGCTCCTCGGGAATCTCCGGATGCAGCATGGTCTGGCCCTTGACGTGGCACTCGTAGACCACGGTGTCCCGCCACGGCACGTGCGGGCGCGCGTCGTTGCCCCAGTCAAAGCCGCCGGTGACGTACACCGAGCGCAGCACACCGCCGTCGTCGTCAATGGCACGCCCATAGGGATCCAGCAGCAGCTGCCCCGAGGCCGGGGCCGGCTCGCCGTGCGGCCAGAAGGCGTAGCGGCTGCCGGCCTCCAGCCCTTTGACCGTGCCATGGTGGACGCCGTCGGTGAAAGCATTCAACTCGGTGCGCTGCCAAACCCCCTGGCCGTCCTGGAAGTGGACGTCCACGGTGGCAAACCCGGGGGCGAAGACCGCTGCATTCACCGCGCCGGGGATCGGCGGCATGCCCGGGGCCGTCTCGCTGATCCCCAGCGGGAAGGCCCGCGAGAGCTGTGGCTGGCGCGCCGGCGGCCTGGCGGGAATGCTTTTGGCGTGACGAGCCACAGCGGTCCACCTGCTCCTAGCGGGCGCGCTGCCGCGAGATTTCGTACAGGCTGATGCCCACCGCCATGGAGGCGTTGAGCGATTCCATCGCCGAATCGATCGGGATGGAGACGATCTGGTCGCAGTTTTCGCGGACCAGCCGGGACAGGCCCTTGCCCTCGGAGCCGACCACCAGGCACACCGGCTCGGTGGCCAGGGACAGGTCTGGCAGCGAGACGTCGCCCTCGCCGTCCAGGCCCAGCACGAAGATGCCCAGCTGCTGGAAGGCCTTGAGCGTGTTGGTCAGGTTGTTCGCCTTGGCCACCGGCACGCGCACGGCGGCGCCCGCGCTGGTCTTCCAGGCGGAGGCGGTCATGCCCACGGAGCGGCGCTCGGGCACCACCACGCCGTGGCCGCTGAACGCGGACGCGGAACGGATGATGGCTCCGAGGTTGCGCGGGTCGGTGATGCCGTCCAGGGCCACGAACAGCGGGGCGTTGTTGATGTAGCCCTTCTTGAACTGGGCCATGGTTTCCTCGGCCAGCTCCAGCGCGTCCTGGTATTCGTAGGGCGGGATCTGCAGGGCCAGGCCCTGGTGGACGGCGTCGTCGGTCATCCGGTCCAGTTCCGGCTTGTGCGATTCGAGCACCGGGATGCCGCGCTCGGCGGCGATCTTCAGGGATTCCTTGACCCGGTCGTCCATTTCGATCCGGACCGCTACGTGCAGGGCCTTGGCGGGCACGCCGGCGCGCAGTGCTTCCACCACGGAATTCCGCCCGGTCACCATCTCGCCGGCGGACTTGCCGCGGCGGGCAGCGGGACCGCGCTGGCCGCCCTGGTGTTTGGCGGCCGAGCGTTCGGAGAGCTGCTTGGCGCGGTATGCCTTGTGGTACGGGCGGTCTTCGGCCTTCGGCGTCGGCCCCTTGCCTTCGAGCGCTTTGCGCCCGTGGCCGCCGGTTCCTGTGGTGGGTCCCTTCTTGGACTTGCGCACCGCTCCGGGGCGAGGTTTGTTGGCCATCGAAAACTACCTTTGGTGTTGGGGAAGGTAGGTTCCCGCTGGCGCACGCCGGCGGTGGCCGGCTAGCCCGACGGGAACCGTCTAGCTTAAAGGGTACCGCCAACCGTGCACGCTGCTGTTAGCTGAGGCTCCAGTTCACGCCCTCGGCCGAGTCCTCCACGACGATTCCGGCCTCGGCCAGCGTGTCGCGGATGGCGTCGGCGCGGGACCAGTCCTTGGCCGCGCGGGCCGTCCGGCGCTCCTCCAGCTGGGCGCGCACCAGCGTGTCCAGCGCCTGGTGCGCCGCGGTATCCGCGCCGCCGGAGTGCCAGTGCGGATCCAGCGGGTTGATGTGCAGCACGTCGGTCATCGCCATGACCTGGTGCAGCGCGCGGGTGGCCGCTTCCTTCTCCTTGGCGTCCAGTGCGGTGTTTCCGGCGCGCACCGTTTCGTGGACCGCGGCCAGCGCCTGCGGCACGTTGAGGTCGTCGTCCATCGCGGCGGCGAACGCGTCCGGCACGCGCTCGGTCACCATCAGGCCGAACTGTCCCTCGCCGTAGAGGAACTTCAGCGCACGCTGCATGAAGCCCTCGATCCGCTCTACCGCGGCGGCCGCTTCCACCAGCGAACCCGGGTTGTAGTCCAGCGCGGACCGGTACTGTGCCTGGCCCAGGTAGTAGCGGACCACCAGCGGCCGGGCATCCTGGAGCATTTGCGCCGGGGTGATGATGTTGCCGATCGACTTGGACATCTTCTCGCCCGCGAAGGTGACCATGCCGTTGTGCATCCAGAAGTTGGCGAAGCCGTGGCCTGCCGCGCGGGACTGCGCCACTTCGTTCTCGTGGTGCGGGAAGCGCAGGTCCAGCCCCCCGCCGTGGATGTCGAATTCGGTGCCCAGGTACTTGGTGACCATGGCCGAGCATTCCAGGTGCCAGCCCGGCCGGCCGGCGCCCCAGGGGCTGGTCCAGCTGGCGGTCTCCGGCTCCCCGTCCTTGTGCCCCTTCCAGAGCGCAAAGTCGCGCGGATCCTTCTTGCCGCGGGGTCCGGCGTCGGGTGCGGCCTGCATGTCCTCGATCCGCTGGTGCGTCAGCGATCCGTATTCGGGCCAGGAGCGCACGTCGAAGTAGACGTCCCCGGAATCGTCCAGCGCCGGGTAGGCGTGGCCCCGGTCGATCAGCTGCTGGATCAGCCGGTGCATCTCCGGGATGTGGCCGGTGGCGCGCGGTTCATAGGTGGGCCGTTCCACGCCCAGCGTGTCGTAGGCCTTGGCGAACTCCTGCTCATAGCGGTAGGCCAGCGCCCACCACGGCTCGTTCGGGACCGGGACCACCTCGGCGGCGTCCGGGCGGAAGGACTCGGCGGACTTATCCAGGATCTTGTCGTCAATGTCCGTCACGTTGCGCACCACCGTGACGCGATATCCGCTATAGCGCAGCCAGCGGGTGAGCTGGTCGAACGCGATGGCCGAGCGGATGTGGCCCACGTGCGGGTCGCCCTGGACCGTGGCCCCGCAGTAATAGAGCCCCACCTTGCCCGGTACCAGCGGGACGAAGTCGCGTACTTGCGCGGTGGCGGTGTCATAGAATCTCAGGCTCACCGCTCTAGCGTAGCCGTGCCCGCGCTGCCGGTGCGAACCATTGAGTCCTGTTGCGCACCGCTCCAGGCGGTAGGGGCGGCGGGCCGGGGACGGACCTCCGCCCCGTTCATCCACGGAGCGCACGAACCGCTCCCTTTGGACCGTTTGCTCCCGCTCGAGGGGGAGCAAACGATCGAACTGGAGCGTCGGCGTCGGGTCCCGCCTGCCGCTATGCGGGCCGCACTGTCCCGCACCCCACCGCCGCGCATGCGGGCCGCCCGGGCCGCCCCCGCCGCCTCTGCGGGCGTCTGGGCTGGGCTCCTTAGCGGACCGAAACAACGACAGCGGTGGCCACCGCCGCGATCCCCTCGCCCCGGCCGGTGAAGCCCAACCCGTCGCTGGTTGTGGCCGAGACGCTGACCGGTGCACCGGCGGCCTCGCTGAGCACCGCCTCGGATTCCGCCCGGCGAGGTCCGAACTTGGGCCGGTTGCAGACCAGTTGCACCGCAATGTTCCCGATCTCGAACCCTGCCTCGCGGACAATCCGGGCCGCTTCGGACAGCAACCGGACGCCCGAAGCGCCCGCGTACTCCGGCCGGTCGGTGCCGAAGTGCGTGCCCAGGTCGCCGACTCCGGCCGCGGAGAACAGCGCGTCGGCGGCGGCGTGCGCGGCAGCGTCGCCGTCGGAATGGCCGGCCAGGCCCTGCTCCCCCTCCCACAGCAGTCCGCCCAACCACAATGGCTGGGGGTCCGCCGCAGGGGCGAAGGCGTGCACGTCCACACCAATTCCGGTGCGCGGGATCGGATACGGGAATTGGGGCACAATCCAGCCTTCCATGATGTTCGGCTGGCGGGCGGCCAGCAGTGCTTCGGCCACGGCCAAATCCAGCTGCGTGGTGATCTTCAGGGCTCGCGCTGAGCCGGGCACCAGCATGACATCAATTCCGCGGCGTTCCATCAGCAGTGCCTCGTCGGTGATGCCATCGGCCTCTGCCGGCGCCAGGCCGGCCAGACTTTGGTGCGCTTGGACCAGCGCAGCGGCGTCGAATCCTTGCGGGGTCTGCACGGCCCGCAGTTGCACGCGGTCCACCGTGGCCGCCACTTTCTCCGGTGCGATGTCCGCCTCTGCTCCGGTGCTGGGCGTCGCAGTCTTGATGGTATCCACCAGTGCTACCGCAGGAACGACGGCGCGGGCTCCCGCAGCCAGTGCGTCCGCTACCCGTTGGAACACCTCGGGCGGGGTGAGTGCCCGGGCGGCATCATGCACCAGGACCCTGGTGGCTCCCTCCCCCAGCCCGCGCAGTGCCGCGGCGACGGAGGCTGCCCGGGAGGCACCGCCGTCGACGGTTGAAATGTCCACTTCCGGGTGCTGCGCCGCGAAGCCGGCACAGACCTGGCGCAGCGCTGTATCCCCGGCGGGCACGGCCACGCAGATCCGGGCGGCCACGCCTGATTCCACGACACCACGGAGGGCATGCGCCAAGATCGTTTCACCGGCCAGCGGGACCTGGGCCTTGGGCAGCCCGTAGCCCAACCGGGTGCCGGAGCCTGCCGCCACCACGATCACGCCCACCGATGCCTGTGCTGTGCTCATCCCACTAGCCTAATCCGGCCGCCCGGCTTGTCTGCCGGCATGCAAAAGCGGCCGGCATCCCGTTCAGGATGCCGGCCGCTTGGAGCACAATCAGGAGGCGAGGACCTCGTCGAGGACTTCCGCTGCCTTGTCTTCGTCGGTCTTCTCAGCCAGGGCGAGTTCGGAAACCAGGATCTGGCGCGCCTTAGCCAGCATCCGCTTCTCGCCCGCGGAGAGGCCGCGGTCATGGTCCCGGCGCCACAGGTCGCGGACAACTTCCGCTACCTTGATGACGTCGCCGGAGGCCAGCTTTTCCAGGTTCGCCTTGTAGCGGCGGGACCAGTTCGTCGGCTCTTCGGTGAACTCGGCACGGAGCACATCGAACACATGCTCGAGGCCTTCCTTGCCCACTACATCGCGGACCCCGACCAGATCCACATTCTCCGCCGGAACTTCAATCGTCAGATCGCCCTGGGCAACCCGGAGCTTGAGATACATCTTCTCTTCACCTTTGATGGTGCGCATTTTGATCTCTTCGATCTTTGCAGCACCGTGGTGAGGGTAAACAACCGTCTCGCCGACCTCAAATACCATCTGTAGTATCCCCTTTCCCGACCACCAGTTTACCATGGATGATTCAGCCACTTCCGCGAGTTTGCAGGGATAACAGCCCGTCCCGGGGCTAAAATGCGGCCCCTGACCCCCTTGACGGATCACCGATTTGATGCATTCGGGGGGATTCTTACAAACCCCGAATCCTACTTTTCACCGGTTTGCCGATAGGCTAGGCGAGGCAAGCTGCCTAGATCTGCAGCACCGCACCTGATTGATACTGAGGAGTTTCTGCCGTGAAGATTGCGCCGAAGAACCGTGTGCAGCGCACCCTTGTAGCAGGCGCCGCCGCGCTCACCCTGCTCGCATCGACCGGATGCGGCGCAATCAACGAACAGGCCACCACCAAGTCCTACTCCGCCAGCGACGGCATTGTGGCAAACGTTGGCCCGATCGGCCTGCGCAACGTGATGGTTGTTGCCGAGAACGCAGACTCTGCCGGCCGCATCCTCGGCACCGTGGTGAACAGCTCCGACTCCCCTGTGCAGTTGAGCATGACGGGCTCCGGCAGCACCGCCACCGTCACCGTTCCGGCCGACGGGCAGATCAACTTCGAGGACGAGAAGAACAAGACCACGGTGGACCGCCCGGGTGCAGCGCCCGGGGCCCTGGCCAACGTCACCGTCCGCGTGAACAACGAATCCGCCGAAGTCAAGATCCCGGTCCTGGACGGCACGCTGCCGGAATACAGCAGCTTCCTCCCCACCCCGGCACCGACCGAGAGCGCTGCCCCGGAGGAATCCCCTGCGCCGACGACCGAGGCGACCGACGAGGCCGGGGCCTGATCCCACATACCTAGCTCAAAGGCCGGGCCGCTTCCCTTTCAGGAAGCGGCCCGGCCTTTTTGCGTCGTGCCAGCGGCGCGGGGGCTTACGGTTCGAACTTGTAACCCAGACCGCGCACAGTGACCAAGTAGCGCGGTGCAGACGGATCGGGCTCGATCTTGCTGCGGAGCCGCTTGACGTGCACATCCAGCGTTTTGGTGTCACCCACGTAGTCGGAGCCCCAGACCCGGTCAATCAGCTGTCCCCGGGTCAGGACCCGGCCCGAGTTGCGCAGCAGCATCTCCAGCAGTTCGAATTCCTTCAGCGGCAGCGATACCGGCTCGCCGTCGACGCTGACTACGTGCCGTTCCACATCCATCCGCACCGGGCCGGAGGAAACGGTGTTCGGCACCAATTCCTCCGGTTCGCCCTGGCGGCGCAGTACCGCACGCACCCGGGCCACCAGCTCGCGTGAGGAATAGGGCTTGGTGACGTAGTCATCGGCACCCAATTCAAGCCCCACGACCTTGTCGATCTCCGAGTCCTTGGCGGTGAGCATGATGACCGGGACCGAGGAACGCTGCCGCAGCTGCCGGCAAACTTCCGTACCGGACTGTCCCGGCAGCATCAGGTCCAAGAGGACCAAATCCGCGCCGGCCCGGTCAAATGCCACGATGGCTTCCAGACCGTTGTCCACCACCTCGACTTCGAAGCCTTCTTTACCCAACAAATAACTCAACGGATCGCTCAGCGATTCTTCATCTTCGACGACCAGAATGCGGGTCAAGCACCGACTCCTTGTTCATGCGCCACACCGGCGCCCTGCGTACGCGGCTCCACGGATTCAGTGGCGCCGCCGTCTTCCTGCTCCATTTCCGGCAGCCGTACGGTGAAGGTGGAACCCTGACCGGGCTGCGACCACACCGATACTTCCCCGCCGTGCTGGGAGATGACGTGTTTAACAATGCTCAGGCCCAGACCTGTTCCGCCGGTCTGCCGCGAGCGGGCGTCGTCGAGCCGATAGAAGCGCTCGAAGATCCGGTCCTGCTGGTCGGGGGTGATGCCCGGGCCCTGGTCTGTCACCGAGACGGTCGCCAAGCCTTCACGCACCCGCAGCCCCACGCCCACCTTGCTGCGCTCGGGCGCGTACCGGATCGCGTTGTCGATCAGGTTCCGCAGCGCCGTGGTCAGCAGTTCGGCATCGCCGAAGACCGGAACACCGATGGTTCCGCCGACGGACAGTTCAATGTGCCGGCTTTCCGCCGTGAGCTTGTTGCGGTCCACGGCTTCGGCGACCACTGCGTTCAGGTCCACCTCGGTGCCGCCCTGCACCACGTCCGCGCCCTGCAAACGGCTCAGCTCGATGATGTCCTGCACCAGCGCGCCCAGCCGGCGGGCCTCTTTGTGCATGCGGCCTGCGAAGCGCCGGACGGCTTCGGCATCGTCCGCGGCGTCGTCAATCGCTTCGGCCAGCAGCGAGATCGCCCCGACCGGAGTCTTGAGCTCGTGCGAGACGTTGGCGACGAAGTCGTTGCGCATGGCCTCGGTCCGTGTAATTTCGGTCCGGTCATCGGCCAGCAGCAGGATGTACTCCTCGCCGATCGGCGCCACCCGCACCTGCACCACAATGGTGCCCTGGCCCAGCGGACCGCGCGGCAGTTCCAGCTGGCGCTCTTCGATCACGCCGTCGCGGCGCACCCTGGCGGTCAGCTCCTGGAGTTCGGAGTGCACCATCGTGTGGCCGCGGACCAGCCCGAAGGCGTAGGCGGCCGGGCTGGCGCGCACCACGCCGTCGATTGCGTCCACCACCACGTAGGCGCGGCCGACGACGGAAAGCACCTCGGCGGCTCCGTCCGGCAACGTCGGCTCGGCAACTTCCTGCAGCCGTCGCCGCTGCCGGTCGCTCAGGCCGAACGCGAGCACACCGAAGCTGCCCAGCGCCAAACCTACGAGTCCAGCCAACAGGCCGATAGTCAGTGGATCCACGCTTCTAGCTTAGGCGCAGCCTGCCACGGCATCAGGCCGATCCAGTAGTAATCGCCAGTCCGTTCAACTAACGTTCACCTGAGGCGACGTAATAGTTAACCACCGCCTGACAGGGTGTGATGCGAATGGGATGCTAGGTCCCGTATGCTCACGAACACAAGCGAAAGGACGCCAGTGCGCAAGGTTTTCCAGGCCGAGCTCCATCAAGTCGGAGAACAGCTGGTAGAAATTTCCCGGCTCGTCACCGAGGCAATGCAAAAGGCAACCACTGCGCTCGACACCGCAGACATCGAGTTGGCCCAGGAAGTCATTGCCGCCGACGCACGGATTGACTTCCTCCAGACGGATCTGGACGAGCGCTCCATCGACATCCTGGCGCTGCAAGGGCCGGTAGCCTCCGACCTGCGCATGATTGTGGGCGCGCTGCGGATGAGCGCCTCGCTGGAGCGGATGGGCGACCTCGCCCGGCACATCGCCCAGCTGGTGCGCCTGCGCTATCCGGACACCGTCATCCCCGAACCGATGCGCGAGACGTTCCGGGAGTTCGCCGAGAAGGACATCGCCATCTCGGAGAAGCTGACCGAGCTCCTCGAGACCCGCGACCTGGAACTTGCCACGCAGATTGATGTGAGCAACTCCCGCGTCAACGAACTGCACGCCGGCGTCTTCAAGGCCATCGCCGATCCGGCATGGGACTCCGCCGGACCCACCACGGTGGACGTTTCGCTGGCCAGCCGCTACTTCGAGCGCTTTGCCGACCACGGTGTTTCCGTGTCCCGCAAGGTGACCTACCTGGTGACCGGCGAGTGGCGCCCCAACGCCCAATCGATCTAAGGCCAGACGCTTAAACCGGAAGGCCGGCTCCCCGCGGGGAGCCGGCCTTCCGGTTTTAGCCAGTGGTTACTTTTTGCCCTGGTTGGCCACGGCCTGGATAGCTTCGGCCGCGGCGTCGGCGTCCAGGTAGGTGCCGCCTGGGGTGACCGGCTTCAGGTTCTCGTCCAGTTCGTACACCAGCGGGATGCCGGTGGGGATGTTCAGCCCGGCGATGTCGTCGTCGCTGATGCCGTCCAGGTGCTTGACCAGCGCGCGCAGCGAGTTGCCGTGTGCGGCCACCAACACGGTCTTGCCCGCGGTGAGATCCGTGGAGATGTCCGACTCCCAGTACGGCAGGAACCGCTCCAGCACATCCTTGAGGCATTCGGTCCGCGGAACATTGTTGCCCAGGTCCGCGTAGCGCGGGTCGTTGACCTGCGACCATTCGCTGGCGTCGTCCAGGGCGGGCGGCGGAGTGTCGTAGGAGCGACGCCACATCATGAACTGGTCCTCGCCGAATTCGTCGCGGATCTGCGCCTTGTCCTTGCCCTGCAGGGCACCGTAGTGGCGCTCGTTCAGCCGCCAGCTGCGCTTGACGTCGATCCAGCTGCGGTCGGCGGCCTCCAGCGCAATGTTGGCGGTGACGATGGCACGCTTCAGCCGGGAGGTGTACAGGACGTCCGGCAGCAGGTTGTTTTCGACCAGCAGCTCGCCGCCGCGGTGCGCTTCCTTGCGTCCCAGGTCGGTCAGCGGGACGTCGACCCAGCCGGTAAAGAGGTTCTTTTCGTTCCAGTCGCTCTGCCCGTGGCGCAACAGGACCAGCGTGTGTTTCGAGGTGGCAGTCATGGCTGCAATCCTAGCGGAGTGCCGGCCGGCACCCGTGGCTTCCGGCGGGACGTTACGCTGACGGACGGCCCGGGACACGGAAGAAATTACCTGCGTGAGCTTCGGCACAATCGGTACCGCAGCGGCCTGCGGCGGACCGCCGTTCCCTTATTCTTTTTTCTCGTGCCCCAGACCACCACGACCGCCACTCGGCCGGCCCGCCGACCCATCGGAACCGTCACCCGGGGCACCACGAACCCCAACCGGCTGCGGCGAATGGACCGCTGGCTCGCCGGCCCCGAAGCTTCCCGGCTGCGCCGGGCCGCGGATCCGCTGGTTATCGATCTGGGCTATGGCGCCGCGCCGACCACCGCCGTCGAACTCCACCACCGCCTCTGCCGGGTGCGCGCGGACGTTGAAGTGATCGGTATTGAAATCGAACCGGCACGCGTCGCCGTCGCCAAGCCGCTGGAGCGCCCGGGCCTGAGCTTTCGCCAGGGCGGGTTCGAAATCCCGGTTTCCGGCCGGCGACCTGCGGTGGTCCGCGCCTTCAACGTGCTGCGGCAGTACCCCGAAGCCGAATTCGGCGCAGCGTGGGCCACCGTCTGCGGCCGGCTGGCGCCCGGCGGGCTGTTCATTGACGGCACGTGTGACGAAATCGGACGCCGGGCCACCTGGATTGCGGTGGCCCCGGAAGGGCCGCTCTCGCTGAGCATCTCGCTGCGCTTCGGCGCGTTCGCGCGGCCGTCCGAGGTGGCCGAGCGGCTGCCCAAGGCGCTCATCCACCACAACATTCCCGGCGAGCCGGTGCACCGCTATCTTCAGGCGCTGGACCGAGCCTGGGCGGACGCGGCGCCGCTGGCCCCGTTCGGTTACCGGCAGCGCTGGCTGGCCATGTGCAAGTCAATGCACGACGCCGGATGGCCGGTTTTGGATGGCCCCTCGCGCTGGCGACTGGGCGAGATCACCGTCGCTTGGAAAGCCGTCGCTCCCTCATCGTGAGAGGCACGCCGTCAGGCTGACGGCGGTTGCGGCAACGGGCGTCTTGCGGCATTTACCAGGGGTAGGCCGACCCGCCGCCCTTGACCTCGATCAGGGCAGGCTTGACGTCTGCCAAGTAGACGCCGGCAGCAGCGGCGGCAGCCAGCTGGAAGATCATCCACGTTCCCAAGCCGCCGGCGCCCAAAGCGGACAAGGCGCCCACGGCCGTGGCGGCTACCAGCACGCCCACCCAGAAGCCCTTGGTCTTCTTGAACGCGGCCTGAAAATAGTCGGCCTTGCGGCCCACACAGTCCGCCAGCGCCCACAGTTCAATCACCAGGGCGATCAGCCCCAGGGCCATGTAAAGCCAGTACTGGATGTCGTAGGCAAGTTGCACGCCTTAAGACTAACCGGTGGCGGTATGTTTCGGCAGTCTCACACGTCGGCCGCGATAAGCGCCTGGTCCAGGTCCGCCCACAGGTCGGCCGGGTTCTCGATTCCCACCGACAGCCGCAGTAGGTTCTCCGGCACGCTGTCCGGCTCGTTGACATGCCGTCGACGCCGCTCGATCAACGACTCCACCCCGCCCAGCGAGGTTGCCGGCAGCCACAACCGCAGCGCGTCGATGACCTTGTCCGCGGCGGCGCCACCGCCCTTCACCTGGATGGCGATGATGGAGCCGAAGCCGTCCATCTGGGCGGCGGCGCGGGCATGCCCCGGGTCGTCGGGCAGGCCCGGATAACGCACGGCCTCCACCGCGGGGTGCTGCTGCAATTTGCGGGCCAGCTCGCCGGCGGTGGCCTGGGAACGCTCGATCCGCAGCGCCATGGTCCGCACGCCGCGCAGCGCCAGCCAGGTTTCGAACGGTCCGGCGATGGCACCGTGCAGCGACCGGTGCACCAGCAGCTTGGAGCGCAGCTCTTCGCTGGACGTCACGACGGCGCCCAGCACCACGTCCGAATGGCCGGCCAGATATTTGGTCACCGAATGGACCACGACGTCGACCCCTGCCGCCAGCGGACGCTGCCCGAGCGGCGTGGAGAAGGTATTGTCCGCGACCACGAGGGCGCCCGCTTGGTGGGCGGCGCTGGCAAGCGCCTCCACTTCAGCGATTTCGAGCATCGGGTTGGTCGGGCTTTCCAGCCACAGCATGTCGGCGCCGCCCAGCTGCGCACGCACGGCATCGGTGTCCGCAATGTCCACCGTGCGCAACTGCAGCTCGCCCCGCTGGGCCAATTGTTCGGCCATGGCCAGGCTGCCCTGGTAGCTGTGCCGTGGCATCACCAAGACGCCGCCGGACGGGATCAGCGACAGCGCGGCCGAGACGGCGGCAAGGCCCGACGCGAAGACGAGGCCGGGCAGCGCGGCGCCTTCCAACTCGGCCAGGGTCTCCTCGAACGGGTCCCAGGTGGGGTTGGAGTAGCGTCCGTACGCGCGGTCCCCCTGGACCACTTCACCACGGCCGAAGAAGGTGGAGGACAACACCACCGGCGGATTGACCGGAGCATCGTGGTCGCGCGGCGGCCGTCCGGCAGACACCACCACGGTGTCCGGCGCAAGATGCTCGGCATGCTGAAGGTCGCGGGAGGAGGCGTCGGTCATGACAGCAGAGTAGTACCGGCCACCATGCACACGTTAACTGTGACCGTCCCGCGCCTCGGCGATTCCGGCTAGGCTAATCAGGTGAGTTCCGACCGCCTGCCCGCCAACGCCAGCGGCCTCTTCATCGCATTCGAAGGCGGGGACGGGGCCGGAAAATCGACCCAAGCCACCGCCGTCGAACATCATCTGCGGGCCATGGGCCGCACGGTGCTCCGGACCCGGGAGCCTGGCGGCACGCCCGTTGGTGAAAAACTGCGTGCCCTGGTGCTGGAACATGGCCATGGCGAGATCGATGCCCGCACCGAAGCGCTGATCTTTTCCGCCTCCCGCGCCGCCCATGTGGAACAAGTCATCCGGCCTGCGCTGGCGCGCGGCGAGGTGGTGCTGTGCGACCGGTTCATCGACTCCTCGGTGGCCTACCAGGGTGCCGGCCGCGGACTGGGCCTCGCCGAAGTCCGGGAACTGAACCTGTGGGCCACGCAGCGGCTGCTGCCGGACCTGACCGTCCTGCTGGACGTCGCCCCGCAGCAGGGCCGCGACCGCCGTACCGCCGGTGACGCTGCCGAAGACCGGCTGGAGTCCGAACCGGACGACTTCCATTCGCGGATCCGCAGGGCGTTCCTGGAGCTGGCCGAAGCGGCCCCGGAGAAATACCTGGTCCTTGACGCAAGCGCCCCACGGGAAGAACTCACCGCCGCCATCATGGACCGGGTCCGGGAGCTGACACCATGAGCGTCTGGTCCGATTTGCCCGGCCAGAGCGCGGTGATCGAACAGCTCAGCCGCGCGGCCGCCGCCGAACGGCCGGCGCACGCCTGGCTGTTTACCGGCCCTCCCGGCTCCGGCCGCAGCAATGCCGCCAAGTCCTTCGCCGCCGCGCTGCTGTGCGAACAGCAGGATCCGGCCGAACGCGGCTGCGCAACCTGCCACGCGTGCCGCACCGTGTTGGCCGGCTCCAACGCCGACGCCACCGTGGTGGCCACCGAGAACGTGACCTTCTCCATTCAGGAGATGCGCGACCTGGTCGGCAAGGCACAGGACAAGCCGTCGTCGGGCCGCTGGCGGGTCATCATCATCGAGGACGCGGATCGTATGACCGAACGCACCACCAACGTGCTGCTCAAGGCCATCGAGGAACCGCCGCCGCGGACCATCTGGATCCTCTGCACGCCCAGCCCGGCGGACGTCCTGGTCACCATCCGCTCGCGCTGCCGTCCGGTCAGCCTGCGCATTCCGCCGGCCGACGACGTGGCGGCACTGCTGGTCCGCCGGGACGGCGCCGATCCCGAATTGGCCGGCTTCGCCGCCCGGGTCTCGCAAAGCCACATCGGCGTGGCCCGGCGTCTGGCCTCCGACGCGGACGCCCGGCACCGGCGCGACACGATTGTCCGGCTGCCGCTGCGGCTACGTGGCGTGGCCGATGCCGTCACCGCCGCCGGCGAGCTGGTGGACATTTCCAACGCCGACGCCGCGGCCGCTTCCGAGCAGCGCAACGAAGCCGAACGCGAAGCGTTGCTGATCGCGCTGGGTGCACCGGAAAAGGGCGCCATGCCGCCGGCTATCCGCAGCCAGCTCAAGCGGCTGGAAGAAGACCAGAAGCGCCGTGCCAAGCGCAGCCTGAGCGACTCGCTGGACCGGGTGCTGATCGACCTGAGCACCTTCTTCCGCGATGTGCTCACGGTGCAGCTGGGGACCGGCACCGAACTGGTGAACGAATACCTGCGCCAGGACCTCACCAGCTATGCGGAACGATCCACCCCCGAACAGACGTTGGGCAGAATGGATGCCATCGCCCAGGCCCGGCAGCGCCTGGGCACCAACGTTGCCCCCGTCCTCGCCATGGAAGCCATGGCCGTCAGCCTGCTCTGAGTCTCCACTCGGAGTTCGCCCGCAGCACTAACCAGGAGCCGCCCGCATGCCCAGCACCAGCCACAGGCACCCCGCAACAAAGCTGCGCCATTCCGCCGCGGCGGTGCTGGCCGCCGTCGTCCTTCTGCTGGGCACGGGCTGTTCGGTCATCGCGCCCGAACAGCCGCGTGAGCCGGCCGACCCGGCCAAGGTGACCAACGGTGTAGCCGAAGAGCTGATGCCGTTCTACACCCAGGACGTCGATTGGAAGCCGTGTGAGAACGGCCTGGAGTGCGCCGAGATCGAGGTGCCGCTGGACTACGCGGATGTTGGCGGCGACAAAATCAAGATCGCGGCGATCCGCAGCGACGCCGGCGGCTCGGCCCAGGGGTCCATCCTGGTCAACCCGGGCGGTCCCGGAGCCTCCGGCTACGACCTGCTGCGGGACGGCCTGCAGACGATGTTCTCCGAGCGGCTCCGCAGCGAATACGACCTGGTGGGCTTCGACCCGCGCGGCGTACAGCGCTCCGCGCCGGTGACCTGCCAGACCGACGCCGAACGGGACGAGGCCCGGCAGACGGATTACAACCGCGATTCGGACGCGGACATCGAGCGGGCCATCGACGACGCCGCCAAGCTCGCGGCCCAGTGCGCCGAGAAAACCGGACCGGTGCTGGGTCATGTGGATACGGTCAGTGCCGCCAAGGACATGGACATCCTCCGCGCAGTGGTCGGCGATGAAAAGCTCAATTACCTCGGTTTCTCCTACGGCACCTTCCTGGGGGCCACCTATGCCGGGCTCTTCCCGGAACGGACGGGACGGATGGTGCTCGACGGCGCGCTGGATCCCGCGCTGAGCAACGAGCAGGTCACGCTGGGCCAGGCAGCCGCTTTCGAGGACGCCATCCACGCCTACGCGGCGTACTGCCTGGACAACGACGGCTGCCCGATGAGTGGCAGCGTGGACAACGCCGTTGAGCAATTGCGGGATCTGATCCGCTCCGTTGAAGAGAGCCCGCTCACCGCGCCCGACGGACGCCTGGTGCCCGTCGGCACCTTCGTCTCCGGCCTGCTGGTCCCGCTGTACGACGACGCTAGCTGGCCGGTCCTGACCCAGGCCCTGACCACCGCGTTCCGGGGCGACCCCAGCAGCATGCTGTTGCTGGCTGACGCCGGCGCCGGTCGCGATCAGGACGGCCACTACACCAACAACACCACGGACGCGTTCACCGCGATCAACTGCCTGGACTACCCGATGGTGAGCGATCTGGCCGGCATGCGCCAGGACGCCAAGGAACTGGAGCAGGCCTCCCCCACCATTGGCCGTTACCTGGCCTTCGGCGGGGCGAACTGCAGGGACTGGCCGTACGAACCAACGGGTGAACGCGCCCCGATCCATGCCGAGGGCGCCGCCCCCATCCTGGTGGTCGGTACCACCGGGGATCCGGCCACTCCCTATGAGTGGGCCGAATCCATGGCCGCGGAGCTGCAGTCAGCCACGCTGCTGACCTACGAGGGCGAGGGACACACGGCGTACGGGCGCGGGAACACCTGCATCCGCGACGCTGTGGACAGCTACTTCGCCGACGGCACCATGCCTGCCGAAGGCAAGGTCTGTTCCTAGGCCACCGCGGGCCGGTCCGTTTTGACCGGCCCGCCACGGCTCCCATATAGTTGTTCTTCGTGGATTCAGCCCGGCAACGGTGCGGCGTCCCGCCTCCTTAGCTCAGTCGGTAGAGCGTTTCACTCGTAATGAAAAGGTCGCCAGTTCGATTCTGGCAGGGGGCTCCCATCGAAAACCCCGTCACATCACCGATGTGGCGGGGTTTCCTCTATCTGCCGGCACGAGCTGCTGGTGGATGCAATGCCCGAAGGCGACGTGCGACGCGGCTTACTTGACGCCTTGTGTTCGTCTCAACGAGCATCAGGGAATGAAGGCAACCCATACGGCCGCCGATGAGGAGCCGGTAGTCCTGCGATCCGTCGCGCCTGTGTTCTCGACTGCCAACGTGGGGCAATGGCTGGAGCACTATCGCAGTCTCGGGTTCGATGTCGAAGCCCATGACGAGGACTACGGATTTGCGGCGTTGGGGCCAGTCGAACTGCATGTATCGCGCAATCCTGAACATGACCCGCACACTACTGCGGGCTGTGCCTATGTAGATGTCAGCAACGCGGACACCGTTTGGCGACGCTGGTCCACCGCGCCAGGAGGCATGAACGTCGAACCCTCTGATACCGATTACGGAATCCGTGAAGGCGCGCATATTGATCCTGATGGCAATCTCCTGCGCTTCGGCCACCGGTTGTAAGGAAACTCCCTGATGCGGCACGCCCCTGTCTACCTGATGACCGATCCGAACGAGGTCAAGCGGCTGATCCGGAACAACCCTTGGGCCACCTTCGTCTCCGCGACAAGCAACGGCCTGGTTGCCTCCCACTACCCCGTGTTGCTCGAGGAAGACCGGGACGAGATCACCATCGTCAGCCACTTTGGCCGCCCCGACGACGCTTTGCACGAGCTTGGCAGCCACGAATTCCTCGTCATCATCCAGGGTCCGCATGACTACGTTTCGCCCAGCTGGTATGCGCCGGGCGATCTGATTCCCACGTGGAACCACGTCACCGCGCACTTGTACGGAACGCCGGAAATCCTCAGCGACGACGAAAACTACGACATGCTCACTCGCCTCACCGACCACTTTGAGCAGCACCACCCGGAAGGCCGGCACCTCAGCGAGGACGAAGAGCGAACCCGCCGCACCGCCAAGGGAACGGTGGGGCTGCGGATGCTCGTGGAACGATTCGATGCGAGGGCGAAGCTCAGCCAGAACAAGCAGCCCGGCGTGGTGCAGAACGTGATCGCCCAGCTGGAGCATCACAACCCTGCCCTGGCCCAAGAGATGCGACGAACGCACGCCCCGTCCGCCGGGGAGCGAGGTTAGGCCCCGAGGCGTTCGCGTTTCGGTGGCCGTCACAGCTTCAGGAAGAATGGAGAAGCCCGCGCTGCCTAGCCGGCCCTGAAGCCGTGTTGAGAAAGAAGGACAATCTTGGACTACCGCGTGATCATCAATCAAGGCAGGGTCGCCGATCGTACCGACGGCGCCCTCGTTGGGGCGCGGAAGGCCGGACACGCCTTGGCCGAGCACCTGTCGATCGAGCCGACCGTTGTGGGTCAGCCCTCGCCGGCGGCCCAGGACGACTGGCGGCCGGCCCTTGACCAGGCCGCGGACACCCTGCGCGGACTCGCCGCCGCCGTCGGCTCGGCCTTGGACGCCCATGAGGTCCCGCTGTTGGTCACCAACACCTGTGCGGCCAGCCTGGCCACCCTGCCGGTGGCAGCGGAAAGGTACCCCGACGCGGCGGTCCTGTGGATCGATGCCCATGGGGACTTCAACACCCCGGACACCACCGAGTCCGGCTACCTGGGCGGGATGGCACTGGCCGGCGCCTGCGGCCTGTGGGACAGCGGCCATGGCGGCACCGTGGATCCCGAGAACGTGATCCTGGTCGGCGCACGAGACATCGACGCCGCCGAGATGGACCTGCTCCAGCATGCCGGGGTCACCATCCTGTCACCGGAAGATGCCTCCCCCGAGGCCGTGCAGGAGCTGGTGGCCGGCCGCCCCGTCTGGATCCATGTGGACTGGGATGTGCTCGAGCCCGGCTACATTCCCGCCGCCTACAAGATTCCTTCCGGACTGCTGCCCCGCCAGGTCGCGGCGATCTTCGCGGCGCTGCCCAGTGAGAGCATCCGCGGCGTCGAGCTGGCCGAGTTCGAGGCCGGCGACCCGGACGTTCCTGAAGCGCTGAGCGTCGAGCTCATCGTGGAGACCTTCCAGCACCTGCAGCAGCCGGTGGAACTGCACCGCTAGAGCGGCAGGGCCTAGGTAGCGGCCGGGTGCTCGATCGTGACGGTGCCGGCATCACCGTCGACGTGGATCTGCTCGCCGCTGGCGATGCGTTGGGTGGCCACGCCCGTGCCAAGCACTGCGGGAATGCCGTATTCCCGCGCCACGATGGAGCTGTGGCTCAAGGGGCCGCCGACATCGGTGACCACGGCCGAGGCCATCGCGAACAGCGGCGTCCAGGCGGGCGTGGTGATGCGGGCAACCAGGACGTCTCCGGGCGTCATCCGGGCGAAGTCCTCCGGCCCCTCGAGGACCTGTGCGGAGGCGCTGACCCGGCCGGGACTGGCTCCAATTCCTTTGATGGTGCCGCCGGCCTGCTGGGTACGTGCGGGCATCATTGACCCGAAGGCCCGGTCCATCAGCCTGCTCTCCGGCAGCATTTGCGGGGCGGCTGCCTTGAGCTGCCCACGCCACAACATCTTGCGCTTCTCGACGGCGTCGGCCCGGACCGGGCGGTCCGCTCCGGTAATGGCCACCGGAGACGTGCCGGGAGGCTCCGGAACGCCCTGGTCTTCCCGAACTTCCCGGGTCCGCGGTGCGGCGAGGCCGAAGTCGACGGCGCTAACCAGTTCCCGATGACGCAGCCAGAACACGTCGGCGGGCTCTGCAATCACTGCCGCGACGGCCAGCCGTTGTCCTAACTCCAGCAGCATCCGCCGGATCAGCGGCCAGGCCAGACCGACGTCGGCCAAGGCGTCCTCGCGGATGGGTGCGGCCTTCTGCGCCCAGCGCAGCAGCCGGAAGAAGGCGGCGGCCCGGCGGGTCCGTCCCAGCCGGGCGGCAATGCGGCTGGTGTGGTCCTCCCTGCGGGCGGCCGACATTCGCTGCCGCTCATACGGGTCCTGGCCCTGTCCGCGCAGGTAAAACTTTACCGTTTCCAGCAGCGGCGAAGGATCGTCGGCCGGCACCGGATGAACGAAGTCGAGGTTGTAGACCGCATGGCCGAACCGGTCGAGGTGGGCTTGGAACCGTGGCTGCCATTGCCGCCACAGTGCATCATCGAACCCGGCAGGAGGGGACCCGGAGCGCTGCGCGTCGGCCAGCGCCGTTGCCGGTGCACCGAGGAGTTCCGGGGCCAGCCCCGGCACACCGCGGGCCCAGGACGCGAGGTCGTAGAGGGACTTCTCGGCCCGGATAGGTTCGCTGTCGAAGCCCAGCAGGAAAGTCACTGCAGGGGGATCTTCCTTGCGGCGGACAACCTTGCTGTAAAACGCCCGGAAGGAGAGTTCACTGGTCGCGGCGGTCGGGATCACGGACTGTACCGCCGTGTAGTAGACGGTGCAGGCATCCAGCAGCGACTGCACGCCCTGTAGCAGTTCCTCGCCGGAGAGCTCCGGTATCGGCTTCGCTGACCAGTCCGCCACCACCCGCTCGTAGCGCGGGTGGGAGAATTCCCGCCACCCGGTAATGCCCAGATGTTCCTTGCCGCGGACCAGTGCTCCGACGGCGGGCAGCGTCCTGGCCATCAACCGGACCATCGCCCAGTTCCGGTAGAAATAGTAGGCGTAGCCGTTGACGGTGGTCAGTCCTACGTCGGTCTCCCGTATGGTGTTGCTTCCCAAGACCTCGGCCATCAGCGCGCTCAGCGACCGGGACACCGAGCCGTCAATCATGTCGGCGAACAGCGGCGAGAGCGGGTCCGGCAACTGTTCCACGATGCTGGCGCGGAAGTAGAGCCCGTTCCGGTAGGGCACAGCCCAGCTATCCGGAGGTTCGGCCGCCGGCTCAGGCAGCGCCGTGATGGGCCGAGACTGCAGGAAGAAGAACCCGTCACCGGTTCGTGCCCACTCGATGTCCTGCGGCGCCGCGAAGTGCTCCCCAATCTGTGCTCCGTAACCGGCCAGTGCCGCCGCGTCCCGATCGTCCAGTACCGGCTGGCGGCGGCGCTCCGGCGGCACCGGTTGCTCCCGGGTGCCCTGCTCCGCGTAGACGGTCATGGTGTCCTTGTCCGCCGTCCGACGCGAGAGCACGTGGCCCGACTCCGCGTCGACGACGATGTTGTCCGGGGTGACCGTTCCGCTGACCACGGATTCACCCAGCCCCCAGGCTGCGCTGACCACGATCTGGTCGCGGCGTCCGTTGGCCGGATTGGCGGTAAACATCACCCCGGCTGCGTCTGCGCTGACCATCCGCTGGACCACCACCGCCAGCCGCACCGATTCAGGCCCGATGCCTTCGCGCGCCCGGTAGGACATGGCCCGGGCGGTCCAGAGCGAAGCCCAGCAGCCGGTCACGGCCGCGGCCAAGGCCTCCGCCCCATGCACATTCAGGTAGCTGTCCTGTTGGCCGGCAAAGCTGGCGGTAGCGAGGTCCTCGGCGGTAGCGGAGGAACGCACTGCCACCGTCGGGCCCCCGTCACCGAGACTCCGGTAGGCGGCGTCGAGTTCTGCGGCGACCTCCGCCGGCATGGTCCCGCCGGTGAACAGGGTACGGATCCGTTCCGAGGCCTGCTGGTAGTCCGGCATCGCCGCCTGCGGTCCCAGCATGGCCAGTTCCCGGATGCGCGCCGCCAGGTGGTTGGCGTCCACAAAAGCCGTGTAGGCCTCGGTGGTCAACACAAATCCGTCAGGCACCGGAACGCCGGCCCGACGAAGGCCGCCCAGGCCCACGCCCTTGCCGCCGACCGCGGCAAGATCCCCTTCTCCCACATCGTCGAGATTGTTGATGTAGGTCATGAGCGCGTCCATTCCGCCCGGAACCGGGCCGTCCACACTGGCACCTGATTGCCAACATAATGGCACGTCCGGACCTCACAGGCCATGGTGGTGATGGGCTGAAGCTGGCTAGCGCTGCCCTGCGCCTCCGCGCTCCTGGCTGGCCAGCAGCCGCTCGGCTTCGGCCAGGTCCGTCAGGACGACGGCGGCGTGGCGGCGCACGTTTTCGGCCCCGACGTCATAGCCCTGCGCGCCGCCGAGCCTGGCCATGGCTGCCGCCTGCGCAGTGGCGGCCAGCGAGTTGCCGGCTCTGGACAGGCTCCGGTGGACTTCGGCCAAGGGGCCGCCCGGGATGTCCAACCCGTCGGTTGGATGCATGGACTGCGCTGCCACACAGCAGTTGCGCACCCGGGGCAGCAGCCCGGCCATTTGGTTGGCGATCGGCAGCAGCTCGCCGTAGAGAGCGTCGTCCTGCACTCCCTCGAGGATCTGGTGGTAGCGCTCGAGGGCGCGGCGGAAACGGTCATGGGCACGGCGCCAGATGCCTTTGCCGAGGTCCTTGTCGTCCCGGCGGGCCTGCCGGGCAGCGCCGAAGAGCGCCACGGAGCTAGAGGTACTGCCCGGGACCGAGGTGGCGTTCGCCGCTTTGGCCGGCGTTCTCCCCCTCCGCTCCGGGCGCGCGGCGGGGTTCGCCGTCGTCGCCGATCACGACGCCCGGCGCGATCATCGTGCCCGGCGGCAGTTGGCGCATCTGCATCCGCGCCGCCATTTGCTGGTTAATCGCCTGCTGGGCGGCGATTGCGGTCTGGATGCCGTGGAACAAGCCTTCAAGCCAGCCGACCAGCTGTGCTTGGGCAATGCGCAGCTCGGCGTCCGAGGGCGTGGAGTCGTCGGTGAACGGCAGGTTGATGCGGTGGAGTTCCTCGACCAGTTCCGGCGCCAGCCCATCCTCAAGTTCCTTGACGGACCGCTCGTGGATCTCGGCCAAGCGGGTGCGGGCCGCGTCATCGAGCGGGGCGCTGCGCACTTCTTCCAGCAGTTGCCGGACCATGGTGCCGATCCGCATCACCTTGGCCGGTTCGTCAACCAGGTCTGCGAGTTTTGAGCCGCCGCGGCCGGCCCGCGGAGCGTCGGTGCCGGCTTCCCCGGGCTGCGGCTCGCCGTCTTCCTGGCTCCGGCCGGACAGTGCGCCGACGATGACCGGTTCTTCGGGCTGCGGCGTCTGCTCTTCGCTCATGTTTTTATCTTGCCAGAGACAGCCAGCCGGCGCAGACCAGATCCGGCGCAGTTCCGGGACGCAACAGTGCCCGCACCGGAACGTTGCTGGCCAACGCTCAGGTGCGGGCACCGCCGTCGTTCTTGGCGAGTCAGCAGCAGCGGCCCTGCGGGTTGTTATCCTGCCGGTCCGTCTTGTCCCGCCAGAATTCGCGTTCGCTCATCGGTTCCGTGCCCGGGTGTTCCCGCCGGTGGTGTTCCAGGTAGTCCTGGTAGGCGTGCTCGCCCATCACCCCCTTGAAGTACCAGGCGAAGCTCCGCCAGCCGCGCCGCGCTTGGGGCCAGTTAATGCTCGACATCATGACCACGTCCTTGCCGTCTGGTCGCGACGGGCAGCGCGTTCCACTGTTTCTCCAGTTCCTTCTCCTGCCGGGTGGCAAAGAGGCTCGCCGGCCCGTATGTGGAGGAGACAACCGCCGGGTCCTCGTGTGACGGTTCCCCGCCCAGCCGCCAGGACTTGTACGTGGCCCACAGCGCGGTGGTGATGACGATGATGGTCAGGATCACGAAAATAATGGACAGGGTGCCCTGCACCGCGGTGTTGCGGACCACCGCTTCCATGTCAGCCACCGAATTCGCGTTCCCCAGGCTGGTCTCGCCGGCAGCCAGGGCATTGCGGTTGGCGATGTTGTTGGCCCAGTAGCCCACCTTCACATCGGGGCTGAAGATCTTCAGGATCGAGGCCCAGACGGTGATCACCGTGACGAAGGCCAGCGGCAGGGCGATGATCCACAGGTACTTGAACGCCCCGCGCTTGGCCGCGATGGCCAGGCAGACCGCGAGCGCGATCGCCGCCAGCAGCTGGTTGGCAATGCCGAAGAGCGGGAAGAACGTATTGATGCCGCCCAAGGGATCGGTAACGCCCAGGATGAGTATGTATCCCCATCCGGCCACCATGATGGCTGTGCAGATCCAGACACCGGGCCGCCAGGACATGTTCTTGAACTTCGGCAGGACATTGCCGATGGTGTCCTGCAGCATGAAGCGGGCCACGCGGGTTCCGGCATCAACCGCGGTGAGGATGAACAACGCCTCGAACATGATGGCGAAGTGGTACCAGAAGCCCATCATCGAAACGCCGCCGATCAGCCCATGCATGATGTGCGAGAGACCGACAGCGAGGGTGGGCGCACCACCGGTCCGCGAGACCACCGATTGCTCGCCGACGTTGCGGGCCAGTTCGGTCAGCATGTCCGGCGTCAGGTTCACGTTCGCCAGGCCCAGGCTGTTGACGAAGGCCACTGCGCCTTCCACCGTGCCTCCGGTCGCCGCCGCCGAAGAGTTCATCGCGAAGTAGATGCCGCGGTCGATCGAGAGGGCTGCGACCAGCGCCATGATGGCCACAAAGGACTCCATCAGCATTCCGCCGTAGCCAATGAAGCGGGTCTGCCGTTCCTTGTGCAGCATCTTGGGCGTGGTACCGGAAGCAATCAGCGCGTGGAACCCGGAGATCGCACCGCAGGCGATGGTCACGAAGAGGAACGGGAACAACGACCCGGGGACGACTGGCCCATCGGACCGGCCGGCGAACTCGCTGAAGGCGGGCACGTTGATCTCCGGCCGGACCAGCACAATGGCCAGCGCCAGCATCAGGATGGTGCCGATCTTCATGAAGGTGGAGAGATAATCGCGCGGGGCGAGCAACAGCCAGACCGGCAGCACCGCTGCGATGAAGCCGTAAATGATGATGCCCCACGCGATGGTGGTCCGGTCCAGCGTGAAGATAGCCGCACCCCATCCGGTTTCAGCGATCGCCCCGCCGCCGATGATGGCGGCAATGAGCAGCGCGAAACCGATGATGGAGACTTCGCTGACCTTGCCCGGCCGGAGGAACCGCAGGTAGATGCCCATAAAGATGGCGATCGGGATGGTCATCGAAACCGAGAAGACGCCCCAAGGCGATTCGCCCAAGGCGTTCACCACCACCAGGGCGAGGATCGCCACGATGATGATCATGATGGCCAGCGTGGCGATCAGGGCCGCCGTGCCGCCGACCACGCCGAGTTCCTCACGCGCCATCTGGCCCACGGAGCGGCCGCCGCGGCGCATCGAGAAGAACAGCACCAGGTAGTCCTGCACTGCGCCGGCCAGGACCACACCGACGATGATCCACAAGGTGCCGGGCAGGTACCCCATCTGCGCGGCCAGGATGGGCCCGACCAGCGGACCGGCCCCTGCGATGGCGGCGAAGTGGTGGCCGTAGAGCACGCGGCGGTCCGTGACAACAAAATCCTTGCCGTCCGCGTTGTACTCAGCCGGCGTTGCACGCCGATCGTTGGGACGGGTCAGTTTGCTCTCGATGTACTTGGAATAGAAGCGGTAGGCGATGAAATAGGTGCAGACGGCGGCGAAGACGAACCAAATCGCGTTGATCGTTTCACCGCGCGAAAAGGCGAGCATGCTCCAGCTGACTCCGCCCAGCAGCGCAATGGCGACCCAAATAACAACCTTGGTAGGCGTCCACTTGTATTGCTCGGCCTCGGCGGCCGGATCCAGGGCCACCGGCGGGAGGTTCGGATCCTGCACCAGCAGGTCGGAATCCGGGTCCTTTCCGGACTGCCCGGACAGGGCTCCGGTGGGTTTCTCACTCATCATGCTCCCCCTTCGTGGAACGCCGATGCTATTAACGATGCACCGTAGCAGCGCCGCCGTCTACAGGGAACGGAGCGGTCCGTTTCAGCCGGTGGTGAGCAGGATCTTGCCGGTGTGGGCGCCCGAATCGAAGTACTCGTGGGCCGCGGCAGCGTCCGCCAGGGCAAAGGTGCGGTGCACCTGCGGCGTGACGTCCCCGGAGACCACCAGCGGCCACACATGCTCGGCAACCGCACGCATGATGGCGGCTTTTTCCTCCGTTGGGCGGGCCCGCAGCGTGGTTCCGATGACCGCGCCTCGTTTGGCCATCAACTGGCCCAGATTCAGTTCCGCTTTGGCTCCGCCCTGCAGGCCGATCACGACCAGGCGGCCGGACGTGGCGAGGGCATCCACGTTCCGCTGCAGGTACTTGGCACCCACTACATCCAGGATGACGTCCGCGCCGCGGCCGCCGGTAGCCTCTTTGATCCGTTCCACGAAGTCTTCCTCGCGGTAGTTGATCAGCACCTCGGCGCCCAGGCCCCGTGCGACGTCGAGCTTTTCCTGACTGCCCGCCGTCACCGCCGGGACGGCTCCGAACGCATCGACCAACTGGACGGCCATGGTGCCGATGCCGCCGGCCCCGCCGTGGATCAGGACGGTTTCACCGGCCTGCACGCCGGCGGTCATAAACAGATTGGAGAAAACCGTCGCGGCCACTTCCGGCAGCGCCGCCGCCGTCACCAGGTCCACGCCGCGGGGCACCGGCAGCACCTGGCCGGCAGGGACCGCCACCTGTTCGGCGTACCCTCCCCCGGCCAGCAGGGCGCACACCTCGTCGCCGACCCGCAGCGCGGTGACTCCGGCGCCGACCGCGGACACGCGGCCGGACACCTCCAGGCCAGGAATCTCGGATGCGCCGGGCGGCGGCGGGTAGACGCCAAGGCGCTGCTGGACATCGGCGCGGTTCACCCCGGCCGCTGCCACATCGATGACTACTTCGCCCTCCGCCGGCTGCGGGGCTTCTGCCTCCCGCAGCCTCAAGACCTCGGGCCCGCCTGCTCCCTCGTAAAAAACCGCTTTCATGCCGGCCTCCCTTCGCCTGCTCCGGACACGGAAACCCTGAGCGTACGCGCTTTGCCCGGGTACACCCCTCCGTGTCAGACTACAAGGTGAGGAAGGTTGTCCGAGCGGCCGAAGGAGCTGGTCTTGAAAACCAGTAGGCGGTAACCCCGTCTCATGGGTTCAAATCCCATACCTTCCGCTTCAGCAGCAGGTGTCCTGGCCGTCCGGCCCGGGCACCTGCTGCTTTTCCACGGGAGAAGGCGGTCGAAGGCGGTGCCAACGGCGAGAAGGCGGTAGCGCCGGGGCGAGAAGGTGGCACCGGGGCGAGAAGGCGGTGGCGCCGGGGCGAGAAGGTGGCACCGGGGGTCCGGCCGGAGTGAAGCATTCTGCCTCCCTCGCGCCGCCGGTATAACCTCGGCTAGGAGCCGTTGCATCAAAGCCCCGAGGAGAACCCGTGCCCAGCCAGCCCGCACCTGTCCGCCGCCCACTCATGGCGTCCGCCGTCGTCGTCCTCTTGGCAGCGCTGAGCGGTTGCGGGTTGGGCGGCCCGCAGGAACCGCCGCGGGATGAATCCGGAGCCGTGACCGAAGCCGCTTCCGCCGGCGCCTACGCCATCAAAGTGGGTGACTGCTTGAACAACCCGCGTGCCGAGCGCCTCACCGAGGTGGAGTTCGTGCCGTGCGATCAGCCCCACGAACTGGAGGCGTTCGCGGCCAGCAACCTGCCGGACGGAGACTATCCCGGCGACGAGGAAGTGGCGGCCAAGGCCGAAGAGTTCTGCGTGGCCGAGTTCAAGGCTTTCGCCGGCGTCCCCTACGACGACTCCGAGCTGGAACTGATCCACCTGAACCCCACCGAGGAAAGCTGGAGCGGCGAGCAGGACCGGGAACTGCTCTGCCTGGTGGGTGCCAAGGATGCCCCAACCACCGGCACGCTGAAGGACAGCCGCCGCTAAGCCGAGTCGGGCACCCCGAGCAACGGGCTCGGCCCTTTCTGTCAAGCCTTGGCGAACGTTTCACCCTATTTGAAGCTGTTCTTTCATAGAAGTATTCCGCTACATCTGGCCCTCGGGTAACCTCCCGTTCATCCCAGCCAGCTGAACTGGGGAGCGGTGCTTGCACCGTGCAGCCGTGCCGCAGCCGTTCCCTGGGTGCGCGGATCATCACTTCCACCTTGAGAGATAGGGCCAAATGGCTACTTCATCACCGAAGACCGCGCTGGCTGCGGTCCTGACGGCAGGCCTGGTAGCGGCGCCATTCGCGGCGTTACCCGCGCATGCGGCCGATCCGGTCGAACTCAACCTGCTGAGCATCAACGACTTCCACGGACGGATCGACGCGAACACGGTCAAGTTCGCCGGCACCGTGGAACAGCTTCGGGCGCAGAACCCGGAGGGAACAGTGTTCACCTCCGCCGGGGACAACATCGGGGCCTCGGTCTTCGCGTCTTCCACCCTGCAGGACCAGCCGACCATCGATGTGCTCAACGCCCTCGAACTGGCGACGACGGCGGTGGGCAACCACGAGTTCGACCGCGGTTTCGAGGACCTGACGGACCGTGTGGCCCCCGCATCCAAGTACCCCCAGCTGGGCGCCAATGTGTACCGGGCCGGCACCACCGAACCGGCCCTGCCCGAGTACGAACTGGTCCCGGTCAACGGTGTGACCGTCGGCGTGGTCGGCGTGGTCACCGAGGAGACCGCCTCGCTGGTGTCCCCGGGCGGGATCGCCGACGTGGAGTTCGGCGACCCGGTGGACGCCGTCAACCGGGTGGCGGCCGAGCTGACCGACGGCACCGGCGACGAAGCCGACGTCATCATGGCTTCCTACCACGAAGGCGCGAACACGAACACGGATCTGGCCGGCGCGGTGGCTGCGAGCGCGGTGTTCAGCCGAATCGTGAACGAGACCGGCCCGGACGTGGACGTCATTTTCAACGGCCACACGCACCAGGCCTACAGCTTCGACGCCCCGGTTCCGGGTGCGGACGGCAAAACGCGGCCCGTGGTGCAGACCGGTTCCTACGGTGCGAACATCGGCCAGGTGCAGCTGAGCTACGACGCCGCGACCGACGAGGTGCTGGCGCACACCGCCGCCGTTGTGCCCCGCACCGGCACCGCCGACGGCGAGCTGGTATCCGCTTATCCGCGGGTGGCCGAAGTGTCCTCGATCGTCCAGGCCGCACTGGAAAACGCCGAGGAAGTCGGCGCCCAGCAGGTCGGCTCGGTGACCGGCGACATCACCACCGCTTTCCTGCCCGACGGTCCGGACGCGGATACAGAGCCGGACCGCGACGACCGCGGCTCTGAGTCGACGCTGGGCAACCTGGTGGCCGACTCGCTGCTGGCTTCCCTCGCCTCCGCCGACCGCGGCGGCGCAGAGATCGGTGTAGTGAACCCCGGCGGGCTGCGCAACGAGCTCTACTACGCACCCGACGGCACGATCACCTACGCCGAGGCCAACGGAGTACTGCCCTTCCTGAACAACCTGTGGACCACCACGCTGACCGGCGCCCAGGTCAAGACCATGCTGGAGCAGCAATGGCAGCGCACCGCCGCCGGTGAGGTGCCCAGCCGTGCCTACCTGCAGCTGGGCCTCAGCAAGAACGTCAACTACACCTACGACCCGGCGCTGCCCGAAGGCGAGCGCATCACCGGTGTCCAGGTCAACGGCGAACCGCTGGATCCGGAGCGCGGCTACCGGGTGGGCACCTTCAGCTTCCTGGCCCAGGGCGGCGACAACTTCCATGTCTTCACCGAGGGCGCGGACACCCGGGACTCTGGCCTGGTGGACCGCGACGCGTGGATCGCCTACATCCGGGACAACAGCCCGCTCTCCCCGGACTTCGCCCGCCGCACCGTGCAGGTGGCCGGGACGCCGGAATCAGTGAGCCCGGGCCAGCAGGTCAGCGTAAAGGTCGCCAAGCTGGATCTGACCTCGCTGGGCGCCCCCGTCAACACCGAAGTGGCGCTCGCCTACGTTGACGCGGCCGGCACCAGCACGGAACTGGGCACCTTCCCGGTGGCCGACGGCGGTGCCTCCATCGAGTTCACCGCGCCTGCCGCGCTGAACGGCGGTTACTTCGAGCTCAAGGCAACCCCGTCCGGGACCACCCTCCGGCTGCCGTCCGCCATCGAGTCCGGTGGCAGCAGCGGCGGCGACCATGTGGTGATCAACGAGGCCTACCTCTCCGGCGGCAGCGCCGGAGCCGCCTTCCAGAACAAGTTCATCGAGCTGTACAACCCCACCGACGCGGAGGTCAGCCTGGACGGCTGGTCGCTGCAGTACCGCTCGGCAGGCGGGACCGGAAACCCCACCGGTGTGGCAGCACTGTCCGGCAGCATCGAGGCCGGCGGCTACTACCTGGTGCAGGCAAACTCCAACGGCGGCAGCGGCGAAAAGCTGCCGGAACCGGATCTGGTGACCACCTTGACGCCGTCCGGAACCAACGGCACCCTGCTGCTGGCCAACCAGGCCGGCGCGGTGGCCGATCTGGGCACCGGTTCGGTAATCGACCGCAGCAATGTTGTGGACCTGCTGGGCTACGGCACCTCGAACACGTTCGAGACCGAAGCGGCCCAGTCGCCGAGGGGCAACACGGATGTCCGGTCGATGAACCGCACCGACGGGACCGACACCAACAACAACGCGGCGGACTTCAGCCTCAGCGCAGACATCTCCCCGCAGGGTTCCGGCGAGGACAACGGCGGCGGTGATCCCGAGCCGGAAGCAGCGACGATCGCTGAAATCCAGGGCACCGGCACGGAAAGCCCGCTGGCCGGCAAGACCGTGACAACCCGCGGCGTGGTGACCGCGGCCTACGCCACCGGCGGTTTCGACGGCTACTACCTGCAGACCGAAGGCACCGGCGGCGACACCAACACCACCGACCGGACCGCCTCAGACGCCGTGTTCGTCTACTCCCCCGAGACCGTCGGTGACGTGGAAACCGGCGACTTCGTGGAAGTCATCGGCAAGGTCAGCGAGTTCCACGGCCTGACCGAGATCACCGTCGGCGCCGAAGGCCTGACCGTCCTGACGGAAGCCGCGGAGGCACCGAAGGCGGCAAGCATCGGCTGGCCGGCCACGGAGACGGAGCGCGAGAAGTTCGAGGGCATGCTGCTCAGCCCGCAGGGCGGCTTCACCGTCACCGACAACTTCTCCCTGAACCAGTACGGCGAGATCGGCCTTGCCGCCGGGGACTCGGCGCTGGTGCAGCCCACCGCCGTCGGCGCCTACGGCTCGGACAAGTTCTGGGCCGAAACGGAGAAGAACGCCGCTTTGGCCGTCACGCTGGACGACGGCTCGAGCGTCAACTACCTGGGCGCGGATGCCAACAAGGACATCCCGCTGCCCTACCTGTCCACCGAAGATCCGGTGCGGGTAGGCGCCCCGGCCACGTTCGACACCAACGTGGTGCTGGACTACCGGTTCGATCTCTGGCGATTCCAGCCGCTGGGCCACCTGACGGTGGACAACGCGGAAAGCGTCCAGCCGGCGTCGTTCCAGAACACCCGCACCGACGCTCCGGAACAGGTGGACGGGGTCAAGCTGGCCTCGTTCAACGTGCTGAACTACTTCAGCACCACCGGTGACCAGGTGGCGGGGTGCGGTGCGTTCACCGACCGCGATGGCAATCCGATCACGGCCCGCAACTGCGATGCCCGCGGCGCCTGGGACGCGGAGAACCTGGAACGCCAGCAGGCCAAGATTGTGGCGGCCATCAACGCGCTGGATGCGGACATCGTGGCGCTGGAGGAGATTGAGAACTCCGCCCAGTTCGGCAAGGACCGCGACGCTGCCCTGGCCGCACTGACCAAGGCACTGAACGCGGATCTGGGCGACACCCGCCACAACGGCAAGCATTCCGGCAAGGGGCCGCAGCACGGCGGCTGGGACTACGTCCGGTCACCGGAGGAACTGCCGGCCTTGGGGGACGAAGACTTCATCCGCACGGCCTTCATCTACAAGAAGGACGAGGTGAAGACGGTCCAGGAGTCGGTGATCCACAACGACACCGAAGCCTTCGCCAACGCGCGCAAGCCGCTGGCCCAGGCGTTCAAGGCCAAGAACGGCCCGTCGGATACCTTCGTGGTGATCGCCAACCACTTCAAGTCCAAGGGCTCCGGCCCGAGCTCCGGTGAGAACGCCGACCACGGTCAGGGCGCCTGGAATGCAGCCCGCACCGCACAGGCGCATTCGCTGGTGGGCTTCGCGGAGCAGATGCAGGAGAAGTTCCGGACCGGCAAGGTGCTGCTGACCGGTGACTTCAACTCCTACGCGCAGGAGGACCCGATCAAGGTCCTCACCGAGGCCGGGTACGTGGACCAGGGCGCCAAGACCGGCGAGCACAGCTACAGCTTCGGCGGCATGGTTGGCTCGTTGGATTACATCTTCGCCTCGCCCGCAGCGGACGCGAAGGTCAAGGGCGCCGACATCTGGAACATCAACTCGGTGGAATCGATCGCGCTGGAATACAGCCGGTACAACTACAACGCCACCAATTTCTACGCTCCGGATCCCTACCGGGCCAGTGACCACGATCCGATCATCGTGGGCCTGGACATGGACAAGGACCGCGGCAACGGCGGCGGTAAGCGCTAGCCAGCACGTCAACGAACGGGCCCTCCCCACGCTGTACTTCTCAGTGTGGGGAGGGCCCGTTCGTTCGCTCCGTTGCCGGCGTCAGCCGGCCTGGCTCCTGCTGCCGGCGTCAGCCGGCCTGGCCCCGGCTGCCCACGTCAGCCGGCTTGGCTCCTGCTGCCAACGACGGCGGTGCCCGCCTGCGCGGCGCCGGCCAGGCTTCTTTGGTCCGCGGCGTCCAAGATGGCACGGGCTATCCGGTCGGCATCCTGCAACGTCCGGCCGCCGGTCTCGCCGGAAGCCCCGGCTTCGGCGGCTATCGAGGTGCCCCACTGCACCGCGGACAGTTGCAACCCGATGACGTACAGGTCCTGCACCGGCTGCCCGTTCCGGTCCAGCGGACGGTACGGCGGCTGCGTGACATCCAGGCCTGAACCGGTCACCGGCGCTCCGTTCGGCCCAATCATCAGCTTGGGCCGGGCCAGGCCGTCCTCGAACATCCGGCGCAGCAGCGGCGACCGGCTATGGGCCACCCGGTTGACCGGCATCATCGCCTCCACCAGGTAGGCGGCGCTGTATTCCGCGCCGTCGACCCACGGCGAAGTGACCCGGAAGCGGCCGGTCGCCGGGTCCACCTGGTACACCGGCTCGGGACCCGCAAACTGCACGACGCCGGCCCGCGCCAGGGCCGCTAACTGCTCGATGCGCTGCACCGGTGGTCCGCTGGCCAGTCCCTCGACCAGCGGTTCGAACCAGCCGCGCAGTTCGGCCAGCCATGATTCCTCGGTGATGCCGCCGTCGGCCACGATCTTCTTGAGCAACGAGCGGCCGGCGTTCAGGGCCCCAACCGCCATCTTGAGCGGATCATCGGTACCCCGCGCCGAACCCTCCGCGTCCGCGTCCAGATAGCCCAGCACCGCCTGCTGATACTCCGCCGCGGACCCAAACTTCCGCCCGCCGAAGGGTTTGGCCAGGGCTTCCACGTCCAGCAGCTTGTCTTCGCTGACCCGCTCGGCCAGGTAGGTCCGGACGCGTGTCAGCAACGTCCGGTTTCCTGGCTCCCATTTCTCCGCCAGCAGGTGGTCCAGCCCGGCCAGCAGCTCCTGCGGTGGCACCTTGAGGCATTCCGGTTGTTCCCGCGCCAGGGTGGAGTAATAGGTCCAATAAACGTCGCGGTGCAGCATGGGCCACAGATCGTGGTCGAAACCCGGCTGCACGCCGGCTTCGGCGAACAGGCGGGCCGTGTGTGTGGTGAAGTGCTGCAGCTCCACGCCGGCCGGAATGTAGCTGTTGATGCTGGCCTTGGCCCGGTAGGGGGTGCCGCGCCGGGATCCGGCCACCAGCCGCGGTTCCTTCCCCGACGGAAGGTAGGTCAGCGGCTGGCTGTCTGTCGCGGGCAGGAACCGTCCGCCGCGGCCTTCGGTCACCTGGACCATCAGGTCGAAAAAGTTCAGGCCCATTCCGCGGACCAGCACCGTGCGCCCGGGCGGAAGCCTGCCCCAGTCCACATCGGCCGGCACATTCGGCGGCAGATAGTTCAGCCCATGCCGGGCGGCCGCATCCTGGAGCTGCTGCTGCTCCGGGTTCAGCGCCGCAGGCACATGGCCCAGCGCCAGCACCACTGCGTCAGCAGGCAGGGTGGTGCCGTCGTCCAACTCCAGCTGCCACCCGCCGTCGTGCCGTGCCAGGCCGGTGGCTTCGGCCGCATGAACGGTCAGCGAGGCATCCGCTCCGGTCCGGGCGGCCAGGTGCGCAAAGGTCCAGGCTAGGTAGCGGCCGTACAGCGCACGGCTGGGAAAATCGGCGGGCCCCAGCGCTGCTGCCTCCTCCGCGTCGGCTGGCGGCACATCGGGAATGTTGCCGTCCGCTACGGCGGAGCGCCAGGCCTCGAACGTCATCCCCGCCACCGGATCGGGTCCCACCTGGTCGGTCCCCGGCGCCGGCACCACCGTGGGGAAGAGGCAGGGCGTGTTCATCAGGAACAACCGCGATTGGTTCGGCTGCCAGACATGCCCCGGCCCCGGCGGGAACGGGTCCACCAGATGGATCCGCAGCCGGGCCCCGCCGCGTGCCTGCTGGTTGGACAATATTCGTTCCAACACGGAGGTGCCCCGCGGGCCTGCGCCCACGATGGCTACACGATAGATGCCCGGATTGTCCATGCTTTCTAGCCTACGGGCTGCCGCCCGGGCCAACGGTCCGAGGAGCGGGCCCGGCGAGCGCGACGCGAGCGCGACGGCCCGCAAGCAGGACGGCGCGGCGCTCCCCCTTCCCGCGCCGTGCGCGTCAACCTCCTACCTGTACAGCGGGCGCCACATTCGTCACGGAAGGGCCAGCGGTCCTCATGATTGATCCGGGAGGCCCCAGTGATCTCGGGCCAGCGGACGGAAGCAGCGCCAGCTTTGCTTACTGACGGGAGGACAATGTGGCGCATCCTGTCCGCCAGCGGACGCGCGCGCCGCCGGTCCATGCCCCGCTCCAGCCATCTGCGAGCCCTCCGGCCGGCGGGAGGACAACGTTGCGCCGGCTGTCACCGCGAGGTGCACGCTGGCGTCCGCGGCAGCATGCCTAGGATGGGTGCATGGCTCAGGACTCCGCGCAGCACAGCACTCATTTGCCCCAGGACGACCTCATCTGGCTGGAGGACATCTACGGCGACAAGCCGCTGGATTGGGTGAAGGGCCAGAACCGGCGCACCGAGGACAAGCTGGTGGACGGGCAGTTCAGCGAGATGGAGGCCGGCATCCTGGAGGTCCTCGACGCGGAAGACCGGATTCCCGCCGTCACCAAGCGCGGCCACTTCTACTACAACTTCTGGCGCGACAAGGCGAACCCCCGTGGCCTGCTCCGGCGGACTACGTGGGAAAGCTACCTGACGGATTCCCCCGAGTGGGAGGTCCTGCTGGATGTGGATGCGCTGGCCGCGGCCGAGGGCATCGAGTGGGTGTACGCCGGTTCCGCCTTCCTGCGTCCGGCCGACGGCGTCAGCTACCGGCGGGCGATGCTGCGGTTGTCACCCGATGGCGGCGATGCCGTGCGGCTGCGGGAGTTTGACGTCGAGGACCGGGCCTTCGTGGCCGATGGCTTCGATATCCCCGTGGCCAAGAGCTACGTTTCCTGGCTGGACCAGGACCGGATTCTGCTGGGCACCGACTTCGGCCCGGGCTCGCTGACCACGTCCTCCTACCCGCGGACCAGCCGCATCCTGCTCCGCGGCCAGGATCCGGCGGAGGCCCAGGAATACTTCGACGTCCCCGAGGACCACATGCTGGCCCAGGTCGGGCACGATTCCACGCCCGGCTTTGAACGCGACGTCGCGGTGGATGTGATCGACTTCTTCAACTACCGCACCTACCTGCGTCGGGACGCGGAATGGTTGCCCATCGATGTGCCCACCGATGTGAACGTGGACCTGCACCGCCAGTGGCTGCTGATGAGGCCGCAGGGCGACTGGGAAATCGGCGGTTCCGTCCAACCCGCGGGCTCGCTGCTGGCGGCGGATCTGGAAGCGTTCCTGGCCGGCGACCGCCAGGTGGAGGTGTTGTTCGCGCCGGATGCGGCAACCTCGCTGCAGTCCTGGAGTTGGACGAAGAACTACCTGCTGCTGAATCTGCTGCACGATGTCTCTTCCCAGGTCCGGGTGCTGGATCCGTCGGACGGGTGGTCGGCCTCGGAGCTGCAGGATTGCCCGCCGCTGCATGCCGTGGATGCCTCGGCTGTGGATGACGAAGAGTCCGACGACTACTGGCTGGTGGCCACCGGCTACCTCACTCCCTCCACGCTCTCGCGCGGCACCATCGGCGGGCCGGCGGCGGAAGTCAAGGCTTCGCCGTCGTACTTTGAGGCTGACGCCTACGAGGTCCAGCAGCACTTCGCCACCTCCAAGGACGGCACCCAGGTGCCCTATTTCCAGGTGGCGCCAAAAGACCTCAGGTACGACGGCGGCAATCCCGTGCTGCTCTCGGGTTACGGCGGATTCGAAATCGCCAGGACCCCTGGCTACAGCGGAACCGTCGGCCGGGCGTGGCTGGAACAGCGCACCGCGGACGGCCGCGGCGGAGTGTATGTGGTGGCCAACATCCGCGGCGGCGGCGAGTACGGTCCGGGATGGCACCGGGCGGCGCTGCAGGCCAACCGGCACCGCGCTTACGAGGACTTCGCGGCGGTGGCCCAGGACCTGACGGACCGGGGCGTCACCCGGCGGGAGCGGCTGGGCTGCGCGGGCGGATCGAACGGCGGCCTGCTGGTGGGCAATATGATGACCAGCTACCCGCACCTGTTCGGCGCGGTGTCCTGCGGGGTGCCGCTGCTGGACATGGCCCGCTACACCAAGCTCTCCGCCGGCTACTCCTGGATTGCCGAGTACGGGGATCCGGAGGACCCGGCGCAGTGGGAGTTCATCCGCACCTTCTCGCCCTACCACCTGCTCCAGCCGGGCACCGAGTATCCGGATGCGCTGATCTGGACCGCCACCTCGGACGATAGGGTCGGCCCGGTGCAGGCGCGGAAAATGGCGGCGCGGATGCTGGAGTTGGGCGTGGAGAACGTCTGGTTCCACGAGGCGTTGGAGGGCGGCCATGCCGGCGCCAGCGACAACAAGCAGACTGCCCGGCTGCAAGCCCTCTCACACACCTTCTTGTGGCGGGCGCTGACGGACTAGGCCGTTCGGCGGTTTTGCTCTTGACCCTCGGTTCTGGGTAGTCTTGTGTGGCTAGCAATAGCGTTTGGAGACGTGCCAGAGCGGCCGAATGGACTTCACTGCTAATGAAGGGTCGGGGTTAAACTCGACCGGGGGTTCAAATCCCCCCGTCTCCGCGTCAACTCCCCCGGGAAACCGGGGGAGTTTTTGCGTCTCCGGGGCCCGGCCCGCCCAGCCGGCATGAAGTGGGCCGGCCTTAGGGCCGCGCGGGCCCGAACCAGGTGGTTAGCGCCTCCCGCAGGCCAGACTGTGTCCCGCCTCCCGTCCAGGCCACATGCCCGTCGGTCCGGATGAGGACGGCCTCGGGCGCGCTGACTGGACCGATCACCGGAAGCTCCCACCCGCCGTCGTACGCGGCGTCTACTAACTGCACCCGCCCCGCCCACGGTCCCACATCGATGCTGCCCGGCGCCGCGAGGTTGAGCAGCACAGCTCGGGCATCGTGCAGGAGCGTGAACACGCGCAGCGGGCCGTTGACCGTGACGAGGTCGAGGTCGGGCATCCGGCGCCCGAGCAGCGGATGCCCGTCGCCGAGGTCGTAGCGGACGTCCAGGCCGGAAATGAGCCCGGCCACCTGTTTCCTGGCCTGCTCAATGGTCAACAGGTCGGCCACCGTGTCGGCCAACGCGCCGATCCGAGGATCGGCCCGCTGCATGAGCGACTGCGCCATCGTGTGCTTCAGCGCCCGGGCGCCGGCGGGGTGCCGCTCGGCGTGGTACGTGTCCAGCAGACTGTCCGGGGTAAGGCCCTTGACCACCTGGGCGAGCTTCCAGCCAAGGTTGACGGCGTCCTGGATGCCGAGGCCGATTCCCTGCCCGCCGGACGGTGCATGGATGTGCGCGGCGTCGCCGGCCAGCAGCACCCGGCCGCTGCGGTAGGTCGCGGCCTGTCGCGTGGCATCAGTGAACCGCGAAATCCATTTCGGACTGTGGATTCCAAAGTCGGTGTCATAGATCTCGGTCAGCGCTTTGCCGAGTTCGGCGAGGGTGGGTTCGGTTGCCGGGCCAAGTTGCCTCTCGGTCACGATCACCCGCATTGTTCGGCCGTCCTCCATCAGGTGCAGCCCGTGAATTCCCACCTCGTCGATGCGCACGCCCGCCGGTGTCTCCTCGGTTACCTCCACTTCGGCGATCAGGTTGCTCCGCGTCGCGTCCCAGCCGGGGAAATCGATGTCGGCGGCCTTCCGGACAGCGCTGCGCCCGCCGTCGGCGCCGACCAGGTACTGCGCATGCATCCGCCCGCCGTCGGCAAGCTGCACTTCGACCCCGCTGTGGTCCTGGGCGAAGCCGGCCACCTCGAGACCCCGATGGACCGGCACGCCCAGCTCCTCAATCCAGCCGGCGAGGATCCGCTCAATATGGTTCTGCCACAGGCCAAGCGTGTAGGGGTGCCGGGTCGGAAAGTCGCTCACGTCCAGCTTGGTGTTCCCGAAGAATGCTGCCTGGACGCGCTGCCCCTCGGCGAGGAACCGGTCGGCAATCCCGCGCTGATCGAGGATTTCGATGGTCCGTGAGTGGAATCCGCCCGCACGCGAGCCCACCAGCTCCGGCGTCCGACGGCGCTCCACAATCGCCGCCTCCACCCCGGCCAGGGTGAGTTCAGCGGCCAGCATCATCCCGGTCGGGCCGCCTCCGGCAATGATCACGTCGGCCATCGCAGCCACCGCCTTTCCAAGCCTTGTCCGTACGCCTCTTCCATGCACGTCCGAGCCAGTTTGGGGCATGACGGGGGCCTTGCCGCAAGCCCCCTTGTGCGCGATAGATTAAAAGTGGCGGCACAGACACGTCCTTGGGCTCTGGGCACGGCCGTCGCCTGGTTCCCGTCGGTCGTCACGGTCGTCGCCGGGCTGGTTATCTGGCATTGACCATCCTCATCCCCTTCGGGTGATGCCTTCCTCCGCTTTGGCGGATTAGGTTGCGACTAGAGCCGTGGCGATCCGGCCGCATCGCGTTCCTCGGCTTCCCCCGCAACCAGATGGAGAGATCATCATGGCCGACTATGAAAACGTGGCCGGTGAAACCCTCGCCGACATCACAGGGCTCGAATCCGAAGGATGAACCGGACATGGGACTATTACGGCACCGGCCTGAAGAACCCGCAGGCGCGCGGTTTCAGATGCGCGAGAAACTGCTCTCGATCGGGGATGACTTCTGGATCGAGAACGACCAGGGCCAACGAGTCTTCAAGGTCAACGGCAAGGCGGTCCGAATCCGGGACACGTTCGTTTTGGAGGACACCTCCGGAAACGAACTGGCGAGCATTCAGGAGCGCAAGCTCTCGATCCGGGACAAGGTCGACGTCAAGCGCGGCGGCGACACCGCCGCGACGGTCCACAAGGCGCTGATCGGGATCCGGGATCGTTTCGCCATCGATGTGAAGGACGGCGAGGATCTGAAGGCGCACGGTAACATCGTCGACCACGAGTACCAGATCGAGCGCGACGGCCGCACCGTCGCCACGATCTCGAAGAAGTGGTTCCGCGTGCGTGAGTCCTACGGCGTCGAAATCTCGGCGGGCGAAGACGTCCCGCTCATCCTTGCCCTCACCGTCGCAATCGACTCGTTGACGTAGCCTGGCCAGAGAATGGCGCCCGGCCATGGACCGAACCTGATCTACGCTGGCCGCGATGCCGCCAGCGGGCGCCGGCCGGCAAGCGGTCCCCGGCTGACGCTTTGGACTTAGACGCCGTGGATTGCTTCTAGCCGGCCGGTCCGCACCGCGTCGGTGAAAGCCTGGTAGTCCTTCTCGTTCTGGTCCGCGTAACGCTCGGAGAAATCCGCGATGGAGACGTCGAATTTGGTGCTCTTGCCCAGATACGCGGCGATCGCGATCGGGTCACCTGATCGGGCGTGCGCACGGGCCAGGGTCCAGCCGCAGGCACTGGCATAGAAGGTCAAGCCGCGCGGCTTCATCACTTCCACCACGGCCGAGCCCTTCATATCCCGTAGCTGGCGCCAATACAGGAAACGGTTGTCCTGCACGCCCTTGGTCCAGCCCAGGAAAATGTCGCTCGCGGCCTGCATCATCCGCTGCCCCTGCACCACCCGCTCGCCGGGCTGCCGGAACTTGCTCTTCGGCAAGTGGTCCTCGAGCACCGACCGCGTGGCCTCCTTGACCTGGAGAAACAGCGGATCCTGTTGATCGCGCCCCTTGAGCAAGGCGATGTACGCGCGCGTACCGACGCTGCCAACGCCCACGACCTTGCGGGCGACGTCGATGACTTCGAATTGTTCAAGGAGGTAACGCCGGTCGTCCTGCAGTGTGGCCCGGTAGGACCGGAACTGTTCACGAATCAGGTGCGCAACTTCATCGCCGGACATGCCATACACATCCGCCAGCTCCCGGGCCGGAATGACGATGGGCGGCTGGCCGACAATCCGGTAGCTGCCGTCCACCCGCTCGGCGAGCTTGGAGAGTGCCTGCAGGTTGTCTCGGGCGTGGGCCTTTTCGAGGCCCTGCCGCGCCGTCTGTCCCATCCGCTTGGCTGCCTTCTTGAGGGCTTTGCCCTTCTGAGATGCCACGGCCAGGTCGATGGCTTCCACCAACTGCTCCTCGGACAGGCGGGCGTACCAGATGTCCAGCGTCCGCATCTGCGCGAACTGCGCCATCGCCTCACGGTAGGCGCGAACCGCGGTGAGCGTCACGTCCCGTGTTTCGTCCTTCGTAAACGCGTTGTTCCGGGCCGCGATGGTGAAGCTCGCGGACATGCGTTTGACGTCGTACTCGAACGGCCCTGGAAGCGTCTCGTCAAAGTCGTTCAAGTCGAACAGCAGGTTCCGCTCGGGCGAAGCAAACACACCGAAGTTGGACAGGTGGGCGTCCCCGCACAGCTGGGACGGGAGGCCGGCCCGCGGCGTGTCCTTCAGGTCGGCGGCCATGATCTTGGCCGCGCCGCGGTAGAACGCGAATGGTGAGACCAGCATCCGACCGTGCCGCACCGGCACCAGATCCTGTTCCCTGGTCTGGTTCTGTTTCTCGAGGAGTGCTATCGGGTCGGGCCGGTCGGAGGCAGGAATCCAGCCGGTGTGGCTGGAGACGGGCGTCTTCTGGCGGCTTTCCTTGCCGCGGGAGGCGCGCTCCTCGACGGTCGGGTGCTCGATTTTCTTCTCGGCCACGCTCAGCGACCTCCCCTGATGCTAGGAGCGAGCCACCATCCGACCAGCGCTGGCGGCCTCGAACGTTCGGGACCCGCCGGGCCAGGCAGCCCTTCACCTAGGCCCGCGGCATCTCGTCCGCGTTGACAATGCGATTGTGGCCCCGGCACAGCCAACCGTCAACGTACAAGGGGAGGTCGCGACTCAGCCCGGGAGGCCGCAGCTCAGCCCGTGAGCGTACGACCGCCGAGCGGCCCTGGGGCAACTCAGCCCTTGAGCGCGAGCGCGAAGGGCAGCACGGATTCCGCCCCGGCCAGCCGCAGTGCGCGGCCGGCCACGGTCAGCGTCCAGCGGCTGTCGGCGAGATCATCGACCAGCAGCACGGGGCCCCGGTTCTGCGCCAGCCATGCTTCCCCGCCATCGGGGACCTGGAACTGGTCCCAGACATCGGCCAGCCGGAAGGCGCTGTTGCCGCCGGGGCCGCTGCACGGGCCGCCGTGCGGGACAGCGAGTTCGCCGAGGTACGGCAACTGGCCAATGTCCGAGAGCCCCCGGGCGAGCGACTGCACTAGCAGCGGCCGGCTCCGCGACGGCACGTTCACGATGGCCACCGGCCGCTCTGCCCAACCCCATTGGGCCAGAACCTGCACGCAGGCTTTCAGCATGCCGGCAGGCACCTCACGGTCCGGAGCATCGGTGCCAAAGACCTCCCTCAGTTGCCCGCCCCAGCCCAGATCTGTCAGGCGTGCCAGCGCCCGCCCGCTGCCGTTGGCCTCGGCCGGCGGGATCTTGCCCTTGACCGGCACGCCCAGCTTGTCCATTCCGCTGGGCCACATGGCTCGGGGTTCCAGCTCGACACCGGCCCGCTGCAGGGCGGCGCCTGCGCTTTCAGTGGCTTCGGCCGCGATGCTGTCCGAGTACCAGGGTCCGGCACAGTTGTCGCAGCGACCGCACGGCGCGGCGGCCGGATCGTCCAACGCGCTGGCCAGGAACTCCATCCGGCAGCCGGACGTGTTCTCGTAGTCCAGCATGGCGTTCTGTTCCGCCACCCGGGCCTGCGCAATGCGCCCGTAGCGCTCCGCGTCATACACCCAGGGTTGGCCGGTTCCCTCCCAGCCGCCGCTGACCTTGCGCACCGCGCCGTCCACGGACAGGACCTTCAGCAGCAGCTCCAGCGGCGAGCGCTTCAGGTTGACCAGCGTCTCCAGCGCCGCCGTGGACAGCACCGTGCCGGGAGCGGCCAGTTCGCGGAGCACGGCGGTGGCGGTCCCCTCGTTGGGCATCGATGCGGTGGCGAAGTACTCCCAGATATCCCGGTCCTCGGTGCCCGGCAGCAGCAGTACGTCGGCGTTCGGGGTTCCGCGCCCGGCACGCCCCACCTGCTGGTAGTACGCCACCGGGGAGCTTGGCGCCCCCAGATGGACCACGAAGCCAAGGTCCGGCTTGTCGAACCCCATGCCGAGCGCGCTGGTGGCGACCAGCGCCTTGACCCGGTTCTCCTTCAGCGCCGCTTCCGCTTGTTCCCGCTCGGCAGGATCGGTGCGGCCGGTGTAAGCGGCCACCTCATGGCCGGCCTCACGCAGCAGCCGTGCCGTATCCTCTGCCGCGGAGACCGTGAGTGCGTAGATAATCCCGCTGCCGGGCAGGTCGTTCAGGTGGGTGAGCAGCCAGCCGAGCCGGGCACGCGGGCTGGCCAGCCGGAGCACCCCCAACCGCAGCGAGGCGCGGGCGAGCGGCCCCCGGATGGTGAGCACCCCGCCGTCGTGCTCCGCGGTGGCATGCAGGCCGAGCTGCTCTTCGATGTCATGGACCACGCGGGAGTTGGCGGTGGCTGTGGTGGCCAGCACCGGCACCCGGTCCGGGAGCTGCCCGATCAGGTCCCGGATCCGGCGGTAGTCGGGGCGGAAATCGTGGCCCCAGTCGGAGATGCAGTGGGCCTCGTCAATCACCAACAGTCCGGAGCTGCCCACCAGCTGCGGCAGCTGCTCGTCCCGGAAGCGCGGATTGTTCAGCCGCTCGGGCGATACCAGCAGCACATCCACCGTGTTGGCGGCCAGCTGCTCCTGGATCTGCCCCCATTCCAGCTGGTTGGCCGAGTTGATGGCGGCGGCGCGCACGCCGGCGCGTTCGGCAGCGGCCACCTGGTCGCGCATCAGCGCGAGCAGCGGCGAGACGATCAACGTGGGACCGGCGCCCCGGCGGCGCAGCAGCAGGCTCGCCACAAAGTAGACCGCCGACTTGCCCCAGCCGGTGCGTTGCACCACCAGTGCCCGGCGGCCGCCGGAGACCAGCGCCTCGACGGCCTCGAATTGGCCCTCGTGGAACTCCGCCGCGTCGTTGCCCACCAGGGCCCGCAGCAGCGCCGTGGCCTCTTGGCGCAGGGCGCCGCCGTCCTGCCCGGCCGCCGCCGTTTCCAGTGTGGCGATCTCCGCCGTCGCAGTGTCCATTGTCCCGTCGGTCCGCTCAGCCATGCTGCCCAGTATTCCAGCCGCAGCTGACAACCTGTCCCTTTTCCACAGGTGCCCCTTATAAGCTGGTGAGGTGAGCAGCATAGATCTTGGCCTGTCCTTCAAGGCCTACGACGTCCGCGGGATCGTGGGCGAGACCATTACCGCCGCTACTGTCGAAGCGACTGGAGCCGCCTTCGTGGACGTGCTGTCCCTGGCCGGGCAGACGGTGCTGGTGGGCGGGGACATGCGCCCGTCCTCGCCGGAGTTCACTGCCGCGTTCGCGCACGGCGCAGCCGGCCGGGGTGCCAACATCGTGATGCTGGGACTGATTTCCACCGACGAGCTCTACTATGCCTGCGGATCCCTCGACGCCGCCGGAGTGGTGTTCACCGCCAGCCACAACCCGGCCCAGTACAACGGCATGAAGATGGCGAAGCCCGGCGCCGTGCCGGTCTCTTCCGACACCGGAATGTTCGACATCCGCGACCGGGCGCAGAAATACCTCGAGACCGGCATCCCGGACGGCACCGGCACGGGAACCATCACCGAAACCAACGTGCTCTCCGGCTACGCCGGGTACCTGCGTTCGCTGGTGGACCTCACCGGCATCCGGCCGCTGAAAGTGGTGGTCGACGCCGGCAACGGCATGGCCGGAATGACCACTCCCGCGGTGCTCGGCGACAGCCTCCTACCGGCGCTGCCGCTGCAGATTGTGCCGCTGTACTTCGAACTGGACGGCACCTTCCCCAACCATCCGGCCAACCCGCTGGAACCGGATAACCTGGTGGACCTGCAGGCCGCCGTCCGGGAGCACGGGGCCGACATCGGCCTGGCCTTCGATGGCGACGCCGACCGCTGCTTTGTGATTGATAACACCGGGGCCGTGGTCTCCCCCTCGGCCATCACCGCGCTGGTCGCGCGCCGGGAAATCGCCCGCGCCAAGGCAGTCGGCGAAGAACAGCCGGCCGTGATCCACAACCTGATCACCTCGCGCGCCGTGCCCGAAGCCATTTCCGCCGCCGGCGGCCGGGCCGTGCGCACCCGGGTGGGCCACTCGTTCATCAAGGCGCACATGGCGGAAGAAAAGGCAGTGTTCGGCGGCGAACACTCCGCGCACTACTACTTCCGCGACTTCTACAACGCCGACACCGGCATGCTCGCCGCCATGCATGTCCTGGCCGCGCTCGGTGAACAGCCGACGCCGCTGTCCGAACTGGCCGCCGAATACGATCCCTACCACGCCACCGGTGAACTGAACTCGCAGGTCGAGGACAAGGACGCCGCCGTCGCCCGTGTGCTGGCCGACTTCGCGCCCGCTCTGGCCGGCGACCCGGCCGCCGCTGGGACCGCCGCCACCGCGGCCGACTGCCCCGCCGCCTACGCGGGAACCGGCGTGAGCGTGGACCGTCTGGACGGCACCACCGTCATTGCCGACGACGGATCCTGGTGGTTCAACCTGCGGCCCTCCAACACGGAACCGTTCCTGCGCCTGAACGCCGAAGCCACCAGCCCGGCACTGCTCACCACGCTCCGTGAACATGTCCTGGCCCGGGTCCGGGAAGCAGCATGAGTGCGTCCTGGCGCGACGGCCTGCCCGCCGAGGTACTGGCCGACATCGACACGCTGTTCGGCACCGGACTGGGTGTAGCGCAGGAGCAGTTGGCCGACCACGGGGCGTTCCTGCCGGCGGCGCTGGTCACCACGCACGACGGCGGACTGCGCCTGGTGGTGGTCTCTCCGGATGATCTTGATGCGGAGGCGGCCGAGGTCAACGTGGACGGCATGATCGAGGATCTGTATGCCACGCTGCGGCAGGAACGCGGAGACTTCCGCGCCGTCGCCGTGATCAGCGACATCTTCCTGCCCGAAGAGGACGCCGACGCGATCCAGATTGCCGTGGAGCACTCCACCGGCGTCGCCGTCTCCGCCATTCAGCCCTATCATCACGACGACGATGGCAAGTGGAGCTATCCCGACCCCTTCGTGGACCCGCAGGAACGCCTCGTCTGGCCCGATGCCGTGGAAGAAGCCGGCCCGGCGGAGGGCTGAGCAGGGCCGCCGTGCCCCGTCGTCGGGATGGGCCCGAGGACCCGGGGCTGCGCCGCACCGGGTGATTGAAGGCACAGCCGCAGCTTTTGTCAAGAGCGGGCGGCTAATATGGCAAGCATGCGTATCAATGCGTTCTCCGATGTGTGCCTCCGGGCGCTGATGCTGCTCTCGGCAGCCCCGGACGGAGAACTGATGACCACCCAGGCCATTGCCGACGGGGTGGGGACGCCGTACAACCATGTCAGCAAGGCGGTGCTGAAGTTGCGCGGGCTCGGACTCATCGAAGCGGTGCGCGGCCGGTCCGGCGGCGTGCGGATCAGCCCTGCCGGCCGGGCAGTCACGGTGGGCAGCGTGCTGCGCACCCTGGATGCCCGCGAAGACCTGGTGGATTGCGAGTCGCCCAACGGCGATTGCCCGATGAACAACAACTGCGGACTGCGCGGGGCACTGCGCCGTGCACGCGAGGCTTTTTACCTCGAACTGGACTCCGTGGTGGTCTCCTCGCTGCCGCACCAGTCACAAATGGAGCCGGTGTTTGTGACGTTGCTCACCCGCCGTCCGGCCTGATCCGCACCATTCCGCTGAACTTTTTCTACAACACGTAGAAACATGGATTTAAACTAGCATTTGCGGTGCTACTTTGATCTCGTAACGTTCACTTCCAGCAAGGAGTAGCAGTGCTCTCGGAAAAATCCCGCCCCATCATCGAAGCCACCCTGCCCCTCGTCGGCGAGCGGCTCGGGAGCATCACCCCGAACTTCTACTCGCGGATGTTTGCCGCCCATCCGGAACTGTTGGACGGGTTGTTCAGCCGCGCGAACCAGCGCAACGGCGAGCAGCAGAAGGCCCTGGCGGGCTCGATTGCCGCCTTCGCCTCCGCACTGGTCGCCAACCCGGACCTGGTGCCGGAGCAGATGCTCAGCCGCATTGCCAACAAGCACACCTCGTTGGGCATCACCGAGGACCAGTACCAGATCGTTTATAAGTACCTCTTCGAGGCGATTGCCGAAGAGTTGGCCGACGTGATCACGGCGGAAATCGCCGAAGCGTGGACCGAGGTCTACTGGCTGATGGCCGATGCCCTGATCAAGCTGGAGAAGGGCCTCTACGCACAGCAGGCCAATGACAAGATGTGGACCCCGTGGAAGGTGGTGGAGAAGACCCCGGCAGGCATCGGCTGCATGACCTTTGTGCTGGAACCGGCCGACGACACCCCGGCCACCGTTGCCGTCCCGGGCCAGTTCGTCTCGGTCAAGGTCACGTTGGCGGACGGGCTGCGCCAGGTCAGGCAGTACTCGCTTAGCTCCGACGTCGAGTCCACCACCCGCCGCGTCTTCACCACCAAGCGCGACGACGGCGGCGAGGTTTCCCCGGTCCTGCACTCCGAGGTGCAGGTGGGCGACGTGCTGGAGCTGTCCAACCCCTACGGAGACGTCACCTTGGACGACGGAGATGGGCCGCTGGTCTTCGCTACCGCGGGCATCGGCTGCACGCCGTCCGCCTCCGCGCTGCGGCTCTTGGCCAGCCAGGGATCGGACCGCGAAGTGATCGTGCTGCACGCAGAGAAGAGCCTGGAAGCCTGGGCCCTGCGCGAGCAGATGACCGAGGACGTCGAGAAGCTGGACGGCGCCAACCTCCAGCTCTGGCTGGAAGAGCCGACCGAAGGCTTCAACACCGGCTTCATGACCCTGCAGGATGTGGAACTGCCGGCGGACGCGTCGGTCTACGTCTGCGGCCCGCTGCCGTTCATGAAGTCGATCCGCAGCCAGGCGATCGACGCCGGCATTCCGGCCACGAAGGTCCATTACGAGGTCTTCGGTCCGGACCTCTGGCTGGCCTCGGCTAACTAAACCCGCCGCCCGCGGAGTCGCCGGTCTAGACCAGCGGCTCCACGGGCTCGGCACTGCGGCTGGCGATCCGGGCAAGGCCCAGGACAGCAAAACGGGTGAGACCCGGCGCAACAGCGCCGGGTCTCACCCGTTTTTGGGCCATCAAGGCGGCCCGGACTTTTCCGATCAGGCGAAGCGGGCCTGCAGCTGCTTCAGTTCGGCAGCCAGCTCGTCGGGCAGTGCCTCGCCGAAGCGGGCGTACCACTCCTCGATGCCCTTGAGCTCTTCCTTCCACTCCTGGGGATCCACCTTGACGGCTTCTTCCACCTGCCCTGGAGTCATGTCAAGGCCGGTCAGGTCGATCGACTCTCCGGTCGGGATGTACCCAATCGGAGTCTCCCTGGCGTCCGCGGTGCCCTCGATGCGCTCGATAGCCCACTTCAGCACGCGGGAGTTCTCGCCGAAGCCCGGCCAGGCGAAGCCGCCGTCGGCCGTGCGGCGGAACCAGTTGACCAGGAAGACCTTGGGCAGGCGCTCCGGGTTGGCCTTGCCCTCGATGGTTCCCCAGTGCTTGAGGTAGTCGCCGGCGTTGTAGCCGATGAAAGGAAGCATCGCCATCGGGTCGCGGCGGACCACTCCGACGGCACCAGCCGCAGCAGCGGTGGTTTCCGAAGACAGCGTGGACCCCATGAAGATGCCGTTGGTCCAGGAGCGGGCCTGGGTGACCAGCGGGATGGTGGTCTTGCGGCGGCCGCCGAAGAGGATGGCGTGGATCTCCACACCGTCCGGGCTGTAGTACTCCTGGGCCAGCATGTCGATCTGCGAGATCGGGGTGCAGAAGCGCGAGTTCGGATGGGCGGCGGGACGGCCGGAGTCCGGCGTCCAGTCATTGCCCTCCCAGTCGGTCAGGTGAGCAGGCACTTCCTCGGTCATGCCCTCCCACCAGACACCGCCGTCGTCGGTCAATGCGACGTTGGTGAAGATGGAGTTGCCCTTGGCGATGGCGCGCATGGCGTTGGGGTTGGTGCCCCAGCCGGTTCCCGGCGCGACGCCGAACAGCCCGTACTCCGGGTTCACGCCGCGCAGCTCGCCCTCCTTGCCGATGCGCATCCAGTTGATGTCATCACCCAGGGTCTCGGCCTTCCAGCCTTCGATGGTGGGATCCAGCAGCGCCAGGTTGGTCTTGCCGCAAGCAGAGGGGAAGGCTGCCGCAACGTTGTAGGCCTTGCCTTCCGGACTGGTGAGCTTGAGGATGAGCATGTGCTCGGCCAGCCAGCCTTCGTCCCGGGCGATCACCGAGGCGATACGCAGGGCGTAGCACTTCTTGCCCAGCAGCGCGTTTCCGCCGTAGCCGGAGCCGTAGGACCAGATGGAGCGCTCTTCCGGGAAGTGCACGATCCACTTCTCTTCGTTGCACGGCCACACGACGTCGGCCTCGCCGGGCTCCAGCGGGGCGCCGACGGAATGCAGCGCGGGGACGAAGAACGCATCCTCGGCTTCCATCTTGCGCAGCACGTCGGTGCCGATCCGGGCCATGATGCGCATCGAAGCGACCACGTAGGCGGAGTCAGTGATTTCGACGCCGTACTGCGGCTGCTCGGCATCCAGGGGACCCATGACGAACGGGATCACGTACATGGTGCGCCCGCGCATGCTGCCGGCGAAGCGTTCCCGCAGGATCGCCTTCATCTCGGCGGGGTCCATCCAGTTGTTGGTAAACCCGGCATCCGCCTCCTTCTCGGAGCAGATGAAGGTCCGCTCTTCAACGCGGGCCACGTCCTTCGGGTCGGACGAACCGACGAACGAGTTCGGGAACAGCTCAGGGTTCAGCCGCTGCAGCGTTCCGGCCTCGACCAACTGGTCGGTCAGGCGTGCGTATTCCGCTTCGGAGCCGTCCACCCAATACACAGAGTCGGGCTGCGTCAGCTCGGAAACTTCGGCCACCCAGGCCAGAAGCTGTGCATGTGTAGTTGGGGCGTCCCCAAGTGTTTCCTCAAGAACCGGCTGACGCGTTGTATCGCCCATGACTCATCCCTTTCTTGGGCCAGTGGTGTGTACTGATGCTATGGGCCACCGGCTAGACCAGTCGGGGGCCCACCAACCAGCCTCGGCGGGGACGAAGAGGATGAGCCCCGCGATTCCGGGGTTTTTGGTTGTGACCGCGATCAAATATGTGATTAAGGTCATATAGACCGGTCTAGTTCACATGGCGCCGTAGTGGACCTGAACAACCCAAGGGGCCGAGAACGCCCGGAATTCCGGGGCTCAGCGGGGCATGGACCCCTCGATTTGGCGACCGCCCGATAAACACGCTACAGTTGTATCCGGCCGCGAGGCCAAGCGCCCATAGCTCAGCTGGATAGAGCGTCTGTCTACGGAACAGAAGGCCGGGGGTTCGAATCCCTCTGGGCGCACCAACAGATGCGGCCCGGTCACCGACCGGGCCGCATTTTTTATGCTCACTTACTCCGATGTCACACTCCGCCACCTCTGCGGTGTCTCCCTGACAACCCCACTTCCGGGGCAGAGTCAAGGAGGACCACATGGCACGCATCCCGCTAGATCACGAGCCCAGCCTGTTCCTGCGGATCATGACCGGTTACAGCAAGCGCAAGTACGGCAAAGTGCTGGATCCCGGCCTCGCCATGATGCACAACCGCAGGGTGCTGTTCGCCTGGCTGCGGCACGAAACCGCCGTGGGCAAGTTCCGGTCCGTCCCGCCCACGCTGAGTGCGCTGGCGGTGATGGGCGCCTCCGCCACCATCGGGTGCAGCTGGTGCATGGATTTTGGCTACTGGGAGTACCACCATCAAGGCGTTGATCCGGCCAAACTTCGGGCCGTCCCCCAGTGGCGCACCGCCACCGTCTACAGCGAAGCGGAACGTGATGTCCTTGAATTTGCCGAAGCCATGACGGCCACGCCGCCGGCCGTTACCGATGAACTTGTGGATAGGCTGAGGCAAAACCTGAGTCCGGCACAACTGGCCGAACTGACCTACCTGATTGGCGTGGAGAACCAGCGTTCAAGGGTGAATGCCGCCATGGGGCTGACCAGCCAGGGATTCAAGGAGACGTGCAGCATTGGAGGCTGAAGTGACGACGACGGAGTCGAACCTTGACGTGTTCCAGCAGTACCGGGGGCTGCTTTTTGGCGCGGCCTACCGGTTGCTGGGGAGCGCGGCGGACGCCGAGGACGTGGTCCAGGAGGCCTGGCTGCGCTTTGCCGAGGTGCCCCTCGAGGAGGTCCGGGAGCCGCGTGCCTACCTGCTGCGGACGGTGACCAACCTGGCGCTGAACCGGCTCCGCACGCAACAGCGGCGCCGGGAGGAGTACGTGGGCCCGTGGCTGCCCGAGCCAGTCAGCAGCCTGCCGGGCGCGGCGGCAGCCCCTGCACCCGACGAAGCCGCCGTGCTGGCCGATGATGTTTCGCTGGCCATGCTGGTGGTCCTTGAACAACTGTCCCCGCTGGAGCGCGCTGCCTACATCCTGAGCGAAGTCTTCGGGTATCCGGCACCGGAAATCGCCCGCACACTGGACCGCTCCCCGGCCGCGGTGCGGCAGCTGATCTCCCGCGCCCGTGCCCATGTGGCCAGCCGGCAGGCCAGGAACCAAGTGGATCCGGCCCTGCACAAGCGGATTACCGAGCAGTTCCTGCAGGCAGCCACCACCGGGGTGGTCGAGCCGCTGCTGGGCCTGCTGGCTCCCGACGTCATTCTCACCAGCGACGGCGGCGGACAGAAGTCGGCGGCGCTGCGGCCCATCCTGGGTGTGGAGAAGGTGCTGCGCTTCCTGCTCGGCGTCACCAGCAAGCCCGACACCCCGTTCCAGCTGCACGTGGCCGAAGTCAATGGGCTGCCGGCCCTCGTCGCCGTCGACCCCGACGGCGCGGTGGATACCGTGGCAAGCTTCAGGATCGACGGCGGCCTGGTCCGGGAGATTTTCCTGGTCCGGAACCCGGACAAGCTGCACCGCATCCACGTCTAGCTGACGCTGAACGCCCCCGTCCCCTGGCGATCGGACGCCCGGATCACACTCGTTCCAGTCGAGCCGCCCCGACAGTCAAGCACCCTTTACGTCAAGTGCGCTTTACTGTAAAGTTTCCTTGACCTAGGAGGTGCTCACTGGAGAAGCGCTTCCCACTACAGAAGGGAAGCGGGACTTGGGCGACAAGGTCATTGCGCGGAGTCGCTGGGGGCAGGCACGCTTTGGCGGCGGCACCGCAGCATTGTTGAGTACATCGCTGGCGATCGGCGTACTGATCTCCGCGGGTCTAGGCGGGCTCTTCGTGCTGCTGACCGATGTAGAGCGTCCGCTGCTTGCGTTCGCCGTCGTCGTAGTCTGCACCCTGCCGGTCGCAGCAGCACTCGGATGGGCAGTCCTCGTGGAGCGCTCAACTCTCACTGGAGCGATTGACAAGCCGGAGGATTCCATTGAATCGGCGTGGTATCAGAAAGCTACGAGCGGGGCGTTCGGAGATATTCTCCTGGCCGGCGGGCTGGGCGCTGCCGTGTTCTCCTTCACGGGACTGGAAGCACCCATCGGCTGGATCCTCGCCGCAGTGCTGCTGTTTGCCATGCTCGACTTCGCAGCACGCTACCTGTGGCTGAAGAAATCCGCTGCCTGATGGAAAACATGCTTCCGCAGCATCGCCAAGAGTTAGGTTGGTCGCAGCAGCGGTTGGCCGATGAGCTCGGAGTATCGCGTCAGACCATCATTTCCATTGAGAAGGGCCGGTACGACCCATCGTTGCCAGTCGCGTTCCGGCTCGCGGCTGTCTTCCAATGCAGTATTGAGGACCTGTTCACACCGCAGTGACTGCGGCCGCCCGCCATCCAGGCGACGCAGAGGCACGCGGCATTCTGAGCAGTCGATCGGGCGGAAGCTGGGTCAGCGCAGCACCACGAAGTTGGTGACCGCGGCGTCGCGTCCGTCCAGTTCGGCCCAGCTCTTGGCGTGCTGGAGCACGGTCAGGCCGGACGTCGGGTAGTGGGTGGCCATCTCCATCACGGCCTCTTCGTCCGAGTCCACCGAGGCCAGCCGCATAGCGAGATCCTGCACCGCCGGCATGTGCGCCACCACCAGCAGCGAGGTGATGGTGTCCGGCAGTTGGTTGATCTCGGACAGCACCCGCACCCCTGGTGAGTCGTACAGTTCGTCGGAGAGCATCGGCGTCGGCGCCTTCTCCCCCAGTTCGTTGCACACCCAGGTGCAGGTCTGCCGGGTGCGCAGTGCCGAGGAGCACAGAATGAAATCGGGGATCGAGTCGTGTTCCACCATCCAACGTCCGATCAGCGGCGCCTCGTCGTGCCCGCGCTTGGCCAGCGGCCGTTCATGGTCCTCCACCCCCAACGGCCACGCAGCCTTGGCGTGGCGCATGATCATGAGCTTCTTCAGGTGGTGGTCGTTCACACCACGAGTGTAGTAGCCCCCTTGCCACGGCCACGCAGCGGTGCAAGGCTCGGCACATGCCTGAGCAAACACTCGAAGCGGACGTTGTGGTGATTGGTGCCGGCGCGGTCGGCGAGAACGCGGCGGAGCGCACCGCCAACGGAGGGCTCAAGACCATTCTGGTGGAAGCGGAACTGGTGGGCGGCGAATGCTCCTACTGGGCCTGCATGCCATCCAAGGCGCTGCTGCGTCCCGGGACGGTGCTGCAGGCCGCGCGGAGCGTCCAGGGCGCTGCGCAGGCCGTGACCGGCAGCCTGGATGCGGACGCGGTGCTGGCCCGCCGGGACTCGTTCACCTCCCATTGGGACGACTCGTCGCAGGTGAAGTGGGTGGACGGGGCCGGCATCGAACTGCTGCGTGGCACCGCCGAGATCAGCAGTCCGCGCGAGGTGACGGTCACGGACGACGACGGAACGCAGACACGCATCGCGGCGCGCCACGCCGTCGTGCTGGCCACAGGGTCCGCGCCGACGGTGCCGCGGGTCGATGGCCTGGACAAGATCGAGTTCTGGGGAACCCGCGAGGCCACTTCCGCCCGCGAGGTTCCGGAGAGCCTGCTGGTGCTGGGCGGCGGCGTCTCCGGCTGCGAGTTGGCCCAGGCCTACGCCCGGCTGGGCACCGACGTCACGCTGGTGGCTCGCGGGGATTTGTTGGCGAAGTTTCCTGAACCGGCCCGGCGGCTGGTGGAAGCCGGTCTGCGCCGCGACGGAGTGCGGATCCGCTTGCACACCGCCACCTCCCGTGCGGATGCGCACGACGGCGGCGTCACCCTCACGCTGACCGCGGCGGGTTCGGACGGGGAGACAGGGGCGGCAGACACCGTCACGGGAGCCAAACTTCTGGTTTCCAGCGGACGGCACCCGGCCCTGTCCGGGCTCGGCCTGGAAGGAATCGGGCTGGACCCGAAGCATCTCGACGTGGACGCCAGCGGGTGCGTTGCCGGAGTGGACGGCGGCTGGCTGTACGCGGTGGGCGATGCGGCGGGCAAGGCGCAGCTGACCCACCAGGGCAAATACCAGGCCCGCGCCACCGGAGAGGCGATCGCCGCCCGGGCAGCCGGAGAGCTGGACGGTGAACCGAAACCGTGGAGCCGCTATGCCAGCACGGCCGACGACGCGGCGGTGCCCTCGGTGGTTTTCACCGATCCGGAGCTCGCCTTCGTCGGCCTGACCGAAGACCAGGCCCGGGAGCGCGGCCTAAGTGTCTCGGCCACCGAACTGCCGATCGCCGTCGCCGGATCCTCGCTCTACGCCGATGGCTACCAAGGCTGGGCGCAGATGGTGGTGGACGAGGAGCGCAAGGTGATCGTGGGCATGACCTTCGCCGGCCCCGGCGTCGGCGAACTGCTGCACGCGGCCACCACCGCCATCGTCGGTCAAGTCCCGCTGGACCGCCTCTGGCACGCCGTCCCCTCCTACCCCACCATCAGCGAAGTCTGGCTCCGCCTCCTAGAAAAATACGGCCTGTAACCCTGCTGGAGCGGCGTAGAGGTGCAGAATCAACAAAGCACCCCGGCCCCCGAGGAATTCGGGGGCCGGGGTGCGAAAGGCGAGTAAAGCGCTAGATCGAGTACTCCGGCGCAGCCCAGACAACTACTTCCGGGTGCTCGTAAAACCGGTACCCCTGGCCCCGTACGGTGCGCACGGTATTGGCCAAACGGCCCAGCTTCGACCGAAGCCGGCGGATGTGTACGTCGATGGTGCGCTCGTTCGGAACTTCCTCGGCGTTCTTCCACAGTCCGGAGAGCAGCTCTTCGCGGCCCACCGTGCGGGTGGCGTTTTCCACCAAGTAGTTGAGAAGCTCGAATTCCTTGAACGTCAGGTTCAGCGTCTCGCCGTCCAGATGCACTTCACGGCGGGACAGATCGATCAGCACGCCGCTCGGACGGCTGGCGTGCGAAGCCTGCTGAGGCTGGCGCTGGATCTCCACCGCCGGCGTGCGCGGACGGCGGCTGACGGTGGGGTCGCCGAGGGCCTGGCGGACCACATCAATGTTCTCGCCTGGCGCGTCGGCCGGGGCAAGGGCCACGGCCCCGTGGGTCTGGGCGTCAGCGGCCAGCGACTGCACGTAGGCACGGACCTGGGCCGCCAACTTGCTCAGCGAGGTCCCCTGGGCGGCGGCGGCTTCCTCGTCGAGGCCTACGTAGAGAACAAAACCGCGGGCAACGGTGTCATTGGAGACTGCCTGCGGCCCGGGAATTCCATTCGGGGTGACCACAGGGGTCGGTGCCGTGGTCGGGTTGGCCGCACCGGCGTCGTACTGGCCCGGAACCGCACGCAGCACGCGGTAGGGCTGCTCCCCTTGGTGGTTCGGTTGCCCGGCGAACTGCTGGTGCGCTCCGGCGGCCTGACGCTGGGCGGCGGCCGCCCGGTTCTGTGCGTTGCGGACGGAGATGTGGACGTATCCGGATGAAACTGACATTGAGAACCTCATGTGTGAATGGCCGTCATCACGGCGCGAATGCATGGCATGCCCGCACGGAATGTGTTTCTGGCGCCCGCCATTGGACAGTTGGATTGCCTGGATAACTCGAGGGGTGGGGAGTTAGGCCTGCATTCGGCAACAGTCCGTCAGTGATCCGGGAGACCCTCCGAAACTGATGGCTGCGGCTGCAGATGCTGTTGCGTTGTTGTTCACAAGCATGAGTTTCCTCGTAACAAAGCTTACGTGCAAGTAATATAAGCCTGCTTATCTCAAATAATGAGACGATTCCATGTTTTTGTGCGAGGGATCACAATAATCACGGTGAATAAATATAAATGCAAAGCGATCGCTTCAGGCTTTGACCGCATAAATATTCACCCATGGGGCGTTAAGGCCCCCCTCAGGCAGCGGCTAACCCGATACCGCGGGATATTGCAAGGCGTCCAAAATGTGGACACACCTCTCGTTCCGGCCAGGCGCGGCGGGTCTTGAAGCCGCAGCCCTCCGTTGGGCGCCTGTCGGCTGGGTCAGCCGGCCACTCCGTAGAGCCGGTCGCCAGCGTCGCCGAGCCCCGGCACGATGTACGCCTTCTCGTTCAGCCGCTCGTCAATGGAGGCCACGACGATCGAGACATTGGTGTCCTCAAGTTCATCTCGCAGCGCCTGCAGCCCTTCGGGCGCGGCGAGCAGGCAGATGCAGGTTACGTCCGCGGCGCCCCGCGCGAAGAGGAACTTGATGGCTTCGCGCAACGTGCCGCCGGTGGCCAGCATGGGATCCAGCACGAACACCTGGCGTCCGGTGAGGTCGGCCGGCAGCCGCTCGGCGTAGGTGATCACATCGAGGGTTTCCTCGTTGCGGGCCATGCCAAGGAACCCGACCTCGGCGGTCGGCACCAGCTTGGTCATACCCTCGAGCATGCCGAGACCGGCGCGCAGGATCGGCACCACCAGCGGGGTGGGCTTGGTGAAGGCAGTGCCGATGGTCAGGGTTACCGGAGTCTCGATCTCCACCGGCTCGGTGCGGACATCGCGGGTGGCCTCATAAGCGAGCAGGGTCACCAGTTCTTCGGTGAGCTGGCGAAAGACGGGCGACGGAGTGGTCTTGTCGCGGAGAACGGTGAGTTTGTGGGCAACAAGAGGATGGTCCACTTCGAGTACGCGCATTACACAAAACTACCGGCAGCCGGTTGGCAGGGACAAACATCGGGCCTGCCAGAATGGTGCCATGGGCCCGATTGATCCGCAGCACCACCGATGGATGGGCCTTGCCCTGGACCAGGCGCGCCTGGCGCTGGACACACTCGATGTACCGATCGGTGCCGTAGTGATCGGGCCCGACGGCGAGGTGCTGGGTTCCGGACGCAACGAACGGGAGGCGCTCCACGACCCCACCGGCCACGCCGAGATGGTGGCCATCAGGGAGGCAGCTCGAAAGCTTGGAACGTGGCGGCTGGACCACTGCACCTTGGTGGTAACGCTGGAGCCATGCGCCATGTGCGCCGGCGCCATTGTGCTGGCCCGGATCCCGCAGGTGGTCTTCGGAGCCTGGGATGAAAAAGCCGGGGCAGCCGGCAGCGTCTTCGACATCCTGCGGGAACGGCGGTTGAACCACTGGGTTGAGGTCTACCCCGAGGTCCGGGCCGACGAGTCGGCCGCCATGCTCCGCGGCTTCTTTGCGGGCCACCGCGGCGACTCCGCGCTCTGACACGGGCCTCTCATCGGGCCGTTTTGGGGCTCAGGGCCAACAACGGGTAAAGTTGACGCGTTGGTGACGTGTCCGAGCGGCCGAAGGTGCAACACTCGAAATGTTGTTTGGTGTAACAGCCAACGTGGGTTCAAATCCCACCGTCACCGCCACAGAAAACCCCCGGAAATCCGGGGGTTTTCTTCATTTCGGGGAGTGGCGTGGTGCATTTATGGTGCAGACTCCGGTGGCGGCCGGTCAAATCCCGCATCAGGTCCCGCACTCGTTTCGCTCGAAGACAGGGCTGCGTCGGTGCGCCGGGACAGTCCCGGATAAGATCACGGGGAGGTATTGCGCGCTCCTGCGCTGCCGACGAGGAGTATGAACGCTTGCGATCCGAGGTCGTCTGCCGACGGCATGCCAGCCGGCCTCGGATGCAAGGGTTTAAACACCGAGGGCCAGGCCCTCGGTGGGATCACATTCGCGGAGGAAAATCGTCGATGGTGAAGCTGAACTTAAAATCTGTCGAGGAACGCGTTGCCCCACTCGGCGGCCGTGAATCCTACGATCGCGAGTTCATTTTCAGCCTGTTACTGGCGTATGGAAAGCCTCAGGGCAATGTGACCCGACTGCGCAATGGCTCGCTCAACGTTGCCAAAGATCCATGCACTGAAGTGGCGCAGAAAAACGTCGTCTACTTCAAGGAGACAACCGATGATCCGCTCGCGGTCATCGACGAGCTGAAGACTTCCCCGCTGGTCGTGCGGTACAACACGCGCTTCGTGATCGTCACCGACTACATGGAACTGCTGGCCATCGACACGAAGACCGGCGAGAACCTGATGATCCCGATCCGGGACATCAACCAACACTTCACGTTCTTCCTGCCCTGGGCCGGAATGGAGAAAGCACAATACGTCGCCGAGGCGCACGCGGACGTCAAGGCAGCTGAACGGATGGGCAAACTGTTCGACGAGCTGCTGGCGGCGAACCCCGGCATGTTCGACATGGCACACGGGCGTCATGCCCTGAATGTGTTCTTCACCCGGCTCCTGTTCTGCTTCTTTGCCGAAGACACAGGCATCTTCGATGAGGGTGTCTTCACCAACGCCGTCGGCTCGCATACCCAGCCCGACGGTTCAGACGTCGCTGAGTTCCTCACGGCAGTCTTCATGGCGCTCGATACTGAAGACGCCGCAAAGAAGCCCAAACACCTGGCACGGTTCCCGTACGTCAACGGCCGGTTGTTCACCATGGCACCAGAGCATGTGGTGCCGCAGTTCACGAGAAATGCCCGCGACCTGCTACTTGAGTCGGGCACGCTGATCTGGCGCGACATCAACCCGGACATTTTCGGATCTATGTTCCAAGCGATTGTCACCCCGGGCAAGCGCAGCGATCTGGGCCAGCATTACACGTCGGTGCCGAACATCCTCAAGACCATCGAGCCGCTGTTCCTGGATGATTTGAAGGAACAGCTCGATACCGGATTCGACTCCGTCAAGAAGCTTGAAGCACTGCTCGAACGCATAAGCGCGATCAAGGTTTTCGACCCCGCCTGTGGGTCCGGCAACTTCCTCGTCATTGCCTACAAGGAACTGCGCCGTCTGGAGCACGCAATCTTGGAGCGACTGTTTGAGATCGATCCGAAGCATCAGGTGCTGTACGCCGAGTCGAAGATTAACATTGAGAACTTCTACGGCATCGAGCTCGACGACTTTGCGGTCGAGGTCGCAATTCTCTCCCTCTGGATCGCCAAGCACCAGATGAACAGCGAGTTTAAGGAAAAGTTCAAGCTCTCCATCCCGCTGATCCCGCTGAAGGAGACAGGTCAGGTTCAGGCGGGCAATGCCGCTCGTGTCGACTGGAATCATATTTGCCCCAACAACGGGACCGATGAGATCTACCTCATCGGAAACCCGCCGTACTACGGGTCGACAAGGCAGTCGACTGCCCAAAAAGCAGACTTCGGCTTTGTGTTCGGCACACGTCCATACTCGAAGAGCCTTAACTACATCGCCCTCTGGTTTATCAAAGGCGCTGAGTACATCGCGCGTAGCCGAGCTGAGCTCGCATTCGTAACGACAAAGACTGTGTCACAAGGCGAACACGTTGCGCTCATGTTTCCCATGATCTTCTCCATGGATCTGGAGATCGGTTTCGCTCACACCGGGTTCCAATGGGACAACAATGCTAAGGGAAACGCCGACGTCACAGTCGCCGTTATCGGCTTGCGAAGAGTGGGACAGCGTCCAAAGTATCTCTTCACGGATGACCTACAGATCGCTGCGTCAAATATCAATGGTTATCTCGCAGACGGCAAGAACATCTACGTTCATTCACGCTCCAAACCGCTTTCGGCACTGCCGCCCATGGAAAAGGGCTCGCAACCAACCGACGGTGGCAACTTGGTCCTTGAACCTCACGACCGGAATGCCCTCATAGATGAAGCTCCTCAAGCCGCACACTTCCTCAAGACCTTCCTTGGCTCGCTGGAATTCATCAACGGACTAGACCGATACTGCGTGTGGGTGAACCCAGGCGAGGAAGAGTCAGCACTAAGTATCGCGCCTCTGCAACGTCGTTTCGTGAAAACGTCCGAGATGCGTAGGGCAAGCCCGAAGGCCGCCACTCAGAAGATCTCGTCCATGCCGTTCCGCTTTGGTGAGGTCCGCTACAAGCCGACGGAGTCGATTATTGTCCCTGCTGCGTCTTCGGGGCTTCGCGACTACATTCCCGTCGGGTATCTGGGGCCCGACACTGTGATTTCTAATGCCGCATTCGCCGCGTACGATGCTGAGCCCTGGGTATTCGCGATTATCACCTCGAAAGCACACATGACATGGGTGCGAGCCGTCGCAGGAAGAATGCGAATCAATTATCGCTACTCCAACACAATCGTGTACAACAACTTTCCGGTGCCGCAACTTTCCGATGACTTGAAGGAAAGGCTCACGGTTGCAGCCCTTCGTGTGTTGGATGTCCGCGAGTACCACTGCGAACTCACCTTGGCAGAACTCTACGATCCGAAGTACATGCCCGCCGACCTCCGCGCCGCTCATGCCGAGATTGATACTCTCGTGGATTCGATCTACTCAAAACATGCCTACGAGACTGATGAACAAAGGTTGTCGGACCTCTTTGCTATGTATGAGGCGATGACAGAAGCAGAGTCTGCAAAGGGGAACCAGAAGAAGTGAACAAGCCGATGAACATCGTCGACGTGACGTATGCCCGCACTAAGGCATCGGTCAACACCGACGCCTTAGGTATGCGCGAGATGCAGCAGCGCGTCTTCGCAAAGCGAGATGCCCAGCACCTCCTGGTCAAGGCTCCGCCGGCCTCAGGCAAATCGCGTGCTTTGATGTTTGTTGCGCTCGATAAGCTCTACAACCAAGGCCGGAAAAAGGTCATCGTTGCCGTCCCCGAGCGTTCCATCGGGGCGTCCTTCTCCTCGACGAAGCTCACCTTGCAGGGGTTCTTCGCAGACTGGGAAATCAAAGACGAGCACAACCTCTGCGACGCCGGTTCCTCGCAAGGCAAGGTTGGCGCGTTCATCGACTTTCTCGAAGGCCCCGACGCCACTCTGGTGTGCACGCACGCAACTCTGCGGTTCGCCTTCGAAAAGCTCGCACCGGATGCGTTCAACGGTACCGTGCTGGCGATCGATGAATTCCATCATGTCTCAGCGAACACGGAGGCTAACCGGTTGGGTGCGCTCCTGCGTGAAGTCATGAACGGCTCGGACGTGCACATCGTTGCTATGACCGGTTCGTATTTCCGCGGCGATTCAGTCCCTGTGCTGTCTGCTGAGGATGAGGCACGGTTCACGCCGGTCACTTTCAACTACTACGACCAGCTCAACGGTTATGAGTACTTGCACTCGCTTGGCATCGGGCATCACTTCTACCAGGGCCGCTATACCGATGCGATCGGTGAGGTCCTGCTTCTGGACAAGAAGACAATCGTGCACATTCCGAACGTCAACTCAGGTGAGTCCACCAAGGACAAGATCGAAGAAGTCGGGTTCATTATCGACGCCATCGGCCATGTCGAAGCTACCGACCCGGAGACCGGGATCATCAGCATTCGCCGCAAAGACACCGGTGAGATTCTTCGGGTCGCTGATCTCGTGGATGACACGGACCAGAAGAAGCGCGCTGACACGCTCCACTATCTTGCTCATGTAGCTTCCAAAGAGCGCGATGGTGTGGACATCATTATCGCCCTGGGCATGGCAAAGGAAGGTTTCGACTGGCCTTTTGCCGAGCACGCCCTGACCGTCGGGTACCGTGCCTCGCTCACCGAGGTCATACAGATCATTGGTCGCGTCACCCGCGACAGCCCCGGCAAGGAGCATGCCCAGTTCACGAACCTGATCGCTGAGCCTGACGCCACTCAGAGTGAGGTGAAGGTCTCGGTGAACAACATGCTGAAGGCCATTACGGCGTCGTTGCTGATGGAGCAAGTGCTCGCACAGAACTTCACCTTCAAGACCAAGCGCACTGACGACGATGACGTGACTCCGCCGGGAATCATCAAGATCAAGGGATTCAAGGAGCCCTCGTCCGAACGCGTCAAACAGATCGTCGAGACGGATTTGAATGATCTGAAGGCAACGATTCTGCAGGATGATACCTTCGCCAAGGCGGCCGCCGGCTCGGTCGATCCCGAAACGACGAATAAGGTTCTGATCCCGAAAATCATCCGCGAGCGGTACCCCGACCTGGACGAGACTCAAGTTGAAGAGCTTCGTCAGCAGGTCATCGTGGATTCCGTCATTAAGAACGGCGAGGTCCGCGAGGTCGGCGATAAGCGGTTCATCAAGATGGCTGAGAAGTTCGTTAATATCGATGACATCAATATCAATCTCATCGACTCGGTCAACCCGTTCCAGCGGGCCTTCGAGGTCATCTCCAAGTCCGTGACCCCATCCGTACTGCGCATCATCCAGGACACCATCACCGCCACACGTGTGGAGGTCACCGAAGAGGAAGCCCTGGCACTTTTCCCGAAGATCCAAAACTGGGTCAAGGTTGCAGGACGCAGGCCGAACGTGCGCTCTGAAGAGCCGACCGAGAAGCGGTATGCCGAGGTGCTGCTGTTCCTGCAGCGCAAGAAGCAGGAGCATCAGGCCGCGCAACGGGCAATGGAAATGGCAGAGGAAGCATGAGCGAAGCGGAAACGGTCGGTCCAGTAGATTTTGCATACCCGGGGAATTTCCAAGAGCTGTTCGACGCGGATGTTGACGGACTACTGGACGCACCGGAAAAGCCTAAGAAGGTCACCTCAGCCGATCGCTTGGAGCGCGCATTCCTGGAGATCGTGGAGTTTCGCCGTGCCCATGGCCGGATCCCGAGCTCGACGACGCGGGAGATCGCCGAACGAAAGCTCGGAGCCCGGCTCGATGGCATCCTCGCCAACGAGGAGAAAATCGCAGCACTGAAGCATCTCGACGAGTTTGGTCTGTTAGAGGTTCCTGAGGCCCCTACGTCGCTTGATGACCTGCTCGAAAATGATGATCTGAATCTGCTGGGCGATGAATCCGGACTGCTCGATGTCTCGGAATTACCGGTGCGAAAGGCACCAAATTCGCCTGACTCCGTGGCGAAGCGGAAGAAGAGCCTTGAGTTTGACCAGTTCGAACACCTCTTCAAGGCCAAGCACGCCGAGCTTGCCGAAAGCACTGTGACGTTGGCTCCCTTCAAGGGGCTGCCCACAGTGCAGGAGGGGCGGTTCTTCGTCCTGAACGGCATCATGCTGTTCGTCGCCGAGGTTGGTGAAACCATGACGATGGTCGTCGGCGGCAAACCTGAACCGAAGCAGCGGCTGCGGGTGATCTTCGAGAACGGCACCGAGTCCTCGATGTACAGGCAATCCCTTTCCATCCGGCTCCACGAGCAGGAAGGCCAGGCGATCGTCCGCACCGGCGTCGAAGCCGAGGATGTCTTTGACGCTGACAAGGAGAGCGGCCACATCTACGTGCTCCAGTCCTTGAGTGATGATCCGCAGATCGCCGGGATCACGGACCTTCACAAGATCGGGTTCTCGACCACGAGCGTGGAACAGCGTCTGAAGGGAGCGGAGAAGTCGCCGACGTACCTGATGGCTCCGGTGAAGATCGTTGAGAAATACCGCACCTACAATCTTAAGCCGTCCGCGCTGGAGCACCTCCTGCACCGGGTATTCGCCGAGGTGCGGCTCGATCTCACCCAGATCGATCGAAAAGGCCGCAACTACGACCCCTCGGAGTGGTTTGTCGCGCCCCGGAACGTAATTAACCAAGCCGTCAACATGATCATGTCCGGCGAGATCGTCGGCTATGTTTACGACGCTGAGCTCAAGAGACTTGTCGAATGCAAATGAGTTGCATCTGAACGCAGCGTTGGCGTACTGCCGAACGGGTCAGATTTTGCGGTGCTCGCGCTTCTCCAAACGCTCCTCACACAAGGTTCCGGACCTCGCCTGCGCCCTAGCGGCTGTGCCTAGTCACGGTTCCGCGCTATAGGTCTTGAGGATTTCGATCACTGCTCACTAGCCAGCAGAAGCGCGAGCTGACCGTTGACACTATGGCCAGCTGGGCGCTGGAGGGCATGAAGCCTGACCGCGAGACCGTAGAGGACATCAACTCATACCTCGAAGGCGGCATAACGCTCCAAGCGTTTATCGAGAAGTCGAAGACGCTCTGGTGCTGACGGTTGGGCGCTGATAAAAGTTATCAACGGCTACCGGCCGCTACGCCTGATGGATCGGCGCAACAACCCGAACAGCTCCTGCGCGCAGCCTCACAGGGTCGGCCGTTGTATACCAGGAGGCACCGTGGCCCCTCACCTCATTTGACATCGACCGAGACAAACTCAAGCAGGCCAAACAGCTAACGGGCGCCACCTCGAACCGTAAGACTGTCGATCTGGCTCTACGGACGCTGATCGCGGTGCGCCGGCAACCGGCCGCTGTTGAGCGCATCATCTCCGGCCGTTTCGAGCCGAGCCAGATCGACGCTGCAACTGTTACTCCGCCTGCTGTCGCTCTGCCCTCGGCGCCTCTAGGAAACAGGGCGGTGTCGCCTGAAAACGATTCGACTCGCCCCGCTCACTAGCTGGGGAGGCAATGATGCCAAGGTATTTGATCCTCTTCAAGGCCGACAAGGCTGGCTCGCATGATCTCCTCACTTAACCCTAGGAGATCGGAAGAGCCACTCCGAGGAGGGCACAACAAGTTGCTCTCCCTGACGATGTGGTTGCCCTTTTCCCCGCGGACAAGAAGGCGGGCAGCCGCGCTTTGTGCAGCTACCCGCCCAAGCCTTGCTCCTTTTTTAAATCTTTTCTGTCCGCTAAGGGACGCACATTACTTGTGCGTTGGCTATGCCCGTCCAGAGTTAGCCGAGGCGGGTGGTAATGGGTACAGGGTTCGCCAAGGTGTCGCGGATGGGCGAAGTTGCTTCCATCGCACAGATCAGGTCTTCCAAGTCCTCTTGGGAAGTGCCGGGGCTATCTATCTCGACGTCCACGGTGATCTGCTGGGCGCCTTTGCGGACGCTGTCGTCGATACCGAGGAAACCGCTGAGGTCGATATGAAAGCCCAGGGTGAGCACGACGTGCTTCAGCGGAATGTTCCTGCCTGCAGCAAGGGAGGCCAAAGTAACCAGGTAGCAGCCGGCCAGGCCTTTGAGGATGTATTCAGCAGGGCTTACAGCGGTGTCGGTACCCAGCAGTGCAACAGGCTCGTCGCTGTGCAGCGTGAATTTGCCGTGGCGAGATTCATCGGCATGGCCTGCCTGGGTCAGAGGTCCTGTAACGGTTTTGGCAGTGAGTCCGCCAGCAGACTCGCTGAGCATGCTGAAGGTAACCTTGCCGAGCTCGCGCTGTTCCGTCACAGCAGCCACTGTCGCTTTGATTGCCGCGAGATCGGCGAAAGCCTCTGTGGTCACGGTGTTTGTTTCAGTCATGGTGTTCCTTTCGTTTGATTTATTCGGGTGGAAATCCGGCTTCGCAGTTTTTTGAAGGCGCTACACGGAATATTCATCACGGCTTGATTCCGCGCCAGACTGAGCACGTGACGGACGGCCGCAACGGGAGCTTTCTCTAGAAGCTCAATACCCCAACCGCATCCAAGAGGACCTGTCAGGCGGCCGTTCTCAATGAATCTAATCGGAGTTATCCTGATAACAGTCAGCGGTTCCCGTGGAAGTTCCCCCGCCGGGTCCCGCATACGAAGGAGAAATGGCGTCGCACAACTGCGGATAGCACCCTGTCTGTCAACGATCCGCCACCAGCGCGAGGTGCGACGGGTGCTAATCCAGCGTGAGGTCGCGGCGGCGGAAAGCCAAGACCACGCCGGCCCCGAAAGCAGCCGCAAACATCACCAGTAAGACGCCCGCTAGCGTGGTGGATCCTCCAACGAGGTCCGGCAGGTTCTGTACGACGAGGTATGCGATCCCGCATAAGCCTAGAAGAGCTAATGCTGGGGCAATAAAAACGCGCACAACACTCGGCCTGTCTTTCTTTTCACGTGATCGACGGGCGAAAAAGACCAGAACAGAAAGCGAGGTTCCCAGCAGGAGAATAATGAAGCCGACGGTGCCGAATCCGGCGAAGGACGCATAGAGTCCGTTGATTGGCTCCAGACCAATAATCGCTACCCCGACTAGGAAAACCAGCACAGTCACCATGACAACAGCGGAGGCGACATAGGGAGAGCCATGCTTGATGTGAGCCCGGCCCAGAACGGCCGGCAATGCCCCTCGATTGGCGATCGTAAAAAAATATCGCCCAACGATATTCTGGAAAACCAATACGCAAGCGAACATACTCGTCACGACCAGAACTTGGACGCCGTGTTCGGCAACGGCACCGAGGTACTGATGCATCGCAGATGGCAGCATAGCTTCACCGTTTTCGGTAGCTGCCTGAACGGCTGCGTCATCCCCAAATGATGAAATCAGCGCCCAGGTGGAGACAGCGTAGAAGACGCCGACAACGACAAGCGCAAGGTAGGTTGCACGAGGTACCGTGCGGTCGGGGTCCTTTACCTCATCTCTGAACACTGCCGTAGCTTCAAATCCCAAGAAACTCAAGAATGCATATAGCAGAGCCAGTCCCGGAGCGCCGGACATGACAGTTACCGGGTCGAGGAACCCTGTGGATATCCCTTCCGGTCCGCCGCCCCTAAGGAAAACTGCAGCGTCAAAGACCACGACGATCAACAATTCAACTATGAGCACTGCTCCGAGCACCTTCTTAGACAAGTCAATATTCCGGTGCCCCATGAAGCCTGTGCCTAAACAAGCCAAGACTGCCCATACCAGCCAGTGTGAGGATATGCCCCATGACTCGAACAGGCTTACCGCCAAACCAGACAGTAGGCCATAGAGGCCAATGAGCAACGCAAGGTAACCAAGCAGAGCTACGAAAGCGGCACCAAAGCCGACGTGACGCCCGAGACCTCTACCGATGTAGGTGTAAAACGCACCGGCATTGCGTACATGGGGCGTCAGCGCCATGAACCCCACCGCGAAGCACAGCAGGATGACCATCGCGACTAGAAAAATCATCGGAAGTCCGGCGCCGTTACCCAGGGACATACCAACGGGAACAGTACCTCCGATTACGGCCAACGGTGCGGCTCCTGCGACAACCATGAAGACGAGTCCCCACACACCAATAGATCCACGCAAGCGTGTCTGGGCTTTTGGGGGATCTGTTCGTCCCTGTGTAAGACGTTCAGTCATTTCTACTCCTGTGGTCTAATCCGACGGTTCGATAGGGACCGACATAGACGCCTTGTCGGCTGAGTACCGCACGTCACTCTATGTAACGACTACAGTGCCTGTCTCTACACGCATGCCCAACAATTGCTTCGTGCAAGCCGTCGATACCACAATTGACGCTACTGTCACCTGATCAGGACTCCCCAACCCCGTTGTGTGGAATGCCTCAGTAGCCGCCTCGCCTTGCAACGATAACGCCGTGCTGCCATCTCATTACCTTCTTCGTAGCGTCGGATTGGTAAAAATTAGGGCTGCTGGCCTGCGGGCTCGGCATGATGTCTGTCCCTCGTTACCTTCTTTGTTCGCCCACAGATGATGAGCAGTCCGCCGAACTGTCGATGCTCTGCGGGTTCGGCTATGACCTGGCGCAGCAGACCGGGGCTGCATCCAATCGGATCCTGGGCTTAAGACTCATCCCACCCTGCGTTGGAGCGGGTGATCGAACCGCATCTGGACCACCCGGCGATGGCCGAACTGCCGGTCAGATACCCGACCCCTGAGGCCCTGCGAAAGCCCGGTCAACCCGGTTGGGCGCCTGCTGGGCAAATTCGCGCCGAGGGCCGGCAAACGCTGGGCGGCCGAGGCTTTCACCGCCTCGGCGAGCGGGCCTTGGTGGTATCCGATATGGGTGCACCCGGCATCGTGCTGCCGCAACTGGCCGCGGAACTGGTGCAGTCGCGCACGTCCCGCATCCAGTTGCTGGCCCGAGCCGAAGAACTTTCGCGGAAACCGCCCACCCGCTTCACCTCGTCCTGACATCCATGCCGGCGGTCGGCGTCAGGACGGAATCACGGACCATTGCCAAGATCGACGGCAAGGCATTCGCCTCCGCAGGCTATCTGGCCTCCTACTCCGGATTCGCTCCCGTGCCCTGGAGATCGGGCACCTCGAAAGGGCAACCCCGCTTCCCTCGGCTAACTACGACGGGAAACGCGCCGAGGGGCAAACGCCACAGCCAAGCTCTAATCGCTCTCGCTAGACGCCGCTGCGACGCGCTCTTCGCCTTGCTTTGCCACATGACCCTCTACAAGACATCCCAGCTCAAGGCAGCTTGACTCCTTGACGAAGAACATAGGGACACCCCCACCAGTCGTCCCACCAGTCGTCCATGATGCGGGGTGTTGTCACCTGGGTCCATAGACGCCGAGGCAGAACATAGGGGCTCCCGGATCCAGCCCATGGAGCTTTGGCGGACTTCTTCGCCTAACGGGCGGCCGCAGACGGAGCCGGTAATGGTCACCGTCGTTCGCTTAACTGATTGGGTTGCTGCCGCATTACCTTCGCGACAGTGGATCGTCCCAGGCGGCAGGGAATGTGTCACCGTCGGCGAATCCCTACGGCCTGCGGAGACCGTCGGCCCTGTGGATTCCACAGCGTGGACGAGGAAAAGATCCATTGAACCTGCACAGACTTCCCCCCTTGGCAGACTTTACAGTTGTGAGCGGAGACACGCTAGCTTGAGCGCACCGGCCGGCCCTCGTCATTGATCAATCACTGTCAATTAGTCATTAAAGTGCCGAATGGCCCGCCATGAAAACATCGTCGAAACGCTGAGGCAAACACGCAGCCTGCCCTCGACCGACCGGCCAAGGTAGCTGCAAGCGTGCAAAGAGACTGCACACAGAGCATCAAAAGGAGACACATCGTGAAAACCGGGCAAGACGTCCAGAACTGCGTTACCGGCCAACGGATCGACCAGCGGGCCTTTCGAAACACCCTCGGACATTACGCCTCTGGCGTCACCATCATCGCTGGGCACGACGGACTGGAACCTATCGGCTTCACTTGCCAGTCCTTCTACAGTGTCTCGATGGATCCGCCGCTCATTTCCTTCAGCGTCATGCTGACCTCCACCACTTACCCTCGGATCAGAGACACCGGCCGGTTTTCCGTCAATGTCCTGTCCGACACTCAGCAAGAGATTTCAAATCAGTTTGCCCGCAAGGGAACGGACAAATGGGCCGGCATCGATTGGAATCCCACCCGCAACCGAAACCCCGTCATCGCTGACACACTCATGTGGCTCGACTGCGACCTGCACTCCGAATATGAAGCAGGAGATCACTACATCGTGGTTGGGCAGGTCAACGAAATGAGCCCTGCCGAATGGCATACCCGCGATCCTCTGCTCTTTTTCAAGGGAAAATATCGTCAGCTTCACGAACCCACCCACTAAACCCCACTGAAGGTGATGGCAGTAGTCCCGGAAGAAACTCTCTTACTTGGCCACCTACAAACCATCTACCATGGCTCACCCCGTTGAACTTATTAGGCCGGCTCCGCCGGTCAAAAACAAGTGACGCGCTTGACCTACGCCGTACTACGGAAGCCTCAAGGCCGCTGCTGGCTTTGACGTCGAGGCGACCTACCCTGCATTCTCGTCCAACCGTTTTATAACTCTTCAGAAAGCACCGACATGATCGTTTCTGTTCCAAAGGAAGTTAAGAATAATGAGTACCGCGTGGCTATCACCGCTGCTGGAGTCCACGAGCTCAAGAGCAACGGCCACGAAATTCTCGTTCAGGCAGGTGCTGGTGAAGGCTCCGGCATCTCAGATCAGGAGTACGTGCTGGCCGGTGCAGAAATCGTTCATGACGTCACCGATCTTTGGGGCCGGGGAGATATGGTCCTCAAGGTTAAGGAACCAGTCGCCTCTGAGTACTGTCATTTTCGTCAGGGACTGACCCTTTTCACATACCTTCACCTCGCCGCCGAACCTGAGCTGACCGAAGCACTGCTGTCCTCGGGCGTAACTGCCATCGCCTACGAGACCGTGCAGACTGGCCGGTTCCTACCGCTCCTAGCCCCCATGAGCGAAGTCGCGGGTCGACTCGCTGTCCAGGTTGGGGCAAACTCACTCATGGCTCCTGCGGGCGGCAAAGGAATCCTGCTGGGCGGTGTGCCAGGCGTTCGGCCGGCAAACGTGACTGTACTCGGGGCAGGGGTCGCAGGTACGAATGCCGCTGCCATGGCTCTCGGTTTGGGTGCGAAGGTCACCATTCTTGATATAAACGTCAATCGCCTGCGAGAACTGGATGCGCAGTACAGCGGTCGTATCCAGACAGTCGCTTCCAACAGCTATGAGATTGAACGCTCGGTAGTGCAATCTGACCTTGTGATTGGCTCTGTGTTGATTCCGGGGGCAAAGGCTCCAAAGCTTGTAAGCAACGAACTGGTCTCCCGGATGAAACCAGGAAGCGTGCTGGTTGACATCGCAGTGGATCAGGGGGGCTGCTTCGAAGACAGCCGTGCCACGACACATCAATCCCCGACCTTCTCGGTACACAACTGCCTTTTCTACTGTGTAGCCAACATGCCCGGGGCCGTACCCAGCACCTCTACCTACGCGCTCAACAACGTCACCCTCCCATACGTGGTCGCGTTGGCGAATCAAGGCGTCAGGAGGGCTCTGGAGAAGGATTCGTCCCTCGCCGCTGGCCTCAACGTTGCGGCTGGGAGGGTTGCCAACAGGTCGGTAAGCGACGCCCACGCCCTTGAGCTGTCCCCCTGGCAAGAATTGCTCTCCGCCTAGACCTTCCTCGTGCCCTGCTTGAAGAAGTTCCAATTCCAGGCAGGGCACGGGGAATCATCCGAATGTGAGGGCCTTAATGGCATTTCATTTCCAAAGTGCGTGGCATCCCCTCATTGGTCGACAAGTGGCTATACGGCGTCAGGGCAATGTCGTGCGTTACGGAACTGTAGACGCCGTCACGCGGGATGACGAGGTTCTGTGGCTGAGACCAGAGGGCCCAGATCCACGGCAGCTATATGAGAAATCGGAGGGCTTCGAAGTGTGGGTCGATTACAAGTGGGAACGTCATGACCGCGCGGACAGGGAACCATCAGGATCCACAGTGTCTGCATAGAGTCCATCCTCCCATGCGGGCATCCGACCCGATTCGTAAGTGGCGCAGGCTCATTTCACCTTGGTTACAACGCCTCACCTCTTTATAAGAATCGGCTGCACGTGCCATCGTAAACGCTGGGATGGTTGCTCCGTGCTGACGCCCAAATATCAAAGGAGCCAACGGTATTGAACTCTCAGATATTGGCCGACACTCACAGCCAGGAAATTCCAGGGAGTCGAACGGTGGTGGCAGTTGTCCTTGAGTGCCGCGGCAGGATCGCCCTGTTCCGACGGAGCAGCGATCTCACTCATGACGGAAGCCTCTGGCACTGCATTACGGGCTTTGTCGAACATGGATCTTCGCCCAGCTGCCAAGCCCTGGAAGAGATATATGAGGAAGCCGGACTTGGGGCCAGGGACCTTGTCGCTCTCCGCCATGGCCCTGTATTGGTGATTGATGATGAGATCGGCAGTCCTTGGTTGATCTACACATTCACAGCCGTCACGGAACGACGCCAGCTCAAGATTAACTGGGAACATGACTCATATCGGTGGACGATGCCGCAAAAATATACACGGTTCGTCAATCGCGTTCCTTGGTTGGACCAAGTGCTCGCCGCGACAGGTTTGGTGGGCGGACGTGGCGACAGTGAAGGCTAATGTCTTAGTGAGCGATGCGGTAGCTTCACCCAAGGTAACTCAGGCTTTTCAAAATGGGCGAGAAGAGAGCCCTCGCAACCATGAGTCGGTCATGACATTCCTAGGCTTTCCTGTAAAGAGCCACGAAGGCCGGTCTACCGGACGTCAGGAGGGCTAAGTCGAGGCTGGTCTGGTCGGGCTCAACCAATCGGTTGCAATCCGGTTCGCATCCTCGTTTTAGGCGGGCAAAGCAGGGATCCCATCAAGGTCTTTGGTCGCGGCGACCACGGCAGCCTCGCCCGTGTCTTCTCGTCGGCATCGTTGAAACGACAGGACACCTCCAGCAAGCATTCGGTGTGAACCTTAGCTACCACGCCAGGGCCAGCCCCCCCCCACACACATTCGATGTCACTGATATCGACAATTCGCCGACTAACCTCAAAGGTATCGCGCCACGTCTAGACGCACCCACCCAGGTGTGGAAGACGGCGACGCCACCAAGGTGCCCGCTAGTAGGTTGGGCTCATGGGTGGCGTCATGGCTGTTCAATTGTTCCGAAATGGTCGACGTAACACTTGTTAGGATAAATGTTATGGGCTCCATCCCGCAGTGGCTTAGTAACCAAGCGAGGTCGCGTAGTGTTACGGACCGCGAACTTGAAATCCTCGGCGGGCTGCTCAAGAAACAGTCAAACGCTGAGATGGCTGCCGAGATGTTCATTTCGGTGCGCACGGTGGAAAGCCACGTCTCTTCTCTGTTGAGTAAATTCGGAGAGCCTGGCCGAGCGGCTTTGATCAAGTCTCTTGAAGAACTCGCGCCCGAGCAGGGGCTCACCCCCTCGATGCCAGCGCCGCTTGCCCGTCAGGCGAGATCGAACCGATTCTTGGGACGGGTAGCCGAGTTACAGCTGCTGCGCGAGGACTGGCGGAGAACTCTTCAAGGCTCCGAGCGGCTTTCCATGCTTTCCGGAGAAGCGGGAATTGGAAAGAGCCGCCTTGCCGCGCAGTACGCCGCGGAGGTCTTCAATACAGGCGCTACGGTACTCTACGGAGGCTTCCATGAAGACATCTCGGCACCGTACGAGGCTGTCGCAGAAGCTGTCACTCCATATCTCCGCGACCTATCCATATCAGATTTGCAGGAAAGCTTGGGGACTCTCCTAGACGACTTAGGGTTGATCGTTCCGAACTTGAAGCATCACCGATCCGAACCCGATGCTGACCGCATGGTCGACGGCGGCGTGGGGCGCCACCGTCTGACGGAAGCCGTCAGGATCCTGCTCCAGCGCCTCACCGGAACGCGTCCCGTATTGCTCGTTTTGGACGACCTTCACTGGGCATCTCGACCTGCGCTGGGTCTTCTGCACCGTCTCCTCGTTAAAGGCGAACTAGGCAGGATCCACGTGTTGCTGACATATCGATATGCCGAACTGGGTTCGGATCTTTCTTCATTCATCAGTGACACATACCGTGGTTTGGCAGCGACGCGTATCGAAATGTCGGGACTAAGTGTCACGGAATCTCTGGCCCTCATACACTCATTTAACAAGGACGCAGAAGATCCACCTGAGAGTCGTTGGCTGAACGTTTACGCAGAGACGAAGGGAAATCCCTTTTTCCTTACGGAGGCGGTGCGGGCAGATTTTGGCGCGAGAAAGAGCGTCACCGGCACAGGCTCCGTTCCTCTGGGTGTCGCTGAACTAGTTTCACATCGCGTCAGGAAATTAGATTCTGGCGATCGGGCACTGCTTGAGGCAGCCGCAGTTCTTGGCAACCAGTTCGACGTAGACTGTTTGAGCCGCGTCGCGGATTGTGAGGATCACAGGGTTATATCCATGACAGAACGTGCCGCTGCCATGGGGTTGGTGTACGACAACAAGGAGCCTTCCTCAGCATACGTTCGCGAAGAGCCTGATCGGTGCACGTTCGCACACGAGATCGTTCGGAAAGCAATCCTCAGTCACGTTTCGCCCGCTCGAAGAAGGCGTATTCACGCGGCGGCTGCGGCGGCATTGCAGGACGAGACGATAGGCGGCCCCAATCGAGCTGACGAGATAGCCCGGCATACCGTCGAGGCAGGCGTTGCTTCGAATCCTGAACAGGTGCCGTTTCTGGTCATGGCTGGACGCTCTGCCCTTGCCAGCGGCGCTTTTCAGGACGCGTATGACTTCTTCGACCAGGCGCGGCAGTACGGAGCTAGAACCGACGCTGTGAGTTGGTCGGAGATCACTTTTCAGATGGGGGTGGCGTTAAGAGGATTGGGCCGATGGGACGACGCACTAGAATGTTGGCGCGAGTCCTTGGACGCGTCAAGTGATTCTGGAGACCTCCATTCCGTCGCGCGCACCTGCGAAGCCGCAAGTTACAACGCAATGTGGGCCATCCGTATGGAGGAGGCTGTACAACTGGCGCAGTACGGAGTCGACCTGCTCAGAGGTTCGGAAGGCCGGGAATTAGGGCGCCTCTTCGGCCATCTGGCGATCGCGCAGGGCTGGTCTGGAGACTACGTGAGAAGCTCTCGGTGCATAGCAGCTGAACATGGCATTGCGACCACTCTGGGCGATCGCGCTTTGAAAGCTCATGCTCTCGGAGCATCGACGATTCAGCTTACCGCTTTCAGCGAGCACAGTCGGGCGATTCAGAACGCGAAGGCGGCCTTGCGAGATCTTCGTGACGCCGACGATCGGTGGATGCTGAGTAGCGTTATGGGTTATCTACAGTTCGCTTTGGTGGGCACGGGTCGGTTTGAAGAAGCTCGAGCACTTCGAAATGAGGTCAGTACGCTCGCGGACCGCGGCGGTAACTTTGGTGCCTTGCTGCAAAAGAATCGGATAGACGCGCTGTTGGCTTTCTATGAATTCGGCGATATGCAGGCTTTTGCCTTATACGCGGAGAGCGACCTTGAGCTCTGTCGTGCAGTGGGCACTGGCCTCGAGGCTATGTCTTATGGATATCTTGGAACCGCGCTATTTTACAGTGGGGACATGTCCTCCGCTCTTACCCATTTTGAAGAAGCCTCCAGGCTGGAAAAACGAACGGCGATGACCGGCTGGGGAGCCGGCCTACTCTTTGAGCTGCTGGCCTACCAAGGAAACCGGACCGAGTCATTGAAAATGCTCGATGAATATCGTTGGCTGATGCCGGCTGGGAATCAAGCCAATACCTGCGGCTCCTGGTTCTGGATGCTTGCTGTTGCCGAAGGCCTCTTCGTGCTAGGCGAACACGAGCAGGCAGCCCAACTCTACGAAAACATCGTAGACTTCTCCCGGCGCACAGGAGTCGTATGTATGGAGTTCGTTGATGGTCGCCTTGTCGAACGGTCGGCGGGCATTGCTGCGCTGGCGGCAGAAAGATGGGACGAAGCAGAAAGACACTTCCTGTCGGCCATCGATATTGCCGACAGGTTGCCGCATATCATTGAGGCAGCACATTCCCGGCGATTTTTCGGGCTTATGCTCTACTCAAGAGGTGCGCCTGGTGACATCGCACAAGGCACGACCTACCTAACCGAAGCACACGAGGCGTATGAGCGCCTGAGCATGACTCACCATGCGAAAATCTGCCAAGACGCCGTCACAGAACGAGCAGCGTCAGGTACTTCATTTTGAAGACCAGTTACGGCGTCGGCGAGCTAGTTTGATGTCGACAACGTAGTTAGAGTCAGCAATAAGGAAAACCGATCACACCTTTTCGACGCCGGCGCTGCCTGAAGCGCGGACGCCTGGCGCGGAAGCCACTGCGTGAGTTGTCCCAAATGCCGCTCGGGTGGGCGAACGCGTGTACTTTCGCCCTCGGAGGCTATCCTCTGCCTCTACGAAAGCGGCCCGCGAACACGTAACCCACGGATCGTACAGGAGGGCTGACCAGGTAGCGAATAATAGCCCACACTCCAACTAATGGTCCCATCGCAAGGAGCACGAAAGCCGGCCCCCATCCGCTGGACTTCTCCAGTAGGGGGGTAAGCCAGACAGCCGGAACTGTCACCAAATAACCAAGAGCCATTTGCAGAGTGAGAATGCTGCCGACATATCGCTGGTCTGCGACCTCGATGATGAGCGTGGAGAACTGTGCGGAATCCGAGATCACCGAGAATCCCCAAATCAGCGCTACCGCGATCACCACCCAAACTGGGCCGCCAGCGAGCCACCCGATGGATAGTGCGCATGATCCCGAGACTATCATCGAGAAGATGGCGGTGCGGGCGCTGCCGATTCGCTCAGCCAGTTGACCGCCTGCCCAGCAACCGACAGCGCCGACACCGATAACCGCGAACGTCACCAGACTGCCAAGAGCAGTCTCATCTGTAGCTCTGTTGTTAGAGAGTACGGAACCAAAGAACACCGCGAACCACGACCACATGGCATACAACTCCCACATGTGTCCGAAGTAGCCCAACGACGTCAGAAACACAGGCCGGGCCATGAAGGCACGGGCTGCCTCCCCCAGCCGAAGCCGCGAACGCGGGAACGAATAAGGTCCGTCAGTCGCCAGCCACAACGCTGTGGCCCCTCCCAGCGCGCTAAGCGTGCTGGTGACAACAACAACGACCCGCCAGTCCATCCCTCCTGCCGCCGCCGCAAGGTGCGGACTGGCAGAGCCCAGCGTCAGGGCGCCGATCAACACCGCGATCGCTGTCGCACGTGAAGCCCGAAACCATGTTGCGATCGCCTTGGTTGCGGATGGGTAGACTCCCGCCAAGCACGCCCCGGTCACCACCCGAACGACAATTAATCCCACTCCTGTGTCTACCACCAGCAGGGACAGGTTGACCGCACCAGCGAGGGCAGCGCCTGTGGCCATGAGCTGCCGCGAACCAAACCGGTCCGCGGCGCTGGTGAGAGCCAAGAGAACGGCCCCAACGACAAAGCCCACCTGAACTCCAACGGTTAACCAGGCCGAGGAGGTAGTCGATAGGTTGAACCGCAAGACGAGTTGCGGGAGAACGGCACTGGCAGAGAACCAAGTGGTCATGCCAAGGAACATAGCCAGGGCGAGGAAAGCCAATCCCCGATGAGCGCCTGCTGGGATTTTCCCGGACTGCCCAGTGCTCATAGGGCGCGCTCGGCATGAGCGGTCACTGCATTTTCAGTATGCTCTTTGCCGTCGGTTCTATCTATTGAGGGACACAGATCGACCTGTTCTTGGTAACTCCTTGCAGGGCAGGAGGATTGCAGTTCCACGAGCCGGAGAGAGAAACCGTTAATATTGGGAGCAGTTACTCGGCAATACGGCCGTGCAATTTGCGTTGCCAGTCGGGGTCTGGAACTAGCACACGTGGACCGACCCCATTGCCGCAGCTGGTGCCCCAGCCTTCGGCAGGCGCAGCAGCCTTTATCGTCGCAAGCCGTACAGGACCACGTCTGGCCGCTGACGGTTAGTGCCCCATGGAGCGAGGCAGCTTCAATTGACCTCACTCCTAATCCAGTGTGAGGTCGGGGCGGCGGAAAGCCAGGACCACGCCGGCTCCGAAAGCCGCCGCAAACATCACCAGTAAGGCGGCCGTTAGCGATGTGGATCCTCCAACGAGGCCCGACAGGTTCTGTATAACGAGATATGCAATCCCGCACAGACTCAGGAGAGATATCGCCGGGGCAATAAAAACGCACAACCGTTTCTGGTCCTTTGGGGGAGCTCCTTGCCCCTGCGCGAGATGTTCAGTCATTTTTCCTCCTGTGGTCTGACCCGACGGTCCGATAACCGAAGACAATAAATACCTCGTCGGCTGAGTGCTGCACGTCAATCTACGAAACGACTACGGTGCCTGTCTCTACACGCATGCCCAACAATTGCTCGTGCAAGTCGTCGATACCACAGGGGGCATAACCTTATGCCATCTCTAAGAGTTCAGGGTGAGCTTATGGGTACATCTGAAGCAGCGCCTCCAAAGCCTTGGCGAAGGCTTCAAGCTCGTTGATGGCACCCAAATCCAACGAGGACTGCGTCGCGAACTAGCGGCGAGTAACCGGGGTGGTGGAGAACCAGGTCACCAATGGTCGACGTACAGCGGCGAAAGCGATAATGTCCGCGCAGCCCGGAGTTCCGTCCTTACCAACCGGCGAGGACACGTGTCTCCGGACTGTCCGCACAGAGATGAAAAAGGTTGACTGTGAGTCGGCCTTTGAAAGGTTACGCAAGGGGCCGTAAGGATCCCACTTGGCGATTTAGGATGCCCGTCGCGACGCATTAGTAGTGGCGAGTCATTGCCGCATCTCTATCTGACTACTCCTAGGGGGCGCCACTGCCGCTTATAGCCGGCAGCGCCGATTACCCTCCCACGTGCATTCTCGCAGGTCAGCCACGTCTGGTCGCGCATGCTCAGCCAAGGCGAGGATGCGCAAGACGGAACCGCCCTTCAGCGATGCCCGTGCCTGCCTTCACCCATCCCCCGCCTCTCGAGGAAATCCCCAGTATTTACTGCTGTCGGCTAGGAGACGTTGCAGCAGCCACGACCGTGAACTCCGTGGAGTGTTCAGTGGAGAAGTCCGTGCTAGTCACTGATGCACTTGTCGCAGCCGAGGCCACAGACTCGAGATGTAGGTCACAGATATAGGAGGTCGACATGAGCATCAGCAGCAGTGTTAGCAACTCGATCAATGCCCCAAGGGCCTACCGGTTGCCGAGCTTGGAACGCCCCACTGTATCCGGGCTGAAGGGCGCCTTCAGTTGCTTTCCGTCCGGGGTGGTCGCGATCTGCAGCATGATTCAAGGCGAACCGGTCGGTATGGTCGCCAGCACCTTCACCCCCGTCTCACTCGACCCTCCGCTCGTATCCGTATGCATGGATCGTCAGTCCTCGACATGGCCGCGTCTCCGCAACGCGAACGCGCTCGGCATCAGCGTCCTGAGCGAAGAACAGGGGACCATGTGTCGCCAACTGTCAAGTAAATTCCTTGAGCGGTTCAATGGACTCCAGTTGCAAGTTAGTGATTCGGGGGCGGCTTTCATCGAGGGCGCCTCGGCCACCTTCGATTGCACGATCGATTCTGTGATCCCTGCCGGCGACCACTTCCTCGTTCTGTTATGGATTCAGGCGCTCAAGTCTCATCTTGACCAGGTCCCGCTGGTTTACCACGGCTCGTCGTTCAAACAACTAAAGGGGGTTGTTGGATGACCACCGCTGTGCCGCCCGGGCCCTCGCTCACAGTCGTAGCGCTTATCTTCTCGCCTCTGCCCTCCCTGCGCACAGCTGCTGCAGCATCTGCCGTTCTCCATGGCGTTGAATCGAAAGGCGGTGCAACTTCGGTCCAACTGGTTCGTGATTTCGGCGATGTGAAGGCTGCGATCCAAGTCTGCCAGACAGCGTCAGCGACCGTATTTGCATCACCCACCTACAACGCGGAGCCAACTTGGCCGCTGAAAGCGTTCTTGGACGAAATCGCTAGCCAATCCTTCGCCTCAAAACGTAATCCGTTGACCGGAAAGGCATGTGCCACGTTGATGACCGGCGCGTCCGAGCGCCACTACCGGGGCGGAGAGAATCTTCGCTCCGTCCTGAGCTCCGTTTATAACATGCAGACGCTTTCGCCCCATGTCTTCCTTTGGAAAAAGCACTTTACTGAGGATCATGCGCTGACTGCATCTGCAGACGACCTGTGCACCCGGCAAGGAGAGGCCCTACACGACCTAGCATCAGCAGTGCTCGCGTCCAAGGCAATTCAAGGCTTGGGCAGTTCATGAACGACGCCAGCCGCAGGAGGGCGATCTCCCCAGGCATGTCGTTTCCCCCAATGACCCGGTGCCCCGCTTACACCATCACCGCAAGTGATCTCTGAGAATTTGTGCAGAGACGCCGGCCAAACCCCAACAGATACCACATCACGAAAGGAATAGAGTTTCATGGAACACGTACTGCCACCGAAGACGAGTTTCAATGCCTACATCGACGGCCGGCACGAGGAGGCCGCCGACGGCGCCACGTTTGAAACAGTCGATCCTTCGACCGGAAAGGTCCTCGGCGAGGTCACCGCCGGAGGCGCCGAGGACATCGACAGAGCAGTGAAGGCGGCACGCAGGTCGTTCACAAGCGGCGTCTGGAGCCGCCTAGCCCCCGCCGAACGAAAGCGCATCCTCCTTCGGTTCGCCGACCTACTTGAAGATGATCTCGAGATAATCGCACAGCTCGACTCCGTCGAGGCGGGAAAGCCCATCACAGACTGCAGGGAGATCGACACTCCGGACGCTATCAACACCATCCGCTGGTATGCAGAGAGCATCGACAAGGTGTTCGGAAAGGTGTCCCCGACTTCGTCCGACAACCTCGCCTACGTTGTCCGCGAGGCCATCGGAGTCGTGGGTGTCGTCGTCCCCTGGAACTTCCCCGCTGTCACGCTTGCCTGGAAAATTGGGCCCGCCCTAGCTGCGGGGAATTCGATCGTCGTAAAGCCCGCGGAGCTATCATCTCTCGGAGCCATCAGGTTCGCCGAGCTGGCGACCGAGGCCGGCGTGCCCGACGGTGTGTTCAACGTCGTTCCCGGGCTCGGGCACATCGCGGGCAAGGCCCTCGGACTGCACGACGACGTTGACGCCATCACCTTCACCGGCTCGACGGAAGTGGGACGTAAATTCCTGCGCTACGCAGCGGACAGCAACCTCAAGGAGGTCTCCCTCGAGTGCGGAGGCAAGAGTCCCCAGATTGTCTTTGCGGACGCCAAAGAAGATCTGCAGGTGATTGCCGAGGATATGGTCACCGCGGCCTTCTGGAACGCCGGGCAGAACTGCACAGCTGGATCACGCATCCTCGTCCAAAATTCGATCCGCAGCGAACTCGTCGAGCTCCTCGTTGAACGAGCCAACAAGCTTCGCCTGGGCTCGCCAGCAGACCCCGGGACGCAGATGGGCCCCCTGATCGAGGCCTCCGCCGCCGATCGAACCATCCGCTACATCGAGGAGGCGGTCAGCGCCGGCGCTGAAATCGCAGCGGGCGGCAAAAGGGCGCTGCCGGAAACGGGTGGGTACTTCGTCCAACCGACGGTACTAGATGGCGTCACCCCCGACATGCCAGTGGCCCGCGAGGAGATCTTCGGGCCCGTGGTAGCCGTTCTCGGCTTCGAGGACACAGATGAAGCCATCCGAATTGCCAACGCAAGCAGTTACGGGCTGGCCGCAACGATTTGGTCCCGCGACATCTATACCGCGCTCAAACTCGCGGGTGCCGTCCGGGCTGGAACTGTCGCCATCAATGGATACAGCGAAGGTGACATCACGACGCCTTTTGGCGGCTTCCGCACTTCCGGCTTCGGAGGCCGCGAGAAGGGCATAGAGGCTTTCGAGCAGTACACCGAACTCAAGACGGTTTGGATCACCCTCGACAGGTGAGCTATTCCGAGGGGGTCTGTCACAAGCGACTGTTGCGTGCTCCAGACGTGCGTCCTTGTCCCCGTGACTATGTAAAGCATGTACACACTGAACTATCAGGAGAAAATCATGACCCGAGAGATACGTCTATTTGCATTCGAGCAGAACTGCGTAATGGCGGAAGCCCCAGGACTGTGGCGGCACCCCGAGTGTCGGTCCATGGATTACACCAGTTTGGAGTACTGGACCAGTTTGGCCAAAACGCTTGAAAGGGGGATGTTCGACGGTCTCTTCATTGCCGATGTTCTGGGCCTTTACGAGGTCTATGAATCGAGCCGGAATCCGGCAATCCGCGAAGCGGCGCAGGTGCCTGAAAATGACCCCTCTCTTCTAGTTTCCGCCATGGCCGGCGTGACGGAGCACCTCGGATTTGGGATTACGGCCTCCGTCGCTTTTGAGCATCCTTATCCGTTTGCGCGGCGGATGTCGACGCTTGACCATCTCACCAACGGCCGGAGCGGTTGGAACGTCGTGACGTCTTACAACGAAAGTGGACTTCGCAACCTAGGGTTCGCGAGCCAGATGACTCACGCAAACCGGTATGACCTAGCCGAGGAGTACCTGGAGGTTTGTTACAAGCTCTGGGAAGGGTCTTGGGAAGACGGGGCAGTTCTGCGAGACCAAGAGCGCGGTGTTTATGCCGATCCTTCACGGGTTCATGACATCGATCACGTCGGAAAAATCTTTACGGTACCTGGAATGCATTTAAGTGAACCCTCTCCGCAGCGCTCACCGATTATCTTTCAAGCAGGATCTTCTAGCCGTGGTAAAGCATTCGCATCCCAGAACGCCGAAGCGATCTTTACAGCTGCCCCAACTAAGGAAGTACTTCGGGCGACGGTCTCGGACATCCGCAGACTCCTGGTAGAGGCAGGCCGTGAGCCGGACAGTGCCGTGATATTCAACCAAATGACGGTTATTACAGATGAGACCTCGGAAGGAGCTAAAGCCAAATACGAAGACTACCTGAAATATGTCAGCTTAGAGGGGTCGATGGTTCTCATGTCCCAGTGGCTGGGCACTGATTTTTCCAAGTACGACTTGTCTCAGCCGTTGGATGAGAACGCGAATCGCGACATTTCGATTACCTCAGCAATTGACGCTTTTATGGCCTCCAAGCCGGAAGGCGAAAGCTGGACCATCGGGGATATCGTGCAGTGGGGAGCGATTGGCGGCCTTGGTCCGGTTGTTGTGGGTTCCGCCCAGGAAGTTGCCGACCAGATGCAGGAATGGGTTGAGGAGTCTGGTGTCGATGGTTTCTGTCTTAGCCGAGCGATCGCCCACAAGACCCATGAAGACGTCGTCGATTACGTGATTCCAGAGCTGCAGCGTCGCGGCGTTTACAAGACCAAATACCGGGAGGGAACTTTGAGGGAGAAGCTATTCAACAAGGGACCACATCTTCCCGCCGACCATCGCGCGGCTAATTTCCGCGTTGAAAGTCCTGTAATCGGCTAGCTTGACCGGAACAACGATGGTGTTATTGGAGGAAGCGATGGGATCACCGCTGGTGCAGCCTGTTTCCGTGCTGGCTAATCGTCTACATCGCCCTACGCTTCGTGCGAAGAGCGAGGCACAGCCGGTCGAAGTCTTACTGGGTCACCGGCTGGTTCCCGACCCCCCGCATGCTTCGTCCGAGCGGTACAGCGATGGCTACGAGTGGAAAGAGTCTCCTCTAACCGCGGTCGGGCCAGGTTGGGATATCGGCAAGGTAGCGCGGGCAGTTGTGACACGCTGGTTGTCAGACATTCATGAACTGGCCCAATTTCCAGTGGTTGCTGTAGAGCAGGATCTTTTGCCGCATTGTGCCTCGCTCATCGAAGTTCTCCACAGCAGTATCGCGTGTGGGCCCGACAAGGGAGAAGTCGACGATAATGAGCTTCGTGACCTAGCTGTCCGTCGTTTTCATCAGGGCGTCTCCCTTGAAGGCCTGCTCCGCTCCTATCGACTCTGGGGGCGGACGGTTCTGCACATGCTTGGGCCAGAGGCACAGTCCACGCCGTCGAACCGGATGGACGCTGGCCTTCAGATGGCCGAGCAAATCATGCGGCTCGTGGACCATGTGTCGTTAGTAGTAACAGAGGCGTTCCGATCCGAGGCGTCCGGCTTCGCCTCGGATCGATCGCTCCTCCGTGGTGATCAGTTGACTTGGCTGCTGCATGGCGAAGGAGTCCTTAAAGGGCGTGCGACGCTGGGCGCCTCGGCACTAGCTCAGAGCCTCAAGGGCCAGCACATTGTAATGGTCGTGCGCTTCCAAGGCTTGGACGAATTGGGGACAGCTTCGCCCCGGGGCTTGGTGGAAGACGTCCGCTCTTGCTTTGAGTCAGATGCCAGGCGTGTGATTCTCGGCTACCGACACAGCGAATTGGTGTGCGTTTATCCCCTTGCCGATGATCGCAGTGACGAGGGAGTCCGCGCTATTGCTGATCGTTTAGCTAAGAGGGTGAAACATTCTGTCGTCGGGATGGGCCGTTCTCACGCAGGCCTGGCCGGCGTACCCTTGGGATACGCAGAGGCTGCGGAAGCGTCCGCTATTGCCATCGCCCTAAAGCGCTTCGATCAAGCGACAAGCTTCCGAGATGTTGTCCTGCACCACATCGCTCGCACAAGCGATTATTCAGGCAGTCTGATCGCAGACACCGTGACGCCGCTCAGAGAGTACGATGCCGTTCATGAGGGTGATCTTGTCGCCACTCTGTGCACGTACTTCGAAACGAAGTACAACTTGGCGCGGACCGGAAAACTCCTACATGTACATCCCAATACTGTTGCATATCGCTTGCGGAGAATACAGGAAATAACGGGCCTGGATCCAAATAATCCTGACGATTTGCTCCTGCTTTCAATGGGACTTAAACTCGGCCAACTTTATGCAGGAACTAGTGACCATCGCTGTTAAATAAAGCGACTGCTTCTCAACTCTGATATCACGATGGAATAGTTGGCTGCGCGATAGGAGGGGTGTTCTTCCATGTTAGACGTGAGCGGCGCTGATGTGATCGACAACACTTTGATTCTATGCCTGTAGAGGATAGGCCGTCAGCGGCGGTCGCACAACTTCCTACCACGTCGCGTCGACCCTCGACTGCAATCCGGCTCCATCCCTACACGGTCGGGAACTGCTAGACCCACCCCGAAGGTCAGCAGTATTGAGGCGGCGAGTAGTGCGATGAGGAGGGCGGCATCCTTTCCCGAGAGTGCGGTCTGGGGATCTCATGCCCACTCCCCCAGCCCTCGAAGACCAGAAGCAGCCCCGCGCTAGTCCTCCAGGTCGAAGTCCAGGTCGAGGTCTTCGGCGGCATTCAGTTTCCGCCACGTGGACCCCACTTCGGCAGGGCCGAGGGTCGCGGCGATCGGCATCCGGTCCACGGCGACCAGCTGGTCCAGGTCCAGGCCGGTCAGCTCGGCGATGTCCCTGATGGGTGCTTGGAACGTCCGGAACGGGCCCAGCGGCGGGACGTCGTCGATGGCCCCCGGCCGCGGGACGTCGGGCAGTTCGCCCAGCTCCGGCGTCTGGTCCACCACATATCCGACAGCCGCCAGCTCTCCCTGGTGGATGAACACGGCGACCTTGAAGAAGCGCAACGGGATCTCCACGCCCCGATACACGGGATCTTGGGCGCTGAAAATCGGCCCGGTGAAGACGACGATCCTGTCGCGGTACTCGGCGGCATGCTGCTGCAGGTAAGACTCCAGGCCCAGCCACAGTTCGAGCCCCTGGTTGAACTTGGCCGCCTGGGGTGCGGCGTTGGTGTAGTGGAAGGTGTCTTCGTTGGCCAGCTTCGCCTCGGCGACGGTGTCGCCCCAGACCGCCGAGGCCCGGCGGACCAGGTGGCCGCGGTCGATGTCGTTCCCGGCGTAGACCCGCTCGCCCGTCTGCAGGTCGGAGGCCAGCCGGGGATCCAGCCGCCAGGGGATCCCGGCCCGGTCCAGGTCCATGAGTTTGCTGCCGTCCATACCCAGTCCTGTAACGGCGGCCAGGCGCTTATCCGGGCGTATCAGAACCGAGAAGTGCGTGTAGGGCAACAGGACCGTCTCCACGCCCGGCAAGGCGGGCATCGGCACGGGCTGGCCCAGGAAGTTCTCATCGAAGCCTGCACGGCCGGCGAGGTCTTTGGCGGAGAGGGGCTGTGCTACGAGCAGTTCGTCATCCATGACGGGACACTACCAGCGCACCTTGCACGCTGGGGTGAACAACGAGCAAAACTCGGTTTCGGGCGCAAATATTCGCGGAAGTACAAAGGGTTGGGCTGGGCCGTTAGGTCTTGTCCGCTCGAGCTCAAGCTCATTAGGTCACGGGCGGCATTCGCCTCCTGAGCACCCGAATGGCGCGGAGGCAGTCAGAAAGTGCAGCCTTGAAGCGATCCCTCATCGACGACCTTCCCGTCAATCAGGATTTTGCAGGTCGGCGTCTCATCGCCCCCGCCGTCATACCACGTGGTGATTCCTATACCCATTTCGGGGTCGCTCATCGATCTGGTAATTTCCCAGTGGCCGGAGACCCCTTCGACACAGCCGTATTCCATGGGGTGCCCATAATCGACGTTGAAGGTTTTCCCGGGTTCACCATCCACGACGTACGTCACCGGGGTGCCGCCGGCTACTCCTTCGGGCCCCGCTTCACCGGGTCCCTGGCAGTTTTTGCCCGGCATCTGGCCGGTGGTTTCCGGAGACGGCGCAGAGGCAGGTGCCGGACTCCTAGCGGCGTTCGGTGATACGGAGGGGGCCTGCGCGGAATTGAGCGGAAGGGTGGGGAAGGTTTCTCGGAGCTGGACCAGGTTGACGGCCAGCAGGAAAGTGATGATGAGGGCGATCACGGTCCCGATCGTTCCGAGAATCAGCCCGGCAGTCCCCGCAACCGTATCCCTTGGAACCCGCGCGCGGCCGATGCCTCCGAAGATCATGGCCAATGGTCCGAGCACGAGGGCCGGCAACCCCAGGACCGGAATAAAGGCAACGGCGACGGCGAAGGCGCCTAGAATGAGCGAAGCGAGGCCGAACCCGTTCATCCTCGGAAGATCGTCCTGCTTTGCAGGCACGACGAATTGTTCGGTCATAGACATGGGTGGTCCCTCGGAGTGGTCGATGCGGGCGGCGGCTGGCTGTCCGTGCGCAGAGCGCTTGTGCGCCTGTGAAAGCTTATCCGCCCTGGCAGGCCTAGGCGGGCAGGCTTGCCAGATCAGCGATACGGAAGATCCTCACACGGGGGGGCTTCTACATCATTGACGCCGACGAGGACTAGCGACCCCTACTAGGGCAGGCTCGCGACCGAATAGAAAAATTACCATGCGGTCCTTCCCCACAGTCCTATCAGAGCCCCCACCTGCCTTATTGATGCGAACCGGTCAGGTGAGGAGATCCGGTGGTGGAATGGGGCAGAAGGCGCCTTGAACAAGCTGAGTTACGGCCAACCTGCGCTGCGTCGAACCGCTCGTCCGTGACAAAGGGTCCGCCCGTGACCGGTTCCCATATCGTTCCGGATCTCAGCAATGGTGTGCAAAGTCGTGGGCAGGGTCATCTTTGAGCCCTGCTCGGTCGTGTCCATTCCTCTCTGATGCCGACCCTGGTAAGCGCCACTTGGCCGTGCAGCAACCTGCTCGACTGCGTACTCCTGATTGAAGGCAGATCCTCAGACTGCAGAGGCTCGCTAAAGCTGAGGCACGAGGGTGACAATCGCCGAGCCCATAGCGACCGCGGCGAAGCACGTACAAGCGCGCTGAACGTTGGGAGAATAGTGCTTTTTGCGGTCTGGCTGAAAGACATTGCTTGTTCCGATGCTTACGGGCTCTCCGCGTTTCGTGGTGAATTCCACTGCTGCGATGCATGATCAGGCCGCCGTTCTGACGGCGCTTCTGAGCATAATACGAGTACGATAATTGGCGCCATTGACGAATCCGCGGCCGGTT
>NZ_SUKC01000015.1 GCF_005047635.1 Arthrobacter sp. CAU 1506 | reverse complement strand
GCTCGGTCAAGGCTCGTAGTTCCTGTCATTGATGAATGCGTCAAGAACATCCATCACAACAGGGCTACGGGCCCCTTCTGTCTAAAGACACGACCCGTCATTCACCACGAACCTTGGAGAGCCTGCTTACGATTGCGGCGATATAACCCAGAACCCCCACTATTAGTGGCAGCCACCCGGGGGTCCATTCGCGCATCCCGAATCCAACTGCTACCCCGAGGGCAATGCAGGCGAAAAGGCCATATATCCAAGGCTTTATCGATTTTGACGAAGTGTTGACTTGAGAAATTGATATGACTGGAGCGTATCTAAATTAACCACCGGGCAGTGATTTCCGCTGCTTGATGACGGCGTTTCGCGACCAGTATAAGGCGGCCGCTAGCCCGCCCACACCGTCCTGCAGTCGAGGGGACACAGCCTTGATGCTGGTGGCTTTGCTGGCTCTTCACAATCCGGGGTGTAGTCGATGTGTGAGCGCGGTGGGCGCGTTGGTGGCCGGATAGGGGTCGAGGCCTTCCGATGATGGAAGTTCTCACACCGCCCATCCGGAAGACCTCGACGTGTCCAACGCTACCTTCGTATCCCCTGACCTGACCACGTTCGCCCGCCTCGATGAACTGGGATTGGAGGCCGTTGGGCAGCGGCTTGAACCGGATCGGCCAACCTGTTCTTCCAACTCGTCTCGTCCCGCTACGAACACGCCTCCCTGGTCCTCACCAGCAACCTGGCCTTCAGCAAAGCGCATTTGTTCGTTTGAACATGTGTCAGGTGGTGCCGACACCAACCGTCCCCGCGGGCAACTGACTGGCCACCAACGGGATATTTCCGAGGCCGCATGTGGGCACCTTTTCATGGCCTTTGACAGCCGTGTCTGGCGCGGTAGATTACACCGTTACAGCACCGTGGTGCACGGCCCGACGATTCGAAAAGGCAGGCCTGGATTGGCGAACAAGGAGCAGATCCCTGACGAGCGCCTCTTGAGCAGTGAGGAGCTCGCCGAGTACCGGCGGATCAAGAGTTCCTGGGAAACTTACCGAGGCGGTGCGAAATGGGGGCTCATCTCTGCTGCCTGTGCCTTCGGCTTGTTTCTCGGGTGGCTGAGCAGCCAAGCTTTCAAAAGCGGAGACGAAGCCGGCTCAAACACTTTCGGGGCCATCGGCATGACCTTGTTCCTTGGTGCGATCCCGTATGGTCTGCTGCTCAACCTCATCGCCGACATCCGAAGGGGGCGAACGAATCGTGCAAACGCCGAGGAGTACCTGCGCAGCATCGACTACGGCCGACGCACTCTTCCGGAGCCGAAACGTACGGTCGACGACAGTGATGGTTCCTACAGCCCGCACTGGCACGTCCGTGGGTACGACCACTCGAGGCATGCCGGCATGTTCTCGTCATCCGACCGGTCGACGATGAATGAGTACGGGATGGACGCGGACACCTACATCTCAAACGTCCTGGAGAACGACCGAGACTAGTAGATCGTCGCTGCTAATGCTCGGGGTATAGGTGGCGGAGGTTGGTGCGCGCGTCACTGGTGGTGAAGTGGCTCTTCACAGACGAGGGTGCAGTCGGGGTCTGAATCCGCCGGCTTCCAGCAGGCTGCGGGCGATGTAGTTGGTCAGGTTCCGGAAGCCCAGGGCCGAGCCGCGGAGGTGCTCGAGCCGGCCGTTAATGGCTTCAGTGGGGCCGTTGGAGGCGCCGGGCCGGTTGAAGTAGGCCAGAATGTCGGCGGCCCGCTTCTTCAACGTGCGTCCCAGGACGGTGACCTCCCGCAGCGCGGAGGGGACGCCTTGGCCGACCGAGGCGATGAGCTTGTTCATCAGGTCCTTGCCCGTCGCGCGGTCGGGTTCGCGGTAGGCGCGGACGATGCGTTGGTAGACGCTCCAGGTGGCCTGGACCTCGACGGAAAGCCTTCAGGACAGTCTCCGACGGGGTCACCGGCGGGGTGCGCAGGTACTTGGCGACCGCGGTGTAAGAGACGGTGATACCTCGCTTTTCTGCTTCCAACGCAATACGGCGGGAGGACCAGCATTCGGTATTGGCGTCCTGCAGCAAAGCGGCCAGAGTTCGCTGGCCCCCGCCCGAAACCGGCGTGTATTCCAAAACGTCAGTCGTCATTTCAGACCACCCCTCCTAACCGAACCCCACGTAGTCCACATTCTGCCTGATCCCCGGGTTGACTCCTCCCCTTCGCTTAATTCGAATATGTGTTCTATTTTTAACCCATGGATCGGGAAGCGCTGGCGAAGCTGGCGGCCCGTTACACCAGGCGGGCCGAGCCAGTGTCGTTGACCCCGGAAGAACTGGACCTCGAGCACTGCAAGGTGACCCGCGTTGTGCCCGGCGTGCCGGTGTGGGCGTGGATCCGGTTTCCAGGATCGGCCGAGCTCGTGGCCGGGGAGGCGTTCGGTTGGACGTCTCGGGCGGTGCAGGTCACGTGGACGGACGCAGGGGTGCGTCGGGTGACCTGGGTGTGGGCGTCCGCGGTGCGGCGGCGGAACGATCAGGTACGGAACAAGGCTTTGGGAGACAGGACGGCGAAGGGCAATGACAGCGGTACAGGAACAAACAGGCCAAAGAACGCTCAATGAGCCGGTCGAGATCCGGTTCACGCCCCATGGGGTGCCGCTGGCGGTGCGCTGGCGGGGCCGGCTGTGGCCGGTAGCGGCCGAGCCGGTGCATTGGTTCAGCCGGTGGAACTGGTGGGAATCGAACCTGCGTGCCGGGAAGGGGCAGGGCAACATCGTTGACATCGAATATTGGCGGCTGCAGGTACAGGCCACCTCAACCTCGCCGCTGCGAACCTTGGAAGTCCGCAAACATCCGGGCTGGGATGGCTGGCATCTGGTTCATGTCTCTGACGCGACCTAAGCCGCACAGGGCGGCGGGTGCCCGCTCTTCGGGTTGTTTCTCACAGGCGCAGGCACCGGGCGGGAGGCTTGCGGGCCCTGCAGTCGAGCAGGCTCTGGCGACTGATCTCGAGAGCCCGCGCTAAGGACCGGCGGCCTCGTACCACCGCTCAAGCATCGCGACTTCCTCATCGTCCACAGAGCGCATCTCACCGCGCTTGATGTCAGCTTCAATCCGCTGCCAGAATTCCATGAACGCAGCCTAGTAGCGCAAGCGACGCGGCGCGATGCTTCCCGGCAATCAGCAGTATTGTCCATGCCCCCTTATAGGCTAGTGACGCCATTCATACTTAAGGGGGAACAATGACCATGCCGCAGGGCGGCCCGCCTTCGGTGCCAGCTGGCTGGTACATCGCACCAGAACATCCCGGCATGCAGCGCTGGTGGGATGGCACGACTTGGACGGAACACACACGTCCACTCCCCCAACCTGGCTTCATACCACCGGTCAAGAAGCGTTCGGCCCGCAAAACAGTCGCCATCGTCATTGGTTCCGTGGCTGGAGCCATGCTGGTAATGGCAATCGGTCTAGGAATCCTGCTATCCATCGTCTCCACCTCGCAAGCAAATCAGAGAGCTGAGGCGCAGGCTGCGGCCAGTGCAAAGGCGGAGGCCGGCAAGAAGTTCGCGGAGGCAGTTGATTCCTCAGCGGCAAAGGCGCAAGCCAAACTGGACCAAGCCATGGCGGAGGAAGTTAGAGCCATGGAAGCCAAGGACTGGACGAGCATGGGCAACCATCTCTACTACGCCGAAGTCGATGAGGTCGCTTGCGGCACCTACCACCAGTGCGCTGAGTTCGTCGTCACGACCCAGCACGTGAACGGCTGTCCGAACGGAATCTATTTCCAAGTTTCGTTCCAGACGTCAGACGGCTTGTCCGTTGGAACTGACTCGCAGATCACTGCGCCACTAAAGCAAGGCGATCAGGCGACGTTCACGCTCTATGACAGATCGGATTCCGCCGATGTCTTCGAAGTCGTTAAGATGAACTGTCGCTGATGCTCGCTCAGTTCCTGCCTGGCTTCAGAGACTTCAGGACACCGCTAGTCACGGGTTATCTGTGGCTAGCAGTCGTTTGGATTGTGACCGGTATGCAGATCCCGGACAAAACGAAAACGACCGGCATCATGGGTCTGATCAACTGGCTGAGTGGCTACACCTCGTCTGCGGCGGTGCTGGCGGTCCTAAGCTTCGTGGCTTACGTCGTCGGAATACTGCTAACTATCGACGCTAACCGCGCCACTGTGTTTATGGCTCGATTTGGTCGCAAGTTGGAACTCACCGGGCCGGAAGAGCCAGTGCAAAAGTATAAAATCGTCCCTTACTTCGGTACCCGAGACCGCGACGTCACCGTTGCAAGCCGTAATCCTCTACTGAGCAAGCTTCTCGACGCTGCACTTGATCGCGCAGAGGAACAACAAGCGGCCCACTTCAACATCCGACGGCGCCTCAAACTCCCTTTCATGGATGAAGACGACTTCAGGGCGCGCCACGACGAATCCAGGCAATACCAGTCTGAAGCTGATTTTATGGCAGAACTGCGCCAAGAAGCGCTCGAAGAAGCCCGCCCTGTGTTACTGAAAATGCTCGAAGAAGAAGTACCCAAGCTGGCTACGAAGCTGCAAAAGGATAACAAGGACCTTTTTGACTCCTACGACCGCGACAGGTCGGAAGTTGAGTTTCGTCTGAGCATTGCCTTCCCGATTGCAGTGCTGTCTGTTCAGCTGTTTCTGCTCGGATCGGCCAGCGATCAGGCATTCGCCATTATCGCTCTTGTTGCAGGCCTGGTTGCTTCGCTCGTCCTACTTCGCAAAGGCTGGCGCAAAGTCATTGATTCTACCGACGTTGTGATGACAGCTCTAGAGATAGGGGCAATCAGTTCGCACACAATCAAGGAGATCGACGCTTTGGAACCCCACAAGAAGAGCAGCGCTGCTCCGCCTCAAAAAGTTGTCTGAGGTTTGTATTGATCTCGCACTGCCGAGCCAAGGTTCAGGACCCATTCGACGCTAGATGTACCCCGGTGTTTTGTCATTGGGGCCGTGTCTACGAGGAGCCGGTCACGGCCCCCCGGCGGCATCGCTGTGTCGCGCTACTTACCGATTGCTGTTTACCTGACCGGTCTGCCCGACTTCACCGGCGCCCGCACGGGTGCAACGTTCGCCCGCCGCTTCAAGACGACCACGCTCTCGGCAATAGACGATGACGACCTCGCCTCCGCTCTCCAGCCGTTCGTGTTCGACGGCTGGGAAGTGCCCGACGACATCGGCGGGGTGATCCGGGTCTACATGGAGCCGAATGCCGTGGCGGCCACACGTCAACTGAATGGCTGCATGCTCCCCCGACCACGCTGCCCGGCGCTCCGGCCCTGGGACGCCACAGATACATATCGGAACCAAGCCGCTACGCTGTAGCCATGAGCAGTAAGAGTCTGCGCGACATTCAGCGTGTGCTCGCCGGAGACGCACCCTACGATGACCTCGATGAATATGGTCAGGCAATAGTGCGGGCGGACTGGGATGAGCAGGTAACCGAACGTCTGAACCGCCTGGATCTCGCTGCCGAATTCAGGCAGTCGGGTCGCTCCTGGTCAGAGGCGGACGAGCAAGGCTCGGTCGTCGTGCGGGGAAGAAGCAAAGCGTGATGACCCCCGATCAGCGACCAGATCTGCGCGCGTACGCGGACTCGGTCCGGTTGCCCTTCCATGAGGTGGTCTCAGGACTCCGCGACATGCTCGGAGTGCGCCTGGCCGCGTACATCGGCGGCGTGAAGTCCGCGCGGTCGGTGTCCACCTGGGCAGAGGGCACAGGAACCCCAGGCGAGGTAGACCGTGAGCGGCTGCGCCACGCTTTCCACGCCGCAGCACTCCTGAGAGAGCGCTACGACGTAGCGACAGTGCAATCCTGGTTCAAGGGGATGAATCCCGCTCTGAATAACGACGCGCCGGCCCGCGTCCTACGCGAAGCCGACCTGCTAACAGGCGCCCGGGACGTGATCGCCGTGGCAAAGGCGTTCGCGCACACCGGTTGACGCGGTCTGACCTGTAGATAGACTCCGAATCGGTCATTGATGGTAGACATGCGCAGGCCCGAAGTGCTCAACAGCCAGCAAAAACGCGAGTTGACCATCGACACCATGGCCAGCTGGGCGCTGGAGGGCATGAAGCCTGACCGCGAGACCGTCGAGGACATCAACTCATACATCGACGGCCACATGACACTCCACGAATTCATTGAGAAGTCGAAGACGCTCTGATACCTGTGGACCGCGTTGAACTGTCTGCTGGCAACGGGCTCTCGCAACTCGACCGGCAGACGTACGACGCCTCGGAACCCGAAGCGGTCGGCGCGTCGGCAGTGGCGCGGACATTTCCGATCCCCCCGTCCAGGGCATAAAGACCAAGGGGCCCGCCCCTCGCTGATAAAAGTTATCAAACACCGTCCATACCTAAGGCTAACCATATAGCCTTAGGTATGTTGGAGTGATGATCACGGATAGCCGGCAGCCCGGCGCTTGGCCGGCAACCGGATACGAAGTCCTCCCGTGGGTCTGCTCGGGTGAGGAAGTAGCCTCCCGCCGGCATATGCTCCAGGCCCGCGGTGATTACCAGGCCGCCGTCCCGCCGCTCATCGCCGACGCGCAGGTTGGACTGCCCGCCGAGACGATCGCCCTAGCTGACGATGCGAGCCAGGAGCTGGCCCGGTTCGACGCCGAGGCCGGAACGATCGCTGCCCCGCTCGCGTCGATCCTGCTTCACAGCGAATCCGCCTCCAGTTCGGAGGTGGAGAACATCATCTCCAGCGCCAAGCAGGTGGCCCTCGCGGAGATCGGCCAGTCGAAGTCGGACAACGCCCGCCTGGTCGTCGCGAACGTTCGCGCCACGGCTGCTGCTATCGACATGTCCGATCGGCTGGACGAGAACTCGATCATCGCGATGCACGATGCGCTGCTGCGGGACACTGCGCCGCAATACACCGGCCATTGGCGCAACGAACAGGTATGGATCGGCGGCAGCAGCATCTCGCCGCACGCCGCAACGTTCGTGCCACCTCACCACGCGCGGGTACCAGTGCTCGTGGCCGACGTTGTCGCCTTCGCCGGACGCACCGACGTTCCAGTGCTCATCCAGGCAGCGATCGCACACGCGCAGTTCGAGACCATCCACCCCTTCCCCGACGGCAACGGCCGGACCGGACGGGCACTCCTCCAGGGCATGCTCCGCCACGGCGGCTTGACCCGCAACATCACTGTGCCCGTGTCGGCAGGACTCTTACACGACACCAACGCCTACTTCCGCGCACTGGCCGAGTACCGGGCAGGGAAAGCGGACGCCATTGTAATCACCGTGGCCGAGGCGTCTTTTGCTGCAATCCGGAACGGCCGCCGGCTGGTCGATGACATCCAGACTGTCGCGAAACGCTGGGACCACCAGGTCGTGGCCAGAAGCGACTCCTCGGTGCACCGGGTAAAGACATACCTGCTCCGCCAACCGGTCGTGAACACCAGGACCATCGCGGCAGAGCTGAGCATCAGCGAGGTCGCCGCGCAGAACGCGGTCGACCGGCTAGTCGAGGCCGGCGTGCTCACACAGAGCACCACCGGCCGCCGGAACCGTATCTGGCAGGCGTCGGAGATCCTCGCCGCACTCAATGCATTCGGTGTACGGGCCAAACGCCGCCGCGGCTGAGATCAACCGGCACGATACTCCGGACGCGCAGTCGGTGTGCACGCACGTTCCTGCGGTCCAGAACGCTACTGCCTACAGCCCTACTCCCCCGTGATGCCGCGGCTCAGCGCGCTCAGACCCCGTTCTTTCTGCTCAGCCTCGTCTCACTTCAAGGGGTCGGTTTTTACCCCCGATAATCGCACTTATCCCGACTATCGGCGCGCAGGGTCTTTTTTCGCTTTTGAGGGCCAAGAAATGGGAATCGAACGCTAACAACCGAGCAACGAGCAGCCAGGCCGACTAGGTATCACTCTGGGTTTACCCGGGAGCGCCGGCTTGGCCACTGGCCCCATTCTGGGCAGTGCCGGAACGGCGATTGCCCCTGACGAGCGGCGGCAGAGTCATCCCGGCCAGAAGCTTCACATGCGGCGAAGTCTCCCGCCCTAACTTCTTGTCCAGCGTGATCTTGAGCCGTGCAGCGCGAATTTCCTTGCGCAGTACAGAGGCAACCTCTTCTCGGTTAGTCGGGTCGTAATTTCTGCGATAGGTCACATCAGGCCCCTCCCGTTCGACCTGACGATCGGCGGCAACTTCATCCGGGGCAGCCGTTTCACCGCGAGGGAGGGTTGGTGGCCCGCTTCCTTGCCCATGCGACCTTGCCCCGGGCTCCCTGGCTCTCGCGGGGCAGCTGTCGAAGACCTGCTCCTTGTTCGTTGGGCCGCCCGTTTTGCAAAGAGCCACTTCATCGGCGCCCTGATGCCGCCTGACGATCGGTGCCAGCTTCATCCTTGACTGGCGCATCGCCTTCGAAGGGGTGTCACGACCCAGCAGTTCGTTCATAGACACTTTCAGTCGTGCAACAAGGATCTCGCGGCGCGATGTGCCGGCGGCAGCGTCCTCGTTCGTAGAGTCGCAGGTTCTGCGATCGGCCGAATCATCGCCCTGGTAATTCCGTCTCACGATCCGCGGCAGGTCCATCGCCGCCAGAAGCTTCACCTCGTCGGAAGTTGGGCGGCCCAACTCTTGGTCGAGGATAACTTTCAAACGTGCGGCTCGAATCTCGCGGCGCAGCACGTTGGACACAGTGCCCTTGCCCATCCGGCGGTACTTCGTGGACTTCTTCATGGGATTCCTCCTCGCTGGCCCATTGTTGCCGGTTTACGGGTCATGGTCCATGTTGCGCCGCACGCGACATCGGATCCGCTGCGCGAGGCGTCACGTCCAGAGCGCGGGCAGCGGTAACTCCCCTAAGAGCTACGTGGGCACGTGGCTCCAACCGGCAACGATCCGGTGACCTTTCGAGTAAGAGTACGGCTCTTCCAAGGGTTTCTGCGGGATACCAACATCTCTTCCATCGCCCTAGTCAGCGCCGTTTCTGCTGTAATCCTCTTTCATCGGCTGTCATCGATTGTGCGGAATAGACGGAGGGTCCGGCGGCAGTCTCAGGCGCGGTCGGTCAAAGACCGCGTGCCTTGTTCGCACCCATCCCAAAGGAAATGGCATGGCCGTGAGCTCAGGGAGGGGCTTCCACATACATGAGTTCATTCAAGACCCACGTGGATGCCGGCCTTCTCTCGCTCAGCCTTCCTTCGTCGTTCCCCTCTCCTGAGACTTTCAATCAACCGCTGCACGCGTCTTTCGTGAATGAGAGGATCGAACCATGACTGCTGATCCCGCTACGGCCAGCCCATCCGAGCTGCCGAAGCCGATGGGGCTGGATACGTCCATCCTCCCCCTCGGTGAACGCTCACTGCGACTCATCCTGGACCACGTCCTAGCCGTCGGCGACGAGGCCGAGACGACCTACCTGGAGGTCAAGAGCAGCTTGGACCTCAGCAACAAGGCAGGCGTGGCCAAGGTCGCGAAATTCCTCCTGGGGGCGGCCAACCGTCGACCGAAGGAGGCTGCACGCCACTTCCGCGGCTACGCGGTGATGATCATCGGCGCGCAGAAGGATGCCGCACCGGGCGTACCCCGCGGCGTCGAGCCCCACGAGCTGGAAGACCGGCTCCGACCCTACCTCGGGCCCCAGTTCCCCGCGTTCGAGTTCGGCAGGATTGGCGTCGACGGCGCCAGCGAGGTGCTGTTCGTCATCGCGCAGCCGCCCCAAGACGGACAGCCAATTTTTCCATGCCACAAGAGCTTCCAGAGCGATGACCGCCGGGACAGTCTCGAAGACGGTGCCGTTTACGTGCGAGGAACTAGCAACACCCGCCCGGCTCGGGCCGGGGAGTTGCTGGCCCTCGTCGAGCGGGCCCGCGGCGGCGGCAAGCCGCCCATCGACCTCGAGGTTACCATCCTCGGCTCTATCGGTCGTGTCGGACGGATCGATGAAGTAATGGAGAGCCTTTACAAGCACGAGGAAGAGGAGTTCAGCAAGCTGCCAGAGCCGCCGCAGAACACCTTTGCCCCCACATCCCTACGTCTGGCATCGAGCATCTTCGGCGACCCTGAGCCGACGTCGGCTGAGCGGGAGGCACGCCTGAACTCTTGGCGGAAGGCGAGGAACGCTCATATCGCGAGGGGTCGAGAGCACTTCCTCGGCGTCGCGCTGCCCGGTACAGGAATCCGCGTCGTCAGCCGCGACAGGTTCGTCGCCAAGCCCCACCTAATCGTGACGTTCCACAATTGTTCGGTGCTCGATTTCCGCGAGGCCGATGAAGCGGACTTCGAGAAGGTGGTGGAGCCGATTGTGAGGCAGCAGAGCCGCTTCGTGCTGGGACCCGACCTCTCGGATTATGGGATGCGGTCGCGTGACTATCCCGTTCGCTGGACTAACCAGAGCGATAACGTCGAAGTCACGCTCACGCCAGAGTCGTTCCGCCCCAACGTCCCGTGGACGAGCGACCTGGACGACTACGTGCTCCTAGCACGAGACCCGCGGGCGGGTTCAGTGACTGTGACTTGGATGCTCACCGAGGACGGCAACGACGAGGTCACCAAAGGGCAGTTCGAGACCACCGCTGCAGACCTTGTCGATGCTGCTGATCTACTCAATGCGGCCTTCTTCGCTGGCAGTTGAATGGAGCTGGTTCTCAGCGCACTCCTCGCTGGTCCCAGCGCTGGCCATCAGGGGAAGATGGTCTGCGCACAATCTGATCATCAGCTTCGGCTCACCCCGCCGAAGACTTCGTAGTTTCATATTCAGCGTGGGCTGCTTAATATTTCCTCAAGATTCCCCAGAGCAGCTGCGGAGGCTCATCTACATGCATATCCGCTCGTAAATCACCTTAGATAGGACCTCGACCCGCCCTCTTGCACTTGGATGCCCTGCTCATGGGCGCACGGGAGCCAAAGTAATAGTCACTGGTTTACGAGCAAAAAACGGAAATTCTCCCGGCAACGAACCATCGGAGACGGCCCAGACCCGTTATCAGCAGCGCTGGTCAAATACAGTCTTTTAGGTCTAGGTTCCTGCCATGACCATTCAGGCGGTACCGGCAACCACTGTCATTCGGCGCGCCTATCGGCTCACACTTGATCCGACACCGCGGCAGGCCCAAATGCTTTCTCATTGGGCGGGCGCGGCACGGGCAATGTACAACCACTCCATTTCGGCGAAACAGGAAAGCCATAAGCGCTGGCTCCAGGAAGTAGCTTTTGCCACGTACGGGCCAGTTGCGCTCACCGAGGAGCAGGCCCGCAAAACCATCCGGATCCCCATCCCTTCAACGCCTGATTTCAACGCCTGGCTTACCGGAACGCGGAACTTCCACCGGGAGGCCGCCGGGAAGGGGCTGCCCGTGCCTGGTCTTCGCGATGACGGACGGGAACATGAACCGTGGCTTCATGCGGTGAACCGCAGTGCGCTGGTGGGCGGGCTGAGAAACGCCGACAGGGCGTGGAACAACTGGATGGCCTCGTTTAAGGGAATTCGTGCCGGTCGGAGAGTCGGGTACCCGCGTTTCAAGAAGCGCGGTGTTGCCCGAGACTCCTTCACCATCACGCACGACCGGAAGTCACCGGGCATCCGGCTGGCCACCACCCGGCGTCTGAGGATCCCCACGTTCGGTGAAATCCGGTTCCACGACCACGCCAAGCACCTGCAGAGGAAGATCCGCAGGGGCACAGTTGAGATCACCTCCGTGACGGTCAGCCGTCACGGACACCGTTGGTACGCCAGCCTTGCCGTCGAGGAAACGATTCCCGTGCCCCGACTGTCCAAACGCAAGCGAACGGCCGGAATTATCGGCGTGGATCTTGGCGTGCACACCCTCGCCGCACTCTCGAACGGGGACCTGATAGCTAATCCGAAAATCAAGGCATCCCACGCCAGGAAACTTGCACGCCTCCAAAAAAGACTCGCCAGATCACAGAAGGGATCCCGCACTTGGAAACAGCTCGTCCACAAGATCGGCCGGCTCGCCCACCTCGAAGCACGCCAACGCGAAGGTTACGCTCACGATTTGGCCAACCGGCTCGTCAAGACCTGGGCAGGCATCGGCATTGAGGACCTCAACGTCGCGGGCATGACCCGCTCGGCCCGCGGGACCATCGAGAAGCCCGGCAGGAACGTTCACGCCAAGGCCGGGCTCAACCGGTCCATCCTCGATGTCGCCCCCGCCCAGATACGGCGCATCCTCGAGTACAAGACAGCCTGGTCCGGAACCTGTCTGGTGGTCATCGGCCGTTTTGAGCCAACAAGCAAAAAATGTTCAGCCTGCGGCGTAGAGAAAGACAAACTGCCCCGCAAGGAACGGATATTTCACTGTGATGCCTGCGGCCTGACTCTCGACAGGGATATCAACGCAGCCATCAACATCGCCGCACTAGCAGACGTCGCCACAGCAGAGCTTCCTGTGTCCATCAGACGCGGGATAGTTCACGGGAGACACGAAACGCCCGTCGAGCCGCCCCGCGCCAACCCTTTCCCGACACGGGCAGGCAACGGGCGACGAAGAAACGTTGACAGGCCCGCAAGGGTCATCTTCGCTCAGTAATGAGCGGACGTTCCACGCAGCGTCCCGGCAGGCCAGTTAGAGTCTGGACCCCGGGCAGGCGCGAAACGGCTCAAGATCCAGGTGATTGCACTGCACCATGCACCATGCATGCACGCGCGCGAGGTCGACGAGATCATCAGAACGCCGGCCGTAGTCGCGTCCCGCCCCACGCAGACGCGGCACTCCTTGTGAGAGGCCCATGGCGAGTCATCTCTGGGCGGAGTTCGAGAGGCTGTCGTTTCTGGCCCCCTTCACCCTGGGCTGGGGCGTTCGATACGTCCTCTGCGACGATCGCGGAGGAATTGCTGACCGGAACTCGGCCAGGGAATGGACAATTCTTGCCCACACCGAAGCGTAGAGTGCGCTGTGGAATGACTGTCATGAATATCGTGGACGTTTACTGACCATGGCTGGGCCACGCGCTGGACAGTCCATGCCCACCGCCGCGAAACTGACCTCGCGAAAAGGGGGGGGACCACCTACTGGCCCAACCTTGCCCAGAACGGGGGCACTGAGTTCCCAGCATTTGCCCACATAATGGTATTCCGAGGCGGGCATGACGAGGGCGTCGAAGACACGAAGGGGCCGAAGGGCTGCGTTCGACGGCACGCACATGCAGTTATGTAGTTCTGAACTAGAACTCTCCATGCACGCGTGCGTATGGGGACTTTGGTTCCTGAACTGCACAACTGCATAGACATCCTGGAAGCCACAGCAACCGAGCCACCAGAAAAGGCGTCAAGTCGTCTGCCCTGAGCTCGTGATGGCGGTCCGTCGCGGTCCTTAGCCGGTCGCGTGCCTCTTGAGCAGGGAAGGAGAGCCTTCCTACGGAAGCGAAACCTACGCGCCGAACTCGCGGTCATCCTCGTTGTGAGCAGGCTCGTCATCACCGTCCAACACCCAGAGCAAGGAATTGCGACGCCTGCGCTCCATGCGGGCCGCGGCCGACCGCCGAGCGCCGCCGGGCTGCCCGGGCATCCCGGCGTGCAGTGACGACTCTTCTCCGACAGGCCTATCGTCCAGCAGCCCGGGCGTGCATACCTGAGGTGATTGCATCTCGCCCTGGCCCTCGTCTACCGCGGCGCCTTCCCCGGCCTCCTGGGAGGCTTGAAGGGCTTTCGTCCGCTCTTGGTACCGTTTCCGCTGCTCATCGTCGGAGAGGGACTCCCAGAACTCTCTCGCCTCGCTGATTTTTCGTGGTTCGATACCAGCCTTGTACATTGCGGCGCTATCAGCCCTGTAAATGCCGTGCTGCACTAGGCCTTCGTCCACGATCACCAGGTCAAAGAGCTCGGGATCCAGAGCCTTCGTCGCTTGTTCGGCAGCCATGGATTCGGGCTGATGCGACCGTGACGAGCCCGCGGTCGTGGCCCCGCCAAAAGTACCCGGCACTTGCTCTTCCTGGTTGCCTGTCGGATTTTCCGCTTGGGCTCCGTTTGCTTCGGCGAGCCGGTTCCACCGTTGCATAACCCGCATCTGGGCCTCATGGGATTCCGGGAGTCGGTTCAGGACGTCGCCGAACGCGATCCCCTGGTCTTGAGCCCGCGCGGCGACCCAGCGGTACAGCTCATTCTCGGCGGCACGCAATCCGCGCTCTTCGCGGGCCAACCGCGCCATGGCCTCCTGCGCGGCAGCCAACTCCTCCGCCGTTGGCCAGGCCGCCGGCCGCGGGACCCCCGCCTTCACCAGCTCGGGACGCCGGGCCCGAGGTCGGCCGTGCGCCTTCGCGTCGAGCTGCTCGAGCGCGCTGCCGTGGTCGTAGTGTCCGCCCAGGGTCTGCGCGCGCACCGGTGTCGCCATGCCGGCCAGCTGATAGCTCAGCCGTGGCACCTTCGGGGACCTGCCGCGCCTCCAGCCGGGCTCGGTGACGGTGACACCGTGCCCGGCCATGACGGCCTTCCAGGCGTCGAGATCCACCGCCCGCGGATCGTTCATCGAGGCTTCGAAGGCCTGCCTGATCCGGTCGTGGTTCGAGAGCGCGCCCTCCGTGGCCATCCGGCGATCCCGCTGGCTGCGCCTCTCCTTCTTCCGCTCGGACACCGACGGCAGGCGCTGCGGCGACAGGCCGTACTCGTGGCCGTGCTCGGCGAGGAACCGGTCGGCGCGTTCACGCATCCGGTCGATGTCGGTGAGGTCACCGGCGAGCTTCCGGCCGGCGCGGTAGAGCTTCCCGTCGACCTCCATGTCCTCGTACAGCGTGGCATTGCGCGTGACGTGCACATGGAAATTACCCCCCTTGCCTTCGGCTTGCCCAACGAACGTGGCCTGTTCCCCCGGATACAGGGCTGCGTGCCTCGCGACCACGTACTCAAACGCCCGAGCGACCTGCTCCGGATCTTCCGGATTCACGGCGTCGAGTCCAAACGATGAAATCAAGTGCCTTGCCTCTGCCTGCCGGACGACTTCACCTTCGTGACGAACGTGCGTCGCCTCTTCGCCGGTCTTCGCCACGGCCCAGTACCTGCGTCCGTTCGGCCGCGTACGGCGCACATGGGTGGCGACATTGCCCGGTTCCGGCAATGCGTATGTGGCAGGCGACTTCCGCTTCGCCCCTTGGGTGCCATGTCTGCGTCGCGTGGCCGCAAACTCGCGCTCCGCTGTCTCGGGGCGGCAATTTTGCCCGGCGATGTGCAGCACCCGCTCCCCCGCCGTCTGGCCGGGTTTCGGTTTGACGGTGTAGCGGAGCAGACGCGACGCGACAGGTGTACTTCCTGCGTACTCGACCGACATCAGAGGACCTCCCGCAGCTTCACCGTTACCGTCGCATCCCGCTTTGCGTCACGTTCCATCACCGAGGCGAGTCGGTCGAGGGCGCGCTCGACTCCACGAAGCGCGTCCGGATCGACGCGGCCTCCGGAGTTTGCGACCTTAGCGATCTGGTTCCAGTTGTTTCCGAGCTTCTGGAACAGAAACGCCTGCCGCGAGTATCGGTCAGCGACCTCGCGCAACGCTTCGCGGACATCGGCGAGTACGCTCTCGTCGGCTTCGACCACGATCGGTCTGCGGGCCGCGAGCCGCTTCACCAACGACTTCTCAGCCGCATCGATCGACGCCGCATCCGACAGCGCTTCCGCGACGATTTGCACGGCCTCGCGCACGCCGTCCGACCTGCTGCCACCGAGGTGTCGCTGCACCTCGGTAAGCGCGGCAATCCCGTCGCGGTGCATCCGCACCGTGACGACCTCGCTCGCGCCCGGGCCCGATGTGCTGCGCACCTCGTCCCTCTCGCCGTCGCGTGCGCGACGGCTCACCGACGGAAGCGAGGCATCCTCCGCTGGCGCTACAGACGCCTCGCTGGTCGGGCGCCTGCTGTTCGCTCGTTCCTCGCTCACTGGGCCCTCCAAGTCGGCTGTTGCCTGCGGATCTGTGTCGTTGACTCAAGGCTGATACCCCCAGGTGACAACCGACTGGCAAGCAACCCGACCGTATACGTTCCTCGCTTCGCTCGAACGCACAGTCGGGCCGGGCAGGACTCGTCGCTGGCGCTTCTCATCCTGTCCTTTGCTTGCGAGGAGTGGGCTGTGCCCCCTCCTTCGATCCGCCCCCAGCAACGGCGGCGCCCCGCCCAACCGGGCAGCGGGCGCAAGCTTCGCAGTGGGACGAACCGCCGCATCAGCGCAGCTCCTGCGAACCGGAACTCAGCTGCCGGCCTAGCAGTGAGCGCAGCTCACTCAACCGATCGGCATCGTCAAGGTCGCCGTCGATGGCCTCGACCCTGAACTTGCGATACAAGTCTTCGATGAACTGATCGCGGTTCTTCGATCGCCGTGCCAGAAGCTTTTCCTTGAGCGACTTGGCGCGCTCCGTGGCCTCCGCGTAAAGCTCCTTCTCGGTCTTCGGCCGACGTCGCTTTGCCGAGACGGGCGAAACGCTCGAGGCTGGGTTCAGAGTCGCTAGGTGGGCTGTCTCTGAACGCTCCGGCAGCGTCCCCTGGACGTCGTAGTGTTCACTCAACATGTGATCCTCACTTTCCTGTTTCTGTAGATGGGGCTGTGGCCAAGTAGCACGATCCGCCTGCGTGCGGATGGGCGGAGCAGGCGCCTGCATTCTGTCTGTCCAAGTGGGTCACCCGACCCACGTTTGGTCCGTAGGCTCCGCTTCCCATCCGTCCCACATACTCGGGTCCTGTGTGGGTGCGGCCACGGGCACTGCGCCGCTACTTGTGGCCGGACTCGTAGAAGTGGGCCGGGCCGGCGCGGAGGGAGCCGAGTCGGGAGCAGTGGGCGAAGTAATCACCACAACGCCACCGGCGGCTTCCACTTCGAGGCCCTCACGCACCATTCCGCGGCTCTTCTTCACAGCATTGAATCCGAGTTTGTCGAGTGCACGGCCGAAGTCGGTACGTCCCAGTCTGTGCTCACGGAAAATCCCGTCGGCGATCGACCACTCGGTGTATGCGTCGTGCAATTCCTTGGTGGTAGAGCCGCCGTTGGCCGGTGTCTCCGTGCATATCGCCTCAATGAAGCGTGACACGTTGTCCTGCGCAGCGGCGTAGTCGTTCGTGGCTACCTTCACCGCATCAGGCTCGTTGAGACCGTGCTCCCAGTAGTCGGCCAGGCCTTGCACGGCCCACGTCAGGATGCCGTCGGCTTCCTCCTCCAGCTTGACCGTGAGCTGCCTGTCGCGCTCGTGGTCCGGGATGTAGACATCGAACGGAACCACGCGGACGCGCTCCATCACGGCCGGATCGTTCGCCGGGAGTGTGGGGAGGTGATTCGTCACTAGAAGAATGAGCCACGATGCGAGGAAAGTGATCGGATCCCCGTAGAGCTTCCGCGCAGTGACCGGGTCGCCGCCCGTCAGGCTCTTCAGTAGGGCCGAGGCAATCCGCGCTGTCTTCTCCGTCTCCGACAGCGCTACGAACCGTGCGCCGCGCAGGTCGAACAGTGCCGGACTTGCCCCGTTCGCGTTGGCTTTGGTCTGCTCGAATAGGGTCGACGGCGCGAAATGCGTGTAGTCGCCGAGCGCATATCCGATGGACTCGTACGTGACACCCTTGCCGTTCCGGCCGGTGCCGGTCAGGATGACCAGAATGTGCTCGAGTTGTCTGCCCACGAGGGACAGCCCGGAGAACCGCTGGACATATGCGCGCACCTCGGCGTCCGGCAGAACCCGTTCCAAGAACGTTTCCCATTTATCGCAGCCCGCCGACTTGTCATATGCCCCACGGGTGATCTTGGTGAGGCGATCCACCGGGTTGTGCGGACGTAACTCGAAGGTCTTGAGATTGAGCGTGCCGGTAGGAGTGTTCAGCATATATGGATCGGCGTCCAGCTCGGATGCTTTTACAGCGATGCCCGGCATGCTTGCGGTAAGCTCCAGTACCCCCCTCGCGCCGCTTGCGGTCTGCGACTTCACCAGATCGCCGAGTAGGTCCTTGTCGCTAATGGCGTCCGCCGCAAGACGACGGATCGTCGCCATGACAGCGTTTCTTGCCGCTTTGTCGCCGGTGTCCACAATCCAGCGGGCGCCGTCATACTCGAACCAGCCAAGTCCGGTGACATGCATCAGCTGCAACTGGGCGTCCGCGGCCAACTCGTATGCGATGCGCATCTGGAGGCGGTGCTGTTTCGCTTGAAGTCGTAGCCACTCTGCCTGCCATTCGAGTTCAATTGCTGCAAGGTTGCTTTCGACGCCATCAAACGTCTTCGCTGTCTCAGTGCCATTCCCGCTTGGATCGTTTTCTTGTTTGCTCGTCAGGACGCCCCCTCTCCCGCGCGGACCGTGCTCTCCCGAGGTCTGAGAGGAAGCAAGGGGAAAATCGGAAGTTTCTTCGGTGGGCTGTTTGGAATCACCCGACTCGTCGATCTCAACAGTTCCCATTAGCGCACCTCCTCAGAGGTGCTTGCATACTCCCGGCTGAGCAACCAGGCGTCGACGGCCTCCGGGCGGTAGCGAACGCTTCGGCCCACGCGGATGAACTTGGGACCACGGCCCTTGATGCGCCACTCGCTCAAGCTCCGCTCCGTCGTGCCAAGTCGCTCGGCCAAGGTTGCGGGAGCGACGAGCGAGTCAAGCAGCGGAGTGCTGATGGGCGGGACGAGCAGCGGAGCGCTGATGGGTGGGACCAACGAGTCAAGCAATGCCGTGCTGACGGCGGTGGATGCCGACATAAAAAATCCTCTCGAAAGCGATGCTTTCGAGAGGACCTGTAGCCGAACCCATTAGCGGTTGCTTGGCGTATCCAACTCGACAACGAGCCTTTTGACTCTGGGCCCCTTTTCATGAATTCAGGACTTACGAACATGATACACACACTCGGACACATATACTCACAATTGATCAATAGAAGGCATACCCACGGGGGCGATATGGGCACAGTCAAGGCCTACGGCACTAAAACAAAGGGCAGGCTGTACGAAGTTTGGTACACGAAACCTGACGGCACCCGCGGGCACGAACGGGGATTTAAGCTGAAGCGCGATGCCGAAGCCCACCTAGCAACTGTGGAAGTGTCGAAACTCAAAGGTGCCTACGTCAATCGCACCGACGCAAAAGCCACCATCTCGGAACTGGGCGTCCAATGGCTCGAACAGCACAAGCCCAAGATCACAGCATCGAGCTACCACTCGGTCGAAAGCGCCTGGCGCATTCACGTCAAGCCAAAGTGGGGCAGCTACGCGGTCGGGGCAATCACCAAGCGCGAAGTGCAGGTATGGCTGAACGAGCTGGGCGAGAAGCGCTCTCACACGACTGTTGCCCGCGTTCGTGACCTCCTAGCCGGCATCCTCGACCACGCCGTCGAAGACAACAGAATCACGAAGAACCCGGCGCGAGACCTCACAATCAAAAAGAAGCCAATCCCCGATGAGGTGTTTCTGTCGCATACCCAGGTCGAGGCGCTGGCCCTTACATCGCGTCACCCCGACCTTGTGCGTTTCCTTGCCTACACAGGCCTGCGGTGGGGGGAGGCGACAGCGCTGCGGGTGCGAAACGTGGCCCCAATGAAACGAAGAGTTAACATCCGCGAAGCCGTAGCCGAGGTCAATGGAAAGGCCGTTCTGGGTAGAGTCAAAAACCACGAGAGACGCACAATCGCATACCCGGATTTCCTCGACGCTGCCGTGGCGGCTGCATGCTCGGGGAAAGGACAGGAAGACCGTCTTTGGAACTCCGAGGCGGGCGGCTTCCTCCGGCCCGGCAATGCCGTTTCCGGTTGGTTCGCGGGGGCGGTGAAGCGCGCTCAGGCCGGCGATAAGACCTTCCGGCGAGTCACCCCCCATGACCTGCGGCATACGGCTGCGTCGCTCGCGATCAGCGCCGGGGCCAACGTGAAAGTCATCCAGAGGATGCTCGGGCACAAGTCGGCCAAGGTCACCTTGGACACCTACGCCGCGCTGTTCCCCGATGACCTGGACAACGTCGTGGACGCCCTCGGGCGACAACGTCATGAGCAATTACAACCCAAGCAGATTTTTGACGTAGCCGGTGACGACGGGCAGCGACAAATGGCGACGCGTCCCTAAACAATCAATGGATGTACTATCACTATCGAGTTTCAAAGCGACCATTGGAACTGTGCCCTTCGGCAGTAAATGGCGGTCTTATCGGGTGACTACTTCGCCGGACTCTCGTGTCGCCATATTGCCCGGTCCAAGTTCCGGGGCTCAACAGTGAGCTCAGTCGCCGCCAGCTGGAGGAGCTGTCGTGTTTCTGCGGTAGTAAGTCTTTTGTCATCACCCAGAGCGCGGGCTAGGTAACGCTGCACCATCACATCTGGTTTTGTTTCAGTACTGACACCTGCATTCATGATCAGGTATGACCAGGCAAGCGGGCCAAAGCCTTTGACTGATAGCCATGCCGTCCTTGCGGAGGTACTTCTGTTGGTCGCGGCGGCTCGGAGGTGTTCTGTGCTCGTTACTGCGGGGTCCAAGGCTGCGAGCCGGGCGAGTCCCTCGTAAATTCCCTCGGGTCGCAAGCGGTTTGTGCCAGGGAGCTTGCTTTCGTTGCGCAGGATGTCACGGGCAAAGTCTGCCGGGCCACCTGCGCTGTCCATGGCCTTCATCAGGTCTGTGCCACTGTCGGTGTCCGCCGTCGGGCGAGACGCACGGTAGCGGGCAAGGACCTTCGTCGCTGCGGCCGAGGTCGCGCGCAGGGAATAGGCGGAGTTCAAGGCGCAAAGCGCGAGGGAGTCGTGAAATTCCACCGGCGCACTCCACTCCGAGGGATCGCCGAGATCCTTAGCGATGGCCTTCACGAGGAGATCTAATTGAGTCATTCCCGGATCATATCTGGCACTTAATAGCGCCGGCGGGACCCTCACGCAAAAGGACCGTTTCAGAGGCAGAAAAGCTGGATGCACCGGCCAATTAGCTATCGAATAAGCCATGGATATAGTGATGCCATGAGCGGCAGTAGGGCGAGAAAACAGCGTCAATCGAAGCGTGAGCATCCTGAATACCTGAAGAGCGCCAGTGACACCCTGCGTGCGGCGGAAGCTGTCCTCGCGGTCGACCTCGGTATGGTACCTGTGACCCGAGTCAGTCAGTTCGCTGTCGGCTGGTTGCGTGCTGCAGCCTTCGAACAGAGCCGGGTCATCGCGACACTCACAGCCTCGCAAATGGGGCATGCGGCTGCTCCAAACCGGCGCGCGTTCTGGGAACTGACCATCCGGATGCTCTGGCTCGGAGACATGCCGCAGGATGATCGCGCAAAGGCGGCTGACACGATGCTTCACCACGATCGCACTAATGAAGCCAAAACCGACGAATATATGTGAAAAAACGACCTGCCGTCGAACATTGATGTCGGCGAAATGGAGGCCTTCTTCCTAGATGTCTCCGAAGACAAACTGATCAAAGAGGGAGCGAGACTCCTTACCAAAGCTGTCAAGAACGCCGGTAGGAACCTCTGGATGGTTTACCGCCTGTGGAGGGAAGACTCGAAGTGGTCTCACGCCACGGGCTTCTTAGCTGGTAGCTACGCACCAACTGGTGGTGACGACACGATGGGTTCGGGCCAGCCTCCACATGTTGACCTCAATTTGGAGGCGCATAAACTCGCCGCGATAGTGCTTACGGCTACAGTTGCCGACATTCTCAAAGCCGAAGGGGCCGCCGACGAGTTGGCTGCTGCTCCCATGGCGGCTTACTTAGGAGCGAACTGAATCTATGACCGAGAGCCCAGGTTCGAGGGCGGCAATAGTCATTGCGCTTTATCGTCCAACTGCCGGTAGAGGGTCTGGATATTATGGTCCGCACGCACAGGCAAAGAAACAGCACCATCAAAAGCTTGATGGTGGCCGCGGATGGTGGCTCGCCAGGTACCCGACAGCGTGGAGACGTTGTGCCGGGAGATTACAACGAAATCGTCGCCGTCACTGGCCCAAGGCGTTCCGGGTCGAAGCTGATCCAACTCGATGGTGATGTGCAGATTTTCGCCGACGTTCTTCCACTTCAGGGGGTACCGCGACAATGTGGAGCTGATGCTGTTGTGATGAGACGGCGAAAATCCCAAACCATGGTCAAACGGACTGCGTTTCACTATGACCGGAGGGAAGAGTTTCTTAGGGGTGACATCGTCGGCGTCCTCGGTATTCACCCCATACGCCTCTTTGAGTCTCAGGTCGAAGCGGACCGCTTCCAAGAAGGTGGACTGGCGGTTTCCCAGCTCGATAACCAGCCCCGGTAGCGCCGCCCCGGCGATTCTTCCGAGGGTCTCCTGCCATTCGGCGCGGATCTGATTTTCCCATTCGAGGGCTTGCCGCTCGAAAGCCTCCGGCGACAGCGAAGATGGGTCCAACCCCAGCAGGATCTGCGCGTTCAACCCCGCGAGAAGCGGGCCCCCCTGAGCCGCCGCTGAAGTGGTAGGTGAGAGATGCTCGGTTCTCGCTTTTTCAACGTTGCTGACGATAAATTGATTCAGCCGTTCCGGCGTCAGGTCGAGATGGTGGGCGCCTCCCTCCAACGTCACCGTGAGTTCCGGCACGGGCAGGGATTTTTTACCGGCGCGGGTCATGAGGTCGTCAATTTCAGGAGCCGTGGCTTTCCTCGTCTGCCCCTGCGCCCTGACGTAAATGTCGCCGTTGCTGAGATTAACCTTGCTTCCCTGGAAGTTAGCACGGCAAAGATAGATGGGGTCACCGTCTTGGGGAGGGTCTACCAGAATGAAAAGGACCTCCTGGCCCGGAGTGTCCGCTGGAGCGCGTTCCAGCTCCCATTGCGGGCCGCCCGGAAGTAGAAACTTGTTGATCTTCTGCTCAATGTCCAGAACTTCCGTCCCTGCGGGAACCCCTGGCAAGCCACCCTGCTCTGCCCCAATAACCATGACTGCATGACCGCCATAGTGCCGCTCCGCAGTCGCCGGAAGACGGTTGGCAGCGCCCAGTATGAACTTGGCTATCTTTGTGGTTTCTTCCTTTGATGAGAAATCCAGCTGCCGTTTGATTTCTAGGTAATGCTTCTCGGCAGTGTCGCCTCCCGCCACAATCTCCGCCAATAGAGCCTTACGCTGGCGTTCACCGTGTGGGGGCCTGCTGGTATCCAAGAGGCAATTCCTTTCTCTACGCTGCGGTGGGGCCCCGAAAGGTCTAGAGCGGGCAATCTGATTCTCGCTCACTGAGGGCTTCACAGTGTGCTTCGACAAGCAGGCGTTCACTCAGGCGGCTCAAAGGCCCATAACTCCGCCCGCGAATGACTACCCGTGGTGCATTTTGGTGCAGGAGTACCTGCGAGAAGCCGTGAGCACCTGTGAGCAAGCGGGTCAAAATCGTTGAATTTCCGGCATATTTCGCGCATCACCTTGGACGCGATTGACCAAAGAAATGGGTTCAAATCCCACCGTCACCGCCAACTGAGAAGGCTCCGGTTCCTTTGTAAACAAAGGGAACCGGGGCCTTTGCTTTGCCTTTAAGGCTTCACAGCAGTGAGCGAGGCAAGCGGCTCAGCCGGCGCCCTCGGTGGCGGTGCCCGTGGCGAGGCCGTCTTCGATGCCGCCGAGCGAGACGGTCGCGCTGATGAGCGTTTCGGTCATCTGCTCCAGCACGGTCATGTCGACGTTGTCGATGGTGTCGCAGGCCTCGTGGTAGCACTCGTCGTACTGCTCCCCGGCCTGCCCGCCGAAGGTGAGTGCCTCGGCCTCGCTCTTGGTCCCCGCATCGCCGGTGAACAGCCCGCCGGCCGGAATGCCGCCCTTTACGAACGCGTCGTAGTCCGAGTCCTCGATGAATCCGAACGGCAGCGCCTCGATCCCTTCGCCGCGCAGGATGTCCACGAAGACCTGTTCGACGGCGCCAGATCCCTCGGGCCCGGCCTCCGCCTCGCTGTCGGAATCCTCGCTGTTGAAGCCGTCGAGGTCGGAGCCGTCGCCGTCGTAGACGAACACCACGCCGTTCGGGGAGCCCACCACGTCCACGTTCAGGTACGCCACGTGCGCGGCGGCCTCCGCGCCGGAGAGCTCCTCGACGTAGTGTTCCGAGCCGTGCATTCCGTCCTCCTCGCCGCCCCAGAACGCGAACCGGATCCGGTCCCGCGGTACCGCGCCCTGCTCCGCGAGCCGCAACGCCACCTCCAGCACCGCCGCGACGCCGCTGCCGTTGTCGTTGAGGCCGGGCCCCTCCTCGACCGAATCCAGATGCGCGCCCAGCACCAGCACGTTCCCGGAACTGCCAGCGTCGGTGTCGGCCAGGATGTTGAACGCGTCCACCGGGTCGCGCCGGCCGTAGCTGAACTCCTGCCGCCGCGGCTCGTATCCCGCCGCGCGCAACTGCTGCTCAACGTATTCCGCGGATGCTTCGTAGCCCCCGGTGGCGTCGGCCCGGTTCCCGCCGTTCGCGTCCGCCGCCGCCTGCAACGCCTCCAGATGCCGTGTTAGTCCGCTGGGCTCCACCACTTCGCGCACCACCGCCGGGTCCGGCGGGGCCTCCACGACCACCGGCGACCGCGGTTCCTCCGTACAGGCGGCAAGCCCGCCGACCAGGGCCGCGCACAGCGCAACGGTGCACCACCGTGCACTGCGACGGGGATGGTCCTGGAAACGCTGCGGAACGGACTCTGCACGTTGCATGTCGACTCCCCCAATCCTGCGTACAGGACGCTGGTCGCTTCTTTGGCAGACCCGGCCGCGGCCGTCTCCGCAACGGAACCGGCGGCCGGAGCCGTTGTTACGCCATGGTGCGGATGCTGGAATCCAGCAGGGTTGCCCGCGTCACCTCCACTGTCGGGCCGGACCATAAGAACCTACTGTGGCCAAACTGTGAAAAAGCTATGGAACAGGACGGCAACGCTGGCGGAAAATGCTCACAGATGATGCCCGCCTGGCGTTGCGATCGCATCTCCCGAAGACCTGGATCGTTCCATGCCCTTGATATCGACGCCTAAAGTTGCTCATCATGTGGCTTCAGAGTGGAAAGACCGACCGACCCAGCGGGCAAAGCGAGGCAAACGGTGAAGCAGCGTCACATCTCCGACGACGGCGCCGCCGCGACCGGCCAACGGAGTGCAGATCCCAGCGATTCATCCGGGACTCTGACGATCGACCAATTACTGCTTGAGAGCCGGATCGGACTTGAGCGCGTTCATGCTTCAGATCTTGAGCGGGAGATGGCAGCGGGCGCCCTTGTTGTTGACACACGGCCGGTCGATCAGCGGGACCGCGACGGTGAACTTCCGGGTGCGGTCGTCATTGACAGAAACGTGCTCGAGTGGCGGCTCGATCCTGCCAGCCCCCACCGGCTCCCGATCGCTGGCGATCCCGCTCGGCGGATCGTCGTCGTCTGCAACGAGGGCTACAGCTCCAGCCTCGCTGCACACACCTTGCAACGGTTGGGGCTGCCCCAGGCGACCGACCTTATCGGCGGCTTCCAAGCTTGGGCAGTACTGCGCAAGCAGTCCGGCTAGGACGTGCCTGCACTGGATTCACCCGATGGAAAGGCAGCCGCAGTTGCCTCTGGTTGAAAGCCAGAGAGCCATTCAGCGGCCTCGCTTAATACACGTCCGGGATCTGATGTCGCCGCAATCACCGAATTCTTGCCCCGCCGTGAAGTGGCGATCATTCGGGCACGAAAGCCGTCATCGATCGCTTCATGCCAGACACGGATCACCAATGTTGTGACAGTAGCTGTCGCGGGAACATCGTCGTTTGCCACGGTTTGCCGCCTCTCCCCCTCATCGCCGTCGGTCACGGAGTGTTTCCGACCTGCTGATTTCGACCGTAGGCAGTCTGACTATGAGCTGGCTGTGAGAGGTCTGTGGCTTGCATCGTCCGGGGTCCCCGTAGCTGCGGTCGGCAACGACGAGATCGAGACCGGAGTCAGTTTGCCGGTTTGATGACGTAGCCGGCACCGCGGACGGTGTGGATCATTGGCGCACGGTCGACGTCGATCTTTTTGCGAAGGTAGGAAATGTACAGTTCCACCACGTTGGCCTGCCCGCCGAAATCGTAGTCCCAGACTCGGTTCAGAATCTGCGCCTTGCTCACCACTCGGCGGGGATTCTCCATGAGGAACCGGAGCAGTTCGAACTGCGTTGTGGTGAGCTGGAGGTCCTCCCCTGCGCGGATGACTTCCCGGGTATCCAGATTCATGCTGAGATCTCCGACCACCAGCGTCGAGCTATCCGCCGCGGCTGCGCCAGAGCGCTGGACGAGCCGGTGCAGCCGGAGCATCACTTCCTCCAGGCTGAACGGCTTCGTGACGTAATCGTCAGCGCCGGCGGCCAGACCTGCGATGCGGTCAGGCACCGCATCCCTGGCGGTGAGGAAAAGCGCGGGCACGTCCGGTGCGAAGGCACGGATCCGGCCGAGCGCCTCGACTCCGTCGATACCGGGCATCATGACATCGAGCACCAGGACGTCGGGGCGGCGATCGCGGGCGAGGCGGATCGCGGTGTCGCCGTCGGACGCTACGGACACATCCCAGCCGACCATCCGCAGGCCCATGCTGACTAACTCGGCGAGACTTGCTTCATCATCCACGACCAGGGCGCGTATCGGCATTCCATCCGGGTGCTGCAGCCGGGGAAGGCTGTCCGCAAAAGAGTGTGTGGGGTTCTCGTTCATGTGCATGCCTTTCACCGTCGAGGTTCCGGATGCCGGTCTGGAGCGCCGCCCTGGTCAGGGGGTATCCGGCAGGATTGTGGACCGGGGACCCGGTTCGGGACCGGGAAGACGGATGGTGAATTCGGTGTCACCCGGGCTGCTGCGCACACCAAGGTGACCACCGTGCGCAGCGACAATCGCCGCAGCAATCGACAGCCCCAGTCCGTGCGTTCCACCCGAGCGGGACGCATCCCCCCTGGTAAAGCGCGCAAAGATCCGGTCGACGAAATCCGGCGCGATGCCGGGTCCGTTGTCGGCGACGGTGACGACCGCTCCACCGCCCGGATCCTGGGACAGTGAGGTGACCACTGCGGTTCCGGGGTCGGTGTGCCGGTGCGCATTCGTCAGTAGGTTGATGAGCGTCTGCCGGAGCTGGCCCTCGTCCCCGCGCACGGTCACCGGCACTTCGGGCAGTTCCAGCCGCCAGGAATGGGCGGGCGCGGTGACCTGGGCGTCGCTGACGGATTCGATCACGAGCTGGGTCAGATCGACCTCGCTTTCCCGCGGCGGATGGCCCTCATCCAGTCGCGCCAGCAACAGCAGGTCTTCGACCAGGGACGTCATCCGTCTGGACTCGGACTCGACTCTTTCCAAGGACAGCCGGCCGTCCGGGCTGAGCGTCTCGGTGAGCCGGAGCAGCTCGGAGTAGCCCCGGATCGAGGCCAGCGGTGTCCGGAGTTCGTGGCTGGCATCGGCCACAAACTGCCGTACGTTGGTTTCGCTCTGTTGGCGTGCCGCAAGGGCGCTGCCGACATTGTCCAACATGAGGTTGAACGCCTGACCCACCCGGCCCACTTCCGTCTCCGGAAGGGCTGCGTCCGGGGGAACACGTACGGCCAGTGCAACTTCGCCCTTGTCCAGCGGGAGCTCCGAGACCTGGGTGGCGACGGCGGACAAATCCTCCAGGGGTCGCAGCGTCCGCCGGATGATGACCATGCCCAGCAGCCCCGTGGCGATCAGCCCTGCACCGGACACAATCAGGGTGGTGGCCGTCAGGGAAGCCAGGATGTTCTCCTTGCCCGCCAGGGGCAGTCCGGTGATGATGGTGCTCCCGTCTTCAGGGTCTCTGTCCGCTACCAGACGGTAGTCGCCGACGGAGAGCGTGCGGTTAACCGCCGGCGCATTGACCGTCAAAGTGGTGAGGATCGCAATATCCCTCGCAGGCAGGTTCTGCCTGCGCCCTTCTGCGGTGAGCAGCGCCGCGCGTCTGACCTCACCATCACGGATCCGGGCGTTAAGGGTGCCGGCTCCCTGTGCGGGAATGTTCATCATGTCCCGGGAGTCCGCCTCGGGCGCTCCACGAAATATCATCCCGAAGCGGATGGCCCGGTTTGAAGCTTCCTCGAGCTGCTGGTCCAACTGACTGGTCAGATAGACACTCATGACCCCATACCCGACAACGCCCACCGTGGCGGACATGATGGCCAGGAGGGTCAGCGTGGCCAGCAGAAGTTTGCGGCGCAGGGGCCAGGATTTCAGCAGGCCGCCCCGGTGCTGTCCATGTCCCCGACGCTGCGCTTCGCCGGATTCAGCCGCAGACCGGCCAGTGTCGTCTCCCGCCCAGGACCACGCCGTCTGGGATGACCCGGTCGAGGCCAACTGCGGAGCCGTCGCCGGGAAGGGCGGTACTTTGACATTCCGCATCGGCTGTTTCTCTCACAGGTCGTCGTTAAACGGGTAGGACATGGCCCGGCTGCGAAACCAACAGCCGTTCTCCTGCGGCCTGACTCGAATAGTACCTGCGCGGCAGCGGTGCCGGAATGGGTACAGCGGCGCCTGCACCTATCATTGGGGCGGGCTGTTGCGAGAAGCTGTGACCAACCTGTGATTCAGCTGTCAACAGCTGGCGGCACGCCCCACCGCCGATTGCAGCCCGAGGGGCCGTTCTCCGGCCGTGCGAATGAACGAGTCGGCGGCGATGACAACTCCTTCTTGGCTGGTTACGCCGTAGTGGACCAGTGCGCCGACGCCGAGCGTGGCGCCTGCGCAGGAGCCCGGGCGCTGAGCCGGCACTAGACTCTCGAGCATGAACGCTCCGATGACTTTCCCTGATGCCTCGTCAGAGTCACCTGCGCACGCCAATTCGCCCCGGCCGCGGGCCAACGTGACGGCCCGCGCGGCAGTCGCCTGCGCACTGGTCGCGGTGGTGCTCACCTGGTTCACGACATTCGCCGCGCCCTTGGCCGCGCAGCGGGCGGCGGCCAGACTGGACTACGGCAACATTTTCACGTTCTGGGCCGTCGCCTGGGCCGTCGTGCTCGTGCTGAACCTGCTGGCCCTTGTCCTGGGAGCCAGAGGAGCGCGGCAAGCAACAGGAAAGGTGCTCTCAGGCGTCGCGATCGGGATCGGCGCCACGGGCGCGCTCGGGGTGCTGGTGTACAACCTCGTGACCTTCCAGGTCATGCCTTTCATCCGCTGAGAGCCGGACGGGCACCCGCCCATTGAGTTCCCCGGGCGGCGGGCATACAGTCGGCACCAGCCACCATTGGCACGGCAGAGACCGGGGGCAGCATGGATTCGGCGGGCTCGAACAGGCCGGAGGACGGCCAAAAGCGTTTCGTCATCGATCTGGCCGAGGTTGGGCCAGGGCTGCTGCCGGCTGTCGGCGGCAAGGGGCTGAATCTTGGCATTCTCGCTGCCGCCGGGCTGCCGGTGCCAGGCGGATTCTGCCTGACGACGGCGGCCTCCCGAGCGGTGGCCGAGGATCTGGAAGGGCTTTCCGCCGCGCTGGACTCCATGCGCCCGGAGACGACCCCGGACCTGTTCGAGGCTGCCGCAAGGGTACGCGCCTTCATTCTGGATACTGCGATTCCAGAGCCTGTGGCCGAGGCGCTCCGTGCCGCCTATGCGGAGCTGGGCGACGACGAACCGGTGGCCGTCCGATCCTCCGCGACGGCAGAAGACCTGCCCGAAGCCAGTTTCGCCGGACAGCAGGACACCTTCCTGAATGTGGCCGGTATGGAAGCACTGCTGGATGCTGTCCGCCGCTGCTGGGCGTCACTGTGGACGGACCGTGCGGTGGCCTACCGTGCGGCAAACGGGATCGGCCAGCGGGAGGTGGGCATCGCCGTCGTCGTCCAACGGATGGTGCAGGCCGAGGCAGCCGGTGTCCTGTTCACCGCGGACCCGGTAACCGGCACCCGCGGGCAGACCGTGATCGACGCCGCCCGGGGGCTCGGGGATGCGGTGGTGTCCGGCTCCGTTAACCCCGACCATTTTGTGCTGGACACGGCAAGCGGCCGAGTGCTGGAGCGACGGCCCGGAAACCAGCCGGAAGCGGGGCAGGGACCGGCTCCCGGGAAATCCGGTGTGACGGACGCGCAGCTGCGTGAGCTGGCCGCGCTGGGCGCCGTTGCCGAGGACGTTTTCGGCGCTCCGCAGGACGTGGAGTGGGCGGCGGACGCGGCGGGAAAGATCTGGCTGACGCAGTCCCGGCCGATCACCACGTTGTATCCAGTGCCCGAGGGCGTCGACCCGGCCGCGGGAACCCGCGTGTTCCTGTGCGCCAGTCTGGCCCAGGGACTCGTCCGGCCGATCACCCCCATGGGCTTGGCACTGTTGCAGCAGCTGAGCAGCGCCAACGACAGCGGATGGCAGATGCGGGCCGCCGGGATGCGCCCTTACATAGATCTGACCCCGGTGGTCCGGAGCAAAAGCGGCCGGCGGACCGTGCTCAGGATGTTTCAGGTGGCGGAGGCACGGTCCGCGGAACTGCTCAGCACCCTCTATGAGGATCCGAGGTTCTCCGTGGTGCCGGGATCCAAGTCGCCAAACTTATTCGCCGCCAACGGCGTCAAGCTGCTGATCCAGCTGGCACCCCGGCTGGCCGAGGCCGTCTGGCGTCCCGAGGCGGCGCTTCGACGTGTGCGGAGCTTTGCCGAAGAGTTGGACAAGCTGCTGGAATGCAGCGAGCCCGCGACCGCCGTTCAGCGGATGGACTACGTGGAGCGCATCATGGGCGGGGCTTTCTTGAACGTGGTGCCGCGCGTTATCCCGGTCCCGGGCACCGGCTTCGCGCTGCTCGGCGTGGCCCGTTGGCTGCTGCGCGGAATAGCCGGCCCCGGGGAACTGCAGACAGTGTTGCGTGGGCTGCCCAACAACGTCACCTCGGAGATGGACCTGCAACTGTGGCAGCTGGCCTCCGAGGTGCGCTCAGATCCAGCCGCCGCGCAGGTCCTGGCAACGGAGCCTGCGGATGAGCTGTCCCGCCGGTACGCCGCGGGCGCACTTCCGCCGGTCCTGCAGGAGAAGCTCGGTGAGTTTCTGGCGCGCTTTGGCCACCGGGCGGTCGCGGAGATCGATCTGGGTATGCCCCGCTGGGGCGAAGACCCGGCCCATCTTCTGGGCGTCATCACCAACTACCTGCGTGTCACCGATCCGCAGCAGGCACCGGACGTCCAGTTCGCGCGCGCCGCCGCGCAGGCCGAGGAAAAGGCCGCGGACTTGGTGGCCAGGGCTGCCCGGCACGGCAGACTGCGGGCGGCGATAGTTCGGTTGGCGCTGCGGCGGGCCCGGCAGCTGTGCGGGCTGCGGGAACAACCGAAGTACTACCTGGTCGTCATCCTGGCGGCCCTGCGGCGGCAGCTGGCCGCCGTAGGTGCGGAGCTTGCCCGCTCGGCCCGGATTGCCGGGGCCGGCGACATCTTTTTCCTTCAGCCGGACGAGGTGCGGGTGGGGCTGCGCGGGGTGGATCTGCAGCAGCTGGTGGCCGACCGCCGCCGGGTCTACGAGCGGGAGTTGCGCCGCCGGCTCATTCCGCGGCTGTTGCTTTCGGACGGCACGGATGTGGAGGCCGCTGTGGCCCGCGACTCCGGAGCGCCTGCAGGTGGCGGAGAGCCGGGACGGCCGGTGCTCGCCGGCAGCCCCGCCTCGGCCGGCACCATCACCGGCAAAGCCCGGGTGATCCTTGATCCGGTCGGAGCGCACCTGGAGCCGGGCGAAATCCTGGTGGCGCCGTCGACGGACCCCGGCTGGACTCCGCTGTTCCTGACCGCCGGGGCATTGGTCATGGAGATGGGCGGGATCATTTCACACGGAGCGGTGGTGGCCCGCGAATACGGCATCCCGGCCGTGGTGGGCGTTCCGGAGGCCACCATGCGGCTGGTCACCGGTCAGACCATCAGAGTGGACGGCGCCGCCGGAACCATTACCCTCGCCGACGAGGTTAATGACTGAAGCTTTGAGCTTGACCGTAGGTTGCCCTCGTGGTCAGGCCTCCCACCCGATAGGTCGCTGCGGCTTGGCCGATGAGTGTCAGCCCGTGGTCTGCCCCTCGCGGGCCACTTCCGCCAAAATCCGGGCCGCCCCGGTCGCGTGAATCCCTGCACTGAGAAACTACTTGCCTTAAGGAAAGTAGTTTCTGTATGGTTGGACTTAGCAAGCCAGCACCGCACCCGCCACCAGGCCACATGAGGAGCTTCCATGACCGGCATTCCGTCCGACGAAACCCACCACAGCCTGCATGAGCAACTTGCGGCAGCCGAATCCGGCGGGAGCGGGGGAGAACGGATCTCACGCTTCGCGGACCTGGCCGGAGGCCGCTATGCCTGTGCCATGGCGGCTCTGATTTCGCTGTACTTGCTGGTGGTTGTCTACATCCACCCACAGGAAATTTTGTGGCTGGATATCACCACCACAGTGGTCTTCGTCGCCGGCATTGTCGGCACCTGCATGGGGTACGGGCGCCGGCGGCGCGCTTCCAGCCTCGGCTGGTCCAAGCGCTATTCGGCCGGCTTCGCGCTCAGCGTCGGCTTCTTCGCCGTCGGCGTGGCCTTGCTGGATTCCGCGGAAGCGCGGCCTGCCTGGTTCTGGATTCCTTATGCCGCGCTGACAGGACTGCCCTTGCTGGCCACCGCCCTCACCCGGAACAGCCGATGAGCGCCGATAGTGCCTCGACACACCCCAGGCTGCTGCTCGACGAATACCTGAGCCTACCCGTCCGGCTGAGCATTGCCGCAGCGCTGGCGAAGGTTGAAGATGTCGAATTTGGAACGGTGCGCGACGCCATCGAGGTGAGTGATCCCGTCCTCAGCAAACAGGTAGCAGTCCTCGAGGCAGCCCGCTACGTGGACGTCAGGAAGGGATACGTTGGCAAACGGCCCCGCACCTGGCTGAGCCTCACCGATACGGGACGCGCTGCCCTGCAACGACATCTGCAAGCCCTGCACACCCTCATTGCAGATCTGTGAGTTGCTCCAGCCAAGTGCATTCATGGACCACCACTACTCTGTGAAGAAGTGCTCACACCTGCTGCCGTCGAAGTGCTGACATCCCGGAACGCTTCCGTCAGCCGCGGCTAAACTGGCACCGTGGTTTCGGAGTCGAGCACCTTCACCGGGACGCTGGACCGCGCGGTTGCCGCACTGGCGCCGGGATACTTCGCCTTGGTGATGGGCAGCGGAATCGTTTCCATCGGCTTGGACTTTCAAGGCTTCGACGTCGCATCCTGGGTGCTGCTCGCCATCTGCGCCGCCGGCTACGTGCTGATCCTTGCCCTGCACATCCTGCGCTTCGTTCGCCACCGGCGGCAGTTCTTTGACGATTTCACCGACCCCCGCCGCGGATTCGGATTCTTCACCTTTGTGGCTGGCACCAACGTCCTCGGCATCCGGCTGGCCTCAGAAGGCCAGGTTTTCTGGACCGTCATTCTGCTGGCACTGGGCTTCGTCGCATGGCTGCTGTTGGGCTACGTGGTTCCGTGGACCGCTGTGCTTGGCCGAACCGCCCGGCCCGTAGTGGCCACGGCGAACGGCACGTGGTTCATTTGGGCCGTCGCCAGCCAGTCATGCGCGGTGGCGGCCGCAACCTTGGAACCGATGCTGCCTCCCTTCCGAGACGAACTCGCGGTGGTCGCCGTCTTCTCGTGGTCCATCGGAATCTTCCTCTACGCTGCAGCGGGAGTCTTTGTTGCTCTGCGCATGATGCTCTACGAACTCAAGCCCATCGATCTCACCCCGCCTTACTGGGTGTCGATGGGTGCCATGGCCATCTCCGTCGTCGCAGGGGCGCGGATAGTGGAGATGGAAAGTACCCCCATGGTCGACGCCACCCGTGGGCTGGTGGCAGGCGTCGCCGTGGTCTGCTGGGCGTTTGCCACCTGGCTGATTCCCCCGCTGGTCGCCGCGGGTTTCTGGCGGCATGGTGTTCGGAAAGTGCCGCTGCGCTATGAGGCGACCTGGTGGAGCATCGTTTTCCCTTGTGGCATGTATGCAGTCGCCTGCCTCACGTTGGGGCAGGCTGACCATCTACCCATCGCCAGTGCGATCGGTGCCGCATGGCTTTGGGTGGCCTGCGCGGTTTGGCTGCTGGTCTTTGCTGCCATGTGCCGCAACCTCTGGCGTACGCTGGTCCGGACCCGGCGGGCGTAGCCTTGGTCCATAAAAGTCCGCGGGTACAGGAGGTAACAGTGGCCAACCTAGCCAAGACGTTGAAGCCAACCGCTATAGGCCGGGTCGTTTCGGTGACTACCGCCAACGGCGAAGAGTACGTGGGCGCCCTCGCTGCTTTCCGCGGGAGCGAGGACGGCGAGTCATTCCTGGTCTACCTTCAGGGGGTTGCCCAACCCGTTGAAGTGACGGCCGAAGGAACCGTCTCCCTTCACCAGCGGGTCTAGCGGGCACAGCCGCCGACCACTCGCCCCGCCGCCGTAGAGGTCGGCGGGGTTTGTTGTGCCGGCAACCGGAAAGCATGTGCCGGCATCCGGAAAACCATCTGCTCTCCCCTGCGGGGGCCAAAGCCCTCGGACAGGTAGGGGCAGAGCTGTTGCATTAGTGTGCGTCACACACTATCGTGTGACGCATGGATTCCGATGACGCCGCCACCCTTGCCCTCCATGAACAGGAACTGCGGCGCGGCACCATCGTCCTGGCAAGCTTGGCTGCCTGCCGGACACCGCGTTACGGGTACGCACTGCTCAGCACCCTTGCCGACGCGGGATTCCAGATCGAAGCGAATACCCTCTACCCACTGCTGCGCCGCTTGGAGAAGCAAGGCCTCCTCAAAGCCGAGTGGAACACCGACGAGGTCAGGCCGCGCAAGTACTACACGCTGACCGACCTCGGGAGCCAGATGGCTGATTCACTACGCAGCGAATGGGACACCCTTACCCGAAGCCTGACCACACTGTGGAAGGAAGATTCCGCATGAGTTCGCTGACCGAAAAGTACGTCGCGCAGGTGGTGCGCCGCCTGCCCGAGAACAACCGGGCAGACATTGCCCGCGAGATCACCGCCACCTTGTCGGACATGGCCGACGCCCGGCTGGCCGCGGACGAATACCCGTCGCCGGCCGCGGCCGCAGCGGCCGAACGGGCAGCCCTTGAGGAACTCGGCGACCCCTCCCGCTTAGCGCTGCGCTATAGCGAATCACCGCGGTACCTGATCGGCCCGGAACTCTTTCCAGTCTTCACCCGGCTCACGGCATGGCTGCTGCCGATCGTGGCGGTATCGGCGCTGGCGGTGAACGCCCTGGTCTATGTCCTGGCGACTCCGGAGCCGGCAGTCGGCGGCATGATCGGCAGGATGGTCGGCAACAGCATCCTTGCGGTTCTCCTCGCGGTCGCCGTCGTCACTGTCTTGCTGGCGCTGGCCGAGCGACTCTTGTCAGAGAAGGACAAGGCCCAAGTGGCAGCACCCGCCACCCGGTCCGGATGGAGCGTCGATGACTTGCTCCGCGAGCCGCCCGTCCGGGAGATCGCGCGTCCGGAGCCGATCGCTTCCCTGGTGATCCTGGCGGTCATGGCACTGGTGCCGTTCCTGCCGACATCCTTCTTCTACGTGGGCCACCTCAACGCTGGCGGAGGGTTCCTGAACCCGGATCTGTGGGACGGCTGGATTCCGGCCTACCTCGGCTTTCTGGCCGCGTTCGCACTGATCGAAATCTGGCGGTTGGCCTCCGGGCGATGGTCGACGGCGATGCTCGCCACCATGATGGCCGCCGACGTGGCCTTCGCCGCCTTCTTGACCGCTGCCTTCCTCAGCCAGGATGTGCTCGACCCTGCATTGTTCACGGGTTCCGGAGGCGAGCCGGGCTGGTACCAGGGCGCCGCCGTCGTGCTCATCTGGGTGGTCACCGTGTGGGACCAACTGGCCACCGTCAAGGCCTACCGCGAGGCCCGATCGCTTCGACCGGCGAGACCGCGCTAGCCCGGACCAACCCTCGCCGACAGGGGCGCCGCCCATAGTACCGGGCAGCGCCCCTGTCAATATTTTTCGACCCCAGAGGCGCTTTCACATCAGTCACAGAAGTTAACTTCCGTCACATTTCTGTAGCGATTGCAAACCGCCCGAAAAAGGGGTTGCGGCAGGGCTATTAAGCCGTACGCTAAGACCACCTCTCTGGATGCGGCGGCATACACCAAGCGGCTTCCCGGAGGTAATTCGTCGGCAGGTTGGGAACGGTGACGTTGGGGGACGTCCGCGACCTGCTTAGGGGGACGGAGGACCGCAGGTGGACGAAACAATTGGCGATCCGGGGAGCGACGACGCCAGTCGGGACGGAGCGGCCGCTGCTGGCGGGCAACCGCCGGCGCCGCCGGATCTGGATACCGCACCCTTACGCAGCAGACGGAAACCGTGGTGGCGGCGCCGGAAAGAGACGCTGGGTCTGGACGACCTGATGGCACCCGCCCCGGCGGAGCGCCGGCACGGCACTGCAGCCCGTGTAGCGGCCTGGACCGGCGCGGTCGCCGTGGTGGCACTCAGCGCCGGCTCCCTGGTCGCTCCGGGGGCCATCGCCTTCTCGGCAGCCACCGATTCCGTCCTGGATCTATGGGAGGAACTGCCGGCCGACTTGCCGTTGGACACCGCCTTGCCGCAGCATACGGTCCTGTTGGACAAGGACGGCAAGGAGTTCGCCCGCTTCTACAGCGAGAACCGGATCGATGTTCCTTTGGACCACGTCTCGGCAACATTTCGGGACACGCTGCTGTCCACCGAGGATTCCCGGTTTTACGAACACCACGGCGTGGACCCGATGGGTGTCACCCGGGCCATGGTGACCAACTCCGTGGGCGGCGAGCGCCAGGGCGGCTCCACTATCACCCAGCAACTGGTGCAGAACATCCTGGTCAACAACGCACGGGACGAAACCGAACAGTCGGTGGCGGTGGGTGAGACCTACAACGCCAAGATCCGCGAGGCCAAGTACGCCGTGCAGCTGGAAAACCGGCTGAGCAAGGACCAGATCCTGAACATGTACGTCAACGCCGTCTACTTCGGCCACCGCGCCTACGGAGTACAGGCGGCGGCCCGGATCTATTTCAATACGACGGCGGACAAACTCAATCTGGCGCAGTCGGCGCTGCTGGTGGGTCTGCTCAAGGGGCCGGTTTACTACGATCCGATGACATACCCGGAGCGTGCGCTTGCCCGCCGCAACACCGTGCTGAACGTGATGGAGGGCCGCGGGGCAATCACCCCAGATGAAGCCGCAGCGGCACGCCAGAGCGGTCTGGGCCTGGACCCGGGCTCCATGCCGTCCGGCTGCGCCGACTCCGACTACCCGTTCTACTGCGACCTGGTCCGGGACGAAATCCTCTCCGATCCGGCCTTCGGCAAGACCCAGGAAGAACGCGCCGACCGGCTCTCCCGCGGCGGGATGACCCTGACCACGGCCATGGACCGTAAGGCGATGGCCGCGGCGCAAAAAGCGGTGAGCAAGGCGATGGGCAACAAGAACCGCGTGGCGCTGGGCACCGCCGTGGTGGAACCCGGCACCGGGCATATTGCCGCAGTGGTGCAGAACCGTGCGTGGGGCGAGGGCAAGGGCAAGACCGAAGTGGTCTTCGCCGACAGCCCCTTCCAGGTGGGGTCCGCGATGAAGCCGATTGTGCTGGCCACGGCGCTGTCGCAGGGAATCTCGCCGCGGATGAAGCTGCTGGCCAACGGCCCCTACTACTCCCGCCTGGACAACCCGCCGGGCGGTTTCCACAACTACGGCAACAAGAACTACGGCAACATCGATGCCTACCAGGCCGTCCGCGCGTCGGTGAATGTTTACTTCATTCGGCTGATCGAGCGGACCGGTGTGAAGGAAGTGGCCGAGCTCGCCGAGAAGCTGGGCATCACCACCATCCCCACCAAAAAACTGCACGGCAAGGAGGCCTCGCTGGCTCTGGGCGCGTACGAGATATCGCCGCTGCAAATGGCCAACGCCTACTCCACGTTCGTCAGTGGCGGGGTGCTCTGCCGGCCGGTCACCATCACCGAAGGCATCCGCAGCGACACCGGGGAGAAAATCCCGGTTCCCGAGGCCGGCTGCCACCAGGCCATCGCCCCCTCGGTGGCGGCCACGGTAGCCGACGCGCTCAAGGAACCGTTCAACCCCGCCGGCACGCTGGGCGTGCTGGGCATGCCGAAGGGCCGCAAAGCCGGCGCCAAGACCGGTACCACCAACGACTTCGCCGCCAACTGGATTGTGGGCGTCACGCCGCAGTATGCGACGGCGGTGTGGCTGGGTGATCCGCGCGGCGGCGCGCAGCACCCGTTGACCAAGGTGAGGGCCTACGGGAAGACCTTCCGCGACCTCACCGGCTCCGAACTGGCCGGCCCGGTATGGAAGGACACCATGGAGGGCCTGCACAAGGGCCTGCCCGCTGAGCCGATGCCCGAAGCCGATCCGCTGACCAGCAGCGTGGCCGCATCGCGGTCCATGCCCGATCTCCGCGGACTGGGTGTCAACGAGGCCATCACCGTGCTGCTGCGCAACAACTTGGTACCCGTGATTGCACAGAAGACCACCAAACCGAATCCACGCATCGGCAAGAACGTGGTGACGAAACAGTCGGCCCCGCCGGGCAGCATCCTGACCTTCCGGCAGGAAGTGACCATCATCCTCAGCGCCGGCAGCAACACTGCCATCACGGTCCCCGAGCAGCCGTAGGAGCCCCGATGTCCATCTTCGAGAAGCATCCGGCTGTTGCCCTCGCCACCGGCGTCCTCTGCCTGACGTCCGTCACCGCCTCCGGACTGGTGGCACTGCAGATGTCCGGCATGCCCATGGTCCTCCCCCGCGACCCGGCGCCCGCGGTGGCCGAGGCTGCGACCCCGGTGGCAATCAGCGCCGTGCTCGCGGACAGCCCGGCGTCCACCTCGCTGACCGCGCTGCTGGAGGACCCCCCGGAAAAATGGAAGCCGGACGGCCCGCTGCAGAGCGCGGTGGCGCTGCCGGTGCCCTACTCGTGCGACATCGGCGCTGCTCCGTCCGTCGCGCTGGCCCGTTCCTTCAAGGCGGGCAAAGTCAGCGTTCAGGTGGTCAGCGCGGCCTACACCGCCGGCCTCGGCGCCGAAGCAATGGTTGAACTGCTGGACAACGCGTCCGACTGTGCCGGAAGCTCGGTCGACGTCGATGGCGAGGACCTGGACACCCCGGGTGTCGAGGCGCATCGGGATTACACAACCAAGAGCGGGCGCACCATGCAGGTGGTCACGTTCCGGCGCGGGGACGTGCTGACCTTTTTGGTGGGCAAGGCCGATGAACGGCTGCGGAAGCTGGCCGGACAGCTCGACAAAAAACTCACCGGGACGCTCAATGGCGTCTGCGCCGACCAGAAGTCCGACGCCGACGACGCCGCCCGCTCCCCCTGGTCAACGGAGGACTACAAGCCCTTCACCCGCACCAGTACAGTGGCCATCCGCGCTGTCTCACCGCCGCAGGTACCGGCAGACGCCGGCTACCAGGCCGTGCCGATGCCCGCCCCAAAACTGAAGGTCAAAGCTGCACATCCGGCGGCTGAGCCGAGCTATCCGGTCTGGCCGCTGATGCCGGAGGCCCGAAAGGTGCCCAAACCTCCCAAGAGCCCGGTGGCCCAGCCCGCCACCTCCAGCAAGGTCAGGGTGCTGGCCGAAGACGCCGCGGGACCGGGCTGCGGCTGGGCTTTCACCGGAATGGCTCCGGTGCCTTACGACGCCGAGGAGGCTGCGGCCGCCAACCGGGAACGTACTCACGCCGCGGAGGAGAAACTCGCCACCGGCGTCGAAAAGTGGCAGCAAAGCGTGCTGGACTACTGGGCCGCGTACGCCCGATACCAGCGGGAGGTTAAGGAGTACAAGGACTATGCCGCCACCGTGGCGAAGGTGAACAAGGCCTGGGACAAGATCGCGGCGCAGTGGGACGACTACTGGAAGGAATATGACGTTTACCAACAGGCGTTGGCCGAACGCTCGGCCTTCTTCTCCCGGCGGGACAACGCGCGGGCCAATTACCGCAATGCCCTGGCAGCATGCGAAGCGGACAACGTTGCAGCAGAGCAGGACTACCGCCGAGCGAGGCAGGACTACCAGGACGCCGTGGACCAAGCGGAAGAGGACGACGAGGATCCACCGGCACCGCCCACAGAGCCCACGCCGGTCAACTGCGAAGCCGTCATCGGTGTGCCGGCCATCCTGGACTGGGCACCGCCGGCCGAACCTGTGGCCCCGGCGACCCCGGCCGATCCCCGTCCAAAGGACCAGCGCTGAGACGGTTGAGCCCGGGTCCTCATCGACGACAGAGCCCGGGCGCCCATCGGGGCCTGGGATCCCGGGGCCATCGGGGCCTAGAGATCCCGGGGCCATCGGGGCCTTGGGATCCCGGGCGGCCTTAGGTGCCTGGGGATTTAGTTAGAGTGGTGGCATGGTCGATTCCACTGCCACAGCCGCCGTCGAGCACTTGGGTGCCGACGGGAGTGCGGTCCCGGACGCTTACTACGTCCGTCTGGACGGCGGACGCTTTCATTCCACGCTGCATTCCCAGGGCGCGTGGAACGACCACGAGCAGCACATGGCCCCGGCTTCCGGGCTGATGGTGCACGAGCTTCTGCGCAACCACCCCCGCGCCGAAATGGTGATGAGCCGGCTCAACTTCGAGATCCTGGGCATCATCCACGGCGGCGAGTTCGAGATCCATACCCGGGTGCTTCGTCCCGGCCGGACGATCGAACTGCTGGAGGCCACCTTCATGGCGCAGGGCCGCGCCGCCATCCGCGCCCAGGTTTGGCGGCAGCTCGCCGGCGATACCGCAGCCGTCGCCGGTCCCGCGCATCAAGGCTTGCCGCGGCCGGAAGGTTGCCCGCCGGCGCCGATGCAGAGCGTCTGGGACGGCGGGTTCATCCGTGCCACGGAGTTCCGCACGGTCGCAGACGGCGGGCCCGGCAACCGAACGGTGTGGGCGCGGCCGTTGCACCCGTTGGTCCTGGGCGAGGACATCCACCCGCTGGCCCGCTTCGTCAGCATTGTGGACACCGCGAACGGGGTTGCCGTGCGGCAGGACCCGCGCGAATACATGTTCCCCAACCTGGACCTGACCATCCACTTGTTCCGCCAACCGCACGGAGACTGGACCGGCTTGGACACCCGGGTCACCTTTGGCTCCGGAGGGGTGGGCATGACCGATACCGAACTGTTCGATGAGCAGGGTCCGGTGGGCCGCGCCGCGCAAATCCTGACCGTCCGTAAGTTCCCGGCAGCCGACGGATGAGCCTGCGCATCCTCACCATCGGACGCAAGCACGAGTCATGGGTGGCGGAGGGAATCGACCGCTACGAAAAGCGGATGAAGAAGCCGTTCGACGTCAGCTGGCAGCCCATCCCGCACTCCTCCCGGGAACATGACGCCGCGCGCCGGGAAGAATCCGAAACCCTGCTGGCCAAGCTCGCCGGCAAGCATGCCAACGACTTCGTCGTCCTGCTGGACGAGCGCGGCAAGAACATCGATTCGCCCACGCTGGCCCGCACCTTGCAGCAGCCCTTGGACAGCTCGCGCAATGTCACCCTGATCATCGGCGGTGCGTACGGCGTGGACGACTCGATCCACCGCCGCGCAGACTTTGTCTGGTCCCTGTCCAAACTGGTCTTTCCGCACCAACTGGTCCGGCTGATCCTGATCGAGCAGCTCTACCGGGCCCAGGAGATCGCCGGCGGGCGGCCCTACCACCATGAATGACCATGGGTAGCGCGCTGCGCTTCGGCCGGTCGGCCGTCGTCGCCGCCGCCGTGCTCTGCCTCGCCGCCGGCGCACACACCGCCGCCGGCGGCGCCATGCCGCCCGCCGCCGTCGTACTGGCACTGGGCGCGCTCACCTGGCTGCCGGTCATGGTGCTGGCCGGGCGCCGGCTGGGGCCGGCCACCGTCCTGGCGGTGTTGTCCTTCGGTCAGCTGGCGCTGCACCAGGCCTTTGAACTCTTCGGAACGGTCCAGTGCGCGCCGGCCAGCCCGCTGGCCGAACACGCCGGCCATGCCGGCCACCTTGGCCATGCCGGGCACGCGGCAGTGGCGCTCGACTGCGTGTCCGCGTCGGCGCACACCGGCAACTCGCCGGGCATGCTTGCCGCCCACGTGCTGGCGACCATGCTGACCGCGCTGATGCTGGCTCGCGGCGAGGCTGCCCTGTGGGCGCTGGCCGGCTGGCTGCGGCCGCTGGTCCAACTGCCTACCGCCATCGCGGCGCCCGTCCGCGTGTCCCTGCCGATCAACACCCAGGGTCCGCTGCCGCTGCACACCGCGTATCTGGTCAGACTGGTGCCGCTGCGGGGACCGCCGGCGGGAGTGAACATTCCGCTTCCGGGCTAACCCCCGATGTGAATTCCCACTTCTTCCGGTGCTGTGGCTGCAACCTGCCCAGCGCCCCCTGAAAGGCACCCTAGTGAAAACCATCAACCGCATTACCGTCCGCACCGCCCTTGCCGCCGGGGCCACTGCCGGCCTGCTGGCCGTCGGCGCCGGCGCGGCCTCAGCGCACGTCCACGTGACGCCGGAGGACAACGCCGCCGGCGGCAGCTCGGTGCTGACCTTCGCCTTCGCCCACGGCTGCGAGGGCTCTCCGACCACCAAGATCGGCATCTCGCTGCCCGAACAGCTGGTGGACGCCACGCCCACCGTGCACCCCGGCTGGGACGTTGAGAAGGTCAGCGAAACCCTGGATACACCGAAGACCCTGGCCAGCGGCGCCACCGTCACCGAGCGGGTCAGCCAAGTTGTCTTCACCGCCAAGGAACCGGTGGCCGACGGGCTGCGCGACACACTCCAACTGCAGGTGCTGCTGCCCGAGACCGCCGGCGAAACCCTGGCCTTCCCCGTCCTGCAGACCTGCGAGAAGGGCGAGACGAATTGGGCCGAACTCCCCGCCGAGGGCCAAGACCCGCATGATCTGGAATCCCCGGCTCCTTCGTTCGTGATCGGCGAAGCCGCCGCAGACGGCCACGGAGAGCACGACGGCGGTGCCTCCGCTGGTGCCGAGGCCACCGGAGCGCCGGGCGCCGAGGGGTCGGGCATTAGCGCGGCGGCGATCGCTGGCTGGACCGGGCTCGGTGCCGGCGTGCTGGGGCTGGCAGCGGGCGTGACCGCGCTGGCCCGGACACGCCAGAAGGGCTGATCTTCCCGATCCGGGGCCGCTACCGGCCGGTGGGATGTTCACTGCGGACAGACCACCGGCCGGCGGTGTTTAATGTGAGCATGATGAATCGTTTCCGGCTGAGGCCGGCCGCCGCGGCCCTCTTCGTTGGCTCCGCCCTGCTGCTGGCTGGCTGCGGCCAACCGGGTCAGGAGCCCGGCGCTGCGCCGGCGTCCGCCGGTCCCGAGGACAGCGCACCGCCGTCGTCCGCTGCACCGGCCCCGGAGACCGAAAGCGCCACCGGCAGCGAAAGCACCGCCGCGGCACCGGAGACCAGCAGCAGCGCCGGTGACGGTGACAGTTCCTGCAGCGCCGGCCAGCTGGCCGCTTCCATCAAAACAGAACCGGGCGCCGGCGCCGCCGGCAGCGTCTACCGGACGCTGGTGCTCACCAACACCGGCGACTCGTCCTGCACCCTGGCGGGCTACCCCGGCGTCTCCTACGTCGACGCCAAGGGCAAACAGGTCGGCGCTCCGGCCGACCGGGACTCCGCGGCCAAAACGGTCACCGTCACGGTGGCGCCGGGCGGCACCGCCGCGGCACAGCTGCGCCAGACGAATGCACAGAACTACGGCGACGAATGCGGCCTGACCGACGTGGCCGGTGTGAAGATCTACCCGCCGAACCGCAAGGACTCGCTGATCGCCGAGCAGGAAACCGTCGGCTGCTCGGATGATTCAGTGGTGCTGATGACGGTGGGCACGTTCCAGGCCCCGTAGCCCCCGTTCCGCTGCCGCGGAACTGCACGCTGTCGGCGCCGGGGGTTAGGCTCAGACCATCGGTATGACGACGTCTGTGCTCGAACGCTTCAGCCCGGCCACCCGCGAGTGGTTCGCCGGCGCTTTCAACGCGCCCACCGACGCGCAGGCCGGCGCGTGGAATGCCATCTCCGCCGGGTCGCATGCCCTGGTGGTGGCGCCGACTGGTTCCGGAAAGACGCTGGCCGCCTTCCTCTGGGCGCTGGACACCTTCATCGCCGCCGCGGAAGCAGAGCCGACGCTTCCGCTGGAGGTGCCGGAGCCTGCACCCAAGCGGGGACGAGGACAGGCGGAATCCAGGGGTACCCGTGTGCTCTATATTTCTCCGCTGAAAGCGCTGGGCGTGGACGTGGAGCGCAACCTGCGGGCGCCGCTGATCGGCATCACCCAGACCGCCAAACGGCTGGATATGCCCGCCCCGTCCATCAGCGTGGGCGTCCGCTCCGGCGACACTCCGGCCAACGAACGCCGCCGGCTGCTCACGCATCCGCCGGACATCCTGATCACCACTCCGGAATCGCTGTTCCTGATGCTGACGTCCAAGGCACGGGAGACCCTCGCCTCGGTGGACACCGTGATCATCGATGAAGTGCATGCCGTGGCCGGGACCAAACGCGGCGCGCATCTGGCGGTCACGCTGGAACGACTGGACGCCGTGCTGAACCGGCCGGCCCAGCGGATCGGCCTCTCCGCCACGGTGGAGCCGCTGGACACTGTGGCCCGGTTCCTGGGCGGCAACGCCCCGGTGGAGATTGTTGCCCCGCCCGCGCAGAAATCGTGGGACCTGACCGTCACGGTCCCGGTGGAGGACATGACGGCGCTGGCCTCGCCCAGCCAGGAAGAACTCGGCCCCGGCGCGCAGCCCGCGTCCATCTGGCCGCACGTCGAAGAGAAGATCGTCGACCTGATTGCCGAGAACCAGTCCACCATCGTCTTCGCCAATTCCCGCCGCTTGGCCGAACGGCTCACCGCGCGGTTCAACGAAATCTGGAGCGAACGCCAAACCCTCTCTCTCGCCGGCGATGATGTCTGGGACGCAGCCCCCAGCCAGGGCCCGGGTGTCGGCTCGGGCACCGGCACGGACATGGGCACCGGAACGGGCACCGGAACGGGCACCGGCATGGGCACGGGCACACAGACCAAGCCGCCGGCCCAGATCATGGCGCAGGCCGGGTCGATGTCCGGCGCGGACACCATCCTTGCGCGCGCCCATCACGGCTCGGTCAGCAAGGAGGCCCGCGCCGAGATCGAAGACGACCTCAAGACCGGCCGGCTGCGCTGCGTGGTGGCCACCTCCAGCCTGGAACTGGGCATCGACATGGGCGCCGTGGACCTGGTGGTGCAGGTGGAATCACCGCAGTCGGTCGCTAGCGGCCTGCAGCGGGTGGGACGTGCCGGGCACCAAGTCGGTGAAACCTCCCAGGGCGTGCTGTTTCCCAAACACCGGCAGGATTTGGTCAACACCACGGTCACGGTGGAGCGGATGCTCGCCGGTCGAATCGAGCCGCTGTTCATTCCGGCCAATCCGCTGGACATCCTCGCCCAGCAGACGGTAGCGGCCACAGCGCTCGGTGCCGTCGATGTGGAGGAATGGTTCGACGTCGTGCGCAAATCCGCGCCCTTCGCCACGCTTCCGCGCTCCGCCTACGAGGCCACTCTGGACTTGCTGGCGGGGCGCTACCCCAGCGATGAGTTTGCCGAACTACGCCCGCGCATTGTCTGGGACCGGCTGGCCGGGACCATCACCGGTCGCCCGGGCGCCCAGCGGCTGGCCGTGACCTCCGGCGGCACGATTCCGGACCGCGGGCTGTTCGGCGTCTATCTGGTGGGGTCCGAGGACGAGAAGAACCGCGGCGGCCGGCGGGTCGGCGAGCTGGACGAGGAGATGGTCTACGAGTCCCGGGTGGGCGACGTCTTCGCGTTGGGTGCGACCAGCTGGCGGATCGAGGACATCACCTACGACCGGGTGCTGGTCTCGCCGGCCTTCGGGCAGCCCGGCAAGCTGCCGTTCTGGAAGGGCGATTCACTCGGCCGGCCGGTGGAACTGGGGCGGGCGCTGGGCCGTTTTGTCCGGGAACTTTCGGGGGCGGCAGAAGAACCGGCGCGCGAGCGGCTGGCGGGCGCCGGGCTGGACGATTGGGCCGCGGGGAACCTGCTGGCCTATCTGGCCGAACAGCAGCAGGCCACCAACGACGTTCCCAACGACCGCACGCTGGTGGTGGAGCGGTTCCACGACGAGCTCGGCGACTGGCGGGTGGTGCTGCACAGCCCGTTCGGCATGCCGGTCCACGCTCCGTGGGCGCTGGCCGTCGGCGCGCGGCTGCATCAGCGTTACGGCCTGGACGGGTCCGCGATGGCCGCCGATGACGGCATCGTGCTGCGCGTGCCAATGATGGAGGACGAGCCGCCCGGCGCCGAGTTGTTCCTCTTCGATCCCGAGGAACTGGACCAGATTGTCACCGCGGAGGTGGGCGGTTCGGCGCTCTTCGCGTCCCGCTTCCGCGAATGCGCCGCCCGCGCGCTGTTGCTGCCGCGGCAGAACCCCGGCAAGCGCAGCCCGCTCTGGCAGCAGCGCCAGCGCTCGGCCCAACTGCTGGATGTGGCGCGCAAGTATCCGACGTTTCCGATCATCCTGGAGACGGTGCGCGAGTGCCTGCAGGATGTCTACGACCTGCCCGCGCTCAAGGACATTGCCGCCGGCATTGAACGCCGCGAGCTCCGCTTGGTGGAGACCACCACGCAGCAGCCCTCGCCGTTCGCCCGCTCCCTGCTCTTCGGCTACGTCGCCAGCTTCCTCTACGAGGGCGACTCCCCGCTGGCCGAACGCCGGGCCGCCGCGCTTTCGCTGGACCCGGGGCTGCTCAACGACCTGCTGGGCCGCGCCGAACTGCGCGAACTGCTCGACGAGGGGATCATCGCCCAGACCGAGCTAGAACTGCAGCGGCTCACCGAGGACCGCAAGGTCAAGGGCGCGGAAGGCATCGCGGACCTGCTGCGCCTGCTGGGGCCGCTCACGACGGCGGAGATCGCCGCCCGCGTCCAGCCCCCCACCCCGGTGGTCGACCAAGCGAGCGCCAGCGAGCGCGCGGAGACCGGGTCTCTACTCGGCGCTGGCGCGCCTCCTTCGACCACCGACGACGCCGACCCGGTGGTCGACCAAGCGAGCGCCAGCCACCCGGTGGTCGACCAAGCGAGCGCCAGCAACCTGGTGGTCGACCAAGCGAGCGCCAGCGAGCGCGTGGAGACCGGGTCTCTACTCGGCGCTGGCGCGCCTCCATCGACCACCGAAGACTCTGACGCGCCTCCATCGACCACCGACGACGCCGCCGCCATCTCCCACGTTGAACCTTTGCTCGCCGAATTGGCCAAGGCCAACCGTGCCTTGAAGGTGGGCGTCGCCGGCGTCGAACGCTGGGCCGCAGTGGAAGACGCCGCCCGGCTCCGCGATGCCCTCGGCGTCCCGTTGCCGGTGGGAGTGCCGCTGGCCTTCATCGAGCCCGTGGCCGACCCACTGGGTGACCTGGTCAGCCGCTACGCCCGCACGCACGGGCCCTTCACCGCCGCCGAGTGCGCCCGCCGGCTGGGGCTTGGCCCCGCCGTCGTCCATACCGCGTTGCAGCGCCTGCTCAAGGACGGCCGCGTGGTGGAAGGCGAGTTCCGCCCGGGCGGTGCGCCCGATGCCGACGACGGCGGGGCCTCGGGCAACGCCGCCACGGTCGACGGAGACCGCGCTGTGACCCTCGCTCCGGACCAGCGCCAGACAGAGTGGTGTGACGTCGAGGTACTGCGCAAGATCCGCCGCCGGTCGCTGGCGGCGCTGCGCAGGGAAGTCGAACCGGTGGACCCTGCGACCTACGGGCGGTTCCTTCCGGCCTGGCAGAATGTCGGGGCCAAGCTGCGGGGACTGGACGGCGTGGTCACGGTAGTGGACCAGCTGTCCGGGGTTCCCATTCCCGCGTCGGCCTGGGAACCGCTCATTCTGGCGTCTCGCGTGTCCGACTACGCGCCGTCCATGCTGGACGAGCTCACCGCCACCGGCGAAATCCTGATCGCCGGCGCGGGCTCGATGCCCGGCAACGACGGCTGGATCAGCCTGCATCTGGCCGACACCGCGCCGTTGACGCTGCATCCACAATCCGATTTCGAACCCAGCGTCCTGCAGTACGAACTGCTGAACGCACTCTCTGGCGCCGGAGGCTACGGCGGCGCCTACTTCTTCCGGCAACTCTCCGACGTGCTGGCAGCCAACGGCACCCAGCCGGGGGACGACGCCGTCGTCAGCGCCCTGTGGGACCTGCTCTGGGCCGGCCGGATCACCAACGACACGTTCGCCCCGGTGCGTACGCTGCTGGCTGGCGGCACCACCGCACACCGGCAGCGCAACGCACCGCCCCGGGCACGGTCGGCGCGGTTGGGGCGGATGGGCCGGATGCACGGATTGGGCGGGGCCGGTCTGCGTCCGGGTGCCGGTGCGGGCGCGAGCTCCGGCACCGGCCTGCCCCGGATGGCACCGCCGAATGCCGCCGGCCGCTGGTCCCTGCTGCCGGCCCCGGAAGCCGATCCCACCGTGCGGGCTCATGCTACCGCCGAACTGTTGCTGGACCGCTACGGCGTGGTCACCCGGGGATCGGTTGCCGCCGAGTCGGTGCCGGGCGGCTTCGGCCTGATGTACAAGGTGCTGGGCAAGCTGGAGGAGACCGGCCGCTGCCGCCGCGGTTACTTCATTGAACATCTGGGGGCGGCCCAGTTCGCCGTTTCCCCCACGGTTGACCGGCTGCGGTCCTTCAGCCGCGACGCCCAGCTGGGTGAGCAGCCGCCGACCGCCGTGGCCTTGGCCGCGACCGATCCGGCCAATCCCTACGGTGCGGCACTGGCCTGGCCGGCGCAGGAGTCCGGCCACCGGCCGGGGCGCAAGGCAGGCGCCCTGGTGGTGTTGGTGGACGGCGAGCTGGCCCTGTATTCCGAGCGCGGCGGCAAGACGCTGCTGGCGTTCACCGAGGACGAGGAGTCGCTGGCACTCTGCGGCCGGGCCTTGGTGCAGGTGATCCGGCGCGGTGCAGCGGACAAGATGGCGGTGGAGAAGGTCAACGGCGGCCCCATCCTGGACACGCCGCTGGCCCGTGCGCTGATGGATGCCGGTTTCTACTCCACTCCGCGGGGACTGAGGTTCCGTGCCTGAAGGGGACACGATCTGGCGTGCCGCCCGGCGCCTTCACGCGGCGCTGGCGGGTCAGGAGCTCACCGGCAGCGACTTCAGGGTGCCGCGCTACGCCACGCTGGACCTGTCCGGGCAGACGGTGGACGAGGTCCGCTCCCGCGGCAAGCACCTGATGATGCGGATCGGCGAGCTCACCGTGCACTCGCACCTGGGAATGGACGGCAGCTGGCAGATCTACCAGCGCGGCGAGCGCTGGCGGAAGCCCGCTTTCCAGGCCCGCCTCATCCTCTCCACCAGCACGACGACGGCGGTGGGCTTCGCGCTGGCCGCGCTGGACGTGGTGACGCGGACGGACGAGGACAAGCTGGTGGGGCATCTGGGACCGGACCTGCTCGGGCCGGACTGGGATGCGGACGAGGCCCTGCGCCGGCTGCGGCTGGAGCCCGACCGTCCGATCGGGCTGGCCCTGCTGGACCAGCGCAACCTCGCCGGCATCGGCAACGTCTACCGATGCGAGGTCTGTTTCATCGCCCGGGTGCACCCGTCCACCCCGGTGGGACAGGTGCCGGATCTCCCGGCCATGGTGTTGAAGTCCAAGCAACTGCTGGAGGTCAACAAGGACCGCAGCAGCCGCAGCACCACCGGGTCGCCCGCCCGCCGCGAATCGTTCTGGGTCTACGGCCGGGCCCGCCGCCCATGCGCACGCTGCGGCACCCCGATAGCCCACGACCTGCAAGGCAATACCGAAGTCGACCAGCGCGACGTCTACTTCTGCCCGCACTGCCAGCCGCTTGCCTCCTGATTGCGCTCTCCCCTGTGCACCGCAGCCAGGCCCGACCCGGCGTAGGCGGAGCAGTACGAACCGTAAGATGGTGACGACAAGAGACGAAGGGGGCCCATGAGCTGGCTGCAGACGATTCCGGCTGTGCTGGTCGCCATCGTCCTCGTCTTCGGACCCGGCCTGCTGTGGGGCGCCGTGCTCGGCTTGCGCCGGCTGTCTCTGGTGGCACTCGCCGGCCCGTTTGGCGTCACCGCCATTGTGCTCGCCGCCGAACTTGGCCGCCTGATCGGCCTGCGGTGGGCATGGCCGCAACTGCTGGCGGTCACCGTGCTCGTCGCCGTCGTCCTCTGGCTGCTCCGCCGCAAGCTGGGCCACCGCCTGCACCGGGACCCCGAAAAGCCGAACGTACCGGCGCCCTGGCGCTCGGTCGCGCTGGCCTGGGCGGTGTCGGCGGTGCCGCTGGCCGCAGCGATGATCTTCATCTTCGGTGCCCCGGACAACATCGCGCAGTCGCACGACAACATCTTCCATCTCAACGCGCTGCGCTACATATCCGATTCAAGCAACGCCTCCTCGCTGACGCTAGGCTATCTGGGCACCACCGACCGGGGTGTTTTCTACCCGGCAGGCTGGCACGATGTGGTCTCGCTGGTCATGATCACTGCCGGTCTGCAGCCGGCGGTGGCCATCAACGTCACCAACCTGGTACTCATCACCGGCATCTGGAGCACCGGTTGCCTGTTCATGGTCAGCCGCATCACCGGCGAGCGGACCATGCCGCTGCTGGTGGCTGCGGTGGTCTCGCTCTCCTACAGCAGCTTCCCCTACTTGCTGTTGGAGTTCGGTGTGGTCTATCCGTTCATGCTCTCCATTGCCATGCTTCCGGCCGCCTTGGGCGTGGTGTTCCAACTGCTCCGCTTGGGCATGCATACACGCGTGTCCACCGAAGGCAACGTGCTGTTGCTGGTCGGGCTGCTGCCGGGCATGGCGCTGTCCCACCCGGCCACGATCATGGGGCTGCTGGCGCTCTCCGTGCCGCCGGTGGTCGCGGCCGCCTACCCCGCACTGCGTGCCACGGAACAACGACGGCGGCTGCGCGCCTGGGTGGGCACCGGCGCCTTTCTGGTAGTTCTGGTAGCGCTTTGGATCACCCTCCGTCCTGCGCGCAGCAGCAGCACCAACTGGGACAACATGGGCAACGCCGCGGCCGCCCTAGGCGAAGTGGTACTGAATTCCCCGCTCAGCCGGCCCATCTCCATCCTGGCCACCATCTTGACCATCGTGGGCGCCGCCGTCGTCTTCAATCTGCGCAAGAACCGCTTTGCATTAGGCATGTATGCCGTGGGCGCCGCCCTGTACGTGATCGGCAACTGGCAGGCGATGCCCGGACTGCGCTGGTGGGTAGCCGGCATCTGGTACAACGATTTTTTCCGGATCAGCGCCATGCTTCCGGTGGCAGGACTGCTGATTGCGTCTATCGGCGGCGTCGCGCTGGCCGGAACGGCGCGTTCCTTCTTCCGAGCCTCGCTGGCCCGCCGCGAGAAGAAGCAGCCCGCGTGGATCCGTCCCGCCGCCACCGGTGTGCTGGTGGTCATCAGCTTGGCGGTGGTGCCGCTGTTCGCGGTACAGCGCGGCATCTCTGAGGCCGCCGCCAAGTACCGGTTTACGGACAGGTCGCAATTGCTCACCGCAGATGAACTCGCCCTGATCAAGCGGCTTCCCGACCGGGTTCCCGAAGGTGCGGTGATCGCGGGTGACCCGCTGACCGGAGCCTCGCTGTCCTACGCCTATACCGGCCGTCCAACCCTGGTCCCCTCGGGAACCACGTCCCCCAGCGTGGACGGCAAGCTCATCATGGACAAACTGGACAAGATGCGGACCGATCCGGCAGTCTGTGCCGCCGTGAAGGCGCAAAACGTGCAGTTCGTGCTGGACTTCGGCAACCGCTCCGTCCATCCCGGGGAAACATCATCGGTCCCGGGCCTGCAGGAACTGACCGAGGCCAACGGTTTCGAACTGGTGGACTCCGAAGGCGACGCCAAGCTCTATCGGATCACCGGCTGCCCCTAACCGGTGCCGGCTCCGTCCTGGAACAGAGAGGGCCTGCGGTTGGCGGTCAGCCGGTACCCTTGATGGGTGATGGAATCCCCGCTCCCGGTGCGCGACGGCGTCAATGCCACCCGTTTGCGGCTGCCCGGCGACGGCCCGTGGGAAACGGCCATGGACTACATGCTGCACCGGTGGGGCCATGTGGACCCGGACGGCATCATGGACCGGTTCGACCGCGGCGAGATCGTGGGCGAAGGCGGCGCCGTGCTGAGCCGGACCACTCCGCTGGATGCCCACACCTTCATTTGGTACTACCGCACCTTGCCCTTCGAAAAGCGGCTACCGGTCGAGATCAACATCCTGCACCAAGACGAGAACATCCTGGTGGTGGACAAGCCCCACTTCCTGCCCACCACCCCCGGCGGCACGTACATCCAGGAGTCGGCGCTCGTCCGGCTGCGCCGCCAACTGGATATTCCGGATCTGATTCCCATGCACCGGCTGGACCGCCTCACCGCCGGGGTGTTGCTCTTCTCCACCAACCCCGCCACCCGCGGGAAATACCAAGTGTTGTTCGAAAAGCGCTTGGTGCAGAAGGAATACGAAGCCATCGCGCCGGTGGATCCTCAGCTCACGTTCCCGCAGACGGTGCGGAACCGCATGACCAAGTCCCGCACCTACCTGCTGGCCCAGGTGGTCGACGGCGAACCCAACACGGAGACCCGGATCGAACTGCTGGAACAGCGCGGAGGGATGGCCCGCTACAAACTGGAACCGCATACCGGCAAGACCCACCAGCTGCGCGTGCATCTGGCCTCGCTGGGCATCGGGATCCTGCACGACCCCTTCTATCCGGTGTTACTGGACCAGGCCCCCGACGACTTCGAGCGCCCGTTGCAGTTGTTGGCCCGCGGCATATCCTTCACCGACCCGATCAGCGGGAAGCCGGTGGAATACCGTAGCCGGCTGAACCTGTCCGAATGGGCAGCCCTCGGCGCCGCCGGTGCGGTGGACGCCCGCGGCGCCTCAGGACATGGAATGCCTGCCTAGTTAGACGCGGCCTGGTCGCGTGGACGACGTCGCGTGGACAGCTCAGTCCACTCGCATGGGCAACTCAGCCCCGCTCCACGCCCGCAGCCTGCGCCGTAGTGCTGGCAAGCGGGGGCAACGTGATGACGGCAAGCGGCTCCCGCCGGCCTTCGACATGGAACGCCAGTGTTCGAGCAGCGGGCGAAGGTGCGCCTTCGAACACGACGCTGACAATGTCTTCCAGGTCCCGATCGCCGGAGACCTCGTACAACTGGGGGAACGAGCGGCCACTGTCATCCGCGGCGGTCATCTCTGCCCGGGCCAACAGCCACGGGACCAGCGGATCCTCACCGCGGAAGCGCGCAATGATCCGATGGGGCAGCAACTCAACAATGGTCAGCATCAGGAACCGCTCATCATCCCAGCGGCAGTGCACGTTGCACAGAATGGTCTCGACATTGGACGAACCAAGCGGCTCGATACCCATACGAAAGCAGCTCCCCAACCTGATATCCGGCCTGCGGCCACATCACCTTAATCATAAGCAAACTGCGCATGCCGCTCGAAATGTTTCACGCCGCGTTTTGGCGGCCTTCAAGCCGAGCGCTCGGGGGCCGCATCTGATGCGCCCGCCAAGTCCAAGCACCAACCACCCCGGCGCGGCGGCATGGCTTCCGCGGTGCAGGACGCCATTGGACCGCCGACCCTCCCGATGGCCGGGGCACCGCCCTTCAGACCCCGCAGGACTGCAGGCCGTGGACCAGAGGGTTAGCCGCCAAGTTCAGCATGCACCCGGCGGAAGGTCTCTGCCAGCCCGGCAGAGAACAGGACAAATTCGACCACCTGCACCCCGCCGTCGTACTCCAAGACCTGGCCGATGCCGCGGCGTGCAACAGTGTCCGCCTCCCAGCCGTACACGCCGGCGCCGATCGCCGGGAAGGCCAGCGTCTCGGCGCGCAGTTCATCGGCGACGCGCAGCGATTCCCGGAAGCATCCGGCCAAAAGTTCCGGGTCCGTCTGGCCCGCACGTCGATTGGGCCCCACCGTGTGGATCACCCACTTGGCCGGCAGGAAGTACCCCTCCGTGGCGGCCGCACGGCCGGGCGGCAGCCCGTCCGGCAACTCGCTGGCGCGCAGCCGGCGGCAGGCTTCGAGCAGTTGTGGTCCGGCCGCCGCGTGGATGGCGCCGTCCACGCCCCCGCCGCCCAGCAGGCTGGAATTGGCGGCGTTGACGATGGCGTCCACCTGACGCTGGGTGATGTCGCCTTCGAGGATGCGGATCTCCACGTTTGCCAGTCTGCCACCGGGCCGCAAATCCCGATAGATTGGGCCAATGGAGATTCCCGAGGGGCCGCTGCAGTGGGTGTACTATCCCCTGACGCTGCTGCTGGTGATTCTCGACGCCGGGGTGCCGGCGGCGCCGTCGGAAGTCATGGTGATCGGGGGCGGCACCCTGCTGGCCAACGGGGAACTGATCCTGCCGTTGGTGTTCTTGGCCGTGATGCTGGGCAGTTGGCTCGGTGACCTGCTGTTGTTCCTGCTCTTCCAGCGCGGCATCAACACCTGGCTGAACCGTTACAGCTGGGGCCGGAGGATCGACCGGGCCGTGACGCTGGCGCTGAGCAAAGCCGGTGAATCCTCCACCTACGCTGCCGTGGTGGCGGCCCGCTTCATCCCCGGTGGCCGGACGGCGGCGGTCGCGGCCTCCGGGCTGGCCGATGTTCCGTTCAAGCCGTTCCTGCTGGCCTCGGCCGCCGGGTCTGCGCTGTGGGCCACGTGGATGGTCGGCTTGGGCTTCGTGGCCGGCCGGGTATCCGTGTTCCCCTTCTGGGTCAACATCCTGATCGGTACACTCGTGGGCATTGTGGTGGGATCGATGATCGCCATGGTGATCGGCTACCGGCGGCGGAGTAGCAGCCGCCGCGGCGCGCTCCCGGTCCGTGAGGCCACCGCCACAGCTGTCCCCGAACTAGGAGCCGAGTGAAACCGGAAACTGCCGTCGACCAGCCCGCCGTTACAGCCACGAGCTCCTTCGCCGGAAACATCCGTGCCATGCTGGCGACAGACTTGGCCAGGCAATCCGCCGTGACTGGCTCGCTGCTGCTCTGCCTGCTGGCGGGACTGCGCGGCGCCGGCCTGCTGGGCGGGACCGGCATCAAAGACGCCGCTTCCGGTGCCTTTGCCCCCGACTTCACGCTGCTGGCCTTGGAGCCGCGGGCGTTCAGCATCTGGGCCGTGATCTATCTGGGCCTGCTGGGCTACACCCTCTTCCAATGGTGGCCCGTGGAGCGTGCTTCACAGCGGCAGCGCCGCATCGGGTGGGTGGTGGCAGGGTCCATGCTGCTCAACGCCGCGTGGATCCTGGCCGCCGAGGCGGGCAACGTTGGCCTGACCTTGGTCCTGATCCTGCTGCTGGTCGCTGCACTGGCCTGGATCATTGACGGTTTGACGCGCTACCCCTCGCCCTACCGGGTGGACGCGCTGCTGGTGGACGGACCGCTGGGCCTCTACACCGGCTGGGTCCTGCTGGCGGCTGCCCTGAATGCCAGCAGCTGGCTGACCGTCCGGGGCATCGACTGGTTCGGTTGGAGCGGCGAGCTCTGGGCGGTCATCGCGGTGGCGGTTGTGTCGCTGACCGGAGCCGTGGTGGCCATGACCGGCCGCGGGCGAATCTCTGCCGTCCTGGCACTGGCCTGGGGGCTGGGCTGGCTGGCCTACGACCGCTTTTTGGGCCAACCGGAGTCCGCCCCGGTGGCGATGGCCGCCGGCTTTGGGCTGTTCTTCGTGCTGGTCTGCGGCATTTCCCGGCATTTCCAGGTGGGCCATGCAGAACGCCGCGCGCTGCGGCGCGGCGAGCCGCTGGACTGAGCAAGCAGAGCAACCAACGACGGCGGACGGCCGGGGTTCCGCGGAACGGCCGGGTTCGTCGGGCGGACGCGGCCCGGAACGGTCTCAGCCGACGGGCGCCCATTTGCCGCGCGAGCGCCGCAGCACCGCCAGCCTGGCCGTGGTGGCGACTCCTTCCACCGCGTGCCGCATGTTGGCACCGGCCTGCAGGGCCTGGCGGTTCTCGGCCGCATAGGCATTGGCGTCCACGGTGAACCGGACGGTAATCCGCGGGACGCCGGCCACCACATCCAGCTGGTTCGCCTCCACGATGTGCGCCGCCCCCACGGCTGCCACCGCAGCCTCCATCACCGCCTCCGGCTGGTTCCCGGGCCGCAGGCCGGTGATGTTCAACTGGGCACGGAAAGACGGCATCCCTCAACTCTAGCCGCGTCGCCTGATGCGGCGCGCGGCCAAAGCACTGCTTCCGGCCGAGCCTCAGTCCGTCCGGAGTGTCAGTGCGAACCGAGTTGGATCAGCAGCACGCCGGCGCCGATGAGCACGATGCCGGCGGCCATCAGCTTGGTCAGCGGTTCGTCGAAGAGGAACTTGCCGATCAGCGCCGTCAGGGCCACGCCGCAGGCCGTCCAGATGCCGTAAGCCATCCCCAGCCCCAACCCTTCGCGCAGCGCCAGCGACAGGCAGCTGAAGGCGATGAGATAGCCGGCCACGACTGCCAGCAGCCAGCTTTTCGGCCCGTCGATGCTGGCCCGCAGCGAGAGCGTCGCGGCCACCTCCACCAGAATCGCGATGCCTAGGAAGACCCACGCGATCACTTTGCTACCTGCTCGGCGGTGCGGGCCGCGGCCCGGTGCGCTCCCCATTGCACCAGCAGCACTCCGGCTACCGCCAGCGCCATGCCGGCCACCATGACGGTGGTGAGCGGTTCGTGGAAGAGGACGGCCGCCAGGGCCGCCGTCAGGGCAACGCCCAGCGCGCCCCAGATCCCGTAGGCGACACCGACCGGCACTCCGGCGCGCAGCACCGCGGCGAGGAGGGCAAACGACATCACGTAGCCGACCACGACTACGGCGTACAGCGCCGGGGTGTCCAAGGCCGCCTTCAAAGACAGCGACGCTGCCACCTCACACACGATCGCCCCGGCGAGGAGCAGCCACTTCTTCATCTATCGACCTCCCCCACCAGCAGATCAGGTTTCGCGGCCGGTTGCACAATCGGGCGGGGCGGCAGCGGAGGCGACCAACTGGGGGAAATGCGCCGAGACCCCTAGCGGCGGTGGATGGACTTGTAGCTCAGGTACGCGTTGAGCCCCTCAATGCCGTACTCGGTGCCCAGCCCGGAATCGTGCCGGCCGCCGAACGGGGCGGAGTGGTTGGAGGCGAAGAAGTTGAGGCCCACGGAGCCGGTGTCCATCCGGTCGGCCACCCCGAGCGCGGCGGCCTGGTCCTGGCCAAAGACAATGCCGCCCAGACCGAACTCGGTGTTGTTCGCCAGTGCCACGGCGTCGTCGACGTCCTTGTATTTCAACACGGAGATGACCGGGCCGAAGACCTCTTCGCGGGAAATCCGCATCCCCGGTTCGACATCGGCGAAGACGGTGGGCTGCACGAAGTAGCCGCCCTCTAGTCCGCCGCCGAGCCGCGCGGCCCGTCCGCCGGTGGTGGCGCGGGCCCCCTCCGACCGGGCGGAATCCAGGTAGTCCAACACGGTCCGGTACTGGGACTCGGTGGCCGCGGGTCCAAAAACCGTCGCCGGGTCCAGCGGGTCGCCCTGTACCCCGGCGGCGATGGTCGCCGTCACCATGTCCACCACCTGGTCATAGCGCGACGCCGGGGCCAGGATGCGTGTGGAGATGTAGCAGGTCTGACCGGTGTTGCGCATGCAGGAGCGCACCAGCACCTGGGACACTGCGTCCAGGTCGGCGTCCTCAAGCACCACGGCGCTGGACTTGCCGCCCAGCTCCAGCGTGACCGGCCGCAGCAGTTCCCCGCAGGCCGCCGCGATCTTGCGGCCCACCGGGGTAGAGCCGGTGAACGCCACCTTGTCCACGCCGGGGTGCTTCACCAAGGTGTCGCCGAGCCGACCGGACCCGGTGACCAGGTTGACCACGCCGGCCGGCACACCGGCGGCGGCCACGGAATCCACGATCAGCCGGAAGGACAGCGGGGTGGGCGAGGCCGGCTTCATCACCACGGTGCAGCCGGCCAGCAGCGCGGGCGCCAGCTTGATCGCCATCAGGTTGATCGGAAAGTTCCAGGGTGCAATCAGCCCGCACACCCCCACCGGGTCGCGGCGCACCACCGACTCGCCGCCGCCGCGCGGGAACGGGCGGACGTCCTCCCGCTCAAGGTATTCCGCGAGCGTGGCGAAGTAGCGGAAGATGCCGGCCGCGTTGGCGGCGGCGCCGGAGGATTCGGAGACCGGCGAGCCGTTTTCACGGGTGTTAGTCAGGGACAACGCCTCGGCGCGCTTCTCCACCTCGTCCGCGATCCGCAACAAATACGCCGCACGCTCGGAGGGCGCCAGCTTCGGCCAGGGGCCGGCGTCGAAGGCCTGCCGGGCGGCGGCCACCGCGGCGTCGACGTCCTCGGCCGTTCCGTCCGGTACCGATCCCCAGGCCTGTCCGGTGGCCGGGTCGGTGACTTGGTTGCGTCCGGTCCCCCGGGCCGGGACCCAGGCGCCGTCGACAAACACGTCGTCCACGTGCGTGTAGGGCAGGTCCAAGGCCTCGCGCGCGGCCAGGGCGGACGCGGCGGACGACGCCGGTGCTCCCCCGGGTGCCGCGGCAGTGCTGTGCGGCGTAGTGGTCATCGGATGACTCCTGTCTTCAGCAGTGCCCTGGAACGCTCCAGGTCAGCGGTTCCCATCGCCAAGGCGGCCTCGGTGATCAGCTCCGGAATGATCTCCACACCCAGCCGGTCGGTGTACACGTCCGGGGTCATGCCGAACCAGGTCGATGCCAGCGCAATGCCGGCATGGTCAAACCGCCACAGCCGGTCGGCGTCGCGGACCAGGGCGTCCTCCAGCGAATAGGCCACATGGCGGGTGTCATGCCCGTCGATGATCTCGCAGACCCGGTCAACAAATTCCGCGGCGTAGCCCAGGCCGGGCAGCACGCGGCGGGCCACCTTACAGCCTTCGGCCTCGTGCTCGAACCGGATGGCGGCCTTGCGCCAGTCGCCGGTAAAGCCCTCGGAGAGAATCCGGCCCTCGTCCACATGCGCCCAGCCCGTGTCGTGCAGCAGGACGGCCACGCGGACCAGTTGCGCGTCGGCCTCCGGGTAGGCCCGGCAGAGCCGTTCGGCGAAGGCCAACGAGATCGGCAGGTGGATATCGTTGTTGCGGCTCCGGGTCTCCCGCACCACCGCCTGCCAGATGGCATCCAGCTCACCCACCGCGGCGGGCGTGGTCGAGATCGGCGTGGTGTCCACCGTCCCGGTGGCCGGCAGCGGCCGGACCGGGTGGGCGGCCGCGAAAGCCACCGCCCGCGGGTCATCGGCGTGGGCAGTCGGTTCGGCGCGGTTGGTAGCAGGGGCGCCGGTATCGGTGTCCGGGGTCTGCGTCTCGGGGGTGCTCATGGGTTGGGTCTCCTAGGGGTGCGGCCGGGCCGGTTGGTCTGCTCAGCTGTCCGTCGCAAGGGTCTTGAGGACGACGGCGGGGTCCGCTGCGGCGTCCGCGGGGATGTTCTGGCCCTTGGCCAGGGCGTTCTTGACCGCCATGAAGTCCAGCGGCGCGTTGACGCAGTCGGCGGCGATGATCTGGCCGCCGCGGTAGTACAGCACGGAGAACTTGCCCCGCTCGTCGTCGCGGCGCACCACGGTCTGGTCGTAGCCGAGCGTGAGCCCGGCGATCTGCAGTTTCAGGTCGGCCTGGTTGGACCAGAACCACGGGATGCCGGCGTAGTCCTCGCGCCGGCCCATCAGCGAGTACGCGGCAACCTTGGCGTGTTCGATCGCGTTGTTCACGCTCTCCAGCCGGATCCGTTCGCCCTCCGGCGAGCCCGGCAGCGGGTTCGGCATGTTCGCCACGTCGCCCACCGCCACCGTGGTGCCGTCCGAGGCGAGCGCGTGCCGGTCCACCACAATGCCGTTGTCCACGTCCAGTCCCAGCTGCTCGGCCAGCTCGGTGTTCGGCACCACGCCGATACCCACCAGCACCAGCTGGGCCGGCACCACGGTGCCGTCCTCCAGCACGACGCCGGACACCCGGCCGCCACCGTCCGCGGCGGCGAGTTCCTGGATCCGAGAGTTGAGCCGGATGTCCAGGCCGCGGTCGCGGTGCGCGGTGAGGAAGTACTCGCTGGTCTCTTCCCCCACCGCCCGGCCGATCAGCCGCGGCCCGTATTCCAGCACGGTGACGTTCTTGCCCATCTTGTGCAGGCTGGAGGCCGCCTCCAGCCCGATGAAGCCGCCGCCGATCACCACGGCGTCCTGAACGCCGTCCAGCTGTGCCTTCAGCGCCAGCGCGTCGTCGGCGTTGCGCAGGTACACCACGCCGTCGAGCTCCGCTCCGGGCACCTGCAGCTTGCGGGCGCGGGCGCCCACGGTCAGCGCCAGCCGGCGGAACCGGAACTCCGCACCGGAGGCCGCGTGGGCCACGCCCGAGCCGTCGGGCTGCTTGTCGATCCGCTCGATCCGCTCGCCCTTGACCAAGGCCACGTTGTGGTCTTCCCAGTACTGGTTGGACCGGAAGATCAACGATTCGCTGTCCACCGTGCCCTGCAGGAACTCCTTGGACAGCGCCGGACGCTGGTAGGGCCGGTGGTCTTCCTCGCCCAGCAGCGTGATGTGCTCGTCGAAGCCCAGCGCGCGCAGCGATACGGCCAACTGGACGCCGGACTGGCTGGCGCCGATGATCAGCAATCCCGTGCGCACGGCGCCGTCGGCAGTTTCGCCGGGCACCGCCGTCGTCGTGGTGGTGGTATCCATGGTTCTACACCTGGGTTTCCGGGGTAGTGACGTACATGTCCTGGCCCTCGCAGAGCTTGAGCTGGCAGGACAGCCGCGAATTGTCCTCGCGGTCCACGGCCGTGCCATAGAGCATTTCGTCTTCCATCTCTTCCATCTCGGGAAGCTGGTCGAGGGTGTCCTCGCGGACGAAGACGTGGCAGGTGGCGCAGGACAGCGAGCCGCCGCATTCGGCGACGATGCCGGGAACGCCGTTGCGCACCGCGGTTTCCATGACCGAGTCGCCGGGGTTGCCTTCGACGTCGCGGACGGCGCCTTCGGCGTCGGTGAAATGAACCGTAGGCATGGGGGTTCTCCTTATTCCTTGCTACTTACTTGCAGTGCCTAGATGAACTGGCGGCCGCCGTCGACCACCATGGTTTGTCCGGAGATGTACGAGCTGTCCGGCCCGGCGAGGAACAGCGCCGCGCCCACGATGTCCTCGGGTTGGCTGGCGCGCTTGAGCGCGCCGCGGTCCACGCCGTAGTTCTCGGCGTTCTCCATCAGCCCGTAGCTGGCCTCGGTGAGGGTGAAGCCGGGCGCGATTGCGTTGACGGTGATGTTGCGCCGGCCCAGTTCCTTGGCCAGCACCCGGGTCATCGCCACCACGCCGCCCTTGGACGCCACGTAGTGCAGCCACTGCTCCGAGCCGGAGTAGATGGTGGCGGAGGACAGGTTGATGACGCGTCCGCCGTCGGGCAGGTACGGGCTGGCGGCGCGGGTCACCAGCCACGGACCCTTGAGGTTCACGTTCATCACCAGGTCCCATTCGGCCGGGTCGATCTCCTCGAACGGCGTGCGGGTCACCGTGGCGTAAATGGCGGCGTTATTCAGCACGACGTCGATGCTCCCCTGCCCGAACTCGGCGCACCTTTGGGCGAGGGCCTCGGTGGAGGCGACGTCGGTGACGTCCGCCTCGAAGGCCTCGGCTTCCGCGCCGGCTTCGCGGACCAGCGCGGCGGTCTTCTCGGCGCCGGCCAGGTTGGTGTCGGCCGCCGCCACCCGGTATCCGCGGGAGGCAAAGCCCAGGGCGAAGGCCCGGCCGAGCCCGCCGGCGGCGCCGGTGATCAGCACGGTCCGCGTGCCGGACCCGGTCGCAGACTGCCCGCTGCGAGGGGTGGTTCGGGGGTCCAGGGGAGGCTGTGTCATTGGTCAATCTTTCCTGTTGGGATGTGCCGGGCCGGGGCCCCGAGAGGGCTCGCCCGACCCGGCACTGGAAGCGCCTGTTATGGGCGCCGATGCTCAGACGTGGCTGTGGCTGTGCGCCCCGGGGCCGGCGACGGCCGGTGCGGCGTCGTCGTCCAGGATCTGCACGGTTCCCTTGGTGCCGTCCACCCGCAATCGCTGGCCGGTCTTGATGGTGGTGGACCCGGAGCCGGTGCCGGTCACCGCCGGCAGCCCGTACTCGCGGCAGACAATCGCGGCGTGGCTCATCATGCCGCCGATGTCCGTGACGGTGGCCTTGATCTTGCCGAAGATCGGGCCCCAGGACGGCGCGGTCACGGTGGCCACCAGGATCTCGCCCTGCTGCACTTCGGCGAGCTGGTCGGAATCGTGGACCACCCGCGCGTAGCCTTCCACCACACCCGGGGACGCGGCCATGCCGCGCAGTCCGCCGCCCTCGACTTCCTCGCCTTCGCCCAGCCACTGCTGGACCTGCTCGGTAGTGATGCCCCAGAGCATCCGGGTGAACGGTTCGGTGATGATCTCCGGCGGGGTGTTCAGCGCCGGAGCCGGACGCGCGGTCTTGAGCGCGTTCACAATGCCGCGGCGGCGTTCGATCTCCTCCGGCCAGTAGGTGGGTCCGATCGGCTCGGCACCGACGCCCCAGCCGGTGACCAGATCGAAGAGCGCATCGCGGACCTCGTTGCGGTTCAGGTAGAGCAGGTCCTCCGGCTCGGTCCAGAAGCCCTCGGCGTGCATCATCCGGGAGAGCTCGCGGATCTTGCGCCAGAAGACGCCCATGGTCCAGTGCTCAATGTAGAAGTTGTGGTTCTCCACGTACGGGTACGCGGTCGCGGCCAGCTGGCGCTTCGCGTCGAACACCGCCTGGGCCTCGCCCTCCAACAGGTCGCGGTATTCCTCCACGATCCGTTCCTTCTCCGCCACCAGTTCCGCGACCGGGCGCATGATGTTCTGGCCTTCGTCCAGCCGGCGGATGTAGTCGGCGATATAGCCCAGCGGGATTTCCTGGTGCTCGTTCCAGTACTTGTCATGCCCGTAGAAGCCGTTGCCCACGGTGAAGTTGAACCAGGGGTCCTTGGCCTCCTCGTAGCGGGCGATCCAGCGGTCGCCGCCCGCGGAGGCGCGGACCGTGGCCAAGGTGGCATCGACGTCGTCGGTGTTGGCGAAGGCGGACTGGATGCCCAGCTCCACCGCCAGCTTGGCCAACTGCTTGAGCTCGTCGTCCGGGCGGAACAGCTCCATGTCCACGCCCTGGACCATGGTGGCGATCGACTGATCCGGGATGTTCGGGAACACTTCCTTGCAGAAGTTGAAGAAGTCCAGGTACGCGATGTAGCCCAGGTTCAGGAACTCGAAGTGGTACTGCCAGTTCTGGTAGGCCAACTGGATCAGCCGGTCGTAGTTCTCCAGCAGCACCTCGGAGCCGTCCATCGCCTTGCCCGTGGTGATGTCCTCCATCGGGACCATGTCCGGCAGCTTCTTGAAGGAAATGGTCTCCATCTCGTCAATGGTGCCGCGGACCTTCACGTGCCACTGCTTGAGCAGTTCCTCCCAGTTCTGGAAGTAGTGGCCCACCCGCTGCTCGAAATGCGGCACGCGGGCGGCAATCTGGTCCTCCGGAACCGGGATCGGGGACATGTACAGGTAGCCCAGGTGCACCCGGAACTCAATGCCGTTGGCATTGGGGATCATCAGGTGCCGGGAGTTGTACTGGCCCAGGCACTTGACCGCGAACTCACCGCCGATGGTCTCGAACGGCTTGAAGACGGTGGGCCAGTGCTGGCTGTCACAGAACCAGAACTTGGCGTCTTCCTGGTCCTTGAGCTTGTCCTGGAACACCAGATAGTAGGGGTAGATCTTCTCCCAGCCCTCGGCGCCGGCGGGCACCGGCAATTCGGACGGCTTCGGGAAGGACTTCATGGACATGGCGGTCCTTTCGGTGGCGGCTCTACGGTGAGCCTTCGTGAGCGGTTCGGTAGAACGGTGGAACCTTGCAGGTGACGCAGTGGAAACGGTGGAACGGGTAGTGCCGTGGAACGATCAGATGGAGGCCTTCATCAGCGAGGCGGTGATGCTGCCCAGGCTGAAGCCTGCCGTGCCGGAGGCTGGGTTGCCGGAGACGGAGGTGCTGGCGCCGGGGTTGCCGGCGGCGGCGTTGCCGGCGGTGTCCGGGGCCTTCGGCGAAGAGCTGCCCACACCAAGCACCGAGGCGTAGCCGCCGGTTCCCGGCGCCGCCGCGGTGACGGATTTCTTGGCGGAGTGGACGGTTTCCGGGCGGGACTGCAGCAGCAGCAGGTTGTCGCCGTCGGGCAGGTCATGGTCCAGCGCCCACTCGATGTCCTGCGGGCACTTGTAGTGCTTCTCCGCCCGCTTGGCCATCTGCGCGACGGCTTTCAGTTCGTCGTCGGTCAGGCAGCGGCGGGAGCGCCGTTCGGCGTCGACTTCCCGCTCCACCAGGCTGCGCGCCGTGGCGTCCGGCACCAGTTCGGCGTGCTTGTCGCCGATGTGTTCGGTGATCGGGACCAGGGTGACCTTGTCCAGCACCATGTTGTCCGGCGTGACCTGTCCGGAGACCACCATTTCGCCGACGCCGTAGGACGCGTCGATGGTGATCTTGGAGCGGTCCCCGTTGGCCGGATCCAGGGTCATGGCGACGCCGGAGACCTTGGCGTTGACCATCTTCTGCACCACGACGGCCATCGACAGACCCTCGTTCGGGATGTTGTTCTTCAGCCGGTAGATGATGGCGCGCGAGGTGTACAGCGACGCCCAGCAGCTGCGGATGTGTTCGCCAACCGCAGGGAATCCTTCCAGCCAGAGGTAGGTGTCCTGCTGGCCCGCGAAAGATGCGTCCGGTAGGTCCTCGGCGGTGGCGGAGGAGCGGACGGCCACCGGGACCGGCGCGTCGAAGCGGGACATCAGGTCCTCGTACGCCTCGATGGTCTGGGCGCGCATGTCGTCCGGAACCGGCCGCGAGCAGATGTCTTCGCGGATGGCGGCGGACACCTTGTCCACCTCGGCAACGTCCTCGGGGTCGAGGTCGGCCAGCAGCTGGTGGATGTGCCCGGTGATGCCGGCTTCCTGCATGAAGCGGTCGAATTGGGCGGTGGTGACGACGAAGCCCGGGGGCACCGGCATGCCGGCAGAGGTCATGGTGACCAGGGATGCGCCCTTGCCGCCGAGGTTCTCGAGCTTGGGTTCGACGCCGCCGTCGAAAAACTGGATGAATTCATTGCTGTGCATGGTCAGGCCTCCCAGCTAACGGGAACGGTTTCGGGGACGCGGAAGGAGATGTTCTCGCGGAACTCGATGCCCTCAGGGCTCTCCAGCGTCAGGTTGGGTGCCAGCCGGGCCACCTCTTCGAGCGCGATCTTGGCCTGCAATTTGGCCAGCATGTTGCCCAAGCAGTAGTGGATGCCGAAGCCGAAGGACAGATGCTCGCGGGCGTTCCCGCGGGAAATGTCGAACTCCTCGCCGTCCTCGAAACGGGCGGCGTCGCGGTTCGCCGAGCCCATCAGCAGCAGCAGTTCGCTGCCCTCCGGGATCTTGACCCCGCCTACTTCGGTGTCCTTGAGCGCCTTCCGGCGCCAGCCGACGATCGAGCCGGAGAAGCGCAGTACCTCGTCGATCGCCGCCGGGATCTTCTTAGGCTCCTCCACCAACTGCTGCCACTGTTCCGGACGGGCCAGCAGCACGCGCAGCGAGTTGGCGATCAGCGTGGTGGTGGTCTCGTGGCCAGCGAACAACAGGGAGTACAGGATCGAGGCGATCTCGTGGTCGCTGATCTCCGCACCGTCCCGCTGCGCCCTGACCAGGTCTGCGGTCAGGTTGTCGCCGCCTTCCTCATGGGCCACGCGGACCAGGCGCTGGCACTCCTGCCAGTACTCCACCAGATTGTGGGCGTGCGGGATCTGCTCCTCGTCGCTCAGGTCGCCCCAGGTCATGGCCGCGCGGGAATCGGACCAGCGCTTGAAGGTGTCCACCTGGGAGACGTCGGCGCCGATCAGGGTCAGGATCGTGACCGTCGGGACGGTGTAGGCCAGGTCCTTGACCAGTTCGCCGCGGTGCTCCGGGCGGGCCAGCATTGCCTCCAGTTGGTCCACCACGTTCTGCCGGATAAACGGTTCCAGCGCCTTGTAGCGGCGCGGAGTGAAGGCCTTCTGGGCCACCGCGCGGATCCGGGTGTGCTCCGGCGGCCGGCGGGCCGACAGGCCAGAGTAGGCGGTGAAGCCTCCCTCTTCCATGATCTTGGTGGCCTGCGGTCCCCGCTTGCGCACAGGCGCCTGCGCGTTCTCGCTGGAGAAGGTTTCCCAGTCGTCGAAAACGGCCTTGATGTCGTCGTAGCGGGAGACAACGTAGTAGCCGACCCGCTCGTCGAACATGATGGGCTGTTCGTTCCGCAGTTCGGCGTAGGCCGGGAACGGGTCCTTCATCTGGAACGGCTCGTAGCCGTGGTGTCCGGCAGGGGCCTCGGCACCGTGGCCAAACGGACAAGCTGCCGTTTCGGTTGAGGATGACATCTGGAACTCCTTGGGGTCGGCTCCCGCTGCGGCCGTTTCAGGCCTGGCGGGATTGATCTGACTCCAGTGTTGCCCAGGTCGCCCTGTGACGCACATCTCGGCTTCCACTGAGTGGAAATGAATAGTGCTCAGCGTCTCCCTGTCGAACCCGCCCTGACAGCGTCAGCGCAAGGCATGGCTGCCCAGCAGCGATTCCAGCGGGATGTGGGCGGTAGCCCGTTCGATGTGCGCCGAGACACCGCGCAGCACGGGAAGGTGCCTGGTCATCGTGGCGGCCTGGGAGGTGAGCAACACCAGCCCCAGGCCGGCACCAATCCTGCCGGTGTGGAAGACCGGCACGGCAATGGAGCAGGAGCCCAGGCGGACTTCCTCCAGCGTGGTGGCATAACCCTGCTCGCGGATCTGATCCAGCTCCTCGGCCAACCTTCCGGGAACTATGTGGGTGTGGGCGGTGGGTCGCTCCAGCTGCCGGTTCAGATAGGCGGTGCGCACCCATTCCTCCTCGTACGCCAGGATCACCTTCCCGACGGCGGTGGCGTGCATCGGCAACCGGCCGCCCACTCGAGAGGCCCGCGGGACGCGCTTGGTCCCGTAGATCCGCTCAATGTAGAGAACTTCGTGGCCTTCCCGGACGGCCAGCTGCGAGGTTTCTCCGGTGAGTGAGAACAGGTCCTGCACGAACGGCCGCGCGGCCTCGCGCAGTTGGCGGCCGGCGTTCTGCGCCAGCTCCCACAGGCGGATGCCCAACTGATACCGGCCGTTGGCACCCCGGGACAGGAAGCCCCAGTCGGTCAGTTCGGCGACCAGCCGGTGCGTGGTACTTAGCGGCAGGCCCGAGCCTTCGGAAATCTGGGTCAGGCTGAGGGCGGTCCGGGACTGTTCGAAGGCTTCCAGAATGGCCAGCACGCGGGACGTGACTGTACGCCCCGACTCGCGGCTACCGCCGGCCATAGCTGCCTCCCACCTTCCGCAGGCGGACCCGCGGAGCCGGGCACCGCCGTCGTCATTCCCTCCGGGCTCCACCGCCGGCGCCCTGACGGCAGCCAGCCGACACCGAGTCTAGCGCCCCAGGCGGCCGGGCGACGGCGAGTCCGGCGCCTGGGCGGTAGTCGGACGACGCCGAGCCTAGCGCCCCAGCAGCATCTGCCGCTGCGGCCACAGCGTGGCCGATTCCAGCGCGGACAACGCCCGGGCCACGGCCTCGGCCTCCTTGGTGAACAGGTGGCCGAGCACGCGCTGGCTGCAGAGCCGCAAGGCCTGGCCGCGGTCCAGCCCGAACCATTCCATCACCGTATCGAGACCGTGCGGGCTGAGCCGCCACGTTTTATCCGCGTCCTTGACGATCGCGTCTTCGATGGAGAGCGCCTCCTTGCGCGAATCGTGCCCGTCGATGATCTCCAGGATGCGCGGAATGAGCGCCGCATCGTGCCCGGCGTCCTCCAAAATCCCTGCCGCCAGCCGGGCGCCTTCCTTCTCGTGCAGCAGCACCAGGTCGGGCCGGCCACCACCCGGGGCAATGGCGGACAGCACCTCGTCCGGGGGCACCTGCGACCAGCCAATGTCATGCAGCATGATCGCCGGGAGGACGACGTCGGCGTCGGCTTCCGGATGTGCGGCCAGCATGGCTTGGGCCAGACCGAACGCGTACAGCGTGTGGGCGTCGTTGTCCCGGACGCTCAGGAGCGGCGCGGCCTGCTCCCAGATCCGCGCCAGATGCTCATCCAACTGCAGTACTCCGTCAGGTTCGGCCTCGATGGCGGCGGTAACGTCATGGCCGAACAGGTTTCCGGAAGGCTGCAGCTTGGTCATGCTCCACAGCATGCCGGGCCGGGCCGCGCCGGGCAACCCGACGTTTCCACTGGGCGGAAGAGGCGGGCGAAGTGGCCGGCCGGCTGGGTGTGCCCAGACTCGGGCTCGGCCTCCCGTTCGTTTCGCTCCCACGTCTTGCGGGACCCCTCCGGCATCGTCCCAAGTCAGGGCGTTTTGGGCCAACTGAAACGTGGGACATTAGTCCGATACATGGGAGCGAACGTGGCAGCATCGTCTACGGCGCGCCCAGAATCGGCGCAGAACCTCGGTCGCGGCCGCGCCTCCCGGGACCCGGACCACAGTCCTCCGGCGCGCCGCAGTGCTCGCACGAAACCGGGCAGCGAAGTCGGCGCCGGGACCAGCCAGCACTCCCCCGCGCTACCCGGTATTCCGGAGGCCGGCGGCAATGCCGTTGACGGTGATCAGCATGGCCCGCTGCAGCGCCTCGTCCGGTTCCGACGCCCGGATGCGCCGCAGCAGTTCCACCTGCATGTAGGAAATGGGATCCAGGTACTGATCGCGGACGTCCAGCGAGCGCTGCAGCACCGGCTGATTGTCCAGCAGCTGGTTCTCGCCCGTGAGCCGCCGGATTTCTGCCACCGTGAGCTCGTACTCGGCGCGGATGTCGTCGAACAGGTGGCGCAGCTCGGCGGGAACCAACGTGGAGACGTAATGCGCGGCGATCTCCAAGTCGGTCTTGGCCAGCGTCATTTCCACGTTGGAGACGAAGGACTGGAAGTAGTGCCAGTTGCTGATCATCTCGCGCAGCAGCGGCTGGAGACCGGCGGTCCGGGCGGCGCGCAGGCCACTGCCCACGCCGTACCAGCCGGGAACAATCTGCCTCGACTGGGTCCAGCCGAACACCCAGGTGATGGCCCGGAGCTTGCCGAAACCCGGTCCTGCGGCGGGGCCGGCTTCCGGACGGTCCGCCGGACGCGAACCGAATTTCACGGTGCTTAGCTGTTCCACCGGCGTCGAGGCCTGGAAATACTCCGGCAGATCCGGGTGCTCCACCAGCGAACGGTAACGCTCATAGGCCGCGCCGGAGATCTCCTCCATGGCGGCGTGGTACCGGCCGCGCTCGGCCTCCGACGTCCGCGGTTCCTGATGCAGGGCCGACGCCTGCAGCACGGCCGCCAGTGCAAGCTCCAGGTTTTCCCGGGCCAACTCCGGCAAGGTGTACTTGTCCGAGATGACTTCGCCCTGTTCGGTGAACTTGATCTCGCCGGCCAACGCGCCGTTGGGCTGGGCGAGGATCGCGTCGTACGTCGGCCCGCCGCCACGGCCCACCGATCCGCCGCGGCCGTGGAAAAAGCGCAGCCGCACGCCGTGCCGGGCGGCCACATCCCGCAGCACCAGCTGAGCCTTGTGGATCTCCCACTGGCTGGTTGCCACGCCGGCTTCCATGTTGGAGTCGGAGTAACCGAACATGACTTCCTGCAGGTCCCCGCGCAGTTTCACGATTCGGCGGTACTGGGGATCCGACAGCAGATCGTCCAGGATCTGCCCGCCGCTGCGCAGGGCCTCGACGCTTTCGAGCAGCGGCGCGAACCCGATCAGCGCCTTGGGCTCGTCCCCGATCAGGTCCAGCAGGTCCGCCTCCCGCGCCAACACGACCGCCGCCAGCACGTCGTCGGCGCCGCGCACCCGGGACACGATGTACGTCTCCACCGCGTCCGGGCCGTACTGGCGCAATGCCTCGGCTATCGCGTGGAACACCTCCAGCGTGCGTGCCCGCTTCTTTTTCAACGACGACGGCGGTGCCAGCGGCCCGGGCGAGAGCAGCAACGAGGAGAGCAGTTGCCGCCGCGGTCCGGGCGCCAGCTCCAGGTAGCTTTCCGGCTCGGCGGCGTCCGCTGCGGCTGCCTCAGGTGCAAGCGCCGTTGCCGCCGGAGCACCGACCGGCGCCGCAGAGCCAACCGTGTCCGCCGTCGGCGCCTGCCCACCCACCGGCTCACCCACCGGCGCACCGGCCGGCAAACGTTCAACCGCAGGTTCGGCGTCGCGGGCCGCCAGCAGCGCCGCAACGGTTTTGTGGTGCTTGTCCGCGTTGTCCCGGAAGTCCAGGGTGGCCAAGTGCAGGCCGATGGTGGAAACCGCCCGGCGCACCGCGGCCAGCGAACCGTCGGCCACCAGCGACGCCGTATGCGCGCGCAGCGACTGCTCGATCAACGCCAGATCGGCCAGCACCTCCGCCGTCGAGCTGTAATCCCGTCCTGGCTCGTGTGGCAGTCGGCGTTGAATCCGGGCGCTGGTGTTGAGCAGTTTCGCCTTGATGCAGGTCAGCTTCAGGCGGTAGGGCTCGTTTCGGTTCAGTTCGCGCACCCGCGGGTCCAGGCCCGGCAGGTTCGCCAGGTCCTCGGCCAGCGATTCGAGCAGCTCGCCGCTGGCGGCCACGATCGTCGTCGAGTTGGAGAGCACCGCGATCAGCGTGTCCACAAAGCCGATGTTGATCCGCACGGCGTGCTGGTTCTGGAGCTGGAACACCTCATGTGTCACGTCCACCGTCACATGCGGATTGCCGTCCCGGTCACCGCCGATCCACGAGCCGAAGCGCAACGGGGCACCGTCGTCGGGCAGTTCAACGCCGTGTTCGGACAACAGCTCGGCCAGGTCCCCCATCAGCTCCGGCATGGTGTTGGTGAGGATGTTGCCCAAGTAGTAGGCCGCGTTGCGGGCCTCATCCACCGGGCTGGGCCGCTCCTGCCGCAGCTCGTCCGTTTGCCACATCTGGTCGATGATTTCGGCCAGCCGCCGGTCCTGCCGCCGCCGCGCGGTGCTGCCCTCCGCCGTCGTTGTGGAGAGCAGGTCGGAAATGGCCCGCAGTTTGTCCAAAACGGTCCTGCGCGACGCCTCGGTGGGATGGGCCGTAAAGACCGGCCGGACGTCCAGTTGGTTGACCGCGCGCTGCAGCGCTTCCGGCCCGGCTTCATCGGCGATCTGCGCGACGGTCCGCAGCAACTGGCCGTCTTCCTCGGGCCGGACGCGCAGTTGGCGCACGCGGTGCACCTGTTCGGCGGCGTTGGCCAGATGGAAGTAGAAGGCGAACGCCCGCACCAGATCGGTGGCTTCGCCGACGTCCAGGCCGGCGAGCAACTCCCGGACCTGGTCAATCACGTCGCGGGCGGTCCACGGACCGGTCGCTTCGCCCTCGCCGCGGGCTGCTTCCTTGGACTCCTTGGTCAGCAGCCGCACCTGTTCCACCAGATCCAGCAAGTCCGGCCCGTGCTGGCGCACCAGTGATTCGCCCAGCAGCGTGCTCACCCGGCGCACGTCGGCGCGCAGGCTCGCGTCGAGGTCCCGATCTCGGGCGGCGTGGGGCATGAGCCAGGTCCTTTCGCGTCCTACAGGAGCTGCCGGGTTGCCGGCACGGCGGATTCCGCAGCGCGGCGCGGCATCCCCTCCAGCGTACGACGGCGGCGGCTTTCCGGCCGCGGGCATGTCGCCTTCCGGCTCCGCTGGCTGAGGGCGGGCCGCTCCATTTGGCCCTTGGGCCCTGTGACTCCCAACCCAGCTAGCTGAGGGCGAGCCCGCCCCGTTTGGGCCTTTGGGCCCTGCCGCTCCCCACCCAACTGGCCGAGGGCGGCCCGCTCCTTGAGGGTCCTGCCGTCCCAGACCTGCCGGCTTACTTCGGCGCCATCCGGATGGCACCGTCCAGCCGGATAGTCTCGCCGTTGAGCATGCTGTTGGCCACGATGTGCGCGGCCAGTTCAGCGTATTCCGCGGGCCGGCCAAGCCGGGACGGGTGCGGTACCTGATGGCCCAGCGACTCCTGGGCCTGCAGCGGCAGCCCGGCCATCATCGGGGTCTCGAAGATGCCGGGTGCAATGGTGACCACGCGGACCAGCGAGCGCGCCAGTTCCCGGGCCAGCGGCAGCGTCATTGCCGCCACCCCGCCCTTGGAGGCGGCGTAAGCCGGCTGGCCAATCTGTCCGTCGAAAGCGGCCACCGAGGCCGTGTTGATGATGACTCCCCGCTCCGGCCCACCGAGCTCGGTTTCCACCGGTTCGGTCGCGGCCATCGCGGCGGCCGCCAGCCGGATCACGTTGAACGTGCCGATGAGATTGATCTGGATTACCTTGCTGAAAGCTTCCAGCGGCAGCACGCCGTCGCGCCCCAAAACCTTCCCCGGAGTGCCGACCCCGGCGCAGTTCACCAGGATGCGCAGCGGCCCCAGCGCCGTCGCCCGGTCCACCGCTGCCTGAACCTGGTCCTCAGCGGTCACATCGGCGGGGGCAAACACGGCCCGCTCCCCCAGCTCTGCGGCGAACTCCTCGCCCTTCGAACCGGGCAGATCCACCAGCACCACCGACGCGCCGGCAGCATGCAGCCGTCGGGCCGTCGCAGCGCCCAGCCCCGATGCGCCGCCGGTAATCAGAGCTACAGCTCCGGAAGCCTCCACTGAATCCTCCTCAGTCCCTGAACATGTTTGTCTTCACCGCCAGCCACGGCGGCATCGCACACCTCAGCCTAATGTGGCGCCGCGCACACCACGGTCATCGGCGGGGCCGTCGGACCAAAAGGCCCGGCCTGCCCCAACATTCTTCGGCCGTTAGGCTGGGTCCCATGCCGACCTTGCCCGGCGGCGGAGCCTTCCGCACGCCCAACCCCACGCTGGCGGCAGGCCGCGCGGACGAGGCAGCGATCGCCGTCGTCCGCCATTTCGGCCACCGCATGCAGGGGCTGCCCTTCACCCTGCTGGGTGCCGTCCGCCGGCCCTCGCCCGGCTGGACCGGGCCGTGGCACTACTGGTGGCAGGCGCATTTTCTGGACTGCCTGGTGGATGCCGGCCGGCGGGAGTTGCGCCGGGAACAGCATTACGACGGCGGCAGCGGCCCCAGTGCGGGACGCCTGGCTGCCCGGCTGCTGCGCACCGTCCGCTGGCGCAATGGCTTCCGCTTCACCAACTCCTACTTCGACGACATGGCCTGGCTGGCGCTGGCCAGCCAGCGGTTGGACGGCCTGGCCGCAGACGCGGACAAACCGCGGTTCCGGAACAGGGCCGCGTCCCGTCGGCTGCTGGCCCAGCTGGAATTGGCGCACACGCCGGACCTGGGCGGCGGATTGTTCTGGAGCACCGACCGGGACTTCAAGAACACCCCGGCCACGGCTCCGGCCGCGCTCTATCTGGCCCGGTCCGGCGACACCGGCCAGGCCGCTCGGCTGCTGGACTGGCTGGATGCCCAGCTATACGAACCGGAGCGCCGGCTGTATCTGGACGGCGTGCGCCTGGTCAGCGGGAAGCCCGTACTTGTTCCGGACATCTATACCTACAACCAAGGACCGGTGCTGGCGGCGCTGCTGGCAGTGGGCCGGGACGCCGACCTGCAGCGCGCGGCCGAGCTGGTGCACGGGATCGCGGCCGGCCTGGTGCAGCAGCCCGAAGTCACCGAGGAAGAGGGCCGGAAACTCGTCCTGCGCACCCACGGGGCCGGCGACGGCGGGCTCTTCACCGGGATCTTGGCCCGCTACCTGGCCGTGGCGGCCCGGTCCGACAAGCTGCCCGGCGACGTGCGCGTACTGGCCGCGCGAATGGTCGCGGATACCGCGGCAGGCTTTTGGGCCGGGCGGGCCATCGAGAACCACCGCAGCTGGGAAGTCCTGGTCTTCCCTTCAGACCCCGCGGCGGCCGCGGCCGGGAAGCCGCAGCCGGGCGCCGGCGTCGAACTTTCCACGCAGTTGCAGGCGTGGATGACCTTGGAGGCAGCCGCCACAGTGGCCGGCTAAACGGGCGGAAGGGTGGGCCGGAAAAACCCGGCAGCCCACCTGCGGCCGAACCCGGCAGCCGCCGCACCCGCCGGCCGAGCCCAGCCCGCTGGCGGTGGCTAGGACGGCCGCTTTTGCTGCGGGTACGGCGTTTCGTGCCGGGCCAGCATCTCCACGAAGTCGGCGATTCTGCGCTGCCGGGCGGCCTCGGTCTTCAGCTGACCCAGGCTGTGAATCAGGGCAAAGCGGTTCTGCGAAGTCAGCACATCGAACATCGCCTGCGCCTCCGGGACGGCGGCGATCGCCGCGGCCAGGTCCTCGGGAACTTGGGCCGTGGCCGGTCCCGCGTAGGCCTTGTCCCAGCGGCCATCGGACTGCGCAGCAGCCACCGCCGCCCGGCCGGCGTCGTGCATCTTGCCGGCCTGCTCCAACCTTTCGATATAGGCCACGTTGCGCTGCGACCAGATGCTGCGCTTGCCGCGCGGAGTGAACCGCTGGAAAACGCTTTCGGCGTCACGGCGCCGCGCCTGGCCGTCGATCCAGCCGAAGCACAGCGCCTCTTCGAGGGCACCGGCATAATCCAGTGCGGTCACCGAGCCGCCCTTCTTGTGCAGGATGAGCCAGACGCCGGCCGACGCGGCATGATGTTCTTCCAGCCAAGCCCGCCAGGCGGAGGCGTCGGGCAACAGCAACTCGGGAAGTTCAGCAGGCATGCCCTTATGCCAGCACGGTGGGGCCGCGCCGTCTAGTAGTTTCGGAAGTATCTTGCTTGCAGACCTGAAGGAGACTGCCGTGCTGCGCGTGCGCCCCGTTGTGTTCACGTCCCGGATCGAGCCGTGGCGGAAGCTGCTGACCGCGGCCGGCCTGGTCTGCGCAGCCGACCACGACGGGGCATGGCTGGAATTTGACGCCGCCTCCGGCCGGGTGGGGCTGCACCGAGTCGAGGCCGGTAATCCCGCTGACGGCCGCGTGGAGCTGGGCTTCGAGGTCCGGGATCTGGACGAGTTCGCCCGCCGCACCGCGGCCGACGGCACCCAGGTGGCGATCGAGGACGCGGACCACGGCCGCGCCGCCAGGGTCACGGCGCCGTCGGGCTTCAGCTTCCTGGCCGAACCTGCGTCGCCGTCCTTCGGCAACCACCCCGGGCCCGACCAGCCAGACCCTGCGCTGGCCGTGATGCCCGCCTGGGTCACGCCGGATGTCCCGGGCGCTGTTGCCACCCTCCGCGGGATCGGTGCGCACCCCCGGTTCGGCGAGCCCGGCGAATGGGCGGACTTCGCAGCGAAGAACGGCGGGCTCGTCGGCGTACGGCACGGCGCAACGGATCACTTGGAACTGTCCTTTGAGTACGACGACGACCTGGCCGCCCTGCGGGACCGTCTCACCGCGGCGGGAATCGCCTGCTCCCCCGCGGAGGAAGCCGTCGGAGAGAACCTGCTGGTGGAGCATCCCGACGGTGCGGACCTGTCAGCTTCAAGGCCGGCCGGTGCGGAGCTGGCCGCGGTGGGGCAGGCCGGTGCGCTGGCCGCGGTGGGTCGGGTTGGTGCGCTGGCCGCAGTGGAGCCGGGCGCAGGGCGAGTCGCTGTGGAGCCGGGCACGGGGCAAACCGCTGCAAGGTATCTGCGCTTTACGGTGCGGCCGGACTCACCAGCCGGATCCGCAGACGCCGACTGACTCACGCGGAGCCGGGCGGTCACGTTGGCGCTGAATGGGCCGGACGGACTCGCGGGAAGTGGAGACCTGGGGCGCCAGAGGCTGCGGGCCCCGAGTCGGGCCGGACGGCCGGTTTCCGGCGTGGGCCCTGGCGACAACCCCGTCGGCAGCCACGGGCTCGCCGCCCCGCATTGCGCACACAGTACAGCGGGCCGGACGCGCCGTTCCGGGCGGCTGGCGTGACTGGCATCGCAGCGGTGCTGTAGAACAAGTACATGAGCGTACGCACCCCCGACCCGTATCCCGGCTGGCTTTCCAACGAGGATTTGCACGAGGCCCGGCAACGTCTGCCCATGCTCTATGTGGAGGCGGTGCCGGTACGGCTGGATTCGCTGGGATACGTGACGGAGATCGGTCTGCTGCTGCAGGCGTCCGATGAAGGCGAGATGGTACGGACCTTCGTTTCCGGACGAGTGATGTACCGCGAGACGGTCCGCGCTGCGCTGCTGCGCCACCTGGAAAAGGACCTCGGGCCGCTGGCCTTTCCGCAACTGCCGGCCAGCCCGGTGCCGTTCACCGTGGCGGAGTACTTCCCGTCGCCCTCCGAGACGGGGCTGACCGATGACCGGCAGCACGCCGTGGCGTTGGCCTACGTCATCCCGGTCACCGGCGAATGCAATCCCCGCCAGGACGCACTGGAGCTGAGCTGGATGACTCCGGAGGATGCCCTCAGTCCGGCGGTCCAGTCCGAGTTCGTCGGCGGCCGCGGCAATCTCCTGCGCCAGGCGCTGGCCCATGCAGGTTGGTGCCGCTGACCGCCGGTCCAACACGACGCGCTGTCCCGCGCACCGCGATCAAACCTGCGCCGTGCCCATACCGGACACGCGCGAAGCCCGGCGCGAGACCAAGGGGGTTGGCCCGGCGTCGTCCTATCTGGGCAGCGTCCAGGTGTACATCTGGGCGGCCAGGTCCCGGGACTGCTCTTGATGCTCGTCCTGGCACCGCAGCCGCTTCAGTGTGACCGGCTGCTGGCTCCGCCGGTTGGCGAGATCCGTCAGGATCATGCCTGCGAGGCGCAGCAGAATGGTCAGGCGGCTCCTACTGCGGAACTGTTCGGAATGAACGGGCACGTGCGTCGGCACATGGCCGGTGCGGGCCTCAGGGGCAAGGATGATGCTCATGGCAGGGATCAACTTTCACAGAGCGTAGGGGCTGTGCGTTGGTGCTCCCCGAACGCTTAGCAAGGGTGCTGCCCGGGGAGTTTTTCGATACCTCGACGCTATCGGCCATCGCGGTCACGTTCGGTCCGCGATCCTGCTCCGGATACCGGTCAATTCCGGCCAGCAGATCGTCCGGGCCAGGCGCGCGCACATCCGCCGCGGCCTGGCTAAGGGGCGCGGCTGATGGCGTGTACAGCCGGCCCCGCTGATGACGTGCGCGGCTCGCCCCGATGGTGACGGGGCTGGCCCCCGCTGATGACGTGCACAGCCGGCCCCGCGGGTGGCGTGTACAGGATGCGCCACATTCACTGGTGATTGATTAGCATCCCTGATGCGTGACCGCGCAGATCCCTGCGCCCCGGTCCACGGGATCAGAGCAGCACCCGTTTTGCTTACCAAACGATAGGCAATGTGGCGCATCCTGTCCGGGCATCCCCCGAAGCCCGCGCTCGAACGGCTCGTGGTCAGCAACTCTTGGTCCTAACAAAGGCTCCGTACGACTGAGGCCTCTGGCGCCCGACTCTTGGCTGGCGGATTGTCGCGCGCCCGTTGCTGACGGGGTAGCTGCTGGGCCGGCCCGCAGCCGGCGCGGAGACTCTGGCGGGCCGCCTGGCTCGAAGATGCCGCCGTCGGGCCGCCTGGCACTAAGTTGCCGGCCGTCGGCTGGCAACAGGCTGTTGGCGGGCTGCAGAGCCAAAGCTGCACGCGGCTACGGCCGGAAGTGAGACCCCGCTCACGATCTATCGTTTCATCACGACGGCGCGACGGACACCTCCGCGGGCCTCCCGCCCGAAAGGTAACGATTTCATATACTGTTCTGACGATCGCGAGCGTGACTAAGGATTTACCCATGACGGAACAACAGGCCGAGACATTCATCCACCATGTCAAAGCTGAAAGCGTAGGCGCCGGTGCCCGGTTCCTGACGCGCTCCGGTGAGCACTCCGCGCCCGTGGCGGGCACCGCCGTCGTACCCGATGATTTCGGCACTCCGGCGGTGGTGGTGGCCACGCTCGAAGACGGCAGCCGCGTACGCATCGCCCACGGGTCGCGCATCCGCATCGCTTCCTCACGCAGGCCCGCCCAGCTGCCCGGCGCGCTGGCGCAGGACGACCTGGAGCTGATTCCCGCGGAAGAGGGCACTCCGGAAGCCGTGGTGGTGCAGGTGGCCCGGGCGCACGGCCGCCACGCCGGGGTGCAGCGGCTGGCCGCCCGCCTCAGTCGCGGCCTGAACACCAAGGCCGGCAGCCATCTGCAGGACGTGCGGGACCTCGCGCACACCCTGCTCGTGGAACTGGACGACCGCGAACGCGCGCTCACGGTATGTAGGCTGATCATCGACCAGCCCTTCGATGGCAACTTCGGCCGGTGGAAATGGATCGAGTCTTCGCTGGCCATGGCCGCCTACATCTTGCGCGAATCGGGCACCGAAGAGGACAGCGCGGAAGCCCTGCAGTTGGCCGAGGCGTTGCGCGCACCGGACGACGCCGACGAGGATCCCTTCCGGGCGAAGATCAACGCCGAGGTCCGCCAGCGCCAGCTGAACGAACCGAATCTCTATGACAAGGAAATCCACCGGGCGATGGCTGCCGCCGACCGCACGGCTGAGCGCGAGTGGCGCGAACTGCGGCTGACCGCGCTGTTGTACCTGCGCACACACGGCGGGTCGGAGACCTTGGAACCGGTGGAAGTCGACCGCCGGATCAGCAACGAGTTGGTGGCCATCCGCGCCCTGGACGTCCAGCAGCGGAACGCCTAACACCCCGGGGCTGGACTCTGGTCAGTCACTGCGGCCCGGGAGTAGAGTCGGCCGCATGACGGAGAGCGGAGCAACAGAACCCGGTTCACTCAGCGTCCACATCAACGCGGATGCCCGCCAGGTATGGACCATGTTGCGCGAGCCCAGACGCATCGCGCAGTGGCACGGCTGGGACATGACCGGACTGGACGAGGAGATCCGCGAGATCTACTTCAGCGACGCAACCGAGGCGGAAGACCACAAACGGCTCACCATGGGCGATAGCGATGCCTTTGTCCTGGAGCCGGTGGGCGACGGCGTACGGCTCACCCTTGAGCGCGGCCCGGAGTCCGGCGAGCAGTCCGACGAATGGTGGGAGGACATCACCGAAGGCTGGCGGAGCTTCTTGCAGCAGTTGCGGTTCGCCTTGGAACGCCACCCCAATGACCCCCGCCAGACCACCTACCTCGGCGCGGACTCCGTCCCGGCGGGCGGGCTGCTCTCCAGCCTTGGCTTGGACAACCTGCCGACGGCGGGCGAAACGTATAGCGCTTCCCTTGCCACCGGGGAGGAGATCTCCGGAAAGGTGTGGTTCCGCTCGGAGCGCCAGCTGGGGTTGACCGTGGATTCGTATGCCGACCGTGGCGGCGGCCTGCTGATCGTCGCAGAAACCCCGTCGCATCCGGACGGCAGGCCCGAGGGCGGCAGCCAAGTGCTGATCAGCTGCTACGGACTCGGTGCCAAGCGGTTGGCCGAGATCCGGGACGGCTGGGAATCCTGGCGCAACAGCGCCCTGCCGGACGCGGACCCGCTGGTGCTTGGCAGCACCGCCGGACCCGGTTCCGACTAGGCCACAAGCCCTCGCCGGCCGTCTCCCCCAAAGGGGAACCGTCCGCGTCAGGCCCCGTCCTGCCGCCGGCGCTGGTAGCGGCGCCGGTTCTTCTCGCGGATGGTCCGCTGGTGCATGAGGTACACCAGGCTGATCCCCACCAGCGCACCGATGGCGGTCTGCAGCGCCCGGTCCACCATGAGTTCCCGCGGATCGGTGGGGGCGGCCAGCTCGGTCATGATCAGGGCCAGCGGCGTGATGAAGATCAGCGCCAGCGCGTAATGGCGCAGCACGAACATTTCCGCGCTGAACTGCAGCACTATCACCATCAGGACCAGAACCCAGGGCTCCGGGCGCGGGGCCAGCAACAGCCCGGCTACCGCCACGCCGGCAAAGGTCCCCAAGATGCGGTGCACACCCTTTTTCACCCGTTGGGCAAGGCTGGGTCCCGCAATCGGTGCCACAGCAGCCACCATTGCCCAGTAGTTATGGCCCAGCCCCACCACGGTGGCGAGGGTTCCGGCAGTCAGGGCCGCCAGCGCGCTGGCGCCGGCTTCGACGCGGAACTCCCGCCAGTGTTCGTGGGTGAACTGCGGCCGGGGCGGCGCTGCCATCGAGGTGCGCCAGGCCGGCACCAGCCGGCTGCTGATCCCGATCAGCATGGCCAGCACCACACTTGCCAAGCCGGTCAGCATGGCCTGCCACAGCGGTGCGGTCAGCGGGATGGAACCAATGGCTGCATAGCCAAACGTAAAGAAGATGACGCCCGCTGGACGGAGCTGGAAATAGTTGACCGCCAGCGACCACAGACCAGCCACCACGGTTGTGCCAAAGACAATCCCCCAAGGTCCGGCGTCGGCCATGGCAGTGAGGGCGCCGAGGAACATGACCAGCATGATCAGCACCCCGAACTCACCCTGGTGCCGCAGTCTGGCTCCGTGAGCCTCGCCTCGCCCATAGATGCCTGTGAAGGCACCGAAGGCGGCGAAAATCATCAAGTCGAAGCGGTCCATGGCCAACAGGGTGAGCAGCGGCAGACCTACGCTGATGCCGCAGCGGGTGGCCACAACATGGTCCTGACGCGCCGGACCTACACGGAAGAATTCGCGTACGTACTGCGTCGCCATGCTGCCCACCTTTCGCTTGCCACACTATCCACGTTGCCTCGCCTCCATCACCCGCCGGCCCCGAATAATTCCACCGGCGCCCAAGGTTCCACCGGGCGAATGATCCGTCTAAGGACTCAGCTATCGCGGGAACAGTGCATGGACGGGCTTCAACTACCCCGGGCCACCATGCCTGCGCAGCGCGGCATCCACCACGCCCCGCCGCCTCCGAAGTGCGATGGGTAAAGGCACGGGATACTGTGTGCGGGCTGCGCGGCCAACTCAGCGGCGCGGGACGGGCACCTACACCAGCACCTCCTCCATGCTAATTCTCTTGCCCAAGGCAACCATCATTCTGTGAGTGTTTTGACAGATCCCTGTGAGGGTTTCGACAGAACGGTGTTCGCCATGCCACACCGCCACAAGGCTGGGGCCCGTCCTCTCTCACCCACGCACCCCGCAAGACACGGAGTAAGGCAAAATGGTGGGGTGCCCCAGTCTGATTTTTCCTTCCGCGTCGGCAGCCGCCTTGCCAACACCGCCAGCCCCTCCGCCGACCGGGTAGCCGAGAACGGGGGCGGATTCCAGGGCCGCACCGGCACCATCACCACCCCGCACGGCGAGATTCAGACGCCGGCGTTCATCGCCGTCGGCACCAAAGCCACGGTCAAAGCGGTACTGCCCGAATCCATGAAGGAGCTAGGCGCACAGGCGCTGCTGGCCAACGCCTACCACCTGTACCTGCAGCCCGGCGCCGCGGTGCTCGATGCGGCCGGCGGCCTGGGTAAATTCATGAACTGGGACGGCCCCACCTTCACCGACTCCGGCGGTTTCCAGGTGATGAGCCTGGGCTCCGGATTCAAGAAGGTCATCAATATGGACGCCGCCGCCGCGAACACCGGCTCTGACGACCAGGTGGCACCCGGCAAGGAACGGCTGGCACATGTGGACGACGACGGGGTCTGGTTCAAGTCGCACCTCAACGGCGACAAGCACCGCTTCACGCCGGAGATCTCCATGCAGGTCCAGCACCAACTGGGCGCAGACATCATGTTCGCCTTCGACGAGTTGACCACGCTGATGAACTCGCGCGGTTACCAGGAGGAGTCACTGGAGCGCACCCGGCTGTGGGCCGAACGCTGCGTGACGGAACACGAACGGCTCACCGACGAGCGCTCACACAGGCCCTACCAGGCACTGTTCGGCGTGATCCAGGGCGCCCAGTACGAGGACCTGCGGCGCAAGGCCTGCCGGGATCTGGGAGCCATGAACTTCGACGGCTTCGGCATCGGCGGTGCGCTGGAGAAGGAGAACCTGGGCACCATCGTGCGCTGGTGCACCGAAGAGCTCCCCGAGGACAAGCCCCGCCACCTGCTGGGCATCTCCGAACCGGACGACATTTTCACCGCCATCGAGAACGGCGCGGACACCTTCGACTGCGTTTCCCCGACGCGCGTGGCCCGAAACTCGGCGTTCTACACCCCGGATGGACGCAAGAACCTGTCCAACCGCCGGTTCAAACTGGATTTCACGCCTCTGGTGGACGGCTGCGATTGCTACACCTGCGCCAACTACACCCGCGCCTACATCCACCACTTGTTCAAGGCGAACGAGATGGTCAGTCACACACTAATTTCCATTCACAACGAGCGCTTCACGGTCAAGCTGGTCGACGACGCCCGGCTGGCCATCGACGACGGCTCCTTCTTCGACTTCAAGGCAGAGGTGCTGGGCCGCTACTACGCCTGACCACCCGGGCAACTCCCCCGCACGCGGAAGGCCGCCGTCGTATCCAAAAGATCACGACGGCGGCCTTCCGCAGTAGGTGCCTCGCCTCTGTTAGGCGGCCAGCACGACGTCGGCCCGCTCACCCTGCGGTTCGGGTGCCAGAATCGTGAGTCGGCATTCGGCCTGCAGCGGGTCGGCGTATTCGGGCAGGAATCCGGATACCGCGCAGGCCTGCAGGTGCCAGAGGACGGCTGCGTCCACGGAGGCATGCTGCAGATCGATGGCCACCTCCAGGCCTGGTGCCAAGGAGTTTGCGCGCTGGGCCAGTGAATAGACTGCCAGCACGTTCCGCTCGTCGACCCGTCCGCGCACGTCAATGTGCACCGATGAGCACTCCAAGTCGACCCGGACGGTGACCTTGAGTTTGCCGCTCATCGAGCTGCCGCCGGGGCCGCGGCGGTGCGGATGGCACTGGCCGGGACACGGCGCCGGCGACGTGCGGCGCGGGCCTTGCCTTCCAGCGCCCACGACTTGTGGAATCGGCTGCGCTGCTCCCGAGGAACCAGCTGCAGGAATACCGGATGGGCGAACACCTGCTGTCTGGCCTCCTGGCAGAAGGGCAGAACGCGCAGGCGGCGGCGATGCGCCTCGGCCAGCGCCCGGCGAACCAGGGGCTCGCCAAGTCCGAGGCCTCGGTGCCAACGTTCTTCTTCGATCTCGAGGAGCCACATTTCGCCGTCTTGGATCTTGTACTTCAGCGACGCCGCCACTTCACCATCAACGTAGGCATCGAAGCGTGATGCGCCGTAGTTGTCGCGTATAACCTGCATGCCTTCTCCTCATCCATGCGCAGCCCGGCGGTGGCGACACTGATTCGGCCGCCCGACTTGCTGCGAAACCATGGCCCCGGTGGGCCGGAACCAAAACACTAACCATGCTTACGACGTAAGCAAAGCATGCTTAGTATCATTCTGCAAAGTCGCAGGATGAATTTAAGTTGGCGGGAAGGAGAAATCTTGGCTGCGAGGCGAATCGGCCCTCAGTTGAGCTGGCTGTCCAGCCTTTCCAGCAAGGAATCAAGCGCCGTGTCGAATTCCTGCTTGGAATGGTCTTCCGACAGCAGGCCCTGCAGTTCCTGCAGCAAGGGGTAATCGGTCAGGTCAGCTTGCCGGGAGGGCGAATGGTCGGTGTCCTCGACCGGGCCGATATCAGCACCGAGGGCAGCAACCTCCAGCAAAAGGTGGCCGATCAGGAAGCTGCTGAACGCCCGGTACGCCTCAACGGCATTCTCGTTGCTGAACCCGGCGTTGGTCATCGCCCTCAGGAACGACTCCACCCAGCGCAGGCTCCGCAGCGGCGGGCGGACCCACGGCGCTTCGGCGGGCCGGGTGGCAATCAGCGGGAACACCTGGGGGTGTTTCATCGCCATCCGGCGCAGCCCGTGTGCCAGTCGGAGGAGGTAATCCTGCCAACCGTAGCGCGGCTCCACATAGACTTCCGGATCGCTGTACAATTCGTCGACCACGGACTCCACGATGCCGTCAAGCAGATCCTCCCGCGACGGCACGTAGCGGTAGAGCGACATGGCTTCAACATCCAGTTCGGCACCCAGGCGCCGCATGGTCAGTTGGCGGACGCCGTGCTCTTCGATAAAGACCTTTCCGGCCTCGAGAATCCGCTGACGGTCCAGAGGCAGCCGGTCACCGCCGGGCTGGTCTTCGCCTGTCGGTGCAGGCGTTCCGGAATCGGCCATGGTCGCTCCCTCCTGCGATTGCGCACCAGCCTACGCGCCGGGGTTCCACCTGTCCCCCCTCTGCCCTCGACAGGAAGGCCGTCCGCCGGCTCGAATCCTCCACCGAGAGTGCGCAGTTTCCGCTGCAGCGCGCGGTTTTTTGCGCTCTCGGAGAAGGTTTGGAAAATTCCCGGTAAAAGAGCCCCCTCAGGGGTGCTTAGCGCGGACCTTACACTGTAAGCTGGCGAATGCGGGACTCGTTCTTTCATCCGAAGGATGAGGTCCGGCTACGGCAGAGGGACTTGCGTTCTGGCCAGATAGGAAGTTAGCACCATGGAAGAGCATCTGAAGGACGTCTGGACCGCATCGGCAGCAGTCGAGGGGTTGCAGGTGGAGATGGACCAGGCCGAAACGACCCTCGATGCAGCCATTGATGCAGCCCTTAAGGCCGGGGCCGCGCCGGAGGAAATCCTCGTCACAGCGAACCTGTCCCCGTCGGAGCTCAGCGAGCGCGTCCCGGCACTGGCCCTCCCCGATCAGGCTGCGGAGGAATCCGACGCCAGCGCGCTGTAGGACGGCTCGCGCCTCTTGACCCAGCCGATGACCGCCGTGGTGACGGGGACGAAGAGGAACTCCACCAAGGTCTTGTAGACGAAGCCGACCAGTACGTAGTTGACGAACGTCGGGAAGTCGCTGATTCCGATGATGGAGGCCGCGATCGAGCAGAAGATCAGGGTGTCGGCGAATTCCCCCACCCCGGTGGAGCCCATCAGACGCGCCCACAGGCGGCGTTCGCCCCAACGCTCCTTCATCCGCACCAGCACCCAGGAATTCAGCGTCTGCCCCACCAGGAAGCCCAACAGGCTGGCTAGGACGATTAGCGGGACAGGCCCGAGCGCGCCCTCCAGCGCCTGCTGCTTCATTCGGCCGAAGTCGTCGTCGAAGCCGGGGAGCCCGATGATCACCCAGTAGCAAAGCGAGGCGAAGACGGATAGCGCGAAGGTGGTAATGATGGCCTTGCGTGCCACCTTGAAACCGTAGACTTCGCTGATCACGTCGCCCAAGATGTACGCCAACGGGAAGAGGAAAAATCCGCCGTCGGTAACAATCGGCCCGAGGACCACGCCCTTGGCGGCGCCGATATTGGACAGAATCAGGACCACGGCCATGACGGCAAGCATGATGCCAAAGTAAGGGCTGCCAATCGAGGCGAAGCGGGCAGGCGTGCGGGATTGCAATTCAGTCATTGTGGTGGTTCACCCTTATAGAAGTGGTTCGCGCAACGCCTCGCACCGTTTGATGCCTGATGAAGCGTCCGCTGTATTAGCACTAATGGGCCCGTCTGCCACCCGGACCGCCATCCATTCTCCCATGGCCCGGCCGATCCGTGCCGCCGCACCTATTCTTGCTATATGAGCCAGGAACCGGAGCTCGACGAATTCGAGCGCTACAACCCTCGCCACCGGGTGACGTTCGGGTTCGGGGCCTTTGTGGTCGGTTTCCTGGTGGCCATTACGGCTTTCGCCCTGGGCGCCCTGCTGCTCACCCTGGCCGGTGGCCCGGTCAACGGCCACCAGCTGGCGTCGGCTGCACTCCTGGCCCTGGTCGTCGGACTGTATGCCGGCGGCGTGGGGCTGGTTGTCGGCGCGCCCATCGCGTTTGTGCTGGGCCTGTTGCTGCGGCCGGTTGCCAACCAGTGGCTGCACGTACTGGCATTCTTCGTGGTGATGACCGCGGCCTCGTTCCTGATCCTGGTTTCGCTCTCCAGCGGCGACCCGCTCGGCACGCTGGAACTGGCTGCGTTGATCGGACTGGCCGCCGCCATCGGCCGTTTCAGTGTGTGGAGAATGATGGATATCCGCTAAGCGGACCTCGCCCCGCGGGCCGCCGCACGAACGCCTTCGAGGTGAGCACCGCCGTCGTCATTAGGAACCGGAGGGTGGCGGGTGGAAAATGGGCGCATGTCTGTTTCCACCACCGAAACCACCCCGCCCGCCATCACGCTGACCATCGCCGGCTCCGAGGCCACCGGCGGCGCAGGCGCGCAGGCCGACCTGAAGACCTTCCAGGCACTGGGCACCTACGGCATCACCGCGCTGACCTGCATCGTGTCCTTCGACCCGAAGGACAACTGGAACCACCGCTTTGTCCCGGTGGACGCCGGCGTCATCGCCGACCAGTTGGAAGCCATCCAGACCTGCTACGAAGGCTCGCTGAAGACGGTCAAGCTGGGCATGCTCGGCTCGCCGCTGACGATTGACACGGTTGCAGCAGCGCTGAAGAACCAGCAGTGGGACCACGTAGTGCTGGACCCGGTGCTCATCTGCAAGGGACAGGAGCCCGGCCACGCGCTGGACACTGACCAGGCGCTCAAGGCCCAGATGTTGCCGCTGGCCACCTTCGTCACGCCGAACCATTTCGAAGCCGAGTCCCTGTCCGGCATCACCATCAACGACGTCGAGGACCTGAAGGCAGCCGCGAAGATCATCCACGACGCTTCCGGCGCGGCCGTGCTGGCCAAGGGCGGCGTGCGGCTGGCGGGCGCGGACGCGGTGGACGTGTTCTACGACGGCGACACGTTGGAGGTGCTGTCCGCTCCGAAGGTCGGCGAGGTTGCTGTCTCCGGCGCCGGCTGCTCCTTGGCCGCCGCGGTGACCGCCGAACTGGCCAAGGGCGCCACCCCGCTGCAAGCCGCCAAGACCGCCAAAGCCTTCGTTACCGAGGGCATTAAGGCCCGGGTTTCCTCCAACGCTCCGTTCGAAGCCCTGTGGCAGGGTGGGGCAAAGCTCTCCTGACGCTTCGCTTTGATGACGACGGCGGCGCCCCGGGGCGCCGCCGTCGCTGTGTCCCGGGCGGCCTGTGGTTCCCCGCACCTGAATAAACTTGCGACACAAAAGATGTTGGAGTAACCGTGATCGCAGTCCCCCTGCAATACTAACGTTGACACAATAGGCGGACCAACAGCGGGGCGGACCATGGTGCTGGACACAGCGACCCTCAGGGTTGCCTTCGCCGTGGTGGGCATTGTTCTGCTGGTCCTGTTCTATATGGTGACCTATCGGCGGACGCGTGCCCCCTACAGCGCCTGGTGGTGTACCGCGATCGCGATGTTCCTCACCGGTTCCGCCTGTTACCTGCTGAACGGCACGGGACACCAGTGGTGGGCCACTACTTTGGCGAATGTGCTGGTGGTTTTCGGCGCCGCGGCTGTTTGGACCGGGACCCGGTCGCTGAATGCCCGCAAACCGGCGCCGTTGCTGATCGTGGCCGGTATGGCTCTTGCGGGCGGGAGCACCGCCGTTGAAAATCCAGGAACGAATGTCTGGGCCGGCGGAATGGTGTTCCTCGCGTTTGTGACCCTGTTTTTTGGCCTGGCGGCCTCCGAGCTGTTCCGGCTGCGCCGCGGTTTTACGCGTTTGCGTGGCCCCTTGGCAGTCGTTTCCGTGTTCCTGTCGGCCTTCTACTTTTGCCGGTTTGTCACCTTCCTGACGGACGGGCCGGGCGGCCGCATCTTCGAGACCTTCTTCGGGGGCGAGGCCACCACGGTGGTCAACATGGCGGTGATGGTGGTGGTCTCCTTCAGCATGGTCACGTTCAGCGAAGAGCAGGCCGCCCGGGACCTCCGCAAGCGCGCGCTGCACGACGGGCTCACCGGGCTGCTCAACCGAAATGCCTTCCTTGATCTGGCCGCGGACCGGATCGACAGCCTGCGCCGCGGCGGCCGGTCCGGCAGCCTGATGCTGGCTGACCTGGACCACTTCAAGACCGTGAACGACACACATGGCCACCCCGGCGGCGACAAAGCACTGCGCGCCTTCGCCCAGGTCTGCACGGACACCGTCCGGTCCACCGATCTGGTGGGACGCTATGGCGGCGAGGAGTTCGTTCTGCTGCTCTCTGGCGCGGCCCCGGAACAAGCCAAGCAAGTAGCCCACCTCATCAGCCAGAACCTGCGCACGGCAGACTTTCCGGACTTCACGCTGCCCACCGTGAGCTTCGGCATCGCTGCCATCGGCGAGGGACCGGACACACCTGATGCCAACACGTTGGATGCGGCGATCGAGGCGGCCGACGCGGCCCTTTATCAGGCAAAGTCCGAGGGCCGGGACCGCGCAGTGCTGGCCGAAGACCGCAACGGCGACAACGGGTCCCTCAGCGCTGCCGGCGGCGTGCGTTCGTAGTCCGCCCCGGCTGGGTCCTGTTTATCCGCCTATTTTGTCCGCTTGTTCCCGATTAAAGCCCGACGGCGGTGCCCACCATGGGAGGCTCGCGAGCCCCGTTGGGGTGGGCACCGCCGTCGTCAGCGGTTCAGGTGAGAATCAGACCGTCTGGACTGCGATCTCAGCGTCCAGGCGGGGCAGACGCGGGAACCAGGGGTTTTCACCCGGGGTGCCGACGTTGACCACCATGAAGGTGCGGTTGGCGGTGCCGGCGTTGAAGTCCTCGTCGATGCCGGCGGCGTCGAAGGCGCCCATCGGGCCAGCGTGCAGGCCCACGGCGCGGACGGCCATGATGAAGAATCCGGCCTGCAGCCAGGCATTGTTCTTGGCAACCTCGGCGCGCATTTCGGCGTTGCCGTCGAACATTTCCTTGCGCTCCGGAGCGTGCGGGAAGAACGTCCCGAAGTGCTCGTGCCAGTCGGTGTCGTAGCTGAGTACGGCGACCATCGGAGCGGACTCGGTCTTGGCGCGGTTGCCTTCGGCCATGCGGCCGGCGAGCTTGGCACGGGCCTCGGCGGAGCGGACCCAGGTGATGCGCAACGGCTGGTTGTTCATCATGGTGGGGCCCATCTTGGCCAACTCGTAGATGGCGGCGAGCTGCTCGTCCGAGACCGGCTCGGTGGAGAAGGTGTTCGCGGTGCGAGCCTCCAGGAACAGGTTGTCTGCGGCCTCGCGGTCCACGGACAGCTGGTTCTGCAGGTTGACGTCAGCGGTATCGACGCTCATGGGACTCCTCAGGTTGGGGTGTGGTGTCTGCATGGTTCAACGCCGCCGCCCCACGCCGGAATTTCTCCCGGCGGGGTGAGCTTGGCTACATGGAGTTGGGCTGGAGGTGGGGTGGCTGCGGACGGGTCTGGCTGGCCGCGGGTTTGGGGTTGCTGTCCAAGTTCAGCGGAATCTGTCCATGTTTTGACGGCGCAAAGGGCGCTGACCTGCGGAAACGTTGCAGGCCCGCTCAAGACTTGAACAGTTCCGGGTCCGGATCCTGACCCGCTAGGGCCGTGCGTGACCGGGTTACCTGCGCGACCAGGTTATCGTCGCGACCACGAGCCGGGTCACCGACACGACCGGATTACCCGCCCGACCCAAAGCCAAGTCACCGCCCGACCGCGAGCCGGGCCAACACGCGGGCCGCGAACCGGTCCAAAGATTGCCGCCGACGGCCAGCACTGGTAGACAAACACGGTGACCGAAACTGCTGCCCCGGCCGGGCGTCCCCTGTGGTGGGGACTTCTTCTGGTGATTGGCGGCTGGGCCGCGCTGGGCTTCCCCATGTTCTGGGCGCTGCTGGTGATGTACATCGGGTTCACCGGCTGTCTGCTGGAGTGTGCCGCGCCGGACCCTGCCTCCGGATTCTTCGGCCTGACTGCCCTCTTGATCATGATCGCCGCCCCGGTTTTGGCCGGTATTGCTCTGGTCCGGCGCAGCCGGGCGTGGTGGATCGCGACGGCATGCCTGTTGGCCCTGATTCTGGTGCCGCTGGCCTACGGCACGGTGATCGGGTCATTCTGAACAACAGAACTCAGCGAGTGTACGACGGGCGGGTGAGCACCGCCGTCGTGCCTGTGGCTGAGGTCTTTGGCACGTCATCCTTGCGCGCCGCATTCCGGATCGCAAAGGCCTACCGCCTTCTGGTTTCACACGCCAACTGCCGTGCGCGTTACCTGCGGCCGGACCTGCCCGTGCGCCGCCGGCCCGTGGAAAGCGCGGCCGCCCGCCACTAGGGTGGACCGAAACAGGAAGTGGCAGGAAGGCGGTACCCCTTGGGCAAGAACATGCAGGCGATGACGTACTCCCGCTACGGCGGCCCGGAAGTGATGGAGCAGTCAGAGGTTCCGCGCCCCAAGGTGGCCCCGGGAACGGTGCTCATCCGCGTGAAGGCCGCCAGCGTCAACCCGGTCGATTGGAAGGTCATGTCCGGTGGCTTGGACGGGATGCTGGACGTCCACTTCCCTGTGATCCCTGGGTGGGACGTTGCCGGCGTCGTGGAGCAGGTCGGGCCCGATACCCCGGAATTCTCGCCCGGCGATGAGGTGTACGCCTACGGCCGCCGGGACACGGTGGCGGGCGGCACATATGCCGAGTTCGTGGCCTTGCCGGTTTCCATGGTGACGAGCAAGCCCCAATCGTTGAGCTGGGAACAAGCCGCCGGGCTGCCGCTCACGGGCATGGTGGCACAGCGGACCCTGGATGCTTTGGCCCCGTCAAACGGTGAAACCCTGCTGATCCACAACGGAGCCGGCGGCGTCGGGCGCATCGCCATCCAGCTCGCCGTCGAGCGCGGCCTGCGCGTGCTCGCCACGGCGTCGGAGAAACACCATCAGCGGCTGCGGGAACTCGGCGCCGAGCCGCTGGAATACGGCGACGGTTTGGTGCACCGGGTGCGCGAGCTGGCGCCGCAGGGCGTCGATGTAGTGGCGGACTTTGTGGGCGGCGTCTTGCAGGACACCCAGGCCGTGCTGCGGAATGGTGGACGGCACGCTTCCATCGCCGACCCCGCGGTGACAGAACATGGCGGCCGCTTCATCTGGGTGCGTCCGGACGGATCCGAGCTCGCCCGGCTGAGTGAATTGGCCGACGCCGGCAAGCTCACCGTGGATATCGACCGCGCGTTTCCGATGGACCAGGCCGCGGACGCCATCCGGCACAGTAAGGAAGGCCGTGTCTCCGGGAAGATTGTGCTGACGCCATTCGAGGAGCAGGCCGGATAGGTCGCGGGAGGCCGGAGCAGCAGGGGCATCAGGCCGGGCGGCGGGCGGCCGGAGCAGCGGAGGCCGGATAGGCGGCGGAGGCGACCCGGAACAGCAGGGGCAAACCGGAACATCGGGATCAGAGGCGGGATCAGAGATGGCGGAGAAGTTCTCGAATGTCGACGATTACATCGCGTCGTTCCCCGAGGATGTGCAGGACATCCTCCAGGAAGTGCGGCGGATCATTCACAACGCCATCCCCGGAGCAGGCGAACAGATCAGCTACGCCATTCCGGCCATCACGTTCGAGGGTCACTACCTGGTCTACTTCGCCGGCTGGAAGCATCATGTCTCGCTCTACCCATTGCCGGAAGCGGATGCAGCGCTGAAGCACGATATGGAACCCTACGTCGCGGCCAAGGGGACCCTGAAGTTCCCGCTGGGCAAGCCGATTCCCTATGAACTGGTCGCGCGGGTGGTCAAAGCCTTGGCCCGCCAGCGCGGCCACGATGCCACGGACGCCTGATCGGGAGCACCTGCCGACGAGCCTGACGATCCTCCGGCCGGAGCCTCAAACCGGCCGCCACCCCTGCGACACGCCCTCCCGAAAGGGCCTAGTCCCTCTTGCCGCCCGAGGCCTTCGGCTGCAGTTCGGCGAGCAATTCCTTGAGCCGCTCGTCGGTCAGATAGGTCATGCCGGTGAGGACGTCCGTGATCCGGCGCCGGTCCGCAGGCTTGAACCGCGTGCTGTCCAAGATGTCGGAGACCCACAGCCCGTCCATGGCCAACCGGACGATAATCCCGAGAATGCCCACCGGCTCGCGCGGATCCAGGTCCTGCCGGTCCAACCGCTGGTTCAGGTAGATCAGCGATTCGGCCAGGTTCGGCTGCCGGATGGCCGTTGACAGCAAGCCGGCCTGGTTGCGGTCCGTGTTGGCCCGGGCATCGGAGAACGCCGCGATGTAGGCCCGTTCCTCCGCGCCGAGCGGCTCCGGATCGGCGTCGGCCCGCTCGCCCAGTTCGTGGACCAAGTCCATGATGATGGATTCGACATCGCGCTCGACCTCGTCGATCGGCGCCCCAGGTTCAAACATGCTGCCCTCCTGTGGTTCCCGGCGGGTTTGCCGCCCCAGCCAGTCTATCCACAGCCCGCCACGCCGCAGTTTGCTGCCAGTTTCCGCTGCGGCGGACGCCTCCGGGACCGGATTCGAGTCAACTATTACGACGCCGACTGCTCTCTTACGTGCCGCACGTCACCTTATTTCCCGCCGCAGATAGTCTGTACAGGCAACTAATGGACCGGGGCCGAAGGAGCAACATGGCCGCACCGAGCGTCACCCAGCAGCGTGCAGATGCGGCGTGGATCGTCGTCGTACTTGCCGGCGTCACCGCCGCCATGCACATCTGGAAGCTGCCGACCGCCATTCCCGTCATCCAGCACGAGCTGGGGATGTCCTTGGTGCAGGCGGGCGTGCTGCTGGGCGTGGTGCAAGTGGCTGGCATGGCCGGCGGCCTGGCGGTGTCACTGCTGGCAGAGCTGATCGGCGCGCGGCGTTGCCTGCTCGCCGGCCTCTGGCTGCTCATTGCCGGCTCGGTCATCGGCGGATTCGCCGACTCCGCCGCTGTGCTGATGGCCTGCCGCGCGCTGGAAGGCGCCGGTTTCCTGCTGACCACGGTTGTGGCGCCCGGCCTGATCCGCAGCAGCACCCCGCTGGCGCGGGTGAACCTGGCGGTCGGTTTCTGGAGCGCCTACCAAGGCTTCGCCACGTTCACCGGCTTGGTGGCCAGCGCGCTGATCCTGCAGGCCACTAACTGGCACGTCTGGTGGTGGATCATGGCCGCCCTGACCGTGGTGCCGATCCCGCTGGTGCTCCGCTTCGTGCCGAAGGACCCGCCGCGCGACGGCTCAGGCCTGCCCGCGGCCGCCCGCCGCATCGGCCGCACCGTCCGCTCCCCCAAACCCTGGATCGCCGGCGTGGTGTTCGGCTGCTACACCGTCCAGTGGATGGCAGTGGTCGGCTTCCTGCCCACCATCTACCAGCAGAACGGCGTCACCGGCATCTGGGCCGGAATGCTCTCCGCCGTGGTCGGCGGCCTCAACGCGGTGGGCGCCATCGGCACCGCTCCCCTGCTGCAGCGTGGCGTTCCGCCTCGGATGCTGCTCATCCCCACCTTCATCCTGATGGGCACGACGACGGTGCTCACCTTTGCCGTCGACTGGTCCGCGGTGCCGGGCGGCATGGCCATCCAGTTCGCCTGCGTGGCCGTGTTTTCCATGGTGGGCGCCGCGATCCCGTCCACTCTCACGCGGATGGCCGTGGATCTGGCTCCGCCGGACGGTTCCGCCCCGGCGGCGATGGGCCTGATGCAGCAAATCTTTAACGTCGGCAACTTCACCGGTCCGGCTATCGTCGCGTGGCTGGCCACCGTCACCGGCGGCTGGCAATCCACCTGGTGGATGACCTGCACGTTCGCCCTGCTCGGGATCTGCCTGAGCCTCTACTTGAGCGAGAAGCGGCTGGGCCTGAACTTCGCCCACCGGTAAAGGACCGTTCGCGTGGCCAGACGTCCCGTGGCACGGCCCGGCGGCGACCGCGGTCTCGGCGTCGCCCCGGGCTGGGCGGCCGCGGTCTCGTCGGCGACCCGGGCTGGGCGGCCGCGGACTCGGGGCGGGAGTCGGACTGGCCTGCACTAGGCCTCCAGCGTTTTCGCTCCCACGTATAGGACTAACTGCCCATCTTTAACGACGCCCAAAGTCCGCTGACTAGGCGAAACGCTAACCGGCGTCGCCAAGACGTGGGATCGAAACCGCGAGAGGCGAAACGCTATCCGGCGTCATCAAGACGTGGGAACGAACAACGCTGGCGGGGAAAGCGCACCTCGGTCCCGGTCGTCCCGCGAAGCCCGGCGTGACCCTTCGGTCCGGCAACCGAGCTGATTCCCCCGCCAACCGAGCCGGTTACAGGAGCAACCGAGCAGACCCCCTGCGCACCCGAAGCGAGATGAACGCGGCGGGTGGCGCGCCGCCGTCGAGCCCTTGCCCTCGGTCCGGCCGAAGAGGAAGGTGGGACTCACGGCAACCGGCCCACACCTTTCCCTAGGAGTGATCAGTGATGACCGATGCGGCCAAATCCCCGGACCAACCCCTGACCAACCGACAGGGCCACAAGGTCTACGACAACCAGAACACCCGAACCATTGGCGCCCGCGGCCCAGCCACTCTGGAGAACTATCAGTTCCTGGAGAAGATGAGCCATTTCGACCGCGAGCGCATCCCCGAGCGCGTGGTGCATGCCCGCGGCACCACGGCCTTCGGCTACTTTGAGGCCTACGGCAAGTGGGGCGACGAACCGATCGCCAACTTCACCCGCGCCAAGCTGTTCCAGGAAGCAGGCAAGCGCTCCGATCTCGCCATCCGCTTCTCTACCGTGGCCGGCGGCCGCGATTCCTCCGAAGTGGCCCGCGACCCGCGCGGATTCGCGGTCAAGATTTACACGGAAGACGGCAACTGGGATCTGGTGGGCAATAACTTGGGCGTCTTCTTCATCCGCGACGCGATCAAGTTCCCGGATTTCATCCATTCGCAGAAACCGGATCCCGTGCACTTCCAGGCCTCGGTGGCGAACCGCGCGATGGACTTCTTCAGCCAGTCGCCCGAGTCCATGCACATGGTGATGCTAGTCTTCAGCCCGCGCGGAGTGCCGGCCGACTACCGGCACATGCAGGGTTTCGGCGTGAACACCTACAAGTGGGTCAACGCCGCCGGCGAGACGAAACTGGTCAAATACCACTGGTTGCCCAAGCAGGGCGTGAAGTCGTTGACCGCCGCAGACGCCGCGAACGTTCAGGCGCATACGCTGGGCTCGCACACCAAGGACCTCTACGATGCCATCGCCGCCGGAAACTTCCCCGAGTGGGAACTCCAAGTGCAGATGATGTCCGACGACGAACACCCCGAACTCGACTTCGACCCGCTGGACGATACCAAGGTCTGGCCGGAGGAGCAGTTCCCGCCCAAGGCTGTCGGCCGGATGGTGCTGGACCGCAATGCCGAAAACTTCTTCGCCGAGAACGAGCAGATCGCGTTCGGCACCGGCGTGCTGGTGGACGGCTTGGACTTCTCCGACGACAAGATGCTGGTGGGCCGCACGTTCTCCTACAGCGACACCCAGCGGCACCGGGTGGGCCCCAACTACCTACAGCTACCCGTCAACAGCCCGAAGGCGCCGGTGGCCACCAACCAGCGGGACGGACAGATGGCCTACATGGTGGACACCGCCCCGGGCCAGAACCTGCACGTCAACTATGAGCCTTCCATCACCGGCGGCGTGCAGGAGGCGTTCAAGGACGAGGGCTACCACCACGCCTACGGTCCGGAGATCAGTGGGCGGCTGACCCGCGAACGGATCGATCGCACCAACGACTACCTGCAGGCCGGCCAGCGGTTCTACCTGCAGGAGGACTGGGAGCGTGAGGACCTGATCACCAATCTGACGGACGCCTTGTCTCAGTGCGACCGCCAGATCCAGGAGCGCATGCTCTGGCACCTCTACATGGTCGCGGACGAGCTGGGCGAAGGCGTCGGCAACGGCATCGGCATCACGCTGGACGAGGTGAAGGACCTGGGGCCGCTGGCCACCCAGAACCTCAGCGAAGCGGAGCAGGCCTGGATGGCGAACCTGGGCAAGAACGGACCGCGCGACGTCTCCGGGCTGACCATGACGCACTGTGTGCCCAACGAACGCATGAAGGTGGACCGCTGACGCCGTCCCGGAACGCAGAATAACGACGGCGGTGCCCACCCGCCGTCGTCGCCGCGCCTCTGGTCGACCAAGCGAGCGCCAGCGAGCGCGTGGAGACCCGGACGTACATTTGCTCGGCGCCCGCGGATTCCCGGCAGACAACGAGCAGGCCCGGACGGATTGATTCCGTCCGGGCCTGCTGCGTGACCTGCTGTTGTGGCTAGCCGGCGATGACCTGCGGCGAGCCGAGCTGCTTGAGGCCCTCGACGCCGAACTCCAGGCCGTAGCCGGACTGCTTGGCACCGCCGAACGGAACGCGCGGGTCGATGGCGCCGTGCTTGTTGATCCAGACCGTGCCGGCCTCGATCCGGGCCGCCACCTCGCGGGCCTTGGCCGGATCGGAGGACCAAACCGAGGCACCTAGGCCGACCTTCAGCGCGTTGGCCATCTGCACGGCCTCATCCACCGTGGAGTACTTGATGATCGGCAGCGCCGGACCGAACTGCTCCTCGGCCACCAGCGGATTGTCGTTATCGATGTCCGCAACCAGCGTGGCCGGGTAGAAGTAGCCGGCCTGGCCCTCCTCCGGGTTGCCGCCGGTGAGCACGCGGGCCCCGGAATCCTTTGCCGCCTGCACCAGCTTGGCGACGATGTCGTACTGGGCCTTGTTCTGCAGCGGACCCAGAACGTTGCTCTCGTCCAGCCCGACGCCCATCGGCATTTGCTCGGCCACCTCGGTGAGCGCGGCGCAGACGTCGTCGTAAATGTCCTCGTGCACGTAGAGGCGCTTCAGCGCTGCACAGGTCTGCCCGGTGTTGATGAACGCGCCCCAGAACAGGTCCTGCGCGGCGGCCTTCGGGTCCGTGTCCGGCAGCACGATGCCGGCGTCGTTGCCGCCCAATTCCAGGGTCAGGCGCTTCACCGTGTCCGCGGAGGAACGAATGATCGCCTTGCCGGTGGCGGTGGAGCCGGTGAACATCACCTTGTCGATGCCCTGGTGCGCGGCCAGCGCCTCGCCCACCTCGCGGCCACCCGGGACTACGTGCAGCACGTCGGCCGGCAGCACGGTGTTGAGCACCTCGGCCAGCGCCAGCACGGACAGTGGGGTGTACTCGGAGGGCTTCATCACCACGGTGTTGCCCATCCGCAGTGCCGGAGCGAGCTGCCAGACGCTGATCATCATCGGCCAGTTCCACGGTCCGATTGCCCCAACCACGCCCAGCGGCCGGTAGTGCAGCTCGGCGAGGTTGCCGTCTTCCTCCACCAACGTCTCCGGCTCCAGCTCGAACGCGGCGGTGGCACGCAGCCAGCCCGCGCACGCGCCGACCTCAAACCGGGCGTTCGGCCCGTTCAACGGCTTGCCCTGTTCGCGCGACAGCAACTCCGCCAGCGCCTCGGCATTCGCCTCCACCGCGTCGGCGGCCCGGTTCAGGTACTCGCTGCGCTTGGCGTGGCCCTGCCCGGCCCACTCCCGCTGCACACGGCGAGCGGCCTCGACGGCGGCGTCCAGCTCGGCAACGCCCGGCTCGGCCACCCGGCCGACCAGCTTGCCGGTGGCCGGATCCTTGATCTCCCGGCCGCCTTCGGCCGGCTGGATTGCAGCGAGCAAGTCCGCCGCTGAAGCGAAAGTACCCTCGACAGTGGTCTCGGTGGTCATGGTTTTTTCCTCCCCGTCTCTGACGACAACTGTCTTCAGCTTGCCGGAGATCCGGTGCGGCTCCATAGACTTTGCGTGCCGAAGACTTGACCCTGAGCGCACAGCTGCTGTCAGGGCCGGCAGGTCTTCCCCATGGGTGGGTCGAGGCCAGCGCCCTGTGGATAGCTAAAGCTTGGAACTTCACCACCAGCCGTGCCACGGTCCAACACCGCGCTGACCTGCGGCTATGCCCCGGTTCGGCCCGAACCCTGCAGCCCTTCCGGCAGCCCCAGAACGATGCGGGCCCTCGCCAAGCCCCGGCATCAACGGTAGCGTCGGGACCATGCGAATTGCGGTGGTCGGAGCCAGCGGAAACGTGGGAAGCGCGCTTTTACGGCGCCTGCATGCGGCGCAGAGCGAACGCGAGGATCAACTGGAAATCGTCGGGATTGCCCGGCGCTTGCCGGATCCCACGCAAGCACCGTACGACGGCGTCACCTGGGTTGGCGTGGACGTCGGCGCGCGCGATGCACGGCAGAAGCTCGTCGAGGCTTTCAAGGGGTGCGACGCCGTCGTCCATCTCGCGTGGGTGCTGCAGCCGAACCACGACGAAGAGCAGATGCGCCGGGTGAACGTGGACGGCACGTCGAACGTGCTCGCCGCCGCCGTCAACGCCGGAGTGGGGCACGTGGTCTGCGCGTCGTCGGTGGGCGCGTACAGTCCCGGGCCGAAAGACTCCCGCGTGAATGAAGACTGGCCGGCCCGCGGCATCGAGACTTCGCACTACAGCCGATTCAAGGGTCAACAGGAAGAACTGCTGGACCAATTTGCCGACGACCACCCGGAGATCAAGGTGGCGCGGTTGCGCCCGGGCCTGATCTTCCAGACGCAGGCCGGCAGCCAGATTGGCCGCTACTTTATGGGGCCGTGGATTCCGAAGTTTTTTGTCAACCGGCTGCGGTTGCCGCTGTTCCCCTTTCCGGAGGAGTTCGTCTTCCAGGCGCTGCATGCGGATGACGTGGCGGACGCCTACTGGCGCGTGCTGGATCAGGGAGCCCGCGGCGCCTTCAATGTGGCCGCTGAACCCGTGATCACGCCCGGACTGCTGGCGTCCCTGTTCGGCGCGCGGCGCTGGCTGCCCGTCCCCGTACCGCTTGTCAGGTTGCTGGTGGGTGCTGCGTGGTCAGTCCGGCTGCTGGCCAGCGACCCGGGGTGGGTGGATATGGCCCGGGCCGCCCCGGTGATGGACACCGGCCGCGCGAGGACCGAACTCGGCTGGACCCCGCGGGTTGACTCGGTCTCGGCCATCCGGCAAGTGCTCCAAGGGATGGCCGCTGCAGAAGGTGTTCCAGAATCGCCGGCGATGCGCCCCGGGAGTCGCTGGACCGGTGCGCAACCGGGGACCGGCGCGTAGTCTGAGCCCCAGGCACCGTGTGGTGACCCGGTGCCGGGTCCGCTCCCCAGAACGACACTCTCGAGAAGGAGGACCTGATGGACCACAGCGAGAATTCACGCCCGGACAACCCGGACGCGCCGGACGACGAGGCGCAGCCCGCTGGTGCAGACGAAAACGACGACGTTCACGAAGCCAACATCCCGGTCCACGGCGACGAAAAGCTGGCCGAAGACTTGGCCAAGAAAGCCTACGGCGACAAAGACCACGATGGCGAAGGCGATACTCCCAACGCGCCGTTCCCCTAGCCCCCAGACAGCACCTCCATCACCCACCGTATGAAAGGAGCACCCTGTGAAAGGGAAAATCATGTTCGGCGCCGGCCTGGCTCTTGGATTCGTCCTGGGCTCCAAGTCGGGACGGTCTGCCTATGAATCGATCAAGTCCAAGCGCCAGGAGCTGTGGCACAACCCGTCGGTGCAAGACAAGGTCCATCAAGCTACTGATGCGGTCAAGGACAAGGCCCCGGAAGTCGCTGACCAACTCACCGAGGCGGCCAAGAAGGCCGGTTCCGCGGCGGCCGATAAGTTGCCCGGAAGGCACGGGAAGGACGACGGCGGAGCCACCCCCGGGACCCGGACCACCATTGGCGACACTGTCTCCGATCCGGCCCACAATGACCAGACCGGACAGAACTGGACGGACGAGGGCGGCGCCATGCCGGGCGGCCCGGCCACCGGCGGCAGCGACGACCTGCGCCCGCCGGGCCCCGGAGTCTGACCCCGCGGAACACCGCCAGCGCCGGAGACTGAGCCGGACCCGGCAAGCAACCGATGGAAGGACGGGCATGACCGAAAGCAACGAGGACAAAAAGCCGCGCGACCCTGAGGACACCTCGGGGGACGTCGGCATCCCCGAGGACGAGACGTCGCACACCGGCTCCGCCGCAAAGCCCGGGGACACAGAGGACGCGAGCGCTCCGGCCGGGCCGGCCGAAGAGAAAGACCGGAAGACCCAGGACGACCGCGGCCTGACAACAGACACCAGCCCCAGCGACTGAGGCACGCTCCGGCGGCGGCCCGCAGCCTGTAGCTAGCGTGTTGTCGCACGCGGGCCGGAGCAGCCTGTTGCTCCTGTTCTCGCTGCTGACCGCACGCCGGAACAGCGTGGAGCTAGCGTGTTGTAGCTGCCGCACGCGGGCCGGAGCGCGAGGGCGGGTTATATCGGTGAGCGCAGGGTCCATGGGCCCTGCCCTCACCGATAAGCCCCGCCCTGAAGGAATTCCTGCGCCTCTTCGCTCGGAACGCATCGTCCTGGTACCTCGCGGTGCGCGTCGGTGGCTGCCGCTCACGCTCGTTCCCGGGCACGCGGGCAGCGGGAAGGGCCGATAGCCCAGCAGTAACGCGTCAGTAACGCGGGCAGGACTAAACCGATGCAACGCCCCTTAAGCGGTGGCGCTCCTCCTGTAGCGAGGTGCTCGGAACTGCTGAACAGAAGCGTGAACTGTGGCAACAGCATTCTCATCCTTCTTGACGGCGCCGGCGGCCAGGCCGGTGCAGTGGGCGGCGGCGAGATGGATGGTCCACGGTGTTTGAGCACAAGCTGACCCCGCAACTGTCGGTCTCGTTTCAGCGCTACCGTTACCCTGACCGTGGGATTGTCTACGCCGCCCCGACAAGTCTGGGCGCTTTGCCGTTCTGCACCGGCTCGGAGGGTCTCACGGTGCCATCCCCGGACGGGGAAGCCCTCTGGATCGGCCTGCTGACGCGGACGGTCCCGAGCGACCCCCTTCTGGTGGCCATGCTGGCCTTGGGAGCCGACGGGCAGCACCTGGATGCCGTTGGCGGCGGGCCCGCCGAAGGGACAACACCCCTGGCCTGGATCAGGGTGCCGGAGATGCGGCACCTGCTCGGCATTGCCCACCACGACGACGGCTGGTGGGCGCTGGCCCGCGAAGCGGTCTTTGCCGGGGCACCGTCCTGCATTTCCTTGACGTTGCTGGCTCGGCCCGAACGCCCCCGGCATGCGGCGGCGGTCGCCTTGTCCATCCAACTGACCGACCCCGTCGCTTTTGAAAGCATCTGCCAGACGCGCGTCCCGCCGCTCCGGCCGGACTCCGCCTACGGCACTGTCTAGGCCTTAACCACCGGAAGCTCGGCCCACTCGGTGGTGTAGCGCGGCGAGGAGAATTCGCGTTTCATTGACCACGCCGCCGGCGCCGCCAGCCCGCCTTGGCCAAGTCCGATGGCGGCCTCGCCGAATTTGGACCGGACGGCTCCGAGCAAGTCACCGATGTTCCGCTGGTCCAGGTCGCTGACGAACGGGTCGAAGGCCTCCTGTCCGGCCGCCGGTTCCAGTCCGGACAGCAGCACTCCTGCCCGGACATAGTGGGCGCCGGGAATGAGGCAGCCGCGCATGGCGGCCACCGCGGCCTTAGTCAGTTGGATCGGGTCCTGCGTGGGCGCCGGAAGGTGGACGCTGGCGGCGGGAAACGACGCCTCCCCGCCGGCGAACCTGCTGGTCCCCGCGGTCACGGTCAGGACCGAGGCGCGCAAGCCCTCGGCCGCCATCCGGGCCGCACCCCGCTGGGCGTAAACAGCCATCACTTGGTCCATTTCCTCCAGCGTGGTCACCGGCGTGGAGAAGCTGCGCGAGAACATGATCTGCTGTTTGTCGGCCCGTTCCTCGGTATGCGGAATGCACGCCGTCCCATTCAATTCCAGCACGGTGCGCTGCAGGACCACGGAGAACTTTTTGCGGATCATCTGCGGATCGGCAGCCTTCAAATCGGCGATCGACTCGATCCCGATGGCGTTGAGCCGCGTCCCTGTCCGCCCGCCCACGCCCCACAGCCCAGTCACCGGAACGCGCGACTGGATCCACTCGATGTCCTGCGCCGGCATGGAACCCAGCGAACAGACTCCGGCCATCTGCGAATTCCGTTTGGCAATGTGGTTGGCGAACTTGGCCAGCGTCTTCGTCCCGGCCACACCCACGCACACCGGGACGCCCACCTGCCGGGCCACGGCCGCCCGGATTCGGCCCGCCGTTTCCCGCAGCTGCCGCTCATCCCCCGGCAGCCCGAGGAACGATTCGTCGATCGAGTAGACCTCCTGCCACGCTCCGAACCGGCCCAGCACTTCCATCACCCGGGCGCTGAGGTCTCCATACAGCTCGTAATTGCTGGACTTCGCCACCAGCCCCCATGCCTTGGCCCGCGGCGCCACCTGGAACCAGGGCGTACCCGTCTTGAGCCCCAGCTGTTTGGCCTCCTCGGACCGCGCCACCACGCAGCCATCGTTATTGGACAGCACGACGACGGGGCGCCCCTCGAGCGACGGATCAAACACCCGCTCACAGGAGACATAGAAGTTGTTGACGTCCACCAACGCGATCTGCTCACGAAGCTGCGTCGGCGATGCGGCAGGTCCGTCGCTAGACATGGTGCAGGCAGCGCGTCGCCACGCCCCAGATGCTCAGGTCGCCGAGTTCGCCCACCTCGGTTGGGACACCGCCGTCGTCGGTCTGAAGGCGCACACCGTCTGCACCCAGATGCAGGCGCCGCACCACCAGCTCCCCGTCCAGTACTGCGATGACCACCGATCCGTCGCGCGGTTCCAGTGATCGGTCCACAATCAGCTCGTCGCCGTCACAGATTCCGGCCGCTGCCATCGAGTTTCCGGCCACGCGCATCACGAAGGTACTGGTCCGGTCGCGGATCAGGTGCCGGTTCAGGTCGATGCCGCCGTGGAAATAATCCCGGGCCGGGGAGGGAAATCCACGCGCGTCCTCGGGTGTCCCGTCCCCCAGCTCCGGGCCGGCCGACGCGCCGGAGGGCCGCTCCAGACCGAACATTCCCCACCCCCGTCTTTCGAACAGATCTTCGAAGACCAGATTAGCACCCGGGGCGCCAGCCCCCGGGGGCGCGAACCCTCAGGCCACCGGCCACCCGGGCCGCCGGCTCCCGGGGCGCGAACCCTCAGGCCAGCCGGCTCCCGGGGCGCGAACGCTCCGGCTCCAGGCCGCCGACTCCTGGGGCGCCAACACTCCGGCCTCAGGCCAGCCGGGCCGCCGGCTCCCGAGGCGCGAACGCTCCGACCTCAGGCCAGCCGGGCCTCGGGAGAACGGGTCTTCCCCGGATCGCGCTCGGCCAGCCGACCCACTGCTTCATCGACGCGGGCCATGGTGGCCTCGTCGAGGGTGACGCCCGCGGCCCTGACGTTGTCCCGCACCTGCTCGGGCCGCGAGGCGCCAATCAGCGCGGAGGCCACGTTGGGATTCTGCAGCACCCAGGCCACCGCCAGTTGCGCCATCGTCAGCCCGGCATCCTCGGCGATCGGCTCAAGCAACTGCACCGCCGCCAGGACGTCGTCCCGCATGAAGCGGGAAATCATTTCCGCGCCGCCCTTGCTGTCCGCTGCTCGGCTGCCCGCGGGCAACTCGCCGCCCGGGCGGTACTTGCCGGTCAGCACGCCCTGCGCCACCGGCGACCACACGATCTGTGAGATGCCCAGCTCTTTCGACGCCGGCACCACCTCGGACTCGATCACCCGCCACAACATGGAGTACTGCGGCTGGTTCGAGATCAGGCTGATGCCCAGCTCCTTGGCCAGCGCGTGCCCTTCCCGCAACTGCTGGGCATTCCATTCGCTGACCCCGATATAGAGTGCCTTGCCGGCCCGGACCACGTCGGCGAAGGCTTGCATGGTCTCCTCGAGCGGAGTCTCCACATCGAACCGGTGTGCCTGGTACAGGTCCACGTAGTCGGTCTGGAGCCTGCGCAGCGAGCCCTCGATGGACTCCATGATGTGCTTTCGGCTCAGCCCGGTGTCGTTGTGCCCCTTGGGGCCGGTGGGGAAATAGACCTTGGTGAAGATTTCCAGCGACTGCCTCCGCTGCCCCTTGAGCACGTTGCCCAGCACTTCTTCCGCCACAGTGTTGGCGTAGACGTCCGCTGTATCGAACGTGGTGATGCCCTCATCGAGCGCGGCGTGCACGCAATGGGTAGCCACGTCATTCTCCACCTGCGACCCGTGCGTCAGCCAGTTGCCGTAGGTGATCTCCGAAATTTTGAGTCCACTGTTTCCCAGATATCTGAATTCCATTTCGTCAGCCTACTTTCCATCCGGCCGACGCGCAGTGGCAGGGGGTGTGCCGGCAGGCGCGGGGCTCAAGCGGTCAGCCCGACTTTCTTGGGAGCGCAAATCGCTGACCACGACGCCGGTGCCTCACATGGGCTTCCCCCGTGCTCCCGCAGCTGATATTGCGCATGAGGCTCAAGGCTCCCACGTCGGGGCTCACGTCGACTTGACCTCCACAGGCACGTGGCGGCGGGGGTTGTGCACATACGTCGAACGCCTGTTCTACCCGGGGCTTGTGCTGCGTAGCGTTGAAGTATGGCAGCGGAACCGTTGGACGAGGCACAGGAGCCGGAGGAACACTCCGGCTCCACGGCCACGCCCCCGGACGCCGTATCGATGCCTTCTGCCGTCCCCGATGCCGTGTCCTCCCGGACACCAGCCGGAACCGATTCCACTGACAATGACGGCACCTCCGAGGGAACAGCGGAATCCTCCGCCGAGGTGTCAGCCGAACACTACCCTGACGGACCGACAGAACCCGGTGCCGTCACCGGCGGACCAGCCGAACCCGGAGCCGTCACCGGCGGACCAGCCGAACCCGGAGCCGTCACCGGCGCACCGGCCGAACCCGGCCCAAGCACTCCAACCGTCCCAGCCCTGTCTGCCGCGGATCGCGCCCTGGCTGAGGACCGCACATCATCAGATTCTGCCGCCATTGAACCTGCCCCTGAAGCCGCCGAAGATCCTGACAGCGCCGGTCCCGAAGACGATACCGCGGTGGGGTCGCCAGCAGGGCGGGAGTTGTGGGCGGAGGACTGGCGGGAGCTGGAACCGGCGGAACTGGCCGGGCTGCTCGCCGGCACCGACCCCGGGACCCTGGACGACTGGTCCACGCTGGAATACCTCAAAGCCGTC
>NZ_SUKC01000014.1 GCF_005047635.1 Arthrobacter sp. CAU 1506 | reverse complement strand
CCCGCGCTCGTGCCCGGAATAGCCCACCGGCACCTGGTAGCGCTCCTGCAGCGTGCTGATCATCCGCAGGTTCGCCTCTTCCGGCGGCAGCGGGTAGGTCGAGGTCGCGTGCATCAGGATCAGCTTGTCCGTGCCCAGGGTCTCCACCGCCTTGTCGATCTGCTCGATCGTGGACATCCCGGTGGACAGGATCACCGGCTTGCCGGTCTCGCGCAGCGCCTTCGGCAGGTCCAGGTCGGTCACCGAAGCGGAGGCCACCTTGTGGGTCAGCGCGCCGGCGTCCTCCATGAACGCGACCGAGGGAACATCCCACGGCGAAGCGAAGCAGTGCAGCCCGCGGTCGGCGGCGTGCGAGATCAGCTTCTGGTAGATCGGCATGTCAAACTCCACCCGGTACCGGTAGTCCAGGTAAGTCATCTCGCCCCACGGGGTGGAACGCATCTTGTCGCGCATGTCCGCCGGGGTGGAGATCTCCGGGGTGCGCTTCTGGAACTTCACCGCGTTCGCGCCGGCCTCGGCCGCCACATCGATCAACTGCTTGGCGATCTCGATGTCGCCGTTGTGGTTGATCCCGATCTCGCCGATCACATAGACCGGCTGCCCGGCACCGACCTGCACGTCACCGATCGCGACGGGAGCCGGCGCACCGGCGGGAAAATTGGAAGGCATAGCTTGCGTGGTCAATGTAGCTCTTTCTGTACCGCTGACTCGATGACCACCTCACGCTATGGTCAAACGGTAAAGCACCGGCGCTGGCCAAGTGACCGGCCGGTGTACAGAAGGCGACAAACTGAGGAAGCGGCTTTTCGGCCCAGGCCTTGGGTGCTGTTGCACCGGCTCCAGCGCCGGGCCGGGGCGGGCCGGGCGCCTCCGGCTGTAAAAAATGCAGCGAGCGGCCCCGGAACCGGGAGCCGCTCGCTGCAGTCTGGACCTACCGTCAGTCGCGGGTCAGGCGGCGGTGCGTCACGCGGTGCGGCTTGGCCGCGTCCGGACCCAGCCGTTCCACCTTGTTCTGCTCGTAGGAGTCGAAGTTGCCCTCGAACCAGTACCAGTTCGCGGGTTCTTCGTCGGTGCCCTCGTAGGCGAGGATGTGGGTGGCCACCCGGTCCAGGAACCAGCGGTCGTGCGAGACCACCACGGCGCAGCCGGGGAATTCCAGCAGCGCGTTTTCCAGGCTGGACAGCGTCTCGACGTCCAGGTCGTTGGTCGGCTCGTCGAGCAGCAGCAGGTTGCCGCCCTGCTTCAGGGTCAGCGCCAGGTTCAGCCGGTTGCGCTCACCGCCGGAGAGCACGCCGGCCTTCTTCTGCTGGTCCGGGCCCTTGAACCCGAAGGCGGAGACATACGCGCGGGAGGGCATTTCGACCTGGCCCACCTGGATGTGGTCCAGGCCGTCGGAGACGACCTCCCACAGCGTCTTGTTCGGGTCGATGCCGCCGCGGGACTGGTCCACGTAGGAGATCTTGACGGAATCGCCGATCTTCAGCTCCCCGTCGTCCAGCGGCTCAAGGCCCACGATGGTCTTGAACAGCGTGGTCTTGCCGACGCCGTTGGGACCGATCACGCCGACGATGCCGTTGCGCGGGAGCGAGAAGGACAGGCCGTTGATCAGCTCGCGGTCGCCGAACCCCTTGCGCAGGTCCGTGGCCTCGATGACCAGCTGGCCCAGCCGCGGTCCCGGCGGAATCTGGATCTCTTCGAAGTCCAGTTTCCGGGTGCGCTCCGCCTCTGCCGCCATTTCCTCGTAGCGGGCCAGACGGGCCTTGGACTTGGTCTGCCGGCCCTTGGCGTTCGAGCGGACCCAGTCCAGTTCCTCGGCCAGCCGCTTGGCCTGCTTGGCGTCTTTCTTGCCCTGGATTTCGAGGCGGGAGCGCTTCTTTTCCAGGTACGTGGAGTAGTTGCCCTCGTACGGGTAGAGGTGCCCGCGGTCCACTTCGGCGATCCATTCGGCCACGTGGTCCAGGAAGTACCGGTCGTGGGTCACGGCGAGGACGGCGCCCGGGTAGGACTTCAGGTGCTGTTCCAGCCACAGCACGCTTTCGGCGTCCAGGTGGTTGGTGGGCTCGTCGAGCAGCAGCAGGTCCGGCTTCTGCAGCAGCAGCTTGCACAGCGCCACCCGGCGCCGCTCGCCGCCCGACAGCACGGTCACATCGGCGTCGCCCGGCGGGCAGCGCAGAGCGTCCATGGCCTGCTCCAGCTGCGAATCGATGTCCCAGGCGTCGGCGGCGTCGATGGCCTCCTGCAGCTTGCCCATCTCCTCCAGCAGCGCATCGTAGTCGGCATCCGGGCTGGCCATCTCTTCGGAGATCTCGTTGAAGCGCTGGATCTTCCCGTAGATCTCGCCGACGCCTTCCTGGACGTTGCCCAGGACGGTCTTTTCCTCGTTCAGCGGCGGTTCCTGCAGCAGGATGCCGACCGTGTAGCCGGGGCTCAGCCGCGCCTCGCCGTTGGACGGGGTGTCCAGCCCGGCCATGATCTTCAGGATCGTGGACTTGCCCGCACCGTTGGGGCCGACGACGCCGATCTTGGCGCCGGGGAAGAACGACATGCTCACGTCGTCCAGAATGACTTTGTCGCCAACGGCCTTGCGGGCCTTGGTCATCGTGTAAATGAATTCCGCCATGCCCTCAAGGCTAGTCGGTGCGCCCCGCGATCACACATTCAGGACACCTGCAAACCCGTGACGGGCAGGCGGGCGCCGCCCGCCACGGACTGCTCAGCTGGCCAACGGCAGGTCCGCCCCGCTTTCCCGGTCGCCGCCGGCAGCCTCCTCCTCCGCTGCCGCCCTTGCCGGCTGGACCGCGGCCACGGGGCTGCCCGCCTCCGCGTCCGGGACGGAAACCGCCGGATCCGGATCCGCCAAGGCCATCGACCGGCAGTCCAGGGAGCGGGGGTGCGGCGCGTCCGTGCCGTCCGGCGCCGCGCCCGTTGGCGCTGCCGTCCAGTTCTTGATGAACTCCGCGGTGCCGCGGCGCAGGTCATGCCCGATGGAATCCGCATCAATCTCCGGGGAGGTGCCGCGGCGGCCGTCCTGCAGCTCCCACTGGCGCAGCTTCAGCTTGCCGGTGACCACCACCGGATCGCCCTTGGCCAGGCTCCGCCACAGGTTTTCCGCCAAGCCGCGGAATGCCTGCACCGTGTACCAGTTGGTCACGCCCTTGACCCACTCGCCCGTGTCGCGGTTCAGCCAATCCCCTGACGACGCCAGCCTGAACTCCGCCACCGCGTCCCCCTTCTTGGTCCGCTTCCGCTGCACCTCCGTGCCGAGCACGCCGCGGACCGTGATGTAGTCACTCATCTCCTGCCTCCGATCTTCTCGAAGCCGGCGGTGCCGCCGGCAGCAGCCACTCTGCCCCAGCCGGACGGCGGGCAAAAGCGGTGCGGCCCCGGCTGTGGACGGGTTCCCGCCGGCGCCCGGGTGTGTAGGCGAACTTGGCACGGCACCGGGTTGTCCACAGCGGAGGAGGCCGAGCGCCAGGGCCCTGACTGCTGGCCATAGCCTCTAGGCGTGGATCCAGTCTCTTCCAGCGCACAAGGGCGCCGCGGCTACCGGCGGCGTGCCCGCTTCGCCGTCGCTGGTCCGGGCATGGCACCGCGAGAGCGGGAGATGACCGTCGGCGCGTTGTACGCCGACTGGATGCGACTGCTGACCACCCAGGGGCTGCGCGGCAGGCCCATCGCGGCCAGCACGGCGGCCAATTACCGCAAGAACTGGCACCGGCACATCGCGCCGCGCTGGTCGTCCACGCCGGTGGACCAGGTGCACTGGCGCGACGTCGGCGAGTGGATCGCCGGCCTGCAGGCCGGCAGCCGCGGCCAGTCCGGCAACAACACCCGCCGCCGGGTGGCGCTGATGTTCATCCGGCTGATGCGCCACAGCGTCTATCTGGAACTGCTGCCGGAGAATCCGGCCACCGATGCCACCGGCCGGGCCGGCTACGTGCCCCGGGCCCCGGTGGAGAAACGGCGCATCTATTTGTCGATGCCGGAGCTTCAAGCCCTCGCCGGACAATGTGCGCCGTGGACGGATCTCATCATGCTCGCCGGGACCACCGGACTGCGCTGGGGCGAGATCACCGCGCTGCAGGCCCGGGACTTCCGCAGCACGCCCGAAGGCTGGCTGCTGGACGTGCTGCGCTCCTGGACGGAGGGCGACACCGGCGCACCGTCGCCCAACACCAAGAACGGCGGCACGCGCACCGTCCCGGTTCCGGACAAGGTTGCCGCCATGGTGCTCGGCGTCCGGCCGCCCGAGGGCCTGCTGTTCCGCTCCCCCGGCCGCAGCGGGGTTCCCGGCGGGCGGCTGCACCACTCGAACTTCGCCGCCCGCGTGCTGCGCCCGGGCGCCGCCGGGGCCGGGCTGGACCCGGCCCCCACGTTCCACGACCTGCGCCACACCGCCGTCAGCCTGATCCTGCACTCCACCAAGGACGTCAAACTGGCGCAGCGGATCGCCGGCCATTCCTCCGCTCAGCTGACCTTGGACACGTATGCCGAACTGTTCGAACAGACCCTCTTCACCGCCTCCCGGGCACTGAACGGCTTGATAGAGTAAATCCTGGATTTGCCCCGAGCCGGACGCGTGCGCAGCGGCCCGGGCTGAAACCGCCAGCCTCGGTAGCTCAGCGGATAGAGCAGGAGCCTTCTAATCTCTTGGTCGCAGGTTCGATTCCTGTCCGGGGCGCAGCGAAAAGCGGCTCTGACTAGGCGCTATGCCCGGTCGGGGCCGCTCCAATTTTGCACCCTCTGGGGGGCAGATCCACCGCTTACCCACCGCTTTCGCTTCTGACCACCGCCCCATCATCTCGGCCAGATGCTCACAGGCCTTGCGGTGGGGCGGGTCCCATGCCCCCAGTCCAACCGACTGCCTGGTGTCAAACATCGCGCTGACAGGCGCGGGAGCAGGGCCCGCGTATACGGCGTGGCCGGAAAATTGATCAGCCGTGACATCTACGGCCAGTTCGTTCGACTCCAGCAAGTCATGCCCGCCGTTGCTATCCGACCGTGTGGCATTCACAATGGGCCATAAACCGAGGCCGGCGTCCTGCAAGATATGCCCCCAGAGCCTAAGACGCCCACGTGCATGAGGACTTGGGGAAGCTCGCGAACCCTGGGTGCGCTTTCGCGGCCGGGCTCGCTGCAGCTTCCAGGAAGCGAGATACCAGTTCCTGCACCTGCTCCAGCCTGGCACCCTCAAGCGCAGGCCTCATTGTGTGCCACCTAAAGCTTCAAGGCCCGATGTCATGTCGTGGGTCTTCTGCACGTAGTGCCGGCTGGTGATCTGCTCACTGGAGCGGCCCAACTGGGCAGATGCTGAATGCCATGCCCGCGGTGTTGGCCAGCAGGGTTCCAACAGACTTGCGGAAGGTGTGCGGCGTGACCCACGGAAACCAATATCATCCCGGGCCGAACGCCACTGCTTTCGGAAGTGCCGGGATTCCGCAGGGTGCATGTGGACGACGGAAATACTACGCCCCAAGGGTGGGTAACGATCTGCTGCACTTGGCGGGTGTTCGGCAACGACTTCAAGGGCCTCGCCGGAGGCACATCCGGGACCGTCAACACCACCAGCAACCGGGTCTGATCGGGGCGGGTCGGGCTTCTAGCGGTTGGTATGCTGAGGGAAATCTCGTACCACTAGGAGCCCGATGATCTCCCGCTACGCACCGAAACTCCGATCAGCATTCGCGTTGATGCGGGACATGTCCAAGTCCCTGAAAAGCCAGGAAGACCTGATGGCCCGGCAACTGGAGCTCCTGGAAGTCCAAAATGACATGCTGAGCAAGATCCGGTGGCATGTTTCGGAGTCGCGGCAAATCAGCGACGAGATCCGCAACGGGCTCGCGGCACCACGCCTGGACGAGATGAGCGACTTCCTTGCCGAACGGCAGTTAGGGCTTGTGGAAACCATCGAAACCGTCCGCGACCGGAAACTGAGCCTGGCACGATACGGTGACGGCGAGTTCAAACTGATGTTCCGGCTCGAACACGACACCCAGTTCCAACGCAACTCCACACAGGTTTTCCAAGCCCTCAACGATGTTGTCCTGCACGCCATGGACAACCCCGACAAACTGCTGGTCGGCTTGCCGCACCCCCACCGTGACAAGTATTGGACGAACTTCTACAGCCAATTCTCGGGGCAGATCATCAAGCGGTTCGAAGCCCTGCCGGTCGTGGGGAACAGCCAAGCCACTCGCCCCATCCTTTTCCATGCGTGCGGGCCGGCAGCCGTGGACGCGTGGAGGTCCGTGTGGGAAGGGCTGGATGTAACTGTCGTGACCGGGCGTGGTTCACGGTTCGAGATGGTCCCGGAACTGTTCGACAACATCCGCTCGTCCACGTTTGAATACTCCGAGCCGCGGCATGCGTTCGATGATCTTCCCCGGCTGCTCAAGGTGCTCGAAGGCTCCACCTCGGATCTGGTGCTTATTTCATTAGGTCAGGCGGGGACCGTTCTTGCCAGCGAGTTGGCTATGAGGGGTCAGTGGGCTCTCGACATTGGGCACCTCAGCAACAGTTACAACCAGATCTACAAGGGCGCTGTCCGGCCGGAACAACTGCCCTTCAGCACAGTCGAGTAACCACAGCCGCACCCGATACGGAAGGCCCTCACCGCATGGTGGGGGCCGTCGTTGCACCCAGAACCCCGCGCCACGGTGGGTTATAGCCCGAGTCTGAGCCGCCCGGCGTCAGGATGCATTGTCAGCGCCCTGACGCCGGGGCGCCAGTCCCACCACTCGATCTCGGTAGGTGCGCAGGACCGCGTCAAATCCAGGGTGCGAAAACACGGCGACGACGGCCACTGCAACCAGCAGGCAGACGCCGAGGGCAACCCAGCGCCCGTAGTCCTCCAACACTGCAGGCATCATCATTGCCAACCCCATGATAATGAACCCATGGAATAGGTAGACTGCTAAGCTGCGTCTACCTGCCGCCGCGATCCTGCCCTGCCGGTCAGGCATAAAGGCCAGGAACGCGAAGACCATCAGCGCCGACAGTGACAACAGCCCGGCGCGCATCAGCGCACCCTCCCCCGCGTCGGCATTCAGGTCCTCATAGCTGCGGCTAGCAAAGAACCACCACGGACTAAGGTCTGCACGGAACACCACCCACGTCAGGGCCCCAGAGGCGGCAGCCAGCCCGGCTTTGGCAACGATAGGCAGACGAGCGGCCACCCCGACTATGCGGTGGCCGAAGACCGCACCGAGAACATAGAACGGCAAGAAAACAACTGCCCGCGAGACCGCGAACTCGTTCCCCAAGAAGCCGAAACAGCCCGCTGCCACAGCGGCTACCACGGAAACCACGAGTGCAGTGCGCTGGAACCGAATAGCCTGTGGCAAGAGAAGCTGCCAGTAAACGAGGGCGAGCAAGAACCACAGAGTCCAGAACGGGAACTAGGAGAACTGCTGCGGCGTACCGGCAAGCGTGTCGAATACCCAGTACAAGCCTTGGAAGGTCAGCAGCAGGAGCAAGATCCCGCCGGCACGCTCCGGCAGTCGGTTGGCCTTAGCAGTGATCCCCGCAAGGAACACGAACGCCGGCATGTGGAACAAGTAGATCGCCGTCAATGCGAGCCGGAACGTCTCGGCATCCCAAAAGTTTGTGACTTCAAGCAGATGCCCGAGTACTACCAGCACGATCAGAGCGCCCTTAGCGGTGTCGATGCGATGATCACGGTTCGGCAGCGTGGCGGGCATCGCATGAGTCTAGCCCACGCACTCCCGCGCCACGGCGGGTTATGACCCTGGCTGCGTCGGCCCGGCAGTCGTACACAGACCTCCGGGCTGACATAACCGGGCACCGTTCGCGAACACATTCTTTACGCACGACCCACAGAGGCCACGCATGATTGACGGCATACCCATCAACCTCGACACCCTGACCCCCGTGGGCCTCTACATCCTGCTCGTACTCCTGCTCTACTTCGAACGAGTAGTATCCATCGGCAGGGTCCGCGCCGCATGAGGACGCCAAATACTGGCGGGATCTCTGCGAGAAAAAATGACCTCACAATCAGCCAGCTAACGGAGACCAACAACGTACACGTGGGAGCGTCGGAGAAACCGTTGCAAAGGTCATGACCGAGCTACAGAACAAGGCCGGAGATGAGAAGTGAAGTGGTTCACCCGAAAACCCGCAAGCATGGAGATGCACCTGGGCACTGCAGTGCCCAGGTGCCCGCAACCTAGCAGCTGTTGCAATACATTGGTAGACGACGAAAACCAGCATCCCCAAATCTTTTGGTCGCAGGTTCAATTCCTGTCCGGGAAGAACTGCTGGAGCCTACGGCCGTTCTCGCGGCGGCTCGCACACGTGATGCGTTGGCACCACACGGATGGCGATGCGACGCCTCCCTCAACTGTTCTCCGGCTACTCCGAGCCTGCCTACGACTTCGGGGGCCTCCGAGTGAGCAGAATCTCAAATATTCGCTGCGGTCCTGGGAACCTGCCGGATACAGGTATCGTTACCTATCCGTAATAATCCCCAGATTGAACTAGGTACGAAATATGGCTGACGACTCCGCCGCCGACGACAAAAAGCCCAAAGCGCTCGGGCTAAGTGGCACACAGACTATAGGCTCGGCGATGGCCGCGGTGACCTCCGCACTGGTAGGTTCCTTTCTCGGCGTCGCCGGAACGCTGATCGGCGCCGCCATTGGTTCCATCGTCGCCACGGTGGGCGCCGCACTCTACGCCCGGACGCTGAGCTCCGCCGCCACTGTGGCCCTGAAGAAAATCCCCAAGGCTCGGGTACGCGCCCTGCGGGAAGTCGAAGAGGTGGCCGCCAGCGCACCATCCGAGGCGATCGAACCGCAGACCGAGCCGACCAGACGGAAGGATAAACGCGCCAAGAAGCCCATCACGCCGATGACGTGGGTCAAGGTTGGACTGGCAAGCACAGCGGCTTTCGCCATCGCGATGATCGGCATTACCGCGGTCGAATTCGGCACCAGTCAGCCGATCTCCAGCCTGGTCTCGTCTGCTACAGGGATTGACCGTGCATCGAGCGCTTATAAGACGACCCTTGGCTCCTTGGGCGGCAACAAGGAGGCAGCGGAAGAAACGGACAAACCCGCCAAACAGGATGAGGATCCCGCAAAGACCGGAGACGGCGCGGCCGACGACTCCGAAACCGCGGATAATCCTGAAGTGGGCGGGAACAACTCGACCGAAATCGAAGAGCCGGGACTTAGCGAATCGGACGGCACCGAACAGGTCCCGGCCCCTGCCCCGGAAACGGGCCAGACCGCTGAACCTGCGCCGGATACGACCCAGGCCCCGGTGCCGGAACAGACCCCAGAGCCCACCCCCGCCGAGCAGGGCGGCCCGTCCGATGGTGGCGGCGACACCGGAACCGGCCAGTAGCACGTCGCTTCCCGCGGCTGGGCGCCGAGCGCCCGGCCGCGGGAATCTTCTTTGCAGGCCTGACGTCTTGGCCCGGGCGGGGGCAGAACAGCGGATCACGCCAGGTGATCCGGTCGGGCGACTCAGGGCTAACGCTTCGCTCAAACACGATCCCAGCGGACCACGTCGTCCATCCCTCCGCCGACATCCGCTTCCTTGCAGCCAGACAGGCCGGGCACCGGCAAACAGCCACAATCCTGTTTCGCTAGGTGCCCCACTGAAAAGTGAGCGCGTGGAATGAGCTGGTGCCTCACATAGGTGAACGCGAGAGGCTTGATGTCATTCGGTTCTTGGGAGTCGACGGCTCAACGGTTCCAAGGATGCCATGTCGGGGTGCCGGCTGGCAGTCATTGCCTTGGTTTTGTCTTTGGACAGATTAATTAGGCGGAGCTGGATCTAGTTGATCCGGCCCAGCCATCGGAATCTTGCCTTCCACATTAGCCAGCCTGCCCCGGACCCGGGGCTACGCGCTCAAAGAATCTCCTGAGGCACCTACCCACTCCAAGTGCTCAAAGAAATTGAGGGACGTCGCCGTCTTGCCCTCCTGAGAGCCTTTGCTCCATACTGCCAGTAGCCGCGCGCGCCCCACGAACTGGCGCCCCCAGCTCCGGCCGCACGGTGTTTGGGGGAAGGACGGTGCGCCATGCGTACCAGCCGAATTTTGATCATCTTGGCCACTGTCTTGGGGCTCACCACGGCGGGGTTCGTGCCCAGCGCCCAGGCGGCCATTAGCTGGACGCAAAGCGAGGCGCGGGGACCCAACCACACCAGCCGCGTGGTGCTGACCTATGACGATTGTCCGAAGACTTTGACCTCCTTCAAGAAGGTCATCAAATACGCCAAAAAGAAAAACATCGGACTCGTCATCGCGCCCACCGGCCGGTGCCTGCAGAAGTACAAGAAGAAATACGACGTCGACCTGGCGAAGCTGGCCCGCTCCTACGGCCAGTACGTCATTAACCACAGCATTAACCACCGCGGGGATATGAAAAAGCTCAGCTGCGCCGCCGTGGCCCGCGAGCTGCGTGCCCCCGGCGTGGTGACCAATTACGGCCGCCCGCCGCATGGCCGCATCGATGATTCGGTCCGCTGCGGCTACCGCAAGGCCGGCATGAGGCCGTGGCTCTGGACCGGAGAAACCTATGACTTCACAGGCAAGACAAAGGCACAGGTGGTCTCCTCCGCGGCGAAGACAGCCGCCAAGGGCGGCACCATCTTGATGCATATGCAGTGGAACGGCTTCAATCCCGATGCCATCAGCAAGATCAAATCCAAACTGGCCGACCGCGGACTCAAGGTATGTCGGGCCTACCGCGGCAAGGACAACAAGGGCTCAGTCATCACCAGTCCTGTGAGGCTGCCGTCCAAGCTCCCCTGCTAAGTGTGTCTCTACAGCAGATGCAAGCGGGGCAGTTGGCGCGGGTGGTCCGGTTTTCGTCGACGTATTCGGCAGTCCCGAGAATCGGCAAATGGTCCGACTGATCGCGCGGCAAAATTTTCACGTTCTGAATGTCCACTCCCAAAGAGGTGGCGAAATCGAAGTGGCGCGGAAGAGCTTGTAGCGCGTGTAGGCCCGACGATTACCCAGGTCAGGGCTTAGCCGGATTCCTTCAGGTGCTCAACCCAGGTTTTTGGTGAAGAAGGGGAGTTGAAATCCCCCACCATCTCCCCGGTTCTTGATGGCGATATTCTCGGTCCAGCCGGTGAAGACATCGGTGGCGGTCAGGTTGCAGGCGAACTCGCCTCCAGCGAATGACCAGATCGATTTCCAGAATGCCTGGGCTGTTCCATATCGTCCAAGGCCCGGCGCACGGCTATCTCAAAGCGCAGCAGCGAACCGGGTTTGGTTGCTGAAACGGCGTTGAGATACCCCGCGTTCTTGGCCGGTTTCAGCAGGCGGTCGATGGTCGCAGGGCTCATGGTCACCAGTTGTTCGTGCACATGGGCGTTCAGGCGGCGTCGACAGGCCTTAGCTCGTTCAAGCGTTCCAGCGATCGAGCACGTCAGCCATGATCGGCACCAGCAACTTGCCGCAGGGCTCGCCCGAAAGCGACCAAACCAACTGAAGCATCTTCAGGGTGTCGTAGCCGTAGGGCCATGATCGCGGCACGCTCGTCAAGGATCCGGCCCTTCTCCTTCTTTAAAGCCCGCTGTAGTCCTGGGCCCTCTGTTTGATGATCTCCCGTTTCGGTTCGTTGACAGCACCTAGACACCGGTCCATACTGGCTGCTGTCTGCAGGGCCTTCCGTGGAAATGGACCGCGATTCAGCCCGCAGCCAATGGGGGAAAAGCGGGTGGAGCCATGCGCACACGCACATTGGTCATGCCGTCCAAACCGGCGGCTTTTCTGGCCGCGATGCTCCTTGTTCCCGGCGTCCTGACCCCATCGTTTCTGTCCGCAGACGTCTTGACTTTGGGCCCAACCCAGTCCGGCCACAGCACAGCGGCTGGCGGCAGCACGAACGCGGCCGGAAGCCCAGAGATCGACGTGCGGGTCATGACGTTCAATATCCGACACGGCACGGACGAAGATAACGACCTTGACCTGGAGAGCGTCGCGGACGATATCAAATCCGCCAAGGCACAGATCGTCGGGCTACAGGAAGTAGACCGGCACCGCTCCTCCCGGAGTGACTTCGTAGACCAGGCCAAGTGGCTGGCTAAGCGCCTTCACATGCATTTTGCTTTCGGGCTCAACCGCAAGACACCGCCGAAGAAAGGGCACAAGAAGCCCGGCCTGCACGGAGTCGTTGTGCTGAGCAAGTTTCCCATCCTCTCAGCACACAACCACATGCTGACCAGCATCAAATACAAGCACCGCCCCACCAAGCAGCGCAGCATGCTAGAGGTGGTGATTGACGTCAAAGGCACCAAGATCAGCTTCTACAACACGCATCTGGACCACCAGCGTAAGGAACAGCGTCTGGCCGAGATGCAGCAAATTCTGGCGATAACCCGGCAGTCCTCCAGGCCGTCGGTCTTCGTTGGCGACCTCAACTCCCAGCCCTCCTCCCGGGTGTTGGATCTGGCCAGGACCCAGTTCCACGACGTCATGGCCGAGCTGGGCGAAGGCGAGGAACTGACCTTCCCCTACGAGGATCCGGACCGAAGGATTGATTACATTCTGACCCGCGGGCCGATCACCGCGCGTTGGGGCGTCGTGGTTGACACGGATTCCTCGGACCACATGCCTGTGGTGGCAGATCTGGCCATTGCCAAGCCCGTCAAAAAGCCGTCCCCGCCGCCAGCCCGACTGGAGGGCGGACCGAGGATTGCGCCGCACCCACCGGTGGCGCCGAGGACCGGCACCACGCCCATCTGGTTCTGACCACGGCTCTGGCCGGCGCCGACGGAGGCTCGGACTCGTCAGGGTTGCGGGGACGTCGCTCTGGGGCCGTCGTCGTCACCCGGCTTGCGGACCTCATCCGAATCGGGACGCCTTCGCCTCCGGACGGGCGGAAGCAGCAGGTCCACCACCCGCCGGGCGGCACCGCCGTCATCCTTCGGCGCGAAGCGAGCCGCAAACTCCTCCAGCCGACGCTCGCGTCCGGGATCCGGGGCAGCCGCCTCGGCGAGCGCGTCGAACAGTTCGTCTTGGGTCTGGGCCACCGGTCCGGGCAGGTCGGGGCCATATTCGAGGTAAAAGCCGCGCAGCGTGTCCCGGTAGTGCTCCAGATCATAGGCATAGAGAACGATCGGCCGGCGCAGAATGGCGTAATCGAACAGGACCGATGAATAGTCGGTGACCAGCACGTCGCTGGCCAGAAACAGTTCCTGGATCTCCGGATACCCAGAAACATCACGCACGCAGCCCGCGACGTTCTCGGGAATGGCCAACCGGTTCGCGATCAGCACATGCATGCGCAACAGGAGCACGGTATCTGCGCCAAAGCGCTGCTGGAAGGCGCTCAGGTCCAACGGCAGTTCAAAGCCGAACCGCCCCGTGCCAGACGACTGGTCATCACGGAAGGTCGGTGCATAGAGGATCACCCGGCGGCCGTGCGGAATGCCCAGCCGTTCCCGGATCACCTTGCCTGCATCGCTCCCACGATTCAGGGCGAGCACGTCGTTGCGTGGATAACCTTCTTCCAGCACCGGCCCTCTGTATCCGAAGGCGCTGCGGAACGCGTTCGTGGCATAGGGGCTGGGCGACAGCAGCACGCTCCACTGCCGGACCGCTTGGTCGACACGCACCATATACTCTTCGTCGCGGCCATGGACCTGTTCCAGGTCGTGCACCATGCGCTTGAGCGGTGTTCCATGCCAGGTCTGGATGAACACGCCTTTTCCGCGCCGCCGCAGGTAATGCGGGAAGTTCTGGTTGTTCACCCAATACCTTGCTCTGGCCAGATACCAGTAATAGCCGGGCGAGAGCCGCCGCACCACCTTGGTCCGCGGATCGCTGTTGGGCAGTTTCCGGTGGTAGATCCACACTTTGCGGCGCTGGTCCCCCCGCCGGACCAGTTCCTCGTAGAGGTAGCGCGGGCTGTCCGCATACTGGGTGCCCAGCCCGCTCTCGAACACGATGAGGTCGTCGGCGGCCGGGGTGCGCGTAACGGCGCTGAAGAGTCGGCGCATGGCCGGGAAGTAGAGTCGGCTGCCACGCAGCCGACGGCCCGCCGTCACCAACACTTCCGGTACTCCGCCGTCGCGCAGTCCCCGGGCGGCAGGCCGGGCGTGGAGCACCGCGTCGAAAATACGACGACAATTCTCCTGGTCCTTGAACGTGAGGAACCGACGTGCCCGCCGCCGGTACTCGGGGGTGACCTTGCAGCCGGAGCCGAGGGCCTCCTCCAGCAACTCCAGCAGCCTGTCACGGTCGAACGCGATCCGTCCCGGCAGTTCGGCATCCAGGTCAAGGTGCGAACCCCGCGGACCGAGGAACCGTTCCCGATCGAACTGGTAGTAGATCACCGGCTTGTCCAGAAAGCTGAAATCGAAGCCCACGCTGGAGTAGTCAGTGACCAGCAGCGCGCTCTGCTTCAGCAGGTACTGCACGCTGATTTCCCCCTGTGAAATGACGCGAGCCGGGACGCCGTCGAAGTAGGTGCGGTATTGCTGCATGTTGGGGTGAAGGCAAAAGACCAGTTCGGCCCCGTACTGTTCGGTCAGCGCGGCCAGCCGCGGGTCCCGCAGGAAGGCAGCCCAGGCGTGCAGATAGTCGGACTCGGCGAACCGGCCCGGGTCCTGCAGCCAATCCCGCCAAGTGGGGATCACCAGGATTTGGTTCGGCTTGACCGGAACGTCGTGGGCAAAAAGCGTGTCGAATCGGGACAGCCCCGTGACGACGACCTGGCCAGGCCGGTAGCCGAAGTCGCTGACGATGTACTCTTTCTCCCGCTCCGAGCTGACCAGGAACAGGTCCGTTTCAAAGCCCGGGGAATTGCGTCCGTAGTTGGGCACCATCCACTTGGTGCCCATCACTCCGTGCTGCAGGAAGACCTTCACGCCCCGTGCCGCGCGGTGAAACTGCGGCAGCCTCGTCGGATAGAGGAAATCGGGGTGGTGCGACCCGATAAACCGTTCGGCCCTCAGCGCCACGGCCACGTGCTCCTTGGACTGATACGCCACCACGTTGTCCAAGCCCTCAAGGTTTTGGGCCTCCGGGGAATCCGGATCAATGACGTAGTAGGCGTCGATCTCCGGATGGCTGGTGCGCAGGTACTTGAAGAAGGCCAGTCCCGTGTCCTGGGCCTTATAGGGTTGCTCGCCGACCAGCCACACCGGGCGGTCCCCCGTTTTGCCGGCCTTCGGCTGCGGGAGCATCCGGGCGCGGGTGTGCTCCTGCAGGCACTCGAAGGCGTCGGTGTCCAGCAGCTCTATGTGGAAGGACGTCTTCCTCGCTTTGAACGTGTAGTACGGGATGATGCACAGCGTGCGCTCGCCGCGGTTCTTCCAGCCGGGCCGGGTCAGCTTGCGGACGATATACCGGGTCCGGCCGACCCGCACCCGGTGCGGTTCAGCCGACGCCCTGTCATGGATCTCCAGCCAGGCGTCCAGAATGCCGTCTTTGGCCAGCGCATCATCCGAAAGGGCGCCCAGGTCGAGCCGAACGGAGAGCCGGTACTCGTGAAGCCCGAAATTACGTTGGGTCACGGTTCTGTCCAGAGCCAATCGTGCGGGGGCGGTGTACCGGGCTCCGCTGCGGCGTCCGGTGAGCACGAGTTCGGCCCTGACAGCCTCACCATGGCGTGTGCGCAGCCGCCCCGAGAGCCGGACCACGCCGTCGGCCACCGAGAGGCGCTTCACGTAGATAGCGTGGTACGGCTTGAGCGGGCGGTTGACCGCAAGTCTGAGAAAGCCATTCCGGTTCACATACAGCGCTAAGACGGTGCCGGTAGCTGTGGTGACCGGCCGCAGCGGGCCTATAACAGTGCGACGGAACCTGCCCATTGAGACAAAGCCATGGGAATGGCCGTCTTCCGCATCTACCCTGGATGCATAGCTTGGCAGCCGGTCTGCGGTGGCCCTGAGTTCCAGCAGCAACGGCAGAACGCCGCCCTCGCCGTCATCTGCCGGTTGGACTGCGACACCGGGGAAATCCTCCAGCCCGATCACCGCCGAGTACTCCGGACCCGTCTGACTTGGTCCCTGCCCACGTCGGGTCGGTGCCCAGGTCGGACCCGAGCCCGGTGACACCGGGTGCAGTTCGGCCAGCCGGACCAGTTCCTCCCCGGATCTGGTCCACAGTGCGATCGGGGCCAGCTCCGTCGACAATCTCAGGCGCACCGTCAACTGCGTGCCCTGCTGGCTCACGGCCAACCCGTGCAACTCCAGCCGGGCGCCGGACGCGCTTCGGTCCAGGACGTGCTCAAGGCGCCGCCGGGCCGAGCGGACCAGGCTCTGGAGGGCAGCCGCCGGCGCCGTCACTCCTGCACCTCGAACGAACACGGCACGGGGAAATACTCGGTGAGGAATTCGAGCATCATCCGGTCCAGGTCGGTCTGGTCCAGTCCGGTGCTATCCACCTCGTTGAGACAGAAGACATCCGAATTGCGGTCACGCAGCAGCCGCAGCAATTTGCCTTGTGCGGAAGGCTGCGAGATGTCGCAGTAACGGTAGCTCAGCCGCCCCGGCACCGTGGTGCCAATCAGATAGCCGTAGTAGTGGGCCACCGCGGAGGCCACAGAGATGTCCTCGGGTGTGCGGAACTTCGCCGAGGTGGTCGCGCGGATCTCAGCCGGAAACTCCCGTTCGATCCGGGCCAACGTGCTGACCCGCTGCGGGTGGGCCACGTGCTGGAACTTGTAGGCGATCGTCCTCCCAAAGGCGGTCTCCAACAACGCGCGGTTCCGGCGTGCCGCGCTGTCCACGGGAAGGTCATCCGGGCCGCCAGGGCCGAAGTCCACCGCTTTGCTGGAGGGAAACATCTTGGTCATCCCGTTACCGAGGAAAAATAGTTCCGGTTCAACGTGGCGGCCGAAGAAGACGTCGTCGTTCAGGTAGAGAAAGTGCTCGCTCAGGCCCGGAATGCGATGCAACTGGGCCTCGATGGCATGCGAGTTGAAGGTGGGAAGCACGTCGGGGTCCGCAAAGATGTCACGGTGGTGGACCAGCGTGACCCGCGGGTTGCCGAGGTCCAACCATGCCGGGGCCTGCCCGGCGGTGACCAGGTAGACGTGGTTGATCCAGGGCGCGAAATAGTCCAGCGAGCGCAGCGAGAAGCGCAGTTCGTCGTGCTGCCGGAAGCGTGCCTCATTCGCTGAGTACTCGCTGTACCCGCCACGGTTGACGGTTCCCTCAGCCACCGCCCGCCGCCAGGCCTCGGCTTTCTGGGCCGCCCATTCCGGATCGGCGCCGTCCACCCAGGTGTAGACGGCGTCTATCGGAAAGATGACGTCCGAATACCACGGCAGAGTCCGGCGCGGACCGTCGACCATGCTCAGAATGCAGCCATGCCGCTGGTCGGCCAGCACCACTCCGCCTGCTTCCAAGGCTTCGAAAAAGGTTAGCTGCTCGCCCGGGACCGGCTTGACATCGGTGACGGGATGCGGGCCCTCCCCACTGCCGGAGAGCACATACACGGGCCGCCCCACCGCGGCGTGTGCAATCGCCGTCACGGCCTGCTGCAGCTGCTCGGGCGCTATGTCCAGGGTGGGCATTTCCCCAGGCAGCGTCGCGTCCCGGAAGACAATGCCGGCGGCCTTAAGGGCTCCACCGACCAGAGCCCGGTTGTCTGCAATGGCCTGTACCGCGCTGAACCGTCCCACGGAGCGGGCCGGCAACAGTCCCCCGGCCACCGACACGGCGGCCTCACCTTCGGTTAATTCCGTGTGCTGTACCCGTAGCCGCGTATGGTCCACTGCTCTCTTAAGGCCTCGCTGCATGCCAGTCCTGCCATAGACGAGGTTGAATAAGGCCCGTGCCACGGGCCTGGGAAGTGTGCGTGCGAGCCATCCCCGCACTGCGGCGATCATACGCTTCCCTCCCCCAGCGAACCGGTAGTCCCCCTTAGCAGGAATACTAGGCTGGTAGCAGTCCCACGGAAAGCAGGAAAACCCTTGACCATCGCCGCAACCGCCCGACGAACACTGGAGCTGGCACGCGACCGTGCCGCTGGTGCGCTCTTGGAACGCCGGGTCCGAGCCCGGCTTGCTGCCGCCAATACCGGCGCCCCGGACCGTTTCGACTGCGTGGTTTACTTCGCCGATGATCGCGGCAGCGCCTACCAGCTGCGGCAATGGCTGGCGCCTCTGGCGGAGCTAGCCAAGAGGCATCCAACCGCAGTCCTGGTGCACCGGCCGACGACGACGGCAGCGCTGCTGCCGGACTCTCAGCTGCCGGTGTTCCTGACCACCGGCATTGGCCAGGTGGAGGACTTCGTGGACTCGCACGGCGTCAGGCTGGTGTTCTACGTGAACAACAACCGGGACAATTTCACCGTCCTGCGACTAGCTGGCCCGCGCCATGTGCATCTGAGCCACGGTGAGAGCGACAAGATATCGATGGCATCCAACCAGCTCAAGGCGTATGACTACGCTTTCATCGCCGGGGCCGCGTCTCGCGAACGCATCCTCGGCCACCTCCAGGGGATGGATCCGGCCAAGCTGGTAGAAATCGGCCGGCCACAGCTGGACACCCCGGTAGAGGACATCAAGGTGTACGCCGGGGAGCGGACCACCGTGCTGTATGCCCCCACGTGGGAAGGAGACCGGCCCGCGATGGCCTACGGTTCCGCGCACAGCCATGGCCCCGCACTGGTCAGGGCGCTGCTGGCCGATCCGCGCTACCGGCTGATCTTCCGCCCCCACCCGCGCACCGGTGTCCGCATCCCTGCCCACCGGACCGCCGTGCGCGAAATTACCGACTTGATCAAGAACGCGCAGCAGCAGGATCCCGGTGCGGACCATTATCTGGATCGGCGCCCCGATGTAGCTGCTGCTATGGCCGAGGCGGATGCATGTATTTGCGACATCTCGGCGGTGGCGATGGACTGGCTGCCGCATGCGAAGCCACTGCTGGTCACCCGCCCGGTGGACCCCGAAGCTCAAATCCAGGACGGCGGGATCACCGCCGTCGTGCCACTGCTGGACGCCGCCGCTGCCCAAGACGTCCCGAGCATCCTCTCAGGCATGCTGTCCCTGCCCGTGCCAAGTGAGCAGAAGGTCCTGGTGGAACACCATTTCGGTGACACCGCGCCGGGTGCGGCTACTCGGCGTTTCCTGGAGGCGGTGGAGCGGGTGCTGCCCGAGGGCTGAGGTCTTCCCGCTGGCTCAAATCAACACCACCGGAGCTGCATCGGCGCTGGCCGGGGCTCCGGACATTAAGCCGCCTCATGCCGGTTCACATTCGGAATGGCGCTCGGGGGTGTTGTCCTATCGCAGCCCGAGGAGTAGTGTACGGGCACTATCGCACTTGGGGTTGCGCATCTGGGGTTGCGTGCTGATTCGGGGGAATCATGAAAAGCCTATTTTCTGCTGCCGCAATAGTCTCGCTCTCGCTCGGTTTGCTGGTGATGCCGCCCGCGCTGCCGCAAGCGAACGCGGCCACCGGCACATTGTCCATTGTCGACGGCGGATCGGGGACCGCCGCCAAGGCGACCGCACAGTTCAGCCCCGCAGCATCGGGCCAAGCCGTCAAACTGCAAGTGAAAACGCTCGTCACGTCCATGACCGTCGAGGTGGCGTCCGCGACCTGGAAGACAGTTGCCACCGGCGCCCAGGACGCCAGTGGCAAGGCGACGCTCAGCATCGCCAATCCGCTGGAGGTCAAGCACGAGTATCGTGCTGTGACCGGCTCCGGAAGCACACAAGTTGTCACCGGCACGGTCAAATACGCGTCCAAGACCGCCACCAAGAAGACCGGACTCCCCGTGGTCTACCTGAACACCAACGAGGGCAAGACGATCAGCACCCGCAGCCGCTACTTCGAAGGCAGGTTTGCCATCAAGGCTGGTGCCGGCTGCACAGCGGTCTCATCGCAGGTGGCGGCGGCCAAAGGACGGGGCAACTCGTCCTGGACGTTCGAGAAAAAGTCGTACACGGTCAAGCTCGACGATAAAGTCAATCTGTGCGGACTGGGCGCCAGCAAGAAATGGGCTCTCGTAGCGAACCACTATGACAAGTCGCTGCTGCGCAACTCGCTCGCCGGATTCATCGGCTCCAAAATGACGAAGCTGGCTTGGACCCCCAAGTCCAAGCCGGTGGACCTCTACATTAACGGTGCCTACCGCGGTTCGTACCTGTTGATCGAACGGATTGCCGTGACCGACCCGGCCAAGAAGAAGCCAGGCGACGCGGTCCGGGTCAGCGTTCCGGAATTGGATTCGGGCTCCACCGACAAGACCGGCGGCTATGTCCTCGAGTGGGATTTCCGTAAAGGAGCCGATCACAACGTGACAGTCGGTAAACACGGCTATGTGGGCATCAAAGAGCCCGAAAACGACTACGACGAGGCGGGCAAGGATACCGGAAAAGGCATCACGGCGGCCCAGATCAAATACATCGACGGGTACCTCGACGCCGCGGACAAGGCTCTATTCGGCAAGAACTTCAAGTCCTCCACCAAGGGCTGGCGAAAGTACATCAGCCTTCCCTCCGCCGTGGACTACTACATCGCCATGGAACTCATGAAGCCCCTCGACGGCAACATGTATGCCAGCGTCTACATGTACAAGAAGCCGAACGGGAAACTGTATTTCGGACCGCTGTGGGACTTTGATATGGCAGCCGGAAACGCCGACCGGGGCGGAAAGCTGGAAACCACCAACAGCTGGTATCTCCGTGATCCGCTCAAGATCGCCGCGCGGCAGTCGGCGGACACTTGGTTCAACCGGCTGAATGACGATCCTGGGTTCCGGAAGGCCGTCAGCAAGCGCTGGACGCAGGTTCACGCCTCGCTGAAAAAGAGCGATTCCTACCTCGCCAGCCAAAGCAAGACGATCTCGAAATCCGCCGCATCAAACTTCAAGCTGTGGAAGGTCAAGGAGAAGCTCCGCACCTACCAGATCGTCAAGGGCACCTGGTCGAAGGAAGTCAGCTACCTGCGCAGCTGGACCAAGAGCCGGATCAGCTGGATGAACAAGCAGTACCGGTAACGCAGTTGCTCCCTGTTTCCGGCGGGGAGCGGCGGGTAGACTGACCGGCACACCGCACCTTGGCCGTGACCTTCGTCAGGAGCCAAAACGAAAGCACCGCTCACATCACGGGCCGGAACCAGCCAGGATTCCGGCAGCGCGGCCCGCAGGGCCGGCTTTCGGCAGGACATTCAAGGCCTGCGGGCGCTCGCCGTGTCCATGGTCGTGGTCTACCATCTCTGGCCCGGGGCACTCACCGGCGGTTTCGTGGGCGTGGACGTCTTCTTCGTCATCTCCGGCTACCTGATGACGGCCCATCTGCTGGGCAGGCAACCGCGGACCGGCCATGACCTGCTTCAGTTCTGGGGCCGGCGCATCCGCCGGCTGCTGCCGGCGGCCTTCGTTGTCCTGGCCGCGACGGCGGTGGGCTCGCGCATGCTGGCCCCGCCCACCCAATGGGAGGAAATTGCCCGGCAAGTCATCGGTTCCGCGCTGTATGTGGAGAACTGGTTGTTGGCCAGTAGTTCGGTGGACTATCTGGCCGCGGACGACGCGCCCACCCCCGTCCAGCACTTCTGGTCCCTTTCCGTGGAGGAGCAGTTCTATCTGGGCTGGCCGGTGCTGATGCTGCTGGTGTTCGCGGCTGCCCGTCAACGACAGGTCCGACCGGCAGTGGCGGTCCGCTGGATGGTGGCGGCGGTCATTGGGGTTTCGCTGACCATCTCGGTGCTGGGCACCGTGGCCGAGCCTGCGAGCGCCTACTTCATCACTCCCACGCGAATCTGGGAACTGGCCGCAGGAGGCTTTGCAGCCACGCTGCCAGCGCTGGCGTCCACCCGCCTCCCGCAACCGACGACGGCGGCGCTTGGCTGGGCAGGCATGGCGGCAATCCTGGTGGCAGGGGTCAGCTATTCAACCAACACCCCTTTCCCTGGCTATGCTGCGCTGCTGCCGGTGCTGGGCACTGTATTAGTCATCCTGGCCGGATCTACCCGTGCCTACTCCCCCACGGGGATCCTGCGGCCCCGGCCGGTCCAGTGGCTCGGAGATGCGTCCTATTCGATCTATTTGTGGCATTGGCCGCTGATCGTGCTGTTACCTATGCTCATGGGTGCCGGCCTGCCGGTCCAGATGACCGCCCTTGCGCTGACGCTAGCCCTCTCAGCAGTGACGAAAACCCATGTCGAAGACAGATTCCGGCGGACCCTGCCCTCGGCGCGGCTGCTGCCCACATACCGTTTCGCCGCATTGGGCATGGTCATGTTGGCTGTTGTCGGCGGTGCCCAGTTAGCCGAGGTGAGCGTGCGTCAGGAATCGGCGGCCAGCCAACTGGCCGCCATTGAGCAGAGCCGGGACCCCTGCATCGGGGCCGGCGCTGCAGCACGGGGCTTCGAGCACTGCCCGCAGGATCCGCGGGCCACGCTGGTACCGGATCCTTCCCTGGCCAAAGACGATCTGCCAGACGCCTACCGGGACGGCTGCTGGGCGGTCAGCGACTTCGTGGACCGGCCGGTATGCCGCTATGGAAACGGCCCGGTGCAGATCGCGCTCGTGGGCAACTCTCATGCCGGTCAATGGCTGCCCGCGCTGCAGGCGTTGGCCGAGCACCACGGCTGGAGAGTCACTACCTTTTTGGCCTCTCGCTGCAATGTGACAGACGCACCGCTGGAGCTGGGCAGCCAGGCCAAGACCCAGAATTGCCTGGACTACGGAGACTGGGTCATGGAGCAGACCAAGGGCAGCAAGTTCGATCTGGTCATCACGTCCGAACGCCAGTCCGTCCCGGTGCAAGGTGAAAGCTGGGGCACCACGCAGGCGCCCGCCGTCGCCGGTTACGCATCATATTTGAGGCAGTGGGCCAGCGCCGGCACCAAGGTGCTGGTGATCAAGGATCCGCCCTACCCTGGAACCAAGATCAGCAACATCCCCGACTGCCTGGCCTCGAATCCGGGCAACCCGGCTGCCTGCTCCGGCACCCCGTCCAGCTGGCACTGGATGGACCCGCTGGATGAGGCGGCCCGCAAGCTCTCCCTCCCCGGCATCAGCCGGGTGGATCTGGACAAGTATTTCTGTGTTGACGGCGTCTGCCCTGCGGCAATCGGCTCCGTGGTTGCCTACCGCGATGGTTCACACATCACCGCAACCTATGCCTCGTCGCTCGTTCCGTACTTGGACAGGCCGATCAGCAACGCTCTCCGCGCTCCCCGCCCCGGGGACGGGTAGCCATCTTGGACCGGGACACGAATCCTCCGGTCGGTGTCTCCCCGGCCGTACCGGCTCCTGCGGGAAAAATCCGCCAGACCTGGATCGACCAGGCCCGCTGGGCGGCCATCGTGCTGGTCGTCGCAGGCCACGCCGCGGGCCTGCTGCGCAGCAGCAGTGGCTTGGCCCTGATGGTGTCCAACTTCGTCTACATGTTCCACATCCCCGTCCTGATCTTGCTGGCAGGCTGGGGAGCCCGGCATGCGGAGGCCAACGGTCGAAACCTGATGAGGATCTGGTGGCAACTGTTACTGCCCTACCTGCTATTTCAGGTGGTGGCCTTCGGGGTGAACTACCGATTCGAAGGCACCGTGCCGAGCTGGGTCTTTGCGGAGCAGACCTTCGGCCTCTGGTTCCTGGTGGCTTTGGCTGCGTGGCGGCTGGCGGGCCCTTGGTTCCGGGGACTGCGCGGCGCAGTCCCCGTGGCCGTTGTTCTGTCCTTGCTGGCGGGGATGAGTCCGGATATCGGCGGTTTCCTGTCCCTGTCCCGGGTTTTCATCTTCCTGCCGCTGTTCGTGGCCGGGCCATGGATTGTGGAGCGGGTGGCCGAGTGGCGCGCGCACCGGCCAATGCGACTGGCCGGTGCGGCAGTCCTTGCGGCCGGCGCCCTGGTTGTCGCCGCCCAGGGCAAGGGGTTCTGGCGCAGACCCTTCCTAGGCAACGCCGGCTACGAGGTGCTCAACCTCAACAGCCTGGAGGGCATGCTGGTTCGACTGGTGGTTCTGGGGGTCGGGGCGGCCATGGCAACCGGATTCATGCTGGTGCTGCCGGGCAGTCCGGGAGCACCCTCACGCGTGGGCTCCTGGGTGGCCGAAGCAGGCCGACACACCATGTATCCGTACCTGCTCCACCTGCCAATGCTGACCATAGTCGGAGCATCCACGCTGGTGCATGCGGGACCGCCGACGCTCCGCACGCTGGTATTCCTCGCTGCATCCGTGGCGTTCTGCGTCCTGACGGTCAGCCGACCAGTCCGGTTTCTGACCCAGGTACTGGTGGAACCCCACAACCTGGTCCAAGCCACGAAGCGTCTCCGGCACGCCTGACCCTTCGGTGTGCCCTCTGAAATCAGGCAGCAGAGCCGGGCGCACCACCTAATTTGTAAATTCTTTATATAAATTTGCTCCGACACTGAGCTTGGCCGGGCGTGGCGCGGATCCTGGTGTTAAGGTGAAGCGGTCAATCTACCCCGGCCCAGTCCTTTTCCTATCGGTGTCGCATCGCAGCGGTAAGGAAGCTTTGGAGCAGCTTTATGCGCAATCGCAACTTCTTGTCCGCAGGCGCCCCATCCTCACGCCCCAATCCGTCCCGGCTAGTCTCGACCCTGACTTGTGTGGCACTGGCGTCCTCCGCCTTGCTGATGGTTCCCCCGGCCGCTGGAGCCGCTGAGCTGCCAACGGGAAACACCATTCAAAGCCCGTTGGGTGAAACGGCCAACGACGTCCCCTCCGAACCGGCTGCAGCATCCGAAACGGAACCGGCAACAGAGCCAGCGGCCGAACCTGTCGTTGAACCCACTGAAACGAATATCGCGGAGCCCCCGGCTGATCCGATCGAGACAGAGGCAGCCGAACAAGATCCCGCCCCTGCCCCAACGGAACGGGCTACAAAACCTGCCGTCGAAGAACCCCTCAGTGAAACGATGCAGACGCTGCTGGATCCGGAGGCTGAGGTTGACGTTGACGAGCTCACGCAGGAACAACTTGATGGGCTGATGAAGGCCCTGCAGGGAGAAGACGGCGCCCAAATGGGGCAAGGCCTACAGCTCCGCCGGGAACTGGCCCAGCCGGAACAGCAAGAACAACTCGAGCAGAACCTCCTGCAGGAACTGGCACCTGACCTGGACGTTCTATCCATCGACCGGATGGCCGCGGTCCAGCCGCTAGCTGCACCGAACCGCAACAAGCCCCAGCCCAGCGGCATTCAGGGCATCGATGTCAGCAGCCACCAGGGAACAGTCAATTGGAAAACCGAGTGGAACTACGGTGCCCGCTTCGCGTACGTCAAGGCCACCGAAGCCACTACGTATTTGAATCCCTACTTTGGCCAGCAGTACGGCGGGTCCTACAACCAGGGAATGATCCGCGGTGCCTATCACTTCGCCATACCCAGCGTTTCCTCCGGGAAGGCACAGGCGGATTACATGCTGAGGAACGGCGGCGCTTGGTCTGCCGATGGAAAGACGCTCCCGCCCCTGCTGGACATCGAGTACAACCCGTACACGAAGCTGGGCAACACCTGCTACAACATGAGTGCCAAGCAGATGGTTGCCTGGATCAAGGACTTCTCCAACACCATTAAGTCCCGCACCGGCCGGGTTCCGGCGATCTACACGACGGCCGGCTGGTGGAACCTGTGCACCGGCAACAGCACCGCGTTCCGCGACCATCCACTGCACATCGCCGAGTACGGGGTCTCCTACCCAGATCCGATGCCGGCCGGCTGGACCGGCTGGGACATATGGCAGTACAGCTCCACAGGACCGTTCGTGGGCGACTCCAATGTTTGGCGTGGCAGCTGGACCGACCTCAAAAACTTTGCCGGACTCTACGACCGCAAGCTTCGCAATGCCACGCCCGGTGACATGAACGGAGACGGCAACGGGGACCTGCTCTCGCGGCGCACTGACGGGACCATGTGGCTCTATCCCGGCAACGGCAATGGCGGGTTTGGCGCGGCACGCCAGATCAGCACCGGCGGCTGGCAGAAATACGACGCAATTATCGGCGCCGGGGACCTGAACGGGGACAAGCTGCCGGACGTTTTGGCCCGGCATACCGACGGTTCCCTGTGGTTCATGGCGGGAACCTCCAGCGCCACCCTTAAGAAGGGCGTCGAGATATCGGCCAAGGGTTGGGAGAAGTTTCAGTCCATCTTGGTCCCAGGCGACCTGAACGGGGACGGTAAACGGGATGTTCTGGTGACGTTGTCCGACGGGACGGCATGGGTCTTCCCCGGCCTTGGCAACGGGCGATTTGGGTCCCGGACCAAGGTGGCGTCCGGTTGGGGGGTCTACAACCAACTTGCCGCCCCCGGGGACTTTAGCGGTGACGGCAAGGCAGACGTCTTGGGCCGACGTGCGGACGGTTCGCTCTGGGTGCTGCGAGGCACCCGGACCATCAAACTGGACGGCACTTTCACCACCGCCACGCGGGTGGCCTCCAAGGGCTGGGAGAAGTTCAACCAGATCCTTGGCCTTGGCGACAACAACCGTGATCGCAAGCCCGACGTCGTCGTCACCCTTCCCGACGGCAATCTCGGATTCTTCAGGGGCACGCAGATGAAGGATTCGACGGGAGTTAAGGGCCGGGTGCGCGCCGGTCAATCCGTCTGGCACACGTACGACCTTGTGTTGTCCGCCGGCGATCTCAACGGCGACGGGAATCCCGACCTCTTGGCGCGCAAGTCCAGCGGTTCCTTGTGGTTTGCCGCCGGAAACGGAAAGGGCGGTTACGGGGCCCGGGTCAAGATCGGAAAGAGTGGCTGGAACAAATTCAACCTGCTGATCGGTGTGGGCGACTACAACGGCGACGGCCGGGACGACGTGTTGGCCCGCGGGCAAAAGGGATCCCTGTGGCTCTACCCTGGGACCGGCCGCGCTGGCGCAGGCCAACAAGTGTTCGCCAAGAAGGTCCGGATCGGGAAGAGCGGTTGGAACAAGTTCAGCCACTTGCTCGGCGCCGGCGACGTCAATCGCGACGGCAAGCAAGACCTGGTTGCCGTCCAAAGTAACGGCTCCGCGTACCTGTACGCTGGCACCGGCACGGGAGGTACCGGGAAGAAGTCCCGGATAGAGTCTGGCTGGCAGAGCTACAACGCGATGGCCGCCACCGGTGACTTCACCGGAGACGGAGCCGGCGACCTCGTGGCGAGGAAGCGTGACGGCTCGCTATGGCTGCTCTCCGGGTACAAGACGTATTCCGCTTCAAACGGCTGGTTCGCCGCAGAGAGGAAGATTGCGTCAAAGGGCTGGGACAAGTTCAACCGGATCCTAGGAGTGGGGAATTTCAACCAGGACGGCAAGCCTGACCTGGTGGTCACCAAGTCGGACGGCTCGGGTTGGTTCTTCGCCGGAACTCGCTTCCAACACAGCGGATTGCTATCGCGCAAAGCGGCGGGCAGGCTGTGAGCTGGGGCCCAGCCGCCCGTTGCCTGATCAAAGCCCGTATATGATGGGTACTTGCCTCCGGCCCTTCGCACCGCCGGAGGCAAGTACGGACGGTCAATATTGAGGCCGCTGGACCAAAGACCGGCTCACCCTTGCCAGGCGTGATTGTTACCGCTGCCTGCTGCCGGCAACCGTAACGAGCGAAAGGCAGCACCTTACCGCCATGCAGATTAACGGCACGCCATCCGCTGTCTCCGCCCTGCGTACCCAGGCAAGGCGCTTGGTCCGTGCCTACGGACGGGTCACTGACCCGGACCCCCTACGGTCCTTGCAGAGCCAACTCGGACAGCGAACCACTGGGATGCCCGGTCTGGTCCGGATTAGGAGGCACTCCGAATCCTGTGTGTGCCTGGACTTTAAGGACGGCGCGCTCGCCTATGCCTTCGACCTACGGGTAAAGGCCCGCCAACTGGAACTCTCGGTGGTGGGCCGGGATGCCATGTCCAGGCGTGTGCTTCGCAGCTCCTTGGTAGGACTGGCTCCGATGGTCCGGGACCGGGGCGAACGCCACATCCTGTCCCGGTGGTCAGGCGGGCGCAGTGCGCGCCAGCGCCTCGTTCAGGAAACCTTGGCCAAGATGCGGTGGCTGACAGGCCTGTTGCAAACCTTGCCGCACGAGGCGGCTCCCGATCGGCCGGTCCCCCTCGACCATGTACTGACCTACTGGTGGGACCAAAAACCCAATTTCGGAGACGCCATTGGCCCTTGGCTGGTGGGCGCCATGACCGGGCGTCCGGTGGTCAACAGCAAGTGGATCGAGCCGCAGCAGCCTTCGCTATTTACCGTGGGCTCCGTCGTCGGCCACCTGAGCGTGCCCGGCCACAACATTTGGGGCTCCGGGATCATCAACGAGTTGGGCGCCGAAAAGGCCGGGCGCATCGGTCCGAATAAACCAGCGGCCATTCATGCCGTGCGGGGACGGCTGACCCGACACGAGCTCACCACCAAGCTGGGCTGGGATGTCCCCGAAGTCTATGGAGACCCGGCCCTGCTGCTGCCGAAGTTCATGGAACCAGCCCAGTCGAAGCAAGCCGGCAAGATCGCCATTGTGCCGCATTACTTACACAAGCCCTATTTCGCCGGAGTCACGGATCCGCAGCTGAACGTGGTCAACGTTGGCAACGGGCTGGAGCGCGTGGTGTCCCAGATCGCTCACGCGAGCCACTGCATTTCAACGTCCCTGCACGGCATCATCATTGCCCACGCTTATGGTGTGCCGTGGACTTGGCTGCGGGTCGGCGATCACATTTTGCACGGGGATAACTTCAAGTTCGAAGACTTCTTCAGTGTGCTGGCTCGCGATGAGGTCACCGAGGCCATAATCGGCGCCGAACAGATCGCGAAAACGGACTTCGTGAAATTGGCCCAGGCGGCCAGACTGCCCGCCGACACGCTCAGCCCGGGGCCACTGCTGGATGCGTTTCCCAGCACACTTTCCAGCATGAATTAGAGGCAACTCGTGACCACGCCCACCATTTCCATCGTCACCCCCACCTACAACTGCCAGCCCCTCCTTCAGGCAAGCCTGGAAAGCGTCTTTACTCAGACCTTGCCGCAGTCCGAGATCGAAATCATCGTGGTGGACGACGGCTCCACCGACGGCACCTGGGACTACCTGCAGTCCCTGCGCGCGGAGCATCCGAATCTGGTGGCCCTGCGGCAGGAGAACTCCGGCAGGCCCAGCGTGGGCCGCAACCGCGGCCTTGCCACTGCCACCGGTGAATTCGTGTTCTTTTTGGACTCAGACGACTGGTTCTCCCCGGAAGCCTTGGAAAAGATGGTGGCCGCGGCCCGCGAGCACGGATCCGACGTCGTCGTGGCGCTTGCCGTGGGTGACAATCGAACGGTCCGGCAGGCCTCTTACCTGAAGACCGTCTACGACGCCGATCTGCTCGACGACGGCGCGTGGCGGACACTTTCCCCCTGGAAGCTTTTCCGCACCTCACTCGTCCGCCGCCTAGGAGTCGAATTTCCGGAGGACATGGTCCAAGGCGAAGACCAAGTCTTCGTCGCCCAGTGCTACCTCGCCGCCGGCAAGGTCTCCACCTTGGCGGACTACGACTACTACCACCTGCGCGGCCGCGAAGACGGCGGCAACGTCTCCAAACAACGGCAGTCGCTGCAGAACAAACTGTTGACCACCACTCGGATGGCCCAGATTATCGTGGCGAACACGGAGCCCGGCCCGCGACGCCAGAGGTTCTTCCACCGCGTCATTTTCCGGACCCTAGCGCCCGGGCTAGGCAAGCCGTTCATGACCGCCGCTCCCGACGAGCAAGAGGAATTCCTCAACCGAATTCAGCAGGAAGTCCTGCCCGGCATGGGCAGCGAGGACCTGGCAGCGGCAAAAGACAAGTCCAGGCTGCGGCTGGCGGTGGCCCAGGAGGGGACCGTCGCCCAGTTGACAGACCTCAACGAGCGGTTGGCGGCGCGGCCGTCCTATGTCGCCGAAGAAGGCAGGCTGCACTACGATCTCGGCCCCGAACTCAACGTCCTGGTCCCTGTAGAACTGCGCCGGGTCAGGGACGCAGCCAAACTCAAGCACAGCTTCGATGGGTTGTGCAGCACGACCGCCGGGCTGGAGGCCACATACCGCATTCACACGCCGTTGTCCGAAGTCCCCGGTCTGGACCTGCAACCGCCTGTGTTGAAGCTGGTGACTCGAGGCAGCTCCCCCGTCACGGTCAGCGTGGCCGGCACCGCACTTGACGACCAGCGCTGGCAATTCGTTGTTGGGGCGGATCTGCTCGCCCAAGCGCCGACGGTTCCCGTGATCTGGGACGCCCACTTGGTGCTATCGGACAACAGCGGACAGCTAAGTTCATCCCGTGCTACCTATCCCCGCATTAATGAGGCGACCCAAGCCCGCGCCGTGGCGCTATTGTCCCCGGACGGCGCAGCCGCCTACTTGGAGGCCTACTCCACCGCTCATGGCAGCCTCAGCGTGCGCCAAAGCGGGGCGCCGAAGCTCACGGCGATCACAGTCGCCGGTGGCGATGACCATCTAACGCTCACCCTGCCTAGGAACAGCGGGAATTTGCGCTCTGTTGCGCTGATGACCGCGCAGGGTCATTTACAGCTCCAACATGAGTTGTCTCCGGAGGGGCAGTTGGTGGTCCGGATGCCTGAGGCTTCCAGTCTGTCGGCTGATCGGGCGCCCACCATGGACGGCGTGGGCTTGCCCAGGCTCGCCCTGGAGATCGAGTGCGAAGCGACGAGCTCTCAAGTGCCGCTGACCCTCGCTGAGGGAATGCTGGTCCCGCTGCAGCCTACCGCCGCCCCGCAGGGTCCTGCCGCCGGGTCCGTTGCGCCCCCACAGGCGCAGCGTCAAGATCGCACCCGTCCTTTGTCGAAGCGCAGCGCAATCTCCGGGCTGCTAAACCGGCTCCGACGCTCAAAGCGACACGCACCCCGCGGGTGAGCGCCACGTGGCTTCACCTTGCCTAGAATTCCCCCAACTGCCCCCAGTGAAAGCTTGACATGGCACTGATATCCGCTGATGAATCCGAAACGCTTCCCAGCGCCCCGCGAGTCCTTCGCGGCCTGGCCGGCGAGACAGCTTATGCGCTGGTCCTGACGCTACTCGCCGCCGCTGCCACCACACTGGCGGTTTCGGGCGGGTCCGTTTGGCTGGCAGCGGCTGTGCTGCTGGCGGTTAGTGTCGCCGGTATTGTCCAGTTGGCAGTGCCGGGTCTGAGGCCTGTCCAATCGCTGGGACACCTCGCTGTCCCCCGGACGGCGGCTATAGCAGCTGTATCCCTGCTCCTGGTGCAAGCTTCCCCATCGTCCGCGGGCCGCTGGACCGCAGCGCTCACGGCAGGTGCAGTTTTAGGCATGATGCTGCTGGAGCCGCTGCTGCTCCGTGCTGTCGGCGCGCGGCAGGCTTTCGCAGCCCATTTGCCTGGCGTCTCCCCTGTGCCCAAGCTGACCAACCATGCCCACACCTATGTGATCGGCTCCTTCGTATTGCCGGGCTGGGGCGCGGCGACCGCTGCGCTCGGATGGCCGGTCTGGCTCTGGAGCGCCGCCACGGTGGCGGTCCTCGGGATCTTTGGTGCCGCCGGATTGAACGCATACCGGCGGGCAAGGGCCAGCCGCGCCATAGAAAGCAACCTCGGCACGGCGCTGCGGCAGTACGCCCCAGACTTCATCATCTACACTGCCCGGCCCGATGATGCGTCCTATCAGGTCGCCATGTGGCTGCCTTACCTGCAGCGGACCGGCAAGAAGTTCATCATTGTCACCCGTGCGCTGGTGCCTGCCGAGGCTCTTGCCGAATTGACCGATGCCCCCGTGGTCATGCGCCGGCGGGTCGCCGACTTAGACGACGTGGTGGTGCCAAGCGTCAATGCGGTGTTCTACGTCAACGCGTCCTCAGGCAACGGTGCCATGGTGCGGTTCCATGAACTCACGCATGTCTATTTAGGGCACGGGGATTCGGACAAGCCCCCGTCGTACAACCCCACGCACGGCATGTACGACAAGATCTTTGCCGCCGGCGAAGCTGCCACCCGCCGCTACGCCGAGCACGGCGTCTCGATACCCCAGGACAAGTTCCAAATCGTCGGCCGCCCGCAACTGGAAAACGTCCAGCCTGCCCGGCCAAGAGGCGCCAATGCTCCGGTGGTGCTCTATGCACCCACGTGGCGGGGACATGTGGAGGAAACCTTCTTCCATTCGCTCCCGGTGGGAGAGAAGATTGTCCGCTCGTTGTTGGATCGCGGCGCCACTGTTATCTTCCGTCCGCATCCGTTCAGCTACGAGTTCCCTGAAGACGCCGCGATAATCCGCAACATTCAGGAACTCCTACGAGAGGACGCGGAAAGCACCGGGCGGAAGCATCTCTGGGGCGCTGAGGCGGAGTCGGTTCGCGGCATCGTCGAATGCATCAATGCCTCCGACGCCATGGTTTCGGACGTCTCGAGCGTGGTCTCGGATTATCTGTATTCCGGCAAGCCATTCGCCATGGTTGCGGTGAATTCCGTCGCGGAAGACTTCGTCCTCCAGTACCCGATCGCCAGAGCTTCCTACGTTCTCGACGGCGGTCTGGCCAATGTGGACCAGGTCCTGGACTCTTTATTGGGGTCGGACGAGATGGCCCGGATCCGGTCAGATTTGCGCTCCTACTACCTGGGCGACTTTCCCGTCGAGGGCTACACCGACGTGTTCATCGAGGCGGCCCGCCTCGTTGCGACGACGCGGGCCAGCCACACCGTCCCCTCAGCCGCGGCGGATCCCGAGGTCCAGGCGACCCCGGCCGAGGATGTCGGCGCGGCGGGCGAGGAGGAGGCCCACCTGACCTCGGGGCGTCGGCGTTTGCTCGCCCTGCTGCGCTTCGTCCTGCCCGCCCTCGGGGCGGTCATCACCTGGTGCGCGCACATTTTGGTCGCTCCGGCGTGGCTGACCTGCGCTGCTGGCCTGGCTACAGTGGCAGCGTCATTGCTCTTCCACCGGCGTGCCCTGCAGCGCCGCCGAGCACTCAATGCCATGCTCGGCAACGACCTCGCCCCACGTGCCCTGCTTGTTCTGGCGCTCCTGCTTCAATTGGGATGGCCAGCCTGGACTGGTGCCGCCGCCTGGGTGACCGCCGGCCTCTTCTGCTGGCTGGCGGCCACCACCCTGGAAGAACAAGCAGCAACTGCTTGGCGTCCTCGTGGATTGGATGCGCGCAACCTGCCGGGAGTCAACACGCAAGGTCACGAGATTCTCCCTCGCGGCAGTGTCGCGGTGTTCAGCCTTGTAGGTCTTGTCGCGGGCTTCGTGACCGTGTTCTTTGGCGTCGGAGATGCCTACATCGCTGCCGGGGTGACGGCCCTGCTTCTACTGGCATTCACCACCAAGATATTGGGCGCCGGTTGGTGGCGCAGTTACCGGAACCTGCGCCACGAGACGGAGCTGCCGCAAATGGTAGAACGGCTGGCTCCCGAATTTGCCCTCTATTTCGGATCCAACGTTGGCGCCGGCTACCAAGCAGGCATGTGGCTGCCCTACCTCGACAGAATCGGACGACCCTACATCGTCATCACGCGAACCCTCCGGATGATGCGTGCCATCGCTGCGCTGACGGATGCCCCGGTCGTCCACCGGCCGACGCTGCGCAGCTTGGAAGAGGTCGTTCCGCATAGCTTGAAAGTCGCCTTCTACGTAAATAACGCGGTCAAGAACACTCACTTCATTGAGCGCCGCGAAATGCGCCATGTCTGGCTCAACCACGGGGACTCGGAAAAGCCCGCCTGCTACAACCCGGTGCATGCCATCTATGACCATATTTTCAGTGCCGGACAGGCTGGCGTGGACCGCTATGCACGGCACGGCGTGGAAATTCCGGCGGAGAAATTCCGGATCGTGGGAAGGCCGCAGGTGGAGGACATTCAGCGCCGCCACGGAGCGCCAAGGCCGAACCCGACGGTGCTGTACGCCCCGACCTGGCGCGGCCCGTACGCCGACTCGGCCGTGTACTCGCTACCGTCGGGACGCGGCATTGTGCAAGGTCTGTTAGACCGTGGCTGCACCGTTATTTTTCGCGCGCACCCGTTCAACTACCGTTTTCCGGAGGCAGCCAAGTGGATCGCCGAGATCGGCGAGCTTCTGGCAGCAGACTCCGCAACCACTGGTCGGCAGCACCTCTTTGGGAAGGCGGCAGAGCAGGACATGAGTGTCGTGGACTGTTTCAATGCCTCAGATGCAATGGTCTCCGATGTTTCTGCGATGGTTTCGGACTACTTGCAGTCCGGCAAACCGTTCTCCATCGTTTCCGTGGGTCGTACCATTGCGGAGCTGGAGGCGGAGGCCCCGGCGTCGCGGGCTGCCTATGTGATCGAGGAAGATCTGGGGAACCTGGACCAAGCGTTGGACAATCTGCTCGTCCATGATCCGTTGGCGGCGCAACGGGAAGAATCCCGGGTCTACTACCTTGGCGACTTCCCGGCAGGCAGCTACGCGGACGGATTTTTAACGACCGCTAGAGAGCTCATCGACGCGCCCAGGCGGCCGTTGTGAGAGGCGCCCTTCGCACGGTGCTACCCCTCACGGCGGGAACCCTGGTGCTCGGCGCTGGGGCCGGCGTCCTCGCCGCCTCGCTCGCGCTACAAGGCTCGGCTGGGCTGGGATGGGTGCTGCTGGGTGGGGTCGGAACGGCTCTGAGCATTGTACTGGTCCCTATTACACACCGGGTTCTCGCGGTCCACCATGTCACCGCGTACGGCCTGCCCGGCGTCAAGCTGCCCACAGCCCCTCAGGTTTGGGTTCCTAGCGTCCTGGCCGGGGCCAGCTTGCTCGGTACCGCGGCGATTCTCAATGCCGGGTGGAGCGTGTTGTGGTGGATTTTGTGGCTAGCCGCCATCGGTGCCGCCATGGCCGGCGTCGCAGGCTACGCCTTCTGGCTAGCTCGGCAGCGACGCGGTCGCTGGCCCTCTGTACAGCAGGCCTTGGACAATCACGGCCCACAGTTCCTGATCTACACCGGACGCAAAGACGGTGGAGCCTACCAGATCGAGCAGTGGCTGGGACCTTTGAAGGACCTCCAAGTCCCCTTCGCCGTCATTACTCGGCACAACGAAGCCGCAGATTCGCTGCACAAGCGACCGGCGCTGGCTGGTATACCGCTGATCGCTTGCCTGAATACCGCAGAGCTGGACAAGGTCATAGCCCCCACGGTGCGTGCGGTCTTCTACGTCAACTCGGTGGCGTCGAACATCAATATGGTAAGTTACCGGAATCTGACGCACGTCTACCTCGGGCACGGGGACTCTGACAAAGAAATTTCCGCGCATCCTGTCCATGCCATGTACGACAAGATCTTCGTCGCAGGCCAGGCCGCCATCGAGCGTTACCATGCCAACAACGTGCTGATCCCAGAGGAAAAGTTCGCCATCGTCGGACGACCACAGCTTCGCGGGGCAGAACAAGGACCCCGAACACGCGGCCCGAACGAGCCGATCACCGTGCTTTATGCGCCGACATGGCTTGGCTATAACGACGCTTCCACTCTTAGTTCGCTTGCGCAGGCCGGCCCCTATATAGAGCGACTTCTAGCAGTCGGAGCCCGGATCATCTTTCGCCCGCACCCGTTCAGCAGCAAGTCACCCGAGGAACGGAGGCTTGTAGCAGGAGTGGACGAACTGCTAATCCGTCACCCGGGGCCGCACATGGTTTCCATGGATGCCCGGGCGGCTGACCTCATGCGGTTGTTCAATGATTCGGACGCATTGATCACTGATGTCTCAAGCGTCTTAGTGGACTACACGGTCACTGATAAACCCATCGGCGTCATTGTCCAAACAGATGAGGGCCAGGTGGAACGCTATCCCTCCTTGCGGGCCGCACAACTGCTGCACTCCCCCACCGACGCGGATGACCTGGTCAGGTGCGCTCAGCTCGGACGTAATCCACGCAGTGAACACGCAGCCGGATACCATGACCCATCCGGTACGTTCGAGACCGCGGTCAGGGAAGTTCTAGCCGCCGACGCCACTCCTGCCCTAGCCACGGTGCCAGCTTCTACCGTGGACACGGAAGCCATTACGTCGGAAGGCTGATGCCCGAGAGGAGAAGATGCTAGCCGACGAGATGGACCCCGGCGACCCACCAGGTTCAGGTTCACTCGCCGCCTCCGAATCAGCCCAAGCCCCCTACCTTCTTCGTGGGCCCTGAATTAGGTAAGAATCAGGATTGGTGGCCTGTCGGCCCCGGCATGATGCTGCCCCCAGCGTTCATGATCCGGCGGGCCTGACATCCATGCCGGCGGTCGGCGTCAGGACGGAAGCAGGATCATCACCGAGATCGTCGGCAAGGAATTCGCCTCCGCAGGACATCTGGCATCCTACTCCGGACTCGCTCCGGTGACCTGGAGATCGGGTACTTCGATCCGGGGAGATCACCCGTCGAAGAAGGGCGACAAAGTCCTCAATCGCGCCAAGGGCAATCGCCAGAACCAAGCCCTCATCGCCATGGCCGGACGACGCTGCGACGTCCTCTCCACAATGCTCCGCGACATGACCCTCAACGAAACACCCCAGCTCAAGGCAGTCTGACCCCATGACGAGGACCAAAGGGATACCTCCCCATGGTCCTCGACTGAACAACCTGACGCACACCGACCGGGAAGACTGCGATGCATCAAACGCTATCGCGCCCGACGCGGCTGCCAGAGGGAAGGCTCGTCACGGCTGCCTCGTGCTGAGCGAGCCAGGGACCGTGAGGTCGATGTTGCAACGCGGTCAATGAGTACGTGTCCCATTGGCTATTACAACATTCAACGTTGACTTAGCCCAACTGTCGCCTCATCCCTGGCCACCGGAGTGGGGGAAGAGAATACAGCATCAACCAGCCGCGCAGCGGCGTTGCCATCTTCAAGACAAATGAAGTCACGGCGGAAACGTTCGTAAGAATCTTGGTACTCCTCCTCGATTCTGTCGAGGCTCCTCAGACTTGCAATCACTCCCTCCGTAGTTGTTAGCTTTGGCCCCGGGGCCGTCGGCTCATATTCGAGCAGCCAATCCCGCGCCTCCCTGTAGCGTTCTAAATCAGGGACGAAGAAGAGCATTGGCTTGCCTGTGACACCGAAATCGAACCTTAGCGAAGAGTAATCGGCGATTAGCACATCAGCAGCCAAGTAAAGGTCCGCAACGTCAGGGTAACGCGTGACATCTATGACTTGCTCGGGAATGCCGAACCGGCTTCCCGCACGAACGCTGGATACGTGACCTCGAACCATTATGGAATATTGCGGACCCAACTCCGCAACGAGGCGTTCCATGTCCAGTAACTCCAATACTGGAGCACTTAACTCGTTCGATGCAAGGTAATCACGATACGTTGGCGCATAGAGAACTGCAGTTTGGTTGGGCGCTATACCCAATACTTCCCGGACAGACTCGCGTCTATCGCTGGCGGAACCCTGCTGCAGAGAGTCATTGCGCGGATACCCGATCTCCAGAACCTTGCCATTGTAACGGAACTCTTGCACAAGCAGAGGTGTGGCATAAGGAGCCGGAGAAACCAAATAATCCCACTCAGATGCCCGCTTGTCGAACGACGCAACTCGTGCACGACTGAAGATCGAAGAAAGTCGCTCCCAGTTTGTGTGACCCATCTCCTTGAACGGATATCCATGGAAGCCTTGTATAACCTTTTGATGGGGAGACTTCTCGTGATATATCGGCTGATGGACGTTGTCCATCACGTATTCGGCATTTCGCAGCAGCTCGTACCACTCACGACTTTCATAGATCACTGGTATTCCACCATCGGGAACCTCGACCGAATGGTCTGTGACGGCCCAGTAGACCTCTACTCCTGCATTGCGACGCATCAACTCTTGGTGCACAGCTTTAGCATTGCAAGCAGTGTTTTCCCCATAGTAGGAACGGAAAAGCGCGGTTGCCCAACGAGGGTTGGGGGTTAGTTGCTGATGCCAGAGTTGTAGTTCTCGTTGCTGTCTCGCGCCCCGCTCTTCCGGCCGAAGGGGGCGCAACACCACGAATTCAAGACTGCCATTCCTGGACCGCTGGAGACGACCATGCAATGAACCGCTATCCTGCACGATGGGGAGCTGGGCCAGAAGTTCTGGAGAGGTTTCCAGTTGGCACAAATCGCCATCGTCGGTCGAAAGCTGTAATCTGTAACGCCCCGGAGGTAGCGGCAGCGAGGCACCTCCCCAAACTGAAGTGCGCAAAGAAAGCGAAACGGTGTCTTGCTCCAGGTTCGCTTCGATGTTTGTGCGGGGATTGACATCATTCATCAGCTTTACAACACTGGCTTGCTCCGAATGGCCCCGGTGGACTGTTAGTACCAGCCGATCCTCTTCAAACTGCGCACTCTCGAATCGGACCGTGGAAATCCATTCTCGGAGGCCGAGGTTACCCGCCCTAGTACGAAATGCAGATAGGCCTTGATGCGAGCTTGATTCGCCATATGCCTCACCATCTTGCCAGGCAATTGGAGACCGGCGTCCGGACATCCGCACCATCCGAACAAGCCAACTGCCCATTGCTCTAGATTCGCCATCCGATGTCATCGGCCGCGGCAGTTCCAAGATCGCACTCACGGTGTCGTCTGAACGATCGACCGGACATTCCACGGTAAAACCGGTCGGTTGGTGGACAAACAAAAACGATTTGATTTTCGGCGCCTCAGCTGAACTGACAGTCAGAGAGACTCTCCGGGCGTCAACAGCATAGGTTCGCAACTTTGCAGAAGGACGGTGTACCGAGAACTCAATGCCACCAGCAACGTAATTCGGCATTACGCGGAAGCCATTATCGAGCTCGCTAGGAGTCAGGTACCCGGCAGAAGAATGCCGATCTATACCTGTGAGAAGAACCTGTTGCCGGAAACCAGCAGTTTCGACTCGAACTTGCAGTTGCCATTTTGAACGATGAAACTTCCCTCGATATAGCTCATTCGTGAACTTTACAGTCGCGCTGAAACCAGAAGCTTCGTAATTGGACCACTTATGTTTAGACCGTGCACTCGTCTCCGGATCGAGACGCTGATGGGTCGGCAAATCGATCTCTTCGCCAGTAGCCGAATTAACCAATAGACAAGTCACAGTTGTTTCTTCATGGGACAGGTCGATGTTGTCGATATATGCCCACCCGTGAATCGTCATTGTTCGTACGTCCGACCACCATGCGCGAGTGATGGTCGGAATCACCTGACGCTGACGGGGCAACAAAGCGTACTGGCTGTCAGGTATTCCAAGGGCCGCATCACGAAACGTGGGTAGACAGCAAAGCAATTCGCCAGATTCGACGATACTAGGGAAGTTCTTGATATTCCCGCCGCCGGAATCGAAGAACTCAATAAAGCGATTGCGCTCATTTCGAAGCACTAATTCGTAGGCTACTCGGTGTTGTGGCGGTATGTTGTGCCACATGTAGGGCTTGGCCTGGGACATGAGCCACGAAATTCCCTGACGCAATAGATCCCAATATGCTTCGTCGGCGCGGACTGCGGCAGCCACTGAATGGGGAAAGTCATTGGAGACTAGTTGAGCAACACGATCTTCTCTGAGCGATGCAGATCCTTGCTTTCCGAGGATTTTCAGGCTCTTCCTTGCAGCTCGCAATCGCTCCGTAAGATCCGCAGACGTTGCGATCTGCTGGGTGATGGATGTTCCGTCCTCGCGTTGCCTCCATCCAACGTACGCTCCGGACAGGATGTCGATAGATTTTGCTTTCGCATAAGCACTCGCTGATACCGGCTGGTCCTCATATTTTTCGCCTACGGGGAAATGAAGGCCGGCACGATCCCAAAACTCCCGTCTGAAGACCTTGCTCCAAACGACTGCATTAACCAGGACACTAGGGTGCTCTTGCGCAGCGACTTTTAGTCTAGTTTCTGCATGCAGGTCACGGATCCAAGACGCGGCTTTCCACTGCCGTGTGCTGTTGAATCTGTAATAGCCGAAAACGGCGAGGTCTGAACCAGTGGACTCAAGGCTACTAATGGTAGTCTCGTATGCTTGTCTGGCAATAATGTCGTCCGGATCTAGAAATCCGAGATACTTACCTACTGCGTTCGCGATCCCAACATTTCTGGCTTCGCTGGGCCCGACGTTGTCATCAAGGCGAATGACCCTAATCCGTCTGTCCCGAACGGCTAAAGATTCAGCTATCTGGGCAGAATTGTCTGTGGACTTATCGTCCACGACGATAACCTCAAGATCAATCAGCGACTGTTGAATGATAGAGTTGAGGCTCTCTTCGATGTACCGTTCGACATTATGGACAGGAACTACGACACTAAGAATCGGCCCTCGAAGTGCTGATCGCCGAATGGCCACATTGTTGGAGTAAGAGGCGCTGCTTTCGCTCCCCTGCTTAGCACTCTTGGCGTTGGCGCGAAAGGCATCAAGCCTCTTCACCAATCTGCCCTTCAACGTGTTCATGATCATCTTTAAATCCTTAGTTCCTGCACTAACCATGAGTTGGCATCACACTTAGCGACAACCACTCTTTTCGGGATAGCGTTGCTTTCCTGCAGCCTATTCGGCATGTTCACTTGCGGACCTGATCGGCTGCTCTCCACCTGACGTCCCCACTGCCGAGCGCGAGCGGTCGTTGCAGCGATTGCACCGGTTCGGCAGACTCGGCGGTAGCAGCCTCAACTACTCAGGCTTGGTCTTGAATCGACAGTATGTTTTCCATGGCCATCGGGTCACTCTTGCGGACGTCGATCACGTGGCCTGTCTTTAGGGAAACAAGAACGTCAAGGGAGGCTTGGGCAACAGTCTCCGACTCTAGAAGTCCGGTCGGATCTTCCGCTCCGAAAGCTTTCGTCCGCATTGGAGTCCCAGTGCGTTCCGGGTTGACACAGTTGACGCGGACGCCGTCTTCGGACCATTCGTCAGCCAGGGCTTGCGTGAGGTTTACAGTGGCGGCCTTGGCAGAGCTGTAGAGACTATAGCTAGCCCGCCCGCGGGTATAAGAACTCGATGTAAAGAGAAGAAGAGACCCGCCGGTCTTCTTGAGTTCTGGGTAGAAGGTCTGGGCTACCAGTACCGGACCGATGTAATTGATCTCGGTCGCCTCATAAATGGTCTCGTCCGAGGTTTCACTCAGTAGCCCACGCGGAAGAACGCCAGCAGTGTTGACCACGTAATCTACGCGTCCGGTTTCGGCGAGGACTTGATCTCGGGCCGCAATCAAGTCCTCACGACGATTCACGTGGGTCTTGGTGGTGGATCGGGAAAAAGCTTTGACCGTAGCCCCGTAACGTGCGGCCATAGCAGCGATGTCGGCACCGATGCCGTAGGAGCCGCCGAACACCACAACGGTCTTGCCCTCCAGGGCTGCCCTGTACCCCTCTTCGTTCAAGGGGGCCTGCACATCATTGCTGGTGAGCTGGAAGAGCTTGTCCGCGATGTAGATGTCGATCGGCTCGGTGACCTTCATGTTCCGGTCGTCGCCGTGGACGACCGCCACCGGGACATCCGAGTTGTATTTCAGCACGACCGTGCAGTCGTCCGTAGCTGCGAAATCCGGATCCTTGGCTGCTTCAGCGTAGGCCGACCGGATGACGCTGAGCTTAAACGCCTGCGGGGTCTGGCCGCGGCGCAGCATTGCCCGCGGCGGGACCGAACTGATCACGGGGTAGCCGTCGACCTCGGTGCCTGCCACGGAAATGATGGTATCTGCGGAAGGGATGGCGACATCGACTGCGCCGTGCGTATCCAAGGCCTTGACCACGTCGGTGACGATGCGCGGTGAGAGAAGGGGGCGAACAGCGTCGTGAAGGATGACATTGCACTCCTCGTCATCCAGAGCAGCTAGGGCCCGCTGCGTGGTGTCGTTGCGGTTGTCAGCGCCTTCGAGAATCTGGGTGACCTTGGCGAAGTCGTTGCGCTTGACAATCTCTCGCACCTTGTCCAGGTATCCAGGAGTCATCATGACCAGGACCTCGTCAATGGCGGGATGACTGTTGAGGACGTCGAGCGTGTGTTCCATGATCGGACGGCCAGCGATTTTGATCAACTGCTTGGGAATATTCAGGCCCACACGCGACCCGACGCCTCCGGCTAGTACAACTGCAACGTTCCGTAGCTGAGACAAAGACTTACTCCTAATTAATCAATTCGTTGGGCGTCGCCCGGAACAGTTTACCGGCTATTCACATGCCACTTTGCCAAGGCGTGCGGGTCCTTCCCGTTCCGCGCCGTAGCCTCCGACGCCTGTGTGTCGAACGCGACTGACCAGCAGGCTGCCCCGATGTCTACCGGGGCAGGGTCACGACCGCCTTAATCGCGTGGTGATCCGAAGGAATCGTTCCCACAAACTTGCCTGTCTTCGGATCAATATTCGCGACGAGCTCCCACTTCTTCACTGCCACGTCTTTGGAGACCAAGACGTAGTCGATCTGGGTGCCGAACGTGCTCGGTGGGGGATTCTGGAAACCATGGCTGCTGTTGAAGTTTGCCTTGGTTTGGGGGACGTCGAGCCCAGCGGTGTCCGCAAAACCCCCGGCCAGGAACGTCGAGACCGGTTTGTGTCCTCCGTGCGAGTTTAGGTCGCCAAGGAGCACGACGGGCAAGTCTGCCAGCTCTGCGTTGTTCTTCAGCGTGCTGAGAATAGCTTTGACCTGAGCGGTCCGTCGGTCCTCGTAGACGCCCCGCTTAGTGATTCCTGATGAGTAGAGATGAGTATCCACGGCCGCGAAACGAACACCGCTCCCGTCACGCTTCTCGAAGACCTGCCACGAAGCGGTGTACCCGCTCCCCCGGTTGTCCGGGTTGGGCAGGCTGATGCTGCCGCCCTTCCCGATTGGCTTCACGGTAGCTGTCTTGTAGAAGATGTGGTTGCCGTCGAGCTTGTATTCGTCCTTCCAACACCCGTCCTTCTTGCATTGGCTGTAAGAGTAAACGCCGTCCGTTCCGGTCAGCGCACGTTGGTAACCTTTCGGAGCCAAGGTCCGGCGAAGGTCCTCCCATTGGGGTGTGACTCCGTCTCCGCCCGGATAATTATCGGAGGCATACGCTTCCTGCACACCCACCACGTCTGCCCCACTGCCGGCAATCGTGGACGCAATGGCCGGCTTGCGGTTGTTCCAGCGGCGGCTGCTCACGCCGTCGTCATACTTCGCAGACTTGACGTTGAACGACATCACTGTCAGGGGAACGCCAGCACGGAGCGTCGCCCCGTAGACTGTTGCGCTGTACGTACTGCGGACGACGTTTTCCTTCACGCCATTGACAGCCCTAACCTGGAAGTAGTACTTCTTGCCAGATCCAAGCGTGTTGAAGGTCAGTCGGTTGCTGCCATCGGTTGTCTTCAGGGTTTTCACGTTGGTGGTGAAGCCGGTATCTGTGGCAGCCCTGACTTCATACTGGCGGGCGTTCCACGCGGTGTTCCAACTCAGCGTGGCACCGTTTGGCGAGGTCCCGACCACCTTCAGCCCCTGGGGCACGGACGTTTTCAGATTGGCCTCGAGCTTCGGCGAGTACCGGACGTTCTTGGTGTTGGACTTGTTGAAGGCCAGGATCCGGTAGAAGTAGCTCTTGCCCGGCTTGGATGCCTTGAAGTTGGTATCCAGATACCAGTCTTTGCTGGTCTTCACCTTGACCAGGTTGGCGCTGAAGTCCCGCTCGGTCGAGCGCCAGATCTCGAAGCGGGTGGCGTACTGCGGCTTTTTCCATTTGAGAGCGATGCTGGTTCCGGACTTGGGCACCACTTTGATGGTGGAGAACTCGCGCGGCCAGAAGCAGTCCAGCGTTACCTTCTTAACGGCCGAGTAACTGCCCGAAGCCGAACCCTTGTTTGCCCTGACCTTGAAGTAGTAAGTCGTGCAGTTCTTCAGACGAATGGGCTTACGGGTGGACTTGCTGGTCTTGAAGTGCTGGACTCCCTTGGTGAACTTGGCATTGGTTGCCAGCTTCCCCGTGTAACTCGTGGCGCCAGCTACCGGTTTCCAGCGGAAGACGAAGCTCTCGAAGTTGATCTCAGTAACGGTTACCCCTGTGGGCTTCGCCAGTGCCGCCGCTTGGGCCGCAGGCATCGCCACTTGGACCGCTCCTCCGGCCAGGAGCACCGCAATCAACAGAGCCAGGATACGTCGTGCCACATTGCTTCCTTGTAGAGCCAGAGGGATATTGGAGCGGCGAGATTAGATGCTGGACGTCGAGCAGTAACCTTTAACCGTAGCGCGATCTTAGTCGCCGAGTTCGCAAAAGAGAACCTGTGACGTACAGGCGTCCCGCTAACCCACTGAGGACTTGGCAGCTGCCACTCCGTCGATGATGGCCAAGGAGGCCTCGACGAAGGGCTCAGCTGCCTGAGGACCGATAATGTCGCCCAGGCAGTACCGGCGGCGATCGGCACGCTTGGCTGCCAAGGGGTCGGCGCCCAGCAGCCCCTCCAGAGCCGGCGTCAGCGTGGAGAGGTCCTTCTCGATGACGTACGCAACCTGTGCCGTCGGGAACTCCCGCAGGAACGCATCGCCGCCGGACGTGATGGCTGCCATCGCGAATGGTTTGCCCGAAGCCAAGTACTCGGAGGCAATGCTTGAAACATCCGTGACCAAGGCGTCCGAGAGGTTGAAGCAACCAGCGACGTCGAGGTCCTTCTCGGCGGCGCGACCGAAGACATGTTTGCGTCCGGAGGTTTGGGCATCCTTCCGCAGTAGCTCATGGATCTTCAGCACCTGCTTCTTATCGGCAGGAATGCCGTAGCTCAACGGGTGCGGACGGAAGACCACCGTTGCGCTGCGTGCCAAAAGCGCTGTGACGATCTCGGGGCCGATGGGCAGGGACGAGTAACTGGTACTGGGACGACCGCCCTGCCACGTTGGAGCATAAAGCACCGTCGGCTCGGCCGGAACGATTGCATCTTCGCGGAATTCGATGTTTTCGACCTGCGGCCGGCCGACCAATTCGAACTTCTCCCGCGGAATATCGATGCCGTGGGTCGCGTAGCGGGCCACCCCCTGCTCCCCGCAGACGAAAAGCTTGTCGTAGGTCGCGTGTCGGGGGTGGAAATTTGCTTCCTTGTCCGAGTCCCCGTGGTTAAGCCAGATGTGGGTCAGCTTGCGGTAGCGCTGAAACGCGGCGTTACCCGGACTTCCCTGGACGTAGTAGGCAGCCTGCAGGGTAGGGACAACCAAACGGTCCAGAGCGCCGACTGCACCTTCCATGACGCTGACAACTGGTGCGGAGGTGAGGCGTGCGATGACCGGTACCGTCGCCGGGTTCTTGGTGATGACGACGAAAGGTCGATCCAGCCGTTCCAGGTACGGAAGCCACATGCCCAGCTGGTACTCGGCGCCTTTCAGCGCGGCATAGTAGACGGCGAACTCCGGCTTGTGTGACTTCAACAAGCTTGGCAGCCGGTCATAGTTTCGTTTGCTAACGGCCAGGGAGACGAAGGCGTAGTTCAGCACCCGGAAAACAGGTACCAACTGGGCCAGCCCCAGAATAAACACGATCCACCCGGGAGCCCGGAAAACGGCCAGCATCACGGCCAGCCCGATGATCGCCAATGTGTTGCGGGTGATGTTGCCTGCGGCAAAGGGGCGCTTGGGCGTCGCTGCCGCGCCCGGCAAGTTCGCCGCTTGCTGCCGCTTTCCGCCCAGGATGCGCTTGAGCACAGGCTCCTGCAGTACGACGATGGTGGTCAGGCCGAGCGCCGCCCAACTCCATGCCGCGCTGTCCGGGACAACACGGGCGTAGAAGCCCGCCGCAGTGATCGCCAACACGACGCGCAATGAAACGTAGGTGGCCAGAAGCCTCCCGCGGTTCACACGCCGAAGGGAGCGGCGCTTTAGCCAGAGAATGACCAAGTAAGCCAGTCCGGCGACTGCCGTACCGAGGAATGCTTGCGGGATGGACGAGGATGCGAGCACCAAGGCGCAGCCGGCGACGGCCAGTATGCCGAGGACGAGATTTGACGCCAGGCTCTTAGTATCGCTTTTCAGTGTCTTGAGGGCGGTGGCGAAGCCAACCGTCAGCTCGTTTGTAGCAGCGGCCATCTCTAGCTGAGCTCTTTGACGATCTGGCTGATGCTGTCCAGCGTCCGCTTCAGCTCCTCGACGTGACGCTCGTCGAAGGCACTCAGGACTCGCTTCATCTCGGTGGTCGAGATGCCGCTGGTCCGCGGCAGATAGACGACCTCAACCTTGTCTTCCAGGTCGTCGAACTTGCCCTTCCAGTCCTCACCGATGCCAAAAACATCGACGCTGTATTTCTCGATGTCCTCGCGCTTCTGTGCCCAGTTACTCTCAGGTATTGCCATGTCCACGCAGCTAAGTGCACGGACAATCTCAATCCGCTGCTCGAACGGGACCACCGGTTTCTTGCCCTTGATGGCGTTGAACTCATCGGTGGACACACCAACGATCAGTCGGTCCCCCAGTTCACTGAGCCTCTTGAGAATGTTCAAGTGACCGATATGGAACAAGTCAAATGTTCCATATGTAAGAACCGTTTTCCCCACCAGCGTTACCCCGCCTCTTCCATTAGCCTCAGTTTTGTCTGCATGCCATCTTAGGGCAGGAGTCACTACCCACGGTGCCGGTGTGGCTAGATCACCGGCCAGCGGCCCGAAGCACCCATCCGGATGATGGTAGACCACTTAAGCTTTCGCCTGTTCTCCCCTGGCCCCCACGGGTCCTGCTGCCAGCCGGCTCGCCAACCGGCGAACCACGGTTTGAGCTGGCCCAATTCTTTCCGGGATCGCAGGACCTGGACGAGCGTCCAGGACCCGACGTACGCCCAACTGAAGGGCCAACGCAGGTTGCGCCGGGCCAGCCAGACCCTATTGCGGGCGTTGAGTCGGAAAAATTCCTCGTGCCGGCGGGGATCAATCACCGGGTGTCCTGCGCGCAAATCCCCGGCGTACCAGGTGCGGAATCCGGTGTCCCAGACCCGCCAGGCGAATTCAATTCCTTCGTGGGCGTACCAGAAGGTAGAGGGCCAGCCGCCGGTGCGATCAAACACGTCGCGGCGCATGGCGATGGCCATCTCGACGACGGAAAACACGTTGCTGGACGCGTGGGCGCTACCCTTCCGCAGCCGCGGGATCCACCGCTGCGGCGCGTCAGGGTCCGCCGGATCTTCGATCCGGGGCTGGATCATGCCGATGTCTGTCCGGTCCCGGAACAGTTGTGCGCATGAGAGAAGGAAGTCCTCATCCGGCAGCCACGCATCGTCGTCGAGGAAGAAGAGGAAGTCCCCCGAGACGTGCGGAACGCCGGCATTGCGACCTGCCGGGATCCCCAGGTTCTCCTCTAGGTGCAGGGTCTTGAAGGCTGGGGGCAGCCCTTCGGGCATCCAACCGTTACCGACCACGACCACGTCAAGGCTGACGCCACGCTGGGATTGAAGTGAGGCAAAGCCGCGCTGCAGATCATCCGGCCGCGTGCCTTGGGTCAAGATGACAACACCGAAGGTTGGCGCCACAGTGGAGTCTCGGGGCGCTGTTGAACGTTTCTCCGGCACTGTAGCGCTCACTTCTTCAGCCTCGGTGACGCCATAATAGCCACGAAGTGGCCGATGTTGACCAGCAGCACGGCTGGCACCATCACGTAAAGCAGCCAGCGCTCCCCCAACACCGGAACGCCTGCAACCAACGAAACCACTGAGGCTGCCAAGATCATCAGGCTCATTTCCACCGAATGCAGCACCCGGTGGAAGGGCAGGAACCGGGCCAACCGGCGTAACCGTCCGACCAGAGTCGCTGACGGAACTGCCTTCGCCGCGGCGGTGTCCGGCAGCTTATCCAGACCGGCCAGCGCCCGGGAAGCGTGGACCATCTCGTTCTGCGCCTTGTTCAGCACGATCAGGAACGCCAGCACTGCGCCAAGGAAGAGAAGGAAATACGCCTGTCCCGGATCACTGCCAAGCAGGCCAAGGTCCCCAAGGCAACGCAGTCCCAGCGCGAGGGGTATCAATCCTTCGGTGGTGTAATGGCCGATCTTGTCCAGGAAGATGCCCTTCGGGCTCTGAGTGCCACGCCAGCGCGCCACTTCCCCATCACTGCAGTCGAAGTACAACTGAAGCTGCGAGAAGAACACCGCCAGCAGCGGACCCCAGATGCCTGGGATGAGCAGGCAGGCCGAGATCGCCCAGCCGGACAGGATCATCAGCCCGGTGACGCCGTTGGCGCTGATGGGGGTACGCACCAGCGCGCTGGTTAGGTAGATAGAGATGTGCCGCAGGTACAGCTCGGCGGTCCAGTGCTCGGCATTCTTTCGGCTGCGCACCTCCGGCGGCTGGGCGACGGCGCGCAACTGCTCAAGCGTGGGATGAGCCGGGCGGGTGGTGCCGGTCACGACTTCCTCCGGCTGGTGTCGACAGTGCCAGCGGCGCCGAAGAGCCGGCCGCGAAGGTAGCCCAAGCCCCAGCTGACATGGATGCCAGGCAGCACCGCCAGCAAGCGAAGGCGTTCCGGCTTGCCTAGTTGGCCCGACATGGTGGCGGACGCGTAGGCGATACCCGCAGCGTAGAGGGCGGGAAGCAAGCCGGCGGCAGCCGTCGGGTACTTCAACCAGGCAGGAGAGTGACGGGTGGCACCCGTGGCCGCGAGCACAGCGCCTGAAGCGCCGGCCGCCAAGCCCGCCACCAACAGCGGGGGCATGAAGTGCCGTAGGGACTTTCCTTCCCGATGCCGTCGGGCAAGTTCTGCACGCCAGATCCCGGCCGCATAGAACTGCCGGACGAGCTTGCCGAAGTTGGCCCGCGGCCAATAAGTGACCTTCAGCTCTGGGTCGAACCAGACGTCGAAGCCGGCCTGCCGCAGCCGCAGGCACATGTCCCAGTCCTGTCCGCGCCACAGGGTCTCCTCAAAAAGTCCCACTTCGTCGAAGACTTCGCGTCTGAAGACCCCCAGATAGGCGGACTCGGCTGGGCCCTCGGGCGCACCGCTATGGTAGGCGGCACCCCCTAGTCCCAGCGGGGACACGTACGCGGCGGCCACCGCCCGCTGGAATGCGGTTTTCCCTTGGGCATCCATGAGCCCGCCGACATCTGCTGCACCGGTGCGGCGGAGGGTTTCCACGGCTCGGGAGGTGTAGTGCGGTTCCAGTTCAGTGTGCGCATCCACCCGGACAATGACTGGGTTCTTGGAGGCTTGAAGAGCAAGGTTGAGGCCGGCCGGCGTCCGGCCGGTAGGGCTGGCGACGCTGCGCAGCCGCGGCTCCTGAGCCTGGAGATCGGCAACGATCCGGTTGGTGCCATCCGTTGAAGGGCCGAGCGCGAGTACCACTTCTTTGGGCCCGTCGTATTCCTGTCCCAGGATGCTCTGGACGGCGTCCTGGATATGCGCAGCCTCGTTGAGGACCGGCATGATGTAGGAAACGCCAGGACGCTCCTCCAACGGAGGCAAGGCGGATGCAGAAGCCACTATTTCCTGGACTCCCGGTAGGCGGCCACGACTTCCTTGGGATCGCCGTCCATCTCCAGGACGCCCTTGTTGATCCAGATGACCCGGCTGCAGGTGTCCAGAATGGATTTCATGGAATGTGAGACCAGAAACACGGTGCCGGCGTTCTCGCGGATCTCGCGGATCCGCGCTTCGCTGCGTTCACGGAAACGCTGATCCCCCACAGCGAGGGCTTCGTCGACGATCAGGATCTCGTGCTGCTTCGAGGCTGCAATAGCGAACTTCAAGCGAGCCTGCATGCCCGACGAGTAGGTGCGCATGGGCAGGTCAATGAAGTCTTCGAGCTCCGCGAACTCCACGATATCGTCGCGGAGTTTGCTGATCTCCTGCTTGGAATACCCCAGAGCCAAACCGCCCAACTGGATGTTCTTTTCTCCCGAAAGGTCAGGGATCAAGGCCGCCCCCACGCCCAAAAGATTGGGTCTAGACGACGCATAAACGGCGCCCTGCGCAGGCGGAGTGAGGCCCACCAGGGTACGCATCAGGGTGGATTTGCCGGAACCGTTGGCGCCGATGACGCCGATGGACTCATTCTCATAGGCCGTGAACGAGACGCCCCTGAGCGCATGGACCGTACGCACCCTGCCAGCGCCCCGCTGCAGGAGTGAGCGTCCAGTCTCTTTGACCTTCTTGCCACCCGCGTGAACGTAGTACTTCACGTGGAGGTCGTCTACAACAACCACGGGTTTTCGCCTGTCGGCTGCCGCCTCTGTGCCGATCAACTCTTCCCCTGTCTTAGTCGACTCGGCCATACCGCTCCTCCGCTACCCAAAAGAACAAGACACCGGCTACAAAGACCGCCACGGACCAAATGGAAAAGTAGAGCCAGTACATCGGATCGTAGTCCGTCCCCGGCATCAGGATTCCTCGGGCAATTGAGAGGATTTCATGCAGCGGATGGAAGTCGAAAAGTGTGACCGCCCACGGGTGTGATCTTAGGATGCGGTCGATCGCAAACAGGACGCCCGACGTGTAAAACAAGATCCGCGTGACGAGTGGGAGCAATTGGGTCAAGTCTCTAACATGGACAGTCATTCTGGCGGTAATGAGCGCTACGCCCAGGTTGAAGACGGTGAAGATCGCCACCAACGGAATGATCAGCAGCCATTCGGCACTGATCGGCGCGCCCAAGATCAGGATGTAGATAAACATCACTGCGAGCATTGGCACAAGTGTCATCAACTGCTGGATCACCGTCGACACGGGCAATGTGATGCGAGGGAAGGCCAGCGACTGCACCAAGGCGCCGTTTCCGGTGATGGACTTGGCGCCGTTATTCATCGAGTTGGCAAAGAACTCGAAGAGAAAAACACCGATCACCACGTACATCGGGAAGTTTTCCGGACGGTTAGCGCCTTGCAGGATGCCGAAGATCGCCCCGTACATCAGCGCATTCAACGTGGGCTTGATGAAGATCCAGAGCATGCCGAGCCGGTTGCGCTGGTTGGACGCCTCGATCTTCCCCCGCGCCATGGCGACGGCAAAGTCGCGACGGGCCCATGCTTCCGATAAGTATCGGAACAGCGAGGGCCGGGCGCCGACTCGGTGGAGGCGGTTCTCGCTCGCATATTCGGCAAGGCTCATGCCAGGTAGTTTCCCTTACTCACGCTTGGATGGCAGCGTCGCCATCCCAGAGGGACCGGCGGTGCACCTACCGAGTTTAGTTGATTCAACTCCGAACTGCGGACTCGTCCTCGCGGAAGAACACCCGCAGTTCAAGGCTGTGCTGCCCTGCTGCGTCTTGGACATAGATGGCTTTCCCCACAATTCCTTCAAGGGCGCCCGTGCCGGAACCAGGAATGATGTGGCCGTCGCTTGCCGCGGCTTCGCCCTCGGCAAGGCCCCAGTGTTGGATCACCATGGTGCCTTCACGGCCGTCCACAGATCCGGTGAAGACCTCGGACGCTACGTAGCCGGCGCCGGTCGCGTTCCCGGCCATGAGCAACTCGGCGCGGCTGGTTCCTGTGATTAACCCGTCAAAAACCTTGGTCACGAGGACGCGACTGAGATCCGAGTTGGTTCCTTCGACTTCGTACGGCTCGGGAACCCAGTCGGTGACGTCAAAGTCTGCGGCGATGATGTGTTCGGCGTCGTTGGTCATGGGGCCTACGGTCTCCTAAGTAGGTGCCGGACGCAGATCAGGGCCTCAGAAGAGGCGCTGGTCGTCTGCATCGGCGTATTTCTTGCGGAAGAGTTTGCGGGTTTTCGGGTCCACGAACACCAGGTACAGGGCGAAGGCGACCGCCACGATGCAGGCTAGGAGCCGGGCCATGTCCAGGTTGAACTCGATGTACGGGAAGATATCCAGCTGGTCCGTGATCGCGTAAATCATGAGGAACGAGGTCACCGCATAGACGGTGCGGACCTGCCAGTCATTCCGGATCCCGGTGGCGGCGAAGAGCGGTAGCAGCCAGACGATGTACCACGGCTGAATCATCGGGCCCAGCAGCACCACTGCGGCCAGTGCCAGCGCCAGCCGCCGGACAATCCGGTCGTAGCCGCCTCGGAACATGGTGTAGAGCACTATGAGCACCGCCACCACTTTTCCGGCCGTGTAAACCGCCGACTGCACCGCAGCGCCGTCGAACCCCAGTCCCCCGGCCACCAGCCCCAGCAAGATGCCCAGCAGTCCAACCGGTGCGTACCAGATCATCAGACCGGCGCCCTGCTGGCTGAGTGCTCCGATCCAGCCGAAGCCAAGTCCGTTGATCGCACCGAGCACTGCGAGCAGCCCGAAGGATAGGGCCGCGGTCATGGTCCAATAGCCGAACTTCCGCGGCCAACTGGCACCCTTGCCCGCCCACAACAGCCCGACAAACGGCAGGAAGATCAGCGTGATCGGCTTGATGCCTATGGAGAGTGTCACCAGCAGGATGCCCAGTAGCGCCCGGCGGGTGGCTGCGTAGTACAGACCTGCCAGGGCGAGTCCGAGCATCAACGCATCGTTGTGAATGCTGGCAATAAACGTGGTCAGGAACAGCGGGTTAGCACAGGCCAGCCAGAGCGCGCGGTTTGGATTGATCCCGTGCAGCTCCGCGAGTTTCGGGCCGTAGTAGACGCACATGGCGGCGCCTAAAATCGCGAGGATCCGGAACATCACGATGGAGTATTCCGGGTGCCCGCCGCTGAGCCAGACGATGAACTCTTCCATCCAAAGGAATATGGGGCCGTAGGGCGTTGGGCTCCGCGCCCAGAGATCGTCGGCGCCGGTCTGCAGGTAATTCTGCAGCTGGTCATACCCGTCCACGTACGGATTCAGGTTGTTGACCATGACTTTGCCCTGCGCAATATAGGCGTACACATCGCGGCTGAACAGCGGGATGCTCAGCGCCAATGGCGCTCCCCAAGCGACGATCGCCGTCAACGTGGCGCGGCGCGCCTCGGCACCCCAAACCGTGAATTGTTGGCCCAGACGCAGCCACGCGCGAACCAAAATCATGCCGCCCAAAGCGAGCAGGATCACCGAGAGAATGACCCCTACCAGTTCCACACGGAGGAAGATCAGCAACGGCCAGCGGCGTAGTTCGGACACCGAGGCGAGCCAGCCAACGCCCAGAGAACCGAAGAACATCATGAACGAACCAACAGTGCCCTCGACGATGCTCAGGCTGGACCGCTCCCTAACGTCGCTTCTGCCCCCGGGTACAGAGGGCTCAGCCGTAGGTCTTTGCGCGGTCATCGTCTCGGCGGTCCAATCACTCCGGGGTCGGTACACCTGGTCCGGTGCGGTCATCGTCTCGGCGGTGGTCCGCACGCCTCAGAACGGTCAGGCGGACACAGCATCAGCAGGCGGCGGCTGATGCTGCTTTCTGCATGTTAGCACCGGGCATCGGCCCGCCCCCTGAGAACGGACCCGCGGGGCAAGACCAGGACGCGATACATTTGACAGGTGCCAATCTCTAACGAACACATTGTCTGGATCGACTGCGAAATGACCGGGCTGGACCTCGAGGCGGATGCGCTGATCGAGGTTGCCGTCCTGGTCACCGACTCGGAACTCACCATCCTGGGTGAGGGAGTCGATGTTGTCATCAAGCCCAGCGCCGAGGCCTTGGCCCAGATGAATGACTTCGTCCGAACCATGCACACCACATCCAAGCTGCTGGACGAACTCCCGCACGGCATGACCATGGCTGAAGCCGAAGACAAAGTGATGGACTACATCACGAAGTGGGTCCCGGAACCGCGCAAGGCACAGCTTGCGGGCAACTCCGTGGGCACGGACCGGACGTTTTTGGCCCGGGATATGCCGCGCGTCGTCGACCATTTGCATTACCGCATCATCGACGTCTCCACCATCAAGGAGCTGTCCCGCCGCTGGTTCACCCGCGCCTATTTCCAGTCCCCTGCCAAGAGCGGCGGCCACCGTGCCTTGGGAGACATCAAGGACTCCATCAACGAACTTCGGTACTACCGCGAAGCAGTCTTCGTCCCCTCCCCCGGCCCGGATTCCGCTACTGCCAAGAAGATCGCAGCCGGCATCAATGCCACTCCGACGTCCTAGATTGTTAGGTACGCCACTTTCCCGCCGGGAATGGTCTAAAGTGGCAAAAGCCAGATGAAAAGCATGTAAACTGGTCTGCGTTGCCTTACTGGTTGGAGACCGGCAGGAACCGCTTGAGCGGGGCCCGTCGGGAGGAACAAGAGGGCACATGGTGGGTATAGCTCAGCTGGCAGAGCGCCTGGTTGTGGTCCAGGAGGTCGCGGGTTCAATCCCCGTTACTCACCCCGAAGGTCCGGCAGCAGCCGGCAAGCAGAGCCGTCCCGCACGTCGGGACGGCTCTTCGCATATGTAGCGGTATCGTTCCATAGCCTCGGTTGACGTGGCGGTGGCAACACCCACTGAAGCCATCCTCAACGAAGGAGAAGAATGACTGTCCGCCCAGTCACCGTCACCGGAGAACCGGTGCTGCACCGCCGTGCCGTAGAGGTGGAGGCGTTCGACGACGAACTCCGGGCCTTGATAGCGGACATGTTCGAGACAATGGACGAAGCAAACGGAGTCGGCCTTGCTGCTCCCCAAGTAGGCGTTGGCCTGCGCATCTTCACCTATGAGTTTGCCAACGACGACGATGTCCCGCCCCGCGGAGTGCTGGTCAACCCGACGCTGGTTCTGGGCAAGGTCTCCGGCGCGGAGCCGGACCCTGACGAAGAAACCGAAGGCTGCTTGTCCGTGCCCGGTCACAGCTACCCGCTGAAACGGGCAGAGTGGGCCCGAGTCCGCGGTTTTGATGCGGACGGCACCCCGGTGGACTTCGAGGCAACGGGTTGGTTCGCCCGCGTGATGCAGCACGAATACGACCATCTGGACGGCAAGCTGTACATTGACCGGCTCAACGACCGGTGGAGCAAACGCGCCCGCAAAAACATCAGGAAAGAAGGCTGGGGCATCCCCGGCAACACCTGGCTGCCGGGCGTCGACCCGGACCCGTTCGGCCACTGACCCTGAACTGCCAGCCGGCCTGCTACCAGCGCCACGGCACCGCCAATGAGCGGTAGCAGCCGGGACCGCTAACTGTCAGTGAGACCGGACTTGTGGTCCTTCTCGCAGCGGCGCAAGTCCTCCAAAGTAATGTCGCGCAGTCGTTTGAGCTCATCAACGCGCTTCTCCGGCACGCTGCCGCGGGCATACGCATCCTCCGCCGCGTGCAGCAGCCGCTCGGCTTCCTTGTGGTTGGCTTGCGCCTGTTCCCATCGCGTCATCTCTACCATGCCGCAATTGTAGGAACGCCGTCCGGCTAAAGCCATAGCAAGGGCCGGCGGCAATCATGCCGCCGGCCTTCGCCGTCGTTATTGCTGGATGCGTCCGGTCAGACGGTTTCCGCCACCGGCTCCATCACGGCCGGGAAGATCTTCGGGTTGACCCCGGCGATCTCTTCCAGCACGCGGACCACCTGACAGCTGTAGCCGAACTCGTTGTCGTACCAGACGTAGAGCACGGCGTTCTTGCCGTTGGCGATGGTCGCCAGACCGTCCACCACGCCGGCGCGGCGCGAGCCGACAAAGTCGGTGGAGACAATTTCCGGCGAGTTGACGTAGTCGATCTGCTTGCGCAGGTCCGAGTTCAGCGACATGCCGCGCAGGTACTCGTTCAGGCCTTCCTTGGTGGCGTCCTGCTCCAGGTTCAGGTTCAAGATGGCCATCGACACGTCCGGGGTGGGGACGCGGATGGCGTTGCCGGTCAGCTTGCCCTCAAGCTCCGGCAGGGCCTTGGCCACCGCCTTGGCGGCGCCAGTCTCGGTCAGCACCATGTTCAGCGCTGCCGAGCGGCCGCGGCGGGTGCCCTTGTGGAAGTTGTCGATCAGGTTCTGGTCGTTGGTGTAGGAGTGGACCGTCTCGACGTGGCCGTGAGCGATGCCGTACTTGTCGTTGAGGGCCTTGAGCACCGGCGTAATGGCGTTGGTGGTGCAGGACGCGGCGGAGACGATCTTGTCGTCATCCGTGATGTCCGTGTGGTTCACGCCGTGCACGATGTTCTTCAAGCCGCCCTTGCCCGGTGCGGTCAGCACCACACGCGAGACGCCCGGGCACTGCAGGTGCTGGGACAGGCCTGCTTCATCGCGCCACTTGCCGGTGTTGTCCACCACGATGGCGTCCTCGATGCCGTACTGGGTGTAGTCCACCGAGGCCGGGTCGTTGGAGTAGATGAACTGGATCAACGTGCCATTGGCCTGGATGGTGTTATTCTCTTCGTCCACGGAGATCGTTCCCTCGAACGGGCCGTGCACCGAGTCGCGACGCAGCAGGCTGGCGCGCTTGATCAGGTCGTCGTCGCTGCCCTTGCGGACCACCACGGCGCGCAGGCGCAGTCCGTGGCCGCCGCCGGCGTGGCCCACCAGAATGCGGGCCAACAGCCGGCCAATGCGACCGAAGCCGTAGAGCACCACATCCGTGCTGGTGCGCTCGTCCGCGCCGTGCTTGCCGACGATATCTGCCAGTTCAGCACGGACGAAGTCCTTCAGGTCCGTGCCGGCAGCCTCGCTCTTGAACTTCACCAGCAAGCGGGCCAAGTCGACCGACCCGGCGCCGAGTTCCAGCTCGCTCAGCGCCTGGACCACCGGGAAGGTTTCTTCCAGCGGCAGTTCGGCGTCGTCAATCTGGCGGGCGAAGCGGTGCGCCTTGAGGATGCCCACCACGGACTGGTTGATCAGGCTGCGCCCGTGGATGGAGGTGACCACGTTGTTTTCCCGGTACAACCGGCCAATCATCGGGATCATCGCTTCGGCAAGGGCCTGACGATTGCTCCACGCGTCCAGGGCCGACTCTGACATCTGGTTCACAGAATTACCTTCCTACATCAGCCGGGTTCTCCCTCGAGCCCGGTTGTCACCGCCGTGGATTTTCACGACGACGCCGCTTTCGCCAGACAGCCTGGTTCCAGCGGCACGCCACCGCCAACTGCCGGCGGGAAGCTTAGAGATCTGCGTTGTCTGGCCGCTGGTTACCCAAGCGACGCCAGTCACGCCTACCTGCTTACCATTCTAGGGACAGCTGGAAGCATCGGCGTACGCCTGCAGGTGAACTGCCTCACGTTTGTCGGGCGTCGACCCGTTCGCCGCTCGACTTTGCAACGGCTGCCGAGTAGCTCGTGACAACATAGCTCGACGCACGGCGGATGGTGTTCTCAAAGACCGGCAGGGCCAGAAGCAGCGTGGTAACTGCAGCCAGCACTAGGCCAAGCGCGAGCACGCCTGCGCTCCCCCAGATGTCTTGGATAGCAGGCAGCGCCTCCGCCACGGCAAGGACAACGAAACCGTGCAGGACGTAGATCGCCAGGCTGTGCTGGCCGAGTCTGGCAAGGAGCCCAGGCCGGTTGGGTGCCGTGCAGAGCAGCGCACCTATAGCGACTGCGGCGAGGATGAGCAGCGCCGCTCTGGTGCCTAGGCCCAAAACGTCCGGAGTATCAAGCCGGTCAAAACTGAAGGATCCATACAGCCACTGGTGCGGAATGTCCCAACTGCAGACAAGCAGCCAGCCACCGAGCGCCGCCGCAACGGCGACAGCTTTCCACACCCAGCTCGCCTCCCCCAACACACGGACAATGCGCTTCCCGTGGGTGGCGCCCACCACGAAAAACGGTAGGAAAACCAAAGCACGGGAGAGGGACAACGAATAGCCGACCGAGTCCAAAGCACCGACGACCAAGGCGACGACGATGGACAGTGCAATGGCCGCCTTAGGAAACCGTGTGATGATCGGCAGCAGCAAGAGCCACCACATCATCCCGAGCAGAAACCAGAGGATCCAGAACGGTCTCTCAATGGAGAAGTCCCGGTCGATGCCCAGAACACTCACGAAAATGTAGTAAAGCGCTTGGAACGCCGCCAGAATCACGGCGAAAGTCCCGATGCGCTGGCCAAGCCGGCTGGTCTTGGCGGTTACTCCGGCCAGGAACACGAAGGCCGGCATATGGAACATGTAGATGCCTGTTAGCGCCAGCCGAGTACCGTCCGCTTTCCAAGACCCGATTTCCTCGAGGAAGTGGCCAAGGACCACCGCGAAGATCAGAAGTCCCTTGGCGGTATCAAGTCGAAGGTTTCGCTGTGACGCCGGAGAAGTCATCCCCTCACATTACAAGACCATAACGGGCAGGCAGGGGCATCAGGACTTCCGCAGAGCAAGGCTGCTTAACCAGACGAAAAGCGTCGCGCTCCTCCGCCGGACCGTCAGAGTCGCCATCGCTTCAACGCATACCTCATCGTCGCTAGCCAACATTGGGGATACCTGACGCAGCGAAGGACTGCGAAACTGTGCATTATCGAACGCAGCCATTGCCCCCACACAGGGGTTGCGTTTGGCAGTTGAAGCGGCCCCGTCGGCCCCCTGACCTGACGGGGCCTCTTCCAGCCACATCTGCGGCTCCATTCCACCCACTGGTGGCGAGAATATATGGGACGGGTTGGCCTATGAGCCGGGTTCTGTCACCTGCGGCAGTTGCCCGCCGCCGGGTGGCGATCATCCATCTAGGAGCACCGTTGCCGGTGCCCTCAAGCGGCCTACCCGGACACTCGGGCGAGCAGCCCTCAATCGTGCCCTGTCTGGCCTTGCTCCGGGTGGGGTTTACCTAGCCGCCCCGGTCGCCCGGCGCGCTGGTGGTCTCTTACACCGCCGTTTCACCCTTACCAGGTGCTGCACAAGGCAGCCCTGGCGGTCTGTTTTCTGTGGCACTAGCCTGCGGGTTTCCCCGAGTGGGCGTTACCCACCACCCTGCCCTGCGGAGCCCGGACTTTCCTCGGCGGACGCATCTTCGCAGACCCGTCCGACGCGATCGCCCAGCCAACCCGTCCCGCCTTCAGGATACGGCCTGCTCCCCCACCGCCCGTAATCTGACCCCTAGCGGCGGTTTCAGAGCATGACGACGGCGGTGCTCCCCCTTTTCGTGCGGCGGCGCCGTCCGACGGTAGGCTGCTACGGTGCTGATTCTGCTTCCGCCTTCCGAAGGAAAGACCGCTGCCGCCAAGGGACATCCCTTCGATCTGCAGGAACTCCAGTTCTCGGAACTGAACCCGGCGCGTGAGGAAGTACTGACGGCGCTCGCCCACATCAGCAACAGTCCGGACGCTCTGGCGCAGCTGGGCGTCGGCGCATCGTTGGCTGCGGAGGTGGAGCGCAACACCCGGCTGCGCGACGAGCCGTCCGCCCCGGCACACACCGTCTACTCCGGCGTGCTATACGACGCCCTGGGCTACCGCACCATGACGGCGACGCAGAAACGCAAGGCGGACGCCGCCGTCGTCGTCATCTCAGCGCTCTGGGGTGCCATCGGCTTTGCGGACAGCATCCCGGCCTACCGGCTGTCCATGTCCGTGGGGCTCCCGGAGACCGGGAAGCTGGCCTCCTACTGGAAGAAGCGGCTCAACGAGACCTTGGATGCCCACGCCGAGGGGCACCTGCTGGTCGATTGCCGATCCAGCACCTATTCCGCGGCCTGGACACCGGAGCCGGCCCGCACCGTGGTGGTCAACGTGTTCCAGGAGCGGAACGGCAAGCGCACGGTCGTCTCCCACTTTGCCAAGCACACCCGCGGCGAACTGGCCCGGCATTTGTTGACCCGCCGCGGCAAGGCTCCTGAGACGCCGGCTGCGCTGTTGAAGGCGGCGCAGGAAGTCTGGCATGCCGAACTGGTGGACGGCACCGCACGCAAAGCGCACGCGCTGAACATAGTTCTAGGCGAGTAGATCTCCACGCGGGCCTGGCGGCCCTTGGTCGATCACCGGGAGCCGGGGCTTGGCGGACCTGGTCGATCACCGGGTAGCTTGCCAAGCGGCCCCCTTGGTCGACCTTGATCGGACACCGCGTTTGTGTCCGGTGCGATTGCTGCATTGAGTTTGCCTGCCGTTCACCAAGGCCACGTAGCTTCGGTGCGTCCGGTTACTTGAGCATTGATGGAGGCGTTGGGGGCGCATGTCCGAACGAGAGTTGGATTTTGTCCATGGCGGCGTGCTGGTGCAGTACAAGCGGCGTGCGGCGAAGCTGGACCGACGGCACCTGATCGTGATGTTTGCGGGCGTCGGACGTTTGGACAGCTACGAGTTCGATGGCAGGGCTTCCAGCGACAGCCAGGCGCACTGGATCTGGATCAAGGACAAGTTCGACGGGCAGCATGCGTACTATCTGTGCCGGAACATGGACTTTTCCATTGAGCAGGCCGTGCTCGCGTTGATCGATGCCGAGCTGGAGCGGCTGGGGCTGAGCCGGAATGAATGTACCCTGGCGGGCTTCTCCAAGGGCGGCTTCTCTGCGCTGTATCTAGGCATTAAGTACGGCTTCGGCAATATCCTGGCCAGCGCCCCGCAGGTCTACGTCGGCACGCATACCCGCGGGAACCGGCCCAAGATTTTCGCCCATCTGACCGGTGGCGGCGGGCAGGCCGAGTTGCAGGAGCTGGACCGGCTGCTGCCCGACGCCGTGGCAGCGGATACCCAGACGGAGAAGAACATCTACCTGATCAGTTCCCCGCGGGACCAGTTCCACTCGGCGCAGATAGTGCCCGCGCTGGCGATGTTCGCGAAGTACCCGAACTTCAATTACATCGAGACCGATTCGGATCTGGTCAACGAACACACGGATGTGACCCGCTACAACGTGCCGTTGATCCTGGCCACGCTCTACGCACTGGCGGAGAACGTTGCGCCGCGCTACGGCACGGTGCGCAACGGCAAACCGACCGCGCCGCAGCTGGGCAACGAGGTGCTGGCCCGGCAGCGGGAGGCCGGCGCCGCCGTCGCCAATCTCACCGGCGTGAGGCTGGCTGGTTCTGTGTTATTCCCGGAGGGCGTGGGGTTCCTGCGCGGGTACCCCACCGAACAGTGGGCGGACGTAGCCAGCTCGCTGGTGCTGGCCGGCGATGGCCGACACGAGTTCGTGCTGGGCGGGAACGAGGACGCAGGCATCTCCTTCCGATACTTCCAGGAGGCATACTGCAATTACCGGCTGGCTAGGTTTTCCTCACGGAAGCACCAGGGCATCGATTTGGCCGGGCTGCCTGCCGGGACGTACGAGCTGCGGCTGAAGCTGGCGGCCGCGGGCCGGGAGGCCGAGCTGCCGCTGACCTCGGGAACACCGCTGAGCACCGAATCCCAGCTGGACGGGCGGCTCTACCGCCTCCGCTCCCGAACCGGCGGCGCCATGCTGGATGTCCGGCCCGTCCTCGGCACCGCACCGCAGGAAGCCTACTTCCGGCTGCGCACCAGTTGGGCACGCGGCCAGCGCGTGCACCTGGACGGCGACTTCGCCGTCCGCGGCATGGAAATCCCCGACAGCAAAGCCGCCCGCTACTACCTGGTGCTGCACAGACCAGCAGGCACCCACGCCTTCACCCTGGCCGCCGGAGGCTTCCGCGGAGACCCCAACGTCTTCGGCGACGCACTCAGCGACTACTCCGGCGCACACTTCGGCACCCGCAAAGGCACCGGCGTCGACATCTCCCAGCTCCCGCCGGGCACCTACCACGCCTCCATCAGCCTCAGCAGCGCCGGCGGACTCTACACCCTCCCCACCGGCAAAACCGTGCAGATCCGTACGACAGTCCCAGGCCGCACAGACGGCGATGCCACCGCGGGCACCACCGCCACGATGCACGACGCCGCGGCCGGACCTGCATCATTCCGGCCAAGTTACCTGCAGCGCGGCATCGTCCGCCTGACCCCCTCGGCGCTTCGGCGGAGGATCAAGCGCCGCATCAAACGGCGGCTGGCCCGGCGGTAACTGGGGCCAACCCTGCCACCGCTTGGTTGGCAGGTGTTTCCCGGGCGTTCATTCGGGCGCAGTAGCTTCGCAGGCATGCCCCAACGCGAACAGGACTTTCTGCACGACGGCGTCCTGGTGGAATACAAGACGCGCGAAGCCAAGCAGGACCGGCGCCACTTGATCGTCATGTTCACCGGGCTTCGCCCGCGGGACACCTACGATTTCGACGGTCAGTCCACTCAGGAGAACCAGGCCAACTGGCTGTGGATCAAGGACAAGTTCGGACCCCAGCCTGCCTATACGCTTTGCCGGGACATGGACTTTGCCATCGAGGATGCAGTGATTGCGCTGATCGACGCGGAGCTGCAGCGGCTGGGCCTGAGCCGGAACGAATGCACGCTGGCGGGAATTTCCAAGGGCGGCTTCCCCGCCCTGTACTACGGGATCAAGTACAACTTCGGCAACATCATCGCCTGCGCCCCGCAGGTTTACGTCGGCACGCACACCCGGCGGAACCGCCCCAAGACCTTTGCGCACATGACCGGCGACGGCGGGGACCGGGAGCAAGAGGTGCTTGACGCACTGATTCCGGAGGCCGTGGCCGCAGACCAGGGCACGGGCAAGAACATCTACCTCTTCAGTTCGCTGCAGGACCAGTCCCATGCCGCGCAGGCCGGCCGGGCGCTGCCGCTGTTCGCCAAGTATCCGAACTTCAACTACATCGAGACAGACTCGGACCTGGTCTGGGACCATGCCGGCGAAATCCGCTACAACCTGCCGCTGATGCTCTCCATCATGGCGGCGGTGGCCGACAATACCCCGCCGCGATTCGGCCGAGTGCGCAACGGCAACCGGATGCCGTCCCAACTGCGCAGCGACGTGCTCGCGCGGCAGCGAGAGGACGGCGCCGCCGTCGCAAACCTCACCGGTGTGCGGCTGGCCGGTGCGGTGCTGTTCCCGGAAGGCGTGGGTTTCCTGCGCGGAAACGAGATCAAAAGCCGCTCCTCCCAGGCCGCCGCGCTGGTCCTGTCCGGCCATGCGCTCCGGCAGGAGCACGAACTGGTCGGGGCCGGTGATCCGGCGATTCCTTTCAGGTACTACGAGGAAGCAGCCTGCGACTACAAACTGGCGAAGTTCACCTCCCCGGACAAGCGCGGCATTGATTTGGCCGGGTTGCCTGCCGGGACGTACGAGCTGCGGCTGAAGCTGACGGCCGGAGGCCGGGACGCCGAGCTACCACTGACCTCGGGCACGCCATTGAGCACCGAATCCCAGCTGGGCGGGCGGCTGTACCGCCTCCGCTCCCGGCTTTCCGGAGCGGTGCTGGATGTGCGACCCGTCCTCGGCACCGCGCCACAGGAGGCCTACTTCCGGCTGCGCACCAGTTGGGCCCGCGGCCCGCGCGTGCACCTCGACGGCGACTTCGCCGTCCGCGGCGTGGAAATCCCCGACAGCAAAGCCGCCCGCTACTATTTGGTGCTGCACGGACCCGCCGGCACCCACGCCTTCACCCTGGCCGCCGGAGGCTTCCGCGGAGACCCCAACGTCTTCGGCGAGGCCCTCAGCGACTACTCCGGAGCGCACTTCGGCACCCGCAAAGGCACCGGCGTCGACATATCCAACCTGGCGCCGGGCACCTACCACGCCTCCATCAGCCTCAGCAGCGCCGGCGGACTCTACACCCTCCCCACCGGCAAAACCGTGCAAATCCGAACCACCGACGCTGCCGGGATAAGCGCCACGATGCGTGATACTGCTCCCTTGCGGCGCCGAGGCTTAAGGTCGGTACCGCCGAGGGACCTGCCACGGAAGATCCGACGCAAGATCAAACGGCGACTGTCTCGGCTGGTGGTGCGCTGACCAGCACCTTCCACGCCTTTATCCGAATGGTCCCCAAGGCCTATATTGGCCATGCGCTCGACGGCACCATTCATCGTTGAACGGGCATTGCCACTGCTGACGTCACCGTAGGGGAGGCACAGTGTCCTCGATGCAGCATCCCATCCGGCGCCGGGCCGTACTCGGCATGATGCTGGCCGCGGTCCCCTGCGCTGCAGCCGCCGACATCGCGGGCCACCCGCCGGTACCCGCCGTGGCCCGACTGGCCCACCCGTCCCGCCCCGGTGGGCACACGATGGCGTGTTGGGGCTCCTCGACTGCTGAGGGAATGTCCCCGGAATTAGCACAGCTAGCCTCTGCCTACGGGATGACGTACTTCAACGGGGGCGCCGGCGGCCAGACAGCGGAGCAGATCCTCGCCCGGATCGGGGCCCGGCCAGCGCGCGTTGCCGCCAGTGTCATCCCGGCCTCTGGCGCCGCCGTCCTTTCCTCACCGTCAATGAGCGCAATGGATGCTGCATCGTTCAGCGCTGCGGGCGACCTGGCGGGCATCCCGGGGAAGCTATCCAAGGCCCACGGCGCACAACCGGGCTACCGCTTCCACCGGCGCCGGCCCGGCACGAGCGTGCGGATGCCTGACGGAACCCCGTTCCTCCCCACTGAGGGCGGTGACTTCCGTGCCGGCATCAGCCACCTGAGCATTGGCAAAAACAATCTCACCGGCAAACACCATGCAGCGAGCGATCCGGACACCATCGTCGAGTGGACCCACGCAGCTGACACGTGGCTCACGGCCGCCGGCGGACACGTGCTGGTCTGGGGACATTTCGTCAATACCGGGACGCACGCATCGGCACCGGTGCGACGGCGCATCTACCGTGTCAACGCTGCCCTGAGCATTCGGTACGGTCCGCGGTACTTGGATCTGGACCGCTTGCTGACGCACCGAGGGATCTGGGAGATGGCCGGCATCCGGCCAACGGCGTCGGACCTGAGGGAACAGGCTAAAGGCAACAAGCCGCCCAGTCTCTCCAGCAACGGCGCGCACCTGAATGCACTGGGGTACGCGGTCCTGCGCCGCGTCATCGAGAGCAAACTCGAAAACCTGGGCTGGCTCCCGCACCCACAAAGATAGTCAATAGACGCCGCCTCTGCGCCAGACCAGGCCCGAAGAAGCCGACTCCATCAGATTCCGTTTCGCCATATCGCGCCCGACCTGCGCCTGTGCCCTCAGAACGTCCGCCAGCGGCGTTTAGCGCTCCGCAGCCACCGTGATCCCATCGACGGAGGGCCTCAACGCAGGCAAACGAGTCCGGTGTGAAAACTCCTGCTACGCCGTCAGCACCGGTATACCCGAGCACGTCTACGCTAGGACCACCGCAAATTCCTGGGCCAGTTCGCCACGTGCGCTGCGGCCGGCGATAGCTCCATCCGGGGGCTTGAAGCCGGCATGCGAGGATGAGTCCATGTCCGGTGAATCGATGCCGCAGGGGTTGTCCCTCACATGGAAGTTCCTGTCCCCACCTACGGCGGCCAACGTTGCCAAGGCACTGCGACAAGTCGCGCGGCACCCGCTGCCGAGCGACTTGTCTGCATCCACCCTGGTCGTGATGCCGCAGCCCGATGCGACAGGCACCGGGTTCCGCATCGACCTTTTCATCCCGCTGGGGTCCGATGAGGAGACTGGAGATGCCTGAGCCAATCATCAGGAAAACCATCACCTATGGGCTCAGCCTGCCCGTACGGGAAGACCGGGGGAACTTCTGCGTCTTCATGGAACATCTCGCCAGAAACCTGGATAGAGACGCCGAGAAGATTGTCTCCGGTCTGGTGGTCGCCGAACAATACGACGTGGACGACGGAGAATTCCCGTGGACGGCGACAGTGGTCCTCGAACCGTGAGTTGGCTGTAAGGCCGGTGCTCTCGCAATCTCGTAACCGGTTGCCCGCACGACAACCCGCACGTCAAGGAGCGCCCTGTTGTGGCGCCGGCGTTAGCTGGCCCACTCCTCCGAGCGGATGAGGATGCAGCCGGAGTCGGGGCAGAAGACGATGTCGTCCGGGGCTGCCTTGCGGATGTCGGCCAGATCGCCGGCGCTGAGCTGCATGCCCGAACCTTCAGACTTACCGTGGAACAGGCGGGCCGCGCCGATGCCGCGGTGGGCCAACGTCTTTTCGTAGACGGCCAGCAGGGCTGGTTCGAAGCTGGCAGCCAGTTCCTTGCGGTCCGCGGACACGGTGCCGCGTTCGTTCTCGATCCCGCCGAGCTCATCGTCGCGGGTACGTTCCAGGCCGGACAACTCCTCGCGCAGCTGGTCGTTGGCCTGCTGGTGCTCGTTCTGGCGGGTCCGGAGTCCCTCCAGCCGCTCCATGACTTCCAGCTCAACGTCTTCGAGGTCGCTGCGGCGCTTGTTCAGCGAGACCAGCTCATGCTGCAACGCGGTGAGGTCCTTGGGTGTGCCCGATCCGCTGTCCAGCCGCTTCTGGTCGCGGTCGATCCGCGACTCGACGGTCTCCACGTCCGCCTCGGCGCGCTTCAGCTCGCGCTCGGTGTCCGCGATCTCGGTGTTCAGGGCAACGAGCGACGAGTCGGCGGCGGCCAGCTTCTCCACCAGTGCGTCGATCTCGGCGTTCTTGGCAGTGGCTGCAGCACGGCGGCTCAGCTGAGTGAGCTTGCCGTCGAGTGCCTGCAGGTCAAGCAGTCTCAGTTGCTCGGAAGCCGGTGCCTTCGCCATGTACGTCCTTTCAACACGCTGCGGAACCGTTTGCGGTTCAGCCTCGTCCTAGCCTACCGTCCGGACGCGGCGCTGTTAGCCCGGTGTGAGGACGAAATCCCACGGGTCGGTGTTGGTCACGCTGACCTTGACTTCCACGCGGTAGCCCTGGTCGGTCAAGACGTTGTCGAGCGCCGCCGACGCCGGGGTCAGCCAGAGCCATTCGCTGCCGAAATGCGAGACGTCGATCAGGTACGGCCGGCCTTCCACTGTTCCTTCGCGTGCCTCGGAGGCCGGATGGTGGCGCAGGTCTGCCGTCACATAAACGTCGGCGCGGGATGCCCGGACCTGGTCGAACAGAGAGTCTCCGGCGCCGCCGCAGACGGCCACGCTGCGGATGATTCCGTTGCGGTCGCCGGCCACCTTCACTCCCCCGGCGACGGCCGGCAGGATGCTGAAGACTTGCTCGGCGAACTCGCCCAGGGTCCTGGCTACGGCCAGCTCCCCGACGCGTCCGATGCCTTCTTCCGGCAGCCCGTTGTCGGCCGGTGAGAGCGGCCGCACGTCTTGCAGACCGAGGGCATCGGCCAGCACGTCGGAAACCCCGCCCACGGCGCTGTCCCCGTTGGTGTGCACGGTGACCAAGGCGCAGCCGTTCTCGATCAGCCGGTGCACCGCGTCGCCCTTGAAGCTGGAGGTTGCCACCGAATTGACCGGTTTCAGCAGCAGCGGGTGGTGGGTAACCAGCAGGTCGGCGCCCCACTCAATGGCTTCGGTGATCACGTCGGCCGTGGGATCCACTGCGAACAGGATCTTCTGCACCTCCGCGGTCGGACGTCCGACGACGGGGCCAACGGCATCCCACTGCTCTGCCAGCGATTCGGGCCACAGTTCCTCGATGGCCAGCAGCACGTCGCCGAGGACCGGCGTCTTCGGCTGCTCTTCGACCGGCGCGGTGGCTGCTGCGCCCGCAGTGGTTTCGGTGCCCGCAGGGGCCTGGGCATCGTGGGAGGCTTCTGCTTCCGCAGGGTTTTCGGTGCGGGCCGGGGCTTCGCTTCCCGCTGAAGGTGTGGATCCCGCGGGGGCGTTGGTGTCCCCGGAGCGGAGCTGTTCGTCGTCGACCATAAGTCCTTTTCTACCCCATCCGCCGCGGGCCCGCTCACCCGCCCGGGGCGGATGACTTGCGCCCCGGGAACATTCGAGGGGTCCGTGACATTGTTTAACCCATGAAGACTTTTGTGCTTGGCGGTGGCTGCTTCTGGTGCCTGGACGCGGTCTACAACATGACCCGCGGCGTGACGGAGGTGGTCTCCGGCTATACCGGTGGCGCTGTGCGGAACCCGTCCTATGAGGCGGTCTGCTCCGGAACCACCGGGCACGCGGAGGTTGTCGCGGTCACGTTCGACGAGACGGTGGTTCCCGAAGACGTCATCCTGGGCATGTTCTTCGCGTCGCACGATCCCACCACCTTGAACCGCCAAGGGTACGACGTCGGCACCCAGTACCGTTCGTCGATGTTCTACATCGACGACGAACAGAAGCAGACCTTTGTTTCGGCGATTGAACGCGCGCAGGCCGACTGGCGGGACCCGATCGTGACCGAAGTGGTCCGGCTGCCGGAGTTCTACCCGGCGGAGGAATACCACCAGAACTTCTACGCCAAGTACCCGCACGTTGGCTACTGCCAGGTGATCATCAATCCCAAGCTGGCCAAGGCCCGAAAATATTACGCCGAATGGCTCACCGCATAGCAGGCCGATCAGCGCGCTGACTAGGCTGAAAGAAGTTTTGTTACTCCCATCTTTGTAGCGGCCTCCGGGCCAGAAGGCAGGAACACACACATGGCACCGATTTACGACGACGTCACCCAGGTTGTGGGACGCACCCCGCTGGTGCGCCTGAACCGACTCACCGAAGGCCTGCCGGCCCAGGTGGCCGTGAAGCTGGAGTTCTACAACCCGGCCAACTCGGTGAAGGACCGGATCGGTGTGGCCATCGTCGACGCCGCCGAGAAGGCCGGAGCCCTGAAGCCGGGCGGCACCATCGTGGAGGGCACGTCCGGCAACACCGGCATCGCGCTGGCCATGGTCGGCGCGGCCCGCGGCTACAAGGTCATCCTGACCATGCCGGAGACCATGTCCACCGAACGCCGCGTGATGCTGCGCGCCTTCGGTGCCGAGATCGTGCTGACCCCGGGCTCCGAGGGCATGCGCGGTGCGGTGGAGAAGGCCAAGGAGATCGTGGCCAACACGGAGAACTCCATCTGGGCGCAGCAGTTTGCCAATGAGGCCAACCCGCTGATCCACCGGAACACCACCGGCGAGGAAATCTGGGCCGACACCGACGGCCAGGTGGACATCCTGGTGGCCGGCATCGGCACCGGCGGCACCATCACCGGCGCCGGCGGCCTGCTCAAGGAGCGCAAGCCCGGCGTGCAGATCATCGCCGTCGAGCCGGAAGACTCCCCCATCCTGACCGGCGGCAATCCCGGCCCGCACAAGATCCAGGGCCTGGGCGCCAACTTCATTCCGGAGGTGCTGGACACCAGCGTCTACGACGAAGTGCTGGATGCACCGACGTCGGCTTCGGTCGCCGTCGCCCGCGATCTGGGCATCAAGGAAGGCATCCTCGGCGGCATCTCCTCCGGTGCTGCGGTCTGGGCGGCGCTGGAAGTGGCCAAGCGGCCGGAGAACGCCGGTAAGCTGATCGTGGCCGTGGTGCCCGACTTCGGTGAGCGCTACATTTCCACGCTTCTGTACGACGACATCCGCGGCTAACCAGCTTCCCCGCGCCAGGCGGGCGGCGGCCAAGCCAGTCTTGCCCCGCCCGCGGCGCGATGTCCGATCAGAAAGAGCACATGGGTTTCCTAGCGCGACTGCGTGAAGACCTCGAGGCCGCCCGGTCGCACGACCCGGCGGCCCGGGGCCGCGTCGAGAATTTCCTGGCCTATTCCGGATTGCATGCCATCTGGATCCACCGGCTGACCCACAAAATGTGGGCCAACCCGTCGCTGCGGCTGCCGGCCCGGCTGATCTCCCAGGCCGGCCGATTCCTGACCGGCATCGAGATCCACCCCGGCGCGACGATTGGCCGCCGGTTCTTCATCGACCACGGCATGGGCGTGGTGATCGGCGAAACCGCGGAGATCGGCGAGGACGTGATGATCTACCACGGCGTCACCCTCGGCGGCCGCTCGCTGGCCAAGGTCAAGCGCCACCCCACCATCGGCGACCGCGTGGTCATCGGCGCCGGAGCCAAGGTGCTCGGGCCCGTGGTCATCGGCGCGGACAGCGCCATCGGCGCCAACGCCGTGGTGGTCAAGGACGCCCCGCCGGAATCCATCATCACCGGCATTCCTGCCACCTTCCGGCACCGCGACCCGCAGCGAGAAACCAAGCCTGCCGTTGACCCGGCCGAGTACATCGATCCCGCGATGTGGATCTAACCCTCCGCTGCCTGAAACACCGTTGAACCTGACGATAGGACAGACCCTTGGGTGAATCGATTCGCATCGGCATTGCCGGCTACGGAAACCTCGGCCGCGGCGTGGAGGCCGCGGTTGCCAAGAATCCCGACATGCAACTGGTGGGGGTGTTCACCCGCCGGCATCCCGCAGATCTGGCCACCCTGCGCACCGAGACCGCCGTCTACGCCATGGATGACCTCGCCGGGCATGAAGACCGCATTGACGTGCTGATTCTGTGCGGCGGCTCGAAGGAAGACCTGCCGCAGCAGGGGCCGGTCATGGCGGCCCGCTTCAACACCGTGGACAGCTTCGACACGCACGCCCGCATCCCGGAGTACTTCGAGACCGTTGACGCCCCGGCCCGCGCGGCCCGGAAGACCGCGCTGATTTCGGCCGGCTGGGATCCCGGGATGTTCTCGATCAACCGGGTCTACGGCGAAGCCCTGCTGCCCGACGGCGACACCTACACTTTCTGGGGCCGCGGGCTGAGCCAGGGCCACTCCGACGCGATTCGCCGCGTGCCCGGTGTAGCCGCCGGCGTCCAATACACGTTGCCGTCCGAGGACGCCATCGAGCAGGTCCGCAACGGCAGCCGCCCGCAGCTGGAGACCCGGCAGAAGCACACCCGCGAATGCTATGTGGTGCTGGCCGACGGCGCCGACGCCGCATCCGTCCGCGAGGCGATCGTAACCATGCCGCACTACTTCGACCAGTACGACACCGAAGTCCACTTCATCACCGCCGAAGAACTGGCCCGCGATCACAGCGCCATGCCGCACGGCGGCGTCACCATCCGCAGCGGCAACACCAGCGACGCGCACGCGCAGGTCATCGAATACGGACTCACCCTGGAGAGCAACCCGGAATTCACCGCCAGCGTCCTGGTGGCCTACGCCCGGGCAGTGCACCGGCTGAACCAGCAGGGCCAGTTCGGCGCCGTCACCGTCTTCGACGTCCCGCCGGGCCTGCTCTCCCCCAAATCCGCCGCCCAATTGCGCGCCGAACTGCTGTAGTTCATTCACGGTCTGGCGGCCGTCCGGCATGACCGAGTTCTGCCGATTATGTCCTCACCTCAGCGGCACACGCACCACTGGAGTGATTCGTCATACGATTACCCCGTCAAGCTATTAACCGGGCCAATTGCCCGGGAAAGTTGGGGAAATTGAAACTCGCATCATTTATCCGGGGTATGGCGGTCTCAGCGGCCGCAGCCTCGCTCCTCTTTGGTTCGGTCACGGCTGCCCACGCAGCACCGCTGCCGGCCACAACACCCGTATCTGAAACACCCGTCGATGAAACGGTTCCGACTCCTGCACCCGAGACGAGCCTGGCGATCATGAAGATCGCAAGCCCGGTGGCCCCCGTCAACGGAACGGCAACCGTGAAGCCAGCGGTCTCCACAACCGGCTGGGTCACCGTCACCTCCAAGGTGGTGACGGTCAAGCAGGGCAACAAGACGGTAGTGAAGAACAAGACCAAGGCGAAGCTCAAAGCCGGCACTTACTCGGTGAAGACCACCGTAAAGTACAAGAAATATGCGGTGGAGGACGGCACCCGCGTCTACGCCTCTTCCAAGAGCACCACCAAGACTCAAAAACTGGTCGTTCGCAACGCCGTTGCAGTGAAGTCGATCGCCGGCAAGAAGGTTCCCTACAACGGCAAGGCGACCATCAAGCCGAACGTTTCTGCTGCTGAGGGCGTGAAAGTCGTGGCCAAGACTCTGACGGTCAAGCTGGGCAACAAGACAGTGGCGAAGAACAAGAAGTCGGCTTCGCTGAGAGCCGGCAAGTATCGAGTCACGACATCAGTGAAGTACCGTCTGCCGTCGTCCACCTCCACCCGCACTGCGACGAAGACCCAGTGGCTGACCATCAAGTCCGGCAAGAAGCCCACCAGCGTGGCTGGATACGGGAACAGTTGCCCTAGTGGATACCCAGTGAAGGGCAATCACAGCTCTTCCGGCGAATGGATTTACCACGTTCCCGGCGGCAGCTTTTACAGCCAGACAGACCCGGAAGAGTGCTTCGCAAGCCAGGGCGCAGCCATCAGTGCCGGCTACCGTCCCTCAAAACGCTAACTAAAATTTTTGGCGTAGGACAAGCTTACGGCTGGCCCGGGACAACCGATCAAATTGTCCCGGGCCAGCCTGTATCTCGGGTGACGTCACCGTTCTCCATATGCACCCGGCTCCTGCAATATGACTTCGACGCACTCCCGGCGTAGCGACCGGCCCATGGGCGGTCTGACTGTCCATGAGGGTCCCGCTGCACTGTTGGGAAATGGTTCTTCGACGACCGGGGCTTTGCATTTAAGGCAGTGCTTGGAGCGGACACAGCCTGCCTCGCCGATCGCCCGGGAAGTTGCCGAATCCGAGGGCAATCTACGAGCGGTATCAATCGGCCCAAAACCTGCACAATGCCTATTCATTGGGTATTATGCAGACAACTCCGAGATCATCCGGAGAGCAAACACTTCCATCTGCTCTATATCTCATTCTCGTTGGGGGAATATTCTTTGAGAAGACTTCTTCAGCGCGCCACCACAATTTCGGTGGCCGTGCTTCTGCTCGCTGCGCCGATTGCCGTCGCTCCGGCAAACGCGAGCCCAATCACCCGTAGCGTCACTACAACGATCGCGGCCACCACCGCAGTCGGCAAAGCAAAAATCACGGCTAGCCCAAAGTCTGCAATTGTTGCTAAGGGCAAGACTCACAGCTTCAAAGTCAAAGCGACCGGAAGCAAGCTCAAATACCAGTGGCACGTCAAGAAGCCCAAGTCCAGTAGATGGGCCAAAGCGACAGGCTCTTCCGCGAAAACCAAAACTCTCAAGGTCAAGGCCGACACAGGCCTCAATGGAGCACAGTTCCGCGTCGTTGTCTCTAACTCGCGCGGAAAAACTACTTCCCGTAGCGCCAAACTCAGCGTTGTCGCCTCACCTAAGATCACCACTCAGCCCAAGAGCGTGACTGTAGCTGCAAAATCGAAGGTAGCACTTTCCGTCAAAGCCAGCGGCGGTTCCATGTCCTACCAGTGGCAGAGTAAAGCCGGATCTAAATGGGCGAATATTTCCAAGGCCACCAGGTCGACCCATTCCTTCACTGCTCCCACAGGGCAGTCTGCAAAAGAGTACCGGGTCATAGCGAGCAACAAGGCCGGAAAAACTGCCTCTAAGAGCGTCAAGGTAACCACCGTCGTCAGGCCGACGGTGAAGATCCCGGGGTCAGTTCACACCACCTCTGGGAAATCGGTGACCATCAAAAGCCAAGCGACAGGAGGATCCCTTTCCTATCAGTGGGAGCGTGGAGTTGCAGGGGCTGGTGGCAAGGTCTCTTGGACGCGAATCCCCGGAGCAACTGGCGCAAATTACACTTTCACCGCTAAGTCTAAGAACGAACTGGATGCCTACCGGGTTACAGTCAAGAACAAAGCCGGAAAAGCCACCTCCTCCGAAACACTGCTACTTGTCTTTTCAACGAAGCAAGACCCCTTCCCTATAGACAAGATATTCAGCATGCCGGACTGGCTTGTGACGTTCTTCGAACCAGGTCAGTATCCAAGCGACAGACCAGGAAAAGTAGACCTCTTTGTAGACCTGGCCTTGGGCAACATCAGCGATGACGTCATCGACCCTGCTGACTGGATCGTCGTGGATTACATCGGGAACAACGGACGAATCTACAACGACTCCGGATTCACGGTTACGGATTCCTACCGCGACATCGGGCCACTGCTTCCCATGGACTTCGACGTTGAATCCTCGACGGGCTACGGCGTGGTGTTTGCCGATGTTCCCGCCAATGCCGTCAAGGGTGGAGTCTGGCGCATCACTGATCACTACGATGGCTCAGTCGAATACGTGAAGGGCTTTTAAGGACACATCGTCACCGAGACTGTGGAGATGCACGCGTGCCCAGGATCCCCTGGAACCGTATCTTCCCCATGACTCACTAGAAATGGGTTGTTGCCTTTCAGCAACAACCCATTTCTCGGTTGCGCGCTCCTCGCGACAGATCAGTAGATCGGAGCGGGACGACCATTTTGTAACGGGGGCCCAACGTCTGATTGGCATGGCCCGTTCGACATTACGAATCAAGCGGAACTGCCGATATAGCAAGATACGGCACGGCTCCAACTAGTCTCAACGTCGAGGGCGTTATGAGAAAACTGGCCCTGTCGCCGCTCAACGGATGCAGGCTTGCACGTAGCGCAGAGGTAATCGAATTGCACTCGCCCAGATTCTCATCTCGCGATGGACGACTCTTATCAGTTGACGCCTTCATCAAGCTCTTGAGGATTCATATGTTGGGAATGTTCCACAGATTGGTACCAGCCTGGGTCGTTACGGCCTTAACAATTTCGCTCCTATATGGGTCTGTCCTTCCGATTCCTGCCGCGAGCGCTGCGGACAGTCATCCCGAACTTCCGAATCTCCGCACGCTTCAATCGGCATCTACGGAGGCAGGCGGAGACCGATTTATTGTCAAGTTCCGCGAGACCGCCGGTGCCAGTTCCACCGAGCGGGACAGTTCCTATACCGAAGTTGCCGCAGACACCGACGTCGCCCTTGAGGAACTGCACACAACGGCAGACGGGGCCAGGATCATCGAGTCCGATCGGGAACTCACTGCCGTGGAAGCCAATGAACTGGTCGCGACATTGTCCGCCCGCCCCGATGTCGAGTACGCGGAGCAGGATGTCCTGATGTACCCGGCGTACGGTCCAAACGACACGTACTACAAGCAACAATGGTCATTCTCTAACAGCAAAGCCGGTCTTGCTCTCCCTGAAACGTGGCTCACGACGACTGGCAAGGGGTCCGTTGTTGCTGTGATCGACACTGGACTGACCCAGCACAGCGATCTCAAGGCTAATGTTTTGCCCGGCGCCGATCTGATCTCCGACCCCGATATATCGCGGGACGGCGACGGGCGCGATCAGGATCCGCTGGACAATGGCGACTGGTGCGACGAAATCGGTTCCGACTCTTCGTGGCACGGGACCCATGTGGCAGGCATCATCGCTGCAGTCGCAGGCAATGGTCGAGGAGTTGCGGGTGCGGCCCATGGTGCGAAAGTCGTTCCTGTCCGCGTGCTGGGCGCTTGCGGGGGCTGGATGTCTGACATCGCAGACGCCATCATCTGGGCGGCTGGCGGCAGAGAAGTGGACGGCATTAGTCCGAATCAGAGCCCTGCAGATGTCATCAATATGAGCCTCGGCGGCAGTGGCCCTTGTGACTCCACCATGCAGGACGCCATAAACTTTGCGGTTAGCAAGGGGAGCACCGTCGTGGTCGCGGCCGGCAACGAAGCGGAGCCTGCCGCGGATGCCTCACCCGCAAACTGCAGCAACGTTATTACGGTGGCCGCCTCCGGACCCACCGGTGAGCTAACCGACTACTCCAACTACGGGTCTGCAGTCGATGTGACAGCTCCCGGTGGAGACCTGCGCTATGCCGCTGGAGGCATCATCTCGACAGTGAACACTGGGAATACCGTCCCCGCTGGAGAGGGCTACGGCATCATGGAGGGCACCTCGATGTCTGCCCCGCATGTGGCCAGCATTGCCGCCCTCATGAAGTCTGCGAACTCGCTCCTGTCCCCGGCCCAAATAGAGACTGCCATCAAGAAGTCTGCGCGTCCGATCGCTGGCTGTTTCTCCGACTGCGGCGCTGGGCTGGTGAGCGCGCTGGCGGCCGTCAATTCCGTCCTGCCGGAACTGACATCCGGGTCACCTCTCATCACCGGGAAAGCCACGGTTGGCAACGCTTTGTCCGCGAAGCCTGGCACATGGTCCCCCGGACCAATTCGCCTCTCATACCAATGGCTGCGTAACGGCTCCCCGATTTATAGGGCCACCGGAACTAGATACAGCCTGACTTCGACCGACGTCGGCAAGTCCATCAAGGTCCGGATAAGCGGAGAAAAAAGCGGATACAAGACCGCGGTCCGCGAATCGGCCGCCGTCCGAGTCAGCGCCGGCGTCCTCGCAACCGCCACTCCGAAGATCACAGGTACCGCCAAGGTCGGGAAGAGGCTGACAGCCAAGGCAGGCTCATGGACCTCAGGCACCAAACTGAAATACCAGTGGTATCGATCCGGCAAGGCCATTAAGGGAGCGACGTCCAAAACCTACAAGCTAGTCGCGGCCGACCGGGCCGATCGGATCGTGGTGAAGGTAACCGGCACCAAAGCCGGATATGCAACGGCAACCAAAGCCTCGGCCAAGACGGGCAAAGTTGCCGCCGGCACCCTGAAATCTGTAAAGCCCAAAATCTCTGGCACAGCTAAGGTCGGGAAGAAGTTGACGGCCAAACCCGGTACGTGGACTTCCGGCACCAAACTGAAGTACCAGTGGTACCGCTCCGGGAAAGCGATCAAGGGAGCCTCTTCCAAGACCTACAAGCTCGTTTCGGCCGACCGCGGTCACCGGATCAGGGTCAAGGTTACCGGCACCAAAACGGGCTACGCCACAACCTCCAAAGTCTCGCCCAAGACGCGGAAGGTCTGACATCGGACGGGCGCTCGACATGGCGGACATCCCGGCCTTCCGGTACTGATACCGCAGCGAGAGATGAAGCCAGCGGCGGGTCCGGCGGAGTACATCGACCCGGCAGTGTGGACCTGACCGCCATTATGGGCTTATTGACCGGCTTTTTGCCGCGGAGGACAATCAAGGGTGGGTGCCTCTTTGAAGGGAGCCTCAAATGTCCTGGCACATTGAAGGTACATACTTCGAAAACTGCAACTGCGACATGATCTGCCCGTGCAGCACTTCGGGCCTGACCGCACCGGCCGATAACGAACGCTGCAATGTGGCGCTGGCGTTCCACGTCGCATCCGGCGAGGTGGAAGGCGTGGACGTTGGCGGGCTGAATGTCTGCATCGTGGCTGATGCCCCGGCACTGATGGGCGACGGCGGCTGGAAAGTCGGCATGCTGATGGACGCCGCCGCCTCTCCCGAACAGGCCGAGGCGCTCGGAGCCGTCTTCGGCGGCCAACGCGGCGGACCCATGGAGGGACTGGCTCCGCTGATCGGCGAGATGGCTGGGATGCAGGCCGTCGACATCAGCTACAGCGACGACGGCCACCGGCACCAAGTCACGGCCGGCGGCGGAGTGGACATAACAGCCGAGGACTTCGTTTCGCGGCTGGATTCCACCGGTAAAGGTGTAAAGGTCAGCGGCATCGGCTTCCCCGCGGACACGCTGGCCGCCGGTACGGCAATCGCCTCACGCGTCGACGTATTCGGGATGACCTGGGACAACGTGGGCAAGAACTCCTTCTCCGCCCCCTTTGCCTGGTCTGCCTAGGATGCCCGGCCGCGTCTTTCCTGCCGTACGCTTCCGTCCTGGTCTGCTCGCCCTTATTGGCTGCGCCCTGCTGGCCTGGTACCTCACGGTGCAACTGGCCGTCGGAATGCCGCCCGGCCCAGGCGCCATGGGGTTGGGGCTGGCCGGTTTCCTCGCTGGCTGGGCGCTGATGATGACCGCGATGATGTTGCCGTCACTGGCACCGCTGCTATCGGCCTACCTGCGGTCCATCCGTGCCGAGCGCAGCAGCCGGACCCGGGTCATTCGGACTACCGCTCTGGTGGTCGGATACCTGCTCACCTGGACCGGTTTCGGCATCCTGGCCTACGCCGCGTCGGTTCTCGGGGCCCGGCTGGCCGCCGATGCCCCGGTCGCCGCGGCCTGGATCGGCGCCGGGCTGCTGGCGGCGGCGGGCATCTACCAATTGACTCCGCTGAAGAATTTTTGCCTCCGGCACTGCCGCTCACCAGTGGCCTTCCTGCTGCACGTTTCCAGCTACCGGGGTGCTTTCCGCGATTTACGCGTGGGCCTGTACCACGGGCTGTACTGCGTGGGCTGTTGCTGGGGGCTGATGCTGGTTCTTATCACTGTGGGCGTCATGAATCTGGCCTGGATGGCCGCCATTGCTGCCGCCGTCCTGCTGGAAAAGACCTGGCGCCACGGAATCGCGTTCAGCCGCGCGATCGGCGCCGCACTGATTGTCTTCGCCTGCTTCGTGCCGGCTAATCCCTGGCTGCTGCCCGGACTATACATGGCCCCGGAAATGATCATGTAGCCCGCGCGAGCGGTCGCCCGGGAAAAATCGGTCCGGACTTTGCCCAAAACCCGAACGCCCCGCAACTGGTTGAGCAGTTACGGGGCATTTCGCGCGTCAGGATCTCCACGCGGTTGCAGAGCAACCTTGGTCGATCACCGGTGGAGACGGCCTTGGTCGATCACCGGTGGGGCAAGCTTGGTCGATCACCGGTGGAGATGACCTTGGTCGATCACCGGTGAAGCGACCTCGGTCGGTCTCCCCTAATTAGTGGGTGTCGACGGCCTCGACCTCGGACTTGTCGCCGCTCCAGAGGGTGTGGAAGGTTCCTTCGGCGTCGGTGCGACCGTAGGTGTGTGCGCCGAACAGGTCGCGCAGGCCCTGGGTCAGCGCGGCGGGCAGGCGCTTGCGGCGCAGTCCGTCGTAGTAGGCGAGCGAGGAGGAGAAGACCGGCACGGGGATGCCCAGCTGCACGGCGGTGGCCACCACGCGGCGCCAGGCCGGGACGGCGGCACCGATGGCTTCGGCGAAGGCCGGGGCGAAGAGCAGGTTCTCCGGCTTGGAGTCGCCGGCGTAGGCCTTCATGATGTCGTCCAGCAGTTCGGCGCGGATGATGCAGCCGGCGCGCCAGAGCGAGGCGATTTCGTCCAGCTTCAGTTCCCAGCCGTACTCGCCGGCAGCGGAACCGAGCATGTCGATGCCCTGGGCGTAGCTGACCAGCTTCGAGGCGAACAGCGCCTGACGCACGTCCTCGACGAAGCTCTGCGGCACCGTGACGTCCTCTTCGTGCCCGGTCAGGACGTCCTGGGCGATGGCGCGCTGGCCACGCTGCGAAGACAGTCCGCGGGCGAAGACGGATTCGGCGATGCCGGACACCGGCGAGCCGAGCTCCAGCGCCGAGACGACGGTCCAGCGGCCGGTGCCCTTCTGGCCAGCCGAGTCAACGACGACGTCGACGAAGGGCTTGCCGGTCTTGGCATCCGTGTGGGCCAGGACCTCGGCGGTGATTTCAATCAGGAAGGACGAGAGGTCGGTCTTGTTCCATGCGGTGAAGATCTCGGCCTGCTGCTGCGGCTCCAGGCCGGCGCCGGTGCGGAGCAGGTCGTAGGCCTCGCCGATGACCTGCATGTCCGCGTATTCGATGCCGTTGTGCACCATCTTCACGAAGTGGCCCGCGCCGTCGGTGCCGATCCAGCGGCAGCAGGGCTCGCCGTCGTACTTGGCGGAGATTTTTTCCAGCATGGGGCCGAGTGAGTCATAGGACTGGCGGGAGCCGCCGGGCATGATGGACGGGCCGAGCAGCGCGCCCTCCTCGCCGCCGGAGACGCCGATGCCCACGAAGTGCAGGCCCTTCTCCGCCAGTGAAGCTTCGCGGCGCCGGGTGTCCTCGTAGTGCGAGTTGCCGGCATCGATGACGATGTCGCCTTCTTCGAGCAGCGGGACCAACTGCTCGATCACCGAATCCACCGGCTTGCCGGCCTTGACCATGATGAGTACGCGCCGCGGCTTCTGCAGGTTGTCCACCAGTTCCTGCAGCGATTCGGTGCGGATGAACTCGCCCTCGTCGCCGTGCGCCTGCAGCAGCGCGTCCGTCTTTGCCACCGAGCGGTTGTGCAGGGCGACCGTGTAGCCGTTGCGGGCAAAGTTCCGTGCCAGGTTGGCACCCATGACGGCCAGACCTGTCACACCGATGTGTGCGCTCATTGAATCTCCAAGTGTGGGCGGTCCCCGCGGGCAGGGACGTCAGCGAACAGCCCGAGCGGGCCGAGGTTCCTCAACAAGCCTAGTCGTGACCGGCGGCACCGGCTAAGTGGCGGAGCGTTACCTTCGGCTCATTCGCCCGCTGGCATGGAGGGGCGGAAGCGCAGCCAGGCGTCAATGGCATCATCACCGGCAGCTTCCTCTGCGGAAGAACCCGGGCCGGCAACCGCGCCGGCACCGCCCTCGGCCGCTTCGCCGTCGAGCGGCACGACCCGAGCGGCCTCTGGATTGAAGGGATTGTGCTGGGCGGCCGAGAGCAGGGCGCTTTCCTCCATCAGGTCCCGCCGCGTCATCTGCCCGGGATCCTGCACCGACCACGGCCAGCGGTGTGTGCCGCAATAGGCACAGCGCCTGGACGTGACAGCGCGCGTGTGGATGAAGGTGTGGCCTGCTCCGCGGCAGAATCTATCCATTGTTGCCCCCAACGAAAACCAGCATGACCGGTACAGCTTTACAGACAGTCGGGTGGTTGTGGAGGGTTCGCAAGCTCCGTTGCTTAACCGTTATTGCATGACGCAGCGACGGCTCAGCCTTGGCTCAGGGTATGCGCAATACGAACTTTGGAACGGCTTTACTGGAGCGTCGGGACCCTCGGCAAGGCCGCTATTTCCGGCGGAACTGCGCGCTTCCGAGGACACGTTGGGAAGATCAATGATTGTGGTTGAGAAATGCCCATCGCCATGGCAGACTAGCCCGAGGCGGTTGCCTTATGAATGCCTTGGAGCCCCCATCTCCGAGAGCTGCACCGCCGATCCCCTGGCAGTCCCGTTGATCCCCCATCTAACGGCTGCCCGAAAGGCACTGTCCCTCCCCGGGACAGTGCCTTTCCCTTTAAACCTTTCCCTATAAACCTTGCCCATCTGAACCTTGCCGGCCCTGGCGAGCGGCGGGAGCTGGGCCCTCGTGTGCCCTGTGATGCTCGCCCGCCACCTCCTGTCACCCCGCGAGGAGGGGTGCCTTTGCCTCGAAATAACGTGCTGGAAATGCCGTTGCAACGCCGGGCCTGCACGATGGGGCCATCGCTCGATCCAAGGAGGAAGCCATGTCACCTGAACAGCAGCGGGACCAGGATCGCGGCGGCAGCCCGGTATGGCTGGCGGATCTTTCCCGATTCCGTCGGGGAGACCAAGTGGAAGCCGGGCAAAACAACGTGGTCTACTACCGTGGCCGCGTGGAGGATACGGCCGCAGGGCTGGGCGTGGTCTGGATTCGCGAGAGCGGGCACAGCCGCCGCCGGATGCTTCACACCGACGAGTACTTCATCCGGCACATCCCGGAGCCTTAGAGAACGGCCCGCCCCTCCCCCACAGAGGGCGGGGCCGTTACCTCATCAATCCGGTTCTCCCTACCCCCATGTAGTCATCGCCGGGAGACACACGTTACACCTGATCGGTAGGGCTGTTGCTAAAGATCTGCTCAGGATTAATCGGTCCAGCATCGAGTACTCCTCGGATGTGGGGCGGTAGCGAGACCGGGAGACGAAGAAACCCCGTGCCTTCCAGCCGGTTTGGCGAGAAAGCACGGGGTTGAGTGGTGGGTCCTACCGGGATCGAACCGATGACATCCACGGTGTAAACGTGGCGCTCTACCAGCTGAGCTAAAGACCCGTTGTAATGTCGAAAGCGGGACCGCGGAGCGTTATCCGCCGCAACATCACGAGGATTTACTCTACCGGATAAATGGTCGTGAACGCCAACTAAACTTCCGTGGCAAACAACACGATAGGACGATAAACCTGACCCGTGGCTCAGGTGGGCCAGGGCACATTGGCCAGGCCGCGCCGCCGTGCGTTTTGGGAGTGGTTGGCGTCCGCTTCAGGCCCGGTTCGGCCAGACCGATTGGGAGATCCAGCCAGCCAGCAATGGGTCGTTCGGACAGGTAGCTGGGCGCGACTCAGACGCCGTCGGGAAGTCGTGTCCGGCGGCCGGCAAGTAGCAGCCGCCCGACGGCCCGCATCCGCGACCTGCAAGGAGCCGTTTATGCGGCCTGCAACGAGCCGGTCAGGCGGGCTGCTGGAGGCGGCCGGGCAGCTCGGCGGCCAGATAGCCCAGAGCCTCGGAAACGCCGGCTTCCAGCTTCACGTCCGCCAGGTCATCGCCGCGGGTGGTGCCGCGGTTGATGATGACCACCGGCTTGCCCTGTTTGGCGGCGTGCCGGACAAAGCGCAGGCCGCTCATCACCGTCAGCGATGACCCGGCCACCAGCAGCGCCTCGCCGTCGTCCACCATGGCGTAGGCGGACGCGACGCGGTCCTTGGGAACGTTTTCACCGAAGTAGACGAAGTCCGGTTTGAGCATGCCGCCGCAGACCAAACAATCCGCCACGACGAAGTGCGCGGTGTGGGCGACGTCGGCATCCGCGTCCGGGGCTACGTCGCCGGCGTCCCCGGTGGCCGCGTAGGCCGGGTTGAGCTCTTCCAGCCGGCCGGCCAGCGAGGAGCGGGTGGTGACGTCGCCGCAGTTCAGACAGATGACCTGGTCGAAGCGGCCGTGCAGGTCAATCACGTTGATGCTGCCGGCATCTTCGTGCAGCCGGTCCACGTTCTGCGTGATCAGTCCGGCCACCACACCGTTGCTTTCCATCGCGGCCAGCGCGTAGTGCCCGGGGTTGGGCGCAGCGTGATGCATGTGCCGCCAGCCCACGTGGTTGCGGGCCCAGTAGCGGCGGCGCAGTTCCTCGTCGCCGACGAACTGCTGGTAGGTCATCGGGGTCCGCGGCACCGAGGTGGGGCCGCGGTAATCCGGGATGCCGGAATCGGTGCTGAGGCCGGCGCCGGTCAAGACGGCCAGCCGGCGTCCGGCCAGCAGCTCGAGCGCCGCCAGCTGCTCCATGGTGGCTAGAGCTCTTTCAGCACGCGGTGGTATTCCTGGATGTCGCGGGCCTGGCCGCGCGGGTTGCGGATCTCGTGCCGCAGGATGCCCTCGGCGTCGATGATGAAGGTGCCGCGCAACGCCATGCCGGATTCCTCGTCGAACACGCCATAGGCCTTGGCCACCTCGCCGTGCGGCCAGAAGTCGGCCAGCAGGTCGAACTCGTAGCCTTCCTGCTCGGCGAAGGCGCGCAGCGCGAACTTGTGGTCCACCGAGACCGCGATGACGCGGGCGTTTTCACTGCGGAACACGTTCAGGTCGTCGCGCAGCTCGCACAGTTCGCCGGTGCAGATGCCGGAGAACGCGAACGGGTAGAACACCACCACCACGTTGCCGCCGCGCAGCGCGGAGAGCCGGATCGGTTCGCCGAACTGGTTGACCAGTTCGAAATCGGGCGCGGGCTGGCCAACCAGCGGCGCGGCCGCGCTCACTTGTTGGTCCGCTTGCTGACCAGCCGGTTGGCGGACCAGTCACTGGACACACCGGCGGACGTGGTCACGTGCAGTCCGGCGGTCGGTGCCGCTTCCTGGACATCGGATGCCGGCACGTAGCCGTCACGGCCTGACTTCGGAGTCAGCAACCACACCACGCCGCCCGGCGCGAGCGTGGTCTGCGCATCGACCAGCGTGTCCACCAGGTCCCCGTCGCCGTCGCGCCACCACAGGATCGCCGCGTCAACCACTTCGTGGTCGTCCTCGGTGAGCAGCTCGGAGCCGGTGAGGTCCTCGATGTCGTCGCGCAGATCGAAATCCACGTCCTCATCGTAGCCGAACTCCTGGATCAGGTCTCCGTCTTTGAAACCCAAGTTGCCTGCCACATTCTCTACCGCGGCGGCTTCGGCCTCGCCCACTGTGCTCCTCCTGTATGGAACGTATTGGTCCGCCCACGGGAAAGTGAGCGTGTTGCTAGTTACAAGCCAACACCCTAATCGCCATCGCTTCAAGCCACCCGCAAGAAGGTGCGGAATTTTGTCATGGCGCGTCCCTTTAATGAGGTAGTCCATCACGGGTTCGACGACGGTGCGCGGCCTCGGTGCGCGGGCCGCGGCGGCGGCCGCCCCTCCTATAGAAGCAACGGCACTGCGGCGCGCAGCGGCGGTGCCCGCCCGCCGTCGTCGTAATAACTGGCATGCAGGGCTTCGGCTGCGTTGTAATGCGGTGAACAGTTAGAGTGGCAGTGAAGAATATCCTCCCGGCCGGACCTATGCGCCGGGTCGCTATGCCACGTAAAGCGCAGACACAATCTGCGCGCGTATGAGAGGTTGGACGTGAGCGCAGGAGAAGACACCTCGCACATCCTGAGCGGGCTGACAAGCCAGCTGCCGGATCGCGATCCCGAAGAAACCGCCGAATGGATTGAGTCCTTCGACGGCCTGGTGGAGAACCGGGGCACCGAACGTGCCCAGTACATTGTCCGCTCCCTCCTGCAGCGTGCAGGTGCGCAGAGCGTTGGCGTGCCGATGGTGACCACCACCGACTACGTGAATACCATTCCGGTGGATCAGGAACCGGAATTCCCGGGCGACGAAGAGACTGAACGCCGCTACCGCGCATGGATGCGCTGGAACGCGGCCATGCTGGTGCACCGCGCGCAGCGCCCGGACATCGGCGTGGGCGGACACATCTCCACCTACGCCGGCGCAGCCACTCTCTACGAAGTTGGCTACAACCACTTCTTCCGCGGCAAGGACCACGCCGGCGGCGGCGACCAGGTCTTCTTCCAGGGCCACGCCTCCCCCGGCATGTACGCGCGCGCGTTCATGGAAGGCCGGCTGACCGAGGAAGACCTGGACGGCTTCCGGCAGGAAAAGTCCCGCGAGGGCCACGCGCTGCCGTCCTACCCGCACCCGCGGTCCATGCCCGAGTTCTGGGAGTTCCCCACAGTCTCAATGGGCATCGGCCCGGCCAACGCCATCTACCAGGCGCAGCTGAACCGCTACCTGCACAACCGCGGCATCAAGGACACCTCCGACCAGCACGTCTGGGCGTTCCTGGGCGACGGCGAGATGGACGAGCCGGAATCGCGCGGCTTCCTGCAGCTGGCAGCCAACGAAAAGCTGGACAACCTCACCTTCGTGATCAACTGCAACCTGCAGCGCCTGGACGGACCGGTGCGCGGCAACGGCAAGATCATGCAGGAACTTGAGGCCTTCTTCCGCGGCGCCGGCTGGCACGTCATCAAGGTGACCTGGGGCCGCGAGTGGGATGAACTGCTGGCCAAGGACCGCGACGGCGCGCTGGTGGACATCATGAACTCCACGCTCGACGGCGACTACCAGACGTACAAGGCCGAGTCCGGCGGATTTGTCCGCGAGCACTTCTTTGGCAAGTCTCCGCAGACCAAGGAAATGGTTGCGGACATGACCGACGAGCAGATCTGGAACCTGAAGCGCGGCGGCCACGACTACCACAAGGTCTACGCCGCCTACCGCGCCGCCACCGAATTCAAGGGCAAGCCCACGGTGGTGCTGGCCCAGACGGTCAAGGGCTACGGCCTGGGCACCCACTTCGAGGGCCGCAACGCGACCCACCAGATGAAGAAGCTGACCCTTCAGGACCTGAAGGACTTCCGCGACCACCTGCGCATCCCGATCAGCGACGAGCAGCTCGAAGCCGATCCGTACCGTCCGCCGTACTACCACCCGGGCCCCGACGCCCCGGAGATCAAGTACATGATGGAGCGCCGCGCAGCCCTGGGCGGTTCCGTGCCGGAGCGCCGGACCGAGCACAAGCAGATGCACCTGCCCGAGGAGAAGGCCTACGAAGTAGCCAAGCGCGGCTCCGGCAAGCAGCAGGCCGCCACCACCATGGCGTTCGTGCGGCTGCTCAAGGACCTGATGCGGGACAAGGAGTTCGGTGCCCGCGTGGTGCCGATCATCCCGGACGAGGCCCGGACCTTCGGCATGGACTCGTTCTTCCCGACGGCGAAGATCTACAACCCCAAGGGCCAGAACTACCTGTCCGTGGACCGCGACCTGGTGCTGGCGTACAAGGAGTCCCCGCAGGGCCAGATCCTGCACACCGGCATCAACGAATCCGGCTCCACCGCCGCTTTCACCGCCGTCGGCACCTCCTACGCCACGCACGCCGAGCCGCTGGTGCCGATCTACATCTTCTACTCGATGTTCGGCTTCCAGCGCACCGGCGACTTCTTCTGGGCCGCCGCGGACCAGATGGCACGCGGCTTCGTCATCGGCGCGACCGCCGGACGCACTACCCTGACCGGCGAGGGCCTGCAGCACGCCGACGGGCAGTCGCCGATCCTGGCCTCGACGAACCCGGCCGTGGTCACCTATGACCCGGCCTACGGGTACGAGATCGGGCACATCGTCCGGTCCGGCCTGGAGCGCATGTACGGCGGGAACCATCCGGATCCCAACGTGATGTACTACCTGACCGTGTACAACGAGCCGATCGTCCAGCCCACCGAACCGGAGGAACTGGACGTCGAGGGCGTCGTCAAGGGCATCTACCTGCTGGCTCCGGCCAAGATCGACGGGCCGCGCACCCAGCTGCTGGCCTCCGGCGTGGCTGTGCCGTGGGCACTGGAAGCCCAGCAACTGCTCGCCGAGGACTGGGGCGTCTCCGCCGATGTCTGGTCCGTGACCAGCTGGAACGAACTGCGCCGCGACGGCCTGGCCGCCGAGGAAGAAGCGTTCCTGAACCCCGGCTCGGAGGCGCGCAAGCCGTTCGTCGCCCAGCAGCTCGAAGGCGCCACCGGCCCGATCGTGGCGGTCAGCGACTACATGGCGGCCGTGCCGGACCAGATCCGGCAGTACCTGCCCAACGAGTTCGCCACGCTCGGCGCCGACGGCTTCGGGTTCTCCGATACCCGTGCCGCTGCCCGGCGCTTCTTCAAGATCGACAGCCACTCGATTGTGGTCCGGGCGCTGCAGATGCTGGCCCGGCGCGGCGAGGTCGATGCGAATGTGCCTAAGGACGCGTTCGAGAAGTACCGGCTGCTGGACGTCAACGCCGGCACCTCGGGCAACGCTGGAGGCGACGCCTAGACCCGGCAACAGCGCCACTAAACAGGCGGCGGACCCAGCCTTTCACGGCCGGGTCCGCCGCCTGTTTTAGTAGGAACCACACAAAAGGACGAATGGAGCTTGCACCGGCGAGTGCGTATGCTCATTGCATGCCCCAAGCCCGGACCGAGACCGTCAAAGCTGCCGCGCAGCCGGCCCAGCAGCAGACCTCGGCGGCTGCGGCTGCGGCTCAGCAGACCCCTGAAGATGCCGTTAACGCTGAGCCGACGACGGCACCAGCACCCGTCCGCCGCCGCGCCGGCGCGGGACGGAAGGCCGATCGCGCGGCCACCGGCAACCCGGAGACCCTGGAGCGGCTGCGGTCCAAAATCGGTGCCTTGGCCACGGCCACGCTAAAGCGGCTGGACTCGGACCTGCCGTGGTACCGCGGGCTGCGGCCGGACGAACGGTCCGCCCTGGGCCTGGTGGCGCAGAAGGGCATCGCGTCCTTTGTCACCTGGTACGAACGCCCCACCTCCCCCGCCTGGGTGATGAACGATGTGTTCGGCACCGCCCCCACCGAGCTCACCCGCTCCATCAGCCTGCAGCGCGCCCTGCAGCTGATCCGGGTAGTGGTTGAAGCGGTGGAGGACGAAGTCCCGGACCTGGCTGGCGGCAGCGACGAAGCCCAGCTGCGCGAAGCCGTGCTGCGCTACTCGCGCGAAGTGGCGTTCGCCGCAGCCGACGTTTATGCCCGCGCGGCCGAGACCCGCGGTTCCTGGGACACCCGGCTTGAGGCACTGGTGGTGGATGCGATCCTGCGCGGCGAAAGCTCCGACGCGCTGCGCTCCCGCATTGCCGCCGTCGGCTGGAAGACCACCGGCCCGATCACGGTGATGGTGGGCGGCTCGCCCGGCGAACCGGGCCCCAGCTTCGTGACCGAGCTGCGCCGCGCCAGCTCCCGCTACGCCGCCGACACGCTGGTGGGCATCCAGGGCGACCGGCTGATCCTGGTGCTGGGCGGCGTGACGGACCAGGACACCGCGTTCGTCCGCCTGGCCGACCTCTTCGGCCCCGGTCCCGTGGTCTACGGCCCCGAGGCCCGCTCGCTGGTGGACGCCAGCAGTTCGGCGCAGGCCGCGTTCGCCGGGCTCAGCGCCGCGAAGGCCTGGCCGGCGGCGCCGCGGCCGGTGGCGGCCAACGATCTGTGGCCGGAACGGGTGATGTCCGGCGACGATATTGCCCGGCGGGACCTATACAAGTACATCTACGTTCCGCTGGTCAACGCCGGCAACGGGCTGGTCGAGACGCTCTCCAGCTACCTGTCCTTGGGGCATTCGCTGGAGGCCACGGCGCGCGAACTGTTTGTCCACGCCAACACGGTGCGCTACCGGCTGCGCCGGGTCTGCGACGTGACCGGCTGGGATCCGCTGCTGCCGCGCGAGGCCTTCGTGCTCCAGACCGCGCTCGGCGTGGGCCGCCTGATTGCTCCACCCCGGAGCCCCAAGGACCGCGCGCCCAGCCGGTAATAGCCTGCGGCAATCGGCACTACCTTGTAGACTTCCTACAAAGCGGTCCGGCGAGCTTCGTGTGCCGAAACACCGTGGAAACCATCTCCTCTTTGGAAAGCTTGAATACGTGCTTGCAATAGTCTGCCCCGGCCAGGGCTCCCAGACGCCCGGATTCCTCAGCCCGTGGCTCGAGGTCCCCGGCGTGGCCGAACACCTCGGGCTGCTCAGCGATATCGCGCAGCTGGACCTGCTCTCCCACGGCACCGTCTCCGATGAGGAGACCATCAAGGACACCGCCGTCGCCCAGCCGCTGATCGTCGCCGCAGGTCTGCTGGCCGCCCGCGCGCTCACGGCGGACGAGGCACTGGACCTCTCCACCGTCGTCGCGGGCCATTCGGTGGGGGAAATCACCGCCTCCGCCGTCTCTGGCGCGCTGACCGAGAACGACGCCATGAACTTTGTGCGCGAGCGGGCCAACGCGATGGCCCGTGCCGCTGCGCAGACTCCGACCGGTATGAGTGCAGTGCTCGGCGGCGACCCGGACGAAGTGCTTGCCGCTATCGAGGCCGCGGGCCTGACCCCGGCCAACGCCAACGGCGGCGGCCAGACGGTTGCCGCCGGAACCTTGGAGCAGCTGCAGGCGTTCGCCGCGAACCCGCCCGCCAAGGCGCGGGTTATCCCGCTGAAGGTGGCCGGCGCTTTCCACACCGAACACATGGCCCCCGCGGTGAGCGCCCTGGAAAACCTGCGCCCGCAGCTGAAGCCGGCCATGCCGTCGCTGACCCTGCTCTCCAATTACGACGGCGAACCGGTTGTCGGCGGCGAGGAGAACCTGGACAGCCTGATCGCCCAGGTCTCGCGCCCGGTGCGCTGGGACAAGTGCATGGAGAAGATGCTGTCCGTCGGCATCACCGGGCTGCTGGAGCTGCCGCCGGCTGGGACCCTGACCGGACTGGCCAAACGCGGCATGAAGGGCGTGGCCACCATGTCGCTGAAGTCCCCGGACGATCTGGACGCAGCCAAAGCCTTCATCGCCGAACACACCGAACAGACCCCCGTCCTGAACAGCATGTCTGGAGAATCCGAGAAGTGAGCACCCCCGTCATCCAGCAGACCCCGCTCCGCGACTTCTCTCGCGTGCTGGGAATCGGCGCCTACCGTCCCGACATCATCGTGACCAACGACGACGTCTGTCAGTGGATCGATTCCTCCGACGAATGGATCCGCCAGCGGACCGGCATCGTCACCCGCCACCGGGCCGGTGCCAACACCTCGGTGCTGGACATGGCCGAAGGCGCTGCCAAGGAAGCGATGGCGCAGGCCGGCATCACCGGCGACCAACTCGGAGCCGTGATCGTCTCCACCGTGTCGCACCCGTACGCCACGCCGTCCGCCGCCGCAGCCCTCGCCGACCGAGTGGGCGCCACGCCGGCCCCGGCCTTTGACATCTCCGCCGCCTGCGCCGGCTACTGCTACGGCATTGCCCAGGCCGACGCCCTGGTTCGCTCCGGCACCGCGGACTATGTGCTGGTGGTCGGAGCGGAGAAGCTCTCCGACGTCATCGACAACACCGAGCGGACCATCTCCTTCCTGCTCGGCGACGGCGCCGGCGCCGTCGTCGTGGGCCCGTCGGACACTCCGGGCATCAGCAAGCCGGTGTGGGGTTCGGACGGCAGCAAGTGGGACACGATCAGCATGACCCACTCGCTCAATGATGTGCGCGAGCTCTCGCTGGCCGCCGAGGCCGCCGGCTCGCTGTCCGCCATCTCCGACAGCTATGACCCGAAGGACGCCAAGATCTGGCCCACACTGCGCCAGGACGGGCCGTCCGTTTTCCGCTGGGCCGTATGGGAAATGGCCAAGGTGGCCAAGCAGGCGCTGGCCGCCGCCGGCCTGCAGCCCGAAGACCTCGCCGCCTTCGTCCCGCACCAGGCAAACATGCGCATCATCGACGAAATGGTCAAGCAGCTGAAGCTGCCCGAGAGCGTGGTCGTCGCCCGCGACATCGCCGACGCCGGCAATACCTCGGCAGCCTCAATCCCGCTGGCAACACACCGGCTGCTGCAGGAGAACCCCTCACTTTCCGGCGGACTGGCACTGCAGATCGGCTTCGGCGCCGGCCTGGTCTTCGGCGCCCAGGTCATCGTCCTGCCGTAGACTGCCTTGCGGTAGTCGGGCCTCCCCCTACATTCCCACCAGAACCAGGCCGCACAACGCGGTTTGAAACCCCGTCCGGACACCGTCCGGCAGCACAAGAAAAGGAGCCACCATGGCTAGCAACGAAGAAATCCTGGCCGGTCTGGCCGAGATCGTCAACGAAGAGACCGGCCTGGCCCCGGAGGCTGTCGAGCTGGACAAGTCCTTCACCGATGACCTGGACATCGACTCCATCTCGATGATGACCATCGTGGTCAACGCCGAGGAGAAGTTCGGCGTGCGCATCCCGGACGAAGAGGTCAAGAACCTCAAGACCGTCGGCGACGCCGTCAACTTCATCGTCAACGCCCAGGCTTAGTTCCGCGTTGCCCGGGCCTGCCCGGGACTCGGCGGCCGGCGGGTGACCTCCCAGTCCGGCCGCCGCACCAGATTTATCGCCCAATCACTATTGAGAGACTGAATCAATGGCACGCAAAGTAGTCATCACCGGCCTCGGCGCCACCACCCCGATTGGCGGCGACGTCCCCACGATGTGGCGGAATGCCCTCAAGGGCGTTTCCGGGGCCCATACCCTCGAAGATGATTGGGTGGCCAAGTACGAGCTGCCGGTGACGTTCGCCGCCAAGGCCAGCAACCGTCCCGACGAGGTCCTGACCCGGGTCGAAGCCAAGCGGATGGACCCCTCCACGCAGTTCGCCGTCGTCGCGTCGCGCGAAGCCTGGAAGGATTCCGGCATCGAAGACGTAGACCACGACCGGCTGGCCGTGGCCTTCGCTACCGGCATCGGCGGCGTGTGGACGCTGCTGGATGCCTGGGACACGCTGCGTGACCGCGGTCCGCGCCGCGTGCTGCCGATGACCGTTCCGATGCTGATGCCTAACGGCCCTGCTGCCGCAGTCAGCATGGACCTGGGCGCCCGCGCCGGCGCGCACACCCCGGTTTCCGCCTGCGCTTCTGGCACCGAGGCCATGTCCATGGGCATCGAACTGATCCGCTCCGGCAAGGCCGACGTGGTGATGACCGGCGGCGCCGAAGCCGCGATCCACCCGATGCCGATTGCCGCCTTCAGCGCCATGCAGGCGCTGTCCAAGCGTAACGACGACCCGGAGCGTGCTTCGCGCCCATACGACATGGACCGCGACGGCTTTGTCATGGGCGAAGGCGCCGGTGCGCTGGTGCTGGAGGCCGAAGAGCATGCACTGGCCCGTGGCGCCCGGATCTACGCCGAACTTGCCGGCTCCGGCGTCACCGCCGACGCCTACCACATCACGGCACCGGATCCCGAGGGACTGGGCGCCACGCGCGCGCTGAAGGCTGCGCTCTTCGATGCCCGGGCTCAGGCAACCGACGTGGTGCACGTCAATGCCCACGCGACGTCCACCCCGGTGGGCGACAAGCCGGAGTACACCGCGCTGAAGGCAGCGCTGGGCGACCATGTTTCCAACGTCGCCGTCTCCGCGACCAAGTCGCAGACCGGCCACCTGCTCGGAGCCTCGGGTGCCGTGGAGTCCGTGATGACGGTGATGGCCGTCTACGAACGCCGCGCACCGGTGACCATCAACCTGGACAACCAGGACCCGGAGATCCCGCTGGACGTGGTCACCACCGCCCGCGACCTGCCGCAGGGCGACATCATTGCGCTGAACAACTCCTTCGGCTTCGGCGGACACAACGCCGTCGTGGTGTTCCGCAACGTCTGATCGAAAAGTCTGATCGAAAAGTCTGATTGAGTACTGCCCGCCCGCGGGCAGCACGAAAGGGAGGGCGGCCGGTGTTGACCGGCCGCCCTCCCTTTGACGTTGCTGGAGGAGGGTTGGGGAAGCTGGCGGTTAGCCGACTTGGTGCAGCCAGCGCACGGGGGCGCCTTCGGCTGCGTGGCGGAACGGCTCGAGCTCTTCGTCCCAGGCCTCGCCCAGGGCGAGGGACAGTTCGTGATAGACAGCAGCGGGATCGCCGGCACCGGCCTCGTAGGCGTAGCGGATGCGGTCTTCGCTCACCATGACGTTGCCGTGGACATCGGTCATCGCGTGGAAGATCCCGAGTTCAGGGGTGTGCGACCAGCGGCCGCCGTCGACGCCGGCGCTTGGTTCTTCGGCCACTTCATAGCGAAGGTGCGCCCAGCCGCGCAGCGCAGATGCCAGCATGGCACCGGTCCCCTGCGGGCCGACCCACGACAGCTCGGCCCGGTACATTCCGGGCGCGGCAGGCTGAGCGGTCCACTCAAGATCCGTTCGCTTATCCACGACGGATCCGACGGCCCACTCGATATGAGGGCACAATGCCGAAGGTGCTGAATGCACAAACAGCACGCCACGAGTCATCACAACAGACATCCCATCCTCCATTTGCTGTAGGTACGTCTTCCCCAACGACCTTCAGCCTTGAGACAGATGGAACTTGTCAGTACTGCTGTTTCCGACGCTTTCGATCCTCATTGTGCCGTACAGCAGCGAATTGCGCCAGTGTAACTACCAATGTGCCATTGCGTGTCGCGGATTTAGCCGCTCAGTGGCGGTTTACACGCTAAGCCCGCGGGTGCGCCTGCTGGTAGCTTTGCCGCAACCGGTCCACCGAGACGTGGGTGTAGAGCTGCGTGGTCGCCAGCGTGCTGTGTCCCAGAATCTCCTGCACGGCACGCAAGTCCGCTCCCCCATCCAGCAGATGGGTGGCGGCGCTGTGCCGCAGCGCGTGCGGTCCAGTCGCAGACGTGTCTCCCAGCAGTGCGAAGAGCCGGGCCGCTACGGAGCGCACTTGGCGCGGGTCAACCCGCTTGCCGCGTTGGCCCAAGAACGCGGCGGGTCCGCTCTCGGCACCTGCGAGTTTGGGTCGTCCGCGGCGCAGCCAGTCATCCATGGCGACGGCGGCCGGCAGCCCGAACGGTACGGTGCGCTCTTTGTTTCCCTTGCCCAGCACCCGGATGGTCCGCCGTTCGTTGTCCACCTCATCAATATCCAGGCCCGCCAATTCGCTGACGCGGATGCCGGTGGCGTAGAGCAGTTCGATCATCGCCCGGTCGCGCAGCGGCAGCGGCTGTCCGTCCGCTGCTTCCGCCGCGAGGGTACGGAACAGTTCGTCCACTTGGGCCGGCCGCAGCACGGTCGGCAGTGAGCTGTTCCGTTTGGGTGCTTTCAACCGCAGCGAAGGGTCCGTGGGAATGAGTTCCTCACGCAAGGCCCAGGCCATGAAGCTGCGGGCGGTTGCGGTGCGCCGAGCCAACGTGGATCTGGCCATCCCCCCGCTGTTCATGGCACCGAGCCACGCACGCAAAGTCCCGAGCGAAATGTCCGTCAGCTTTGCGGCTCCGGTCTCCGCGGAATAGCCGAGCAGGTGCCTGACATCGGTCAGATAGGCGCGGACGGTGTGCTCGGAACGGGCACGTTCAGCGCTCAGGTAACGGGCGAAGCCGTCCAGAGCCGCATCAAAAGCCTCCGGGAGTGGGTCTGTGCCCTGCACTTCGGGGTTATCTGCAGAGCTCATCCCTTCACTTTGCTGGCCGGGGCAGATGAACTCAAGCAGGCGCACGGGCGAATTCCGATCTTTCTGTCCCGTCCTGCCTCGGTGCCTGTCGCACCCCTACTCGGAAGCCTGTCTTGTCCCCATGGCCTGGCTTGCTCCGCTCCGTGTCGGACGCCCTGTCTTGCCCGTTGGACTCTCAATTCCCTTCTCCGGCCCTCAGCTCCTCCTCCCCCGCCGCCAGCCGCCGGCATCCTGTACGGCGAGCCCAGCGGCCTCCAAGCGGCCGAGGCCGGCCAGCACCGTGCGTACCGGGATCCCGGCGACCGTGGCGAGTTTGTCCACGGTGCTTCCGCGGCGAACCGGCAGGGCGTCCAGCAGCAGCAAGTCGTCCACGCCGAGACCGTCGTGGTCTGCCAACTTCTCCTGGGTTCCTGACTCTAGGACGCTTCCAACGGGGCCAGCGAGTTCGGCTGCCTCGGCTGCGTCGGTAATGGCCGTTGCGCTGCCGTCGCGCAGCAACCGGTGCGTCCCCGCAGAGTTGGCGCTGTACACGGATCCAGGCACTGCGCCGACTCCCCGTCCAAGGCCCGCGGCGTGGTGCGCCGTGTTGAGAGCGCCGGAGCGCCAGCGCGCTTCCACAACAATGGTGGCCGCTGCCAACGCTGCTATGAGCCGGTTTCTCTGCAGAAATCTCCACCGGGTTGGCGCGGCCCCAGGTGGCACCTCGGCCAGCAGAATGCCCCGACTGGCGATCGCCCGGAGCAGTTCCTCGTTACCTGCCGGGTAGTACCGGTCGAGGCCCCCGGCCATGACCGCCATGGTCGAGACATGTTCCATCTCCGACGCGAGGGCGGATCGATGAGCTTGAGCGTCAATTCCATAGGCGCCACCGGAGATCACGCAATAGCCCCGCTGCACCAGGCCGCTGCTGATGTCGCCCGTTACCTGGTTGCCGTAGTTGGTGCTGTCCCGGGAGCCGACAACGGCGACCGTCGCGTCGACAGCCGGAATGCCGTCGGTGAACCTGCCCCGTGCCCAGAGGCAGAGCGGTTCTCCCAGCCCGAGATCGGCCAAACCAGGTGGCCAGACGGCATCTCCAGGTATGAGCAGAGCGCCGCCGAGCCGACCCATGACAGCGAGGTCTCGTTCCGGCGCCAAGTCCTTGACCCGCGGTGCCCATCGTTCCAAGGCGTCGGACAAGGGCTGCGCGATGCCCGTTGAGGCCTGCCGGTCCAAGGTCCTGAGCAGCTCAGCCTGCAGCCCGTGCCCGGCGCTCAGCTGCCCCGTGGCGATGCGCAGGGCGTCGAACGGCCCGGCAACGGCAACCAGTGCCAGGCCAATCCAGTCGGACGGCTCCATCAGCCGGGACAGCGACGCGCGCGCCAGGCGCTCGTCATCGGAGGGCAGTCGCGTCATTCTGGTCATCTCCTCGTAGCTGGCTGGCGCTGATGGGGGCAACATGCTCAGGCCGCCTTGACCTGCTGGCGGAAGGTCAGCGCGGTACTGACGGCGTCTCGGTCCGGTCGGTCCAAGCCGGCCAGGTCCGCAAGCGTCCAAGCCACGCGCAGGACCCGGGTGTAGCCGCGTCCGGTCAGCACCGCGCTCTCCATGGCACGGTCCAGATCCTGGGTGACAGCTTGCGGCGGCCGCAGCTTGCCGGTGAGCAGTTCGCCGCTGATTTCCGAGTTCAGGCTGATCCCCCATGGACGCAGCCGCTCCTGCTGGGCTGTCCGGGCGGCAGCGACGCGAGCGGCGACGGCGGCGCTCGCTTCCCGGCTGCTGCCGGAGGCCAACATTCCCACCGTCAGCCGCTGCAAGGTCAGTTGCAGGTCGATGCGGTCGGTCAATGGATTGGAGAGCTTGCCGAAGTAGCGGCGCTTCTGGTCGGGCGTACAGGTGCAGTCCAGCCCCTTGCCGCCGGAAAGCCCGCATGGACAGGGATTCGCAGCCATCACCAGTTGGAAGCGTGCGGGATAGGCGGCCGTTCCGGCGGCGCGGTGCACCACCAGCTTTCCGCTTTCCAGCGGCTGGCGCAGCGCATCGAGGACCTGGCGGTCGTACTCCGGCGCCTCGTCCATGAAGAGCACACCCCGGTGGGCCCTTGACGCGGCGCCCGGACGGGGCAGCCCGGAACCGCCGCCGATGATCGAGACGGCGGTGGCTGTGTGGTGCGGGCTCTCGTAGGGCGGGCGCCGAATCAGGGCGGTGAGCGGCGCCGCCGGGGCGCTCAGGGAGTGGATAGCCGTGACCTCCATGGCGTGATGGTCAGGGAGATCGGGCAGGATGCCGGGCAGCCTTTCTGCCAGCATGGTCTTTCCAGCGCCGGGCGGTCCGACCAGCAGCAGGTGGTGGCCACCCGCTGCGGCCACTTCCAGCGCCATCCGGGCTTCGTGCTGGCCCGCCACATCGGCCAGATCCGGCGCCGGACCGGCCGGGGTAGGAGCAGCGGGTTGAGGCTCCAGTTGAGGTCCCGCTGCGGGGAGGTTGAGCCGGTCAAGATCCGCTCCGAATGCCAGGAGCACCTCGGACAGCGTCTCGAAGCTGCGTACGTCTGCGCCCGGCACCAAGGCTGCCTCGTCGGCGTTGGCGGCGGCGACGGCTACCTGCGGATACCCCGCATCAACCGCCGCCATGACGGCGGGCAGGACGCCGCTCACCGGACGGAGCCGCCCGTCCAGCCCGAGCTCGGCCAGGAAGACCGTACGGCCGGCGGGGCGGATGTCACCCGCTGCTTGCAGGGCGGCCAGCACGATGGCCAAATCGAAGCCGGACCCCTTTTTCGGCAGCGAGGCCGGGACGAGGTTCACGGTGATCTTGCGCCGGCTGAGCGGGACACCGGCGTTTTTCGCCGCGGCCTTGATCCGTTCTTTCGCCTCGGACAGGGATGCGTCCGGCAACCCCAGGAGAACGAAAGCCGGCAGGGTTTGGCCAATGTCCGCTTCGACCTCCACCATGTGGCCGTTCAACCCCACCAGGGCTACGGAGAACGTCCGCCCCAGGCCCATCAGCCGACGTCCTTCAGGTACTCGATCACCGGCCAGCGGGCCTGTCCGTAGAGCACTGCGACGGCATCCACGCGCATGGTTGTGCCGGCCATGCCGTGGTCCCGCAGCCATTGGTGTCCCAAGGACCGGAGCCGCCGGACCTTGGCACCGGTGATGGCCTCGAACGGGTGGCCGTAATCGGTGCTGCGGCGCGTCTTCACCTCGGAGACCACGATGGACGCCCCGTCCACGGTGATGAGATCCAGTTCCCCGTCCGGGCTGCGCCAATTCCGGTCGATCACCCGTTGACCGGCGCCCGCCAAAAACGCTGCCGCCATCTCCTCGCCGCGCCGCCCGAGTTCATCCTTCGCTCTCATGCCCTCAAGCTTGGTCGGCTGCACCATTCGAGAGCAGAATGAAGGCCCGAATGTGGACACCCGCATGCGGAGAGAGCCTGTGCAGGATAAGTCAGGAAGGCGCTGAAGGATCTCCCGGTCCGTCCGTTCCGCATTGCGGTGGGAGGCGGACGATGGCAGGATCGCTTGCAATGTCCCCGCCATTTCCTGCTCCTGCACGCACCGCGCTGCCGGTGCCCTTGCTGCGGGCTGCCGTTGCCGTGCTGGTGATGGCAGTTGCGCTGGCTACTGCCGGGCTGCTGACGGCATGGCTGGGCGGTGGCAGGAGCGTTGTCGACAGGCTGCTCCCGGCGGCGTTGGTTTCGGTCGTGGTGGTGCCGGCCATCCTGGTGCTTCGCCTGCGGTGGGACAGAAGTCGTTTGTCTGGGATCGGGCTCACCGACCTTCGGACCAGTGTGAATTCCCTGCTGCTGGGCGCCGGCGTCGTTTCTGGCTGCGGCGCTGTTATCGTCGCTGCAGTGTCCCTGACCGGGGGCATAAGCTGGACCGGTTTCGATCCATTGGAGTTCATGACGTTCTTGGCGGTCAACACGGCGATCGCCCTGCTGCTGGAAGCGCTGCCCGAAGAATTGTCCATCCGCGGCTACGCCCTCACGGCACTGCGGTCGCGCTGCTCCCGTGGCGTCGCAGCACTGCTGGCCACTGCGGCGTTTTTGGCGCTCCCGCCGATTGCCCTGGGGTTGCAGGCCCTGCTGAGCGGGCTCACCGGCTCCGCACCGCTCCCCTCACTCGCGCCCGCCGGAGAGGAACCGTTGACCTACTACGCCATGCTGGCCGGCTTCAGCATGCTGCTGATCTTCGCCCGCGAAGCCACGGTCTCGGCAAGTATCTGGACCTGCATCGGCGCACATCTGGCATTCCTGACCGTCAACCGGATCCTGTTGGGGGCGGGCGCGACGGGTGTGGAATTGGAGGTGGCCGGCCCGGCGCTTGCCGTGACCCTACCGCTGTACCTTTGCACCGCCGTCGTTGCATTCAGCCTGCTGCGGGAACGCGCGGACCGCCGGCGTGCCCAGTAGTTCAGCAGCTTAGCGTCAGCCGCCGAGGCCGTCCTTGGGCAGGGTGAGGTCGTCGTTCTTGGTCAGTTCCTCCACGTTGACGTCCTTGAACGTGATCACGCGGACGGACTTCACAAAGCGGGCGGAGCGGTAGACGTCCCAGACCCAGGCGTCCTGCAGGGTCAGGTCGAAGTAGACCTCGCCGTCGGCCGAGCGGGCCTGCACATCAACGTGGTTGGCCAGGTAGAAGCGGCGCTCCGTCTCCACGACGTAGCTAAACAAGCCGGCGACATCGCGGTACTCCCGGTAGAGCTGCAACTCCATATCGGTTTCATAGTTCTCAAGGTCTTCGGCGCTCATGTATCCATCCTGCCCCAGATTGACTGGCGGTGTTTAGTTAGCGATATCGACCGCGGGCATCAGCGGCTGCTCCGGGGTGAGCCGCCAGCTGCGGCGGTGCAGGTCGGACGGGCCGATGCCCTGCAGGGCGGCACGGTGTGCGGGGGTGGCGTAGCCCTTGTTGATCTCCCAGGCGTACTCCGGGTAGTCCGCCGCGTAGCCGGTCATCAGGGCGTCGCGCTCAACCTTGGCGAGCACACTGGCAGCGGCCACGCTGAGGCACTGCAGGTCCGCCTTGATCCGTGTCAGGACCGGGGCGTCGCAGCCCGGGTGGGCGGCGTCGTCGAACAATGACGGCTCCCCGGCGGAGAGCCAGTCGTGGTTGCCGTCCAGAATGACGATGTCCGGGCGGGCGGTGGTCAGAACCTGGCCCCAGGCGCGGGCTCCGGCGAGCCGCATCGCCGCCATCAGGCCCAGCGCGTCGATTTCCGCTGCACTGGCGTGGCCCACGCCGTAGGCCAGTGCCCATTTCTGGATCTTGGGTACCAAGGCCACCCGGTCGGCCGGGGTGAGCAGCTTGCTGTCGCGCACGCCGCGGATCTGTTTGACCGCGGTCGCGTCGATGGCCACCATCCCTACACTGACCGGGCCGGCAAGGGCCCCGCGGCCTACTTCGTCCGCGCCGGCGACTAAACGGTGTCCGGCCTCGACGAACGAACGCTCAAAACGCAGCGTGGGGGCTTTGGTAGTCACTGGGACTCGTTCTGACGGGCGAGGGCGGGCGGCTCGGTGCCGGTCGCCGAGGAAGGTGCCGGCACGCCGTCGAACACTTCCGGATAGTTGCCCAGGAAGCCCAGCCGGTCCAGCGGCCAAGCGATGACGCTGGCCTTACCCTCGACGGATTCCACGTCCACGAAGCCCTTCGAGGCTTCGTCCTGGTGCTCGCGCGAGTCCGCGGAATGGTTCCGGTTGTCGCCCATGACCCAGATTTTACCCTCGGGCACGGTCACGTCGAAGGGGATCCGCGTGTTGTCCGAGCCCGGAGCCAGATACGGTTCTTCGTTCAGTGGCACGCCGTTGACGGAGATCCGGCCATCGGCGTCGCAGCAGATCACATGGTCTCCGCCCAGGCCGATGACGCGCTTGACCAAGTGCTGCTGGGATGCGTCGGGCATTAGGCCAACGAAGGTGAGGAACTGCTGGAACCAGTTGCCGGCGCCGTGCGAACCATTGGGCGGCAGCCAACCGAGGTCGTCCTGGAAAACCACCACGTCGCCGCGGGTGAGCGCAAACGGCTGCGGCACCAACAGGTTGACGAAAATACGGTCGTCCACCTCGAGCGTGTCCTCCATTGAGGTGGACGGTATGAAGAAGGCACGGAAGAGGAACGTCTTGATCAGGAAAGAAAGGACGACGGCGACCGCGACGATCGTGGCGATCTCCTTCAGCCACGACAACAGGGAGTTCCGTCCGGTGTTCTTGCGTTCGCGGTTCTTGCGGTCGCGGTTGCTGCGGTCGCGCTTCTGCGGCCCGGAGGCGTCCGGCTGGTATCCGCCAGTGTCCTTCGGGTCGTCCTGGTCCATGCTCACTATCCTCAATTCTCCGCGGGCTGATCCGCCGGCTGGGAACCCAACTGTATCCGGTCCAACCCGGCCGCCCGGTCCAGCGGCCAGATGATGTTTGTTGGCCGGCCGATGACCCGCTCAATTGGAACCATACCCCCGCCGGGCGCACCCAGGAGTGCGCGGGAATCGGCCGAGGCGGAGCGATGGTCTCCCATCAACCACAATCTATCTTTGGGCACCTGGACGGAGAACTCCATATCGCTGGGCGCGTCGCCCTCGAAGATGTAGTCCTCCTGCACCGGTTCGCCGTTGACCTGCAGGCGGCCGTCCGGGCCGCAGCATTTGACGGTGTCGCCCGGCAGGCCGATGACGCGCTTGACGTAGATGGTGTCGCTGCCGGCAACGCCCAGCCACTGGCCGGCCTGTTGCAGGAGGTCCACAAACGGGGAGTTGCCGCTGTTGAAGGGAGCGAACGAACCGCGGCCGTCGAAGACCACCAGGTCACCGCGCCGGATCTCGCCGAAATGGTAGTCGGTGCGCGAGACCAGCACGCGGTCGCCGGTCTCCAGCAGCGGCTCCATGGAACCCGAGGGGATGTAATACACGTCCACCAGCGTGGCCCGCACGATCGCGCTGAGCACCACCGCACAGACCACGATGGCCAACACAAAACGCCAGCCCGGAAGTCCGGACCGGCGTCTTGGCGGTTCCCCGGACGCGTCCGGGGAACCAGAGATTTGCTGCACTGCCTAAGTCAAGAAGCTGCTGGTGGGCAGCTTTACTTGGCAGAGCCGAAGTCGCGCTTCTCCTTGATGCGGGCAGCCTTGCCGTGGCGCTTGCGCATGTAGTACAGCTTGGCGCGGCGAACGTCACCCTTGGTCACGACCTCGATGTGGTCGATGATCGGGGAATGTACCGGGAAGGTACGCTCCACGCCCACGCCGAAGGAAACCTTGCGGACGGTGAAGGTCTCGCGGACACCATGGCCCTGGCGGCCCATCACGTAACCCTGGAAAACCTGGATACGGGCGGTCTTGCCTTCGATGATGTTCACGTGCACCTTGACGGTATCGCCGGCGCGGAACTCGGGAACGTCGCGCAGGGATGCTGCGTCGACAGAGTCGAGGATATGCATTTCTCACTCCTGGTGAACGCCACAGGTCATTCACTTTGGTTACGGCGCGGCGGTCAGGTGAGTAGCCTGCAACAGTCGCTGCCGAAATTCAAGAACCGGCCCGTCCGGGAATCGGCGGCCGGCGAGTCCGGCTGTTGGCAGCGCTCCCCCTGTGGCAGGATCGCGCCCAGCGGACACAATCCTCTATTTTGCCACATAGGTTTATTTTCCCTAAATGGAGCAATTTGTACCCGTATAGGTTCTATAGACCCAGATAGGTCATATCACTCCGATGGCTCGGCCGAAGCTCTAGTTCCGCCGGGCTCTGAGCTCAGGACTAGTTGATCAGGGAGTGTGCCGAATCGCTTCGGCGGCAGCCCCTGACTCCGGCGCAGCCGGCAGGACCCGCGTGGCCGTGATGGTGTAGCCGAGCGAGTTGAGGGTGGCGCGATCGGCCTTGTCCAGCGTCTCCGGGTCCAGCGCCAGAATCAGATCGGGGCGGCGTTCGGCGGTGCGGCGCAGTTGTTCGTCGCGGCGGTGCCGGGCGATCTTGGCGTGGTTGCCGCTGAGCAGCACCTCCGGAATTCCGCGTCCGCGCCAGTCCGACGGCTTGGTGTAGACGGGGTATTCCAGCAGCCCATCCGAGTGCGACTCTTCCACCAGGGATTCGGGATTGCCGACGACGCCGGGCACCAGCCGACCCACGGCTTCCACCATCGCCAGCACGGCCACCTCTCCCCCGTTGAGCACATAGTCGCCGAGGCTGACCGGCCGCACGCGGAAGTGCTCATCGGCCCACTCGAGCACACGCTCGTCGATGCCCTCGTACCGGCCACAGGCGAAGACCAGGTGCTCCTCGAGGGCGAGTTCGTAGGCAAGAGCCTGGTTGAATACCTCACCGGCGGGTGAAGGGACGATCAGGATGGGGCGGGCCGCGGCGGGCTGCGCAGGCTCCTTCTGGGTCTCCGCGCGTTCGCTGGCGCTCACTTGGTCGACCACCGGGGAATCGGGCACGGCGGGGGTCTCCACGCGTTCGCTGGCGCTCACTTGGTCGACCACCGGTGTGGCGCTCACTTGGTCGACCACCGGGGAGTCGTCGACCACCGGGGAGTCTGTGACTAGCGATTCCAGGGCCTGGGCCCAGGGCTCGGGCTTCATCACCATGCCGGCGCCGCCGCCGTACGGGGTGTCGTCCACGGTGCGGTGTCGGTCGGTGGTGAAGTCCCGCAGGTCATGCACCTTCAGCTGCAGAAGGCCGTCCTGCCGGGCCTTGCCGATCAGGGACAGGTCCAGCGCGGCGAGATACTCCGGGAAAATACTGACGACGTCGATGCGCACCTAGCGCTCCCCCTCGCCGTCGTCGGGGGTTTCCTGCGCGCCCGGTGCGTTCAACTCGAACAGCCCGGCCGGCGGCGTGAGCCGGACGAAACCGGCTTCCACATCAACCTCCGGCACGATGGCCTCGACGAAGGGCACCAGGACTTCCTCGCCGTCGAGGTTTTCCACCACCAACAGGTCCTGGGCGGGCATGGTGTTCAGGCCGGACACCTTGCCAACGACCTCGTCCCCGATGCGCACATCGAGGCCGACCAGTTCGTGTTCATACCAGGCATCGTCGTCGTCCTCGACGTCGTCGGTGTCGATGAAGAGCTTGGCGCCGCGGAGTTCTTCGGCACCGTTACGGTCCGCGACTTCGTGGAAGCCCAGCAGCAGAATGTCCTTGTTCCAGCGGGCGCTGCGGACGGTCAGCGGTCCCAGCCGCGCCGGCTCCACGGTCAGCTCGACGTCGGGCACGAAGCGATCGGCCGGAGCATCGGTCAGCACCTGGACGGTGACCTCCCCGCGAATGCCGTGCGGTTTGCCGATCCGGGCAACTTGTAGCTGCATGCAGACTCCTTGGAAAAACGTCCGTCGGGTGAAAAACGTCCGGCCCCTGGACCATTAGCTGGTACAGGGGCCGGAGGTGTGGATTTGGTGCCTGGCGTGAAGCCGGGCAGCGCCGATCCGGATCAGCGTCGGCGGTCGGTATCCACCACGTCGACGCGGACCTGCTCATCGGCCAGGGCGTTCACCACGGTGCGCAGTGCGCGGGCGGTGCGGCCCTGGCGGCCGATGACGCGGCCCAGATCCTCCGGGTGAACACGCACCTCGATGATGTCACCGCGGCGGCTGTTCTTCTGCGTGACCTTGACGTCCTCGGGACTGTCAACGATCCCGCGGACCAGATGATCGAGCGCTTCAGCCAGCATTACTCAGCCTTTTCGGCTTCGTCAGCAGCTTCCTCGGCCGGAGCCTCGGCAGCTTCTTCCTTCTTGGCCTTCGGGGTGATGGCCTCGGGGATGATCACGGAGTCCTTTTCGGGAGCCACGAAGGCTTCCTTGGCTTCCTTGGTCTTGAGAGTGCCTTCCTGGCCCTCAATACCCTTGAACTTCTGCCAATCGCCGGTGATCTTGAGCAGGACTGCAGCCTGTTCGGTCGGCTGGGCGCCGACACCGAGCCAGTACTGGGCGCGCTCGGAGTTGATCTCGATGAACGAGGGCTCTTCGGTCGGGTGGTACTGCCCGATCTCTTCGATGGCACGGCCGTCGCGCTTGGCGCGGGAATCCATGACAACGACGCGGTAGTGGGCAGAGAACTTCTTACCGAAGCGCTTAAGGCGAATCTTTACGGCCACTGTTGTGGTCACTCCTGGTTCTGAAAATGGGCGAACCCGTATGTCTGCTCCCGTGGGGCGGGCCATGGTTGGGGTTCAAAGGACAAGATGCATACACGGAGAGAGGGGCCGCGCAGATCGAGTACCTGACTATTGTGCCAGATAGGAACCAATCCGCGCGACTCGTCGGCGATGGGCGGGTTGCGGCGGGGTCTCCACGCGTTCGCTGGCGCTCACTTGGTCGACCACCGGGTGCGGGCTGGCGCTCGCTTGGTCGACCACCGAGGGTCGAGTGGGGCTCACTTGGTCGACCACCGAGGGTCCAGTGGGGCTCACTTGGTCGGCTACCGCTGTCCCTGGTGGTGTTTAGGCTTCGGCGGTGCTGGACCAGATGTAAAGCTGCTGGCGTTCGGTCTGCTCGACCTGCGACGCCAGCTGCGCGATCCGACGTACATGGTCCTCGGCGATGTCGCCACTGAACGGCATGTCCTCTTCGGCAGCCCACAGCGAGGCGACCTCCGGGATCAAGGAGGCACCGGCGTCGTCGGTGTGGGTCAGCAGCTCAGCCAGCGACTGGACCATGCCATCCGGGGCCACCATCAGGTAGTCGCTGGAGACGTCGGCCATGTCCAGCGCCTCGCCGCCGGCGGCGCCGACAGCCTTGGCAGCCAGACCACCGAGGATTTCGATCTCCAGGTCGGTCACTCCGTTGAGCCGGAGGCTGGGGGCATCCCCGACCGCGGCCATGGGCCCGTCGGTTTCGCCGCGGGATTCGACGCTGGCCTCAAGTTCTGCGGCGCGCTTGACGGCGGCGTCATGGGTGGCAACGAAGATTTCGGTGGTTCCGGACATGTGCAAGCCCTTCCGCGGCTAGACCGATGGTTCTCGTTCAGCCTAGCCGCATCGGGCGGATTTCCACCTAGCCGACGGCGATGCGCAGCTGGTTGCGCCACGGGTCCTCGAAGCGCAATTCGGCACCGGTGTGGTGGTGCGAGACGCCGGCGCTGGTCAGCCGCTCGGCCAAAGCGCCCACCTCGTCGTCGGTCGGAACGTGGATCAGCACTTCGCCCAGGCCAAGGGTGTCCTTGCGCGGGCCTGCGCCGCGGCTGTTCCAGACGTTCATGGCCATGTGGTGGTGGTAGCCGCCGGCGGCAACGAACAGCGCCTGGCCGTGCCAGCCGGCGGTGCGCTCGAAGCCGAGGGTCTTCACATAGAACTCTTCGGCGGTGTGGGTGTCGCCGACCTGCAGGTGCACGTGGCCGATATCCGCGCCGGACTGGCGCTGGTTGGCGAGCGACTCCTCGGTCAGGTGGCTCTGCAGGTAGGTTTGCGGGTTCAGGGCCAGGCTGTCCATGTGGACCTCCTTGCCTTCCGCGGTCTGGTTCCACGACCACTGATCGCGCGGGCGGTCCCAGTAGAGCTCAATGCCGTTGCCCTCCGGGTCGGTGAAGTAGAACGCCTCGCTGACCAGGTGGTCGGCACTGCCCGTGAACCGGGACGGGTCGGTCTGCGCCGCGGTGGCCACGGTGGCGGCCAGGTCCGACTGGTTCTCGAACAGGAAGGCGGTGTGGAACAGGCCGGCTTCGCCGCGGGACGGCAACTGCAACCCGTTGGCCGGAGCCAGGTGGAGCAGCGGCGTGGTGCCGCGGCCCAGGAAGACCCCGCCGAGCCCCTCGGAGACGGGATCCAGCCCCAGCGCCTGCTGGTAGTAGTTGGTCATGTTCTTCATGTCCCCCACCTTGAGCATCACGGTGCCCATGCTGAGGTCGGCGGAGAGCAGGTCCTGGGGGCTTACTTGAAAGTTCATGTAAATAGAATACTTGAACCTTCACGTTTATTCCAGTCCCCTGACCTAGGGGTTCAGAAATGGGCCTAGGACTCAGAGTCTGACTATCGCCGCCCCGCAGCCGATCGCGCCGGTGCACCGGCCGGTACGCTGATCCTGAAGGGTCGCTACAAGTCCAATACGAGTCAGGATGCCGCGATGCAATGGTGGGAACCGGTCCTCGCCGTGGTCGGCGGATTGGTGCTCCTTTACGTCCTGATGCTCCTGGCCCTCTGGGGTTACGCGAGGCGCCATCCGGATACCGTTGGCATGCGGGATGCGATGCGCCTGTTGCCCGATCTGCTCCGCCTGTTGCGCCGGCTGGCGGCCGATCCGGAACTTCACGTCCGGACGCGGTTGCTTCCGCTGCTGCTGCTGATTTATCTGGCCTCGCCCATCGACTTGGTTCCGGATTTCGTCCCGGTCCTTGGCTACGCCGACGACGTTCTGGTGGCCGCCTGGCTCCTGCGCGCGATGGTCCGGTCGGCTGGACTGGAACCGCTGCGCCGACATTGGCCCGGCACGGAGGCCGGACTCAACGCGGTGGAACGGCTGGCCGGCGTCTCCGGGAATCAGCGGCGTCGCCGGTAAGCCAGATAGCCGCCCAACGCAACGTCCCCGGCGGCCTGCAACACCAGCCCCAGCGCACCGGCGCGCAGCAATCGGGCGCTGGCCGGACGGCGTGCCGCGGCCCGGAACAGCAGCGCGGCCCCGGCGGTCGCCGCAGCGGCACTGCCAGCCAGCATTCCGGGGCGTGCGACGACGGCGCGCTGCCAGGCAGCGAGGGGCCCTCTCCCTTCGGCGGGGGTGCTGGCCAGTTCGAGCAGTGCCTTGCCGATTGACTGCACCGGCAGGGTCTCCATCCCGGGGACCCGGTCGGGCTGCAGTGTTCCTTCAGCCAGCCGTGCGGCCACCGGAGGCAGTTCCAGGAGTTGGCCGGCGCGGGCCAGGATCCCCGGTTCGTCCGGCGATGCCATGAGTTCCTGGAGTCCTTCGACGGCGCCCGGTTCCAGACCGAGGACGTCGCCGAGCCGCCGCGGATCGGGGCCTTCGGGATGCACAATCCGGCCGAGCAACCGCAGCGCCTCGGCGTCGGCGCGCGATGCCGAGGGGAACGGCTTGGCCGGCCCCTCCCAGGCATGCCAAAAGCTGGTATCCGGATCGCGCCGGGTGCCGGGCAGCCAGGCTTCGACCGCGCGGAAACCGTCCAAGTCCATCAGCGCCACGATGGGTTTGGCGGAGGCCGGCCAGTTGTAGAGGCCCGGCGCCGCGTCGCCGTGAATCAAAACGAGGCGCTGGCCGGGCGCAAGACCCTCCGCATTTCCTTCAGAGGAGCCGAGGAGGTGGACCTCCACGCCATTGAGGGCACCGAACATCATCAGATCCTCGCGCCGGAACTTACCCACCAGGACGGTGCGCAGCTCGGCGGCGTCCGGTGCTGCAAGCTCCTCGGCGTCGTCGGGTTCCGGCACGACATCCAATTCCAGCGCAGCTTCCGGCGCGGGCGCCTCGTATTCGACGCCGTCAATCTCCACAGCTGCCCCCAAGTCGGCGGACAATCCGCGGACCAGCGCCGCGACATCAGGGCCGGGCACCGCCTTTCCCGCGGCATCCAATACTGCGGCACGCTGCTCCGGATTCACGGCCAGCAACACGGACACCACACTGTCGCCGGGCTGCGGGACCCCGCCGGCGTAAGCGCCGAGCAGCGACCGGTTGGAGAGTTGCTGCTGCAGCGCTGCCACACCTGCCTCGTCCAGCGGCCACGGCCACCACAGTTGTCCGGACGCCGGTTCCCAACCTGTTTGGTTCATAGCTCAACGCTAGCAACCTCTGCTCAGTCCGGCGGCACAGCGACGGGCAGAAAACCTCGGTTCAGTCGGGCAGCGGCTTGCGGGCCAGGAAGGCCTCTAGGAGTGCTTGGCCTTGCTCGGAATCCTGCGGCCGGTGATGCCCGCCGGCGTGGCGGTGGATGGCGCCGGTGCCGGCCAGGTAGTGGGCCACTTCCTCATACAGCGGCTCCCAACCTCCGGTGACCACGAGCGTGGGCAGACCCGGGACAATATGCAGCGGTGCGTTCCATGGCGGCGCCTGTAGTCGGGCCCGTTTTGCCTGTGCCCGGTCGGCCGCAGTGGCCAGCGGCAGCGCTTCCGCTCCGACCACCAGCCGGACGAACTCACGCTGGTACTCCTCATCGGTCAATTCACGGCGGGCAGCGAACAGCGGCTCCAGGCGTTGCCGGTAGGCCTGCGTGGCGGGCAAGTCAGCAGTCAGCGACAAACACGCCGGCTCGAACAGCGTCAGCGAAAGCACCTTGTCCGGATGTTCCACGGCGGCCATCATCGCGGCGACGGCGCCCTGTGCGTGCGCCACGACGTGCGCACCGGGACCGAGATGGCCGCCAACGATCCGGGCGTCTTCGTCGAAGTCGGTAGGCAGCGGGTCCGCCTGCAGGTCAAAGCCGTGGCGTCGGAGGAACAGGCAGTCGTACCGCCCGGCCAGCCGGTGCTGGTGCGGCCAGGCCGCGGCGCCGAAGCTGTCGGTGCCGTGGACAAAGACCACCCGCTCTCCGCTGCCAACTGCCATGGGAGAAATACTAGACGCCGGACCCGACAGTTCCTTTGGAGCCAGCGGCCGGCTCGGGTTCCCAGACGTGCGGTGCAAGTTCACGTTCCGGCACGCGCGACTGCGCGGTCTGCAGCACCTGCCCGTTGCGCAGTTCCGCCACGGTGAGCAGCTCGTGGGCGCGCAGTCCGGCTGCCAACTGGGCGGACTGTGCGCCGTCCAGGACCGCCGCAGCCTGTTCGACCGGGAGGAAGACGGCCTGTCCCCCGGCACCCGCGGCGAGTTCACCGCCGTCGTACGTTCCGCCGTCGTACACAAAGGTAATGGCTTCGGCGGCAGCGGCAGCCACGGGCTGGTAGTCGAGCGCCAGAATGCGCCCGGGCGGCACCGGGAGCGAGGATTCGGCCAGCACGCGGGCCGCGGCGGACCGCGGATCTTCGCCCGGCCGGACGGCTGCAGCCGGCAAAGCGGGGCCGTCGGGACCGTTCAGCAGCACCACGGAACCGCCGACGCTGCGTACGATGACCACGACGGCGCCCTGCCGCCGTCCGGCCGGGCGGTCCACTCCGGTGTGTGCCTGCTCTGCCACAAAACTCCTTCGCTGCGCTGCCTCGCCGGTGGGCCGATGACCCGCGTCGTCTTGACCGTCGTCTTGCCGAAACGATTCAGCAACCCAGCCTACCTTCCCTCTTTACGGCAGATGCCCCGCCGGACTCACCGACGGGGCATTCGCACTGCATGTGGAGCCTGGGCAGGCTACTTGCCGAGGAACTTATCAAAGCCCTTGGGCAGGTTCAGCGCGGACGGATCGAATTCCTGTCCGTCCTGCGGGGCGCCGAAGGCACTTCCGGCCGGAACCGATGCCTTGTTCTTGCGCCGCTCCTCGGCCTCGCGCAGTTCCTGCGCGGCCTTGGCCGGGTTGCCGGAGCGGGTCTTCTTCTTGCCCTTGGCTGCCTGCTGCTTCTTGCGTGCGCCACCGAAGCCGCCGGGGCCGGCCACGCCGGGCATGCCCGGGATGCCGCCGCCCTGTGCCATCTTCTTCATCATCTTCTGGGCCTGGCCGAAGCGCTCCAGCAGGCCATTGACCTCGGAGACGTGGACGCCGGAACCCTTGGCGATGCGGGCGCGGCGGGAACCGTTGATGATCTTCGGGGCAACCCGTTCGTGCGGCGTCATCGAGCGGACGATCGCCTCCACGCGGTCGATCTCGCGCTCGTCGAAGTTCTCCAGCTGCTGGCGCATGTTGGCGGCGCCGGGCATCATCATGAGCATCTTCTTCATCGAGCCCATTTTGCGGATCTGCTGCATCTGGGCGAGGAAGTCGTCCAGGGTGAAGTCTTCCTGGTCGGCGAACTTCTTCGCCATCCGCTCGGCTTCGCCCTTGTCCCAGGACTTCTCCGCCTGCTCGATCAGGGTGAGGATGTCGCCCATGTCCAGGATGCGGTTGGCCATCCGGTCCGGGTGGAAGATCTCGAAGTCGTCCAGGTTCTCGCCCGTGGAGGCGAACATCACCGGTTTGCCGGTCACCGACGCGACGGAGAGCGCGGCACCGCCGCGGGCATCGCCGTCGAGCTTGGAAAGGACGACGCCGGTGAAGTTGACGCCTTCGTTGAAGGCCTGCGCGGTGTTGACCGCGTCCTGGCCGATCATCGCGTCGATGACGAAGAGGACTTCGTCCGGGTTGATGGCGGCGCGGATGTCCGCGGCCTGCTGCATCATCTCGGCGTCGACGCCCAACCGGCCGGCGGTGTCCACGATGACCACGTCGTACAGTTTCTGCCGCGCTTCGGCGATACCGTCGCGGGCCACGGCCACCGGATCGCCGGTGACGGCGTCGAACTCGGACTGCACGCCCGGGTGCGGGGCAAAGACGGGCACGCCGGCGCGCTGGCCGTTGACCTGAAGCTGCGTCACGGCGTTGGGGCGCTGCAGGTCGGCGGCGACCAGCAACGGGCTGTGGCCCTGCCCCTTGAGCCACTTGGACAGCTTGCCTGCCAGGGTGGTCTTGCCCGCACCCTGCAGACCGGCGAGCATGATCACCGTCGGCGGGTTCTTGGCCAGCTTGATGCGGCGGGTCTCGCCGCCGAGGATGTTGACCAGTTCGTCGTTGACGATCTTGACGACCTGCTGGCCCGGATTCAGCGCACCCGAGACTTCCTCGCCGAGAGCCCGCTCCTTCACATGGGCGGTGAACTCGCGCACCACGGGCACCGCGACGTCGGCATCAAGCAGGGCGCGCCGGATCTCGCGCACGGTGGCATCGACGTCGGCCTCGGACAGACGTCCCTTGCCGCGCAGATTCTTGAAGGTTGAGGTCAACCGGTCAGAGAGTGAATTGAACACGCGCCGTGTCTACTTTCGTCGATCTGGTTCACAATCCCCGGGCCACGCCGGAGTTCAGCTCTTAAGGGTATCAACTGGCGGTGGCCTCAGTCTCGCCGCCGTTAGACTCCGTTCTGCGGACGCCTTCTTCGTATCTTCTTCGGACGGCTTCTGCGGACGCCTTGTTCGGACGCGGGAACGACGCGGGTTTGCCAGAACGTCGTTGCGGCGCCCGTCGCCGGTTCCGTTCCCTCCGCGTCGAGGCACCCGCCGCTACCGTTCCCTCCGCGTCACGGCCGTGGCAAGGTGGGAATCGTGAGCGCTGAACAGACCCAGACCAAGGACGCCTCCTCCCCATACGCCAGCGGGCCGATGCAGATTCAGACGCTGCTCATCCTCGGCGCCTCCGGCGACCTGACCGGGAGGCTGCTGCTGCCGGGGCTGGGCAAGCTGATCGCCCAGGGCAAGACCACCGGGCTGAAGCTGGTGGGCGCCGGCTCCGATGACTGGGACTCCGCTCGATGGCAACAACGCGTCAAGGGCGCCTTCGATCCCTGTGCCGAAGCCGCGAACGACAACGGCCGGCAGCAGTTGCTCGACATCCAGCAAGACACTCAATACCACTCGGTGGATGTGACTGCCGAGGGCGCCCTGGCCAAACTGCTGGCGGAATTGGACGGCCCGGTGGCCGTGTTCTTCGCTTTGCCGCCAGCCGTCAGTCAGAAAGCATGCGAAGTGCTCAAGCCAGAGGATGTGCCGGAGGGGACCCGTCTGGTGCTGGAGAAGCCCTTCGGCACCAGCCTCGAGTCCGCCGAATTGCTGAACAAGATGTTGCTGAAACTGGTGCCGGAGGACCACATCCACAGGGTGGACCATTTCCTGGGCAAGTCGACGGTGTTCAACATCCTGGGCCTGCGCTTTGCCAACCGCCTGTTGGAACCGTTGCTCAGCAATGACCATGTGGCCAGAGTGGAGATTTTCTACGACGAGTCTCTGGCCTTGGAGGGGCGTGCCCGCTACTACGACGGCGCCGGGGCCCTGCGAGACATGATCCAAAGCCATTTATTGCAGGTCATGGCTCTGACTGCATTGAACCCGCCGGCCACACTCAAGGAACGCGATCTGCGCGACCACATCGGCAGCGTGATGCGGGCCGCCAGCGTCGACCCCGATTTCGCCAAAAGCACCCGGCGGGCCCGCTACACCGCAGGCCGCATCGGCGACCGTGACACACCCGACTACACCGCAGAACAGGGCGTGGACCCCTCGCGGAAAACGGAAACCCTTGCCGAAGTCCACATCTCCATCAACAACAGCCGTTGGGCGGGCGTGCCGTTCATCCTGCGCTCGGGCAAGGCGCTGGCCAAGCCGAAGAAGGAAGTCATCATCACCTTTAAGCCGGTCAATCACCTGCCTGCGGGATTCAAGGGCGTCGACTCGCCTACCCGATTGCGGATCGGCCTCGGGCCCGAAACCCTGCAGTTGGAAATTGATGTCAACGGTCCGAGTGACCTCTTCACGCTGGACCGGGCCGTGCTGGAAGCAGATCTGCACGCGGCCGACCTCCTGCCCTACGGCGAAGTCTTGGAGGGCGTGCTGCACGGCGACCCGTTGTTGTCTGTCCGCGGGGACATCGCCGAGGACTGCTGGCGGATTGTCGAACCAGTCTTGGAAGCCTGGGAAAAGGACGTAGTCCCGCTGGAAGAGTACGAGGCCGGCAGCCTTGGTCCGGCCGGCTGGGACACGTCCCGAAGCGACGCCCCGCTCTCCCCTGATACGCAGCACCGCTGATAAGTATCGACACCCGGCGGAGAGTAACCGCCATCGGCATCGAGCCGGATGAATAACGCCAAAGACAGCGCCGGCCTCCGTAGGCACCGCCGCTAGTGGGCAACGCCGCCCAGATAGACCCCGCCGCGGTGGGCAAGTCTCGCCATAGGGATAGCCGCAGTAGGCAACTCCCGGGACAGACTCAGCCGGCCTGCACAGAGCAGATAGCGCCACGCTACGTCAGAATGGCGGCGCTTCGTCCGATGGTTCGTCGTCGTCTCCGTCCGTGGAGGCTGCTGCGGTGGTTGTTCGGGGGTTGGTGGTGTGGGGTTGGTCGTTGGCTGTGGGGTAGGTGATGGCCCAGTTTTCGTCGGGGGTGGTGGTGTGGGTGTGTCCGGAGCGGGTGGTGATGTGAACCGTACTGGGTCTGGTAGAGACTCTTTCCTCACCGGAGAATGAATCATGACCAGCGGAATCAAGTACGAACAGGAATTCAAGGACCGTGCCGTGCGCCTGTATATGGAGCGGCGCGCG
>NZ_SUKC01000013.1:83959-121008 GCF_005047635.1 Arthrobacter sp. CAU 1506 | reverse complement strand
TGGACTACGTCAACGTCAAGGCCGACTACGTCAAGGCGTTCTGGAACATCGTCAACTGGGCCGACGTCGCTGCCCGGTTCGACGCCGCCCGCACCGGCGCTTCCGCGCTGATCACCCCGGCCAAGTAACACCGGCCCAGTAACACCGACCTGCCGTGCCGCTGCACGGGGGTTGACCCAGCAAGGCACCGCCGTCAAACCGGATACCCGGCACGACGGCGGTGTCTTGCCGCTTAATTCGCGGCGAATGGGCCGTTGCACGGCACCGTGCCAAGAGCCAAGCCTGGAAGTCGGCGCCGGCACTTTTCGGGGCCGGTGTACCGCTGGTCCCCAAAGGCTTCCTTTCTTCCACGAGAATGTAGAAGGATGACCGCATGATGTTTGAACATGACGACCCGATCCTTGAGCTCACTGACGAGCAATCGTGGAAACTGCTGGAAAAGACCAAGCACGGGCGCCTGGTCCTCACCGCCGCCGGCGAAACCGACATCTTTCCAATCAACTACGCAGCCCGCGACGGCAGGCTGGTCCTGCGCACAGCGCCGGGCACCAAGCTGGCCGAGCTGACCATCAACGAACGGGTTCTGTTCGAGACGGACGGCATCGGCAGCGGCGAAGCGTGGAGTGTGGTGGTTAAAGGCACCGCGCGTGTGCTGCAGACCCAGGAGGAAATTGCGGCTGCGGAGGCGCTGCCGGTCGAGACCTGGATTCCCACGCTCAAGGACTTCTATGTGGAAGTGAAGCCCACCAGCATCAGCGGCCGACACTTCAAGTTTGGCGAGCAGCCTGAACGCTTTTAGCTCTCGAGTTGGGCCAGGTCCGGGTGGGAGTTGGGCGTGAGTTGGGCCCGGTCCGGGGCATGAGCTGGGCCAGGTCCGGGGCGTGAGTTGGGCCCGCCCCGGGTGGGAGTTGGGCATGAGTTGGGCCCGGTCCGGGGCATTGAGCGGGCTGCTGCGCTCGCTCTACGCTCCTGACCGGGCCCGCGCTGAGGCTCAGTGGCGGTCGCCGCTTCAGTGACCGACGCTGGCGAGAATCTCCTCGAAGCTCTTGGACTCGACGCCGCCGCGGCCGCGCTCGGTCACCGGAGCTCCCTGCACCAGATCAACCAGTTCGGCAGCCGCGCGGTCGGAGCGCTCGGACAGTCCGCCGGTTCCGGCCTCGCCTGCACCCCAGTCCTCCGGGGCTGCGAAGACTGTGGTCTGCACGGTGCGCGCCCGGAGGTAGCTGAACAGCGGGCGGACTGCGTAGTCCAGAGCCAACGAGTGCCGGGCGCTGCCGCCGGTGGCACCCATCAGCACCGGCTTGCCGGCGAGCGCGCGCGGCTCCACCACGTCGAAGAAGGACTTGAACAGGCCGCTGTAGGAGGCGCTGAAGACCGGGGTCACGACGATCAGGGCATCCGCTGCAACGGTGGCCTTGAGCACCTCATCCAGCTTCGGTGCCGCGTAACCGGTCACCATGTTATTGGCGATGTCGACGGCGTAATCGCGCAGCTCAACCATACGGACCTCGGCCTCGACGCCCTGCAGCCGGAACCGGTCCACTGTAGAGGCCGCCAACTGGTCGGCCAACATGCGGCTGGAGGACGGTGCGCCCAGTCCGGCGGAAATGACGACGATCTTACGTTCTGACACTGTGGCTCTCCTCGATTGTTCATGCAATTGCATCTACGGGGAGAACCGGAGTCGCAGCGGGTTTATTCCAGCCGGCCGTTGCCTCCCCCTCACCGGCCCGCAAAGTCGATGCGGCGGGCGGAAACGGCCGAACTGCACGTGCCCCAGGTGGTGCGCCGCGTGTTGCGGCGGGCAGTGGGCCTGCCCGGTCAGGAACCGGCAGCGCGGCCTGCGGCGCGGCCGCTAAAGAGGCAGCCACCCAGGAAAGTACCTTCGAGCGAGCGGTAACCGTGCATACCGCCGCCGCCAAAGCCCGCGGCCTCCCCCGCGGCATACAGTCCGGGCACCGGCTGGCCGTGCACCGTCAGCACGCGTGACTGCAGATCTGTTTCCAGTCCGCCCAGCGTCTTGCGGGTCAGCACCGACAGCCGCACCGCGATCAGCGGCCCGGCATCAGGATCCAGCAACCGGTGCGGTCTGGCTGTGCGCACGAGCTTGTCGCCCAGGTAGCGCCTGGCCGCGCGGATGGCCATCAGCTGCGCGTCCTTGCCGTAGGCATTGCTCACCTCGCGGTCGCGCGCCAGGATCTCGGCCTCGACGTCGGCCGGATCCAGCACCGGACCGTCCCGATCTTCGCTGAACGCCGGCAACACCGGTTCCGCGGGCAGCTGGGCCTGCCCTGCGGACGAATCCCGTGCAGCGGGCAACCCGTCCGGTTCGCCGAGCGGATGGGTCCGCACCAGTTCGTTCATTTTGGCCACCAACTCCGGGACGGTGCCGGCCTGCAGGAAGTCCACGCCATGGTCCAAAAAGGCCTGCACCGGTCCGGGCACGTCCGTGGTGGCGCGCTTGAGTACGTCGCGCACCGATTTCCCGGTCAGGTCCGGGTTCTGTTCCGAGCCGGAGAGCGCGAATTCCTTCTCGATGATCTTCTTGTTCAGGATGAACCAGCTGTAATCGTGTCCGGTGGAGCGCAGGTGCGCCAGCGTGCCGAGCGTGTCGAACCCGGGAAACAGCGGCGCCGGCAGCCGCTTGCCGGTGGCGTCCAGCCAGAGCGAGCTGGGTCCGGGCAGGATTCGGATCCCATGCCTGGCCCACACCGGATCCCAGTTCCGGATGCCCTCCACGTAGTGCCACATCCGGTCCGGGTTGATCACCCGCCCGCCGGCCGCCTGCGCAATGCCGAGCATTCGCCCGTCCACGTATTCGGGAACGCCGGCAACCATGTGCCCTGGCGGCGTGCCCAGACGCTCCGGCCAGTTCCGCCGCACCGCGTCCAGATCCGCGCCGATTCCGCCGGAGGTCACCACGACGGCGCCGGCCGGGTACTCGAAGTCCCCCACCACGGTGCGGGAGGACGCGCGGCCGCGTTCCGCCGTCGTCGATTCCAAAATGCTGCCGCGCACACCGGTGACCGCGCCGTCTTGCGTGAGCAGCCCGTCGACCCGGTGCCGGAAAGCGAAGGTGACCAGTCCGGCGTCGGCCGCTTCCCGCACCCGGCGCACGAACGGTTCCACGATGCCGGGACCGGTCCCCCACGTGATGTGGAAACGGGGCACCGAATTGCCCGGGCCGCTCGCTTCGTAGCCGCCACGCTCGGCCCAACCCACCACCGGGAAGATCCGGTGTCCGCGCTCATGCAGCCACGCCCGCTTCTCGCCCGCGGCGAAATTCACGTAGGCCTCAGCCCAGCGGCGCGGCCAGTAGTCCTCCGGCCGGTCGAAGCCGGCCGTGCCCAGCCAGTCCTGCCAGGCCAGCTCCACCGAATCCTTGACGCCCAGCCTCCGCTGCTCCGGAGAATCCACCAGAAACAGGCCGCCGAAGCTCCACCAGGCCTGGCCGCCCAGGTTCGCTTCCGATTCCTGGTCCACCAGCAGCACGTGGCACCCGGCCTCGGTCAATTCGGCAGTGGCAACCAGTCCGGCGAGTCCGGCGCCCACCACAATGACATCCGCGCCCACCATCCGGCCCGGCGCTGCGTTCGCACTCATGGGGTCCACCCTTGCGGATCATGTTCGGGGCCACAAGGGGCCGGACGGAATAGCGGGGTGAAGGCCGGTGGGATGCAACCCTAGCCAGCCCGGCGCCGAGAGGTCTACGGTGGCTCCTATCCACCCCTGGTGAGGCTCGCACCGCGGCCTTCGATCAAGGAGCAAACATGGAAACTGTCACTCTGGAAGATGCACGGCGGGTCATTGCCGCTGCGGAGGCCAAGGCCGCCGAAATCGGCCAGCCAATGAACATTGCCGTGGCCGACGCCGGCGGGAACCTGGTCTCGCATGTGCGGATGGACGGGGCTTGGCTGGGCAGCATCGACATCTCAATGAACAAGGCCTTTACCTCTCGGGCATTCGACATCCAAACCAAGGACCTGGGCGACAACGCGCAGCCGGGCAACCAGTTCTACGGCATCCACGCCAGCAACCACGGCCGAATCATGATCTTTGCCGGCGGCATTCCGCTCTCCCGCGACGGCCAGGTGGTGGGATCGATCGGCGTCAGCGGCGGCTCCGGCGAGCAGGACCAGTCCGTGGCCGAGGCGGGAGCAGCCGCACTGTAGGCAAGGTCAGGTCCGGTGTTTGGGGCGCCGGACGAACCGGCCTACTCGGCGCCTCTTGGGGTGCCGGGCCGGGCGACACCGGCCCGCCGGGCTGGCGCCGAGGAATTCACAGGGTGGCCCGGCTAGTGTGGGCGGCGAATGGGCTCGTGGAGCTGGGGGGCTTCGGGTGAATGTATGTCTGAACTGGGGATGATCTACTGGTCGCGGCGGGTGACGCTGTGGGCCTTTGTGGCGGCCTTGGCCTGGCTTGCCTATGCCGTGGTCTCAGTCTTGCTGACTACCGGATTGCTGCCTGGGATGCGGCTAATGCTCACTGGCGGCGGCCCGGATCCGCTACTTCAGGCGGCCTGGCCCGTACTGGGCTGGCTCGGTCCGCCTCTCCTGGTCTTGGTGACTGTTGGCGTTGCCGCACGCATCCGCCGGTCCCGCGATCTGCGCCGCCGGGATCCGCTGCGCACCTTTCCCAAGGAGCAACGCCGCGAAGGTTTGGCCCGTGCCGGTGGCCAGTGCGAACTTGAGGTTGGCAGGCACGGGCGTTGTCCTAACCCCGCCACTACCGGCGACCATTTCTTCCCCTGGAAGAAAGGCGGCGCCACCGTGATGGCCAATTTCGCCGCGGCTTGCAGGAACTGCGATCGGAGAAAGGGCACCTCGATTCCCTCGCCGCAGTCGCAGCAACGGTTGGAAGAACGCCGGCGCAGCTACTTTCCGCCCGGTGTGCCGGTCCAGGCCGGCGAGCGGAATGAGATCTCCGGCCGCACGCATACCGCGGCATGGTTGATGGGCTGAGCGGCACCCCGGCAGCACGTCTGGGTGACAAGGAACACGGATAACGAAGTTGTAACACTTCGTGTCGCTCCAGTAACTTAGATGAAGTTCCTGCTACGTAAGGCAGGCATCCGGTCCGCCCGTCGAACCCTGCCAGCGGACCATACGATTTCGAGCTCTACGTCGAAGGCAGGGGCGGAGGAACCACTTACGGTGCAGGGGGCACCTCGGGGTGAAGTCCTCAGAGGCAGGCCGGCTTCCCACGGCCATGCGGGCAGGACCGAGTGAACTCTCGCTCGAATCCGACAGCTAACTTCGCAGGCGCATGAGAGGAATACCCTGTGAATACCCCTGTCCGCGGTCGTCGCCGTTCCGACACCCGCACCTCAGCTCTTACCCAGATCTCCCGCCTCACCAACGAGCCCAGCGGCCGACGCCGCGCCGAAGCGCCCGCCCCGGCCCGCTCAGTTGCCCGCAAGGCGGGCGTTGCCGCCGCAACGGCCGGTTTGCTGGCCGTCATCGCTATCCCGGTAGCCCACGCAGGCGGTTCAGGCGAACCGGCCAGCATGGATCGCGCGTCCGACACCAGTGCGCTGGGCCTCCAGGTTCCCCAAGACGTCAACCTCCGGTTCGACCGGGCCGAACTGGCCAGCAAGGCCGCCCAAGAAGAGGCCAGGGCCGCGGCCGCGGCCGCCGAGAAAAAGAAGGCCGACGCCGCCGCCCAGAAGGCCGCAGCGGAGAAGAAAGCTGCAGCGGACAAGAAGGCCAAGGCCGAGGCTGCTGCCAAGAAGAAGGCTGCAGCCATCGCGGCAGCGAAGAAGGCCGACGCCGCCAAGGCCAAGACCAAAGGCTTCGCCACCGGCACCCTGAAGGCCCCGATCCCAAACATGAACCAGACCTCCGGCTTCGGCTACCGTTCGAATCCCATTACCGGGGCAGCTGGCGAACTGCACACCGGCATCGACTACGCCATGGGCTGCGGCACCCCGGTCAACGCATCCGACGGCGGCAAGGTCGTTGAGGCCGGCTTCCAGGTGGGCGGCGGCGGCAATCGTATTGTGGTCGAGCACCGCGGCGGCCTGAAGACCACCTATAACCACCTGCAGTCGATCGGTGTCTCGCTGGGCCAGAAGGTCGCCCAGGGCGATCGCATCGGCGAGCTGGGCACCACCGGAAACTCCACCGGCTGCCACCTGCACTTCGAGGTTGTGAAGGACGGCCAGACCGTGGATCCGGCTGGCTGGCTCTAGGCCCACAGCAACGACGGCGGAGCTTCCGCCACCTGACGGCGACGCCCACCTACGCCGTGGACGTCGCCGTCATTCGTTTAAAGCCAGAGGCGACGCCCACCCCTGTGGCGGATATCGCCGTCATTCGTTTAAAGCCCGAGGCGACGCCCACCCAAGGGTGGACGCCGCCGTCGTTCGGTGTGGACCGCCCTCAAGCGGAGTGCTCAGGCGAAGTGCCGCGACGCCTGGTCCAAGGCGGAAACTTCCTCGGCGGTCAGATCCACGTCCGCGGCAGCCATCAGCTCCGGCAACTGCTGCGGCGTCCGGGCACTGGCCAGCGGCGCGGTGATGCCTGGCTTGCTGAGCAACCAGGCGAGCGCCGCCGTCGTGATGGAGATGCCGCGCGCGGAGGCGACCGCTTCCACGGCGTCCACCACCGCAAAACCGTTCGTGGTGAGGTAATCCCCCACCATGCCGCCGCGCGGGCTTGCCTCGGCGTCGTCGGTGCTGTGGTACTTGCCGGTCAGGAAGCCTGCGGCCAGTGAGAAGTAAGGGAAGACCGACAGGTTGTGCTCTCGGGCCAGCGGCGCGTAACCCTGCTCGTAGTCCTTGCGGGCCACCAGGTTGTAGTGCGGCTGCAGCGCCACGGGCAGCGCGAAGCCGTTCTGCTGGGCGATGCTGATCCACTGCGTGATCCGCTCCGGGGACAGGTTGGAGAGCCCGATCTGGCGGACTTTGCCCTCCTTCACCAAAGCATCAAAAGCGGCAGCGGCCTCGATGAGCGGCGTGCCCTCGTCGTCGTAATGGGCGTAGTACAAGTCGATGTAGTCGGTGCCCAGCCGCTGCAGCGATGCCTCGGCGGCAGCAGCGATGTTCACCGCCGACAGGCCCTGAAGCTCCGGGTGTCCACCGACTTTGGTGGCAATGACCACCGAATCCCGGTTCTTCCGCTCGGCCATCCAGCGGCCGATGATGCGTTCGGACTCGCCACCAGTGTTGCCCGGGACCCAGGCGGAGTAGCTGTCAGCGGTGTCGATAAAATTACCGCCAGCATCGGCGAAGGCATCCAGTACCTGCTGCGAGCCGGATTCGTCAGAGGTCCAGCCGAAGGTGTTTCCGCCCAGCGCGAGCGGGAAGATCTTGAGGTCCGAGGTGCCGATCAAGCGCATCGAGCGTCCTTTCGAAGGGGATAGGCGGCGGATCTTCGTCCGCCGCATCAGCGTTTAAGGATAGTGCGGCGGCAAGGATTCCGGTCGCGAATGAGAGCGCGGTCACGGGGAAAAACGTCATGTTTACCAGGTGTGGCCCTTCCGTTCGATCGCCATTCCGCCGGCTGATACCCTCCGACCCGGCTCGCCCGTGCAACCTAGACTTGAACCATGGCTGACTCGCTGACCCCACTGCAGCGGAGCGCCAACATGGCCAAGATCCGCGGCAAGAACACCAAGCCCGAACTGCTGGTCCGGAAGCTGTTGCATGCCAGGGGGTACCGTTACCGCCTGCATGGCAGCGCCGGGAGCCAGAAGCTGCCCGGCAAGCCGGATCTGGTCTTCGCGGGGCGCCGCAAGGTCATCTTCGTCAACGGCTGCTTCTGGCATGCCCACGACTGCAAGGTCGGCCAGCATGCGCCGAAATCCAACGCGGAGTTCTGGGAAGCTAAACGGTTCCGGACGGCTGCCCGGGACAAAGTGCAGGAGGCGGCCCTGCAGGAGGCCGGCTGGCAGGTCCTCACCGTGTGGGAGTGCGAGTTCAAGAAGGCCGGCGACGTGGCTGCCCTCGAGGACCGGTTGGTGAAGTTCCTGGACTGAAGCGCCCCGCCCCGGTGGCAATCACCTGAGGCGAGGCGCTCCGCCGTCGTTATGCCCCGCGCTGCCCGCCAGCCGCGGGCACATCGTGCTCCCCGCCGCCCGTGGGCCGGGCGGCTTCGGCCACCGGAAGCGAATCGGTCATCACCGGTTCGGTGCCACCGACCATGCCCGGTTCCACCGGACGCTCGGTGGTCGGCTTGATGTCGATGGTCCGGCGGAGCGGCTTTTCCTTGATGAACAGCACCGCGATCAGTGCCACCACCGCGATGACCGCGGAGATCTGGAAAATCAGGGCGGTCGCGTCGCCGTAGGCCACCCGCATCACCTCTGCCGCGGCGGGCGGCAATGCGGCCAGATCCAGGGTGGCACCGGTACCGTCGCCGGAAACCGGGAAGCCGGCCTCCTGCATCCCGGCGGTGGCCAGGACATTGACCCGGCCAGCCAGCACCGCACCCAGCACCGAGACGCCGATGGCACCGCCAAAGGAACGGAAGAACGCAACCGAGGCGCTGGCCGCACCGATGTCCTTGGCACGCACGGTGTTCTGTACGCCAAGCACCAGGTTCTGCATCAGCAGGCCCATGCCCGAGCCGAGCACGAACAGGTAGATGCCAGCCAGCCACAGCGACGTCTGGTGGTCCATCAGGCCCGCCAGCCCGGTGCCGCCGATCACCAGGATGGCGCCGATGATCAGGTAGCGCTTCCACCGGCCGTAGCGGGTGATCAACTGGCCGGAGACGGTGGCGCCGATCAGGTTGCCGGCAATCATCGGCAGCATCAGCAGCCCGGCCTCGGTCGGCGTCGCTCCGCGGGCCACCTGGAAGTACTGACCCACGAAGGTGGTGGAGCCGAACATCGCCACGCCCACGGCGATCGACGCAATGATGGACAGCGCGGTGGTGCGTTCGGTGATGATCTTCAGCGGGATGATCGGCTGCGATGCCTTGGACTCGACCCACACCAAAAGCACCAGAAGCACGACGCCGGCGCCCACCATAAGCGCGCTGGTGCCAGAGAGCCACTCGTAGTGGCCGGGCTGGCCCGCGAAGGAGACCCAGATCAGCAGGATGGACACGCCTGCAGTCAGCAGCACGGACCCCAGCCAGTCAATCTTGACCTGCCGGCGCTCGTGGCCCATCTTCAGGGTTTTCTGCAGCATGAACAGCGCAATCACGGCCAGCGGCACGCAGACGAAGAAGGTCCAGCGCCAACCCAGCGGACTGTCCACAATGAAGCCGCCCAGCAACGGGCCGCCGGCGGTCGCCACCGCCATGACGGCGCCCATGAAGCCGGCGTAGCGTCCGCGTTCGCGCGGTGGGATGACGGTGCCGATGATGGCCTGGACCAGTGCGGTCAGGCCGCCCATCGCGGTGCCTTGGACCACCCGCGCGGCCAACAACGTGGTCATGTCCGGGGCAAGCCCGGCCAGCACGGAACCGGCCACGAAGATGACAATGGACAGCTGGACCAGCAGCTTTTTGTTGTAGAGGTCGGCGAACTTGCCCCAGATCGGGGTGGTGGCCGCGTTCGCCAGCAACGCCGCAGTGACCACCCAGGCGAAATCGGTCTGGGTGCCGTGCAGGTCGGCGATGATGGTGGGCAGCGCGTTGCCCACGATCGTGCTGGACAGCATCGCGGTGAACAGGGCGGCGAGCAAACCGGTGAGGACTTGCAGGATCTGCTTGTGGCTCATCAGCTCGCCGCCGGCGTGCGTCCCCGGGGCGGGAGGCGGGCCGTCGGGGACGGCAGCCTTGTCTTCCGCCGTGCGCTCCTTGAGCAGCACGCTGCGGTTCAGTTCTGGGGATTCAGTGGATTCGTTCAATAGAGTCAGACTCCTGCCGGTTCGTAGCGGTGGGTTCCCGGCTTCGTTGACAGGATCGAGTTGTGGAGGGCTTCGGCAAGGCGGCCCACGGAGACAATGGCGGATTGGGCTTCTTCCTCGGTCCAGTCGCCCAGCATGCCCTGCATCAGTGCTGCCCGCCGGATGGCCTCAGCCCGCATGCCGGCCTCGCCGGCCCCGGACAACGAGATCAAGGAAGCCCTGCCGTCGTCGGGATGCGGTCTCCGCAGGACAAAACCGGCGGCTTCAAGGTCCGCGATGTGCCGGCTAAGTGCCGCCGGACCGATGCCCAGCTTGGCAGCCAGCTCCGTGGCCCGGAGCTCCCCTGCTTCGCCGATGATCCGCATCACGCCTTGCAGCGCGAAGCCGGGACCGGACGGGTCAGCCATGTGGTGCGTCGCGGCACGCAAGGCCCGCTGCAGAGTAAAGACGCTTGATACCAGTTCTTGGGCGGTTTCACTTTCAACAGCCACGGCACACCTCATTCTTATACTTGCCTGAAGCAACTATAGCTCTATTTAGTTGTCTTGGCAAACTAAATGGTTGAGATCTGGCGCACTCCCCCGCGTCTGCGCAGCGAAACGTCAGCAGGCGGCCTTCTCAGGTCTGAGAAAGCCGCCTGCTGATACTTCGACAGGAGTCAGTCGTTGAGGTGCGTGGGTGCGAACATCTTGAGCAGGGTCTCCACGACGACGACGTTCGGGCCCTGCGCCGCGAAGCTCTGCTCGAGCGCGGCGCGGATGTTCTCTGGCGCTACCCGCCGGGCGGGCACGCCGAAGGACTCAGCCAAGGCGACGAAGTCGGGCCGGGCCAGCTCCGTGGCGGTTGCTTGGCCGAAGGCGCCTTCCATGTATTCGCGCAGGATGCCGTAGCCGCCGTCGTCGACGATCAGCCAGGTCACGGGCAGATCGTGCTGGCGGGCGGTGGCCAGTTCGCTGATCGAATACATGGCCGACCCGTCACCGGAAACGGCGAGCACCCGGGCCGGTTTGCCCTGGCTGGCCAGACCCACGCTGCCGCCGATGGCGCCCGGGAAGCCGAACCCGAGACCGCCGGCGCCTTGGGCGGAATGGAACTGGCCCTCCCGCGAGTCCCAGCAGCTCCAAGCCCAGTACGCGGAGATGGTCATGTCCCAGAAGGTCTGCATGTCATTCGGGACGACCTCGCGGATGTCGGCCATGAAGTTCCGCTCCTTGGCCAGGTCCTGGCCGTCCAGCCGGGCCTGGACCTTCGCCAGCGTGTCCTTGACCAACTGCTCTGGGGTCTGCCCGTGCCAGTCGGGGCGGTTGCGCAACTCCCCGGAGAGCGCGTCGTCGAGTGCGTGGAGGGCTTGGCCGGCGTCGGCACGGATGCCCAGTGCCGGACCGTTGGACTCGAGCACGCGGGGTTCGGCGTCGATCTGAATGATCCGGCCGCGAGGCTCCATGGTGAAGTAATTGCTGGTCACTTCGCCCAGCGAGGAGCCCACCACCACGAGGACATCGGCATCTTCAAGGACATCGGTGACGTACCGGTCCTCCACCCACGACTGCAGCGACAGTTCATGATTCCAAGGGAACGCCCCGTTGCCACCCGGAGAGCAGACCACCGGGGCACGCAATTTTTCCGCAATCGACAGCAGCCAGGGTTCGGCCTTGCCACGGCGGGCGCCGCCGCCGGCGATGATGGCGGGACGCTCGGCCTCTGCGAGCCAGCGAACCGCCTCCTTGACCAGCTCGGTCCGCGGCGGATTGTCGAATGCCTCGGCCAGCGCGTCCTCCACCGGCGGCACCACGATCGGGTCCAGCAGCACATTCTGCGGCACTTCCACCCACACCGGCCCCTGCGGCGAGGAAATTGCCTCGGTCCAGGCATCCTGAATGGCCGACGGAATGCCGGAGGCATGCTGGATCAGCCGCTGGCTCTTGGTGACGTTTGCCGCCGAAGCCTTCTGGTCGTCGAGCTGGTGCAGCATGCCCTTCCGGCGGGCACCGAGACCTTCCAACGGGATCTGGCTGGCGATGACCACCATCGGCACGCCGGTGGCATAGGCTTCCTGCAGCCCGGCCAGCGAGGTCAGCGCACCCGGGCCGGTGGAGAGGAACAGCACGCCAACCTCACCGGTGGCGCGGGAGAATCCGTCGGCGGCGAAAGCTGAGTTGTTCTCCACCCGGGAGGAGACGAAATGCAGCGAAGATCTGGACAAGGCGTCGAACAGGCCCAAGGCATGCTGCCCCGGAATGCCGAACACCGTCGTCGCACCCAAAGCGCTGAGCGTTTCGACGACGAGGTCCCCGCCGTTGCGCACAGCCGGTTCAGCCGGCCCGGCGTGGGCCGCGCCTGCACCGGGAACGGCCCCGGCCTGCGGTGCCGTCACTCGAAGGACTCCTGCTCTGACTCGGAGCCGGGCTGCGCCGGCCGCGGGGCCTGCAGCGCCTGAGCGGCGTAACCGTTGCCGGAGCCGCCGCCAGCCGCGTTGTCGGCCAGCAGCGAGACGAGTTCGTAGGCCACATGACTACCGGCCACCCCGGTGATTTCGGCGTGGTCGTACGCCGGAGCCACTTCCACAACGTCGGCGCCGACCAGGTTCATGCCCCGGAAGCCGCGAATGATTTCCAGCAGCTCGCGGCTAGTGATGCCGCCGGCTTCCGGTGTGCCGGTGCCGGGTGCATGGGCCGGGTCCAACACGTCGATATCGATGGAGATATACAGCGGAGTGTTGCCGATCCGGTCGCGCAGCTTGGCCACCACTTCACGGACGCCTTGGTAGTAGACGTCGGCGCTGGTGACGATGCCGAAGCCGAAGCGGTGGTCGTCGTCGAGGTCCTTCTTGCCGTAGAGCGGGCCGCGCGTGCCCACGTGGCAGATGGATTCGGTGTCCAGGATGCCTTCCTCCACCGCGCGGCGGAACGGCGTCCCGTGGGTATACTCGGCGCCGAAGTAGGTGTCCCAGGTATCCAAGTGCGCATCGAAGTGCAGCATGGCCACCGGCCCCCCGGCGCGCTCGGCCGCCGCGCGGAGCAGCGGCAGCGCAATCGTGTGGTCGCCGCCCAGCGTGACCAGTTTGGTGCCGGAGGCAGTCAGGTCCAGCGCGTTTTGCTGGATGGTCTCGATGGCCTCATTGATATTGAACGGGTTGACGGCCATATCGCCGGCGTCCGCTACCTGGACCGCTTCGAACGGGCTGAGGTCCCAGGCAGGGTTGTACGGGCGCAGCAACCGCGAGGCCTCGCGCACATGGTTGGCGCCGAAACGGGCCCCGGGCCGGTAGGAGACGCCGGAATCAAAGGGAACACCAACGACGGCGACGTCCGCCTGCTGTACTTGATCCAGCCGGGGCAGCCGGGCGAAGGTGGCGGCGCCGGCGTAGCGCGGGATTCGGGACGAGTCGATCGGGCCGAGGTGGCCGTTGGCTTCCACACGAAGCTCTTCCATTGTTCTCCTTCAAGGCGGCGCGGGAGGGAGGCGCAGCGGCGTCCGGCGCGAGGCAAGGTTGCCTTATGTGCAACATCTGTTGCCTGAAATGGTATTTGTGGTGCCGATAACAGTCAAGGTATCCGGCCTTGGCAGCGGTCGGGGCTGGCCTAGATGCGGACCGCGGGGTGCTATGTCGCGGCGGTGGTTAGCGGGCGGCGGCAGGAACCAGGGTCCACGTGACGATGGCTTCTTCGTCCGTCTCGTTGATCCACGTGTGCGGCTCGCGGCCGGAAAAGGAGAGGGTGTCTCCGGCAGCAAGTTCATAGCGTTCGGAGGTGAACAGCAAGGTAATACGACCGGCGATCACGTGGAGGACGTCCACGTCGCAGTCCACCGCGTAAAGATCCGCTTCCCCACGGCCGCGCGGCGCGATCACCGCGCGGATGATCTGCAGCCGGCGCTCGTGCCGGGCGGTCAGCAGTTCCTCCTTGATGCCTTCACCGCCCAGGCTGATCCGCGGCCCTTGCCCCGCGCGTGAAAGATGCGTCTCAGGCATAGAAAAGAGGTCACCGATGGAGATGGACAGCACCTGGCACAAGGTGACCAGCGATGCGACCGACGGCGAGGTCAGGTCGCGCTCAACCCGACTGAGGAAACCCTTGGTGAGCCCGGTGGAGTCCGCCACCTGCTCGATGGTCATGCGCTGCCCTTGGCGGGCCGCTCGGATCCGGGACCCGATCGCTACCGGGTCGTTGCTGGGTTCGACGGGCAGTGCCTTCACTAATCATCCTTCGCGGGCCAGAGTTGAATTGGTGCATGCGGCGGCAGAGCAGATCCGGCCGCAGCCTCGTCGGCCCAAGTTGACGTGTGCCGCGGACCACAAATAGCTTAACACTCAACACTTGTTGCCTGAGAGGCAATTTCCTTTATTTCTTCTGCCTGAAAAATCGTTCTTCCCCCTTTGGAGTCCCCATGGACAGTCAAATCGTCAACGTCGTGATTGTGGTGGCCTATCTGGCCGCCATGTTGCTCTTCGGCTGGTGGGGCAAGTCCCGCACGAAGAACACCAGCGACTTCTTGGTGGCCGGCCGGCGGCTCGGCCCCTTCCTCTATACCGGAACCATGGCCGCCGTCGTCCTCGGAGGGGCCTCCACCGTGGGAGGCGTGGGCCTGGGCTACAAGTGGGGCATCTCCGGGATGTGGCTGGTGGTTGCCATCGGCACAGGCGTGCTGCTGCTGAGCCTGCTTTTCGCCCCGACCCTGCAAAAGCTGAAGATCTACACCGTGGCCCAGATGCTCACGCTGCGCTACGGCGTGCATGCCACCAAGGTATCCGGCATCGTGATGCTGGCCTACACGCTGATGCTGTGCGCCACCTCCACGGGCGCGTACGCCACGATCATGGTGGTGCTCTTCGGCTGGGAGCGCTGGTTGTCCATCGCCGTGGGCGGCGCCATTGTGCTGATCTACTCCACGGTGGGCGGCATGTGGTCCATCACGCTGGCGGACATGGCCCAGTTCATCATCAAGACTGTCGGCGTTTTCCTGCTGATGCTGCCGTTCACGTTGTCGGCCGCGGGCGGACTGGACGGCATCCGCGAGCGCGTCGATGCCGAGTTCTTCTCGTTCACCGGCATCGGCATGCAGACCATCATCACCTACTTCGTGGTCTACACGCTGGGCTTGCTGATTGGACAGGACATCTGGCAGCGCGTTTTCACCGCCCGCACCCCAAAGGTTGCCCGCTGGGGCGGCGCAACGGCCGGCGTCTACTGCATCCTCTACGGTGCTGCCGGCGCGCTGATCGGCATGGCCGCCTCCGTGGCGCTTCCCGCCATCGAAATTGAGGACGATGTGTACGCCGATGTAGCCATGAACCTGCTTCCCATCGGCATCGGCGGCATCGTGCTGGCTGCAGCCGTGGCCGCGATGATGTCGACGGCGTCTGGTTGCCTGATTGCCGCCGCGACCGTGGCACGGGCGGACGTTGTGCCCTTCGTGGCGTCCTGGTTCGGGAAGCATGTCCACTACGACCACGAGAACGCCGAACACGACGTGGCCGGCAACCGCTGGTGGGTCTTCGGCCTGGGCGCCGTCGCGATCCTGTTGGCCATTGTGGTGCAGGACGTGGTGGCCGCACTCACCATTGCCTACGACATCCTGGTGGGCGGCCTGCTGGTGGCAATCCTCGGCGGGCTGGTCTGGAAGCGCGGCACTGGACTGGGCGCCGCGTGGTCAATGGCGGCCGGAACCGTGGTGACACTGGTCACCATGATCGTGTTGGAAATCAACGCCGAGGAACAATACGGAGGCGTCTACGCCAACGAGCCCATCTACTACGGCCTGATTGCCTCCGCCGTGGTCTACGTTGTGGTGTCGTTGCTCTCGAGGCCCACCGATGCTGCTGTCCGGCTGGCCTGGGACCGCCGGGTGGCCGGACACGCGAATGAGGAACTTCCGGTCGAGGGACCTGACGAGGTCACCACTCGCTGACCGCGGCCGCCGCGCTACTCCCCCGTGCCCCGGAACCAGGCAGGACTCCGCGGCACGTGCCGCGGGTGTACTCGGCGCCGAAGCAGGTGTCCCACTTGTTGTCTGACGGACAACGACCGCGATTTGTTCGTTTCACACCCCGCTCTTCTCCGCTCGACTGCCGGTTTGCCCGGCCGGCCCATGGCGTTGGCGCGCAGAAAGCCTACTATCGTGATGTGGACATCGTGGAGACCATCCTTCCGGGCGTCGGTATCCGATATGACTTCACCGCGAAGGCCGGAACCAGGCTCGCGCTCGTCATAGACCGTGAGGGCGGAGCGGATCTGTTTACGTTTGACGAGGACGATCCGGACCGGGCGGCATGCCGCATTCAGCTGGAACCGGAAGAAGCGTCACAGCTCGCCGAACTTCTGGGCGCTCCGAGGATCACCCAGCGTTTCGCCCAACTTTCCAGGGAAATACCGGGGCTGGAAACCAAACGCATCACCGTCGGTCCGGACTCCCCCTATGCGGACCGTCCCCTTGGCGATACCCGGGCCCGGACGTTGACCGGGTGCTCCATCGTGGCAGCCATCCGCGGGGAAGCCGTGATCACCGCGCCCACACCGCAGCAGCGTCTGCTGTCCGGCGACGTCCTCATCGCCGTGGGCGGCGCAGAGGGATTGTCCGCGCTTGAAGCACTGATCAATCCACCGCCCACTGCCTAGCGATCCACAGCCGTGCCGCATCTCTCGCTTCTGCTCATCGAACTGGGGGTGTTGTTCGCAGTCTTGTCCGGGCTCGGGCTCTTGGCGCACCGCCTCGGCCTGTCGCCGATCCCGTTCTATCTGCTCTCCGGGCTGCTCTTCGGCGACGGCCGGCTGCTGCCAGTGGACGCGGCTGGTCCCTTCGTGGAGGCCGGCGCGGAAATCGGCGTCATCCTTTTGCTGCTCCTGCTCGGGCTCGAATTCTCGGCGACAGAATTAATCCAGAGCCTCCAGCGGCACCGAAGCTCGGGCCTGGTGGATTTCCTCTTGAACGCCGTCCCGGGATTCCTGCTCGGGCTGGTACTGGGTCTGTCTTGGCAGGCGGCATTGGCACTGGCCGGAGTCACCTGGGTTTCGTCATCGGGCATCATCGCCAGGCTGCTCGACGACCTCGGACGCCTGGGCAACAGGGAGACCCCGGCTGTTCTCTCGGTGCTGGTACTGGAGGACATCGCGATGGCCCTGTACCTGCCGATGCTGGTGGTTTTCCTTGCCGGAGGCGGGGCATGGCAGGCAGCCGGCGGGGTTGCCCTGGCGCTGGGCGCCGTAGCCCTTGTGCTGGCCGCGGCGCATAAGGCCGGGCACCGAGTGGGCCGTCTGCTCTCCCACCCGCAGGACGAGCAGGTGATGCTGCGCCTGCTCGGCATCGCGCTGGTCGTTGCCGGCATCGCCGAAGGATTGGGGGCCGGCGCTGCCGTGGGTTCGTTCTTGGTGGGCATCGCGATACCGCAGAGTTTCGCAGACCGCGCCCGGCAGATCCTCAGCCCCTTGCGCGATCTCTTCGCGGCGTTCTTCTTCCTGACCTTCGGCCTGTCGATCAGCTTGGGCGATGTCCTGCCGGTCCTGCCTGCGGTGCTGCTGCTGGCGGTGGCCACCGCCGCCACCAAGATCGGCACCGGCTGGTATGCGGCCGGGAAGGAGGAAGTCCAGCTCCGCGGACGGCTGCGGGCCGGGGGCGCCCTGACCATCCGGGGCGAGTTTTCCATAGTCATCGCCGGACTTGCGGTGTCGGCCGGATACACCGCAGTCGGTCCCATCGCCGCTGCCTATGTGTTGATCCTGGCCGTCGCCGGCCCCGTCCTCACCCGATTCATCGACGTCTGGGCGGGCAAGGACCGGAGGAAAAGCCCGCACTAGGATCACGCGGCGTCGCCGCCACGAACCGGCCGCCTCCCCGGACCAGCTACAATGGGGGTTGCGAAGGGGAGTAGCTCCACCGCCGCGCGGCAACGCGCACGGGCGTGGAGGCCTGTCGACATACTGGCCAGCATGAGCGGCCCGGCAGTCCACCTGGGCGCATGGAAAGGCACAGCCTGATCCTGCGCAGAGGCGAGCGAGACCTTCGGTCAGTTGATGGTTAACTGACCGGAGATCACTGAACCGTCTCCGGTCCGACTCAGGAGCAGTGTGACAACGAGCCCCGATCCAGCCGGCCACCACCCTCTGGACCCCCACCATGACGGCCAAGCACCGCCGTCGAAATCCGATATCAGGCTGTGGCGCCGCTACTTGGCCGACGAACGCGCCGAAGCCGCCATCTACCGTGATCTGGCCCAGCGCCGCGACGGCGAAGAGCGCGAGATCCTGCTGGCCCTGGCCGAGGCGGAAGGCCGGCACGAAAAACACTGGCGTGACCTGCTGGGCGACCACGGCGAGCAACGGCTCCGCCCGTCCTTCCGCCGGACCGTGCTGCGCTTCCTGGCCCGCCGCTTCGGCTCAGTATTCGTGCTGGCCCTGGCACAGCGGGCCGAAAGCCGTTCCCCCTATGCGACCGAGCCGGCAGCCACCGAGGCCATGGCTGCCGACGAACTCATCCACGAAGAGGTCATCCGTGGCTTGGCCACCCGCGGCCGGGCACGGCTGTCCGGAAACTTCCGCGCAGCGGTCTTCGGCGCGAACGACGGCCTGGTCTCCAACCTGGCGCTGATCATGGGCATCGGAGCCACCGGCGTTTCGAGCGGGTTCATCCTGTTCAGCGGCTTCGCCGGCTTGCTGGCCGGCGCACTGTCCATGGGCGCCGGCGAATACGTATCTGTCCGTTCCCAGCGCGAATTGCTCTCGGCCACCCGGCCCACCCAGATCACGCTGCAGGCGGCGCCCGATCTGGACTTGAACGCCAACGAACTGGTGTTGGTGTACCGCGCTCGCGGGATGACGGCGGAGGCAGCCGAGCATCGCGCCGCCGAACGAATGGGCTACCTGGACTGCGACTGCGATCCGAGCCTGTCCCTGCAACCGCCGGAAACCTACGCGAATGATTATCAGGAGATCGGCACCGGCTGGAATGCCGCCCTGTCCAGCTTCCTGTTCTTCTCCTCGGGTGCACTGATCCCGATCCTGCCGTACATCTTCGGTCTGCAGGGAACCGCAGCCGTCGTGGTTGCACTGGTTCTGGTTGGCCTGGCGCTGCTGGTGACCGGTGGAATTGTGGGGCTCCTCTCCGGCGCTTCACCCTTCAAGCGCGCCCTGCGGCAGCTGGCGATCGGTTTCGGCGCGGCGCTGGCCACCTACTTACTGGGATCGTTGTTCGGCACCGGCGCAGCCTGATCCCCCTCCCCCGGCGGGCCAGTTCACCTGTTGGCCACCTGGCGGACATCTACCGTTTGTCTCACGGCTTGGTTAGTGTGGGGCAAGCGGGGCAACGATGCTCCCGCTGTCCGCCAGGCAAGGGGGACCATGAGCTGGCCGCCGACCGACGGCCCGGGCGATGCGCCGGGCGTTGGCCGGGCCACGCCCAGATCCCGGACCGGTCGGGTGCCGCAATGGGCCTTGGCCGAGTCCGGCAGCGGCCCGAATCCGGATGCCGGCACCGAGCAGCAGGATGCCTGGGTCAATCCGACCTCGCGGCCTGGCCCGGTTCCGTGGCAGCAGCCCGTCCGCCCGCTGGCTCCGGCGCTGCACCTGTCGACCGCGCGGCAGGAGGCGAAGCCGCGGGGCGGCCCGTCGCCGCTCGGCAAGCTGGTCCTGCTCGCTGCCGTTGCGGGACTTGTGGCATGGGCGTTCGTTTGGCTGGCCCAACCGAAGTTCGCGGCGGCGGTGCCACCCAGCGGTGCGGCTGAGAGTGTCCCGTTCGACGGCGGTTCCACGGCTGAGGGCTTGGGCCACGGCGGGTTTCCACCGTCGGGCGTAGATATAGCGGAGGCGCCGCTGGGCGTTCCTGCGCCGCTGTACGAGGAAAGCAATTCGTACCGCTTCCTTGCTTCGCCAACCGCGGCACAGGACTACATCGCCTACGATCCGTGCCGCCCTATCCGCTATGTGGTCCGCGCGGTGGGCTCCCCCGCGGGCAGCACGGAACTGGTGCACCAAGCGGTGCAGCGCGTCTCCGATGCCACCGGCCTGCAGTTCATTTATGAAGGAACCACCACTGAGCAGCCCACCGAGAAGCGCCCGTCCTACCAACCGGACCGCTACGGCGAGCGCTGGGCCCCGGTGTTGATTGCCTGGTCCGATCCCGACCATAGCCCCGCTCTGGCCGGCCCGACCATCGGCCTAGGCGGCAGCGGCTGGGCCTCGCGGGGCGGGGTTTCCGCATACGTTTCCGGCCAGATCGAACTGGACACTCCGCAATTCCGCCAGCTGCTCGGTGCGCCCGCGGGAAAGGATGCCGCCCGAGCCATCATCATGCACGAGCTGGGCCACCTGATCGGCCTGGACCACGTCGATGACCCCAACCAGCTGATGTATGCGCAGGCCTCGCACGACATCCTGGAATTTGCCGACGGCGATCTCTCGGGCCTTTCGTTGCTGGGCCAAGGCGAGTGCGTTCCCGAGTTATAGGAATTCCGAGCAGGAACCGCCGCCGGGCGGCGGGCCTCTGCCCCGGGCGTATCCACCGGGAAGAACGGCCCGTGCGTGCCACCGCCGCCGGAGCGGCGGCACGCTTCAGGACGGGTGCTAGCGGCGTCCGGCTTCGGCTTCGGCTCCGCGCAGGTCCGTGTTCGCCGGATGGTTGCCCTCGGTCTCGGCGGTGATCATCACGTTCCCCTCCGAAATTGCCTCTGGCATGACATCGGGTTCCAGCGTGGTGGCCAGCGGCTTTTCCACCACGAACAGGCAGAGCACGGTGGCGGCCAGCGCCAGCGGGACCATATAGAGGAACAGCGGCATCAGGGCTTCGTTGTAGGACGCGACGATGACGTCATGCACAGGTGCCGGCAGGTGCTCCACCATGTCCGGGGTCAGCGAGTTGCCGCCGCCGGTGGCTGCGACCGCTGCGCTCGGCAGCCGGTCGGTCAGGAGATCGACCAGGCGGTGGGCGAAGAGGCTGCCCACGACGGCCGAACCGAGCGTGGCGCCGATCTGGCGGAAGAAGTTGTTGGCCGCCGTCGCCGTTCCTACCTGCCGCAGCGGGAAGGAGTTCTGCACGATCAGCACCAGGATCTGCATGTTCAGACCCAAGCCGAGCCCGAGCAGGCCCAGATATACGCAGAGCACCCAGATACCGGTGTCAGCGTGCACAAAGCTCATCAGCAGCAGGGCAACCGCCACGATGGCGGAGCCGACCACCGGCATCCACTTGTAGCGGCCGGTTTTCGACACCAGGACGCCGGAGATCATTGACGAGGCCAGCAGCGCAGCCATCATCGGGATCATCAGCAGGCCGGCCGCGGTCGCTGATACCCCGGTTGCCATCTGGAAGTAAGTGGGCATGTAGCCGAGCGCGCCGAACATGGCCACGGAGACAAACAGGCCCGCAATGGTGGTCATGATGAAATTGCGGTCGCGGAACATGGACATGGGGATGATGGGCTCGGCGGTCTTCCGCTCCACCAGGACAAATCCGACGGCGGTCAGCACCGTTGCGGCGATCAGCCCGATGATCATCGGATCCGACCAGGCGTAGGTGCTGCCGCCCCAACTGCTCACCAAGACCAGTCCGGTAGTGGCCGCCGCCATCAGCAGCATGCCCCAGAAATCCAGCTTCGGGCGCACCGTGACCGGCCGCGACTTCAGGAAGAACAGCGCGCCAATCAGCGCCAAGGCGCCCACTGGCAGGTTGAACCAGAAAGCCCAGCGCCAGCCCGGCCCCTCGGTGAACCAGCCGCCCAGCAGCGGGCCCACCACGGAGGAAAACGCGAAGACACCACCCATGGCACCCATATACTTGCCGCGTTCCCGCGCCGGAACCACGTCCGCGATAATGGCCTGCGACAGGATCATCAACCCGCCACCGCCAAGGCCCTGCACCACGCGGGACACAATCAGCCAGCCCATGTCGGGCGCCAGGGCACCAATCACCGAACCGATCAAGAACACGATGATGGCGCCGACCAGCAGATACTTACGCCCGATCTGGTCACCCAACTTGCCGTAGATGGGCATCATGATGGTGGCGGCCAGAATGTAAGCGGTGATCACCCAGAGCATCAGGTTGGCACCGTTCAGTTCACCCACAATGGTGGGCAATGCGGTTGCCAGGATGGTCTGGTTCAGGGCGGCCAGCAACATGGCCATCATCAGCGCAACGAACACCAGCAGCAGGTTGCCATGGCTGTGGCCATGCTGACCCGGCTGGGACGATGCGGATGCCGCGGGGCGCTGTTGCGCCTGCAGGCTCTCTTTCTTCATTCGGATTCCTTCAGGACTGCACGCAGCAGGGCCAAGCTATGCTCGAGCGCCTCGGTCTGCGATTCCAGGGTGGGTTGGGACATGGTTTTTTGCATGGCAAAGCGGAGTGCCGTGCCGGCCGTCATCACGAGCAGGCGGGCGGTGTCTTCGGCGGTGTACTGCCCGCCAACAGGGTGCGCAGCCAGAATCCGCTCGGCGTCCGCGAGCCGGTCCGAACCGGCGAGCAGTTCGGAGACCGCCGTGGTGACCAGGTGCTCCACTTTGACCACGTACTGGACGCGGCGGTGCAGCAGGTGCGGGTACTTGTGCAGGATTTGGTGGCGGATCGCGTCGTCGCCGCCTTGGATGGACCGGGTCACCGCCAGCATCAGTTTGCCGACTTCATCCAGCAGGTTCGCGTGGACGTCGAATGCCTCCAGCATGGCATCGTCCAGCACCGGCTCCCGGAGGCCCAGCACTGCGTCTTCCTTGCACGGGAAGTAGTTGAAGAATGTGCGTGGGGAAACCCCCGCGGCGCCGGCGACCCCGTCAACCGTGACGCTTTCAATGCCGTCTTCCAGCGCAACTTCGGCCGCGGCCTCATGCAGCGCGGCCCAGCACTCAGCGCGCTTACGCTCGCGCAGGGAACTTAGTTGACTCACCGAACCAGTGTGCCAGCGTCCAAATACATTCACAAGTGCAAACTTGCACTCCTGCAAAAACTTAGACCAACATCACACCCGCCAACGCCAGTTACGGCATCAGTGATACCGCGAGCGGTTTTGCTGACCATCCAGTCGAATGTGCGGCCGGAGGAAAGGGCTGGTGGGCGCATCGCTGAACCCGAAGCGAGCCAGCTGGTCAGAAGGGATGGGTAGTTTCCATAAGCGCGACTCACCCACCGAGGAACGCGCGTGCTTCAGGAGGGATGGGTAGTTTCCATAAGCGCGCATCGCCGTGCGAGGAACGAGCGGGGAAGGTCAGGGCGGCAGGGTCCCTGCGTGGCGACGGAGTCGACACGAAAGGGCCCGCCCTGACCGCTAAGCGCGTTGGAAATTATCCATCCCCGCCAAACCGACTACCGCAACACCACAGTCCGGTTCCCGTGCAAAATCACTCGTCCCTCGCAGTGCCACTTGACCGCATTCGTCAACGCCTTGCACTCCGTATCGCGTCCGGCGGCCACCAGATCCTCGGGACCGAACGTATGGTCCACCTCCACCGTCTGCTGGGCGATGATCGGGCCCTCGTCGAGCTCGGCGTTGACGTAGTGCGCGGTGGCGCCAACGGTTTTGACGCCCTTTTCATAGGCCTGGTGGTAGGGCTTGGCGCCCTTGAAGCTCGGCAGGAATGAATGGTGGATGTTGATGGTACGCCCCGTCAGTTCCCGGCTGAGGTGGTCGCTGAGCACCTGCATGTAGCGGGCCAGCACTACCAGCTCCACATCGTGCGCCTCGATCAGCTCCAGCAGTTCGGCTTCGGCGGCAGGTTTCGTTTCCGGTGTGACCGGCACATGGTGGTAGGGAATGTTGTGCCACTCCACCAGCCCCTTGTGGTCCAGATGATTGGAGACGACGGCCACGATTTCCACCGGCAGCTCCCCCATCCGCGAGCGGAACAGCAGATCGTTCAGGCAGTGCCCAAACTTGGACACCATCACCAGCACCCGCCGCTTGCGGCCCTTCGGCTCCAGCTGCCAGGCCATCCCGTACTGCTCGGCGAGCGGCGCGAATGCTTCGCGCAACTGGTCGGTGGATGTTGCGGCGCCGCTCTGTCCGGCGAAGTCCGTGCGCATGAAGAAGTGCCCGGCCCGCCGGTCGTCGAACTGATTGAGCTCTTGGATAGTTTGTCCGTGCTCCACCAGGAAGCCGGAGACGGCATGCACCAGGCCCAGCCGCTCGGGGCAGTCAAGCGTCAGGATGTGCTCATTGTGGTTCGGCATGATGTTCCTGTTCTCGTTCAGCATTCGACGACGTTCACGGCCAGTCCGCCGCGGGACGTCTCCTTGTACTTGGCCTTCATGTCCGCCCCGGTATCGCGCATGGTTTTGATCGCCATGTCCAGCGATACCCGATGGTCGCCGTCGCCGGCCAGTGCCAGCCGCGCGGCATTGATGGCCTTCACGCTGGCGATGGCGTTACGTTCGATGCACGGAATCTGCACCAGCCCGCCCACCGGATCGCAAGTGAGGCCCAGGTTGTGCTCGATGCCTACTTCTGCGGCATTCTCCACCTGTTCGGGAGTCCCGCCCAGCACTGCACAGAGTGCACCCGCGGCCATCGAACAGGCCGAACCGACCTCGCCCTGGCAGCCGACCTCGGCCCCGGAAATCGAGGCGTTGGTCTTGAACAGGATGCCGATTGCGGCCGCGGTAAGCAGGAAGTCCACCACTGCGTCGTCGTCGGCGCCGGGCACGAACCGGGTGTAGTAGTGCAGGACGGCGGGCAGGATCCCGGCCGCGCCATTGGTGGGCGCGGTGACAATCCGGCCACCCGAGGCGTTCTCCTCGTTGACCGCCAGCGCGTACAGGTTCACCCATTCCATCGCCCACAGCGGGTCCGCGTCCGGCGTGCCCTCTGCGACGCGGGCTGCCTCGGCGGCACGCAGCCTCCGCCGCAGTCCCGGAGCGCGACGGCGGACCAGCAGCGAGCCGGGCAGCCTCTCTTCGGTGCGGGTGCAGCCGTTTTCGACGCATTCCTGCATCACGGCCCAGATCCGCAGCAGCGCGGCCCGAAGCTCGGGCTCGCTCCGCCAGCTGAGCTCGTTGGCCAGCATCACGCCGGCGATGGACATCCCGGCCTCGCGGCAGCGAGCCAGCAGCTCGGCGCCGCTGGTGAACGGATACGGGATTTGACCCTCCGCAGCACCAGGCACGGTGGCGCCGGCCGCTTCGGCGGAAGCGTCCGCGTCGGTCGCACCGGTGGCATCCGTCGCCTCGCTGGTGTCGGCCGCCTCGGCCGCTTGCTCGGCCTCCTCGGCCGGCACCACGAACCCGCCGCCCACCGAATAATAGGAGGATTCACGCAGCGGCGAGCCATCGGCGTCGTACGCGGTGAAGGTCATCCCATTCGGATGGGCCGGCAGCGAGCGGCGGCGGTGCAGCACCACGTCCGTGTCTCGGTCGAACTCCACCGGCTGCGTGCCGGCCAACTGGAGCTTCCGGCCGGCGGCGGCTTCTTCCACCTGGGCATTCGCAGCGTCCGGGTCCACGGATTCCGGGTCCTCGCCTTGCAGGCCCAAGACCACCGCTTTATCCGACCCATGGCCGATGCCGGTGGCACCGAGCGAGCCGAACAGCTCCGCCTTGACCCGGGCCACCGACTCCAGCAGCCCGTCGTCGGCCAGCGACTCGGCGAACTGCCGGGCGGCCCGCATCGGACCCACGGTGTGCGACGACGACGGTCCGATGCCGATCGAGAACAGGTCCAGCGCGCTCAGTGCCATCTCAATCAACCTCTGGCGCAGCGAACTCCGTCATCGCGTCCAGCAGCCAGCGGGCGGTGAAGTCGGCGAACGATGCCCGCGGCATGATCCGGTAGACCGGGCCGTCGTGGCGCTCGGCGGTCTGCCAGAGCAGCACCGGCACCGTGGCCAGCTGCGTGCTGACCGCCGTGCCGGGACCGAAGGCCCGGGGATGCAGGTCCGCATGGCAGCCCTTTTCCAGCACCCGTCGAGCCGACGGGCCGGACAGCTCCAGCGTGGTGCGGTTGGCCGAGAGGTCGACGACGGCGCCCGGCTCACCGCCGAGCGCGGCAGCCAGGTCCGTGGCCAGTGCCGAGCGGTCCGGCGCGACCAGCAGGTACTCGTCCGGCCCCAGCCAGAGCACCGCCGTGCCGTCCGGATCTCCGGTGACTTGGCCGACCTTGCCGGGCAACGGCGCTCCTGCGGCCGCTTCCAGGGCGGCGGCCGCAGCCGAGCCCGGCTCAGCGCGGAGGCCGACCATGGTCAGGAACGGCACTTCGCGCAGCGCCACGCCGCGCTCCCCCGCCACTTCGCCGCCACGGATGGCTTCGGCCAGGTGGGCCAGCGGGCTGCGCCGCAGGTGGACCGGCTCGCCGGTCCGTGTCGACTTGTGTTCGGACTGTTCCATCAGTTGCTCAGCCATCTCGGCGGCTTCCTTCCGGGTCGAAGAGTACGGTGTCTGCAACGGTGACCTCCACCAGCTTGCCGTCCAGCGGGGCCAGCAGGGTTTCGCCGATGCGGTCGCGGCCGTTCTTGATCAGGGCCAGGCCGAAGGTGCGGCCCAGTGCCGCGCTGCGGTAGCTGGAGGTTACGTGGCCCTCCATCGGTACCGGAGCCTCGGCCGGGGCGATCCGGGTGCCCTGCTTGACCAGCTGGGCCCCTTCAGGCAGCAGCACGTCTTGGTCTACCGGGAGCACGCCGACCAGTTGTTTGCGGTCGGTGCGCACGTTGTCGGCCCGGGTGTAGGAACGGTTGCCCACAAAGTCCTTGGCCTTGGAGACGATCCATTCCATCCCGGCGTCCTGCGGGGTCACCGTGCCGTCGGTGTCCTGACCCACGATGATGAAGCCCTTTTCGGCCCGCAGCACGTGCATGGTTTCGGTTCCGTAGGGGGTGATGCCGAACTCGTCGCCGGCCTCGGCCACCGCTTCCCACACCGCCCGGCCGTACCAGGCGTCCACGTTGATTTCGAAGGCCAGTTCACCGGAGAAGGAGATCCGGCAGATCCGCGCGGGGATGCCGCTGGCCAGCGTGACGTCGCGGAAGTCCATGAACGCGAAGGCCTCGTTGGAGACATCCAGTTCCGGCGCCAGCTTGGCCACTACCGCCCGCGACTTCGGCCCGACCACGGCCACCGTGGCGAACTGTTCGGTGACCGAGGTGCAGACCACGTCCAGTTCCGGCCACTCGGTCTGCAGCCATTCTTCGAACCAGTCCAGAACCTTGGCCGCCCCGCCGGTGGTGGTGGTCAGCAGGAACCGGTCTTCGGCCAGGCGCATCACGGTGCCGTCGTCGAAGATCATGCCGTCTGGCGTGCACATCACGCCGTAGCGGCATTTGCCTACCTTCAGCTTGGTGTAGCCGTTGGTGTAGATCCGGTTCAGGAATTCGGCTGCGTCCTTGCCACGGACCTCGATCTTGCCCAGCGTGGTGGCGTCCATGAAGCCCACCGAGGAGCGCACGGCGGCGCATTCGCGCAGCACGGCGGTCTCCATGTCCTCGCCGGCCTTCGGAAAGAACCAGGGCCGCTTCCACTGGCCTACGTCTTCGAACTCGGCCCCGCTGGCCAGATGCCACTCGTGCATCGGGGTCAGCCGCGCGGGGTCGAACAGTTCGCCGCGCTTGCGGCCGGCGAGCGCAGCGAAGGCCACCGGGGTGTAGGGCGCGCGGTAGGTGGTGGTGCCGATCGAGCCGATGTCTCCGCTCTTCAGCGCATGCCCGATCACGCCGATCACGTTCACGCCCGAGGTCTTGCCCTGTTCGTCGCCGGTGGAGATGGAGGTGTAGCGCTTGACGTGCTCCACGCTGCGCATGCCGGCGCCGGTGGCCCGCAGCACGTCGGCCACGGTCTGATCCCGGTGTAGGTCCACGAAATGGCTGTGCCAGTCCGGTTCGGCACCATCCTGATCCACAGCGGGCACCAGCCACAGCTGGCGGAATTCGCCCGCTGCCGCCTTCCGGTCTTCCGCGGAAGGAACGACGGCGGCGCCCGGCTCCGTGTGATGCCTCGCCTGCGTCCCGGCTGCCGGGAAGCCGGCGGCCTGTGCTGCCGCACGGCCGGCGGCCGAACCTTCCAGTACGCAGTGTGCGGTATCGAAAGTGCCGTTCAGCGCACCGGCCACCTGCTGGCCCGCCACCGGAGCGACCGGGACAAACGCGGCAAGGTTTTCGTCCCAACGGGACTTGCCCTGGCGCTGGCTGTGCAGGTGGATGGTCGGAGTCCAGCCGCCGGAAACAGCCAGAAGATCGCACTCGATCCGGCGGGTAGCACCGACCGGGGCACCGCCGTCGTCAATCGAGCTGACCGTGACGGCAGAGATCCGGCCGCCGTCACCGGCGCCCTCCGTGTCCACCACGGCGGAACCGGCGATGACCTCGACGCCGGCTTCGCGGGCCGCCGCTGCCTTGGCGGACAGCCCGGCGCGGGCGTCCACCACCGCGGCGACCGCAAGGCCCGCGGCCCGCAGGTCCTCCACCGCGTCATACACGCTGTCGTTGGTGGTGAAGAAGACCGGCGCGCGGCCCGGGGCCACGGCGAAGCGGTTGACGTAGCTGCGCACAGCGCCGGCCAGCATGATGCCGGGCCGGTCGTTGTTGGCGAAGGTGACCGGCCGCTCCAGTGCACCCGGTGCGAGCACAATCTGCTGCGCCCGGATGTGCCAGAGCCGGCTGCGCGAGACACCTTCCGGAGCGTCGCTCAGGTGGTCGGTGCGGCGCTGGCTGGCCAGCAGGTAGTTGGAGTCGTAGCTGCCGAAGGCCACGGTGCGGCGCAGCAGCGTGCACTCTTCGGCAGCCTCGAGTTCGGCCAGCACCTCAGCGGTCCACTCGGCGGCAGGCTTGCCCTCGATCAGCTGGCCTGATGCCGACAGCAGTGAGCCGCCGAATTCGGTGTCCTGCTCGATCAGGATCACCCGGCCGCCGCCGCGCACGGCCTCGCGGGCTGCCGCCAGGCCGGCCGGACCGGAGCCCACGATCACCACGTCGGCGTGCACGTACTTCTTGTCGTAGCGGGCGGTGTCGTCGCGCGGATCCAGCGTGCCCAGCCCGGACAGGTAGCGGGCCTGCAGTCCGTCCCGCAGTTCCACGGTGGTGGCGGTGAGCATGGACTCGTCCACCGGGTTGGCCGGTCCGGAGGCGTAGACATGGATCAGCGCGTTGGCCTCTTCCACGCCAGCGCTCATGATGCCGCGCGGACGGTCCAGGTACATGGAGTTCCCGCACCGGATTACACCGTTGGCCAGCAGCGCGCTGGCCACGGTGTCGCCGCGGTAGCCGGTGTAGGCAGTGCCGTCCACCGTGAAGCTCAGTTCGGCGCTGCGGTCCACGCGGCCGCCGTCGGCCAGGCGATGGGTCTGGGTGCTGCTCACTTCGCGGCTCCTTCCGATGCGGTTGACGGTGCGGTTGCGGTTGCCGGTGCGGTTGCGTTTGCAGGGGCGGCCGCTGCCGGGTTGGCGAGCGCGGCCAGGTCAGGCTGCGGTTCGCCGGCCTTGTAGACGGCCTTGATCTCGTAGCTGACGGTGTCCCGGACGGCGTTGAACCAGCGCCGGCAGCCGCCGGAGTGGGACCACCGCTCGGCGAAGAGGCCCTTCCGGTTCTCCCGGTAGAACAGGTACTGGGCCCATTCCCGGTCGCTCAGCGCGTGCGGGTCGGCGGGGTAGGCCACGTGTGCCTGGCCGCCATAGTGGTATTCGGTTTCGTCGCGTGGCCCGCAGTAGGGGCATTCGATCAGGATCATCGAGGAAGTCCTTCCTAGTGGGCCACGGCAGCGGCGCCGTGCTCGTCGATCAGGTGGCCGGTTTCGAAGCGTTCCAGTGCGAACGGTGCGTTCAGCGGATGTGCTTCTCCGGTGGCGATGGTGTGGGCGAAGGTGTAGCCGGCGCCCGGGGTTCCCTTGAAGCCGCCGGTGCCCCAGCCGCAGTTGACGAACATGCCGTCCACCGGTGTCGGGCCGATGATCGGCGAGGCATCCAGGGTGGTGTCCACGATGCCGCCCCAGGTGCGCAGCAGGTGTGCGCGGGCAAAGATCGGGAACAGTTCGACGGCGGCGGCCATCTGCTCCTCGATGACGTGGAACGCGCCGCGCTGGCCGTACCCGTTGTAGCTGTCGATGCCCGCGCCCATCACCAGTTCGCCCTTGTGGGCCTGCGAGACGTAGACGTGGACATGGTTGGACATCACCACGGTGGGGTGCACCGGTTCGAACAGCTCGGAGACCAGGGCCTGCAGCGGGTGTGACTGGATCGGCAGCCGGAAACCGGCCAGTTCCGCCAGCACCGAGCTGTGCCCGGCGGCGGCCAGTCCCACCTTGTCGGTCAGGATGCGGCCGCGCGTGGTTTCGACGCCCGTCACGCGGTCGCCGTCCTTCAGGAAGCCGGTGACCTCGCAGTTCTGGATGATGTCCACGCCCATCTCGTCGCACTTACGGGCGAAGGCCCAGGCCACATGGTCGTGCTTGGCGATGCCGGCGCGGGGCTGGTAGGTGGCGCCCATCACCGGGTAGCGGATGTTGTCGCCGATGTTGACGATCGGGCAGACCTCTTTGACCTGCTCGGGGGTCAGCCATTCGGCGTCCACGCCGTTGAGCTTGTTGGCCTCCACCCGGCGGACGGATTCGCGGACATCGCCCAGCGTGTGCGCCAGGTTGAGCACTCCGCGCTGGCTGAACAGGAAGTCGTACTCGAGTTCTTCCGGCAACTGCTCCCAGAGCTTCAGCGAATGCTCGTAGATGGCGGCCGACTCATCCCACAGATAGTTGGAGCGGATGATCGTGGTGTTGCGGGCCATGTTGCCGCCGGCCAGCCAGCCGCGTTCCAGGATGGCGATGTTGGTCATGCCGTGGTTCTTGGCCAGGAAGTAGGCGGTGGCCAGGCCGTGGCCACCACCGCCAACAATGACGGCGTCGTAGGAGGATTTCGGCTCCGGATTCCGCCACAGGAATTCCGGATGCTCGGGCAGCAGATCGGCCATTATGCGGCTCCGTTCGGCTCGGCGTTGAGGGTGGGGTACAGCGGGAATTTTTCCGCCAGCACGGTGACGCGGCTGCGCAGGTCAGCCAGCAGGTCCGCGCTGGGTTCGCGGCTCAGCGCGGTGGCGATGATGTCGGCCACCTCGGTGAATTCGGCGGCACCGAAGCCGCGGGTGGCCAGTGCCGGGGTGCCAATCCGGAGGCCCGACGAAACCATCGGCGGGCGCGGGTCGAAGGGCACGGCGTTGCGGTTTACCGTGATGCCGATGGAGTGCAGCCGGTCCTCGGCCTGCTGGCCGTCCAGTTCCGAGTGCCGCAGGTCCACCAGAACCAGGTGGACGTCGGTGCCGCCACTGACCAGGCTGATACCGGCGGCGGCGACGTCGTCGTCCAGCAGACGCTGGGCCAGCAGTTGCGATCCCTCCAGCGTGCGGCGCTGCCGGTCGGCGAACTCGTCGGAGGCGGCGAACTTGAAGGCCACGGCCTTGGCCGCCACAACGTGCTCCAGCGGGCCGCCCTGCTGGCCGGGGAACACCGCCGAATTGATCTTCTTGGCCAGTTCCTGCTTCGAGAGGATGACTCCCCCGCGCGGGCCGCCCAGCGTCTTGTGCGTGGTGGTGGTGACGACGTCGGCGTAGGGCACCGGGTTCGAGTGCAGTCCGGCGGCGACGAGTCCGGCGAAGTGCGCCATGTCCACCATCAGGTAGGCGCCGACCTTGTCCGCGATGCGGCGGAAGGCGGCGAAATCCAGCTGCCGGGTGTAGGCGGACCAGCCGGCCACGATCAGCTTCGGTTCGTGCTCGACGGCGAGCCGCTCCACCTCCGCCATGTCGATCTGGTGGTCGGCCTCGGACACTCCGTAGGAGACCACGTTGTAGAGCTTGCCGGAAAAGTTGATCTTCATCCCGTGGGTCAGGTGGCCGCCGTGCGCCAGGTCCAGGCCCAGGATGGTGTCGCCGGGGGTCAGCAAGGCGAACATCGCCGCCGCGTTGGCCTGGGCACCGGAATGCGGCTGGACGTTGGCCGCCTCGGCGCCGAAGAGTTCCTTCACCCGGTCGATGGCCAACTGCTCGATGACGTCAACGTGCTCGCAGCCGCCGTAGTAGCGACGTCCCGGGTAGCCCTCGGCGTACTTGTTGGTCAGCACCGATCCTTGGGCTTCCATCACTGCCTGGGGCGCGAAGTTCTCCGACGCGATCATTTCCAGGGTGGACTGCTGGCGCTCCAGCTCGCGGCCAATGGCTGCGGCGACCTCGGGGTCCGCGGCTGCCAAGGTGGCGGAAAGGGTGTTCACCATCCGATAACTCCTTTGAAGAAACTGAACAATCACTACTAATGTGTGACTGATATATCAGAACTGGTTGCAATAGTATGATGGGGATCACACAGCGTCAAGACCTTTGCTTCACCCCGTCAGAATCCGCAGTGGCTGCACCGCAACCGCCAACCAACCCAGCAAGGAGAACCATGAGCATCACCGCCGAAACCGATGCCGGCACAGAGTCCCTGTCGTTGGCGGAACAGGCCTACCGGGCCCTGCGGGACAAGCTGATCATGCTGGACATCCGTCCCGGCGCTCCGATCAACGACGGGCAGTTGGCGGCACAGCTCGGCTTCGGCCGCACTCCGGTGCGTGAAGCCCTGAAGAAACTGGAGATCGACCACCTGGTCATCTCCTATCCGCGCCGCGGCACCTTCGCCACGATCGTGGACATCACCGAACTGGCGGCGGTGTCCGAACTGCGCCGCGTTTTGGAACCCCTCGCCGCCCGCAAGGCCGCGGAGTCTGCCGGCGAAGAAATGCGCGCGGAACTCTCGCAGCTGGCCCGGGATATCGAGAAGCTCGGCGACGACCGGCCGGGGAAGCACGACTTGATGCGCTACGACCTCAGCGTGCACCGGGCCATCTACCGCGCCGCCGGCAACCCGCACCTGGAAGACACGCTGATCCGACTGGACAACCTGGCCACGCGGATCTGGTGCCTGGTGCTGGACAAGGTACCCTCCGTCACCGGGCACATCACCGAGCACGTGCAACTGCTGGACTCAATCGTCGACGGTGATGCAGGCCGCGCTGCCGGGCTCGCCTTGGAACACATCACCAGCTTTGAAAAGACTATCCGCACCGTCTTGTAGGCGACCGCACGCCCTTGGCCGTGCTGAAACATTCTTATTGACTGTGACGGCTATCACTGTATGCTTTGCTGCAACTGTGTTGCCGTCAGTGCAACAGGACCGTCGGCACAGTGCACCTCACCCGCTAGAACCTGTTAGAGCCCATCTCAGCCGACCACCCTGGGTCGCACACTGAAAGAGACGCTGGCATGTCCGTTCATGAGCAAGAGAAATCCAATAGCGCCACTCCTCCTCGCACAACCGGTGAAGACAGCGAAGTCGTCACCTCCGACCGAGCCGAGGCCAACACCCCCGACGGAAACCAACAACATAAGACGCGCAAGGTCGAACTCCCCCGCTTCCGAGGGCGGCTGATCCCACCGCTGGACCGGGCGATCATCAAAATCCTGCCGCCCGTGCTGATCCTCGCCCTGATTATCGCTGTCACGGTGAATCCGAGTGGGGCGGCCGAGGTGATCAACCAGCTTCGAACCTTTGTCACTTCCGGATTCACCTGGCTCTTCATCCTTTATTCACTCATCGCCGTGGCTGTCTGTGTATGGCTATCCGTCAGCCGCGTCGGCAAGATCCGGCTCGGCGGCCCGAAGGCCAAGCCGGAGCACAGCAATTTCGCGTGGTACTCCATGCTCTTTGCCTGCGGCCAGGGCATCGGGCTCATCTTCTGGTCTGTGGCCCAGCCGATCATGATGCGCGAAGAAAGCCCTGTTGTTCCTGCCGCGGGCGGCGAAGGCGGCATGGTCTGGACGTACTTCCACTGGGGGCTCACCGCCTGGGCCATGTATTGCGTCGTCGCCGTCTGCCTCGCTTACTCGCATCACAACCTTGGCAAGACGCTGACCTTCCGTGAGGCGACGGTGGACATTCTGCCCAAGAAGGCGCAGCGCAGCGCCGGGGTAGTCGTTGAGCTGCTCGCCATCATGGCCACCGTGCTCGGCTTGGCAACCTCTTTCGGGTTCGCAGCCCTTCAGTTCACCTCGGGGCTGGCGTCCTTCACGGGGCTGACCTCCGGACCGGGTCTGTGGATCGCCGTCATCGTCGCGCTGGGCGGCCTGACCGCGGTCTCGGCTTTCCTCGGCGTCAACAAGGGCATGAAACGCATCAGCGAAACCAACTCCATCCTGAGCATTGTGCTGATGGTCGGCGTCTTCGTCTTCGGCCCCACCGTGTTCATCATCTCGAACATGTCCCAGACCTTCGGTTCGTTCTTCTACAACTTCCTGCCGATGAGCTTCTGGACTGATGCGCCGACTTCGGCCGCCCCCTTGGACTCTTGGCAGGACAGCTGGAACGGTTGGTGGACGGTCTTTATCTGGTGCTGGGTCATCGCCTTCTCGCCGTTCGTCGCGGGATTCATCGCCCGTATTTCCCGGGGCCGCACGATTCGCGAATTTGTCATCGGCGTCACCGTCATCCCCTCACTCATCGTGATGGTCTGGGTCGGCATTCTCGGCTCGGCGGCGATCCACTATGACAACGAGTCCGAAGGCTCCATTTCGGCCGACGTCGCCGCGGACACCTCCAGTGGCTTGTTCTCCATGCTCAACGGGGTGCCTTTCATCGGCGGCCTTCTCCTGGTGGTCGCCACCATTCTGGTAGCGACCTACTACATCACCAGCCTCGATTCCGGAGCCTATGCTCTGGCGGAGTTCGTTTCGGCACCGAAAAAGTCAGGACCCTGGTTCCGGGTGGTTTTGGTCGCCAGCATCGCCTCGGTGGCGCTGATCTTGCTGTCCCTTGGTGGCACCGCCGTCGTCGACACAGTCCAAACCGGCACGATCATCGGCGGCTTCCCCTTCGCCTTCGTCATCCTCCTCATGATCGCCAACCTCATCCGGCGGCTGAGACTTCGGAATAAAGAAGTGAAACGCCTGGAGAAAGACATTAACGACCCGAACCATCGCGTCGAAGACGACTTCGTCGACGCGGATGGCCTACCCACGCGGCAGATCGACTAGCACCGCCGACGTTCATGACGAGGCGCGGCCCCCAAGGCCGCGCCTCGTTCGCACACACCCCTAGGGAGGCTTGAAATGAACTCTCAGCCACGGGCGGCCATAAATCCGCCCAGCGTCCACTTGTCCGAAATCGACGCTCACACCTTTGCGGCATGGCTCGATGCCGGCACCAATGGCGTAGTCCTTGTCCCCGTCGGAGCGATGGAGCAGCATGGACCCCATGTGCCTTTGGGCACGGACGCGCTCCTGTCGACGTCTATCGCTGCCGCCGTTGCGGAAACAACCGGCGCACTGGTCGCACAACCCGTCACGTACGGCTACAAGTCACAGCAAAAGTCCGGGGGCGGAAACCATCTGCCTGGCACCACAAGCCTTGACGCCGCCACGCTGATCGGTCTGACCCGATGCCTAACCACCTCGCTCTTCACGCAAGGGGCACGCCACGTCGTCTTCATTAACGGCCACTTCGAGAACTATCAGTTCCTGTACGAAGGGATCGATCTCGCATTGAACGACCTGGGCATCAGTTCCGGGGATGACCGAAGCGTTCTCCTGTTGTCCTACTGGGACTATGTTGCGAGCGAAACATTGGAAACGGTCTACCCGGAGGGATTTCCGGGCTGGGAGATCGAGCACGGCGGGGTGTTGGAAACCTCGCTGATGCTCCACTTGCAACCGGGGTTGGTGGATATGGACCGAAGCGTAGACCATCCACCCGCCGCCCTGCCGAAGTTCGACCGCCTACCGGTGGTCCCGTCGCGGACCCCCGCAACCGGGTGCCTGTCCTCCCCCGCCGGCTCCGACGCAGACAAAGGCAAGCTCCTCTTCGACCAGGTCGTGGACACACTCGCCCAGGACATCGCCCGAGAGCTCAGGCTGAAGCGTTAAACGGCAGCCCGCGCCTTGACCGGCCCTTGACGTGGGCCGCGTCACACGAGATAGTGAATGCAACAGCGTTGCACTCACTGCAACATTGCTTTTCCGGTCCTCCGTCATCGCGAGCCAGTGCAGCCCGTACGGAGGGCCCAGTTTCTTCCAGGCCTTGCCCCGTCCCAGAAGGAGACATTATGTCCATCGCAGCTTCCACCCCGAACTCAGTGTCCGAACTCGAGCGTCTGAAGGTCCTGCACAACGGAGAAAAGCAGCAATTGACCTTCTCCGATGCAGAGTTCGAACGCCGCCTGACCGGGCTGCGCGCCATCATGGCCGCCAAGGAGCTCGACGCCGTCATCCTGACCAGCTACCACGGCATCAAGTACTACTCGGACTTCCTGTACACCACGTTCGGCCGCAACTATGCCCTGGTTGTCACCGCGGACGACTCGGTCACCGTCACCGCGAACATCGACGCCGGCATGCCCTGGCGCACCAGCTACGGCGAGAACATCGTCTACACCGACTGGCGTCGGGATAACTTCTACTTCGGCCTGCAGGAAGCCCTGCGCCAACGCGGCGTCAGCGCCCGCCGCCTCGGCGTGGAAGACGACGCGCTGCCGCTGATGACCCGCCAGCGCATCCAGGCCGCCTTCGAGGGCGCCGAACTGCTAGACGTCTCCCAAGACGCCATGCGCCAGCGGATGATCAAGTCGGCCGAGGAGATCGAGGTGATCAAGCACGGCGCCCGGATCGGCGACCTGGGCGGCGAAGCCATCAAGGCGGCCATCCGCGAAGGTATCAGCGAGTACGAAGTGGCGCTGATCGGCACCGAAGCCATGGTGCATGAGATCGCCCGTACCTTCCCGCACCGCGAGGTCCGCGACACCTGGGTCTGGTTCCAGTCCGGCATCAACACCGACGGAGCGCACAATTGGGCCACCACCCGCAAACTGCAGCGCGGGGACATCCTGTCCCTGAACTGCTTCCCGATGACCTCCGGCTACTACACCGCGCTGGAACGGACCCTGTTCCTGGGCGAGCCGGATGAGCGCTCCCTCGAACTGTGGAACGTGAACGTGGAGGTGCACCGCCGGGGGCTGGAACTGATCAAGCCCGGCGCGGTCTGCAAGGACATCGCCGCGGAGTTGAACGAAATCTACATCGGCCACGGGCTGCTGCCGAACCGCACCTTCGGGTACGGCCACTCTTTCGGCGTCCTGTCGCACTACTACGGACGGGAAGCCGGCCTGGAGCTGCGCGAGGACATCGATACCGTGCTGGAACCGGGCATGGTCGTCTCCATGGAACCGATGATCACCGTTGCCGACGGCGAACCCGGCGCCGGCGGCTACCGCGAACACGACATCCTCGTCATCGGCGAAAACACCGTCGAAAACATCACCAAATTCGGCTTCGGCCCGGAACACAACATC
>NZ_SUKC01000013.1:0-83860 GCF_005047635.1 Arthrobacter sp. CAU 1506 | reverse complement strand
GATGATCACCGTTGCCGACGGCGAACCCGGCGCCGGCGGCTACCGCGAACACGACATCCTCGTCATCGGCGAAAACACCGTCGAAAACATCACCAAATTCGGCTTCGGCCCGGAACACAACATCATCCAGGCCTGATTCGCTGAGGATAATCTCAACGTTTGTGCGGCGCGGCCGGTACCGGCGGCGCCGCACACGCCGTTTAATCGTCCAGAATGGGATGCACGATGACTGACATTCCCGATACCAGCAGCCGCAAGACCCCGGACGGCACGCCCGACGCCAGGGGAGCCTCCGTCATCCTCAATGCCATCCAGGTGATGCGCTGCTTCAGCGTAGAGACTCCCTTGCTTGGCGTCACCGAAATCGCCACCCGCGTAGGCCTGCACAAGAGCACGGTGTCCCGCATCTTGGCCACTTTGGAGCAGGAAGACCTGGTGGAGCGGGACTCCTCCACCCGACGATTCAAGCTCGGTCTGGGTTTGATCGCGGTGACCGGGCCGTTGCTGGCCGATTTGGACGTGCGCCGGGCGGCTTATCCGGTGCTCCAGGAACTCACCGAGCGCACCGGCGAGACCACCGCCCTGATGGTCTGGAACGGCAACCAGTCAGTCTGTGTCGAGCAGATCGCCAGCCCGCAGCAGGTCAAACACACCACGCCGCTGGGTACCCGGTACAACACCGCACTCAGCTCCTCGGTCCAGATCTTCTTGGCTGAGGCCGGCGTCGAGGCTGCCCGGGGCATGATTGCCGATGGGACGGTTATCCTGCCAGACACCGCTCCAGCCGCCCTGGACGCATATGCCACCCGGCTCAGGGAAGTATCCGCCCATGGCTTGGCTGTCAATTACGGCGAAACGTCCGCCGAGGAAGTGGGTGTGGCCGCCCCCGTTTTCGACCACCGAGGAGATCTCGCCGCCTGCGTCATGCTAGCGGCACCCCGTTTCCGCATCTCTGAAGAATCCTTGAGCACGCTCAGCAAAGCGTGCAAGCGTGCTGCTGCCGAGGTGACAGTTCGTCTCGGCGGACATGTTGAGGTCTGACTGCTGCGTGCGCCGATCCTCTCCCCTGAGCACACCGCCAGTTGCGCAAAACCCAACTGCGCGCGGAGCCGGGGCCCCGCCGCTCCTACGCGGTGACTACCGGCAACGGATTCTTCGCCAAATGGACCGCTAAGTAGAGTCCCGGCATTTTCGCAGTCCCGCGGGGATCACCGCCGATCAGCTCAAATATTTTCCGCAGCCGCTTGTGCAAAGTTTGGCGCTCGACAAAGAGGGCCCGGGCGGCCTCGGCAGAATTGCATCCGCTGACCAGCCAGGCGTCAAGCGTTTCGAGCAGCCGCGTTCCCCGCCGGCGGTCATAGTCCAGCAGTTCACCGAGCAGTTCTTGAGTGATGCGGCCGCCCACCGGCCCGGAAAGCTCGCGGGCTTCCAGCCGCTCGAGGAGGAAATCTTCGCAGTCGCGAAAGTTGGACTCCAGATCGTCGGGAGCCCCAACCGCTTGGGTCAGCCGGGCTTCAACCAGCGACCAGTGGGCATGCAGCGGCGTGGCCACCGTCGGCCCCATGGCGCCAGCCACCGCCAGGCCCCGCAGATCCGCGCGCAGCCCTTCCAGGAGTGCCCGCCGCTCCTGGCGGGTTCCGCTGATACTGAGCTGAACCATGGCCCACAGGCTTTCGCCATCCAAGTAGGTCAGGGCGTCGGGACACCGGGTCCTGAGTATCTTTTCCGCGACGCCCCGCACGCTGCTCAGCCCAATCCGGCGGAACACCATCACGAAGGCCGGCTGGTCCGTCGATACGCCTGCCGCCGAGCACAATTCGTGGATCTGTGAGGCACTGGCTCCGCTGACGACGGCCCGCATCAGAGCCGTATACGCAATCTGCTTCGCCGTGGGCCGGTGCTGTTGGGATACGGCCAGCGCCAAAATGCTGCCAATGCGCTCCCCCACGGTCTTCAACAACTCCGGCGGGACATCGATCCGGCTTTGAAGCCGCAGCCGTGCGGAGACAAGGCTGCCAACAAAAATGTCCGACTCCACATTCACCGAGGTGGAATCGGGAGGGAAGCCGCCGGCAAACTCAAGGACACTTCCGTTGGGATCCAGCAACGCCACCTCGATCCGCAACGCCTGCGAGACGATGTCAATCAACGGGCTCAGTGCTGGACCCGACGCGGCGAGGTGTTCTGCCAAGTGCTGTGAAATGGAATCCGCGATCTGCAGCGCCGTGACATGTTGGGACACGACCTTGCGATTGACCTCCTCGGCGATCTCCACAAAGGGGACAACCCGCCGAAGTTCGATGAGCGGCAGCCCCACTTCCTCGGCTGCCTCGACGAGTTCGGCGGACAAGGAACGGCCAGAACCCGCAGTCTGAATCGCGAGGGCAGTCACATGCCGCGCCGCCAGACTGTAAACGTATTCCTGTTGCGCGGCGGGCTTGAGGTTCAGCAGGGCATCTCCGCCACTGAGAAGCAATTCCTGACCGCGCAGGAGCGGCGCTATTTCGAGGACTTCGCTCGAGTGGACCCACCTCACGATACCGCCGGGAATCGATGCTCCGCCCGCACGCACCAGCGGACTGGCACGCTTCATCACCTCAAGCTCGAGCAGATCGGACAGCTTCACAACCATAGAAAAACTCTCACCCTTCGATACCGAGGGCGGGGTAAACAGCGACAGAGTGTCACCAGTTGAGCCCTCAAGTGGTTACGCTCCGAATATACGCTGTGGCCTGCGTCACCTCTACTCTGGATTCAGGCCTGCTCCGCTTCCCGTATCAATTCATTAGGAGACCAGCCATGAGCCAGCGATCCGCTACGAAATCCGAACAAAGCACCCACAACGTAGAAGACATCCTTCAGCCCGTTCCCGAATCGGCCCGCACCACCAAGCTCTCCGGCCAGTTCTGGATCTGGGCAGGCGCCAACGTCGCCCCCATCAACTGGATCCTGGGTGCTCTGGGCATCACTTTGGGCCTCAGCCTGGCCGACACGCTCACGGTCCTGATCCTTGGAAATGTGATCGGCATGCTCGGGTTCGGCTTCTTTGTCATCCTGGGGCAACGCACAGGTGCCACCGGCATGCTGCTGGCCCGGGGTGCCTTCGGCCGCCGCGGTGCCTACTTGCCGGCGGCGATCCAAGCCGTGATCGCCATTGGCTGGTCTGCCGTCAACACCTGGGTGATCCTGGACCTGATCATGGCCCTGTTCGGAATGATCGGCTGGGTCGACCCTGAGCAGTCGAACCTGGGCTGGCGGATTGCCACCGCGGCTGTGATCATGGGCATCCAGGTGGCCATCTGCTACCGCGGCTACCGCGCCATCTCCCGCTTCGAGCGCATCACCATGCCGCCGACGGTGCTGGTTCTCATCGCCATGTCTGTGGTGGCCTGGACCCAGCTCGATATCGACTGGAGCTACCAGGGCCCGGTGGGCGAGGTGCTCACCGGAATGCCGCGGATCGCGGCCATGTCGTCCATCATGACCGCCATCGGCATTGGCTGGGGCATCGGCTGGTTTACCTACGCCCCCGACTACTCCCGCTTCGTCAGCAAGAAGATCCGGCCGTCCAAGCTCTACATCGTCAGCGTCTTGGGCCAGTTCCTCCCCGTCGTATGGCTCGGCGTGCTGGGGGCAAGCCTGGCTACGAAGAATGGCACTGCGGACCCGGGGCACCTGATTGTTGAAAGCTACGGTGCCTTCGCGATCCCGGTCATCCTGTTGGTCATTCACGGCCCCATCGCCACCAACATCATCAACATGTACACCTTCAGCGTCGCCACCCAGGCCCTGGACATCCAGGTCTCCCGCAAGAAGCTCTCCATCCTGGTGGGTTGCCTCGCCATGACAGCTGTTATCGGCTTCATGTTCGCGACCGACTTCGCCCACCTGCTGCACAACTGGATCATCGCGATTGCAGCGTGGGTGGCCACCTGGGGCGGCATCATGGCCGTGCACTACTTCGTCTTCGAGCGCCGCCACAAGAACTACAGCTACCTGTTCCGCTCGGTCGACGACACTCAGCTGAAGGCCTTCAACCCCTCAGCCTTCGTCGCCTTCTTCGCCGGCATCTTCATGACCTGGATGTGCATGTACGGCTCCGTTCCCGTCCTGCAGGGACCGCTCGCTACCGCCGTCGGCGGCGTCGATTTCTCCTGGCTCGGCGGAACTGTAACGGCTGCAACGGTCTACTTCATCCTCGGCTACCCCCGGTTCAAGTCCCGCATCGCCGCCGGTATCCCGCTGGGGCTCAAGGAGAGCAGTTCCGACGAAGAGTTCCTGAAGAACTACGGAAGCTGTGAAACAGCCCTCGTGGAGTCTGAAGAGCCTGTCCACACGGACACGCCTCCCGCTCCCGAGAGCCGGACGACCGCACCTACCCCCTAAGACCACAACGACCCCTTGTATCAACAGCACTAAAGGAGAACCCATGACCATCGCGACCAGCTCAGCCACCACCGTTTCCGAACTTGAGCGTCTGAAGGTCCTGCACAACGGAGAAAAGCAGCAACTGACCTTCTCCGATGCAGAGTTCGAACGCCGCCTGACCGGGCTGCGCGCCATCATGGCCGCCAAGGAACTCGACGCCGTCATCCTGACCAGCTACCACGGCATCAAGTACTACTCCGACTTCCTCTACACCACGTTCGGCCGCAACTACGCCCTGGTAGTCACCGCCGACGACTCGGTCACCGTCACCGCCAATATCGACGCCGGCATGCCCTGGCGCACCAGCTACGGCGAGAACATCGTCTACACCGACTGGCGTCGGGACAACTTCTACTTCGGCCTGCAGGAAGCCCTGCGCCAACGCGGGGTCAGCGCCCACCGCCTCGGCGTGGAAGACGACGCGCTGCCGCTGATGACCCGCCAGCGCATCCAGGCCGCCTTCGAGGGCGCCGAACTGCTCGACGTCTCCCAAGACGCCATGCGCCAGCGGATGATCAAGTCGGCCGAGGAGATCGAGGTGATCAAGCACGGCGCCCGGATCGGCGACCTGGGCGGCGAAGCCATCAAGGGGGCCATCCGCGAAGGCATCAGCGAGTACGAAGTGGCGCTGATCGGCACCGAAGCCATGGTGCACGAGATCGCCCGCACCTTCCCGCACCGCGAGGTCCGCGACACCTGGGTCTGGTTCCAGTCCGGCATCAACACCGACGGCGCGCACAACTGGGCCACCACCCGCAAACTGCAGCGCGGGGACATCCTGTCCCTGAACTGCTTCCCGATGACCTCCGGCTACTACACCGCACTGGAACGGACCCTGTTCCTGGGCGAACCGGACGAACGCTCCCTCGAACTGTGGAACGTGAACGTGGAGGTCCACCGCCGCGGCCTGGAACTGATCAAGCCCGGCGCGGTCTGCAAGGACATCGCCGCGGAATTGAACGAAATCTACATCAGCCACGGACTGCTGCCCAACCGCACCTTCGGCTACGGCCACTCCTTCGGCGTCCTCTCCCACTACTACGGACGCGAAGCCGGCCTGGAACTGCGCGAGGACATCGACACCGTGCTGGAACCGGGCATGGTCGTCTCCATGGAACCAATGATCACCGTTGCCGACGGCGAACCCGGCGCCGGCGGCTACCGCGAACACGACATCCTCGTCATCGGCGAAAACACCGTCGAAAACATCACCAAATTCGGCTTCGGCCCGGAACACAACATCATCCAGGCCTGACCAACACGCTGCTGGGGCGGGACCTCCCGGTCCCGGCCCAGCAGCACCATATCCACTGCCTAAACAGCCGCCGCCCTCGCGGCCGGACCAGCACAACGATTTTGGAGACAGCATGCGGACCAGCGTGTACATGGAAGAACTCGACGCCTTTACCTATCGCGAACGCATCAGCCAGGACAACGCCGTGGTGCTGATACCTGTCGGCTCCATCGAGCAGCACGGCCCGCACATGCCGCTGAATACCGATGTGCTCCTCTCCAAGGCGCTGGCCGGAGCCACCGCCGAGGCCATCGACGCGCTGGTGGCCGCGCCGGTGGTCTACGGATACAAGTCCCAGCAGCGTTCCGGAGGCGGCAACCATCTCCCCGGCACCACCAGCCTGGACGCCTCCACCATGATCGCCATCGCCAAGACCCTGACGCTCGAATTCGCCCGGCACGGCGCGCGGAACATCGCCTTCATCAACGGCCATTTCGAGAATTACCAGTTCTTGTATGAGGGAGTCGATCTGGCACTCCGCGAGCTGCACCAATGCGGGATCGACGACGTCAAAGTGGTCCTGCTCTCCTACTGGGACTTTGTTGACGACGCGACCATCGCCGAGTTGTACCCGAACGGCTTCACCGGCTGGGACCTGGAACACGGCGGCGTCCTGGAGACATCGCTGATGCTGCACCTGCACCCGCAGCGGGTCCGGATGGACAAGGTGGTCGATGCCCCGCCCGCCGTGCTGCCCAACTATGACGTGCTGCCGGTCCGGCCCGAATTGACGCCGGCCTCCGGCTGCCTCTCCTCCGCCGCGGAAGCAACGCAGGCCAAGGGCATCATCCTGCTGGAGCGTGCCGCCGCCGGTATGGCCGCCGCCCTGGCCCACGAGTTTCCGGTCGCGGCGCAGCGGCCGGCCCGCCAGGATGACCCCGAGTCCGTCGGCGCCTTCTGAAACATGCTGGAACAACGCGGCGATTTCGCCTTTGACTACAACCTCCACGGCGGCACGGCCCCGGTAAAGATGCAGTGGCTGTTCCAGGAACAGTCCCGCCTGCCGGTAGCCGTGCAGACCTGGGAACTGCCGCCGGGCGGGACCGAAGGCATGCACTCGCATACCGACAGCAGCCGCCCACTCGAGGAACTTTATGTGGTGATGGAGGGAACGGCGCGGATGACGGTGGACGGCCAGGTTTATCAGCTGGCCGCCGGTGATGCGGTGCTCGCGCCGGTGGGGTCGGAGCATGATGTGGCCAATACCGGATCCGGCCCACTGCGCCTGCTGGTTGTCTGGGGTGAGCCCGGTACGGCGGACTACACGGCGTTCGGTTCACACCGGGCAGCGAAGGCGGCCCGCACCGGCGGCGCCGCGGGTGGCTAAGCCGAGCCGTTGCCGTGCGCCACAGCGGCGATCCGGACGGAATTTGAGACTATGGTCCCATGGCCGAACCTGAAGAGCTCGACGACGAGGCATCACCGGACAACCTGAACCGGGGCGTGCAGTCCGTGGACCGCGCCATCACCGTGCTGGAAATCCTGGCCCGCCGCGGGGAATCCGGCGTGAGTGACATCGCCGAGGAAATGGGCGTGCACAAGTCCACAGCCTCACGCCTGCTCGCGTCGCTGGATCACCGGGGCATGGTCCAGCAGAACACCGAGCGCGGAAAGTACCAGCTAGGGTTCGGCATTCTGCGGTTGGCCAATTCGATTCCCGGCAATCTGAGCCTGGTGCGCGAGGCCCGGCCGGTCCTGGAGCATCTGGCTGAACAGTACAAGGAAACCGTGAACCTGGCGGTGCTGCGTTCCAACTTTGCCGTCAACGTGGACCAGGCCCGCGGTACGTCCACTTTGGCGACGTACGACTGGATCGGCAGCCTGACCCCCTTGCACGCCACCTCCAGCGGCAAGGTCCTGCTGGCCGGGCTCAGCTCCGAAGACCGCTTGAAGATCGTCAAACAGACCCGGCTGCCGGCGCTGACCGCCAAAACGATCACTTCCCGGCAGAAGCTGGAAAAAGAGCTGCTGTTGGTCTCCGCTAACGGCTACGCAGTTGTCGACGAAGAATTCGAGATCGGCCTCAACTCCATCGCCGTCCCGGTCTGGGACCATTTGGGGGCAGTCATCGGTTCCGTGAGCATTTCCGGTCCCGCATTCCGGTTCAAGCCCCAGGACATGCCCGGCCTCATCGAGGACGTCAAGCAGGCCGGGCAGGACATCAGCGCCCGGATGGGCTACTCCCGGGAGAGTTGAACCCGGCCGGAGCGCTGCCGTCCCTCGTCACGACGGCGGCGGCGGCCGTCAGTTGATGACGGAGGCCGGCTCCGCCAAGCGGGCCGTGACCCATTCGTGGAACGCGCTGATGTGGTGTTCACTCGGTACCAGCACGCCGCCCTTGGCGTAGATCTTGGAACTCATCGCCGGCTGGCAGCGTTCGCAGGCATCGAAGTCCTGCTGGTTGACCCGGTGGAACAGTTCCACCGAGGCCGTGAGGTCCTTGCCTTGGTCCACCACGCTGGGCATGTACAGCCAATCGCATTCCACCACGGTCCGGTCGGCGGCCAGCGGAAACATCCTGTGGATGATCACGTGGTCCGGCACCAGATTGACGAAGACCGTTGGTTTGATGGTGATGGCGTAATAGCGCCGGTCTTGGTCCTCGCTGATGCCCGGAATGCGTTCCAACCCTTCAGAGCCATCCACCGTGAAGCCCTGGATGTCCTCACCGAACTCCGCGCCGTGCCCCACGAAGTATTGTGCCGCCAGCCCGTCAGCGAATTCCGGCAGGACCTCCGTCAACTCCGGATGGATGGTGGCGCAGTGGTAGCACTCCATGAAGTTCTCGATGATGAGCTTCCAGTTGGCCTTCACGTCGTAGCTGATCCGCCGACCCAGGCTCAGGTTCGCGATGTCGTAGCCGGCGATCGCCCCGGCGTCGCCCAGTCGTTCCTCGATCGCTCCGACCACATCGTCGTCGAAGGACGGCGGTTCGTCCGACAAGCACAGCCACACGTAGCCCATGTACTCGCGCACAGGAACGTCCACCAGCCCATACTTCTGCCGGTCGATGTCCGGCATCTTGGTCAGGTTGGGTGCCGCGATGAGCTTGCCGTCGAAGTCGTAGGTCCAGGCGTGGTACGGGCATTGGAACGAACGTCCTGCCTGCCCGCTCTCTTCCATGCAGAGCTTGACCCCCCGGTGCCGGCAGATGTTGTAGTACGCCCGGACGGTGCCTTTACGGTTGCGGGTCACGATGACGGATTCGCGGCCAACCTGTACGGTCCGGTAGGCCCCTGCTTTATCCAGATCCGCAGACCTGACCGCACAGAACCACATCTGTTCGAAGATGCGCTCCTGCTCGGCCCGGAAGACGTCGTCGTCGACGTAGGTGTGGCCGGGCAGGGTGGCGATCAGGCTCTCCGAGACGATCTCAGCGGTCATGGGTACTCCTTTAAACAGAACTTCAGAGGGCTGGCGGGACGGCGGTGCCGGTCAAGAGGCTGCAGCCAGCGCGCCCGCCGCAGCGTCCGCGTGCCGTTCGGCTTCGCGGTTCAGGAACTTGCGCCATTTGGTGAACTGGCGGACCTGGTTGACCCCGAGCACGGCGACGGGTTCATCCCCCGCGTAGTAGACGGCCAGGAAGCTGTGGTCTTCGAGGCACCCATACTCGACCTGGACCCGGTCGTGCCCATGCACGAGGCCGGCAAACTGGATGCGCGAACCGTACTGGTCGGACCAAAAATACGGCGGATGGACTGCCCGCGGCCCTGTTCCGCCCTGCAACAGGGCGGCAACGGCCAAGGCCGGCCGCTCCAGTGCGCCGGTCCAATGCTCAACCCGGTGATGGGCTTGCAGCCGAGAGTTCCACCAGGCCGCACAGTCGCCAACCGCCACTATCGATGGGACGTTGGTGCGGCCGGTTGCGTCGCAGAGCACGCCGTTGCCCAACTGGATCCCGGAACCGATCAGCCAGTCGGTGTTCGGCTGCCCGCCGACGCCTACCAGCACAATGTCCGCGGGAAGTTCCCGACCGTCGTCGAGCACTACGTGGCTGACACTGCCGCCCTGTATCCGGAATGACTTGATGGAGGTGCCGCACAGCATGTCCACTCCCCCGGCGGCGTGCAGACTGGCCACGGCCGCGCCCATTTCGGCGCCCAATGCCCCGGAGAGCGGGGCATTGGAACGCTCGATGACCGTAACGTCGAGTCCCGCGGCACGTGCCGTCGACGCGGTTTCGGCGCCGATGAACCCGGCGCCGACCACCACCAGCTTCCGGCCGGGCCGCAGTTGCCCGCGCAGGGCCCGGGCGTCGTCCAGCGTACGCAGGGTGAACACGTTGTTGCAGCCATCGACCTCGGGCAGGACCCGGGCGGAGGCGCCGGTAGCCAAGACTATTCCGTCCGCGGCGAGGCTTCGTCCGTCGCTGAGGGCCACTGTCATCGACTCAGGGTCGAGGCTCACAGCCCTCACGCCGAGAAGCCACTCCGCCGCCAGATCGTCGTCGACTTCCGCCAGCGCCAGCTCCGCTTCAGAAATCCGGCCGGCCAGGAAGTCCTTGGACAGTGGTGGGCGGTCGTAGGGCGGATGCAGTTCATCGCCCACGATGACCAGGCGACCTGCAAATCCCTGCGCACGGGCGGCGCGGGCAGCAGAGAGACCGGACAGGGATGCCCCGATGACGACGAGGGTCTGCATTGGGAATACCTTTCGCAGCAGCGGGTGGACCGTCTAAGAAGCGCTCTGCGCAACATGAAGCGCTATGTGAAACAGAATGGAGATCCATCGCCTTGCTGTCAAGAGATTTTCACTGCCTCTTTTTGTGCCGGGAAAAATACCGCCCACCCCTTGACATCGGAATATGACGGGGCACACTGTTGCCTATTGTGGACAACGTTGTTCATCACGGAACTGCTCGCGATACGCGGCCGCCAGAAAGAAGGCGCCTTATGCACGAAGCCTGCCCGTTGAGCCAACTGGCACCAGGCGACGCCATACGGCTGGACACCTCGCCTCCCATCGCCGTCTTCCACACCGAAGAGGGTGAACTCTTTGCCATCGACGACACTTGCACCCACCAGGACGCCTCGCTGGCCGACGGCTGGGTCGAGGGCTGCGAAGTCGAATGCCCGCTGCACGCGTCGAAGTTCAATCTGCGCACGGGCGGGGTGGACGCGCCGCCGGCAAAACTGCCGGTCCGGGTCCACGATGTCATCGTCGAAGATGGCACCATCATGGTCCGGGAGTCAACGGAGGAACCGAACCTTCCGCCCGGTTTGAAGGTCGATGGGTACGCGTAACAGGGGCTCCCCAACCGGCCAGAACCTTCCGGCCGCTGGCGACATTCCATCACCGGCGCCGGGTCCGCCCAGCACAGGTCCCGCCCAGCACCCTGTCACCTCCGGCACGTTGCCCCATCCAGCACGTTGTCCCGTGTGCACCCTGTCCCGTTCGGGTGTCTTACCAGCCCCTAGTTCCGATCAGCAGACCCTTGTCCCGTCCAGCAATCTGAAGGAGCATTGCCGCATGAGCACCACCCCGCGCGTCGTCATTATTGGAGCCGGGATCGTCGGCGCCAACCTGGCGGACGAACTGGCCACCCGCGGCTGGACCAACGTCACAGTCCTGGAGCAGGGGCCGCTACATCTGGCCGGCGGATCGAGCTCACACGCCCCGGGCCTGGTGTTCCAAACGAATCCGTCCAAGACCATGACAGAATTCGCCAGCTACACGGTCAAGAAAATGCTGTCCTTGACGGCGGACGGCATCTCCTGCTTCAACCAAGTGGGTGGACTGGAGGTGGCGACGACGCCCGCCCGGTTTGAAGACCTCAAGCGCAAGGCCGGCTTCGCCGCGTCCTGGGGCGTGGAGGCTCGGTTGATCGATCCGGATGAGTGCGAGAAGCACCATCCGTTGCTGCCGTCCGGCAATGTGCTCGGCGGCTTGCACATCCCCTCCGACGGCCTCGCCTTGGCGGCCCGGGCGGTGCGGCTGCTGATTGCCCGCGCCTCCGCCGCCGGGATCGAGTTCCGCGGTTCAACGACTGTGACAGGCATTGAGCACGACGGCGGCCGGGTCACCGCGGTGGCGACCGACACCGGGAGGGTACCGGCCGACGTCGTTGTTTGTTGCGCAGGATTCTGGGGGGCGAAGGTTGGCGCGATGGCGGGGATGACCGTGCCACTGCTCCCCTTGGCGCACCAATACGTGAAGACTTCCGCCGTCCCGGAGCTTGCCGGCCGGAACGAGCTGCCCAATGGCGCCCGAATGCCCATCCTGCGGCACCAGGACGCGGATCTGTACTTCCGCGAGCACGGCGACCGACTGGGCATCGGTTCCTACGCCCACCGCCCCATGCCGGTTGACCTGAACGGGCTGCCCGCCGTCCCCGCCGCTGACATGTCCGAGGACCGGATGCCCTCGCGGCTGGACTTCACGCCGGAGGACTTCGCTCCGTCCTGGCGGGAAAGCCAGCGGCTGCTGCCCGCTCTCCACGGTGCCAGCATCACCGACGGCTTTAACGGCATTTTTTCCTTCACGCCTGACGGCGGTCCGCTGATCGGCGAGTCGCCTGACGTCGCCGGGTTCTATCTGGCGGAAGCCGTCTGGGTGACCCACTCCGCCGGCGTGGCCAAGGCCGTGGCTGAGCTGTTGGTGGACGGCACGCCGCAGACGGATCTGCACGAGGGGGACGTGCGCCGGTTCGAAGACGTCCAGTTGGCCCCGGACTACATCAGCGAGACATCGCAACAGAACTTCGTGGAGATCTACGACGTGTTGCACCCGCTGCAGCCCCGGGAATCGCCGCGGAAGCTGCGCACCAGCCCGTTCTTCGGACGGCAGCGGGAACTGGGAGCGGTGTTCCTGGAATCCGGCGGCTGGGAGCGCCCGCAGTGGTACGAAGCGAACGCCCCGTTGCTGGCCGACCTGCCGCAAGAATGGCGGGAGCCGGAACGCGATGCTTGGACCGCCCGCTACCACTCCCCCATCGCGGCCGCCGAAGCGTGGAAGACGCGCACCGCCGTCGCGATGTATGACATGACTCCGCTCAAGCGGGTTGAGGTCTCCGGACCGGGCGCCCTGCGGCTGCTGCAGCGGCTGAGCACCGGGCAACTGGACAAACGGCCCGGTGTGGTCACGTACTGCCTGTTGTTGGATGCCGCCGGCGGGGTCCGGAGCGACATCACCGCGGCTCGGCTGGCCCCGGAGCGGTTCCAAGCCGGGATCAACAACAACGCCGATTACGAGTACCTGCGCGGCGAGGCCTCCGCCCAATCGGCAGCGGATCCGGCACAGTGGGCGCTGGTCAGGGACATCACGCCGGGGACCTGCTGCATTGGACTGTGGGGACCGCTGGCACGCGACGTCATCGGCAAGGTCAGCAGTGACGATTTTAGCAACGCATCGCTGAAATACTTCCGGACGGCGCAGGTGCGAATCGCCGGTTTGACGGTCACGGCCATGCGGCTGTCCTACGTGGGCGAACTGGGCTGGGAGCTGTACACCTCTGCGGATCAGGGCTTGAAGCTGTGGGACGCCCTGTTCGAGGCCGGACAGCAGCACGGCATCATCGCTGCCGGCAGGGCGGCCTTCAACAGCCTGCGGCTGGAAAAGGGGTACCGGCTCTGGGGCACCGACATGACCACCGAACACATACCGGCGGAAGCCGGTGTAGGGTTTGCGGTCAAGGCGGACAAAGGCGATTTTGTCGGGGCCGCCGCGCTGGCGGCAACCGGGGCTCCCACCCGCCGGCTGCGCTGCCTGACGGTCGACGACGGCCGCTCGGTGCTGATGGGCAAGGAACCGGTCTACGTAGACAACGTGCTGTCCGGGTACGTCACGAGCGCCGCGTACGGCTACACGGTGGGGCGGCCGGTGGCCTATGCCTGGCTCCCGGCGGAGATCTCCGACGGCGACGCGGTGCAGGTCGAGTACTTCGGCCGCAGGGTTCCGGCCACGGTGGCCGCCGAGCCGCTGGTCGACCCCGGCATGGAGCGGCTGCGCGGCTGAAGCCCGACGCTAAGAGTGAAGCCCGCCACCGTAGTCAGGTGGCGGGCTTCATCAGCTGGTGGCGGTGTGCCTAGAGGTTCGAGGCTTCCTCGTGCTCCGGGTACACCTCGCGCAGCAGGTGCGCGGTCTCGGACGGGGTCTTGCCGACCTTGACGCCCGCGGCCTCGAGTGCCTCCTTCTTGGCCTGCGCGGTGCCGCTGGAGCCGGAGACGATGGCGCCTGCGTGGCCCATGGTCTTGCCCTCCGGGGCGGTGAAGCCAGCCACGTAGCCCACAACGGGCTTGGTGACGTTGTTCTTGATGAACTCTGCGGCACGCTCTTCGGCGTCGCCACCGATTTCGCCGATCATCACGATCGCCTTGGTCTCCGGATCGGCCTCGAACGCAGCCAGGGCGTCGATGTGGGTGGTGCCGATGACCGGGTCGCCGCCGATGCCGATGGCGGTGGAGAAGCCAAGGTCACGCAGTTCGTACATCATCTGGTAGGTCAGCGTGCCGGACTTGGAGACCAGGCCCACGCCGCCCTTGCCGGTGATGTTCGCCGGGGTGATGCCCACCAGGGACTCACCCGGAGTGATGATGCCCGGGCAGTTCGGCCCGATGATGCGGGTGGTCTGGTTGCCGTTGGCATCCTTCTTCGACTGTGCCAGCGCCCAGAACTCTGCGGAGTCCTGCACCGGCACACCCTCGGTGATCACCACGACCAGGCCAATCTCGGCCTCGATGGCTTCGACCACGGCGTCCTTGGTGAAAGCCGGCGGCACGAAGACGATGGAGACGTCGGCGCCGGTCTCGGCCATGGCTTCCTTGACCGTGCCGAACACCGGCAGGGTCTTCTCACCATGGGTGACGGTGGTGCCGGCCTTGCGGGCGTTCACGCCGCCCACAATGTTGGTGCCTGCGTGGAGCATGCGGGCGGTGTGCTTGGAGCCTTCGCCGCCGGTGATGCCCTGGACGATGACCTTCGAGTCCTTGTTGATGAAGATAGACATGTTCTTAGTTCCTCGGTCCTTAGGCGTTGGCCAGTTCGGCGGCCTTGTCGGCGCCCTGGTCCATGGTCAGGGCCAGGGTGACCAGCGGGTGGTTGGCGTTGAGCAGGATCTGCCGGCCTTCGTCGACGTTGTTGCCGTCCAGGCGGACAACCAGCGGCTTGGTGGCCTTCTCGCCCAGAATTTCCAGCGCCTTCACGATGCCGTTTGCCACGGCGTCACAGGCGGTGATGCCGCCGAAGACGTTCACGAACACGCTCTTAACCTGCTGGTCGTTCAGGATGACGTCCAGGCCTGCGGCCATGACCTCGGCCGAGGCGCCGCCGCCGATGTCCAGGAAGTTGGCGGGCTTGACGTTGCCGTGGTTCTCGCCGGCGTAGGCGACGACGTCCAGGGTGGACATGACCAGGCCAGCGCCGTTGCCGATGATGCCAACCTGGCCGTCGAGCTTGACGTAGTTCAGGTCCAGCTCCTTGGCCTTGGCCTCGAGCGGATCAGCGGCGTCCTTGTCCTCGAGCTCTTCGTGGCCGGGCTGACGGAAAGCGGCGTTCTCGTCCAGCGAGACCTTGCCGTCCAGTGCCACGATGTCACCGGCGCCGGTCTTGACCAGCGGGTTGACCTCAACCAGGGTGGTGTCTTCCTTCTTGAACACGTCCCAGAGCTTGATGATGACCTCGGCGACCTTCGGGCGCAGTTCCTCGGCGAAGCCGGCCTGGGCGACGATCTCGTCGGCCTTGGCCTGATCGATGCCGACGGCCGGGTCAACGGCCACCTTGGCCAGGGCGTCCGGACGCTCGACGGCCAGCTGCTCGATCTCCATGCCGCCCTCCACCGAGCACATGGCCAGGTAGTTGCGGTTGGCCCGGTCCAGCAGCACGGAGAAGTAGAACTCCTCGGCGATGTCGGCGCCCTGGGCGATCATGACCTTGTTGACGGTGTGGCCCTTGATGTCCATACCGAGGATGTTCGAGGCGTGTTCGAATGCCTCGTCCGGGGTCTTGGCGACCTTGACGCCGCCGGCCTTACCGCGGCCTCCGACCTTCACCTGAGCCTTGACGACAACTACGCCGCCAATTTTCTCAGCAGCTGCCTTGGCTTCTTCTGGGGTGTACGCAACGATTCCAGCCAGCACGGGTACTCCGTGTGCCTCGAAGAGATCGCGCGCCTGGTATTCAAACAGGTCCACGGGTTGTGTCCTTCTACGTCGAAGTCGTTTCTGACTCGGAGCGGCATCCACGATTGTCGTGACGGTAGCCACGGACGGTGGACGGATGCCTGCAATGCTCCATGGGGAACTCTAGTCCCTTTGGCATCGGGGGCCGGTCCCAGAGTACCGCTTTAGTGGCCAAGGGCACACTTCTACAACTTGTAGAACGGTCACGGGTTGAGGTATCGGCGCCGCGCGGCTAGTGCTTGCTGCCCGCTTCGGCCGGATCGACGACGGCGGTGTCCCCGCCGCGGGCGGCGTCCTCGCCCGTGGCCCCGCCCTGCGCGACGGCGGCGGACGGGGCGCTGCCCTTGATCACGGTCTGGTTCAGCAGCGGGATCCGCAAGCCTTCTTCGGCCAAGGCGGCCTTCAGGCGGGCCCGCATCTTTCGAGCGATCGCCCACTGCTCCAACGGTTTGGTGCGAATAGCCAACCGGATCACCACGGACTCGCCGGTCAGCGCCTCCACACCCCAGACCTCTGGGTCGTCCAGGATCAGCCTGCGGTTATCCTCGTCCATGCGCAGTTCCATGGCGGTCTTAAGGATCAACTCGGAAACCTTCTCCACATCGGAGTCGTAGGGAACCGGGATGTCCAGTACCGCCCGGGCCCAGCCCTGCGAGGAGTTGCCCACCCGCAGGATCTCCCCGTTGCGCACGTGCCACAGCGTGCCGTCCACGGCGCGCACCTGGGTCACGCGCAGGCCGACTGACTCCACCGTGCCGGAGGCCTCGCCCAGGTCCACCACGTCGCCGATGCCGTATTGGTCTTCGGCGACCATGAAAAGGCCAGACAGGTAGTCCTTGACCAGGGTCTGGGCACCGAAACCGATGGCGACGCCGGCGATTCCGGCACTGGCCAGCAGCGGGCCGAGGTTGAAGTTCAGTTCCGTGAGCACCATCAGGACGGTGAGCGTGGCCAGCACCACGGTGGCGATCGAGCGCAGCACCGAGCCGATGGTCTTGGAGCGCTGGGCGCGCCGTACCGCGGCGATGGGCGAATCTTGCATCAGCCAGTAGCGCGGATCCTTGGAGTTCTTGCGCGCGGCCGGATCAAATTTGTCCAGCTTGGCGGTCTCGCCGTCGGCGATCTTGGTGGTAACCCGCTTGATCACGGTCCGCACGATCATGTTCGCTAGGAAACCGCCCAGCAGGATCAGCGCCACGCGCAGCGGCGTATCCAGCCAAAAAGCGGGGGTCGCCAGCCGTTCCAGGGTATTAATGTCCACGCCATCCATGGATAAGAACGGTAAACGCCGGGTCAGGGCTCTGCCAAACGCAGCCACGCAAACGTGGCGAATCTCCCAGCGGAACTGCAGGCTCGGTTAGGCGATCTTGGTCAGCGGCGCGTACCGCAGCAGCAACCGCTTCTCTCCGGCATCGAACTTCACCTTGGCCACCGTCTTGTCGCCTGCTCCTTCAAGCCCCAGTACGGTGCCGTTGCCGAAGCTGGTGTGGTTGACCTTGTCCCCGATGGCCAGCGCAATGACTTCCTTCTGCGGCTGCACCCGGCCGGCCCGGGTCTTGGCACTGGTGATCGACGGCGCAGATCCGCGCAGCATGTTGATGTCCTGGTTGCTGGCCGTGCCGGCGCCCCAGTAGGAGCCGCCGTAGCGGTTGGACCCCAGGCTTCCGGTGGAACCCAGCTTGGGACGAACTGTTCCTTCCCGCTTCCAGTCGATGAGCTCGGCCGGCACCTCTTCGATGAACTGGCTGGCCGGATTGAACTGGCTCTGGCCCCACATGCTGCGGGACTCCGACCGGGTCAGGTACAGCCGCTTCCGGGCCCGGGTCAGGCCGACGTAGGCCAGCCGGCGCTCTTCGGCCAATTCCTTCGGGTCGGACATCGAGCGCTGGTGCGGGAAGACCCCGTGTTCCATGCCGGTGAGGAAAACCACCGGGAATTCCAGCCCTTTGGCGGTGTGCAAGGTCATCAGCGTGACCACGCCCTGGTCCTGGGCCAGCTGGGCGGCCTCGGCGTCCGGGGCGTCCGGGATCTGGTCGGCGTCGGCCACCAGCGCCACCTGCTCGAGGAACTCGGACAGCGACCCCTCGGGGTTGTCGCGTTCGTATTCGCGCACGACTGCCACCAGCTCCGCGAGGTTCTCCACGCGGGACTCGTCCTGCGGGTCCGAGCTTTGGCGCAGCATGGCCAGATAGCCGGTCTGTTCCAGCACCGCCTCCAGCGCTGCGGCAGCACCGGAACCGGCGGCCACCTCGGCCAGATCGTCGATGAGCTTCACGAAGCCGGCCACCGCATTGACCGACCGGATGGCCATGCCGGGCGCGTCCTCGGCACGGCGCAGTTCCGCCATGAACGAGATCCGGTCCCGCTCCGCCAATGCGGCCACCGCGTACTCGGCCCGGTCGCCGATCCCGCGCTTGGGCTCGTTGAGAATCCGGCGCAAGTTGACGACGTCGTCCGGGTTCACCAGGACCCGCAGGTACGCCAGCGCGTCCTTGATTTCCTTGCGCTCATAAAAGCGGGTGCCGCCGACTACCTTGTACGGCAGACCAACCCGGACCAGCAGGTCCTCGATCGAGCGGGACTGGGCATTGGTCCGATAGAACACGGCAATGTCCCCGGGCCGCACCCCTTCAGAATCCTGCAGCCGGTCGATTTCATCGGTAATGAACCGGGCCTCGTCATGCTCGTTCTCGCCGACGTAGCCGATGATCTTTTCGCCGTCGCCCTCGGCCGTCCACAGCCGCTTGGCCGGGCGGTTCGGGTTCCGCGAAATCACCGAGTTGGCGGCACTGAGGATAGTCTGCGTGGAACGGTAGTTCTGCTCCAGCAGGATGGTGCGCGCGTTGGCATAGTCCTTTTCGAAGTCGACGATGTTGCGCACGTCGGCCCCGCGGAAGGCGTAAATCGACTGGTCCGAGTCACCGACTACAGTCAACTCGCCGGCGGGAAGCGCGCCGTCTTCGGATTCACGTGTCAGCTCACGGACCAGCCGGTACTGGGCGTGGTTGGTGTCCTGGTATTCGTCCACCAGCACGTGGCGGAAGCGGCGGCGGTACGAGTCGGCAATCGCCGGGAAGGCCTGGAAGATGAAGACCACCTGGGCAATCAGGTCGTCGAAGTCCATGGCGTTGGCCTGGCGCATCCGCTGCGTGTACCCGGTGTAGACGGAGGCGACCGCCTGCTCGAACGGATCCGAGTAATTGGCGCTGGAGGCGAAGGACTCGTCGTCGATCAGTTCATTCTTGAGCGCCGAAATCTTGTGCTGGATGGATTTGGGCGGGAACCGCTTCGGGTCCAGGTCCAGTCCCTTGGCCACCTGGCTGACCATCCGCAGGGTGTCGGCCGAATCGTAGATGGAGAAATTCGAGTTAAGCCCGACGTGCTTGGCTTCGCGGCGCAGGATTTTGACGCACGAGGAGTGGAAGGTGGAGATCCACATCCGCTTGGCCGGATCCCCCACCAGCGACTCGATCCGTTCCCGCATCTCCGCGGCGGCCTTGTTGGTGAAGGTGATGGCCAAAATCTCCCCCGGGCGTGCACGCCGGGTGGCCAGCAGGTAGGCGATGCGGTGGCTGAGCACCCGGGTCTTGCCCGATCCGGCACCGGCGACGATCAGCAGCGGGGAACCGGCATGCTTGACCGCCTCCTCCTGCTGCGGGTTCAGCCCGGAGAGCAACTCTTCCGCCCCGGGCAGGTGCGGGGCGGGCGGAGAGGCAACATGCGGGTCAAACGCCGGGTCGGTGAGGAAATCCATGGTCCCTTAAGTCTATTAGCCGGCACCGACACTCGGGGACGGCCGCCAAATCCTGCGCCAGCACGCGGCGGATGGCTCCACCGGCATAATGGAGGCATGTCCAAAACCCCAGCACAGCGCGCGAAAAAACACGGTGCCGCGGCAGCCCCGGCCACGGGCAGCGCAGCAAAACCTGCCATTCCCGGCAGCACCCGGTCTCCTCAGCGCGCGGCTGGCAATGCGAACCTGATTGTCATCGCCGGAGCAGTGGCCTCGGCATTCCTGTTCGGCTATTCCTTCCTGCTGGTGATGCCGCAGTTCGCCCAACTGACCGGCGGACTGGGCATGCCGGACACCCTGATCGGCGGATATTCCACCGAGTACGCGCAGCAACTCCGGACGGCGTTCGGCGAAGACGGTGCCGGACAGTACAACTACTGGCACAAGACCGCGGACACCATCTTCCCGCTGCTCTTCGGCTTTACCTGGCTGATCCTGCTGGGCCAGCAAATCCGCCGGGGACTCTGGCGATGGCTGGCCTGGGCCGTCGTCGTACTTTATGTGGTCGCCGACTTGGGCGAAAACCTGGCGGTCGATGCCATGCTGGCCACGGACCCGGTGGGCGACGCCTCGCTGGCGAGTTTCCTCACGGTTGCCAAGTCAATCCTGTTCGGCTTGAGCCTGGTGGTGGCTGCCGTCGCCGTCTTCACCCGCAAGCCCAAACCGGCCGAAGGTGCCGCTCCGGCCGGAAGCTGAGTGGGCCGGAGCATCGGCGAGCCTGCCCGGGCGGATCGCAGGCGCACCTGCCCCGGGCTGACCGCGAGCAGCCCGGCCCGCGAACCGTGTGCGTCCCGAACGGTGTGTGAGCCACTGCCGGCGCCGTCCAACCGGCGCACCGGTCCGGCACGGCAATTAAGCTAAGCTTTTGGCGTTGCCCCCGTAGCTCAGGGGATAGAGCACCGCTCTCCTAAAGCGGGTGTCGGCAGTTCGAATCTGCCCGGGGGCACTGAATATGATCCGCATGTACTGCGAGTGTGCGAGCCACGCCTCCGAACGGCCCTGCGCACGCTACTGCCACCTCGCCCCAATGTGTACCGCGCCGGCGTGTCTGGCCAGCCCGGGTAATAAACCAGGCTGATTAAACGGAAACAGGCCCCCGCCTGTGCAACCCCCCACGGATGCACAGACGGTGGCCTGAGGTAGTGCATTTCCACCGGAGTGGGCAGGAGTCCCCCTGTCAGCTAGGGACCGCCGGTTCCGGCATCTTCCCGTTCGCCGGAGCCAGCGGCATCTTCCTGCCACTCATTGGCTGACGGCCGCGCCGTTCCCCTGAAGCACCTAAGTCGCTCCGGGACCGTTCATATCCCAGAGTGTGAGTACTCCAGGCACTGCCGTCACTACATATCTAAATCGATTGGATTTAATAAAGCAAGCTGAACGGCAGGGCAGGACCCAAAGTCAAGGAATATGACGAAAAATACAGTAAGTGCAGCGGAGCGTGGTAGTGCCCTGCGGTTCAGCTGCCCAGCAGGAGTCCGCTGGCCTTCGGCGACAACGCGTCGTCCAAGACAAGACAAGCGCCGCCGATGGCGCCCACTTCGAATCCCAGCGACGAAGAGTCCACCTCGACTCCGTGGATGGCCCGGGAGACGAAGCGGCTATTAATCTCCTCGCGCAGCGTTGGCAGCACCAGGTCCTCCAGCCCGATCCACAACGGTCCGCCGAAGATCACCCGGTCTACATCCAGGACATTCACCAGCTGTGCCACGGTGCCGCCCACCAATCGGGCAGCGCGGTTGATGATGGCGGCGGCGGCCGAATCTCCTTCGACGGCCATCCGGCACAGCGTGATGATCCTTTCGGTGGCCTGGTGCCGGTCCCCCAGTTCGGCGTCGGGCGGAAACACACCGGACTCCACGGCCTGCTGGAATAAGGTGTCGAAGTTCAGCGCCATGCCCACACAGTTGCGTTTCCCGCAGTCGCACTGCGGCACTTCCGCGTCCACCGGGAAATGGCCGATCTCGCCGATGTTACTGGAAGCACCGCGCAGCACCACGCTGTCCAGCACCACGCCGGCCCCCAAGCCGGTGCCCAGATACACGAAGACGAAGTTCTCGGGTTCCTGCCGTCCGCTGGCCCACAGCTCCGCTACCGCCGCGGCCGTCGTGTCCTTGTCCATCAGCACCGGCAGCCCCGTCAGCCGGCTGAGCGGCTCGCGCAGCGGCACCGAGGTCCACTCGCGCATCATCGGCGGGTCCACCACCGTGCCCTCCGCCGCATCGATCGGCCCCGGCGCAGCCAGCCCGATACCGAGGATCCGCTGGCGCTCGATGCCCGAGGCTGCAATCAACTCTTCGACCGCGGCGGCCATCGCCGCCGTCATGCCATCGGGCTGGCCGGCGCGGGGATTGTCGTGCCGGGCACGGGCCACCACCTCGCCGTCGAGATTGAGCATGACCAGGGTCATGACCACCGGGTCAAGGTGGATGCCGATGGCCAACCGGCTGGACACTTCCAACTGCAGCACGGTGCGCGGTTTGCCTGGACCGCTGACCGTTTTCCGGTCTTCCCGCACCAGGCCTTCGTCCACCAGCCGGCGCACCACGTTGGAGATTGTTTGCGGGGACAGTCCGGTGCGCTCTACCAACTCGACCCGGGCGATGCCCTCATGGGCGCGGCGGATGGCATCCAGGATCACAGCCTGGTTGTAGCCGCCCAAGCGGCCCAGGTTGGTTCCTCGCTGCATAGCACCGCTTTCTGCTCATCTGTCGCCGGGGACCCCACAGCAACTCTAGTCATTGACCGGCCGGAGCACACGCTTGCCACGGAAGGGTTGCCAGCGTTCCAGTTCGGCGGCGCGGTGGGTTTCGCGGGGCTGTGGGAGCGCCGGTTATGCCGGTGCTGCGGGAATCTCCGTGTGCTTTTTGGCGGCGCTGCGGGTTACGCGGTGCGGTCGGTTGTGCCGTGTGCTTTTTGGCGGCGCTGCGGGTTACGCGGAGCGCTCGGGTATCGCGGATCTGCCGGTTGTGCCGTGTTCCCGTCGGCCCTGCGGGTTACGCGGAGCGCTCGGGTATCGCGGAGCGGCCGGTTGTGCCGGCGCGGACCGCTTCAGTCCACTTGGGTCAGCTGGCCACCGCGGCGTCGCTGAGGAACTGAGTCCGATAGAGCTCAGCGTAGCGTCCTTCCAGCGCCAGCAGTTGGGCGTGCGTGCCTTGCTCCACGATGTTGCCGCCTTCCACCACCAGGATGCGGTCTGCGGAGCGCACGGTGGAGAGCCGGTGGGCAATAACGACGGCGGTGCGCCCCTCGAGTGCCTCGGTGAGCGCCGCCTGCACCGCGGCTTCGTTGGTCGAGTCCAGCGCTGCGGTTGCCTCATCCAGGATGACCACGCGGGGATGGCCCAGCAGCAACCGTGCAATGGTCATTCGCTGGCGCTCACCGCCGGAGAGCCGATAGCCGCGCTCCCCCACCATGGTGTCCAGGCCGTCCGGCAGTGACTGGATCAGTCCTTCCAGCCGGGCGCGGCGCAGCACGTCCCAGATCTCGGCATCGCTGGCTTCCGGCCGGGCCAACAGCAGGTTGGAGCGGATGGTCTCGTGGAACAGGTGCCCGTCCTGGGTCACCATCCCGATCGTTCCGCGCAGGGCCTCGAAGCTCAGGTCCCGGACATCGGTGCCGGAGAGCTCAACGGCACCGGAGTCGACGTCGTACAGCCGGGCCAGGAGCTGGGCCATGGTCGACTTTCCGGCGCCCGAGGAACCCACCAGCGCCAACGTTTGGCCTGGTTCCACCCGGAAGCTGATGCCATGCAGCACTTCCTCGCCGCCGCGGGCGTCCAGCGTCGCTACCTCTTCCAGCGATGCCAGCGACACCTTGTCGGCCGACGGATAGGCGAACCGCACGTCCTTGAATTCAACGGAGACAGGACCCGGCGGGACGGTGCCGGCGTCGTCCTTCTCAGTGATCAGCGGCTTGAGGTCCAGGACTTCGAAGACCCGCTCAAAGCTGACCAGCGCGCTGGAAATCTCCACCCGGGCGTTCGCCAGCGCGGTCAGCGGCGCGTACAGGCGGGTGAGCAGCAGTGCCAGCGTCACCACATCGCCCGGATCCAGCTGGCCGATGATCGCGTAGAAACCGCCCAGTCCATAGACCAAGGCCAGCGCCAGCGCCGACACCAGGGTCAGCGCGGTGACGAACACCCACTGCATTACCGCCGTCTTGATGCCGATGTCGCGCACGCGCTGCGCCCGCACCTTGAACTCCCGGGATTCATCGGCGGGGCGGCCGAAGAGTTTGACCAGCGTGGCACCGGGCGCGGAGAACCGTTCGGTCATCTGCGTGCTCATGGCGGAATTGTGGTTTGCGGTCTCGCGCCGGAGGTCCGCCAGGCGGCTGCCCATCCGGCGAGCCGGCAGCAGGAACACCGGCAGCATCAGCACGGCCAGCAGCGTGACCTGCCACGATGTGTTCAGCATGACGATCAGTGTCAGGATCAGTGCCACCACGTTGCTGACCACGCCGGAAAGCGTGCCGGCAAAGGCCCGCTGGGCACCGATCACATCGTTGTTCAACCGACTAACCAGCGCGCCGGTGCGGGTCCGCATGAAGAAGGCGATTGGCATCTTCTGCACATGGTCAAACACTGCGGTGCGCAGATCCAGGATGATGTCCTCGCCCAGACCGGAGGAGATCCACCGGGTCACCATGCTGAGGCCGGCGTCGGCGATGGCCACCAGTGCGATCACCACGGCCAGCCAGACCACCAGCTCGACGTCGGACTTGGCGACGATCGCGTCTACTACCCGGCCGGCGAGGACTGGAGTGGCAACGGCCAGCGCGGCGGTCACCACGGAGAGCAGCACGAAGATGGTGATCTTGGCCTTGTACGGCGCGGCAAACGCAAAGGTGCGGCGAACGGTTTCGCGGGAGAACGACTTCTGGTCCTTCGAATGCGAAAGCCGGTAGAGCGAACTCCAGGCTGCACCTTCCATGGACATGATGGCTCCTTAACGCTGATGGTCCTACTGCAACCCTAGAACCTTCCGGAGCACCATACTGTTCCCGCCGGTGGCTCCCCGGCCAGAATCTGTCCTTGACGGCGCGCTTGAGCCGGGGCTGTTCTGGCTGCCGGCAGCCAGTCGCCCGCTGCGGCCCTGGCTGCCGGCAGCCTGTGTGATCGTGCCGGACGCCGGCAGCCTGTGTGATCGTGCCGGACGCTGGCAGCCCGCTGCGTACTCGCTGCCAGACGCTCCCTGGCCGCACGGGTCCTGGAACCCGCGCCCGCAGTCCGACTTGGTCGAGCTCAGGGATTAGCGTCCAGATCACCTGCTATAACCGGTGATCTGGACGCCAAAGGGTGACCTCGCCGTGAGGTCAGGGGCAGTATCCGAGGAGTTGGACGCCAACCCCTGACCTGGGACCGCTGTGGCCGCCAGGCGGCCACAGCGGTCCGGTCCACAATGGCCACCTCGGCGGAACCACTATGCAGCCACGCCACCAGCGGCGGAACCACTCAACAGCCACGCCACCACTCAACGGCCACACCTCGGCGAGGAGGCCACCAGCGACCGGACCACCACCGGCCACGCAGGTCAGCTGAGCTGCTTCTCCTCGTGCGGGATGAAGCGCACCGTCATCGCCTTGAAGCCGGGGGTGTTGGACTCGCGGGCCACCAGGTCCCGGTGGACCAGCGCGTTGGCTTCCGGGAAGTAGGCGGCGGCACAGCCCCGCGCCGTCGGGTAGGCCACCAGCCGGAACTCGTCCGCGCGGCGCTCGGTCCCCTTGAACGTGCTGATCACGTCCACCAGGTCACGGTCGGCGAAGCCCAGTTCAGCCAGGTCGTCCGGATTTACCAGGACCACCCGGCGGCCGTTGGAGATGCCCCGGTAGCGGTCGTCCAGCCCGTAGAACGTGGTGTTGTACTGGTCGTGGCTGCGCAAGGTCTGCAGGATCAGATGGCCCTCAGGCGCCTCCAGATACTCCAGCGGGCTGACCGTGAACCGGCCCTTGCCGATGTCCGTGGCGAAGGACCGAGTATCGCGCGGCGGGTTCGGCAGCACGAAGCCGCTCTTGTTCCGGATCCGGGTGTTGAAGTCCTCGAAGCCGGGCAGCACGCGGGAGATGTGGTCGCGGACAACGTCGTAGTCCTCGGCCATTGCCCGCCAGTTCACCGGATGGTCGTCGCCGAAGGTGGCCTGGGCCATCCGGGCAATGATCACCGGCTCGGCCAGCAGGTGCTCGCTGACCGGTTCCAGCCGGCCCTGGGTGGAGCGGATGACGGACATGGAGTCTTCCACCGAGAGGAACTGCGCGCCGTTGGGGTGCTTGTCGTCCCGGTCCGTGCGGCCCAGCGTGGGCAGGATCAGCGAGGTCTTGCCGTGCACCACATGGGACCGGTTGGGCTTGGTGGATACATGCACGGTCAGCCCGGCCTTCTGCATCCCGGCTTCCAGCGCCTCGGTCTCCGAGTTCGCCAATGCGAAGTTGCCGCCCATCGACACGAAGACGTCAACCTTGCCCTCGGCGAAGGCGTCGATCGCCTCGGTGGAATCCACGCCGTGCTCGCGCGGGGACGTGATGCCGAATTCCTTGTCCAGCGCGGCCAGCAGCCATTCCTTGGGCTTTTCCCAGATGCCCATGGTGCGGTCGCCCTGCACGTTGGAGTGGCCGCGGACCGGGCAGGCACCGGCGCCGGGCTTGCCGAAGTTGCCCTGCAGCAGCAGCAGGTTCACGATTTCGCGCAGGGTATCCACCGAATGCGGCTGCTGGGTCAGGCCCAGCGCCCAGCAGATGATGGTGGCCTTGGACTTGGCCAGCAGTCCGGCCACCTTCGCGATGTCCAGCCGGGAAAGCCCGGTGGCCTTCTCGGTCTCGATCCAGTCAATGTGGCGTCGGGCCGCGACGTAGTCCTCGAACCCGTCGGTGTTTGCCTCGATGAAGGCCTTGTCCACCACGGTGCCGGGAGCACGGTCTTCCTCTTCCAGCAGCAGGTGTCCGAGGGCCTGGAACAGGGCCAGGTCTCCGCCTACCTTGATCTGCAGGAACTCGTCGGCGAGCTTGGTGCCGCCGCGGACCAGCCCGTCCACGGACTGCGGGTCCTTGAACGCCATCAGTCCGGTTTCCGGCAGCGGATTGACGGCCACAATGGTGCCGCCGTTGTCCTTGCATTCCTTGAGCGCTGAGAGCATGCGCGGGTGGTTCGTGCCCGGGTTCTGGCCCACCACGAAGATCAGTTCTGAGTGGTGGATGTCCTCCAGCGACACGGTGCCCTTGCCGATGCCGATCGTGGGGTTCAGCGCGCTGCCGGAGGATTCGTGGCACATGTTGGAGCAGTCCGGCAGGTTGTTGGTGCCCAACGAACGTGCGAACAGTTGGTACATGAACGCGGTTTCGTTCGCGGTGCGGCCCGAGGTGTAGAAGACGCAACGGTCCGGTGTGGTGGCACGGAACCGTTCCCCGATGAGGTTGAACGCGTCCGACCAGGAGATCGGCGAATAGTGCGTCTCGCCCTCGCGGATGATCACCGGCTCGGTGATCCGGCCCTGCTGGCCCAGCCAGTACTCGGTTTTGGTGGCCAGCTCTGCAATGGAATGCCGTGCCCAGAACTCCGGGGTCACGGTGCGCTTGGTGTTTTCCTCGGCCACGGCCTTGGCACCGTTTTCGCAGAACTCGGCCGGTTTGCGCGGTCCGGTGATGGATTCCGGCCAGGCACAGCCCGGGCAGTCGAAGCCGCCGCGCTGGTTGATCCGCAGCAGTGAGCGGGCGGTGCGCGCGACGCCGGCCTGCTCGATGCCGCGCTCCAGCGCAATCTTTACTGCCGGAATACCGGCGGCAGCCTTCTTCGGTTCCTTGACCTTCAGGGTGCTTTCGTCAATGTCATTCACAGGTGCCGGGCGAGTCATGCCCCTAATGTATCCCGGCTCACAGGGAATTCTCGACAGCCGTAGCCGGTCTCACACCAAATGGCCGACGGCGGTGCCAATCCGTGCGGGGTGGGCGTACACGTTGACGCTGCGGCCGCGGCTGAAACCGGCCAGCGTCAGTCCAACTTTCTCCGCCAGTTCGACGGCGAGCGAGGACGGCGCGCTGACAGCCGACAGGGCGGGGATTCCCGCCAGGTAGGCCTTCTGGACCAGCTCGAAGGAGGCCCTCCCGGAGACCTGCAGCACCGTGTTCCGCAGCGGCAGCCGCCCCTCGCGCAGGGCCCAGCCCACCACCTTGTCCACCGCGTTGTGGCGCCCCACGTCTTCGCGCAGGCAGAGCAGTTCGCCCTCGAAGCTGAACAGTCCGGCCGCGTGGACGCCGCCGGTGCGTTCGAAGACCTGCTGCTGCTCGCGCAGCCGGTCCGGCAACTGCAGCAGCAGGTCCAGCGCCACTTCGCCGCCACCGTCGGTGACGTCCGTGCCCGCGGCTGCGCCGCCGTCGTGGTGATGCAGCCCGAAGCGGGAGCGCTTGGTCACCGCGTCAATCGAGGCGGTGCCGCAGATGCCGCACGCACTGCTGGTGACCACTTGCCGGTCCAGCCGGGGATCCGGCAGCGCCACGCCGGGCGCCAGCTGTGCCTCCACCACGTTGAAGGTCTGCCGGCCGTCCTCGTCCTCGCCGGCGCAGAAGCGCATGGAGAGCAGCTGTTCGGGCGACCAGATGATGCCCTCGGAGACCAGGAATCCGGCCACCAGGTCGAAATCGTCGCCCGGGGTGCGCATGGTGATGGAGAACGCGCGCCCGGCCAGCCGGATTTCCAGCGGCTCTTCCACCGCCAGCACGTCCTCGCGGCGGCGCGGCGGCGCGTCCAGACTGAGTTTGAGCACCTTCCGGCGCTGCGTCAAGCGGCCCATGTACTTCTCCTCTACTGCCTGTTACAAGCGTAATCCACGCCATGCGCCGGGGCCGCCCGGAGTCGGGAGACGTCGGAATGGATCACCGGCGCCGGATCAGGACCCGGTTCGCCCGAGACGGGACTCGGATTGGACAACCACGGCGGCGGACCGGGCCCACCAAGGCTGCCGGCCATACCGGATCACGCTGCGGCCACACCGGATCACCAGGGCAGGTCAAGGGCCGGCAATTGCTGGCCGGGGTCGGCGCCGGCGGCCGGAACCACCATCACGCCGTCGGCAGCGGCCAGTCCGCGCATCATGGCCGAGCCGATGTGGTCTGCGGGGACGGCGCCGCCGTCGGGAGCCGTCCCGTAGGGCACCAACCGGTCCTGGTGATGCAGCGGCGGCAGGGCAGTTCCGGCGCGCACGGTGCGCAGGGCTGTCAGCCGGCGGCCCGTCATGCCCGCCAGCAGCGGGTCGGCCAGGGTCAGCAGCGCCATCATGGCCGCCAGCGGGTTCCCGGGCAGGCCAACCAGCGGGCGCCCATCGGACAGCCGGGCCAACAACGCCGGGTGCCCCGGGCGCATCCGGATGGAAGGGACCAGGATTGTGGCGCCGGCGGCATCCAGCACCCGGCGCAGATGGTCGGCGGCAGACGTGCCGGTCCCGCCGGTGGTGATGACCAGGTCGCCGCCGCAGCCGGCGATGGCCTCCGCGGTGGCATCGAAGTCGTCGGGCAGCCGCCGGCTGTCGTCGATCTGGCCTCCGAACCGGCCGATGATGGCCGGCAGGGTGGGGCCGAACGTATCGCGCACCCGGCCCGGCGCGGGGATCCCGGAGATGACGACTTCGTCCCCGGTGAGCAGCAGCGCCACCCGCGGCACCGCGGCCACCGGAAGCGCATCGTGGCCGCAGACCGCGGCGACGGCCAGATGCGCGGGGGTCAGCACGGTGCCGGCGGCCACCACTACGGCGCCGGCGGCGGTCTCTTCGCCGGCCGGACGGATGTGCCGCCCGACGGCGAATTCCCGCTCCGCCGTTCCCGGGCACAGGTCCAGCCGCTGGGTCCCCGCGGTTCCGCATTCGCTGCGCAGCACGCTGTCCGTGCCGTCGGGGATCAGGCCCCCGGTGACCACCGGGGCGGCCTGCCCGGGTTGCAGCGGGCTGCCGGCCGGCACCAGCTGCCACGGCCCGGCGCCGGCAATGGCCCAGCCGTCCATCGCGGAGGAGGCATAGTGCGGAACCGGCAGCAGCGCCGGAAGGTCGGCGGCCAGCGTGCGGCCGGCGCAGGCTGCCAGCTCAACGTCGGCGGCCGGCCGGAGCGAAGCCGCCTGGCCGGCCGCGTACGCGGTGGCCCGGGCGTCTTCCCAGCGGAGGCCGGCGCTCACTCCTGCACTGCGCCGTGGCGGCGCGCAACTTCGTCGGCCACCCGGGAAGCCGCGCGGATGGCCACTTCCGGCGTGGCCTGCCCGGTGGCGGCCGCGTAGCCGGCGGCGTAGCCCACCACGAACGTGGTCAGCGGCGCCGCGGGACGGACCACGCTGTGTGCGGCCACGCCGGCCAGCCCCAGCACGGCCTCGATGTCCACCGGCAGGTCCTCGATCTCCAGCGCCTGGAGCAGTTCGCTGACAAACGGGGAGAGCTGTTCGGCCGCTCCGGACACAATGGCCTCCGATCCGCCCGTGCGCGGGCTAGTACAACGTTTGTTTCAGGCTACGGCGCGGGCCGGGCAATGCCAAAGCGGCCCGCATCCTGCCAGGTGTCCACGTCCGAGGTGTGGCTCCCGGTGCGCTCCAACCGGAGCTCGACTGCCGGCAGCGCGGCGAGCAGCTTCCGGACCGGCTGGCCGGCCAATCCTGCTGCTCCCCCGGACTGTTGCACCGCTGCAGCCAAGGCCGCACTGCCCGCACAGCAAGCCAACTGCTGCCGCCTGCCGTCGGCGTCCACCGGGATCCAGAGCTGCGCCTCCGGCGCACGGGCGGCACTCTCCAGCAACAGTTCCGGCAGCCCGGCGAGCAGCGGCATATCGCAGGCAAAGAGCATGGTGATCGGCGCGGAGCCCGATGCTGCGCCGTCGTCATGGGCGGCCAGCGCGGTCATCCCGGCCGCGATGCCCGCTGCCGGACCGGAGAACGGCGGGTCTTCCCGGGTCAGCAGGAGCCTTGGTGGTCCCGGTGCCACCGACCGGCGGAAGGCGTCCATTTCCTCCACCAGGTCATCCGGACCGACGACGGCGATCCGCCGGGCGCCGCGGACAGCCTCCAGCGTGTGGCGCAACAGCGTGGCCCCGTCGAGTTGCAGCAGGGCCTTGGGGCTTCCACCCAACCGTGATGAGCGGCCGCCGGCCAGTACGACGGCGTCGAAATCAGAAGCAGTCACGCTGCGGTATGTGTGTCGAGGAACTGGCTCCAGGCGGGTGCCGGCCGGTCCAGGTCACGGATGCGCCAGCGCGCACCGCTGGGCGGACGGGGCGTGAACCGCAGGCTCCAACCCATGTGCGCCAGGGTGCGGTCGCCCTTGGCGTTGTTGCAGCGCAGGCAGCAGGCCACCAGATTCTCCCAACTGTCTTCGCCTCCACGCGAGCGCGGCCTGACGTGGTCCACCGTGGTGGCCGTCTTGCCGCAATATGCGCACAGGTGGTTGTCGCGGCGCAGCACGCCGCGGCGGGTCACGGCGGTGTCCTGATTATGGGGAATCTTAATGTACCGGTTGAGCAGGATCACCGAGGGACGGCCCAGGATATCGTTCGGCCCGACGACGGGATCGCCGTCCTCGGCGATCACGCTGGCCTTCCCCGTGAGGACAAGCAGCAGCGCCCGGCGGAAGGTAACGACCGCCAAGGGTTCGTATCCAGCATTCAGAACGAGTGTGCGCATGCACATTCCTCTAGGAGTGGCCACCCCGACCGGCGCTTCGCTTCCGGTCAGGGACTGGATTTTCTGCACTAACAGTCAAAGAGTATGACGGCAGATAGGTTCTGCGCTAACTTTTTTCGCTGCCGCTGGGCCGTTTTGGCCCGGGCAGCACGATGTTCACCGGCTGTTCGCCGGCCGGTCAGCGGATCTGGCGGGCACTGCTGCCCTTCGGCCATAACGCCGCCGGCCCCGGTGCACGCGGGGCGTGCACCGGGGCCGGCGGACGGTCTAATAGACCGGGAAGGCTGAAGCCTAGTTGACGCGGATGGCTACGTAGCCGGATCCGACGTCGGCACTGGCCAGTGCGGTGGTGTAACCGGTCCAGCCGCCGTGGATGGCCTGGCCGTTACCCACGTAGATGGCGATGTGCGCAACGCCGGCGCCGCCGTCGGAGTAGTACAGCAGGTCGCCCGGCTGCGGGGTGGAGACCTGGGTGCCGTAGCTGAGGAACTGTGCCGGGGCGAGGTCGCCCACCGACTTGCCGGCGGCGCGCAGGGCCTTCTCCACCATGGCGGTGCAGTCCTGCGAAATGCCGATCTGGCCGTAGGCGGAAGAGACCAGGGTGGAGGCCACGCCGCTGGCGGAGGCAGTGGTCTTCGCCGGGGCGGCTGCGGGCTTGGCTGCGGCTGCCGGGGCGGCCTTCTGGACGGTGTCCTGTGCTGTGTCGGCGGCTTCTTCGACAACCGGGGCCACTTCCTGGGCCACGGTTTCGACCACGGGCTCGGGCTCAGGGGCCGGAGTCGACTTGATGTCGGGACGCGAGAAGGTCAGCTCGACGGCGCTCGACGCCTGGACCGTGTCCACCTGCACGCGGCTGGGGACAGACACGGTGGATGCGGTGCGTTCGATAGTGGCCGACTGTGCGGGCAGTCCGGCGGTCAGGGCCAATCCGGAGGCGGCAGCAATGACTGCTGCAGAACGACCCATGGATCCGGCATTGGATGAGACGGCTTTGGAAATCGTCTCCAGCGGGTTAGTGCGGACGGAAACGGCGCGGTGGCGCCCCGTAGCGGTGTTATTGAACACGTTAAAGGCCTCTCCCAATGCCTGCGAGGTGAGCTGTCGGATTCGGATGGGAGTGCACCCGGCCGCACTTCTCCCCGGCAAAACCTGAGAGATGTAACGACTTAACCCCAAGGGTTCCTGTACGGAACCCGAATTTGGTTCCCCCGCCTCTGCCCGCGAAGTCTTTGCGAACGAACTCCGGACGGTGGCAGAGCTCGGCAATCCACCCGGAGGCACCAGCCGTCTGGCAGCTGGCACGAGAAACAGCGTATACGATCCGACGCCTATTGTCACGTTCTGATCACGGAACGGTGATCTTTAGGTTACGGCGGTTGTCCCGCACGCACCGAAACGAGACAGCACGCCGGGTTTCGCCGTCGTGCACGGTGGCTTTAATGACCGACGGCGCGCCCCGGAAGGCGCGCCGCGATACGAACCGCAGAGCAAGGCGTCGGGGGCCTTAGCCCGCCGGGCGGATGAACACCGGGCCGGAGCCGATGTAGGCGCTGCCCAGGACGGTGCTGTAGCCGGCCCAGCCGCCGTGGACGGCCTGGCCGTTGCCCACGTAGATGGCCACGTGGGCCACGCCGGCGCCGCCGTTGGCGTAGTAGATGATGTCGCCCGGCTGCGGCGTGGAAACCTGCGTGCCGTAAGCGAAGAACTGTGCCGGGGCGAGGTCGCCGACCGAGTAGCCCGCCGCGCGCAGCGCGTTCTCGACCAGCGCGGTGCAGTCCTGTCCCACGCCGATCTGGGCGTAGGCGGCAGCCACGATGGCGCCGGCTGCGCCGCTGGCGGCAGCTTCGCCGCCCTTCTTGGCCGACTTGCCCTGGCCCGACGCGGCGTCGTCGCCGGTCGTCGGGTTGATCTCGTTCGATACGGCCTGGACCACGGTCTCCGGTGCCGGAGTGGAAGTAATTCCGGACCGCTCAAAGGTCAGTTTCACGGCTGCCGAAGCTTGCACGGCTTCCACCTGCACGCGGGCCGGTGCGTCGACACTGCGTTCTGCACTGACGGCCTGCGCCGGAATGGCACCGGTCAGAACCAGGCCGGTAGCGGCGGCGATAACGGCACCTTGGCGTCCAACAGTTCCGGCGTTTGCGGAAACAGCCTTGGAAATCGTCTCAAGCGGGCTGGTGCGGACAGGGGTCGCACGGTGGCGGCCCGCAGTAATGCTCTTGGACACGGTTGTACCTCTCCCAAATGCCTGCGAGGTGAGCTGTCGGGTTCGGATGGGAGTCATCCGGCCGGCCGGCTTCCGAGCTGGTGGCCCGGGCCTGATCGGCTTTACCCCAAGGACGTCCTGAGACGTCCGGGAAGTGGTTCCCCCGCCTCTGCCATGCGATTCGGTGCGAACGAACTTCGGGCGACGGCAGAGTTCGGCATTCCGCCCGAAGGTGCCTGGCAATAATTGCCAGGCACAGGTGAAACCTTATAACAGTTTGGCGTCTGAGTCACATTCCGGTTACGGCGTGTCAGTCAGAGCCAGCCGGTAGGGTCCACCAGCTTGCCGTTGACCATGACTTCGAAGTGCAAATGGCAGCCGGTTGACGCTCCGGTGGTGCCGCTATCGCCCAGCACTTCGCCCCGGGCCACGGTGGCGCCGACGGTCGTATCGATAGTGCTCAGGTGGTTGTAGGTGGTCTCCAGGCCGTTGCCGTGGTCCACCACAATCCGGTTGCCGCCGCCGCCAACCTGGAAGCCGGCCTCGACGACGGTGCCGCCTGCCGCTGCTGCCACGGGCGTGCCGCAAGGGGCCCCGTAGTCCTGACCGGTGTGCAGTTCACCCGCGTAACCGGTGATGGGGCTGACCCGGTAGCCGAACGGCGAGGTCTTGATCAGCTCGTCCATCGGCTGCGAGAGCGTTCCCGCACTGCCGATCGCCTTGGTCTTTCCGCCGGAGGCGACCATGACCTGCTTCAGCTTGGTGTCCGGGTCGAACTTGCTGGTCAGGCCCGCGCGCTCAAACGTCAGGCGTGCTTCGGTGGCCGCGGAGATGCTGCTGGCTGCTACTGCTTCCTGCGGGCCGTCGGCGGTGGCGCCGGCCGTCGTCGGAAGTATGACGGTTAGCACCATGCCGGAGGCGGCGGCGACAATCGCGGTCTTATGACCGACGTCGCGGGCGGCCGCTGCTACTGGGGACGGTGCCGGCTGGGCACGTCGCCGGCCGGCTGTCGCAGCGCGCGGGCGTGTGTATTCGACCGGGGCGGTTGAACGTCGCCGCCCCGAGGCTTTGTGTCCTGCCAAAATCTATATACCTCTCCCAAAGCGCCTGCGAAGTTAGCTGTCGGATTCGAGTCAAGAGAAAACTCGGCCGCACCGCACAGAGCTCAGTGGAACGATTCACCGAGGCTTTGCCCGCTGCGGCTTCACCCCAAGGCAGCGAATAAACTGCCGCTTGGTGGGTCCTCCGCCCCTGTCTCACGGATACACTCCCCCGCCGACAGGGTTCGGCTTGCGGAGGGTGCGGGACCGACATCTCGGTGCCCGGCACAACTATACGGAAAACTACGCGAAAGTAATAAATCCGTTATCCACGCCGCGAGATTCCGCGGCGCAACGATTCATTCCATCGACACAAAGATGTGGGCGGCGACCTCCGGCGGCAATTCCAGGGCGCCTTCGATGCCCGGCACGCGCACGGAGATGTATTCGCCTGCGGTGGCCAGTTGCAGCGTCGCACCCGGTTTCAGGCCGCCCTCCTCCAACTGGGTCAACAGTTCCGGCTCCACCTGGATCGGCTCTGCCAACCGGATGATGCTGACCTGCTTGTCGGGCGTATAAGTGCCCATCGCCTGGGCCAGGTTGAGCAGGCCGGCGGCGGACTCCTCGGCGGGCTGCCCTCCGAGCGCCTCCAGCCCGGGGATCGGGTTGCCGTACGGCGAAACGGTCGGCTTGCCCAGCAACTCGTAAAGACGCTGCTCCACCCTTTCGCTCATCACATGTTCCCAGCGGCAGGCCTCGTCGTGGACGTAGGCCCAGTCCAAGCCAATGACGTCAGAGAGCAACCGCTCGGCCAGCCGGTGCTTGCGCATGACCTCGGTTGCCCTCCGCCGGCCCAGTTCGGTCAGCTCCAAGTGCCTGTCACCGGTGACGACCACCAGTCCGTCCCGCTCCATCCGGCCGATCGTCTGGGAGACGGTGGGGCCGGAATGGCGCAGCCGCTCGGCAATCCGGGCGCGCAGCGCGACGATGTTCTCTTCTTCGAGTTCGAGGATGGTGCGCAGGTACATCTCGGTGGTGTCGATGAGATCAGTCAATTGGTTCTTGCTCCTCGGCGCGCGGTGAAAAAGGCTGCTCCAGCAGCAGGCATGAGGGTGGGGCCCCTCTCCAGCCTAGCCTGTTTTCCCTACACGACCGGCAGTCTTGCCGCTGGTAGCCGCGCCGGGGTGCCGCGCAACATTGCCGGTTCCGACTAACGGCGCCCGCCGCCGTTGGGGCAGAATGATACGGGCGTTCAACGGTGAACTGCCATCAAGATCACTGCCATCACGCCAGGAAAGGTATTCATGAGCGATACCCAGTCCATCAGCATTCCCGCCGACCTGCTACCGAAGGACGGGCGTTTTGGCGCCGGTCCTTCCAAGGTCCGTCCGGAACAGGTCGACGCGCTGGTCGCCGCGGGCCGCAACCTGCTGGGAACGTCGCACCGCCAGGCTCCGGTCAAGAATCTGGTGGGCAGCGTCCGCGAGGGACTCAAGGAGTTCTTCAAGGCGCCCGCGGGCTACGAGATCATCCTCGGCGTCGGCGGCTCGACGGCATTCTGGGACGTCGCCTCGTTCGGACTGGTTGAACAGAAGGCCCAGCACCTGTCCTTCGGCGAGTTCAGCTCCAAGTTCGCCTCCGCCACCAACAAGGCACCGTTCCTGGCCGAATCCAGCATCATCACCGCTGAGCCCGGTTCCCGGCCGGAGCCGCGGGCCGAGGCCGGCGTGGACGTGTACGCCTGGGCGCAGAATGAAACGTCCACCGGCGTCGCCGCTCCGGTGCAGCGTGTGGATGGGGCCGACGACGGCGCCCTGGTTCTCATCGACGCAACCTCGGCCGCCGGCGGTCTGGCGGTCGACGTCACCCAGAGCGACGTCTACTACTTCGCGCCGCAGAAGAATTTCGCATCCGACGGCGGACTCTGGCTTGGCGCCTTCTCCCCCGCCGCGCTGGAACGAGCGGCCCGGATCGGCGCCACCGACCGGTGGATTCCGGACTTCCTCAACTTGGAAACCGCGATCGATAATTCGCTGAAGAACCAGACCTACAACACGCCGGCGCTGGCCACCCTGGTCACGCTCAATGCGCAGATCGAGTGGCTGAACGGCAACGGCGGGCTGGACTTCGCCTCCGCCCGCACCGCCGACTCCGCCGGGCGCGTGTACCAGTGGGCTGAGGCTTCCGCGGTCGCGACGCCGTATGTCGTCAACCCGGAGCACCGCTCGAACGTCATCGCCACCGTCGACTTCGACGAGTCAGTTGATGCCGCGGCCGTAGCCAAGGTGCTGCGCGCCAACGGCGTGGTGGACGTGGAGCCGTACCGCAAGCTCGGCCGCAACCAGTTGCGCATCGCCACCTTCGTCGCAGTCGAACCGGACGACGTCAGCGCCTTGCTCTCCTGCATCGACTACGTGGTGGACCGCCTGCAAGGCTAACCGCCGCACCGTGCCATGATGAGGTCCGGCTGCCCGATCGCGGGGAGCCGGACCTTATTGTTTGGTCCGAACCGTTTGGCGCGATTGGGTCCGGCGCGGTTGGCCCGGACCGTTGACGCGGTTGGGTCCGGACCGTTCGATCCGGACCGCCGCGGCGCTTAGACCGGCCGGTCCGGCACGCCGTAGGTGATGCTCAGCTTCCGCGGGGCCGAACGGTCGAAGCGCAGCCGCATGTGGTGCGCGCGCCAGGCCCACAATATTCCGACGGCGGCGGCGGCCACACCGGACAGCGCTGCCACACCCAGCCCCCAGCGCGGGCCGAAACTGTTGGACACCAAGCCGACCAGGGGTGCACCGAGCGGAGTTCCGCCCATCAGGATGGCCATGTACAAGGACATGACGCGTCCGCGCATCATCGGGTCGGTGGTGGTCTGCACGTACGCATTGGCGCTGGTCATGATGGTGATGGCCGCTGCCCCCACCGGCACCAGAGCCAGTCCGAAGAGCCAGACTGTGGGGGCCAGGCCCGCCGCCGTGCAGGCAACGCCGAAGGCCACCGAGGCGCCGAAGATATAGCGCAGCCGCGGCCGGTCCCGGCGTGCGCTGAGCAGCGCTCCGGTAACCGAACCGGCTGCCATCACCGAGGAGAGCACGCCGAAGTCACCGGCATGGCCGCCGAATTCGGTCCGCGCCATAGACGCCACGAACACGGAGAAGTTCAGGCCGAAGGTTCCAATGATGAAGATGGCGGTCAGCACCACCACCAGGTCCGGCCGGTCCTTCACGTACCGGAAGCCCTCGCGGATTTGGCCGCGGCCTTTGGCAACCTTCTGTCGCGGATGGAGTTCCTGCCTGCGGATGGCCAGCAACGCGGCGATCATTGCCGCGAAGGTGGCGGCGTTGATCAGGAACACCGGGCCCGGTCCGATCGCTACGGTCAGCACGCCGGCAATCGCCGGACCGATCATCCTGGCCAGATTGAACGAGGTGCTGTTCAGCGCCACCGCGTTGGGCAGGTAGTCGTCGCGGACCAGGTCGGAGACGAAAGTCTGCCGCGCCGGGGCGTCCACCGCCGTCACCATGCCCAGCGCCAGCGCGAAGGCATACACGTGCCACAGTTGCGCCACATCGGCGATCACCATCAAGCCCAGTGCGAGGCCCAGGACCGCCATTGAAATCTGCGTGGCCATCAGCAGCTTTTGCCGGTCGAACCGGTCGGCGACCAGCCCTGCCCACGGCGCCATCAGCAGCTGCGGCCCCATCTGCAGCGCCATCACAATGCCCATGGCGGCGGCGTCCTGCTCGGTGAGGATGTCGTACACCAGCCAGTCCTGGGCCGTCCGCTGCATCCAGGTGCCGATGTTGGAGATCAGCGCCCCGATGAACCAGATCCGGTAATTGAACAGCCGCAAGGAACGAAACATGCTTTACCGCCCCTTCCGGCTGCGAAACCTGCCTCGTCCATCGGCCACGTCAGGACGTGGCTTCGGTGAAATCCTCGGTCGTATCGGTTGCTGCTGCCTCTGTCAGCTTCTCGCCAGCGGCAGGATCCGCTGCATCCTCGCCCTCAGAGGCAGAGGTTTCCTCGTTCGTTGCCTCGTCCTCGCCCTCAGAGGCAGAGGTTTCCTCGTTCGTTGCCTCGTCCTCGCCCTCAGAGGCAGAGGTTTCCTCGTTCGCTGCGTCGTCCTCGCCCTCAGAGGCAGAGGCTTCCTCGTTCGCTGCGTCGTCCTCGCCCGCGGTGGCCGAGGTCTCCTCGTTGGTAACCTCGTCCTCGCCTGCCTCGGCGGGAGCTTCCTCTGCCGCTGCATCTTGGTCCACGGGTTCAGAGACTTCCTCCGCCGTGTCCGCTACCGGCGCGGAGTCGGCGTCGTCCTGCGCTTCGGCTGCCGCAGCCGCCTCGGCTTCGGCCGCTGCCGCCACTTCCTCAGGCCGCACCCGGTCCGCCCACGGCACCCACTCCGGAGCCAGCAGCGATTTCTCCGACGGCAGCAGGCCCACTTCGCAGACCGTGGCGTCCTTGCCGCGCGGCACCCGGGCCAACGTGGCGTACCACTGCCAGCCCGCGTAGCCGGCCAGCTTCGCTTCGAACCGGTGGGTGACCAGGCGGTCGCCGTCGGCAACGCTGCCGACGTGTGCACCGATTTGTTCGGGTGGGGCGATGTCCAGGACACCCTCCCGGGCACGGTCCACCGCCGCGGCCAGGACAAGGTCCAGTTTGGGGGTGCGACGCGCAGGACGACGTCGGGGCGGCGCGGCCTCCGCCGTGGGCTCGCCGGCGTCGGGCTGCTCCACGGGCGCTGTTTCAGCGCTGGAGCCGGTCAGGTTTTCGGTCATCAAGTCCGCTTACGCGTCCAGGTCGTCGGCCACGCGGCGGAGTACCGCTGCCACCTTGGACGCGTGCGAGCGTTCCGGATAGCGGCCCTTGCGCAGCCCGTTAGAGATACCGTCCAGCAGCTTGATCAAGTCTTCGGTGATGACGGCCATGTCCTCGGCCGGCTTGCGCGTTGCGCGCACCACCGAGGGAGCGGCGTCGAGGATGCGGGCGGACAGTGCGGACGGGCCGCGGCGGCCGTCAGCGATGCCGTACTCCATCCGGGTGCCGGCCTTCACGTCCTTGACGCCGGCCGGCAGGGCAGACGCGTGCAGGAATACTTCCTGGCCGTCTTCGCTGGCCAGGAATCCGAAGCCTTTTTCCGTGTCGAACCACTTGACTTTGCCGATGGGCACTTTGCTTACCTCGTTCTGCTTAATGTTGCGGCGGTACCGCCCGCTGCTGCGTTCTTACCATGTGTCCCGCCGGCAGTACACCGGCCGCAGGCGCGGCCGCGGCGTGGCGGGGAAAGTCTGTCTCTAGATTAGCTTGTTCCACAGACAGCGGAGGCCGAGACGCGGCCGTTTCCGCTGCTGGCATGATGGCGGGATTGGGCCGAGGCACGGCGGGGAGTTAATCTGGAGCCATGCCCGGATCCGTTCCTGCCCAGAATCCGCCGCGCCCCGCTGAGTCGGGTGCGCTGCACCGTGTGCTCGTTTTCGCAGCCATCGCAGTACTGCTGGCAGGGCTCGGCAGCTTGGGCGTCATTCTGGCAGGTGCCATGGCAGGGAACCCGGTGTGGACGGGTTTCATGGGGCTAGCCTGGTTCTGCTTCCCGATCGCCTTCGTGTTGATGGTGCTGCTGATGGCCGGCAGCATCCGGCGCCGCCGCAGCAGCTAGCGGCACCACGCGGGCCGGTGACGGCGGGCCTCCCGGGCGGCGTCGGCCGCAGTAGTGCGGGGTAACGTTAATCCGGTGTCCTCCATCCGCGCCTTGGCCGGCCAGTTGGCCGCCCGCAGCGACGCCGAGCTGCGCCAGCTGTTCGCTGCCCGGCCGGATCTTTGCCTGCCGCCGGTGCCGGATTTTTCCGCCCTGGCGGCCCGGGCCTGCACACGGATCAGCCTCCAGCGGGTGCTGGAGAACCTCTCCCGCCCCGAGCTGGAGGTGCTTGAAGCTGTAGTGCTCAGCACTGATGTTGATGCCGGCCGCTCCGCAAACGCCCGTTCCCTGCAGCCCCTGCTGGTGCCGCAGCCGGGCACAGCCGGGCAACTGGACCTGGACGCGTGTCTGGCCCGCCTGCAGGATCTTGCCTTGCTGTTGCGCGCGGCCCCGCTCTCATCCGACAACAGTGCTTTTCCCGCTGACGACGGCGGAGACCTCCTGCAGCCCCCGGCCTACCTTCCGGTGGCCAGCCTGGCCGAAGCCCTCGGACCGTATCCGGCAGGCCTGGGCCGCAGCTACGCCGCCTTGGCGGCGGCCAGTCAGGTGGCAGCGGACCATCTGGTGCGCACGGTGCGGCTGCTGCGCGAGGCCGGCTACGAGCTTCCTACCGAGTCCCCCGAGACCGGCTCGGGCGAGCGCACCGCCCCGGCGGCCACCCGCGCGGCCAGCGCGGCCGCCGAACTCGACCGCTGGCTGTCCGACCCGCGGACCTGGCCTGAGCTGATCGCGCAGGCACCGGAGCACACCGCCGAGTTGCTCGGAAAGTTCCGCCGTTCCCCGCTCGGCGCGCTGCCACACCCATTGGCGGGCAGCGGTCCCCGCGAGGCGACATCACCCATCGACTGGCTGGCAGCACACGGGCTGCTGGTGCCCATCGACGCGACGCACGTGGAACTCCCCTGCCCGGCCGGACTTGCGGTGCGCGGCGGTGCGCTGGCCGATCCGTGGCACACCATGCCGCCCGCGGCAACTGCCCGGCCGATCCGGGATTCCCTGCGCGACAATGCCGCCTTCTCCGCAGTGGCCGAGACGCTGCGGCTGGTGGCCGAGTTGTTGGACCAGGTCCGCCGCGGCCCGGTTGCCACCCTGCGTGCCGGCGGAGTAGGCATCCGCGAGGTCCGTCGGCTGGCCGACTCCCTGCGGGTCGAAGCGGACGAAACCAGCTGGCTGCTGGAACTCTCAGCCGCTGCCGGACTGCTGATCCTGGACGTCGATACCTCCCGCTGGGTGGTCCACGCCGACGCCATGTTCGGCTCGCTGGCACGCCAGGACCAGTGGCTGCTGCTCGTGTCGGCCTGGCTGCAACTGGACCGCGCGCCTTCGCTGGTGGGCGGCAGGACGCCGTCGGACACCGCCATCAACGCGCTGGCCGCCGAAGCATCCCGGCCCGATGCACCGGCCGTCCGGCGCCGGGTACTGGAGGCGCTGGACGAACTGTGCACGCCGGGCTCTGCGGCCGGCAGCACCGACGTGCCGGACAATAAACCGGATTCCGCTGCCCCCGCCAGCACCCCGGCGCCCTCGCCGGAACAGGTCACCGGTTACTTGGTCTGGCGCCGGCCGCGCCAGCAGCGCCGGTTCGAGCGGTTGGTGCCGGGCATCCTGACCGAGGCGGCACGGCTGGGGCTGCTGGGCTCCGGCGCACTGACCGGGTTGGGACGCGCGCTGGCGCAGGACAGGCTTGCCGAGGCAGTTGAGCTGTTGGCCGCCCAACTGCCCGAACCGCTGCAAGAATTCGTGCTGCAAGCGGACCTGACGGCCGTGGCGCCCGGCTATCTGGCACCGGACATCGCCGCCGAACTGTCCCTGCTGTCCACCGCAGAAGGCCAAGGCCCGGCCACCATCTACCGGTTCTCGGCGGACAGCATCCGGCACGCGCTGGACGCGGGGCGCGATGCGGCACAAATCCTCGGCTTCCTGACCCGTCACTCGGCCACCGGCGTCCCGCAGCCGCTGGGATACCTGGTGAAGGACACCGCGAACCGGCACGGTGTGCTGAGGCTCGGCGCGGCCGCCAGCTTCCTGCGCAGCGACGACGCGGACATGCTGACCGACCTGCTCGCCGACCCGCGCACCGCCCGGCTGGGCCTGCGCCGGCTGGCTCCCACGGTGGCGGTCTCGCGCACCGCAAGCCGAGACCTGCTCGCCGCACTGCGCCAGTGGGGCTATGCGCCGGCCCCGGAAGCCGACGACGGCGTGGCACTGGGCGGCGGCACCGGCGCTGGCGCACGCACCGGCAGTTTCGCTGCGGACGGCACCCCAGCAGAGGGTGCCGCGACGGCGAAAGCCGGCCGGGCGCCGTCGTCGTTCCCGGTGAAAACCAACCCCTGGGAGCTCACCGCCGAAGCCAGCGCCGCCCAGCTCGCGGCACTGCGGAGCACCGGAACCCCGGCCGGGCCAGCAGCAGAGGCGGGTCCGCTGCTGACGCTGGAGACGCTGCGGACCGCCATCCGGTTGAAGCAGCGCGTGCGGATCGGGATTGTGGATCCGGACGGCAACCACCGGCGCCAGGTCATGCTGCCGCTGTCCGTCAGCGGCGGCCGGCTTCGCGTGTTCGATCCCGACCGGGACAGCGAGCGCACCGTCTCCATCCACCGGGTGATGGACATTGAACTACTGGAGGGCAGCTGAATGGCCAACGGACCGTTGATCGTCCAGAGCGACAAGACGATCCTGCTGGAAGTGGACCATGAGCAGGCGAACGAGGCCCGGCATGCCATCGCCGCGTTCGCGGAACTGGAGCGGGCGCCGGAGCATGTGCATTCCTACCGGATCACTCCGCTGGGGCTATGGAACGCCCGCGCGGCGGGACTGGATGCCGAGCAGGTGCTGGACACGCTGCTGACCTATTCGCGCTTTCCGGTGCCGCACGCCCTGTTGGTGGACATCGAGGAGACCATGTCCCGCTACGGGCGGCTGCGGCTGGAGAAGGACCCGCAGCATGGCCTGGTGCTGCGCACTACCGACTACCCGGTCCTCGAAGAAGTCATGCATGCCAAGAAGATCCAGCCGCTGCTGGGGCCGCGGATCGACGCCGAGACCACCGTGGTGCATTCCTCGCAGCGTGGGCAGCTCAAGCAGCTGCTGCTCAAGCTCGGCTGGCCCGCGGAGGACCTGGCCGGCTACGTCGACGGCACGCCGCATCCGATCGCGCTGGCCGAATCCGCGGAACCCGGCGGCTGGCAGCTGCGGCCGTACCAGCGGCTGGCCGTGGAGAACTTCTGGGCCGGCGGCTCCGGCGTCGTCGTCCTGCCCTGCGGCGCCGGCAAAACACTGGTGGGCGCGGCCGCCATGGCCACCAGTTCCACCACCACGCTGATCCTGGTGACCAACACCGTTGCCGCCCGCCAGTGGAAGGACGAACTGGTCCGGCGGACCACGCTGACCGCCGAGGACGTGGGTGAATATTCCGGATCGGTCAAGGAGGTCCGGCCGGTCACCATTGCCACCTACCAGGTGCTGACCATGCGCCGCGGCGGGCTGTACCCGCACCTTGAGCTGCTGGACGCCAATGACTGGGGCCTGATCATCTACGACGAGGTGCATCTGCTGCCGGCACCGATGTTCCGGATGACGGCCGATCTGCAGGCCCGGCGGCGGCTGGGACTGACCGCCACGCTGGTGCGCGAGGACGGCCGGGAAGGTGAAGTGTTCTCACTGATCGGTCCCAAGCGCTACGACGCCCCGTGGAAGGACATTGAGGCGCAGGGCTACATCGCTCCGGCCGACTGCGTGGAAGTCCGGGTGGATCTGCCGCGGGACGAGCGGGTGGCCTATGCGATGGCCGACGACGTCGATAAGTACCGGCTGTGCGCCACGTCCCCGATCAAGACGCCGGTGGTGGATGCGCTGGTGAAGGCGCACGAGGGCGAACAGCTGCTGGTGATCGGACAGTACATCGACCAGCTGGACGAGATCGCCGAGCATCTGGATGCGCCGGTGATCAAGGGCAGCACCTCCGTCAAGGAACGGCAGCGGCTGTTCGACGCGTTCCGCCGCGGCGAGCTGCAGACCCTGGTGGTGTCCAAGGTGGCCAACTTTTCCATCGACCTGCCCGAAGCCACCGTGGCCATCCAGGTGTCCGGGTCGTTCGGTTCCCGGCAGGAGGAAGCCCAGCGCCTGGGCCGGCTGCTGCGGCCCAAGGCGGACGGGCGGTCCGCACGGTTCTACAACGTGGTGGCGCGGGACACGTTGGACCAGGACTTCGCCGCCAAGCGCCAGCGCTTCCTGGCCGAGCAGGGCTACGCCTACACCATCAAGGACGCCAAGGACGTGGTGCAGGGGTAAAACCGGCACGTTGCCCGTGCCGTGTGGCTGGCCGTGCTTTGCCCGTGCCGTGTGGCTGGCCGTGCGGACCCACGCTTTGCCCGGGCCCGTGTGGCTGGCCGTGCGGACCCACGCTTTTGCCCGCCGGACCGACCGGGCCCGTCCGGGCGTACACTCGTGGCATCGTGACCCCTTGGAGGCCGCCATGGACATCGAAGACGACGTCGCCGCCCACTACGACAACCCGGGCCTCGAGGCCCTGATCCTGGACGGATTGGCTGCGCTTGGACAGGATCCGGACAACATCGACCCGGACGTGCTGGCCGCCGCGGACCAGCTGCATATTGGCGGCACCGACGCCACGCAGTCCGTAGCCGAAGGCGCCGGACTGCACGCGGGCATGCGGGTGCTCGACGTCGGCTGCGGCATCGGCGGCCCCGCCCGCTATCTGGCCCACCATCTGGGAGTCGCCGTCCAGGGCGTGGACCTCACGCCCGAGTCGGTGCGGACAGCCGCATCGCTCACCCGGCGCTCCGGGTTGGAGGGGCTCGTCCAGTTCAGCGTGGCCAGTGCGCTTAAGCTGCCGTTCGACGACGGCACTTTCGATGCGGCGACCATGCTCCACGTGGGCATGAACATTCCCGATAAGGCGGGAGCGTTCCGCGAGATCCACCGCGTCCTAAAGCCGGCGGGCATCTTTGCCCTCTACGACATCATGTCCACGGGCGCGGGCACGCCGCAGTTTCCGCTGCCCTGGGCGTCCACGCCGGACTCGTCGTTCGTGGAAGACCGGGCCGGCTATCTGGCCGCACTGGCTGCGGCCGGCTTCCGGCTGGAGGGCGAACGCAACCGGCACGGTTTTGCGGTTGAATTCCTGCAGCGGACCCAGGACAAAATATTCACTTCCGAGGCCCCGCCGCTGGGCATGCACCTGCATATGGGCACGGACGCCAAGCAGAAGATCGGCAACTTGGCGGCGGGAGTCCGGCAGGGCGTGCTTGCCCCGGTGGAACTCTTCGGCCGCCGCGACTGACCCTCGCCGAGTCTCAGCGCAGGTCATGATTGCCTGCAGCATCCATTCAGCAAACTCCCAGAAACCGGGAGCACACTGGGAACGTGAAAAAGCTTGAGCCCGAAGCCAAACTGCTGGTCGTCGACGACGAGCCGAACATCCGCGAACTACTGTCGACGTCGCTGCGGTTCGCCGGGTTTGAGGTAGTGGCTGCCGCCAATGGCCGCGAGGCCTTGGACGCCGCCGAAGAACATTTGCCCGACTTAGCCGTACTGGATGTCATGCTTCCGGACATGGACGGCTTCACCGTGACCCGCAAGCTCCGGGCCTCCGGCCGCCATTTTCCGGTGGTCTTCCTGACCGCCCGGGACGAAACCGAGGACAAGGTCACCGGCCTGACCGTGGGCGGCGACGACTATGTGACCAAGCCGTTCAGCCTGGACGAGGTGGTGGCCCGCATCCGGGCCGTGCTCCGCCGCACCCGCCCGTTGCTGGAAGACGACGCCGTCATCCAGGTGGATGACCTGGAGCTCGACGACGATGCACATGAAGTCCGCCGCGGCGGCGAAGTCATCGACCTCTCCCCCACCGAGTTCAAGCTGCTGCGCTACCTGATGCTGAACCCGAACCGAGTGCTGTCCAAGGCGCAGATCCTGGACCATGTCTGGGAGTACGACTTCAATGGCGACGCCTCGATCGTCGAGTCCTACATCTCCTACCTGCGGCGGAAAATCGATACGAATCCGGATGCGCCGCCGCTGATCCACACCAAGCGCGGCGTGGGGTACCTGCTGCGCACCGCCGACCGCCGCTGATCAATGGTGGAACGCTGGAGATCGGCATCCCTGCGGTCGCAACTGGTCCTGATCATGGGTGTGCTCATGGTGGCCACCCTTACCCTCATTTCGGTGCTGATCCTGACCCTGCTGCACGACACGCTGGTGAAGCAACTCGACGATGACTTGATAAAGAACCGCCAGTCCATCTCGTCTTTCTTGGTCCGCGAGGCAACCAATCCCACCCAGACGTCCTACTCAGAGCGGTATTACGGCGCTCTACTGTCGCAAGTCGGACAAATCACCCTGGACACCAACCCCACCGGCGACCGCCCAAACCTGCCGCCCCTGACGCCGGACGACGCGACAGACCTCCAAGGCCACGGTTTCTACGTTCCGGGGACCGAGCGGGACAGTGACGGCTGGCGGGTGTCGGTGTGGCCACTGCAAAACGGCGCCGGTTCGGTCGCGGTAGCGGTGAGTTACAAAGAGGTGAACGAGACCTTCAACAAGGTTTCGGTGAACACTCTCCTGATCGGCGTCTCGGCAACGATTGCGGCCATCGGCATCGCGTGGCTGGCGGTGACCCGTTCCTTCCAGCCCTTGAGTCGGGTGGACAAGACAGCCGCTGCCATTGCCGCCGGGGACCTCTCACGGCGCGTCGACGTGGACAACCCCGCCTCCGAGGTCGGCCGGCTCGCCAGTTCATTGAATGCCATGCTCGCGCACATCGAGACGGCGTTCGCCTCCCGCACCGCCTCCGAACAGCGGATGCGCCGATTCATCCAGGACGCCTCGCACGAGCTCCGCACGCCACTGGTCACCATCCGCGGCTTTTCGGAGCTGTACCGGCACGGGGCGCTGCAGTCCCCGGAAGACGTCGGCGCCGCCATGGGGCGCATCGAAAGCGAAGCCAAGCGCATGGGCCAGTTGGTGGATGACCTGCTGACGCTGGCCCGGGTGGACGAACAGCGCCCGCTGGAAGCCAAGCCGCTGGACCTTCTCCTGCTGGGCAACGACGCCGCCTTGGACGCCCGGGCCAGCGCACCGGACCGTGAGATCACCGTGGTGGGGCTCGACGGCGGTGCTCCCCGCCCGGCGCCGATCCTCGGCGATGAGGCCCGGCTGCGCCAGGTGGTGGCTAACCTGGTCACCAACGCGCTGCGTTACACCCCCGAAGGTTCGCCGCTGGAGATTGCCGTCGGTGTGCAACCCGTGATCGATGACCGCTTGGATTCCGTCCTGGAGATCCGCGACCACGGTCCCGGAATTTCCGAAGACGAGGCTGCGCGGGTCTTTGAACGCTTCTACCGGGCGGACACGTCCCGCTATCGCGAAACCGGCGGGACGGGCCTGGGCTTGGCCATTGTTGCTGCCCTGGTGGCCCAGCACGACGGCACGGTCCGCCTGACGCAGACGCCCGGCGGCGGCGCCACCATGTCCATCCGGATCCCCTACGAACCGCTCGCGGACGAGGACGAGCCCTTCGACCTCGGCTGATCCACAGCTCTCCCCCGCAACCGGGTTATCCACAATCCACCGATGGAGCCTCGCAGCGGCTTCCGGCGCTGCCTAGCCTGAACGGTGTCCGTACACATCACCAGCGGAGGACATCATGGCCGTATTCCAGGTAGACAGCGAGGCCCTCGCCGCCAAGAGCATGGCGGTCCAGGGCACCATCGGGCGGCTGCAGGCGGAGGTGAACACCATGCAATCCGGGCTGCGCGAATTGGAGTCGCTCTGGACCGGTACTGCTGCAGCGAACTTCCAACAGCTCGTCACGGACTGGCGCGCCACCCAGCTGAGGGTGGAGGAATCCCTGGCCAGCATCAACGCGGCGCTGTCCCACGCCTCACAGCAGTACCTGCAGGCGGAGGAAGCCAACGCCAGGATGTTCCTGGCCTGACCGTTGTCCGGCCAGGAGAGGGCGCGGCCGCTCAGCCCTGTTCGGGTGTGCCTTGGTGGAAGCGCAGGCGCCACTGCTGGCCGTCCCGCAGCCACAGCGAACTGCGCAGGGCCGACCCCTCGCGGCGCACACTGCGGTAGGTCAACAGGATGCTGTCTTCGCCGAGCCGTTCGACGGCGAAGACCTCCAGCGAAGCATCTAGCTCAGGGCTTTCCTGCAGTTCGCTGACCATCGCGTCACGCGTCCACATCCGGCCGGACTCACCAATTTCGGCGAAGTCCGGGTGCAGCAGCACAGCCAACCGGCCAAAGTCTGCGCGGACCGCGGGGCTGAGCAGTTGCCGTTCCAACCGGACCACCAGCTCTTCCGGCGCTTCCTCGGCCTCACCGTCGCCGGCAAAGTCCTCCAGTTCGGAGAACAGATCCGGTTCGGGCGTCACTGCCACGGTTGGCCGAGACCCGTTCTGGGCAGGCAGGGACGCCGCTGCCGGGGGAACCGCTGGACTTGTTCCGCCTCGGCCGGCGCTGGCCGACGCACCACCCAGAACTGCGCTGCCCGGGGTGCCCGGTCCATTCGGGAACCCCGGACCCGCCGGTGCCCCGGTTCCGTTCTGGAACGCGAGGGCCACTGCTCGGGCCCGTTCGTCGGCAGCTTCGTTCAGCGGATGTCCAGCGTGGCCCTTGACCCACTCAAACTCGTAGCTGCGCCCCTTGATCACGGCGTCGATGTCCTTGAGCAAGTCGACATTCAGCACCGGTTTCCCGTCGGCCTTCTTCCAGCCCCGCCGTTTCCAACCCGGCATCCATTTAGTCACGCAGTTGATCACGTACTGGCTGTCGCACAGCACCCGCAGGTGCTCCTGGGGCACGTGCGCGGTGGCCCGGAACAGGTCCAGCACAGCCATCAGCTCGCCTTGATTATTGGTCCCGTGCGGCCAACCGCCGGCAGCCCACGCTGAGTCGTCGATGTACCAAGCCCAGCCGGCCGGTCCGGGGTTGCCGAGTGCGGAGCCATCGGCGGCAGCAGTGATAGTCATGATTTCTATCTTTTCAGATCCGGCAGACATTCCTGGCCCTAGGCTGGGCAGGTGGCAATACTTATCGATCCTCCGCTCTGGCCTGCCCATGGTACGCATTTCTCGCACCTCGTCTCGGACCGCTCGTTGGCGGAGCTGCACCAATTCGCAGCGGCCGCCGGGATCCGCGAGCGTGCTTTCGACCGGGACCACTACGACGTGCCGGTCAGCCGCTACCGTGAGCTGGTCGATTTGGGAGCCGTGGAGGTCAGTGCGGGCGAACTCACGCGCCGGCTGCAGGCCAGCGGCCTGCGGGTCCCAGCACGGCAACGCCCCGAAAAACTGCGCCGTGTGCTGCTGCGGCGGTGGAACGAGTTGCTCCCTGGGCAGGAGGATCTAGGCCGCGAACTGCTGGAGCGCTGGGCGGAGCCACACCGCCACTACCACGCGCCCGGCCACCTGCTGGCAGTTCTGGAGGCACTGGGGCAGCTCGCGCCGGCAGCAGACTCTATGCTCCGGCAGCGCCCAGTGTGGCTGGCCGCATGGTTCCACGACGCGGTCTACAACGGCCGGGCTGGCCAGGATGAACAGGAGTCCGCGGAGCTGGCCGGCGCCAAGCTGCCGACCGCGGGCATCGATCCGGATGAGACGGCCGAAGTGGTTCGGCTGGTTTTGCTCACAGCCGAGCACTCCCCAGGCCCGCTAGACGCTTCCGGGGCCCTGCTGTGCGACGCCGACCTGGCCGTCCTCGGCGGAGCACCGGCAGAGTACCGCAGCTATGTCCGCAACGTCCGCCAAGACTATGCCCACGTAGCCGACGCCGACTTCGCCGCGGGACGCACCGCCGTCGTCCGTCGGCTGCTGGAACTGGACCCGCTGTACCGGACTCCTGCAGCGCGGGAGAAGTGGCTGGACCATGCCAAACGGAACCTCTCCGCGGAGCTGGAGGCTTGGCAACTCCACGGCGCGGACTGGCTACGCGCGGACAGGGGTTGATGCGGACAGGGCCTGAAGCGGACAGGGCCCGAAGCGGACAGGGCCCGAAGCGGACAGGGCCTGAACTGACCAGGGGCTGGACCGGACGGGGGTTAACGCCGCAAGGCGCGGCTCCCGTGCTGGGAACCGCGCCTCGCGTCAACCGTGGCCTGCTAAGCAGGCCGAGGTGTGTGGCCGGGAAGCTTAGAAGCCGCCCATGCCACCCATCTCGTCGCCACCCGGCATGGCCGGAGCGGCCTTCTCCGGCTTGTCGGCGACAACGGCTTCGGTGGTCAGGAACAGACCGGCGATGGAGGCCGCGTTCTGCAGGGCAGAGCGGGTCACCTTGACCGGGTCGTTCACGCCGGCAGCCAGCAGGTCCTCGTACACGCCGGTGGCAGCGTTCAGGCCGTGGCCATCGCCCAGGCCGCGAACCTTGTCCGCCACGACGCCCGGCTCCAGGCCTGCGTTGAGGGCGATCTGCTTCAGCGGAGCGTCGATGGCAACCTTGACGATGTTGGCGCCGGTTGCTTCGTCGCCCTCGAGGCTGAGGTTGGCGAACGCCTTGGCGCCGGCCTGGATCAGGGCCACGCCGCCACCGGCGACGATGCCTTCCTCAACGGCAGCCTTCGCGTTGCGGACAGCGTCCTCAATGCGGTGCTTGCGTTCCTTCAGCTCAACCTCGGTTGCGGCACCGGCCTTGATGACTGCCACGCCGCCGGCCAGCTTGGCCAGGCGCTCCTGCAGCTTCTCGCGGTCGTAGTCCGAATCGGAGTTCTCGATCTCGGCACGGATCTGGTTGACGCGGCCGGCAATGGCGTCGGCTTCGCCGGCACCTTCGACGATCGTGGTCTCATCCTTGGTCACGACCACCTTGCGGGCCTGGCCCAGCAGGTCCAGGGTGGCGTTCTCCAGCTTCAGGCCGACCTCTTCGGCGATGACCTGGCCGCCGGTCAGGATGGCGATGTCGGCCAGCATGGCCTTGCGGCGGTCGCCGAAGCCCGGAGCCTTCACGGCCACGGACTTGAAGGTGCCGCGCATCTTGTTCACGATCAGGGTGGCCAGGGCCTCAGCCTCGACGTCCTCGGCGATGATCAGCAGCGGCTTGCCGGACTGCATGACCTTCTCCAGGATGCCAACCAGGTCCTTCACGTTGGAGATCTTGGAGTTGACGATCAGGATGTACGGATCCTCAAGGACCGTCTCCTGGCGCTCGGCGTCGGTGACGAAGTATGCCGACAGGTAGCCCTTGTCGAAGCGCATGCCCTCGGTGAGCTCAAGCTCCAGGCCGAAGGTGTTCGACTCCTCGACGGTGACAACGCCTTCCTTGCCGACCTTGTCCAGAGCCTCGGCGATCAGTTCACCGATCTGCGGATCTCCGGCGGAGATGGACGCGGTGGCGGCGATCTGTTCCTTGGTCTCGATTTCCTTGGCGGAGGCGATCAGCTCGGCGGTGACGGCGTCAACGGCCTTCTCGATGCCGCGCTTCAGGCTCAGCGGGTCGGCGCCGGCAGCAACGTTGCGCAGGCCTTCCTTGACCAGGGCCTGAGCCAGAACGGTCGCGGTGGTGGTACCGTCACCGGCGACGTCGTCGGTCTTCTTGGCAACTTCCTTGACCAGCTCGGCGCCGATCTTCTCGTACGGGTCGTCCAGTTCGATCTCCTTGGCGATGGAAACACCATCGTTGGTGATCGTCGGAGCGCCCCACTTCTTCTCGAGCACGACGTTGCGGCCACGCGGGCCGAGGGTTACCTTCACGGCGTCAGCGAGGGTGTTCAGCCCACGCTCGAGACCGCGGCGGGCCTCTTCGTCAAATGCAATGATCTTTGCCATAGCGGCTTACGTCCCTTCTGGACAATAGACACTGGACGCAGCTTTTGACGGCTGCTGGCCACCTGCGGTGCCCGCGACGGACGGCTCACGACGACGGCGGTTTCGGTACGCCGCGCCACTCACCTCACCGAGGTGGCGGGTTTCACTCCCCACGGAGACTTCTAGCAGTCGGACCGCGAGAGTGCTAAGTCAATAATTAGCACTCGACGGGGTCGAGTGCAACCTGTTGGGCCGGTCCGATCGGTCCGCTTCGCGGAGGGCGAAGAACCCTGACCGACCCGGGACAAAGAATCAGGGTGGACCCCCATGGATACGGCCGGGCCCTCGCGCGTAGATTGGCTGGTAAGAGAAACCATCTTCTAGCAGCCCGGCAGCGGGCAAGGTCGGAGACACCATGACTGAATCAGGCGACGAGAAGAACGCCAGCAACCCCACCGAACCATTGGGAACGGGCACCAACCCGACGAAGCCGATCGGGCAGCCGCCCTTTGGCGGTCCCGCCGACCGGCCCTTTGGCCAGCCGACCCCGGGCGCCCCGGGACACCAGCAAGGCACTCCCGGCCAGCCACCGTTTAGCAGTGCCGGCCAGCAAGGCGCCCCCGGCCAGCCACCATTCGGTGGTCCTGCCGACCGGCCGCCCTTTGGCACGTCCGGCCAGCAGTATCCGCCGCAGGCGGGCCAGCCCTACGGGCAGGCGGGTCAGTACGGCCAACCGGGTCAACCGGGCCAGCCGGGTCAGTACGGCCAGCCGGGCCAGCCCTACGGCCAGCAGCAGTATTACGGGACGCCGCCGGGCTATTACTACCCGGAGCAGAAGTCCCGTTTGGTCGGCGGCCTCCTGGGCATCCTGCTCGGCGGCTTGGGTGTCCACCGCTTCTACCTGGGCCACATCGGCATCGGCGTGCTGCAGATCGTGGTCACGTTCCTGACCTTCGGCGTCGGCGCCGTGTGGGGCTTCATCGAAGGCATCATGATCCTGGTGGGTGCGGAACCGTTCAAGCGCGACGCCCGTGGCGTGCCGCTGAAGGAGTAACGGGCCCCGCACGAATCAAAGCCGCTGCGCAGCGCGTCCCATCCGCTGCACAGCGGCTCTTTTCGCATCAAAGCCAGCCCGGCGAAGTTACAAGGCCAGCGCAGGCGAAGCAGCGCGGCCAGCCGGCGAAGTTACACAGCCAGCCAGGCCGAAAAGGCGGTGGAGGCACCCCAGCCTCCACCGCCGTCGTCGTTAATGTCCTGGCTAAGAAGCGACCCTGACTTCTTCTGCCTGCGGACCCTTTTGGCCCTGGCCGATCTGGAACTCTACGCGCTGCCCTTCATCCAGGGAACGGTACCCATCCATTTGAATTGCGGACCAGTGGACAAATACATCGGAATTTTCTTCGTCCACGGTGATAAAGCCGTAGCCCTTTTCCGCATTGAACCATTTGACGGTTCCCAGCGCCATAGTGTTCTCCATACTCAGTAGTTCCGCCTCTGCCGCAGACGGTTCAGCGGCAGGGTGGTCTCACCCTATCTACGCATGGAGCAGAAAGTGAGCCGCGGCACACTTAATGTTATTGAGGCGTAACCGAAATCCCGGAAATTCCGTGCGGCAGCTTATTGGTAGCCGGGGCCGAGCGCCACGGTGACGTATTGCGAAACGTTGCTGGTTTCCTGCAGGTCCGTGATGCCGAGCAGTTCACCCAAGGCCTGCGCGTTGGCTTCCTGGCCCGGGTTGTAGAAGATCACCGATCCGGACAGCGGCGAGCCGCCCCAGTTGTCCACCACGGCGATGGTCCAGCCGTCTGCCTGCACGGTCTGCGACACGGTGCCGGCCAGTCCGGACACACCGGCGCCATTGAGGATCATCACCGGATCCTGCTTGTTGACCGCGGCGGCCTCTTCGGTGGGCTCGTCGCTGGCTTCTTCGGTGGGCTCGTCGCTAGCCTCTTCGGTCGGCTCCGCAGAAGCTTCCGGTTCTGCGCTTTCGGTGGTCTGCTCGGTTGCCGACGGCGAGGCCGAGGCTGTGGCGGCGGGAGAGCTGGTGGCCCCGGCCACCGGACTCGAAGGCGATCCGGTTCCCAGCAGCGGCAGCACGAAGAAGGACAAGGCTCCGACCGCCAGCGCCGGCACAGCGGCCAGGATGATCAGGCCCAGGCCGTTGGACTTCGGCGTCGCCATGCGGGCGCGGTGCACACCGTGGCGGTCTGAAGTTTCAGGGACCTGGTCGAACTCATCCCGTGGGTACTTGGTCATCGCGGTGCTGCATCCTTGGTGGTGGCGAATCGGAAACCGGCCTCCCGGGCGGTCCCGGAGTCAGGCGTCGTTGCCCAGCCGGCGAGCAGTGCGAGCGCGCTGGCGGGACGTACGTAGTCTACGCAATCTCTTCACCAGCATCGGATCGTGTGCCAGCGCATCCTCGGTGTCGATCAGCGCATTGAGGATCTGGTAGTAGTGCGTGGCGGACATGTCGAACAGTTCGCGGATGGCCTGTTCCTTGGCGCCGGCGTACTTCCACCACTGCCGCTCCAGCGCCAGCATGCGCTGGTCACGTTCGCTCAGCGGGCTGGCGTCGTCAACCTCGGCCTCGAGTGAAAATGCACTGGCCTCGGCCGAACCTGCCACAACACACCTGCTCTTCCTAGTACTTGCTGGCGGCAATCAATACCTTCTCCATGATAAGGGCGAATCACAGGCCTGTCATTCACTCCCCTGCGGCTGCCACTCGCTCCCCTTCAGCCAGGCCTGATTGCCGACCGGCGGGCAAGATCCGCAAAGATAGAACGGTGAACTACGACGACGGTGCCCTCTTTCCGCTGCCTGCCCGCCCGCCTGCCGCGGACTTTGGCGCCCCGTATCCGTTTGCCGCGCCACAGGAACTCGCCGGCGTCATCCACCCTGAATGGGCCGAAGTCTTGGCGCCGGCCGAACCGATGCTGTGGGACCTGGCCGCCTATCTGGACGGCGAGCGCGCCGCCGGCAAGACCTTGCTGCCGGCACCGGGGAACGTGTTGCGGGCGTTCCAGCGGCCGCTGTCCAAGGTCAAGGTGCTGATCGTCGGCCAGGATCCCTACCCGACCCCGGGGCACTCCATCGGCTTGTCGTTCGCGGTGGAACGGCACGTCCGGCCGCTGCCGCGGAGCCTGGCCAACATCTACAAGGAACTGCAGATGGACCTGGGTTTCCGGCCGCCGCAGCACGGAGACCTGAGCGCCTGGAGCGACCAGGGCGTGCTGCTGCTCAACCGCTGCCTGACCGTTGAAGCAGGCAAGGCCGGCTCGCACCGGAACAAGGGGTGGGAGCAAATCACCGAACTGGCGGTGCGCGCCCTGGCGCAACGCGGCGGCCCGCTGGTGGCCCTGCTCTGGGGCCGCGAAGCCCAGCAACTGACCCCGGTTCTGGAACACGTGCCGCGGATCGAGACCGCGCACCCCAGTCCCCTCTCGGCATCCCGCGGCTTCTTCGGATCGCGGCCCTTCAGCCGGGTGAACGAACTCTTGGCCGCCCAGCACGCCGACCCCGTGGAGTGGGAGCTGCGCTGAGCCGGTGCGGCCGGCCGGCTGGACGCCGAGTACGGGGCGGGGCGGAACCCTTCAATGCATTGCTCCCCCGCCGGACTTACTGATACTCGCTCCCACGTTTCGGCGAGGTCATTTGCATCGTCGCAGGTCAGGAGCTTGGAGCGGGCCTAATACATGGGACGTTAGTCCGATACATGGGAGCGAATTCAGCCGAGTGGCCGCCAGTGGACCACCACACGAACGTCCGCTCTCTCTGGAGCCGCAGCGCACACCGCGCGAATGCCGCCCCCTCTCTCTGGAGCGTCGACTGCCCGGCCGGACCTTCAAGGTGTCCATGTTTTGCGCGACCGTTCGGCGTTGCCGCAGGTCAGGAGCTTAGGTCGCCCCAAAACATGGACAGTTCCTGCTGAACGTGGACAGCCCCTACCGAGCACCGAGGCCCGATCGCAGAAGCCCGGCCGCTGGCCCGCTCAAAGACACCAGGTTGCCAGCACCCTGCATGCCCCGCCATGACGAGCGGCCGTTTCCCCGCCAAGATGACCTTCCAGACTCATAAATTGGGAATCACTCGGAGGTGAGTTAGGTTTGCCTAAGTAGCAGTTTCCCTTTGTCAGGAGTAGTACGCCTATGCAGACGCAACCGGCAGCAGCCCCCGCCCGCCCCGGACGGAGCGGCCGGCCCCCGCGCGTGCAGACCAACCTCCAGGTGACGCGCACTGAGTGGCTTTCGAAGCACATGGTCCGCGTGTATGCCAGCGGAGACGCCTTTGAATCTTTTGCCGAGAGGTACGCAGAGAAGGCAGCGACCGACCCGTACATCAAGATCTTCTTCCTGGATCCGTCGCTCGACGTGGAACTCCCGGTCAATGTGGCAGAGCTCAAGGAGACGCTGCCGGCCGATAAGCTGCCTGTCACCCGCACCTACACCGTGCGGCGGGTTGACCGCGAGACTCGCGAAGTCGTCGTCGATTTTGTCGTCCATGGCGAAGAAGGCCTCGCCGGACCTTGGGCCGCGCGGGCCAAGCCGGGCGACTGGATGATGTTCAACGGCCCAGGCGGCGCCTACCGCCCCGATCCCGAGGCCGACTGGTACCTTTTCGCGGGCGACGATTCCGCACTTCCCGCCGTTGCGTCCGCTATCGAAGCTTTGTCCCCGGATGCCCGCGGCCATGCCTTCCTGGAGGTGGACTCCGAGGCCGATGTCCAGGAGCTGGGAACCCCGGCCGGGCTGCAGGTCCACTGGTTGTTCCGCCACGGCCAGACGCCCGGGACCGCGACCATGCTGCGGGACGCCATCTCCGCTCTGGAGTGGCCCGAGGGCCGGGTGGATGCATTCGTCCACGGCGAGCGCGGCGAGGTGAAGTCGCTGCGGGACGTCCTGTTCAAGGACCATGGGCTCTCCCGCGAGCAGGTCTCGATCTCCGGCTACTGGGCCTACGGCCGGGCCGAAGACGCTTTCCAGGCGGAGAAGCGCACCCCGGTGGGGCAGATCTTCCCGGAGAACGAACCAGCCTGATCCGGCTCGCATCGAGCAAGCGCGCCCCTTTGGTCCAGCAGCTCCGACCCGATGCGGACCGGCCGCGGCCATCGCTAATCCCGGTCTCCGCGCGGCGCCGGCGCGCCTTGGTCGACCACCGGAACGAATTCCGGCGGCTCCGAGCCCGTCGGCCGGCGACTCCGGCCCGGCGGCCTCAGCGCATGCACCCCTGCTCCGGCCCGCGCCTCGACCGGCGTCGTTACCGGCGTCCCTACCGGCGCCGGGCCCGCCGGTTTTCGTTCGATCCCAAGCCCTTGGTGAACGGGCGGGCCAGGTTGTCGCCCAGCACCGCGCCGCCGGCGATCGCCAGGATCACGGTCAGCGCACCGAACAGGCCGAGGATTCCGTTGAACGGCGCCTCCGAGTTGACGGTCAGTTCAAAGATGGACCGGAACACGGTCAGTCCCGGCAGCAGGAACAGCACCGCGGGGACGGCCACCACCAGCTGCGGCGAGCCCATCCGCAGGCCGACAATACGGCCCAGGAAACCGATCACCACGGCGCCGATGGCGGGGGCGATCCGGTCCCCGATTCCCGCCCACAGGACAAAGTCGTAAATCAGCAGCCCTGCCAAGCCGACGGCGGCGGTGGGCAGCAGCATGTTCAGTTTGGTCTGCTCGGTCATGCAGATGGCCATCGTCGCCACCACCAGCAGGAGTGCCCGCACTATATAGGGGTAGCTCCCCTCGCCTTGCACGAAAACTTCCGGAAGGCTGATGCCGATCATTGTGCCGCCCACTAGCCCCACCGCTACGCCCGCGGCAATGGCAGCAAAGGTGAAGAAGGCCGAAAGGTAGCGCCCGGACGCAGTCACCGGGAAGCCGTTGATGGCATCCTGCGTGGCTGAAACCAACCGACCGGTGGGCAGCAGGAACAAGATGCCGCCGGCGATCACCAGCGACGGACTTAACGGCACATGCAGGGCCCAGAACAGCAGCGCTATCACCGTGGCCAGGCAGGCGCCGATGCCGGTGATGAAGAAGTCCGGCATCCGCCATTTGCTCAGCTTCTTCCCCACCAACCCCATCAACAGGGTGGAGATGCTACCCACGAGGGCCGCAAAAATGCTGCCACCCAGGAAGGCAACGATGGCCCCGGCAAAAACGCCGCCAGCCCCGATCGCCATCCAGCGCGGGAACGGCTTAGGCCGGGAGGTGATTTCCTGCAGCCGCTCCTTGGCTTCACTCCGGCCCACACCACCGTTGACAATGTCGGTAACCAGCTCGTGCACCAGAGACAGTCCGGCGTAGTTATTGGTCCAGGACCGCACCACGCGCATCACGGTGATCGGCACGGTGTCCGGCTTGGCGTAGTTGATCAGCACCGACTGGTTGGTGATGTCCACGTCGATGTCGCTGAGGCCGAACGCCGCCGTGACGGCAATGATGCTGGTTTCCACCTCCAGCGCGCCGGCCCCGTAGCGGAACATGGTTTCCGCCACGTCCAAGGCGAAGTCCAACGTGATCCGTGCGGACGTGTCGATACCGGCCGCTTGGATCATCGGGTTGGCGTACGGGCTGCCCGCCAGCCGCTCCACAATGCTCATCGGCGCCGTGGGCGGCGCCTCGCCCTGCACGAGCTTGCGGAGCATGCGGCGCGCCGCCACGTTGGACCGGGAGGCCGCCGCTGAAGCGCGCAATGGTGCGGTTCCGGTCGGAACCGGCTTGACCTGCTTGGCCACTGGCCGGTCTGTGGGACGCGGCACCGGAGGATGCGTCGTCTGCGGACCGGCAGTGGAGCCGGTGCGTCCGGGAGCCGCGGAGCGGCCGGTGCCCGGGTCGGGGGCAGGAACGTTCTTCGGCTTGATGATCGGCAGCATTCCCGCCTGCGGAGTCATGGGCGACATGGATTCCTGGTCCGGGTCCTTGTCCTGCACTCCCACTCCGTTCTGCCTCATCGCCACCGTGACGGCGGCGTCGTTGATCCCGGTTAAATCCTTGCACACTGCTACCCGGAGAACACTGCCGACGAGGCAGAGAGCCGCGTCACCCCTCGCTGATTTCTCCGCTAACGACGTCGAGTCTGAACTCCCGCCGTCGTCCCACCTCGGGAGCACTTCCGGAAGCGCCATTCACCGGGGCTGCCGTGCACGTGAAGACGAGGGTGAAGCTGCCGGCAGCGACGTCGGCGGCAGTCACCGTATGGACGGGATGGAGGTAACGCTCCACCGCACCCGGCCCAAGTTCCCGCGGCGGAAAATCCTCGGCGTTGTCGAAAGTGCCGGACAGCTGCACGCTCATGAACTGCGACCCCATAACCTGCGCCCGCCCAGCAAAAAGCAGCATGTCCCCGGCCCGATAGCCCGGCTCCGGCAGCCCCTTGTCCGTGCTGAGGATCGCCTGCAGGACCATGTCGAAGCGCAGCGGGTAATCACCGACCACTGGGAGCGGGCCGGTCTCGTGCGCCGATCCCGCAGAGCCGGCGCTGGCCTTTCGCGTCACCGCTCCGCGGGGCCAGGCCATCCGGAGCATCCCGGGATCGGCAGTAGCGTAGGCCAGTTCGCGGCTACCCTGCCGCTCATACAGCACGCCAATCCGTCCGTCGGCCAGCCTCACCACGGCAGGACCGCTGGCGCCGCTGCGCCAGATGGTGAGTTTGTGCGGCCAGGAATCTCCGTCGTCCCGCGACAGGCTGAGCACCACGTTCCGGTTCAGCACTGGATCTTGGCAATTGGCAGCCAGCAACCAGTGGCGGCTCACCTGGGCGGCCAGTCCGCCCAGTGATGGCAATCCGTCGAAGCGAATCAGTGAGCCGGGGCTACCGGAATCGGCCAGCTCCTCGACCGCATGCAGCGGCCCATAGCTGTGCCCGCCGTCATCGGAGACAGCCGCCCACCGGTTGGGAGCCGCGCTCAGGTGCAGCAGCACTCGGCCATCGGGCAGACAGGCCGCGGCGCCCGGGTCAGGGTCCGGCTCCGGCATTTTCACGGCTGGGAAAGCAATCGGTGCCCCGAGGGCCTCGGAGGCCCCCAGCACCTCCGAGACCGCTGTACCTGGGTTCGGCGCGTCCAGCGGCTCGCCGACAGTCCAGCTGTCACCGTGGTCGTCGCTGTAGCCGGACGCTGCCCCTGGCCGACCGCCATCTGCCGTCACAGCGAACTGCACCAGCAGCCGTCCGGCGAACGGCCCGGTATGCACTCCGGTCCCTGAGCCGGCGCCCTCCAATCCCGTTACGGTGTCCGAGGCAAGGCGCGGGGTGACTGTCCGGTGCTGCCAGGTGGCGCCGTCGTCGTCGGATGACATCAGTTCAAATCGACGGGCAGCTTCGGCAGCAACCGGATCGGCACTGCCGGCTTTGTCGCGCGCGACGAAGGCCATCAAAATCCGTCCGGTTGCGGCGTCGGACAACAGCCCAGGCCGGCTCGGCGTCTGCCCGGCTTGGCCCGCCCAGAGAACTTGCTGCGGTTCCCAGCTGGTTCCGCCATCGAAACTGCGGCGCAGCAGCAGGTCACCGGAGCGGGGTGGTCCGCCCTGCCCGTCCAAGCCGGCATAGGCGGCGATCACGCTGCCGGATGGGGCAACGGCGAGCGCCGGAGCCCGGTAGCGGCGGTAGCCGCCCACGCCTCGCACGGCGAGGACCTGTTCCATTCCTCCACGGTACCGGCCTCGGTGCCCGGAGGGCAGGGGCAGCCGAATGACTGGTGGGCAGCGGGCAGCGGCAGGCGGAATGGCAGGCGCCGTGAGATCGGGTAGGCGCAGCGGGCGGGCAGGCGCAGCGGGAGCGGACAGACTCAGCGGGAGCGGACAGACTCAGCGGGAGCGGGCATGCGCAGCGGGCGCGGGCAGCCGGTTTGGCTGGCGCCGGCGGGTAGCGGTCAGTCCGGCATGACTGATGCAGCGGGCAGGCGCAGCGGGAGCGGGGAACACGACACGCCGGGCTAATCCGGTTGCCCAGCTCAACTATCAGTAAGGATGTGAACTGAAACACATGTTGCAGTTCTGCTTCACACCCCGTCTTTGAAAGGACGCCCAACGATGAGTTGGTTGGACCGATCGCGTACGATCGCCCCTCCGGGCTTCAACCGCTGGCTGATTCCGCCGGCGGCCCTGGCCGTGCACCTCTGCATCGGCCAGGCCTACGCCACCAGCGTGTACAAGAACGCCTTGGTGGCCCACTTTGACGTCAGCCTGACCGAGATCGGCATCATCTTCTCCATTGCCATGGTGATGCTAGGCCTGTCCGCTGCGGTGATGGGCACCTGGGTGGACCGCAACGGTCCCCGGATGGCCATGTTCACCTCGGCGGTTTTCTGGAGCACCGGCTTCCTGGTCGGCTCGCTGGGCATCTTCACCGGCCAACTCTGGCTGGTTTACCTGGGCTACGGCGTGATCGGCGGCATCGGCCTGGGCATCGGCTATATCTCCCCGGTGTCCACGCTGATCAAGTGGTTCCCCGACCGGCCAGGCCTCGCCACCGGGATGGCGATCATGGGCTTCGGCGGCGGTGCACTGATCGCCAGCCCGGTCTCCACTGCGCTGCTGCAGTTCTATGACCCCAGCTTCGACGGCACGCCGGGCTGGGTGGCCAGCGGCGACGCGGTCGGCAAACTCTTCCTGACCCTGGCCGTGGTCTACCTGGCCTACATGCTGTTCGGCGCATTCACCATCAAGGTGCCGGCCGCCGACTGGAAGCCGGACGGCTTTGACCCCAGCAAGCTCAAGGCCAAGGCGCTGGTCACCACGGCGAACGTCTCGGCCAAGAACGCCATCAAGACCCGCCAATTCTGGCTGGTCTGGATCGCATTGTTCTGCAACGTCACGGCCGGCATCGGGATCCTGGAACAGGCCTCGCCGATGATCCAGGACTTCTTCCGCCAGCCCGACGGCGTTTCGCTGGTGACGGCGGGCGTGGCCGCGGGCTTCGTCGGACTGCTCTCGATCGCGAACATGGGCGGCAGGTTTGTTTGGTCCACCACGTCCGATTATCTGGGCCGCAAGAACAACTACATGTTGTACCTGGGCGTCGGCGCCGTGCTCTACGTGGTACTGGCCCTGTTCGGCCATTCCTCCACCGGGCTGTACGTGCTGCTGGCGGCCGTCATCATCAGCTTCTACGGCGGCGGCTTCTCCACGGTTCCGGCCTATCTGCGCGACCTGTTCGGCACCTTCCAAGTGGGCGCCATCCACGGCCGCCTGCTCACCGCCTGGTCCGCCGCCGGCATTGCCGGCCCGCTGATTGTCAACGCCTTCCTGGACGCCCAGGGCAAGCCGGGCGAACTCACCGCGGAGGCCTACCAGCCGGCGCTGCTGACCATGGTGGGCCTGCTGGTCATCGGCTTCATTGCCAACCTGATGGTCAAGCCAGTGGACAGCAAATACCACGAGGCCCCGGCCCGCGAAGCCGGCGAATCCGCGATGGCCGGAAAGGAGGCCTGACATGAAGAAAGCACAAGTAGCCCTCGGCTGGGTACTGGTCGGCATCCCGCTGCTCTACGGCATCACGCAGACCCTGATGAAGGTGCCGGCGCTCTTCGGCTAAACCCTCAAACCCATGGCCGGCCGCGCCGGTCAAGCGGTACGCATCTGCAGGCCCGGCTCTTCTGAGCCGGGCCTGCTGCATGGGCGCGGGTTCCCGGAGAGCGTGCCCTGGGGCAGGGCTCCGCCCGGGCCGCTACATGGGCGGGACTCCCGTGAGCGTGCCGCGGGCAGGGCTCCGCCCGGGCCCGCTACATGGGCGGGACTCCCGCGAGCGTGCCGTGGGCCCGGCTCTCCTGAGCCGGGCCTGCTGCACGGGCCGGACTTTCCCGCTTGAGCGGGCTGCCGGTGTGCCGGCCCGCTGTTGACACCCGACCGGTCCGCCGTAGCGTTGGAGGTGCCATGGAGTGGTTCAGTGCCGAGGGGTTCGAGCTGGCGCGGCAGGTGCTGCAGCGGGGCATCGCCGCGGTGTTCCTGATTGCCTTCGCCTCCGCCCTGGCCCAGTTCCCCGCCCTGCTGGGCGAACACGGGCTGCTCCCGGTGCCACAGCTGCTGGAACGGCGCACGCCGCGCGGCTTCACCCTGTTCCGTTGGGGCTACACCGACGGGAGGCTGCGCGCCGTGGCGGGCACCGGCGTCGTGATGTCCGCACTTTTGGTGGCCGGGCTGCCGCAGCTGGGGCCGCCGTGGGTGCCGCTGGTGGCGTTCCTGGCCCTGTGGTTCCTGTACATGTCCATCGTGAACGTGGGACAGACCTTTTACGGCTTCGGCTGGGAGACGCTGCTGCTGGAGGCCGGATTCCTGGCCGCGTTCCTGGGCTCGGACCGGGTAGCGCCGCCGGCGCCGGTGCTGTGGCTGTTCATCTGGCTGGTGTTCCGGCTGGAGTTCGGCGCCGGCATGATCAAGATGCGCGGCGATACCGTCTGGCGGGATCTGACCGCCCTGTACTACCACCACGAGACCCAGCCGATGCCGAACCCGGCCAGCTGGTTCTTCCACCATTTGCCCAAACCGCTGCACAAAGTGGAGGTGGCCGGCAACCATTTCGCCCAGCTGGTGGTGCCCTTTTTCCTGTTCTTTCCGCAGCCGGTAGGCAGCATCGCGGCCGCGGTGGTGATCATCACGCAGCTGTGGCTGGTGGCATCCGGCAACTTCGCCTGGCTGAACACGCTGACCATCCTGCTGGCCTTTTCGGCGGTGTCCGACGGCGCGGTGCAGGCCATCCTGCCGGTGGGCGACTTCACTCCGCGATATCAGCCGGAACCGATGTGGTTCATCGTGCTGGTGCTCGCGGCCAGCGCCCTGCTGGTCTATCTGAGCTACTGGCCGCTGAAGAACCTGTTCGCCAAGCGCCAGCTGATGAACGCCAGCTTCAACAGCTGGCATCTGGCCAACGCCTACGGCGCGTTCGGGTCTATCACCCGCCAACGGTACGAGGTGGTGGTGGAAGGGTCGACGGACGGCGTCCACTGGCAGGAGTACGGCTTCAAGGGCAAGCCCGGGGACCCGCAGCGGATGCCGCGGCAGTTCGCGCCGTACCACCTAAGGCTGGACTGGCTGATGTGGTTCCTGGCCTTGGGCTCCCCCGGCAACAGCTGGTTCATCCCGCTGCTGCGCCGGCTGCTGGAGGCGGACCGGGCCACACTGAAGCTGCTGCGGCACGACCCGTTCAACGGCGAACCGCCGCTCCTGGTCCGCGCGACGCTGTACCACTACCGCTTTTCCAGCTGGGCGGAGAAGCGACGGACCGGGCAATGGTGGATCCGGACCGAGTCGGGCCAGCTGGTGCCGCCGCTCTCCCGGCCGCGCACGGCGGAATAACCGACTCCACGTGGAATATCCGCCGCCTCCGCACGGTTGCCGCCATTAACCACAAGATGCATATGCATGCACAATTCCTACAACGCAGACGAAAGGCGGCCACCGCGTGGCGCAAACAATCGAACTCGGGCTGGATACTTTCGGGGACGTCACCACCGGCGCGGACGGACAACTGCTGCCGCATGACCAGGTAATCCGGAACGTCATCGCCGAAGCCAAGCTGGCCGACGAGGTGGGCCTGGACTTCATCGGCATCGGCGAACACCACCGTGAGGACTTCGCCGTGTCCGCGCCGGACGTGGTGCTCGCAGCCATCGCCGGCCAGACCAGCCGCATCCGGCTGGGGTCCGCCGTCACCGTGCTCAGCTCCGACGACCCGGTCCGCGTCTTCCAGCGCTTCTCCACCCTGGACGCCGCCTCCAACGGCCGCGCCGAGGTGATCCTGGGCCGAGGCTCGTTCACCGAGTCCTTCCCGCTGTTCGGCCTGGACCTGGCCGACTACGACATCCTCTTCGACGAGAAGCTCCAACTCTTCACCGAGCTGCTCAAGGAAGAACCTGTCACCTGGGCCGGCCGCACCCGGTCGCGGCTGGACAACAAGCGGGTCTACCCGCCCACGGCAGCCGGCAGCCTGAAGACCTGGATTGCGGTGGGCGGCACACCTGAGTCAGTGGTCCGCGCCGCCCACTACGGGCTGCCGCTGATGCTGGCCATCATCGGCGGCGCGCCGATGAACTTTGCCCCCTTCACCGACCTCTACCAGCGCGCGCTGGACCAGTTCGAAAAGCCTGCGCTGCCCATCGGTGCACATTCCCCTGGCTACATCGCGGACACGGACGAACAGGCCCGCGAGGAAATGTGGCTGCCGTATGCCGACATGCAAGAGCGGATCGGCCGCGAGCGCGGCTGGAGCCGGATGACCCGCGGCCAGTTCGAGGCCGAGGCGGGCCCGGACGGCGCCCTGTTCGTCGGCTCGCCGCAGACCGTCGCCACCAAGATCGTGAAGATCGCCAAGGGCCTGGGCCTCTCCCGGTGGGACATGAAGTACAGCCTGGGCACGCTCCCGCACGAGAAGCTCATGAAGTCCATCGAGCTCTACGGCACCAAGGTGGCACCCCTGGTGCGGGAGCAGCTCGCGCAGTAGGAACCACAGCTTCACCTTAAGCACGACGCCGGCGGGAGGCTTTCAAGCGAAAGCCTCCCGCCGGCGTCGTACTCAGGTGAGTTTTCTCAGGTGAGTGTTGCGGATCAGACCTTGGCCGTGCGGCGCAGGCCAAGCTCCTCGGTGGGCACCTTGTAGGTCTCGCGGGCGGTCAGCGCCGAGACCGAGGCGATGAGTGCGATCACCGCGGTGAAGATGCTGGTGGCCACCCAGCCGCCCTCCTGGATGCCGCCGATGGCGGCCACGATCGACGGCGCGAAGCCCGCCATCAGGAAGCCGATCTGGGTACCGATGGCCAAGCCGGAGAACCGGACCCTGGCGCTGAACATCTCCGCGTAGAAGGACGGCCAGACGGCATTAGCCGCGGCGTAGGCGCAGGAGAAAACCAGGATGGACAGGGTGAACTGCAGCAGAGTGTTGCCCGATTCCATCGAGAGCAAGTAGAAGGGCATGATCGCGGCACTGCCCAGCGCGCCGTAGATGAACACCGGCTTGCGGCCGATCCGGTCGGCAAGCTTGCCGAAGAGCGGCTGGGTAAAGAGGGCGCCGATGTTGCCGGCGACCACCAGCCACAGGGTGATGCCTTCGTCGACACTGCCGACTTCGGCGCCGTACTTGATCGCCAGGGTGCCGTAGACCGTGGAGACCGCGGCGATGAACGCGCAGCAGATCACCCGGAGCACGTCGCGCCAGTGGTTGCGGAGCAAGACGCCCACCGGCAGCTTGGCCAGTTCGTTGTTCGCCTTGGCGGCTTCGAAGGTGGGGGTCTCATGCAGCGAGCGGCGGATGAAATAGGTGACGATCACGACGACGGCGGAGAGCCAGAACGGAATCCGCCAGCCGATGCCGTACTTGATCTCGTCCGGCAGTGCGACGACGGGGATGAAGACCAGCGCGGCAAGGATCTGGCCGCCCTGGGTACCGGTCAGCGTCCAGGACGTGAAGAAGGAACGGCGGTTGTCCGGCGCATGCTCCAGCGTGAGCGAACTGGCGCCAGCCTGCTCGCCCGCGGCAGACAGGCCCTGCATCAGGCGGCAGAAGACCAGGATTGCCGGAGCCCACCAGCCGATGGTGTCGAAGTCGGGGATACAGCCGATGATGAAGGTCGCGGCCCCCATCAGGATCAACGTAAACATCAGCACCTTCTGGCGGCCGATGCGGTCGCCGAAGTGGCCGACGAAGACCGCGCCCACGGGGCGGGCGATGTACGCGAAGCCGAAGGTCGCCAGCGACATGATCCCGGCCTGGGCACTCTCATCCGGGAAGAAGACGTGCGGGAAGATCAGCGCGGCGGCGGAACCGAAGATGAAGAAGTCGTAGTACTCGACGGCGCTGCCCATGAAACTGGCCAAGGCCGCCCGCTTTGGCGTCTTGCCGTGATGGGCGAAGGCCGCATCCTCTTGGTGGACGGTGGTCATTGTTGCTCCTTATACAACTGCTGTGAGCAACCCCGCCCACAATGTTGTGCGTTATGCGCACTGCTGTGCACTTATCGAACGCAGTACAACGTAGCGCACCTCACAGCAGAAGCACAAGATGCCCGGCCACTGGAATGCCCGCGGGGCTTTGCGGATCCAATCGACAATGGGGCCTCAGGGGGCAAATGCGGCGACGGCGACCCCTTGCCACGCTGTGCGATATGCGTACAATTGTGCAGTAATCGAACGAAGGGTTTCATCATGAGCACGGTTGCGGAGTCCTATCTGGTCGGCCTGATCGGTGAAGGCATTACGGCCTCCCTCACTCCCCCGATGCACGAACGCGAGGCCGACCACCACGGGATCCGCTACCTCTACCGGCCGATCGACCTTTCCGTCATCAACCGCCCGGGCGACCAGGTAGGCCAACTGCTGCACCAGGGCCGCGATCTGGGGTACAACGCGTTCAACGTCACCCACCCGTGCAAGCAGCTGGTGCTGGAGCACCTGGACGACGTTTCCGACGACGCCCGCCGGCTGGGTGCCGTCAACACCGTGGTGATCCGGGACGGAAAGTTCATTGGCCACAACACCGACTTCTCCGGTTTCAGCAGGGGAATGGAACAGGGCCTGCCCGACGCCGAGCTCGGTGCGGTGGTCCAGCTGGGCACCGGCGGTGCCGGGTCAGCCGTCGCCTACGCGCTGCTGAAGAAGGGGCTCCGGCGGCTGACGCTGCTGGATCTTGACCCCCAACGGGCCGCCGAACGCAGGGACGCCTTGGCCGCGCTCTTCCCCGAACAGGAAGTTGCGGTGGCGTCCATGGACCAGTTGCCGGATGTGCTCGAGGCCGCCGACGGGATCCTCAACGCCACACCGGTCGGCATGCACAGCCACCCTGGCCTTCCGCTGGATCCCGCCCTGCTCCAGCCCCGGCACTGGGTGTCGGATGTGATCTACCGTCCGGTCGAAACCGAGCTGATCGCCGCCGCCAAGGCCAGGGGCTGCCGCGTGCTTGACGGCGGCCACATGGCCGTCGGCCAGGCGGTCGACGCCTTCCGCTACATCACCGGACTGGAACCGGATCCGGCGCGGATGCGCGCACACTTCCTCGAACTCCTTGCCCAAGGCCGGTAACGGCTGCCCCAGCTGCAGGAAAGGTCATCCCCTTGCGTACCTCCATCGCCACCGTCTGCCTCAGCGGAACGCTGGAAGAAAAGATGCACGCCTGCGCCACCGCGGGCTTCGACGGCATCGAGATCTTCGAACAGGACCTGTTGGTCTCCCCCTGCAGCCCGGGCGAAATCCGTTCCCTGGCGGCGGAGCTGGGACTCACCCTGGACCTCTACCAGCCGTTCCGGGACTTCGAAGGCGTCACCGAGGAGCTGCTGGCCGGCAACCTGTACCGCGCCGAGGCAAAGTTCCGCCTGATGAACGAGCTGGGCATGGACCTGATGCTGTTGTGCAGCAACGTGGCCACGGCCATTCATGACGACGACGATCTGGCCGCCGCCCAGCTCCGCCGGCTCGGCGACCTGGCCGCGGGCTACGGGATCCGGATCGCCTACGAAGCCCTGGCGTGGGGAAGATTCGTCAACGACTTCGAACATGCCATGCGCATTGTCGAGTTGGCCGCTCACCCGAACATCGGCACCTGCCTGGACAGCTTCCACATCCTGTCCCGCGGCTGGGACCCGGCCGCGATCGAGAAAATCCCGGCGGAGAAGATCTTCTTCGTCCAGCTGGCCGACGCACCCGAGCTCAGCATGGACATCCTGTCCTGGAGCCGGCACTACCGGGTCTTCCCGGGCGAGGGCGCGTGGGAACTCGACAAGTTCATGGGCCATCTGGTCCGCAGCGGCTACAACGGGCCGGTCTCGCTGGAGATTTTCAACGACGTGTTCCGGCAGGCCGACGAGGAACGCACCGCCGTCGATGCCATGCGGTCATTGATTTGGCTGGAAGAGCAGACCTCAGTCCATCTGCAGGAGACCGACGGGCCGGACGCCCAATTTGCGATGGAGCTGGCGACACTGCCCCGGGTCGCCGAACCGACGGGCTTCAATTTCGCCGAAGTTAAAGCGGAGGACACCGAACAGGTCCAGCAGCTGCTGCGGCAACTGGGTTTCGCCTACCGCGGCCGGCACCGCACCAAGCCGGTGCAGCTATGGACCCAGGGCCGGGCCCGGATCATCGTCAACGAACAACAGGCCCGCGGATTGGAACCGACCATTGCCGCGCTGGCCTTCGACGTCGAAGATCCGCTGATTGCCGCTTCCCGGGCGCTCCAGCTCAAGGCGGAGGCAGTTCCGCGGCAGAGCCAAGCCAATGAAGCAGTCCTGCAGGCGGTCAAGGCGCCGGACTCCACCGAGGTTTTCCTGTGTGAGGCAACCGAGGACGGCACTTCCGCCTGGACGGAGGAATTCGTCAGCGACGACGCCGCAGGTCCGGGCGAGGAGCTGATCACGCGCATCGACCACGTCAACCTGGCGCAGCCATGGCAGCACTTCGACGAGAGCGTGCTGTTCTACGAGAGCACCCTCTCGCTAGCTCCGCGCCCCTCTACCGAGGTGCCCAGCCCCGTCGGCCTGGTGCGCAGCCAGGTCATGCGCACCGGCGACGGCCAGGTCCGCCTGGCCCTGAACATCGCGCCGCTGGTGATGGAGCGGCCGGGCCCCTCGGCGGCGTCCGCCTACCCGCAGCACATCGCCTTCGCCTGCTCGGACGTGATGACGCTGGCCCGTAATGCCGTGGCCGGCGGGCTGGAGTTCCTGAAGATTCCGGCGAACTACTACGCCGACCTGCAGGCGCGCTTCCGCTTGGAACCGGAGTACTTGGCCGCGCTGCAGGAACTGAACCTGCTTTACGACCGGGATGAAGCAGGCGAGTTCGTCCATTTCTACACGGCAACCGTCGGCAGCGTCTTCTTCGAGGTCGTCGAACGCCGCCACGGATATGACGGCTACGGTGCACCGAATGCTCCGGTTCGCCTCTCCGCCCAGTATCGTCTGAGCAAGAACGGCTAACATCACCCGCATTGCCCGCCCGCCGTGGACAATGCCGTCTACGCAGTTGAAGGGAAAGGAACGGTCGTGGAGTTGCAGGAAGACGCGGCGCCGGCCTACTGGGTCAAGTCCGCCGAAAAGACCCTGGGCGTGCTGCTGGCATTCAGCTCCGACGAACCGCGCCTGACCATTACGCGCGCCGCAGCCAAGGCGGACTTGAGCCGCGCCGCAGCCCGGCGGTTCCTGCTCACGCTCACCGATCTGGGCTACCTACGGTCAGACGGCAGCACGTTCGAGCTGACACCACGCGCCCTGGACATTGGGGCCTCCTTCCTGTCCAGTCTGACGCTTCCCCAGATTGCGGAACCGCATCTGAAGCAACTGGCGGTGGACCTCGACGAGACCACGTCTTTGTGCATCTTGGACGGCACCGATGTGGTCTATATTTCGCGCGTGCTGGCACCGCGGATGCTCCGCGTCTCGGTCAACGTCGGCACCCGCTTTCCGGCGTGGGCCACGTCCATGGGCCGCGTGCTGGTGGCGGGACTCCCGAAAGCGAGCCGCGAAGCCTTCTTCGACCGCATCGAAATCACCCAGTTCACCGAACACACGGTCAGCAGCATCGACGCACTGCGCGCCGAGATCGAGCGCACCGCAGAACGCGGCTGGTCCTTGGTCTCGCGGGAACTGGACGACGGACTGCGCGGGCTCGCCGTTCCGGTCCGGCGCGGCACCGACCTGATAGCCGCCCTCAATGTCTCGCTGCAGACGCACCGCGGCCCGGAGGACACGATCACGCAATCGGTCCTGCCCCGCCTGCAGGAAGCCGCCGAAAGGATCGCCGACGACTTCGGCGGCCGCCGGGCCTGAGCCCCGGCAGCGCGCCTCCGCGCCTCGGCAGCTCGTTTCCGCGTCGCTGCCTCAGGCCTTGTCGCTGCCTCAGGCCTTAGTGTCCGCTTCCCGCCTCGCTGCCTCAGGCCTGACTGTCCCCTTCCCTCCTTAGCGCTTCAGGCCTAACTTGCACCTTCCCGGCTCCCTGCCCCACACCTAACTTTCACCATTCCGCCTCCCCAAGCCGGCTAAGGGGTGCCGGACCGAAAGGTGAACGGTTTACCCTGAGGTGTGCGCACTTTTGTGAAACCATTTATCGCGATAGCCCTGTTGTTTGCGCTGGCCTTTGCCGGGCTTTCGCCAGCCTCGGCGGCAACCCCCACCGCCAAGGATCCGTTTGTTGCCGAAGTGCTCCGGTTGACCAACCTGTACCGCGCGCAGAACGGGTTGTCGCCCGTGGTCTGGAACCAGAATGCGGGCAATGTCGCCCAGCAGTGGTCCGAAGAACTGAATACCCGGATCAACAAGAACAAGCTGGATCTGGAAAAGATCCACCGGTCCGGTTACGGCAGCAAGGAAATCCCCAGCGGGTTCGATTGGTACACCGAGAACATCGCCATCAACCACTCCGCCCGGCACGTTGTGGACTGGTGGATGGACTCCCCCGCCCACCGCGCCGGCCTACTCAGCCCCAACGCGACGGACATCGGTATCGGTTACACGAAGACCACGCACAAAGACTGGTATGGAATGACGGTCGCGGTGGCCAATATCGCCGGCTACGCATCCACCAGGGCCAAACTGCCGCCGCACCCGGGCATGGTGCGTGCCAGCTTCCAGCACGGGGACATCGCGGCCGTCGATGCAAAGGGCCAACTCTACGTTTACGACTCCGCCAAGGGCTATGACCTGTACAAGCGCCGCACCGTCGCCACCGGCTTTAAGGGAGCGGTCCAGGTGGAGCTAGCGGATTGGAACGCCGACGGCGTGCTGGACGTGCTGGCCCGCTGGAAGTCCGGCAAACTGACCGTGCACTACGGCAAACCCGCCGGCGGCCTGGAGAAAGCGGCCACCGTCGGCTCCTCCGGCTGGGGCAACTACGATGTCACGGTCACGCAGTGGAAACAGGCGGACACTTATCCGACGCTGCTGGCACGCAACACGGTGACCGGCAGGCTCTACCACTACGCGAACCCGGCCGGACTCAAGCACGGCAGCCGCACCAGCCTGGGGACTGGCTGGAAGTCCTTGTCGATTTTCAGCGCAGACATCGACGGCGACGCGAAGATGGACGTGGTCGCCAAAACCACCAAGGGGCAACTCAAGCTGTACCGGTCCAACGGCGCCGGCAAGTTCGTCTCCGAGTCCCGGAAGATCATCGCGCCCTCAGGCTGGAACGCCATGAACCACCTGTCGATGATCCACAACCACCTGGGCAACGGAAAACCGGGACTGCTGGCCCGGGATACGCGCGGCAACCTGTACCACTACCCGATTCTGGTCAACAAGCTCGGCAAGCGTGCAGTCATTGGCGTCGGCGGCTGGGAGACTCTGACCATCGGCAGTTGACTGGCGCCCGGATGGGCCGCCGCGCACCTCGGTCAGCCGTGGGCGTGCCGGCCCTCATCCGGCGCGTGCACAGGGGTGTCGCCGACGAGTTCCACCAGCCCTTCCACCGCAGCGGATAAAGACAAATCCGGAGTCCGGGCGATAAAAGGCAGCAGCACGCGGTTCTCCTTCTCGATATGCAGGGCGAACAGGCGCGACAACGTTGACGCGACGGCGGCAGCCTCGATGCCTGCGGCGCCGCGAAGCTCGTCCAACAGCGTGGCCAGGTCCTGGTGATCGGCGAGCAACACCTCTACCAGCAGCCGCGCTTCCTCCCTCGCCCCGGCCGGACGGTACAGCTGGGTCTCTTCCGCCTCAGCGTGCGGCAGCATTTCCCGCTCGCCCCACTCCAGCAGGATGCCCTGCGCGTTGTACGCCGTATCGTCGTCGCCGATGTCGACAGCTCGGGTGAGCTCCGCCGTCGTCGCCTGCACACGCGCCACCAACTCGGTGTGGTGGCGCACCATCGCAGCGACGGCCGCGTTCTCTGCCTCAACATTGGTCTCGGTCACCACGTGCTCCTCCCGTTGAGGGGTGCCCGCCGCTCGACAGGCCGGGTTCGTCCATTGTCGACGTCGACCAGCAGACTGTCGAGGGGCGTATCGATTCGGTGGCCGGACCCGTCGGCGCATTCTCCCTGGGCATCCGGCCGGGCTAACTGAGGAACGAGCCGAACAGCCCCAGCCGGGTGATGCCGTCGCGTGCCAGCAGGAAACCGACGATGCCAACAATCCAGGCAGTGGTCTCTGCAGCGGTCCGGCCCAACCAGTCATTCAGCCGCTTCAGTAGCGGATCCACCAGCGGTGCCGCCACCAGCCGGCCAGCCAGCAGCACCAACGCGGGCACCACCATCACCAGGCAGTAACCAGCCAAAACCGCCGCGTTCAGTGGCCAACCAGGTCCCGACGTCGTGATCAGGCCGATGCCGGCGAGATAGGGCACCATGGAGGCAACCTCGATGACCGCGGCGGCGAGTGCCAGCATCATCAGCGCGGCCATCGGCCCGCGCCGGCGGACGACGGCGGTGCTCCCGTCCGCCACGCGGCCCACCTCAGCTTCGGATCCGGTGACGGACGCTGCCCTCGTCTCAGGTCCAGTGCGCAAGCCGGAGGATTGTGCTGCCAGCACCCGCTCCCGCCAGCGGTACAGCGCCCCGGAGCCAGGCTCCTTGCGGGTGTTCATGGTCAGGGCCACCGCCAGCATGGCCGCTCCGACCAGCAGCTTGAGCCAGTGCGCTGCCGGCGTCTCGAGGAAATCCCCCAGCGGCTGCATGAAAGAAGTGGCGCCAGCCGCCAGCAGCAGCCCCACCACAAAGTAGAAGCCGGCAATAGTGCCCAGATACACCAGAATCCGCGTGCCCCTGGGCCTGCTGGGTGCAAGCATCAGCCAGATGGGAATCAGCAAGGTCCCAAAGCTGGTGGCGTCAACCAGCGCCAGCAGGGCCAGCGCACCGTAGAGAGCAGGCCCCGGTAGCGCCCCGCCAAGCCAGGACAGATCGAACAGTTCTGTAGTCATGATTCCAGCCTGCCGCCGGCATAGCCACGGGCGCGTCCGGCCTTTGGCCGATCTCCCAGCCAGCGCGTACATCCTTCGACTGATGCCGGTCGCAGCGGGGATGTGTTGGACTGGGACCATGGAAAAAACCGGCGGGGGTACCGCGCGCGCGTGGTTGCAGGCCCGGCCAGCTGCCTGGGACCGCATCAATGCTGCCTCGCTGTTTCTCGTCGGTACCGTAGTTCTGGCTATCACCGAAGCCGGTCCGCAGCCGGACGGGGCGACACCTTGGTGGTCTCATCTACTGCCGCTGGCGTTGGGCAGCCTGAACTCGCTGTTCCGGCGACGCCACTCTTTTCTGGGCCTGGCGATCGGTTTGGCGGCGGTCGGCTGGGATGCCGCATTGGGCGGCTCGGTGTGCGCTGTCCTGGTGCTGATCGATCTGCTCTACAACTCGACCAAGTACGGAGGCCAGCGGCTCCGCCGCCTGGTCTTCGGGCTGAGCGGCGCACTGGTCCTGCTGGTGGGGCTCAAGGACGGCTCCGGCGGCAACCTGATCGACGGCGTGCGCAGCGCCCTCCAGGTCGGGGCACTATTGGGCACTCCACTCTGGTGGGCCACCAACGTTCGCCAGCGTGAAGAGATTGCCGCCGTCGCCGAACAACGACTGAAGCTGGAGCGGGAACATGCAGCGGACCGGCTGCGCATTTCCGACCTTAACCGGCAGGAAGCCATCCAGACCGAGCGCTCCCGGATGGCCGGTGACCTTCACGATGCTGTTGCCTCCCGGCTTTCGGCCATCGCCATTCATTCGGCGGCAGCCCTGGCTGTGTCGCCCGGCGACCCGCGTGCCGCGGAGCGGGACCGGGCAGCATTGGAGTCAGTGCGGACCGCCAGCACCGAGGCACTGGAGGACATGCGCTCCATGATCACCGTGCTCCGCTCCGACTCAATCGCCGAGCGGCCGAGTCCTTCCCTCGCCGGTGCCGACAACCTGCTGGACCAGGCCCGCGCCGTCGGACTGGAGGTAACGCTGGAAGGCAACGCGCCCGCCCCACTACCAACCGCTGTGGACCAGGCCCTGTACCGGATCCTGCAGGAAGGGCTGGCCAACGCCGCCAAACATGCGCCAGGATCCCGGGCACGCATACGCTTCCGCACAGAGCCGGAATGGATCGAACTGGAACTGGAGAACACACCCGGCACCCGCCGCAACCATCACGCCTTGGGCGCCCACTTGGCTGCCCCGTTCGGTACGGGTGTGGGGCTGGACATCATGGCTGAACGTGCACGTGCCTTGGACGGCACCCTGGTGGCCGGCTCGACCGATGACGGCGGGTGGCAGGTGACGGCCCGAATCCCGTCAAAAACCTCGAATTCAGTCAATGAGAAGGTAGATGCATGACCCCGTCGGTGCGCGTTCTTCTTGCCGATGACCATTCCGCCATCCGCGCCGGGCTGCGCCTGATCCTGGAGATGGACCAACAAGTGGAGGTTGTCGGTGAAGCCGGCGACGGTGCTCAGGCCATCAAGATGGCCCGGCAACTGAAGCCGGATCTGGTGCTGATGGATGTGCGGATGCCGGGGATGGACGGCATCGAGGCCACACGCGTCATCGCCGGAGAGAAACTGGCTTCCGTGCTGGTGCTGACGACCTTCGATCTGGACGAGTACGTCTTCGAGGCTGTCCGTGCAGGCGCTGCCGGGTTCCTGCTCAAGTCCGTCGAGCCGCCTGCCTTGCTCGATGCCGTTCGCCGTGTGGCCGCTGGCGACGGCGTGGTGGCACCGGAAGTGACCCGGCGCCTGCTGGACGCCTTCGCAGCAGGTCCGCCCTCGCCGTCGTCCGCTGTTGGAACCAGGCCTGATCGGGAAGCCGATGCGCGCCTCGCGATACTCACCGACCGCGAGCGGGACGTGCTGACTGCCTTGGGCCGAGGACTGTCCAATCAGGAAATATCGGCCGAACTCTTCATCTCCGAGACCACCACCAAGACCCATGTGTCTCGAATCCTCCACAAGCTCGGCTGCTCCTCCCGCATGCAGGCAGCCGTCGTCGCGCGTGAAGCGGGCCTCGGAACACAAGGTTCCGAAGCCCGCCTGCACAATGGTCCGTGACGCGCAACGACCGTCGGGGAATTAAACGTGCCTGCGTCTGACAGACGTCACGCTCGTTACACGGCCGCCACGGTGCCTGCGGGGTACAAGTTGCCGGTGCCGGCGCCAGAGCAGCGCAGCGGCAACGATGTAGCAGACCGGCCACCAAACCATCACCCAGCGGTAGGCTCCCTCGCCCCCGGCCAACGTGATGGCCCAGCTGCCCAAAGACACGCCGAGCGCCAGATAGAGGTAAATCTTCGTCTGGTGCAGCCAAACGTAGGGCAGGAAATGCGCGCCGCCGATCGCCGCAAAAACGGCCGGCACCAGCGCCGGATTCTGCGTGTACATCATGATCACCGCTGGCAGCGCGACGATCTGCACCATGGCCAATTGGACCGACAGCGAGCGCAGCGGATGATCCTGGGCCATGGGCGCGGTACCCAGCCCGCGTTCGAGGGCGAAAGCAAGCGGCAAAGCGACGCCGCCCTGGAATACCGCCACCAGAACGGCAACCTCGAGCGGCAACAGGAAGGACAGGACGGCAGCGATGGACAGCGTGATGCCGAAAGCGATGAGCCAAGCCGCGCCTTGGGCTGCTGTAGCGGAGGCCGTGGTCCGCGCTTCGTTCACGGTCCATTCACGGGTTGATTGTTGAGTCACGGAAATAGTCAAGAGTCCTGAGGGATAAAAGACAAGGAAAATGCCGAAATATTCATCATTGTTACAGCGTCCACCCTTTAGGATTCTTTTTATGCCTCCTCAATGGACCCTCCTTATCGCTATCCACGCCATAGCAGCGGCCTTTTCCATCTTGTTCGGGGCCTATCAGTTGATACGCCGCAGCAAGGGCGGCGCCGCCCACCGCGCTATCGGCCGCGTGTGGGTGCTCGCCATGTACGTGGTGTCGCTGACATCGTTCGGCATTCAAACATTGAACGGCGGATTCACCTGGCTGCATGGCTTGGCGGTGTTTACCTTCTTCACTGTGTCTGTCGGTCTATGGGCCGCACGAACGAGAAGGATCCAGGCGCACCGTTCCTTCATGAAGGGCAGCTATTTCGGCGTGCTGGGAGCTTTCATCGGCGTCGTCGTGGTCCCGGAGCGCCGGATTCCTCACATGGCAATCCATGATCTGGCCGGTCTCTCGCTGTGGACAGGCGCGATCGTCCTTGCGGCCTTTTTCACCGTCCTGGGTTTTCACGCCTTTCGGCGGAAATAAAAGACCGGTCGAACAATCCGCACACACCTAACCTGATCGGGTCAGCCGCCGATAGCTAAATGCAACGGGGAATGATTGCTCTGTTTCTTGGCCCGATCACGGAATGTTCCTAAAGCGGCGAAAGTCCATGGAGGAGCAACCCGACAAACACACATTGAAATCAGTCCGGGGTCCCGCCCCGACACCTTGGGGGAAATATGAAAACGTCAATGAGCCGATGGGGTCGGCCGCTGGCCGCCATCGCGACAGCCGGGGCCCTCTTGTTCGGGGGCTTCTCCGCCGCACCTCCGGTAGAAGCGGCGAGCCCGAAGCCCAGCGTCAGCGCTTCCTCGGTACTGAATACCCTCCCGGTCAAGGGCAAGGCCGCCAAGACCGGCTACTCGCGGGCCAAGTTCGGTAACGGCTGGAAGGACCCGGACCGCAACGGCTGCGACGCTCGCAACGACATTCTCAAGCGGGACTTGACCAAGGACCGTTTCAAGCCCGGCACACGAAATTGCGTCATCGTTTCCGGGACCCTGAAAGATCCCTACACGGGCAAGACCATCAAGCACGTCCGCGGCGGGAACAAGGTGGACATCGACCACGTTGTCGCCCTCGGACAAGCATGGGTGTCAGGTGCCCAGAAGCTTTCCACCGCCCAGCGCACCGCGTTTGCCAACGACCCGCTGAACCTGCGTGCCGTGGACGCCTCCGCCAACCGGGCAAAAGGCGACCGGGAGGCCAGCGCCTGGTTGCCCAAAAACAAGGCCTTCAGGTGCACCTACGTAGCCACCCAGATCGCGGTGAAGAAGAAGTACGCCCTGTCCGTTACCTCAGCCGAAAAAGCTGCCATGAAGCGGGTCCTCGCCACGTGCCCCGGACAAAAGGCCGTGAAGGTCACCGCTATCAAGCCCGCCGGCAAGGTCTCGACGCCCAAGAGTCCGGCCAAGAGCACCACTGCGGTCAAGACCGTCAAGGGCGTAACCCCCGGAGCCTTCTGCAAAGCAGCGCTCAAGGGGCACAAGGGCATCAGCGCCAAAGGCAAGACCTACATCTGCAAGGCTTCGTCCACCGACAGCCGCCTGCGCTGGCGGGTCTAAGCTCACGCCAAGGCTTGCCTCCGCTGACATGACGTCAGGAAGTCCCTTCGGTTCAGGCCGGAGGGACTTCCTCGTTTCGTGGGAGTTAGACCTCCACCCCCTCCCGCCACGGGTGGTCTTATGTGCCGTCCCTTGCCAGGCCGACTCCCGGCGGCGCTTAATGAACCTGTCCTCGCCGATTCGTTGATGGAGGCAGCCGTGCCGGAGCAGAGCCGCACTACTGAACCAGCCCCGTTCACCGCCGATGACTTCGCCCTGCGGCAGCAGCGAGCCGCCCGGGCCGCACTCGACGCCGGGCTCGCGGGCCTCCTGCTGACGCCGGGCCCAGATCTGCTCTACCTGACCGGCTACGCTCCCGTCGCGATCACCGAGCGCATCACCATGTTGGTCATCCCCTCGGACGGCGAGCCTGCCATGATCGTCCCGAAACTGGAACGGCCCGATGCGGAGAACGCACCAGGCGCCTCCACCTTCCAACTGGTCGACTGGACTGACGGAAGCGATCCCTACGAGGCGACGGCGAAGCTCTTGGACGCTACCGGGCGCTACGCGGTCTCGGACTCGGCCTGGGCCATGCACCTGCTCGGCTTGCAGGACCAGCTGGCGACTTCGTCGTACGTCGCCATGACGACAGCGCTCCCCATGTTGCGTGCTATCAAGGACTCCGACGAGGTTGAGCGGCTGGCCGCCGCCGGCGCGGCCGCGGACCAGACGTACGGGGAGATCCTCAAAGTCAGATTCGCCGGCCGCAGCGAGACCGATGTGGCTGCGGACCTGGCCGCACTGCTGCGGCAGTTCGGCCATTCGCAGGTCGACTTCACAGTGGTGGGCTCGGGACCGAACGGAGCAAATCCCCACCACGAAATCGGCGACCGGATCATTGAGAACGGCGACATGGTGGTGCTCGACTTCGGCGGCCTCAAGCACGGCTATGGTTCTGACACCACACGGACCGTACATGTCGGCGAGCCCTCCGAGGAGGAACGCGAAGTGCATGATGTTGTCCGCCAGGCACAACAGGCAGGCTTTGATGCGGTCCAGCCCGGTATCGAGTGCCAGGAAATCGACCGTGTGGCACGCGCCGTGATTACCGAGGCCGGTTACGGCGACTACTTCATCCACCGCACCGGCCACGGCATCGGGCTCACCACCCACGAACCGCCCTACATGGTGGAGGGCGAAACCCGTCTCATCCAGCCCGGCATGTGCTTCTCGATTGAGCCGGGCATCTACCTCCCCGGACGGTTCGGGGTCCGCATCGAGGACATCGTCACGGTCACTGAGGATGGCGGACGCCGGCTCAACCAGACTCCGCACGAGATGGCGATCGTCGAGTAGCCGTGCTCCGGCAGGCTGATTGGCCTTGGGGTTGCCTCGGAGTGCGTGAAGGTCTTGTTGCCTTCCCTCCCCTTGGAGAATAGATTTTCCGCATGGAGCAACGTCAGGCGCACCCGACGGCGCCAGTGCCGGTGTTCGCACTCGCGCTGGCTGCCGGCGCCGCGGTCTGTTTCGGCGTAGGCGACGCCGTAGGATTCCACAGTCAGGCCGCGGAAGACCTGTTCGTGGTCAGCTGGCTGATGGGCTGGGTACTTCTCGCTTGGTCCGCGATCGTGGGCGGAGGGTATGCCGTTCTGCTCGCCCGGCGGGTACTTTCTCGGCGTGCGGTGTCCGGTGCAGAAGTTGTACTCGTCGCCGCCTCCCTGGCGCTCATCGCGATGGTGCTGGCGAGCTACCCGCTGTGGGGAACTGGTTCGGCCGCCGGCGGCTGACGTCAATGCAAAGCCACGTTCCGGCGGTCCCCCGAGCAGCACTCAGGGGCGCTGTCGGGCGGCAGGACTACCCTAACTGTGCGTAAGCCGGAGGCAGGAATGGCTGTTGACGATAGTTCAGATTCCCCGCGGCCGGTCACAGGCCCCGTCTTGGTCGGGGTCATACCGGGGCAACGGGCGGCCGTCGTGCAGCGGGCAGCGGTCCTGGCCGCCGACCTTGGAGTCAATTTGGCTTGCGTACACGTAGACGTCTCCATCTATCAAGAGACCCTGCCGGACGGGTCCCAGGTTCTGCTGCCGATCGATCCCGACGGTGACTTCAGCTACGTTGAACGAACCGCCGAAGAGATCCGGGCCAGTGTGTCCGAGGCTCTGACAGACTGCAGCGTGGCATGGTCATTCCAAACGTTGGCCGGAGACCCCGCGCACGCCTTGTCTGATGCCGCAGAGGCAATCGGCGCCTCAATGATCGTGGTCGGAACACGCGAGCCGGGAATTGTGCACGCCCTCGAGGAAGTCCTTGTCGGGTCCGTGGCCGTTCATCTGGCCCACCATCAGCACCGGCCCGTCCTGATTGTCCCGCTGGATCCCCGCCCCTTTGAGTAGCGAGTGGCGAAAACCTCAGAAGGCGGCACACGTTTGCTGGCTACCTGCCGTTCCGCATCGCCGTCCTGCTACCTATCATTCATGTAATTCGTCCGCGAGAACGGACCGAACCCGTTTGGCTGGACAGCCAATTGGTCTCGGGACCTGATCGAGGACATGCGCCGTGGGCCCGAACAAACGCGGACTTGAGCAAAATCTCTAAGGCCTGTGCGAAAACGATTTCTCGGAGTTGCGAAATAACGCCACCATCGAAGCCATTGCGAACCTTTTCGGGTTCCTGGACGAAGACAGGCCCAATGGCATCCGCCTGACTACTTGTGCCAAAGACCTCCACCGCAAAATTCCGAATCTGATCCCCTTGTATGATCCGCACATCTGGAACTGCTACAGCAACAGAGCCGCCACGCCGCGCGTGCCAAAAGCGTCAAAGCGCAGCTACCGCGAATACGCGCTCCTGTGGCTGCCGGACGTGAAGGCCGACCTCGTCCAGTACGAGGATGCTTGGTCGGATATTGCGGCGTGGGGCACTAAACCGCCGATCACAAACCTCCGCGCCCTCGACATCATCGGGTGGCTACTTAGGGCGCTGATCACCGCACCGGCCAGCCTGCGTGGCGCTGCCTCTGCGGACAGGCAGGTTGGCGGAATGCGGACGGTGGCTCGTGACTGGATTGGGGGCTTGTTGCTCACACGCTAGGCCGCCAGCTTCTCCGTTCCCGCGCGCGTGGCAGAGGCAGAGAATCACCAGGCGTCTGGTTCCGACCGACGATCCTAGCCGCGCTAAACCGGTGGCCACGGTTCCGGGAACGGTGTGCCAGTACCACCAACTGGGCGGAGGACGTGAACGGTCGGGTCGCCACAGGCCCGCTGCAATTTCACAAAGGCACGGTGCCCGTCATCTAGGCTGTGCTCATGAATACACGTTGGGGGAAGATCGGGCTAATCGCCCTGGCTGCGATGATCATGGGTTCACTGGCCGCGTTCGCGATTTGGGCGACGGAGCCTGGCAACATGACAGCCCTCGCATCTACTCAAAAACCCACGGCGCCGGCCAAACCGACCTCCAGGTCCACCGCGACGGCCACGATCACTATCAGCACTCCCACCCCTAATGAAACCGCCTCGCACGCACCGGAGCTGATCGCCGCTCCCCCGCCGGCAGCGCCCGAACGGCCTGAACGCCAGCCGGAATGGCCGCAGTACGAGCCGTCGCCGATGCCGGACCTCGGGTACTACTATCCGGAGCCGACGCCACAGCAGCAGGAGGAGGAAGTTTTCTGCCCTTCGGGACCGGTCCTAGCGACGCTGGAGCGCGTCACCATTACCCCGGCGGACGAGCCGGGCCACCATCATGTGACCATTCGCGGGTCCTTCGGGAACGGGGCCACGGGCTCGGTCTATATGCCGCTTGAGCCCCGGATTTCCGTAATTGGCATCGACAGCGATGGCAGAACGGTCAGTCATGGCAGTTACGGTGGGGCGTGGGTAGACTACACCACCGCGCCGGGCGAGATTCGCCCCGACGAAATCGAGGTAGAGTCCGGGGGATTCCGCACCTTCACCGATGAGTTCATCGTCACCCAGAAGCAGTTCGACCGGATCACTCACTGGACTATGTCCCCATACTTGGGCACGGTCTTCTTTGCGGACATCTATGCTAACTGCGAGTGGAGCGCAATCGTAGAGCCATTCGGAGATCCGCTCCCGGCCCACTGACCGCCTATCACAGAAGGCGCTGCACCAACCTTCCCTCGGCCCTCAGCACTCTATGAGGCTGTCGCGCTCGCCGATGTGCTCCATGTGCCGCTCACTCCCCTGCTGCCTGGGAATCCCGGTTGAGATCACGAAGGAATCGGCGAGCTACGGGATTGCGCCATTCTATTTCTTCTTCAAGCCATTCCAAGAGTCGCCTTGGGGTTCCCTTGATGCGAAGGATTGCATTGAGCGAGTCGTTGTATCCAGCCCTTGTCGCCCGTGTATACCAATCGAGGGCCGACTCCAACTCTCCGCTCTCTTCATATACGACAGCCAGATCGTGCATCGCCTCGACATTTCCAAGGTTCGCTGCTCGCTGAAACCAGCGAATAGCCTGTTCCCGGTTTCCAGCCATATGGAAAAGAGCTGCAGTCTCGTCCATCCTCAATGGATCACCTGCCTTCGCTCCGCGGAGGGACTGCAAGGCTTCTGCTGCATGCGGGTTCCCGCTGCTGTTGGCCACCTCATACCAATGAATGGCTTCGTCAATAGAACCTGTTCGGACGTAGGCTGCGGCCACGAGCGTGGGGGCGTCTTTGTCGCCGGCGGCAGCAGCCTCTTTGTACCAATGAATCGACATTTTAGTGTCGCCCGTGTCTTTGAAGTGATTCGCCAGATTGAACATCGCATTGGAGTTACCTTTACCTGCAGCAACCTCATACCAACGGATCATCTCTTTAGTTTGTCCACGCTCTTTGAGGCATAACGCGAGTGACACCATGGACTGGGAGTTCCCTGCTTGTGCAGCCTTCGTATAATAACGAACCGCCGTGTCGAGGTCGCCCTGCCTCTCAGCCAGTATGCCGGCGAGAAAAAGCCCTTCCACGTCCTCCATATTCGGAGAGGGGCTGGGATGATTTCCTTGCCGGACCATTGATGGAGCGGATGCCTGTGATGGGGCGGTTGTTGCGGTGACATTTCCCGCCATAAAGCGCTTGAACCAACTCATTTATTGCTCCCCAAGTCAAGTGTCGTGCCTGGAAACCCAGCTCACACCAATCATATATTTATAGCGACAATACGTCGCACCAGGCGAGTTGGTGTGAAGTTACCAATCTTTACGTTATACCGAAATGAGTCGCACGAGACATCACATGCATCAGTTCCAAGATTACTTACACAATCGTCAGCACTTCCCAGCCTTCGCCAAGGAGTCCACCCGAACATCCCCCTGCCCCCGTTACCTAATGGGTTGTGAGGGAGCCAGATGAGGACTTCCCGTTACCGTGGCCTGGAGCCGTCGAAAAAGATGGTTCCTCTGGCTCCCTCACGCCACGGAACGTAGGTTGACTTCCGGGGGCTTGCTGCCGGCCAACGTCTCGACCAGGAACGCGAACTCAGAGTTCTCACGCTAAGACCCGGCCCCGGCAGCTTCCGACAGGGATGAGAATGCCAATCAGATGTCGAGACGTCGAGCTCTTCCATTAGGTCGCAACGGTCCCAAGTCGCAACGGTCCTCTGCAGCTACCGACGACAGGGGAAGGAACAGCCACATGACGGAAGTGTTCTGCGGCATCGACTGGGCAGAGGGACACCACGACATCGCACTCGTGGATCAAC